>JAOZIE010000023.1:404159-491063 GCA_026014485.1 Candidatus Bathyarchaeota archaeon
AACAGGGCACGAATGGTTTCAATAATTGAAATAACCCTTACAAAAGAGTAAATAGTTACGAAACACGCACACGTTTAGCGAACAGAAAAACGTGCCGTGTCTACTCTTCTGCCGTCCGATGAAATCTCATGGGAAACCAAAGATGATGCTGCTTTCTCTTATTTTTCTAACGTACGTTCTTTTGGGATAACACCCGAGAAAAACAGCAACCCCCGAGTTACACACCTCAGCAACAAACTCATAGAAATGATCCAACAGCTACCCCGAAACTACGGCGACAGAGTCTTCTCGCGTCCAGATATGCTAATCGACAACCACGCCGTAACTTTTCAACGCCAAAGAAAACGCGTAGCCCACAAAATAGGCAACCAGCGACTACTAAAAATTCACTTTCACACCCTCAGATACTGGAAAGGAACAACACTCTACCATGAAACCAAAGACATGTACTATGTGATGATGCGCTTAGGACACAAGAACATCAAAAACACTCTACTCTACGTCCAGCTCGAAGAGGCTCTATTTCAAGGCGAAACCAGCTACATCTCTAAAGTCGCAAAAACCGAAAAAGACATCTGCAGCTTAGTTGAAGCAGGCTTTGAATACGTAACCGAGTTTGAAGGCTCAACAATCTTTCGAAAAAGAAAACTCTAACATACAAAAACAGAGAAATCCTCGCCAGCGGGACCCTAGGCCTGTTTATTTATATATGGTGCAGGGGGTGGGATTCGAACCCACGAACGCCTACGCGATAGGGTCCTAAGCCCTACTCCGTTGACCTGGCTTGGAGACCCCTGCACGTTGCTGTCAGAGTGGAAGAATGTGGTTTGTCCAATATTTGTTTAGCGCTTAGCAAATCCTCGGTACGGGGTCGCCTACGGGTCGGGCTAAGACGCGTTTGCCGCCCACCACCGTCTGCATGGCTACGCCGCCAAATTCTGCGGTGACTTCGCCGATGATTTGTGCGTCTTTGCCTTCGGGGGTGCTTTGGAGGAACTGTGTGATTGCTTGGGCTTTTTCGGGGATGGCGCCGATGACGATTTTGCCTTCGTTGCCTACCTCCAGCGGGTCTAGCCCCAGCATGTCGCATGCTGCGCGTACGTCGTCGCGGATGGGCACCTTATCTTCCTCTACGAGTATGCCTGTTTTGGATTTTTCGGCGTATTCGTGGAGGCAGTCCGCTAAGCCGCCGCGGGTGGGGTCTTTGATGGCTACGACTCCGCCGACTTCGCCGAGCATGTTTTGGATGAGGTGGTTTAGGGGTTTGACGTCGCTTAGGATGTTGCTGCCGAATTTGAGTCCTTCCTGCGCGGAAAGCACGGCTACTCCGTGGTCGCCTACTGTGCCTGATAGGATAATTTTGTCGCCGACTTGCAGGTTTGCATCTGTCATCCACCGCGCCGAAAAGCCGCTGCGTGACCGCTTGACCACTTCGAGATTGTGTTCCAGCGCTGCGGTGCGTTTGCCGATGCCTGACACGTTCATTACGCATCCGCCTAACGCGCCTTTCTCGACGACTTTAGTATCGCCCGTCACGACGCCCACGCCTGCTTCAATGCAGGTTGCCCGCATGCTCGCCAAAATCCGCTCCAAATCCGCCATCGGCAAGCCCTCTTCCAAAACGAAGCCGCATGCCAGCGCCCGCGGAGCCGCACCTAAACAGCTGATGTCGTTGACGGTGCCTGCGATGGCTAAGCGTCCGATGTCGCCGCCTGGGAAGAAGATGGGTTTTACGGCGTGGCTGTCGCTTTTGAGGACGATGTCGTCTACGACGGCGGCATCATCCATGGCTTCTATGGGGATTTCAGCATCGCTTAACCCGCCAAACGCCTTGACAATGTAGTCTTTGACGAGGTTGTGCATGACGGTGCCGCCAGCGCCGTGCAGCATGGTGATGTGGGCATCTTTTTCGGTCATTAACGTTTAACCTTCTGTTTAGGGTTAAGCTTTAAAGTGAAACATAAACACATCGCAGAAAAAAAGCTGAAACCTTTTGTTATTTGCCTGTTTTTGTGTGGCAATGGTTTTTGAGGCTACGTTTTATGTTTTTGTTCCGTTAAGTTTATGGGCTTTAAGTAAGGTTAACCCTGCATCAAGAGCTGTCCTGCTTGGTAGCCGAAACTTAGCCGCAGATCGCTAAGCCGCGCTTGGAAAACTATAAAAGTCCATCTGCACTCCAAATTCTGTACACCTCACAGCAACGAATTCGTGGTTTCCATAGGCAACTTACCTAGCTCACTTAGTCTAAAAACTACTTGTGTTATGGAAAGCCATATAAATCGCGTTTACGCTGTTGTGTTGCGCAGTTGGAGAAATAACCTATGCCAAAATGGGGATACTCAATAATAACAGAAGATCTCGATTCAGAAAAGACCGTTAAAGCAAGCGGAAGAGAAGTTAGAGTATCCCATAAGCACGCGCGCGAGGTGTGCAGGACACTAAAAGGCATGATGCTTGCCCAAGCCAAAACGTACCTCCAAGACGTGATGGAGAAAAAGAGAGCCATCCCATTCCGCAGATACCAAAAGAAAGCAGGACACCGACGCGGACTCGATAGAGCCTTCGCAGGAAGGTATCCCATCAAAGCAGCCCAAAAAACCCTAAAAATCCTGCAAAGCGCCCAAGCAAATGCAGAAAACAAAGGTTTAGACATTGACCGACTTAAAATCGTTCACGCCGCGGCATATCCTGGCACAAAAGTCAAAAGGTACACTCCAAGAGCCCACGGAAGAGCATCACCCAAATACGATACACTTACACATATCGAAATTGTACTCGGCGAAAAACCCGGACAAGGAGAAACCTAAATGTCCATAGTTAAACGCTTCATAACTGAAGCTATAAAAAACGCAGAAATCGACGAATTCCTACAAAAAAAACTTGAACGCGCAGGATACGGCGGGGTGGAGATTTCCAAAACGCCCCTTGGTACCCATGTAGTTGTGTACGCCATGCGTCCCGGTATAGTTATTGGGCGAGGAGGCGAGACCATTCGGGAACTTGCCGCTGTGCTTGAACAGAACTTCAAGGTTGCTAATCCGCAGATTTCTGTTTCCGAAATCGAAGTTCCTGAACTAAACGCTTATGTTGTTGCATCCCGCGTCACATCCGCCCTCCAAAAGGGCATACACTTCAGACGCGCAGGATTCTGGGCAATTAATCAAGTTATGGAAGCAGGTGCACTGGGCTGCGAAATTGTAATCAGCGGCAAACTCCGCACTGAACGCGCTCGATTTGAAAAATTCCGCGCAGGATACTTCCCAAGGTGCGGTGATCCAGCCCTGAAATTCACCCGTAAAACCGAAGCTCATGTCCAGCTAAAGGCAGGCATGTTCGGCGTGCGCGTGAAAATCATGCCGCCAGATGCACAGTTCCCCGACAAAATCAAAATTGTCAACGAACTTCCCCCCGAACTTGTTGAAACGAAACCTGAAGCCTCCACACCCGCAGTAACTGCTGCACCTCCCGCGCCGCCAGTTGAGGTTGAAGTGGAGGAAACCCCCGAAACTCCTGAACCTGTTGCTGAGGCTGAAGCTCCAGAAACCCCATCCCCTGAAGTTGAGGCACCTGAAGAGAAGCCCGCCGAAGTACCCGTTGAAGAACCTGAAGCGAAACCTGTAGAAGTGCCCGCTGAGAAACCTGTTGAAGTTAAGGCTGACGAAGCTGAGGAGAAACCTGCTGAAGTGGTCGTTGAGGAACCCCAAAAACCAGTGGAAGACTCTTCTGAGGAGGCCAAGCAGTAATGGCGATTCTTCGGCTGAAAGAAATCAGTTCTATGTCCTCTGAAGACCGCGCCAAGAAACTCGGCGAGCTCAGGGCAGAATTGTCCCGTCTTAGAACTATGATTAGCGCTGGGGGCGCAGTTGAAAACCCGATGCGTGTTAGGGAGATTCGTAAAACAATTGCTCAAGTTATCACTGTGGAGAACGAGTATAAGCTCGGCATCAGAACCAACGCAAAAGATTCTGCAAAAGCCAAGCCGAAGAAGCCGAAATCCACATCGGCAAAAAAGTCAAAGGAGACTAAAACAGCATGAAAGTAACGCCAGACGTTATCCGTGAAGAATTCATCGGCACAACTGGCGCAGTCTCCGAGAGCCCCCATACAGGCTACTTGGGCATAAACGGCAAAGTGCTTGGCGAAACAAGAAACACCTTTGTTATCCAACAGCAAGGAAAAAACAAAAGCATAGTGAAAGACCAAGCTGTTTTCCAATTCCAATTTTCCGACGGAACAGTTGTTGAAATCGACGGCAAGCTTCTCGTAGGAAAACCTGAAGATCGCGTTAAGAAAACGGTAAAGAGGTTATGGTAATGTCTTTAACATTTAAGCGACCCAAGAAAACATGTAATGATAAGAACTGTCCATTTCACGGTACTCTCTCAGTTAGAGGACGCGTCTTGGATGGCGTAGTGGTTACTTCCAAAATGGACAAGACTGTCATTGTTGAACGTGAATACCTGCAATTCAGCACCAAATATGTGCGGTACGAAAAAAGACACGGACACATTCCGTCTCATAATCCACCTTGCATAGACGCAAAAGAGGGTGAACGCGTACGAATCGCGGAGTGCCGCCCAATCAGCAAGACGGTCTCTTTTGTTATCGTAGAGAAACTGGGGGAGCAGTAAAATGGCTGCGAAAGCGAAAGGACGTGGACTAATTGCAAAGGGCATGTTGGCACACGGCCAAAAACTTTCCCGTGGACTTCTGGCAGGTTCTATCCTCCGCTGTGCCGATAACACAGGCGCCCGGAAACTTCGTTTAGTTCAAGCTAACAGCTACAAGGGCAGACTGCGACGTTACCCTTCCGCCACAATCGGCGACAAAGTCACTGTTTCTGTCAGGCAAGGCGCCCCCGACATGAGAAAAAAGATTTTCCAAGCAGTTATTGTAAGGCAAAAGCGACCCTTCCGACGTATCGACGGCGTTTGGGTAGAATTCGAAGACAATGCTGCAGTCATTATCACTCCTGAAGGCGAAATGAAAGGTTCAGAAATCCGTGGTCCAGTGGCAAGAGAAGCTGCTGAGCGATGGCCACGAATTGCGAGTGCGGCGAGCACAATTGTATAGGTGAAAAGTTATGCAAGGAACAAAAAATCCTCGGAAACAGCGCAAAATGCTCTTCAACGCGCCTGCACATAAACGTCACAAGCTTATGGCGGCTCCTCTTTCACCAGAGCTTCTGGGTCAAAAAGGAGTTAAAGCTCTACCCATTAGGAAAGGTGACACTGTTCGTGTGACGCGAGGAGACCACAAAGGCTTTGACGGAAAGGTTTCCCGCGTAGATTTGGCGCATTACCGCGTTTACCTTGAAGGCTTAACCCGAGAGAAAGTTGACGGAACCACCGTTTTCATCGGGTTGCATCCTTCAAAAGTCATGATAAAGAACTTAAATCTCGACGATAAAGTTCGCAAAGCAGTACTAGAACGCAAGAAACCCGCAACAAAGAAAGGGGCAAAAGACAAGAAAGCTGCACCGAAGAAAATCTCCACGGCCCAACCTGTTGAAGAAGAAGCTGAATTGCCCGAGGAAACATTGGAGACTGACGAAATCGAAGAAATAGCCGAGGAAGAAGAGAGTGTGGCAAAAGAAGCTACTGAATCCGAGCCTGCGGCAAAAAATGAAACAGCTGCAAAGGCTGAAGGAGGAACATAAGTTTGGGTAGAAAAGGAAAAACAGCAAGGTTGAAACGTAAACCAGCGCCTAGGTTCTGGCCAATTCACAGGAAAGAAGACCTCTGGGTAGTGAAGCCTTCGGCTGGTCCTCATGGACTCGAGAACTGTTTGCCTCTGTCGCTTGTTCTACGCGACATATTAGGTATAGCAGAGACTAGGCGAGAAGCTCAGATTGAAATTCATCAACGTAAGGTTTTGGTAGATGGACACGTCCAGAAAGATGACTTCCCAGTTGGTTTAATGGATGTTATATCCATAGCCGACGCCGACAAGTACTATCGAGTGATTCCCAGCCACAAGGGGCTATCCTTAAGTCCAATTAGCAAAGAGGAAACCCGCTTCAAATTCTGCAGAGTAGAAAACAAAACGACTGTGCCTGAAGGTATGCAACTTAATCTTCACGATGGGTCAAATCTCCTCATCAAAGTTGCAGACCCCAAGAATCCCAAAGAAGAAACCTACAACACTTTCGATGTGTTAAAGGTGTCTCTTCCCTCAAAAGAAATCGCTGAATGCGTACCGCTTAAGGAAGGAAACTTGGCCGTAATTACAGGTGGAAAGAACATCGGCGTGAAAGGCAAAATTGTTGAGATCGAAAAAACAGTGGCGAAGAAGCGCAAAAACGCGCTAGTCGTTGTGGAAGATGAGAAGGGGCGTCGTTTCCAGACTATCCTTGACTTCGTCTTTTCGTTAGGACAAAATCAGCCATTAGCATCTACGGAGGAGGTCGCTGCAGTTGTCTGAGGAAGCTATGATAAAGAAGTGGGAAAACCAGCCTATGCTTCAGCCACGTATAGAAAAAGTCGTGGTTAACCTAAACGTGGGTAAATCAGGTGAACCTTTAGAGAAAGCCTTCAAAGTGCTGAAAGAAATCACAGGGCAAAAACCCGTAAAGAAAAACGCAAAGAGTTCCATACGGGACTTTGGTATACGCAAAGGTGAGCCAATTGCATGTGTGGTTACGTTGAGGAGGCAGCCTGCGATAGACTTCCTAAAGAAAGTGCTGCCTGTTATAGAAAACAAAATCTCTAAATCATCGTTTGATGACCGCGGCAACTTTGCTTTTGGTCTGAAAGAACACATTGAAATACCTGGCGTAAAATATGACCCTGACGTGGGTATCTTCGGAATGGATATCTGTGTTACCATCAACCGTCCAGGTGACCATGTGAGTGACCGTAGGAAACGGAAAGCTCGGATAGGTCGCAAGCATGTCCTGACGCCTGAAGAGTCAATTTTCTTTACCAAGCAAACATTAGGAGTGGAAATCGTCTAATAATAGAGGAACCTGCATGGGAAAACAACAATTAAAGAAAGACAGAAAATTCGGCAAAGGCTCAAGACCCTGCCAACGATGTGGAGCTTACGGACCCGTCATTAGACGTTACAATTTATATTTATGTAGGCACTGCTTTAGAGAAGCCGCGCCGAAACTTGGCTTTAAGAAATATGAGTGAGAGGTAAAAAGAAATGGATACTTTAACAAACGGCTTGACTACAATCATCAACAACGAGATGCGCAACAAACGGGAATGCGTAATCAGCCCCGCCTCTAAACTTCTTGGCCGAGTCCTGCGCATTATGCAGTTGAACGGCTACATAGGCGAATTCGAATTCATTGATGACGGTCGCCAAGGCAAATTCAAAGTTCAACTGATGGGTAGAATCAACAAATGCGGCTCCGTGAAGCCCCGCTTCGCAGTTAAAGTCAACGAGTTCGAAAGCTGGGAGAAAAAGTTTCTGCCCTCCCGAAACGTAGGTATAATGGTTGTTTCCACCCCAAAGGGTGTCATATCCCACAGGGAAGCAGAAGGAAAGAACGTGGGCGGCAGACTGCTAGCTTTCGTTTACTAAAAGGTGTTTAAATCATGCGACTGCCAGAAATTTCCCGAACAATAAAAATCCCCGAAGACGTAGCGGTGAGCATAGACGGACGCAAAGTCACCGTCAAAGGCAGCAAGGCAACTTTGACCCGAGACTTCTCACATGCTCAGGTGTCGCTGGAGACCGACGGCGAAACCGTTAAGGTATGGGCGCAGTGGCCACGTAAAAAAGAGGCTTCGTTGGTTGGGACCATCGAGTCACACATAAAGAACATGATTACCGGCGTCACAAAGGGATTCACGTACAAGATGAAAATCGTGTACTCTCACTTCCCCATCACCGTGAAGGTTCAGAACGGCGCCGTTATGGTCGAGAACTTCACAGGTGAGCGTAGAGCACGCAAAGCCAAGATTCTAAGCGGCGTAAACGTCAAACTAGAACCCGACGACATAATCGTTCAAGGTGCTTGTCTGGAGGATGTTAGCCAAACAGCGGCAAACATCGAGACTATGACACGAGTGACAAACAAGGACCCCCGTGTTTTCTTGGACGGTATATATGTTTACGAACGAAACGAAGGAATGGATTAACATGACTGAGAAAAAAGACACCGCAGCAGCGATGCAGAATGCCCTTCGAGTTAGGGCACGCGCCAAACGCAAAAAGCCAAGCTTTGAGAGACCCGAAAGCTGGCGCTACGACAAATTCAGCTTAAGCTGGCGTAGACCCCGCGGCTTAGACAACAAGGTTAGACGCAAAATTAAGGGCTGGCCCGCGAGTCCAAGCTCAGGCTATAAAGGTCCC
This sequence comes from Candidatus Bathyarchaeota archaeon, assembly GCA_026014485.1. Taxonomy (GTDB): domain Archaea; phylum Thermoproteota; class Bathyarchaeia; order Bathyarchaeales; family Bathycorpusculaceae; genus JADGNF01. The sequence continues at coordinate 412,467 of JAOZIE010000023.1, forward strand.
AAACTTGTCCGTGGTTTACATCCCTCTGGGCTTGAAGATGTTTTGGTTCATAATCTTGCCGAGTTAGCAGAAGTTGACCCGGTTACACAGGTGGCTCGGATTGCTCACACTGTAGGAAAACGGAAACGGGTGCAGCTAGCGGCTGAAGCTAAGAGGCTGAACTTGAAAGTCGTGAACATTAAAGAAGTCAAGGAACCCGCAAAGGACGAGGCAGAAGAGGAGGCGCCCGAGGAGAAGGCGTCAGAGACGAAGGAAAAGAAGAAGAAAGAGAAGTCCAAGAAACCCGCAAAGAAAGACAAGAAGGGAGCTAAGAAACAATGACCAATCTCACTAGTCAAAGACGTTTAGCGTCAAAGATTATGAAAGTTGGACGAAACCGCGTTAGGATTAACCCGCAGCGGGTTGAGGATGTAGAGTCCGCTATCACTCGGGAAGAAGTGCGTAAGCTGGTTCATGAAAAAGCCATCACCGTCGCACCCATCGTGGGAGTAAGCCGTGGACGCGCCAAGGTTATTCAAAGCAAGAAACGTAAAGGTCGCCGAAAGGGTCCAGGCAGCAGAAGTGGAACGCCTCGGTCGGTGATTTCCAAGAAAGATGCTTGGATGACGCGGATTCGCTCGTTGAGGCGTAAACTTCGCGAGTTGAAGACGAATCGAACCATTACTGAAAGCACTTACCGTGAATTGTACATGATTGCTGGCAGCGGGCGGTTTGCGTCCATTGCGGACATGGAGCGTTACGCAAAGGCTCATGACATGTGGAGGAAACGTTAATGCCGCCTCACAATTCACGATACCGTGTTCCACTGCGTCGACGCAGAGAAAAGAAAACCGACTACCAAGCTCGGAAAGGCTTTGTGGTTTCAGGCAGACCCCGGTTGGTTTCCCGCAGTAGCCTAAAGAACACTATTGCTCAAATTGTGGTAGCTAAACCCCACGGCGATGAGGTTCTGGCATCTGCACACAGCAGAGAGCTGATTAACAAGTACGGTTGGAAAGCGGCAACAGGCAACGTCCCCGCGGCTTACCTGACTGGACTGCTTTGCGGTTTGAAAGCTAAGAAAAACGGCGTTTCCGAGGCGATTCTGGACCTCGGTTTGGTCTCACCCACAAAAGGCTCCAAAGTCTTCGCTACCATGAAAGGTGTGGTGGATGCAGGCGTTGAGATTCCTTTCAGCGAGGAAAAAATCGTGGAGGAACGCATCGGCGGCGAGCACATACAGGATCACGCAGCGAATCTAGGTTCACCCAGCGAATACGCCCCCCAGTTTTCAGGTTACTTAAGCCGAGGCTTGGCTCCTGACAAATTCAACGAACACTTCATTGAGGTACGCAACGCCGTGTACACGGCTTTTGATGTGCCTGCTCCAAAGACAGCGCCCAAGCCTGCCAAAGTAAAGAAGCCTGCAGTTAAACCCGCAAAGGCTCCTGAGAAACCCGCGGTTAAGCCTGAAGTTAAGGTGGCAGAAGCAAAACCTGCAAAGGTAGAAAAACCCGTAGCTGCCGCTGAGGAAAAACCGAAAGCTAAGCCAAAGGTTGAAGAGGCAAAGCCCGCGGCTGAACCTGCAGAGGCGCCTGAGGCTAAACCGAAACCCGCGCCTAAGCCTGAAGCTAAGGCAAAACCTGAAGCGAAGGTTGAAGGCAAGAAGGCGGCGCCTGCGAAAGCCAAAGCTGAAAAAGCTGAGAAGGCTGAGTCTAAGCCTAAAGCTGCGAAGAAGGCTCCTGCTAAGGCGGATGCGGCAAAGAAGCCCGCTAAGAAGTCTGGTGGTAAGAAAGCATGATGTCCCGTCAAAGAAGTAGAGAACGTCCGAAAGTGAATTTGGAAGAGTGGGTTCCCAAGACCCGTTTGGGTAAGATGATTCAGGAAGGCAAAATCACGTCGATAGATGAGGTTTTCCTGAATGGTCTGAAAATTGTGGAGCCTCAGGTTGTGGATGCCCTGCTGCCTGACCTGCAGGAGGAAGTTATAAACATTAACTTGGTACAAAAGCAAACTGACGCAGGCGAGAAAAGCCGTTTCAAGGCAATCGTGTGCGTGGGTAACCGTGACGGCTACCTCGGCTTAGGCTCGGGGAAAGCTGGTCAAGTGCGTAACGCCATCGAGAAAGCTGCGGCTGATGCCCGACTCAACATCGTGCCCATTAAACGGGGCTGCGGCAGTTGGGAATGCGGTTGCGGTCGCGGTCACTCAGTGCCTTTCCAAGTGGAGGGCAAATGCGGCAGCGTACGCGTCGTGATGGTTCCTGGTCCCAGAGGCTTGGGTTTGGTCGCCAGCGAAGTCGCCAAGGTCATCTTGGGTTTAGCAGGCGTCAAGGACTTGTGGTCGCGGACTTACGGTTCCACTCGTACAGTGCCTTCGTTTGCGTGCGCCACGTTTGACGCGCTCAAGAAAACGTATAACTTGATTACTCCGACGGATTGGGTGAAGTAGAAATGGCAACTCAAACAGCAGAATCATACAAGTGTATAGTCGTCGTGAAGGTGCGGGGCGAAATCAGTGCCCGACGGGAAGCTCGAGAAACCAACGCGTTGCTGGGCTTGTCACACACAAACCACGCCGTACTCATCGACAGCCGACCCGCCTACAAGGGTATGCTGATTCGCGCGCAAAGCTACCTTACGTGGGGCGAAGCGTCAAAGGAAACGGTCGCCGCCATGATTACGCAGCGCGGTAGACTCGGCAGCAAAAAGTTCACTGACGAAGCCGCCCAGAGTCTCGGATTCAAATCCATCGACGACCTCGCCGAAGCCATCTACAAATGCACCGCCGACTGGAGCAAGCTGGAAGGCGTAACCAAAACTTTCCGTCTGCGTCCCCCCAAGAAGGGCTACCACGGCAAAACCAAGAAGAGTTTCCGTGCAGGCGGCGAAGCAGGCTACCGCGGCGAAGCCATAAACGAACTCGTCAAACGCATGGTCTAAACAACCAGCGTTCCAACATCTCTTCATTTTTCGATATTTTAGATTCTATCTTCATTTTTTATGTGCCTTCTTATTTTTTGGCATTTTTCAACGTACCCCCTCCAGCGAATACACAAGCAAACCTGACAGGCAAAAGCGTCTCTCCCACTACAACTTTTGTTGAAAAAGAATTCTCGATGTTAAAGAAAAAGACAACCCAAACCGTCACCATCATATTTGAAGCCTACTAGAACTGTGTGCGGCAAACGGGGACAGAGAAGACTTGAAGCCGCGAGGAAAACAGGTAACCACAAGCCTATTTGCCTTCAAAGGTTGATTTAATTCGAAAAATCTATAGGGGGAGGGTCGCTATTGGCGTTTTCTGCAGCCAAACCAACATGGAGGTTGCTACAGAAAAGATTTAGTTGTTTTTTATCCTGTCTTGTTTTTTGTGGTTTTTGTTGTCCATTTGGTAAATGTAGAACTTGCACTCTGTTTACGATTATTGCTGCAATTACGCCGCCTGCGCCGCCGAAAATCAGGTGTAACGCCCCTGTGGCTCCGATTCCTATCAGCAAAATATTCGCGTTCGCACCCACCGCACTTGAGACTGTCAAGTTAACAAGTGCCTTGGCAAAGCTTCCAAACGCCCCCAAAAGAATCCCCACAAACACGTTTCCCAAATGCCCCTTGAAAACCAAAGCTAAAACATCCATCGTGAAACCCATAGCTATGTACTCGAACACCTTCAGAATGCCCGTGTTTGCCGTTCCCATTGTGCCAATCATCAGCCCTGCCAGAACCCCCACATAGGTTCCAGAGCCAAACTTCTTGGTGAGTGCAATTGCCACGATAAAGGGGATAACCCATAAAATCGCGTTGTGCCCCGGTAACTTCATTGGTGTCCGCAGAAACGTCTTCATAACAAAAACCAACGTAGCCATCAAAGACAGAAAACAAACCTCATACAACAGAAAATGCTTCTTCCGACTCATAGCAAACACCTAAGGCTCACTTGAACGTAGATGGAGCCCAAAGTCACCGCCGATTGTTCCGTTAACTGCAACCATCAAAATGAAGTCTTCCTGCACACGGCTACCCGTAAAATCTACATAAAACGAACCTGACAAAGCATCCGTCATCGTAACATTGCCGCTTGGATTATTGGGTTCAGTGGTTATATGCAGCGAATTCAACCCGCCACCAGCCTTATCAAACTTCATGAAGTAAGTGTCGTCGCCAAAATCGTCAAACGACGCACCAGCCATGTTGGAAACCTTCACGTATACCTGATTATACTCTGAAAGAGACTGCACACCCTCCAAAACGGTGTTCTCTGCAGAAGGCGAATTAGTCACGTAAAACCCGCTTGCTCCATCACCCTCAACGCGGTTCCTCCAAGAAATCCCGCCGCTGCTCCCAATGTATCCGTACACATGAAATGCTGCTGTGCCCTGCAGTCCAGTAAAGGAGTAGTCAACTTTGACGTTTGGAAAAGTTGAACTCAAATTGCTGGTGGCATTCAAATCTACAAACATCAAGTAAAACCCTGAACCGTCATCAACGCTGTTTTGGGGGTAAACAGGCATCTTTGAAGCGTAAGGCGCCCAACTCTGCAAACCATACATGAAACTGGAAGCCGTAAACGTCTCATCCAAATAGTACTCTCCCGTTCCCGCCTCGTAAGGCGTTTGACTCAGGTAAACCCACTGAACCGCAAAAACCGTGGCAATCAACAAGCCGAAAACCGCAAACGCCACCACCAACTTAACCCGAAACTGCACGTCAAGCCCTCTTCAAAGCCGTTAAGCAACCATCAACTTCCCCAACAAACAGAACTGCCTTTCCATGGATAACTGAAGGTGTTGCCTTTTTGGGAATAAGCACCTGCCCTTGGCGCAAGATTTCGCCCTGCAGCGTTGCCACTTCGTCAATGCCCGCCGCAAGAATCTCCTCTACGGAGCGCACGCCCGTCAATTCACGGTTCTTGCCCCGCAACAGAAAGCGACCGTCACTGCCACACGAAGCCAACCCAACGCCCGCCAACGCGCCGATGACTCCGCCACAGGTTCCTCCCAACCCCTCCAGACGAATCCCCGCGCATTCCGCGACAGCATGTGCCCGTTCCTGCGTAACCACCACCGTCTTCGCATCTTGCCCAAACGCCACTACAGCAGGCGCAACATGCTCTGCCAAAGCAACCGCTAAACCAGGGTCGCTGCCCGCAACAAAGTCGCCAAGCATCACCTTTCGGGCACACTCAAAAACCTCCTCCAAAGCCTCCCCTGAGGCATCCACATGGATGACTGCACAGCTATTATGAGAAGTAAACGGGATGTCAGGGTGAACAAACAGTTGATGGCGCGTGACGCCGAAAACGGGGAAGCAAACGGCGATTGCAGCGGCAACGTTTCTGGCAAGTCTTCCTGTGCCTCGAGAACCTAAAACGTCTGTGTCGTCCAGCCCGACATAAATCATCTTTAACCAGAGACCTGCGATGTGTTCAGCTAAACATGACAGACTTCACTAATAAAGCTGCTGAACAACCCGCCCAAAAAAATATGAACAACCCGCAAAAGGCTGCTTCACGGTGGCCTGAAACAGGCTAAAGGAAAAGCGACCTTGATGTGATGGAAATTTTGCTCAACCCTCTTAGCATGTAAACAAAACGTGGTTATTGTGATTTTTCCTCAACAGATAAAACGTTGAAACCCCATATATAATATGAATAGAGATGCCCGCCTTAGTAAAAGCCAGAAAATACTGTTGCACTAAATGCGGAAACCCCTTTGAAATTCATCCCCCCGACGACCTCCACCAGAAAGCCTCCAGAATTGAAGAAGAATGCGAGCAAAGCGTAAAGGTTGAATACAAATGCGAAAAATGTGGCCACAACAACACCATCTATTGGTGCCGTATACGCCGACATCCCGAATGGTACGCATAACCGCCAACACAGACGGGGTGCAAACCGCAACGTTTTCAAAGCGAAAAGCTTGCTTTTAGACACTAAACCGCTTTTCAGACATAGCACTGAAAGAAAAAACGCAGAGCTTCTTCTCATAAACTTCCTAATTTACGTTTAGTAGACATGAGTCTGCGGCTGTAAGAGCCATTCACTTATTTTCGTAAACTGGCCAAAATGAGGCAGGTTGTTTGTGGCAATCTTGTCAGTTTGGGGGGATGGTTGCTGTGTGAAGCGTCTGACTGTAGCTGTTTATTTTATAAACGCAAGATATTAATCTGGTTAATTAACTAATCCTTGAAGGTTGATTGAAGGGATTTTATGAAACAGGCAGATATTGTAGTTATAGGGGGAAGTGCTGCTGGAATTGCCGCAGCGATAACAGCAAGAAGGCACTATCCAGAAAAAAGCATAATCCTGATAAGAAAAGAAGCACAAGTCCTCATTCCCTGCGGTATCCCATACATATTTGGTACCTTGGGCAAACCAGAGAACAATCTAATACCTGACAGTGTTTTGCAAAACAATAACATAGAGTTAATCGTAAACGAAGCCGTGGAGCTACACGCTAAGGAACTAGACCCCCGAGAAAAGAAAGTAGTTCTAGCAAACGGCGAATTAGTCCTATATGACAAGCTAATTCTAGCAACCGGATCCTCTCCTACAGTTCTCCCTATCCCCGGATTCGATAAGAAAAATGTCTACACCATAAAGAAGGACGCCAAATATCTACAAAACCTCCTGGGCACTTTAGACAACGTGAAAGACTTAGTGATTTTGGGTTGCGGTTTCATTGGCGTTGAATTCGCGGATGAATGCAAGAAGAATCGCGACATTAACGTAACAATCGTGGAAATGCTCGACCAATGTCTACAAATTGTCTTCGGCGAGGGCGCATGCAAATGCTGCCAAGAAATCGAAGATTATCTCTCAACAAAAGGCATAACGATAGTTACGGGAACCAGCATAGACGAAATCCTTGGCGACGAGAAAATAACCGCTGTTAGACTATCCAACGGCAAAGAAATAAAGGCAGATGCCTTGATTGTTGGGGTAGGCGTAAGTTCTAACGTTGAACTCGCCAAAAAAGCAGGTTTAGCCACAAGCAAAGCGGGCGTATTCGTCGACACCACAATGCGAACCTCCGACCCAAACATTTTTGCATGCGGCGACTGCGCAACAAAATTCTCATTCTTCACTGGTCAACCCTCAACTCTAAGACTTGCATCAATAGCAACAACAGAAGCCCGTATAGCCGGCGCAAACCTATACGAAATAAGCAGAAAAAATCTGGGCGCGCTAGGCGTCTTTGCCACAGCTGTCGGCGACCTAACAGTCGCTATCGCAGGGGTAAGCGAAAAAGGCGCAAAAAACTGCGGCTTTGAAGTTGTAACCGGGGAAGCTGAAGCCCCAGACAGACACCCTGCAGGAATGCCCGGAACATCCAAAATGTGGGTCAAACTGATATTCAACAAAGTAAACGGAGAATTAATCGGAGGCGCAGTTAAAGGAGGCCCAAGCGCAGGAGAACTCATCAACGCCATAAGCGCATGCATCCAAAACAGAATGAGAGCCAACGACATCGCGATTTTCCAGATTGGCACCCACCCCGCCGTGACAGCCTCACCCATTGCATATCCCCTAGTGACAGCAGCAGAGATAGCCCTGAAAAAAATGAAAACCTAAACCGCGTCTTCATCATAAGAAGACCTCCTCATTTTTTATGGGACAATGCACCCCGCAGGCACCTGATTTCCAAAATTTAGTTATATAAGATACTTCACCTTCTTCCAAACACTCAGTTTACAAAATATACTAAGGTGCACGTTGGAGCTGGGGATGGGAATTGAACCCATATATAACAGCTCTGCAGGCTGTCGCCTGAACCATTCGGCCACCCCAGCGCGAGGCTGTGACAGGAACCTTTGTTTAGACCCACATAAAAATATTCTTCAGCCAAGACCGATTTGCTCTTGTTATTTGTGTTGTTGCTGGCTTGTTTTACGGTTTTTGACTGCTGATGTTGCTGGAAAAAGAAAAACGGGAATTGATTGTTATGCGAGTTCTTTGCCGCAGTAGGGGCAGTAATTCACGTCGAAGGGTATGCTTCGTCCGCAGTTGGTGCAGTACCGAGTAGTTTGCGGTGTAGGCGCGGCAGCGTAGGCTTGGGGGGCTTTTTGGCGTGGGGGTGACCAGATTATGGCGAAGATGCCTCCGATGAGTGCGAGCAGAAACCCTATGAAGAAGCCTCCGGCGGCGCCCCACCAGCTGATGAGGGAGAAAACCAGAATTATAACGCCCCACGTGACGTGTTGCGAGGGGTTTGAACGGAGGTTGAAGGCTGCAACGAGTATGATGACGCCCCAGACTATGCCGAGGAGCCCAGCGATTGCTCCAGCGCCACCCAAAAAGAGCGTGAACACGGCGCCTACGACGCTGAGAAATATGCCTGCAAGTATGATGAATATCCCGCCTATGAGCGACAAAATGTATGCGGTGTTAGGATACGATTCTGAAGGGTACATGAATAGCCTCTCTGTCATGAACCCCTATTTAACATTTCAGAAGCCCGCCAGAACCCACCCAAATCTTTCGTTCAAAACCGTAATTCACTGCTTCAGATTCAGCTTTTGTAGGATTTCTCGGTAAGAAGCCAAAGCCGCTTTTTCGTTGGACACGTTTTTGATAAGCATGCGCCCGTCGATGAATAAGCTGACCTCTAAGCCCTTGTAGTCAAACATCAAGGCAAGACGGGATTTGACGCGTACGTGAAAGCCAAGCTGCTGTGCCGCCTCGTAGACTTCCGCAAGATTTAGCTTCAGCGGCGTTTCTGGGTTAATGTTAGCGGTGTTTTGTCCACAAAGCCAAACCAATTTCTCGCGCAACGCAGCAGGTAGGGTTCCTTCGCAAGCGGGGCATTTGACGCGTTTGGCGATGTCGACGGTGGTGAAGTACATGTCGTTGAAGTCACATATCATCAGTTTTCCCTTGAGGGGGGTACCGACTTTCGCGAGAACCTTGACCGCTTCGAAAGCTTGCATAGCCCCGATTATGCCCGGCGTTGCGCCCAGTACCCCACGGGTGTCGCATTTGAGCAAATCGTTATCTGACAGGTTAGGCAGCATGCACTCCAAGCACGGCGTTTTAGGCGGAGCAAAAACGGAGAGGTTGCCCTCCATGCCGATGGCGGCTCCGAAAACGTAGGGCACCTTCATCTTTACACAGGCGCGGTTAACAAGGTAGCGGGTTGCCATGTTGTCTAAACCGTCCACCACAAGGTCCACGCCTGCTAAGAGGCGTTCAACGTTGCCTGCGTTCACGTTTTCTGAGAAGGCTTTGGCGTTTACGAGTGGGTTGAGCTTTTTGAGGCGCGCCGCTGCAACTTCCGCTTTCGGGTAATCCAAATCGTCAGGCGTGTAGAGGATTTGACGGTGCAGGTTCTTGGTTTCTACAACATCTTGGTCTATAAGCCGCAAGTTGCCTACGCCTGCCAATGTGAGGTACAGCGAAGAAACCGTGCCTAAGCCGCCTACTCCCACCACGGCGACTGTTGCTTTACAAAGCTTCTTTTGGCCTTCTTCGCCGAGTTCTTTGAGTGTAACTTGTCGGCTGTAGAAGTCTTTGGCGAACTGTTCCCTATTTTGCACGTCCATAGCTTCTGTGCCTCACGCGTTATTGTGTGTTATTTGCTGTTTTATATCTGCCTTTTTTGTAAACCGCTATTGCCGCTGCACCGATATTTCTTGTTTGACTGGGGCGGCTCGCCGAACAAGGGGGAAGGTTTGGTAATTGTTTTTTCGATGGTGCTTGTTGCTTTCTGGGGAATTAAAAGGGTGGAGAAAACGGTGGGTTGAAGCCTAAAGCTTCATGGCGCTAGGAGAACAGAGAGAACGCTGGCTCGCCTTCGGGCTCCTCGTTTTTCTTGTTTATTTCAGCGATTTTTTTGTTTATTTCTTCGACTTCTTTGGTGTTGCCTAATGCTTTCTGGCAGTCCCGCGCCTGCTCAAGGGCGCTAACTCCGTATCGGTCAAAGCCTTTGCTGAAGGCGATGTCGGAGGATTTAGTGAAGAGCTCAATTGCTTTCTCGTATTCTTTTAGTGCGAAGGAGGATTCGCCTGCCTTGTAGTACATTTCGGATGAGCCAAAGTAGTTTTGCCCTTTATAGTAAAGCTCGCCGGTTCGGATGAACATGTCGCGGGCTTCGACGTACTTGCCGTTTTCCATTAGGGCACTGGCGTCTTTGTGCATTTTAATTGGGTCTTCTCTTACGTTTTTCTCGCTCATAACGGTCCACTCGTAATTGGATATTATTCATTGGGCACTCCAATTTAGATTTTCCCCTCACAGATTTACCCTAAAGAAGCCTGTGTTCACGCAGGGAAGAATAGGAAATAAAAGCTTCGTTAGACACGAATTAAAGAGGGAGCACCTTGAAGCTTCAATGCATCCGCTGCGGCACTCAGTTTTCGATTAATCCTATTAGGAGCCACTGCGCCAAATGTGGAGGAACATTAGAGTATGTGGCGGACTTGCCCGCCGTAGATGCGGTGAATTTTTGTGGATTGCAGGGGCTTTGGCGGTACAAGCAGCTTCTTCCTGCTGTTCAGCATGTGGTGAGTTTAGGGGAAGGCGGTACACCCCTGCATAAGGCAGACAGGCTCGCCAAAGCAGTGGGGCTAAAAACGCTTTACCTGAAAGATGAAACCCGTAGCCCAACAAATTCGTACAGGGACCGGGCAGCGTCGCTTTTGACTTCTAACGCTTTAGATTTAGGTTTCAAAGCTTTGGTAAGTGCCTCTAATGGGAACATGGGGGCATCTTTAGCGGCTTACTGTGCCAAAGCAGGCTTAATTTGCCATGTTATTGTGCCTAAAGTTGTTGATGTGGGGAAGCTGGCGCAGATGCTTGCCTATGATGCTATCATCGAAGAAAAGGGTGACATAGTCGATGACTCCATATGCAGGGCGAGGGCGGAGGCTGAAGAAACTGGATGGTATCAAGCGACAGCCGAACTTAATCCCTATGTGGTTGAAGCCCAAAAAACCATTGCTTACGAAATCTTTGAGCAGTTCGGAGTGCCTGAATGGCTGCTGGTGCCTATGGGAAGCGGAGGCACAATTTACTCCCTTTGGAAAGGCTTCAAAGAGCTTAAGCAACTTGACTTAATTTCAGAGCTGCCGAAAATGGTGGGTATTCAACCCGAAGGGTGCGCTTCCATAGTTAATTTTGTCAACTTGGGCAACTTGGGGTCCGAAAAAGTCTGTAGTGGTGCCACACGCGCTCTGGCTATTCTTGTTGGTGAACCTCTTCAGTCAGACTTAGCGGTTAAGGCGGTTAGTGAGTCAAACGGGCTTGCTTTGACTGTTTCAGACCCTGAGATTTTCGCCGCTGAGCTTCAAATTGCCAAGCTGGAAGGGGTTTTTGCAGAACCCGCCAGTTCGACCACTGCCGCCGCTTTGAAGAAGCTTATGGAAGAAGGCACGATTCCTAAAGATAGCAGTGCCGTGTGTCTTATCACTGGAAGTGGACTTAAAGCTACGGATGTACTGCAGGCGATTACTAAGAAGCAGAAAACCGCTGGTTTAGGGCTGGAGATAAGTACCAAACAGAAAATTCTTGGAATCCTGAGCCGAGAAGATGCGTATGGTTATGATTTGTGGAAGCAACTGGGAAAGATTGTGACTCGCGCTGCCGTTTATCAGCACCTAAATGAATTAGCGGAAAAAGGGCTTATCGCGGGTTACGAGGCGAATGGGCGGCGGTTCTTCAAAATAACAGAGCATGGGAAGAGGGCTTTGGCGGCTTTTGACGATTTGAAGTTGCTTATGTGACTTTTGAGGTTTGGTAAAGAATAATAGATAGTATAGCTATAACTATACTACTGCCCAAAATCAGGAGAAACCACACAAAATGGACTTAGCCAAACTCACCAAACTTTCCATCTTCACCGCTCTAGTCTTCGTCGCCACCACCCTCATCAGAATCCCAATCCCCGCTACTGGCGGATACTTCAACTTCGGCGACGGCATAATCTTCGCAGCCGCCCTACTGTATGGTCCTCTTGTCGGCGGATTCGCCGGCGGAGTAGGCGCTGCAATAGCCGATGCTATAGGCTTCCCCATTTTTGCTCCCGGCACCCTACTCATAAAGCTCTGCGAGGGCGCGGTTGCAGGTTACGTGGGGACTCGTATTCGCCCCAAAATGCATGCAGTAGCTTTGTGGCGAGCTCTCTCGGTTATCTTGGGTTTAGGTTTAGGTGCTGCAACCTACTACATCGGCATTAACTACTTGGCTGCCTTCGGAAACGCCCTCTTAGACCAGGCAGCATGGGCAATCGTGGCGCTGTTCCTCGGTGGCTTCATCGTCTATGCAGGATTCAAGCCACAGACAGAAACAAGCTGGCAAACCACCGCCATGGTCTTGGGCGGTGTTGTAATGGTCGCAGGATACTTCCTCTACGAAAACCTTCTTGCCTTGCTCCTTCCAGGCTTAGGCATATTTGCGGTTGCTGAAATCCCGGCGAATATTGGTCAAATGCTGGTCGGCTTAACCATCGCTTTGCCCATGCTAAGAGTAGTAAAAAAAGCGTTGCCGCCCAAACAAAACCCCAAAAGCAGAACACAAAAATAATTCAACAAACCTGATTAAAACCTCCATTGGAGAAATAGCGCATGAAGTTGCCGCCTGGAAAAATTCCTGTGGACATCCTCAAAGAAGTCGTCTTCAAAAACCTCGGTGCCACCCGTAACGAAGTTGTTATTGGTCCCAAGGCAGGGGTAGACAGTGCCGTGTTGGATTTAGGTGAAAAAAGTGTGGTTGTTGCCATGGACCCCATCACGGGTGCGGTGGAACGTATCGGCTGGCTCGCCGTGAACGTTAACGCCAATGACGTAGCCACTTTCGGCGTGGAACCTGCTTTCTTGTTTTCGTGTTTGATGCTTCCTGAAGGTGCCGACCAAAGCATGGTGAAAGCCGTGAGCTCTCAGATGGGCGCCGCCGCCGCGGAGTTAGGCATGGCTATCGTGGGCGGACACTGTGAATCAACCCCCAAGCTGGTTAATCCCATCGTGGTGGGTTGCGCTATGGGCTTCACCGAGAAAGGAAACTACGTGACTTCTGCAGGAGCCAAAGCAGGCGACAAACTTATCTTAACCAAGAGCGCCGGCATCGAAGGCACCGCCATACTTGCCTCAGACAGAGAAACCGAACTCAAAGCAAAACTAAGCAATGTTGAGTTGCAAAAAGCAAAAGGCTTCTACAGCAAAATCAGCGTGGTACCTGATGCTTTGGCGGCTTACCGAGCAGGCGGCGTACACGCAATGCATGACCCAACCGAAGGCGGAGTCGCTGGAGGCATCCATGAGATGGCAGACGCCGCTGGGCTGGGTGTGGAGGTTTGGAGGGAGAAAATCGCGGTGGCGCCAGAAACCGTCAAAATCTGCAGTTACTTCCAGATTGACCCCTTGCAGCTAATCGGCTCAGGCGCGCTGCTCATAGCTGCGGAAACGGAAAAAGCGGAGGCGATAACCCAAGCACTGCAGCAGCGAAACATCAACGCTTCTGTTATTGGTGAATATGTCTCAGACAGAACCCGAAGGCGGCTTTTCAGCGAGGGCGGCGCAGTCGAGGCTTTACCCCGTCCAGCGTCGGATCACCTTTGGAGGGCGTTAATCGGTCACTAGCCGCTTCATGTTCTGCAAGCCTATCTGCAAAAACCAGTAGAACATGAAGAACGGGTAGTAGATTATGTACCTAAAATTTTTGGAGTAGACCAAGCCGCACTTCAACTCCAAAATGGCGCCATCCGCCGCGTTCCTGAGGTTCCAGTTTGCAGGCGGTTTGTAGTGTAAACAGAAAATGTCTTTGCCGATAACCGCTTTATAGCCTTTGTCTTTAATCCACTTTGTTATGTACGCATCCTCGTAGGTGTGCAGTTCCTCAGGGATTTTTATGTCTGCCACAAGATCACGGCGCATCAGCGTATCATGGGTGCCTCCCCGCAGGTTAAAGCATTCACTGGCAATTAGCGTTTGCAGCCGCAAAATGCTCTTGGCGGTGGCACTTGGGATAACGTCGATGTTTACTCCCCAAACTGCGCCGACGCCGTCTTCGATGCATTCTTTGGCTTTTCGGAACCAGTTTTTGCTTAAGAGGACATCGCTGTCCACGAACAGGAACCAGTCGGTGGTTACCTGTGCGATGCCTTTTTCTCTGGCTTTTGCTCTGGAGCCATTCATGCTTATTACGCGTACATTGCCGTGGCGGGTGTTGGCGGCGTCAAGGATTTTCAGGGTGCGGTCTGTGCTGAAACCGTCCACAATAATCAGGTTGTTAACTGGCACGTTCTGGTATATGCAGGCTATACATTTGTCAAGTAAATGCTCGCTGTTCTTGGTGAGCATGACCACGTCAATTGCCTGCATCTTGGTGCCTCGAAGTATTGGGAGTTCTCTTTAGCAGAGATGAATATAGATGTATTGAGGTCTTTCAATAAGAACCTTTCAAACCGCCGTTTTTTAACTCAGCATCTGCGACATCGAGTAAACCGTGTAGAAACCGTATGCCAAAATGAGCTTTGCAAGCGTAGATGGGCTGCCACACCTCAATGCATCCGCTATAAGGCTTAGGCTGCCGCGGAGGGTCCAAACTTCTTTTGGACGATAATGAATGCAGAAGGGGTCATAGCAAGCAACCACGCGGTACCCCCTCTGTTCTATACAATCTTTGATGTAGGCGTCTTCGAAGACGTGTAGGCTTGCAGGAATCTTTACGTTTTTTATCGCTTGGGTTCGGATGAGGGTGTCGTGGGTTCCGCCGCGGAGGACAAAGATTTTTCGGGTTACCACCAGAAACATCCTCAGCGCTTTTGGGTTGCGTAAAGTGGACCAGACTTCGATGCCCCAAACCGCGCCCACCTCTTCATCCACATACGTCTGCGCCTTTCGGTACCAATCCTTACAGAGAACCACATCGCTGTCCACGAAGATAAACCAGTCCGACGTGACGTTTTCAATTCCTTTCTGGCGCGCGGTGGCTCTGGTACCCTTGTCGTGTACGATTTTGACGTTGCCGTGCCTGAGGTTAAATTCCTCCAAGATTTCCAGTGTTCGGTCGGTGGAGCCGCCGTCCACGACAATCAGTTGGTGCACGGGAACGTTTTGATATATAGAGGCGACACATTCTTTCAGCTTCCTTTCGCTGTTCAACGTCAACAAGACTACATCCACAGAGTGAGGATTCCCCACTTTACGCGCGCCTCAACTATTGTATTGTATGGCTTCACAATTCAAACCTAAAAACCTTGGCGAAATAACCCCAACAAAAACTTCTGTTTACTAACTAACCGACCAAAACCGAGCCCAAACCCAATGTGGACACGGGAGCACAATTTGAGTTTCCTCTGTAAACGTTCACCTTTGCCATCCTCCAACCTACCCGTTCTCTTTACTCAACAACTGCAAACAAGGTTTTGGATGAATAGTTTTTATAGCTCTGGTTCCGAATACTGTGGTGTCAAAATAGCAAAACAGCAAAAAGAGAGAAAACTCGTCTTGAATCTAACTAAAGCCGCGAATATTTCAGCACGTGCACTTAAGCCCAATAAACCCCACCATGTCCAATGGCTAATCACCAGAAAATGCAACTACCGCTGCAGAGGCTGCAACGTCTGGACTGAACAGGATAAAAACGAACTCTCCACAGACGAAATAAAACGTGGATTAGACATACTGCGAAAAATGGGCATAGTAGAAGTGGTCTTTTCAGGTGGTGACCCGCTGTTGCGTAACGACGCTGAAGAAATAATCAAGTACGCAAGTCGCCACTTCGTAACCACCGTGTACGATAACGGCAGCATGGCGGCTGAGAAAGTTGAAGCCTTGCGCACTGTTGATTTTGCTGCTATATCGTTTGACAGTTTAAACCCTGAAAAAATGGATTATATAAAAGGCGTGAAGGGCTCCTTTGAAAAAGCTACTCATTCAGTTGAGACCCTGAAAAAAGAGGGTGTAAACGTCGCTGTTACGCCAACTATTTCGCAGTTGAACATTGACGAAATTGTAGACCTCACAAACCACTTCACAGCAATGGATGTCCCCGTCTGGTACTGCCTTTATAGCTACGATACCTCAACAGAGGAAAATCAGCTCTTCAGGATAGGCAAAGCCCAAGATGAATTCCTCATAAAAGACAAGCAAGCCATGGTTAAACTCTGCGACGAGTTAATCCAAATGAAAAAGAAGAACAGACGCATCCTCATGACCGATAAACTGCTTAAAGCAATGCGCAGTCTCTACGCAGATAACAAAAGAACATGGAAATGCAAAGCTCTCGAAGACTTCTTCATAATAGACCACATGGGCAGAATCGGAGGATGCCATGGACACAACTTTGCAGGCTCCATTTTTGACCTCCCCGAAATCTGGGACAGCAAAAAATTCAGTGCCCTACGCAGAACCTACCAAGAATGCCAACAGTGCACTTACCTATGTTACATCTTTTATTCGCTTCACAGTGGTCCCTACGGCAACTTAGCTTTAGCCAAAGAGCAATGGAGAAACGCAAAACTCCTCTTCTAAAACAGAACAATTAGACATCAAGAGGCGTCAACTTATCTAGAATAACCCTGAGAAAGGGCTTAAGGGATACGTCCATTTTGTGGTGTTCATCTATATCAAGCAGATAGCAGACTTTCACTGTTGCGGCTGAAGTAGCTGGCGAAACGCTGGGCATTATCCGTCTTGGTCCCGCGTCTTTGGGTTTCTTCAACTCCATGTAAGCGGGAAGAAGCATTACTAAAAGAAGAGTCGGAGTCACCAGCATTGATAGGGCAAGAACCGACGGCACGTTTGCACTCACGGTAACACTTCCCGTTTTGTTGGAGAGTCTGCAATGTAGTAGTTGCCCGTGCCTAGATGATGGGTTTTAGCCCATGACGGACTATGGTTTCGCCGCATTATTTTGGAGCCTAAAAGATCCATGAACGCCTTCACGCAGATGAGAACGTTGTAGAGAAACGTGAAAACAAGAAGCGGTAGCAACCACTGAATCCTTTGTCTGCCGTCAAGATGCGCGCCGATGCCTACCTCGAAGAAAGGTGCAAAATTACCGACAAAACTGTAGAGCGCGATAGGCACCGAAAACCAGAGTGCACTGGCAACTGGGGATGAATGCAGTAAAATCAAAGGAACCCCCACAATTATGGATATCAGTACCAAAAGAGGCATAAAATAGACGTTTAGCAGAAGCAAGCCGTCGATTTTGCAGGCTACGCCTAGTTTTTTGCTTTTGAGAACACTAAACGAATGCTTCCAACAGCATTGCATATGTCCCTTTGCCCACCGGTACCTTTGTGTGAAGTACGCTTGCCAGTTATCCACGGCTTCTTCGTAGCATTCAGCGTCGCCCACGTACCGTATTCGATAGCCTGCAAGGGCAACTCTAAAGGTCAAATCTGTATCCTCCGCCAAGATATTCTCATCCCAACCGCCTAAACTCTCAAGCAAACTTCGCCTAAAACCCCCAACGGTGCCTCCGAACTGTGCAATTAGTCCTAGATTGTCGCGGGCTTCTTGGTCAACTCTATACCCTCCGATGCGTTCCAAAGCAACCAGCCGCGTCACTGTGTTTTGTGGTTCATTAAGAACAACTACCCGTCCCTGAACCGCGCCAACTTTGGGGTCTTCAAACGGTCGGACAAGGTTCTCCACGATGTCTCTTTGGGGATAATAGTCCGCATCAAAGCAAAGCGTAATCTCGCCTTTTGATTGCCCAAATCCTGCGTTCATGGCTGCAGTTTTTCCTTTGCCGCCTTCCGATTGGCGCCGCTGAAGCACTTCTATGAATGCGTGTCGATTTGAAAAGTCCTTTGCGATTTGCCCAGTTTTGTCTGTGGATGCGTCGTCTATGACTATGATTTGCATTTTGTTTTTGGGATAAGTCACCTCTGTTAACCGTTGGAGTAGTCTGCCTAGTACGTTCTCTTCGTTTCGCGCTGGGACCAGAATAGTTACTGTAGGTTCATAGTCTGACTTGCCGTATTGAACTTTGACTTGGGCTTTTCTTGCGCGCCGTAGCACCGTCAACGTGAAAATGTAGTGTCTAACCAAAAATACTATCATAAGACCTGTTAGGAAAACGAAAAACGCTTCCAATATCCCAATCATTTAGGTAGCACATCCGGATTTCGCGGGTGAATTTTGGAATTTTGGTAGAAAACTCAGGCTTAGCGACCAGAAGGGCACAACCCATAGAAGATTCAAGATGGGGTAAATTATGGTGTAGGCGACAACGAAGGTTTTGCCAAACAGCATTGTGCCTTCTAAGGAGAAGCAGAAGAAAACGAAGTTCCAGAATAATCCCACAATGTTGCCTGCGGATAGCAACCCCATCTTTCTGTGAAATGACCCCTTCAACTGGAAGGTGAGTGAGGCAAACAAGAAATTGAACATTAGCAGCGTTATTGTTGACTGCGGGTTGATGAATCGGAAAGCGCCAAACAGGCATATAACTATGAGTTCTATGTATAGAATCAGCAGTAGTGTTTTGCTTATTTTCATTTACCGTTTCCTTCTCCCTTTCTTCCCAGAGTTCAAGTTCCGAATTGGAACACTATTCAAGTGAATTAAGTTTTAAGACTTGCGCAAAGCTTTTTAACCACACTTTTTCTCAGACAAAAAACCGTTTTTCCCAAAAAATGGTGATTCAAACAAATATTAGATGGTTTTCTGAATGGTCTGCAAATCTTGCCTCTGGTGCAGGTGGCGTTCATCCAGAAATGAGGCTCTAACTGAGAGGAGTTGTTGCTGTTTACAGGCACGCGTACCCTTAATTTTCTGAAGCTTTGTCGATTTGGCAAAGCATCTCCAACGCGATTTTTGCAGCGGCAACCGCCGATGTTCCTTGGTCGTAAACTGGCGCAACCTCCACCACGTCAAAGCCGACAACCCGCTTATCACAAACCGCACAAACAACATCCAGCAAATCTCCTGTGCTGATTCCGTCTGCTTCTGGATTCTGAACTGCAGGCGCAAAAGCAGGGTCCAACACATCCATGTCCACGGATAAGTACACGTTCTCAAAAGCCTCAAGTTTAGTTTTGAGTTGCTCCGCGAATTTCTGGGTTCCCTCTCGTCTGATTTGCTGCGTCGAAAAAAACTCTACTCCCGCTTCTTTGGCGTACTCTAGCTCCTCTTGGCAAACAGCCCTTGTGCCGACTTCAAATATTTTAGCTGGCTTAACTTCCTCGCTGATTCGCCGCATAAACGTTGTGTGGCTAAGCGGTAGCCCCAAGAATTCGCCGCGCAAATCCAGATGCGCATCGAAGCTGACCACAGCGGTTTTCTGGGCTTTTTTGCCTAAGCCTTTCAGAATTCCCAGCGTGATTGTGTGTTCTCCCCCGATGGCAACCGGCACCTTGCCCGCAGCGAAAATGTCCGCGGAAACCAAGCCGCACATCTCCAGTGTTTTTTCTGCATCGGCAGGGGTATCCACATCTCCAGCGTCGTGCAGCAACAGATTCTCTGCGTCTGTGCCTGAGCGGAAACTGTACGTTTCTATATTTAGGGAGGCTTCCCGAACCGCTGCAGGCATGAATCTGGCTCCCGTGCGGTAGCTGCTTGTGGCGTCGAAGGGCACGCCGAAAACTACGTATCGCGCTTTTTCAAACGGCTTCTGTATGCCGCCCAAAACGTTGCGTTGCGAACAGTAAAGCTCAATGTAGCTCACGTTTTTCCTACTCCTCTTGACTTTGTTATTCAACGGCTTGCTGCCCTAAACCTTTTTGCCCCGCCTAAGTGGTAGCTGAAACATTAAATTTATTAGTACATGCCCCAATGCATATTGGTTAAAGGCGAAAACAAGTGCAAATTGCATCCAAATTCAAAAATCATTCCGTCATGTCTTTGGCAAGCATTGCCTTCTACGGTGTAGTCGGCATAGTTCTGCTTGTCCTGTTGCCCTTCAGCGGATTTCCACCCCACATTGGATTATTGGGAATCACAAGTGTCA
This sequence comes from Candidatus Bathyarchaeota archaeon, assembly GCA_026014485.1. GTDB lineage: Archaea > Thermoproteota > Bathyarchaeia > Bathyarchaeales > Bathycorpusculaceae > JADGNF01. Next base: position 432,339 of record JAOZIE010000023.1, read on the forward strand.
TAGCTGCGTACGGTTTGCTTATGCAGCGGAAATGGGCAACTTGGCTAGTGTCTGCGTTGTTCTTTGTCGCCACAACCTTCACGCTCTACACGCTTTACTACGTTTCAGCCACTGACGCCGTTACATCCGCAGGCATGATTGCATATGCAGTGCTCACTTGGATCTTCACCCTTATTGTGGTGCGGAAATCCAGAGAAGCCTAAAACCCAACTTTTTACGTGCCTTCCCTGAAAAGGCAAACCCTGACTTTTTCTCCTGCATCAACAAACTGCTCGTTAGCAGGAATCTCCACAAACCCGTCCGCCTTCGCCAAAGTCGTTATGGCACCTGAAGCACCTGACTCCACAGGCTCCGCAACCAGCCCTTTTTCTGTGTCCAAAACCAGCCTAACCGTGACAAACGTGCGTCTGCCTTTGGCTGAGAACATTCTGCGGTCTGCAACCGCCGAAATGGAAGGCATCTCTGTGGGCTGCTTGCCCGCCATAACTTGGATTATGGGTCTTGCTAGGAGGATGAAATTGAGCAGTGCTGAAGTTGGGTGACCTGGAAACGAAAAGACTGGTTTTTCTCCAATTAACGCTACGGTTGTGGGTTTTCCAGGTTTTACTGCTACGCCTGAAAGGAAAACTCCTGGTTCCCCAAGCGAATCTACTGTTGCGGGGATGATGTCTTTGGGTCCCACGGAAACTCCGCCTGAAGTTAAAACCATGTCTGCTGAAGCCAAAGCCTGCTTTAACGCTTGCCGTAGGGGTTCTTTTTCGTCGGGGACTACGCCTTGGTAAATGGGTTTTCCGCCGCTTTCCCAAACTGCTGTGCATAAGCTGTAGGCGTTGATGTCGTAGATTTTTCCTGACGGCAACGGTTTGCCTGGTTCGGTGACTTCTCCGCCTGTGGAGAGAACCGCTGCCGTGGGTGCTACGTGGACTTTTACTTGTGCGTTGCCCACTGCGGCTAAGACGCCGACTTCGCGGCTGCCCAGAACTCTGCCTGCCTGCAGTACGGTTTCGCCTTGTTTGATGTCGGTGCCTTTTTTCATGACGTTTTCGTTTTGGGTTACGCTGCCGTAAACTGTGAGTTCCATGTCTTCCCTTTGGGTGTCTTCAACCATGACCACTGCGTCTGCGCCTTCTGGAATTGGTGCACCCGTGACGATTTCTGCAGCTTCCCCCTTTTCCACCTTAACCATAGGTGGTTCGCCTATGCTTACTAATCCGCAGACTTTTAGTTGTACAGGCTGGTTTTCGTCGGCGCCAAACGTGTCTTGAGCTTTCACTGCGTAGCCGTCGACGGTTGAGCGGCTAAACGGCGGAATGTCTAGTGTGCTGGTTGCGTCTTGGGCGAGAACTCGGTTGTGGGCTTCCAGAAGGGGAATCTGTTCGGTGCCCAGCGGTTTAGGCTGCAGGGTTTGCCAGATGAGCTGTTTGGCTTCTTCGAATGTGGCTAGTTTCCTAAACATTTCAGGTTTACATCTCCGCGTCGCCGAACAGGTTCACTGTGACTTTTTCTTTTTCTGCTAAGCCTTCGCGGTTTTCGGGAACAATAATGTAGCCGTTTGCTTTGGTCATGGTGCTGAGGTTTCCTGAACCTTTCGCGCTGACTGGTTCGGCTTGGAACTCGCCGTTTTTCTGGGTGACTCGGACACGCACAAAGTTTTTCCTGCCCAGTGCTGTGGCGATTTTTCTGGTCATGGTGGCTTGCACGGTGGGTCTTGGCTCCTCTTTCTTTAAACCTAAAAGCTTGCAGATTAGGGGTCTGGCGAAGACTTCAAAGCCTGTGATTGCGGCAACTGGGTTTCCGCTGAGAACCATGACAGGTTTGCCTTCCAGCGCTGCGAGTGCGGTGGGCATGGCTGGTCGAAGGGCGATGCCGTGGACGAGTATGCCTGGTTTGCCGACTTTGTTTACGGCTTCAGGGACAAGGTCTAATCCGCCAACGCTGGTTCCACCGCTGGTTATGACTGCATCGGCGACTTTGAGTCCTAATGTGATGGCTTCGGAGATTTCGTTTACGTCATCTTTTACTAAGCCTAAATCGAGGGGTTCAGCGTCGAGTTCGCAGCACATTGCCGTGAGCAGGATGCGGTTGGATTCCCAGATTTGTTTTTCGTTTCGTTCCTCGTTTACTTTGGCAAGTTCGTTTCCTGTGGCTAAGATGGCGATTTTGGGTTTCTCTACAACTTCAATCTCGCTTTTTCCTAGGGCATTTAGCAACGCGAGGTGATGCGGTTTGAGGCGTGTTCCCGCTTCCACGGCGACTTCGCCTTTTTTGATGTCTTCGCCTTCACGTGCAACGTTGTCGAATGGTGCTGCTTGCTTCCAAACTTCGATTTTCGGGTCTACCTGCTTGGTGTTTTCCAGCATGACCACGGCGTTTGAGCCTTTGGGGATGGGGTGTCCTGTCCAAACCTGTTTGGCTTGGCGATGTGCGGTGTCGGTGAGTTCATCTTCTTCAGTTAAGCGGAAAAGCAGGGGTTTCTGCTGGGATGCCCCCGTGGTGTCTTCTGCTCGGACAGCGTAGCCGTCAACTGCGCTTCGGTTAAACCTTGGCAGGTCCTCATCGGCAACTGCATTTTCGGCTAGCACCCTGTTGTATGCTTCTGTTAACGGGATAGTTATGGCTCTGCAGGGCTTAATCTGCAGAGCTTCAAACCAGGTTTTTAAGGCTTCATAGGTGAACGTTAGTTTTTGGAATCCCCGAAGTTTAGACAAAACTGCTCACGCACACATGCCATTAGCGGAAATCACATAAAAAAGGATATCGCAAGAGGCAAGTCTGATTTTCTACCGCGAAAACGTTTTCTTTCTGCTGCTCCGCACAGTCTATCCCCCCTCGTTTTCTGCGGGGTTTGGTTTGGGTTGCTTTTTTGCTTCTGGTTGCATTTTGGGCTTTTGTTGCGTGTAAAAATGGCTGTAAATGGATGTTTTTGGGGGAAAATGGTGAAACGGATGTTTCTTTTTGGCGTTGGCAGCGGATGCAGGGCTTTTTTGGTTTGGTTATGGTGCTTTGAGTTTTGAGAGAAACGTTTTTTGTAGTTTTGCGATTTTGGGTGCGATGACGGCTTGGCAGTATGGTTCTTTTGGGTGGTTTTTGAAGTAGTCTTTGTGGTAGGTTTCGGCGGGGTAGAATGCTTTGAGCGGCTCCACGGCGGTTACTATGGGTTTGCCGTAGGCTTCCTCTGCGGTTAACTCCTCGATTAGCTGCTGGGCTGTGGTTTTCTGTTTCTCTGAACGGTAGAATATGACGCTACGATACTGTGTACCCACATCTGCGCCTTGCCTGTTTAGCTGGGTGGGGTCATGGTTGCCAAAGAAAATCTCCAGAATCTCGCGGAAGCTGACGGCGTCGGGGTCAAAGGTTACGTTTGCGACTTCTACGTGTCCCGTTCTGCCTGTGGAGACCTGCTCGTACGACGGGTTTGGCAAGTCACCGCCAGCGTAGCCTGGTTCCACTTTTTCGACGCCTCGGATAAGCTGGAAAACAGCTTCGATGCACCAGAAGCAGCCGCCGCCCAAAGTAGCCACTTCGATGCGGGAGGCGGTGTTTGTTGTTTTTTCGCTCATAGAATTCCTTCTTCAAAACTTGGTTGTTGTTTGGAGAACGCTGTCTTATTCCTATCCGCTTTGACCTTTTATACTTGTTGTGTAGCGCTTAAGCCACTCTTTTAGGGTTAAAACGGGTTAGTCAAGAAATTTTGACTAAAAATTTAGCCGCTTGCAGCCGTTTAGTCAAGAAATCCTGACAAAAACCCATTTATCACTAAAAAATCAGAGTTTTAATGCGGATGGCAAATGGTCAAAAGGCAAGTTGCAATCGTGTGTATTCTGGCGTTTTTCTTAGTTGGCTCTGGTATGCCCTTAGTGAGTCAGGTCAATGCAAATTTTGTGGAGCCCCCACCTGAACCTGGAACCGTTGGAACCATCTACATTACACCTGACGGCAAAATAGAGCCGTCAAATGCGTCTGTAATCCGCAACGGCGACATCTACACTTTAACGGGTAACATCGGGAATTTTAGTATTGAAGTGCAGCGCAATAACGTTGTAATCGACGGCGCTGGTTTCACTTTGCTGCGAGACAGCATTTGGGCACCCAACACGGGTATAGTTCTGAATGGCAGAATCAACGTAACCGTCCAAAACTTAGTGATTAACAATTTCAGAACGGGAATCTATCTTACCAACTCCCGTAACAGCAGTGTAATTTCCAATTCGCTAAACAGCAATCAACAGGATATCCAGTTAAATGGCTCCTGCAGCAACATCATAAGCGGCAACAACATGGAAAGCGCCCACTGTGGCATCTTGATATCTGACGGGTCGCTTAATAACTCAATTCTAAGCAACACCATAACGGTGGAAGACGAAGGCGGATACGGCATCTCCCTCAGCAGCGGAAACAACACCCTGAGGCAAAACAGGATTCGCAGCGGCAACGGATTAGGCTTCGACATCAACCTTGAAAGAATAACGGGGCTATCCGACTATGCAAACGACATTGACATGTCAAACACTGTTGACGCCAAGTCAGTCTGCTACTGGGTCAACCAACAAGACAAAACAGTCCCCTACGGCTGTGGATTTGTTGCGCTCATAAACTGCGCCAACATCAAAGTTGAGAACCTAAACCTAACAGGCAACAGGCACGGGCTGCTTTTTGTTTCGACAAACAACACGCAGATAACAGGAAACACCATAGCCCACAACAGCGTAGGCATAGCCGCTTATGAGTCAACCGAAAATTCCTTCGCAAACAACACCCTATCAGACAACGCATATGGCATTCAGGTGTTTTCTTTCGGCAACAAGTTCACAGGAAACCAGCTGAGCAACAACGGACTAGATGTTAATTTCGAAAGCGGATTCATAAAAGAATTCGATTACTCCAACACAGCCAACGGCAAGCCCATATGCTTCTGGATTAACCAGCACAACCGGACCGTACCGACATATATTGGATACGTGGTGCTATTCAACTGCTCCAACATCACAATCGAAAACCTCGACGTGACAGGTCGCGTACAGGGCATATTCCTCGTGGCAACCACCAACTCAACAATAACCAACAATGTGATAACAAATAATGATGTGGGCATTTATCTGCTGGACTCCAGCAACAACACCATCTCAAGAAACGAGCTAACAGGCAACCAAATTGCATTAAACGCCACGCGGTCAAACCAGACCGTTATATTCGGAAATAAGTTCAGTTCTGATGAAGACGGTATTTACCTCAAAGAATCCAGTTTCAGTCTAATCCAGAATAATTACTTAATCAACAGCAGAAACGCCATTAACCTCGTGAGCTGCTGGTACAGCACAATAACTGAAAACCGCGCTGAAAACGCTTCTACGCCGCTGGGTATGTTTGATTCAGGTTACAACAACGTGACAAAAAACCACTTTGAAAGCCTAATGATGTTCCCTATTAACTGCTACAGCAGCATAGGCATAGGAAACAACCGCTTTGTCCAAAACAACCTTGTGTGTGGAAGCGATCTTTGGTTGGGGTATGTCAGCGAAAAAGCAATTTACCATTCAGGCGCTCCATTCAACTGGTGGGACGACGGAGAAAAAGGCAACTACTGGAACGACTACCTGACGAGATATCCGCAGGCCACAGAAAACGGGAACACGGGAACAGGCACCCGAGGCTACCTTTTGAATTCAGTGAACATAGACCACCACCCACTGTTGGAGCCCATTGAACAGCCCAACCTCGCCGAGGTAGCCAATCTACATATTACGCTTCCTCCACCAACCCCAATTGACCTCAATGAGTATCCTTCACCAGACGCCACCTCTACGCCCTCTGAAACACCAAACACAACCGCCACTCCTCAACAGACCCAACAACCCCCCACAAACACACCCAAACCAGAAGGCACTCCCTCGCCAGAAACATCCGAGACACCCGAACCCCAAAACTCGAATACATCATCGTTGGCTGAATACTTGTATTTAGTGACGGCGTCTGTTGCAGTTTTCTCGATAGCCACTGCCGCTTTTATGCTCAAGAAACGTTCCAGCAACGAAAACCAACCGAAAACAGCGGGGGAAACAATCTAGTATGCGTAAGAAACGATATGCACAAGCGGCTTTTCTTTTTGTTGTTTTTCTTTCTTTAGCAACCGTGATGCAGCAAGCTGATTTAGCAGCGGCGAATTTTCTGCCGCCTCCTCCCGAACTCCCCCATGCCTACATCAGAAGTGACGGAAGCATAGAACCACAGACCCTGCCGATTCAACAGGCAGGAAACGTCTACACCTTAACAGGAAACATTCACAACTACACTTTGGAAATCCAAAAAGCCAACATAATTCTCGATGGCGCGGGCTACACCCTGCAGGGGAACAGCAGCGGCAAAGGTATATTTTTTAACTGCTCGGGCGGGGTCACCGTCAAAAATTTTGTCATCACAAATTTCCGCACAGGCATCGATGTCGAGCAATCCTCAGGTAACACCATCACCGCTACCACCATAGCGAGCACGGAGCTTGGGCTCGCACTTAACTACGCCCAAAACAACCTCATCAGCAAAAACCAGATAACCGCAAACAGCCAAACAGCCATTCTCCTGTACGCTTGCTGCGACTTCAACCGCATAGAAGAAAACAACATCACCAAAAACGGCAACGGAATCTGGTGCGAGTTCCCAGGCAACTATAGCAACACAAATGACGGTAACAGCATAATTGGAAACAACATAACCAGCAACAGCGGCACAGGCATTATCCTACGGGGATGCGCCTACGACACGATAGAACGCAACAACATTTCACACAACAACTGCGGCATCCGCCTCAGCGGCACAGCCTGCACCAACAACACCATAGCAGGAAACCAACTGGTGGGCAACACCGAAAGCAACATCAACATCAGCGCCGACTCCAAATACGGCACCATCACCCAAAACCACATAGCCAACAGCGCAATCGGCATCTACATTTTCAACTCAAACAACACTGAAATCTACCTCAACAACTTCGTGGACAACCAAAAACAAGTAGCCAACGGCGAAACAATAGAGCCCGACGGCGTCCTTGTTGGTTTAGCGACGAATTTCTGGGATAAGAACAATCAGGGAAACTACTGGAGCGACCGTGGCGACGCCAACGGCACGTACGTGATAGATGCCTTAAATGTGGATCACTACCCGCTTAGTTCGCCTGCTTCCACCGAGTTGCCCGCAACAGAAAACCCGCTTCTTTTTATGCCTGAGGAATACCTCAACTACACCATAACCAGCGTCAACGGCACGTTGTGGGCGATAATCGACGGCGTCTACCCTATGCATTTGTCGCCTGAGCCAATCGTGCTGCCCATGGTTTATCCGATGCCGCCTGAAACCATAAACATTCACATAAAACTCGATGGAGCCGAGTTGCCGTGGGAAAACTACAGCACCATCGACCCCGCCGCGCGGCACCCAACCGACATAGGCAACTGGGAAATGATTTACTGCACCGTAAACCCCTCAGCGGCGGATTTTCTGCTGGAAATCCACTACGAGCACCCCCTGCAGGTCATAAACGGCTCCTACACGTTCCTCTATGACCTGAACATCAGCCCCTACCTCTCCGCCTTGAGTCCCACCTCAACAGCCTACTTCACGGTGCAGTTGCCGACGAACGAGTCAGAGCTAAAACTTTACACCACAGGATACAGCGGCGACTGGAGCCCCAAAAACTACAACAGCACCCTAACAGCGCTGGGCGAAACCGTAACTTTCAACATCGTATCCGTCTATGATAAACCGCTTAACGGTGATTTAGCCTTTATTCTAAGCGGCATAGTCGTGCCCGAGTTCCCCGCGTGGACTGCGGCGCTGCTTTTCATGGTCTCCTCGCTGGTTGCAGTTTTCTGCGTTAAAAGAAGTCTCAGAAGACCCTGACGGAACCTGAAACGCCACGGAAAAAATTAAATATCAAATGTCTGGATACAGAGAGGCGGGAGAAAGGAGAAAAGATTCTTTAACTTTAAACGGGTTTTCAGCCTTTATGTTGTTGGTCTGAACGTAGAGGGTTTATGCTCTTTTTCTTTAGAGAACAATATGTTGCGGCTTTAGTGTTCCCGTCTACTTTGCGGGGTCGATTTCAACCCATTTTGTGGGGCGTTTTCGGTAGGTGGGAACCTCGTACTCAAACAGAGGCGTCTTTTTCATTACTTTCTCGCTTCATCCAGTAAGAGGCGTTGATGAGTTAAAGGGTTTGTCAATATAGAATCTATAGAGTATATAGGAAAAACGCCTTTTAACCCCCGCCGCCCTCCTTAACCCAAACAACCACAGGAAGAAAACAGCGTGGCACTCCAGAAACCCGCAGTCGCCTACTGGTTAGACAACAGCCTATACCTCAACATAACCAACCAGTGCTCAAACAACTGCTGGTTCTGCTTTCGCAACTACAAGCAAGGCGTGGGCGGCTTCAACCTTAAACACACACAGGAACCCAACTTTGCAGAAGTGGTTGCCGAACTGGAAAAAACCCTGCCTAACAGGCGCTGGAGCGAAGTGGTTTTCTGCGGGTTTGGCGAACCCACCGCAAGGCTTGACTTGTTGCTTGATGTGGCAAAATGGATTAAAGCTCATTACCCAACGATTCCGATTCGGCTAGACACAAACGGCCACGGCAACGTGCTCAACAAAGGCAGAAACGTAGCCCAAGAACTTCATGCTGCAGGCGTAAGCAGAGTCAGCGTCAGCCTAAACGGCCACAACGAAGAAACCTACCGCGACAACTGCCGACCCAACTTCAACGGCGCCTACACAGCGATTCTAGATTTCGTTTTGGCAGCCAAGGCGGCAGGGCTCGAAGTGGAGGTTTCAGCGGTCAGGATGCCCGAAGTCGACATCCAAAAAGTTAAGGCAGTCGCCGACGGACTGGGCGTACCCTTCCGCATCAGAGACTATATCCCATGCTTCTGGTAACCCCGCAATCCACACGCACCTGCTTTCCACGGCTCAAAAACGGCTGAAACCTTTGCTGTTGTTTCGTTGTCGTAGCCACAAACGGTTATTAGGTTTTCTGAGTTTACCAGTTTTGAGTAACCTTTGTCCTGAAGCCACCAACCAAGCAGTTCGGCGGGCAGAGGATCTAACTGAAGGAAAGTGCAGCCTCCCGCGGTTTTTTCCTCATGAACGTCAGTTAGCTAACCTTTTCCCGCCACCTTATTCATCAAGAAAGCCTGTGTAGGTACAAGGTTATTTTTGCTGTTCTTCTTTCAAATTATCCCGCATTTGCTGTGCCATTCTTGCCGATTCGCGCGGGGTTTTGGGTGATAGAAGCTCCTCCACAAGCTTGTACTGACGCTGGTAGATGTGGCAGTTTTTGCTGTGGAAAATCAGCTTGCCCGTTTCTAAGTTGAGGTCGCCGTGGCTGTTGATTTCCTTCACGAACGCCTCATTAAACAGCTGTAGCCCCGCGATGTTGGCTGGTAGTCCTGCGTAGGCGTCCCAGCTGCGGAAGTAGCAGGTGAGGTGCATTTTGCCGTTGAGGATTTCGGTGTCTATGAGGCTTAGGCAGGGCGGCTCCGATTTTCTGTGGTGCTCATCAAACTTCTTTATGTCCTCGGGCAGCCTGATGACCATGGTGACTTGCCTGTCCCGCTGCTCTTCTAAGTACCGCTCCACGGCTTCCTCAATCTGGTTAACAGGGTGATTAAGGCGGCTACCATACGTGTAGGTTTCATCCTGCTTTTCGCCGCACCAAAGGTATTCCAGAGCGTACCCTTGTACATACTTCACGTCGCAGGGTGCCTTATCGCTGACCAACGGGCGGTTCTCAGGATGCGCAATCTCGATGGACAAGTTCAGCTTCTTGGTTTCAGTTTCTTCGGAGCCGAAGCCCACTTTGAAAACGTCGCCTTCGCGCCAGATGCTGCTTAAAGCCTGAAACCACGCGCTTGGGCAGTCAAACGCGGAAATCTTTACATGCTTCATGCGTTTCCCCTCAGAACTTCTCTAACAGAAACTACCTTGGAAGCTCAGAGATATAAAACTGGTGCAAAACAGCCAAAGAAGCTAAAACAAAAATAAATAAAGAAAAAGAAAGTTGGGGCTTTTAGTAGGGCATTCCACCCATACCAGGCATGCCGCCCATGCCACCCATACCGCCCATTCCGCCCATGCCTCCTGGGGGCATTGGTGGTGCGCCGCCTGTGCCTTTGATGCTGATGAGGTCGTCGATTTTCAGTATCATGTTTGTGGCTTCAGTGGCTGACTTGATGACTTGCTGCTTTACGCGTAGGGGTTCCAGAATCAGCAGACCGCACATGTCCACGATTTTTCCTGTGGTTACGTCGATGCCGAAGGTTTTGCCTTCTGCCGCTTCATGTTTCGCGCGTAGCGCTACCATGATGTCGATGGGGTCTAAGCCTGCGTTTTCTGCCAGCGTCAACGGGATTGCTTCTACTGCTTCAGCGAAGGCTTCAACAGCTAGCTGCTCTCTTCCGCCGACTTTAACGGCGAATGCGCGTAGGTTCTTGGCGAGTTCTGCTTCGGGTGCGCCGCCGCCAGCGACGATTTTGCCGTCTTCCACAACGTTGCGTATAACGCACAGTGCGTCATGGAGGCTGCGTTCGGCTTCGTCTACGACGTGGTCACTGCCGCCTCGGATGACTACGGTTACGGCTTTGGGGTTCTTGCAGTCGCGTATGTAGATGAGTTTGTCATCGCCGATTTTGACCTCTTCCACCTTCTTGGCTTTACCCAAGGCGTCGGCGTGTAGGTCTTTGATGTTGGAGAGGATTTTGCCGCCTGTGGCGCGTGCAAGTTTCTCCATGTCGCTGCTGCTCACGCTTTTCACTGTTAATATGCCTGCTCGACCAAGGAAGTGCAGAGCCATGTCGTCTATGCCTTTCTCGCAGAAAAGCACGTTTGCTCCAGCTTTGACGATGGTGTCGCTCATGCCTTTAAGCATGCGTTCTTCCTCGTCCAAGAAAGACTTCATCTGGTCGGGGCTTTCGATGTTGATTTTGGCGTCGAACTCGGTTTTCTCGATTTCAAGTTTAGCGTTGAGGAGTGCGATTTTTGCGTTGTCAACCAGCTTGGGCATCTGGGGGTTTGCAACCTGTTTGTCGATGACCATGCCCTTGACGAGCTCGGTTTCTTCTAGGCTTTTGCCGTGTTTCTTGACGATTTTAATGAGGTCTATGTCGGCTTTTGTTTTGCCGTCGGTTTCCTCCGCGACCTGCTTCACGGCGTCCACAGCCATCTTGGCAAAAAGCTCTTTGGCGTTGGAGATGCCCTTGCTTGACAGAGAAGTAATTGCTACATCCCGCAGGGTTTTCTCGTCGGACAACTTCACGGGGAAAGCTACCTTGTCCAGAATTTCCTGTGCTTTCTCGCTGGCTTTCTTGAATCCTTCAATGATAACGGTTGGATGCACGTTCTTATCCAGAAGGGTTTCTGCTTTAGCGAGCAATTCACCTGCTAAAACCACGGCGGTTGTTGTTCCATCACCGACTTCGTTGTCCTGCGCCTTGGCAACCTCTACAAGCATCTTAGCCGCTGGATGCTGAACATCAAGCTCTTTCATAATGGTCGCGCCGTCGTTCGTGATGGCGACATCTCCAAAGCTAGTCACCAGCATCTTATCCATGCCGCATGGACCCAAAGTGCTCTTCACGGTTTCAGCCACGATTTTTGCAGCCATTATGTTGTTTTTCTGTGCTTCGCGACCGGTTGACCTACCGGTGCCTTCTTTTAATACAAGAACTGGAACTGTTCCACCTTGAGACATATCATTTTTCACCAGTTTTACCTTTCTTACAATTGTTAAATGCTAAACGGAACAATAAGCCCTCAGAATATAAATTTTTCCACGCTTCAGGGTACCCTGATGATGTTGTATCCTGATGCCTTCCGAAGTCTGTTCATGACTGCTAAGCCTAAGCCTTCGGTGGGTACGCCTTCGGCTAGGATGAAATCTATGTTTTCCTCGTCGAATTCCCGCAGTAGCCTAAACAGGTTTGGCGCCATGGTGTCAACGTTGCGGCGGCTTCCCAGAGACTTCACCACGTCCGCCTCGTACGCCCACGCTGTCTCGTCTGTTGCCAGAACCCCGACCCGCTTATCCGCCATCCAGCAGGCGCTGATAAGCTCCTTTATCTTGCCCATAACCGCAGTAACCATACCCTCCACAAGAATAAGCTGGGCTTTTGGCGCGTAATGCCTGTACTTCATGCCTGGAGACCGCGCCTTCTCTGAATTGAGCTCCTTCTGCGTTGTGATGAAGGGGTGCAGCTGAACGTCTCCGATGGCTTTCTGGAGGGCTTCAACTGATGTTCCCCCGGGACGCAGAACCATCGGAGGCTCCACTGTGACATCCAGAACCGTTGACTCCACGCCTATGCATGTGGGTCCCCCGTCTAAGATGGCGTCTATGTGACCGTTCAAGTCGTCAAAGACATGCTGTGCCGTAGTGGGGCTGGGTTTGCCTGCTAAGTTTGCGCTGGGCGCCGCCACAGGACATCCGCACGCCTGAATCAGCGCCAACGCGACTTTGTGGCGGGGCATTCGTACGGCAACTGTGCCTAAACCCGCCGTGGTCACCTCAGGCACGTTGGCGCTCCGCTTGAAAACCAGCGTTAAAGGACCTGGCCAAAACTGTTTCATCAGCAACTGTGCCTTCGAAGAAACCTCTTCTGCCAGCTTGTAAACGCCCGCGGCGTCTGAAACGTGGACTATCGGCGGGTTATCCAAAGGGCGTTTCTTGGCGGCAAACATCGCCAAAACGGCGTCGGCGTTGAGGGCGTCGGCGCCTAACCCGTAAACCGTCTCCGTTGGGAAAGCCACCAGCCCACCCGCCTTGATGATGGCTGCAGCTGCTTCTATCCTGTCGCTTTCTGGGTTGTCTGGGTTAACTTTGTAGACTTCAGTTTGCTTCATGTCTTCACGCCTAAGGGTAAGTGCACTTGGATATTCTTAAAGCGTGAGGCCCAACGTATACTGTCAATTGAAGCTGTTTTTTGGCTGCGGAATTTGCCAATAGCGACCTCCCCCTATAGATTTTTTTGAGACAATATTAGCCGCCAAATAGGTCTGTGGTTCCTCCCTTCGGATCTCTCTTATTCTCGGTTTCCGCAGTGGTTAGCTGTAGGCTCCAAAAATGTTGTTGGTTGCTGGCAGCGAACTCCGCAGAGCTTGTTTTGGGGCTAACTCTGTGTGTTGTGTGTGGTTTGTTTTTCCAGTTTTAGAACAACCGAAGTTTCGGCTTGCCTTTGGGGTATGGTCCAGTACTGGCGTAGTAGGCTTTGGCTTTCGTTTGGCATGAGTTTGAAGCCGTGTTTCTCGTAGAACCGTAGTGCCCACCAAGCAGTCGTCCACGTTCCCACCAGAATCTCCCGTTGTGTCCCTGCTAAGGTAAGGAGGTAGCGGAGCAGTTTTTCGCCGATGCCCTTCCGCTGGTGACCTGCAAGGACGTAGGCGTGCCTAATCAGAATAACATCTTTGACGTACTGAATTCCCATGACGCCCAGCAACATGCCCCCTTCGAAGTAACCGTAGAACTCCACGCCTGACTCGATTTCCTCGGCAAGTTCCTTTTCGGGCATGTAGGGCTCTTTCCAGCAGTCCTGTGGAATAACACCCTTGTAGACTTGAGCAGCATTGTTAACTACGTCTAAGATGGCGCTGAATTCGCGGGATGAAAGTTTCCTAATCAGTTCTGCTTCCCCGTAGGCTATTTTCAGTGGATGCTAGATTTTTTCGGTGTTTTTCTCTTTTTCTCCGCCTAAGACCTTCTCAATTAACCGTTTAAAGAACGCCTGCGCCTGCATCTCCGTGAACTTGTCCAGGTAGACCGAGACCATGGCAATTTTTCCTTTTTTGGCAGCAACATACTCGCTGAACATACGGGCAGAAATCTCATTTTTGTTACCCACCAGCACCGAAGACGACGCGGCTAAACCACGCGGGTCGTTAGTTTTGGGGACGGCGATTGCCATGGTGCCGAGTTTGTCTTCGTTTTCGCTGAGCAGGATAAGGCAGCTGTTTTTTGCCTCTACATATACGGCTAGAAAGCGGGTTTCATGCTCGGTGATTTCCTCTTTGACTACGTTAGCGCGGTCCATCTTCATCGCTTCCCGACGTTGGCGTTGCTCGTTTATGGTTGAGGGTGCCTAAAAAAACTTTACAATAACAACTTTGCTCCGTAGAAAAACAAGTTAAAGCATGTTAATCGCTGAATTCTATAGCGGCAAAAAGAATCCTCCCAAAATCGTTAATTTCATTGAATAACACCCGCGTTTTCGATACGCTTTCAGAGAAGCAAACGGCGGTCACTGAACACTAATTCAGAATTCTTTTAAGCAACAGACGTTAAAAGGCAAACTTAACGTGGATTGGAATCTAAGATGGAGAAAACAGAAATAACAAAAAAGGTTTTTCTCGCAGGCATACTTATCGCAATTCTCGCAGCAAGCGCTATCTCAGCGGGACTATCAACACAACTTTCCCTTGGTCCCCAAGGACTAACTGGGGCTACGGGTGCTACTGGATCTCAAGGTGCAACGGGACCCGCAGGGCAAACAGGAGCCACAGGTGCAACTGGAGCAACTGGACCTCAAGGACCTAAAGGGGATACCGGAGACACTGGACTAACTGGGGCTACGGGTGCTACTGGATCTCAAGGAGCAACGGGCGCCACAGGCGCGACTGGTGCAACGGGAGCGACAGGGGCAACTGGAGCAACTGGGGCTACGGGTGCTACTGGACCGCAGGGCATACAAGGTGTTCCCGGACCGCAAGGACCCTACACGCCTGACTATGACAGCGGATGGATTGACATAAGCGACCTGACAGGCGAATTCTACACCCTCACTCATGACTTGAATGACACCGCTAACTTACTCATCGACATCACAGGAAAGGAAACCGCGGACGGTGCACCGCACGCCACATACCTTGGTTTATCAAAGTTTAGCAGTGCAGGCTTCGAAAAAACCTATGGTCCTCTTGACAGCATAACTCCCGGCAGAGCCATTATCCAAACTGCAGACGACGGCTACGCAATCACTGGCAGAACATACTCAATAAGTAACAGTTCACATGTCGGGAACTCCAGCCTCTATTTGGCGAAAACAGACACATACGGCAACCTGCTGTGGAGCAGAACCTTTAGTAGTGACCAAAACTGCAGCGGCTTTGCTTTAGTTCAGACCAGCGACGGCGGATTCATGGTGGCAGGTCACACAAACGGCTTCCCCGATGGCACCCGCTCAGACATGTACATACTTAGAACCGATGCGGACGGCAACTTGCTGTGGAACAAGACTTTTGTCAGCACAAAGAACATCAATACTATGTCAATTGTTCAGACCAGCGACGGCAACTTCGCCATACTAGCCAGTGCTTCGAACGAAACGACATTCCTCGACGAGAACATCTACCTTGTTAAGGTGGACGGCGACGGCAACATGCTCTGGAACAAAACATACGGCGGAGCAGATGACGATTACGGAAACTATGCTGTTCAGACCAGCGACGGCGGCTTTGCGATTGCAGCAACAACCTATTCAATCGATGGCAACGCAATTGCAATGCTCATAAAAACAGACCCTGAAGGTAACATGCTGTGGAACCAAACATATCTGGGAGAACTCGGCGACGGCGTCGAAGTCTTCACAGGCACATATGCACATGTTGTTGCGCAGACCCGTGATGGCGGCTACATAATCGGTGCCGTTTCAACGCAGATTCTTTTGCCCGACCTACAATATTACGGTCTAGCCTACATAATCAAAACCGACGCAGACGGCGTGGCACAGTGGAATCAAACATACCTCGGCGACAGGTCACATGGCTACAACGTGAACAGCATACTGCAAACACCGGACGGAAGCTACCTGTTCGGCGGCACCGTAGAATCAGCCATCAGAATCTACGAAAACGAAACCTACACTGACGCCTACAACGGAAACATGTTCTTGGCAAAAGTTGACGCTGACGGAACCCTGCTATGGAACCAAACACTCGGCGACGGAACATACCTAGACGAGGGCGTTGAGTACCCAACATACTACGAAGGAAACACCATAATTCAGACCAGCGACGGCGGCTACGCAATAGTCGGCACTGCACTCACAAACTCTGCCAAGATAATGGTCTTTAAGACGACAGTAAACGGCGAAGTAGGCTTAGCATGGACAAACCTTACGTCAAACACCATAACAGTGTACCGCGGCGACAGCGACCCCTACTGGAACTACGTCCGCGTCCGAATATGGCTAATAAAATAGCCCTCTTTTTCCATTTTTTATTCTCTTTTAAACGCAGCGTACCTCATCTTTTCACATGCAGTAGCCGGTTAGCTGACTCTTTCTTCAACAGTCTCTCTTTTTTGTGTACGCAGACTTCTTTGGGTTTTTGTCCAGATGCTATTTATAGCCTGAGGGGTTCACTATCTAACTCGTTTTCACAGGGGTAAGCGGCAACGTGACTAAAGAAAGAGCGGCAACAGTCCTGCAGATACTCAAGCAAACCCTAGCTTTGCCCAGTTGGACGAAGTCGCGGCGTGAACCCTTTGAAACGCTTGTGGTTACTATAATTTCGCAGAACACAGCGGACCGCAACACCGCCAGAGCCTTCGAAACCCTGTCGAAGAGCTTCGAAATCAGCCCCGAAGCCCTCGCGAAAGCCCCTCTGAATCAAATTGAAGGCGCCATCAAAACTGCGGGTTTGTACAAGAGCAAAGCAGCCGCAATTCAACACGCCTCAAGAATAGTACTCGAAAAGTACGAAGGCACCCTGCAGCCCCTCTTGGATTTACCGCTGGAGCAGGCAAGAGAGGCGCTCATGCAGTTTCCGGGGGTGGGTCCGAAAACCGCGGATGTGGTTTTGCTGTTCAGCGCAAGGCAGTCAACTGTTCCTGTGGATACGCATGTGAACCGCGTGGCTAAACGCCTCGGGTTTGCGCCTCCAAACGGAGACTACGAAGCGGTTCGTTGCAGTTTGCAGGCTCTTTTTGACGCTGCGGATTATTTGGCGGTGCATCTGCTGTTTATTACGCACGGAAGAAAAACCTGCAAGGCACCCAGACCCCTATGCGGGCAGTGCCCAGTTAACGCGTTTTGTCCTTCAAACGGGAAGTGGAGTAGCCCATGACGACAACTGCTCTGCCCAAAGAAGTAGCCGACTACTTCCCCTACGCGTCTGTTCGACCCTACCAAGACCAGTACATAAGCACCATTTACTCGGCGGTGAAGGAGCGGCGCAGCGTCCTCATCGAAGGCAGCAACGGACTGGGAAAAACCATCTCTGCGCTCTCTGCGGTTTTGCCCGTGGCGATGGAGAAGAACTTGAAGGTGCTGTATGTGGCGCGAACGCATCGGCAGCACGAACGCGTCATTGAAGAGTTGAAGGCGGTGAGTAAAAGGCGTCCTGTAGCGGGGGTTTCGCTGCGGGGACGCAACGAGATGTGCCTTTACCGCTTTGATTCCAGTCAGCACTACGACGCAAAGTCGCTTATGGAGGTCTGCGAGCTCATGAAGTCGAAAGGCACCTGCCCCTACTACAAAAGCGCAGACAAGCAGACCTACGATTACCTCAAGCTGCAGCAGATGATATCAACCAAAAGCTACAAAGCCTCTGAAATCATGCGCGTCTGCAAGAAAAAGAACCTATGCCCCTACGAACTGGTCAAATCCGCCCTCTCCGACGTCAACGTCGTCGCCCTCAGTTACCTGTACGTTTTTGACCCTGACATCCGAGCGGCATTCCTCAAAAACCTCGACACCCAAATGCAGAAAATCATTCTCATCGTGGACGAAGCCCATAACCTGCCTGAAACCGCCGTAGATGTTTCCAGCAGCAGCATGTCCCTTTTTGCTATCCATCAGGCGGAGTTGGAGGCAACCCGTTACGGCTACGAAGACGCCGAAGCCTTTGCCCATTTGCTCTACAGCGAAACCGAGAAAAAAGCTGCTTCTATCCGAAAGGAAGAGCTGATTTCCCCGCTGTTTCTGGATGAAGTCCGAGAAAAAGCTGGGGTGTTGGCGCCGAGAAGTTTCTATCAGCATCTGGGCGAAATCGGAGCCGCCGTGAAAAAGACGTTGCTGTCAGAGGGTAAGCATCCGCGTAGCTACATTAACGCGTTGAGCGAGTTTCTGATGCGGTGGACGGAGACCGCGGAGGATGAGGCGTACATTCACGTAATCAGCAAGTACTTCACGCGGGAGAATACGCCGACTGCCAAGCTGGCGGTTGTTGCGTTGGACCCCTCCAAGGTGACCATGCCCGTTTTCTCTTCTACCTACGCTAACGTTGTGATGTCGGGTACGTTGCAGCCGCTGGATGCATACTCGAAGATAACCAAAATGCCCCACGACACCATAGAGCACATCGCCTGCTCCCCGTTTCCCCGTGAACACATACTTTCAGTGGTCTGCTGCGGCGTAACCACCGCCATGGAGAGCCGAACCTCCGCGATGTACCAAACCTTCATTCGGCGCATACAGGAAGTCGTCAGCAACACCCCCGTAAACACAGGCATATTCACCGCTTCCTACGAGGTAACCCGAAGTCTCATGGCGGAAGGCTTACAGGACGCATTGGAGAAACCGCTGTTTTTTGAGCGGCGAGGCATGACCAGCAAAGCCAACGAGAAACTTGTCTCAGAATTCAAGGAGCACGCGTTGACGGGCGGCGCAGTGTTTTTGGGCGTGCAGGGCGGAAGAACCTCAGAGGGCGTGGATTTCCCCGGCAACCAAATGAACAGCGTCATAATAATCGGCGTGCCCTATGCGGAGCCGACGCCGCGGGTGAAAGCCCAAATCTCGTACTACGAGAAGCAGTTTCCTTTGCATGGGCGTGAATATGGTTACTTGCTTCCCGCCATGAAGAAGGCGTCTCAGTGTGCAGGTCGCCCCGTGAGAACCCTTGAAGACAAAGGCGCCATCATCTTCTTAGACCACCGTTTCGCCAGTCACTACTGCAAAAGCTTCTTGCCTTCATGGGTGCTACGGGACCTCAAAGTCTTACCTGCAAAAGATGGTCCGTTAACGCAGGAACTTCAGCGTTTCTTCAGTCAATGACTTCTTCACGGATGATTCTCTGCGGGAGTTCGCGCAGGTTTCCGTCCAGCCTGACCTTGCCAAAAGAAACCACGGCGGGTTTTTTTTGCACTGACGTGAAGACTTTGAGGGCTCTCCGCTCGTAGTTTACGCTTCGGATGACTCCTATTCCCAGAAACTCTCTGCCTTCACCGTAGAGTCCAACCAGCAGGTCCTCAGCTTGCCGCTGCCGAATAAGTTCGCCGCTTTCTTCGCCTTCCACCGTTAAGTGACTTAAAGTGTAAACTTTGACTCTGGCGCCCTCAAAGTACTTGGCGTAACCTAGTTCACGCAGTTTACGGCGTTTCTCTGGGTCCCGCTCCTTAACCGCAACGGCGTATTCGACTCGTTCCTGCCGAAAACCCGCCAACGCATCACCCAGCGCCGCGCAAAAAGAAGGCATCTCTCCGCTTTCCATACAGAAAACCTCGTCGGCGTCAACTGCCTCTGCTAGGTGCGCCTTGAACTCTACCGCCTCCGCGGTGTCTGTCCAGCCGTCCGTGTTTACGATGAGGAAGTCTGCTTGTTGGTCGGCAAAAATTTCTGTCTTCAGATGTTTTGTGCCCTTGATGGTTCTGTCAACGGCGCTTCTGGGCGAGTTTGCACCCACAAAAGCAGAGTTTGCAGGCTTAAGCCTAAACAAATCCGTCACTGGCTTAGCTGCGTAAGCGTAGGCGACGGTGCAGGGTGCTCCAATGTCGGATTGCCCAAGGTCTTCATCTAAAACCGCCACCGTGTATTTCTGGGCAGTTAGTTTGTTGGCAAGGTATGTGCAGAAGCTGGTTTTTCCCGTGCCTGACCTCCCAACCACTAAGGCAACCGCAGGTTTCTTGTGGATTTCCCGCAGGTTTTCGTATGCAGAAACCCATGACTGGGGAATGGTGTTGCCTTCAACTTCCTCTACGCCTGCCCCCACGCCAAGCGAGAGCACAAACTCCGCTTTTTCTTGAACTGCAAAGGGTAGACGTTTTCCTTCACGGATAACAATTCTTGCGGCGTTTTTGATTTGCGTTGAAGCTTTGAACTGCGCACCGAAAACCTCCGCTTTTCCTGATGCAAGCGCCACGGAGGCTGGGCCATCCACTAGAAGAGTTCTGTCTTTCTCAACTGTAACGTTCAATGATGGTTTTCCTCCGCGAATAAACGTATCCTGCTCTTTCAGCTATGCGTATGGCTGAAATAATATGCCTGAGTCCCCGAACATGTCTCACTCCGCGGGCTCGTCCGTTTGTTCCTGCTTCTCCAACAATTTCCAACGTGACCTCAGGCGGCAACGCTTCATCCAACGCCTCCAAAAGCGCCCTATACACTGGTACGCCACTTCCGACTTTCACAGTTACGCTGCTTTTTTCGGCGTCAACGGTTTTTAAGATGTTTTGGATGCTGTTTAAGGTTTCTTTTACGCTAAAGCAGTTCTCGTTTTCTATCACGGCGCCATCAGCTAACATGGCTAAACCTGTGACTTCGCCTGGGTCTACGCCCACGACGACGGTTTCGTAGACTTCTTTTCCCTGAAGAACCTTCACTACCTCGCTGCCTAAAACATCAATCTCCGAAGAGAGGTCGTAAACGAGAATTTTATGGTGCTCTACCCGAGGCTTCTCTTCCTCAGTGGTTACTACAACCCTGATTTGCGCAGGTACAGCCTCTTCTGGAAGAAGGCTTAAAAATGGGATGCCGCGGCGGTGGAGCTCAGTTACTATCAAAAAGTAGGCTTTTCCGTTGACTGTGCTCACAGCAACTCTTGCTTTCATGCTGAGTAACGTGTAGCTGAATTTGCCCTTAAAGGTTCGGCAGCGTAAACCTGAAAAATGGTGGAGACTTTTGCCCCTCTTACAGGTTCACTATATTCTGTAGGGCAAGGGTCAGAAAATAAGCGGTGAGTCCTGAGCATACAAAAAATACGCCTACCCCAATCGGGGAATCCCAACCTAACAGTTTCTTAACCATTTCTAAATCCATCTTTTCACCTCCAAATCCACTGTTGTATAGGGTATGTGCCAAGGTCGTTTGCTGTGTGTATCGTGAATAGCCTTGTTTTGTTGCGGTGAATTTTTTCTTTACTCATCCGCTGCGTACCGCAAAATTCTTATAAGTATTTCAAATTAGCCATTTATTGCTTATTAATTGTGGGTTGCGCTAAAGGAAACAGAGCAGACCTTTTGGAAAACTGAGGGAAAAGTTTGGATTCAAACAGAAAAACTGCGATACTATTTGGAGTGCTGTTCATAATTGCAACTCTTGCACCCATGCTGAGCATTGTTTTCATAGGGTCCATCTATGATGCGGATTACCTAGCCGCTGTCGCTGCAAACGAAAATCAAGTGTTAATGGGCATACTGCTGTTGTTAGCTATGACTGCTTCAATCGTTGCCATCCCAATTTTGATGTTTCCAGTCTTGAAAAAGCAAAGTGAAAGTTTAGCTCTTGGATACGTTGGCGCGAGGATTTTTGAAGGTTTCTTCAGCGCTGTCAATGTACTCAGTCTGCTGTCACTGCTGTCTCTAAGTCGAGAATTTGTGAAGGCAGGCGCTTCAACGGCATCATTTTTCCAAACTTCAGGCGCTTTAGTACTGGCAGGCTTTGACTGGGGTTCTATGATGCTGGACTTCCCGTTCACTATAGGTGCCCTAGTGTTCAATTACTTGTTGTATAAATCAAAACTCATCCCTAGATGGCTATCCGTCTTGGGTCTAATTGGCGCCGCATTGTGGCTGTCCACGGTTCCTCTGCGTATGTTCGGCGTTTTTCCTGCATCGATGGAAATTTTGGCTCTACCCATAGCCGCGCAGGAAATGATTTTCGCCGTGTGGCTCATAGTCAAAGGATTTAATCTTAGACAGGAGAAAAAAATATGAAAACCGACCTACAGAGAAAAACAACCTCCCCGCATCCATTAACAAAGGACACAAAAAGGAAACGTAGCATCACTGTAACGCCAACAACGCATGACTTTTCAACAGCACCTTCTGTCTACACTTAACTCAACTAAACGCGGATTTAGGGCGCCTAATCAGCAATACAAGTTATTAGCTTCAACCGTGTACTTCTCAGCGTGCATTACCGTGACGGAAAGACTTTCAACTGGAAGCAGTTGTATTGATGGATGTCTTGAGGGGGGAATCGCAGCCGAAACCGTAACCCTGATTTACGGCGAACCTGAAACAGGAAAAACCACCCTTGCCATCCAGTGCGCCGCAAACTGTGCCCTCCGCCAGAAACTTAAAACCCTATTCATAGACTGCGACAACACTTTCAGCACGGAACGCCTCAGCCAAATCACCCAAGAAGAATTCAGCCTATCCGCTGAACAGATTATCCTGATGAAGCCCAAAAACTTCGCTGAACAAACCGCTGTTGTGGATAACCTGTCAGATTACACCGAACGAAACTTCGGCTTAGTCATCATCGACACGTTCAACTCGCTTTACCGAGCAAAAATCGCCGAAACCTCAACCAAACCCAAAGCCTCCTTTGCCGTCAACCGCGAACTGAACAGGCAAATGGCGATTCTGGCACAGACCGCAAAAACCCGACGCATCCCCGTGGTTATAACTAGCCAAGTTACGGCTGTTTTCAACCAAACCTTCGTGGGCGTGGCGCCAGTTGCTACTAGGGTGCTACGTTTCTGGGCAGACAACGTTTTGGCGTTGAAACCCACGGAAAACCCGCAGGTAATCAAGGCGGTTCTGGAAAAAAACCGTAACCCTCAAGAAGCAACCTGCTATTTGAGAATATCACAAACAGGTATACACGACTTAGAGTAGTTGAAGCATGGAACTGGCAGCCTTAATCGTTGAAGCATTAAAATTCATTTTCCCAGCCTACTGTGCAAACGCCGCCCCCGTTCTGGGCAAAGGAAAAAAACCCATGGACTTGGGAAAGAACTTTTACGACGGCAAACGCATCTTCGGCGCCCACAAAACCTTCCGAGGCTTCTTCGCAGGCTTAGCCATAGGCTCAATGGTGGGCGTATTAGACTGCCTGCTGTTCGGCTACCCCTGGCTATTCGCGGTTGCCACACCTTTGGGTGCACTACTGGGTGACTTAGCAGGGGCTTTCGTGAAAAGACGGTTAAACCTTGCCCCTGGGGCGTTGCTTCCCGTGGTAGATCAGCTTGACTTCGTGGTGGGCGCCCTCGTGTTTGCATTGCCCTTTATAGTGGTTAGTTGGCAACTTGCGGTGGCAGTGTTGCTGATTACTCCACCTATTCATCTGCTAACAAACTACGGCGCCTACAAGCTGAAACTGAAAAAGAATCCATGGTAAAAAGAAAATAAAAGAAAAAAGAAAGAACTTTTTGGTTGCTTATCCACCTGAGATCTTCAGTCGGATGAAGTATTCTAGGAACAGGTACGCGAGGAAGAGCAGGGTTACACCGACTACCATAGTCATGTATGCCTGTCTTGGGCTGTAGGCGTGCTTGGAGCTTTGGTAGAGCGCAATCAAACCGACAAAGCCCATTGCGTAGAGGATAACGGATATGACTGTGTCAAAGATGAACTGCTCGCTTAACTGCGGATACAGGAAATAGAACCTTGAGTTATAGTACACCGCTGGATACGGCTGATTGATTATGTCGTAGATTCCGCCGCCGAAAAGGAACAACGCAGTCCCAATCACAACCCCCGTGACCAGAAGTGACGAAGGCTTCATTGTGGATATTTTGCTAAACCACTGGCTAAGCGTGAACGAAAGCGATGATGCCTGTTTCTTTGCTTTATCGGACATTTCATGTTTCCCCGTTTTCAGTCAGGTACTCGGCTACTTCTTTAACAGTCTCCTGCTGAGGAATTCTCTGCAATCTGACTTAAATATCCTTTCCAAGATGCCCTTAAAGACTTTTCCTAAAACAAGTAGCTGCTGACAAGATTCCCCCATCGGCTTCAGATGAGTAACTGCAGAAACCACCCGATGGCAGGCTGTAGCAACGATTGCAGCTCATTTTTTTCTTCCCGCCGACTTTTTTGCTGAACATTCAGGGTTAAAACATAGGTTCCAAGAACGCTTGCCTTTTAGCCAGACCTTAACGGTGAACCAGCCGCAGCTTCTACAAGGCTTACCCGACGGCTTCACGTAGCCCCTCTGAGGCAGCGGAAACGCCGTTTTGCAGGTGCCGTTGAAGTAGTTGGTGCAGCCCACGAAGCGTTTCCCCGTTTTCTTGGAGTACTGCACTATGAGGCTGCCGCTTTGGCAGGTGGGGCACTTGCCTATGACCCGCTCTTCCAGCTTCGCTTTGGAGACGGCGCGACTCAGTTGCTCCCCGACTGCCTTCTCGTTTTCCTTCAGGCTTACCGTCACAGGCTTGAGGATTTCGATTGCGTCGGAGATGATTTCGGCTTTTGTTTTCTGCCCCTGCTTCACCTGAGTCATCTTTTCTTCCAGCTGCCGCGTGAAATCCACAGAAACCACGCTGGGACAGTACTTACGCAGGACATCCGTCACTTCAAAGCCTAAGTCTGTAACCGCCATCGGCTTTTCGTGGATGTATTTGCGGTCGCAAAGGGTTTGGATTATGCCCGCCCGTGTCGCCTTTGTTCCGATGTTGCCCTGCTCCATTTTCCTGAGCAAACTGCGGGGATTGTATCTCGCAGGCGGCTTGGTTACCTTGTCTTCCATGATGAGTTTTTTGACCTGAACTGGTTCCCCTGGGGTCATTTCAGGTAAAGATGTATCCTGTAGCCGTATGAAGGGCGCATAGACGCATAACCACCCCTCCCGCAATGTTTTCTTGCCGTTCAAAAGGAATCCTTCGCCTTCGATGGTTAGGGTAGCCGTCACGGTTTCCCGCAGTGCTGGTTCACCGAAGGCAGCCATGAACCTGCGGACGACAAGGTCGTAGACGTTTTTTTCTGCGCCAACAAGGCTTTTCTGCGGCAGCTTTCCCGTGGGGAAAATCGCCGGGTGCGCGGAATCCGTCTTTTTCCCTTCCACAGGTTTTAACTCGGGTTTAGCAAGCAGTTCCCCCGCGAGTGTGGTGTATGCACGGTTTTTTGCAAGATTTTTGAGGATTCTTTCATATCCAATGCTCTGCGGAAGTTTCTGGCTGCTGGTTCGCGGGTAAGAAATCAAGGCGTCCAGATACAGTTTCTGCGCAGCGCCTGAGGTGCGTATGGGTGTGTATCCGAAGATGCGGTAAGCCTCCGACTGCAGCGAACCCAAATCAAACGGGCACGGCGGCGACTGCTGAAGCCTTGTTTTCTCCACGGCTTCCACTACACCCGTGTTTCTTCTACAGCGTTCCACCACCGCCTCAGCTTCCTGCTTAACCGTGAAGGCGCTTTTTTCGTGGAACGCTTCGAGAACTGCGTTGCCCACCTTGACTTTTGCTTTTATAGTCCAGTAAGGTTGAGGAACAAAGCTGGCTATGCGCTTTTCCCGCAGGGCAAGGAACTTCAGGGTTGGACCTTGAACGCGCCCAGTGCTTAAGGTGGCGTACTGGTTGCTGTAATTTTTCGCTGCACTCGTTAAAGCACGGGACAGATTAATGCCGTAGAGCCAGTCAACCTCATGTCTTGCCAGCCCCGCTTCAATCAGCCCAAAATCCAGATGCGGCAGCGGCGACGCAAAAGATTTCTGCAGTTCCTCCTCGGTCAACGTTGAGTATTTCATGCGTTTTGCTTCTTTCTCCTTGCCGCTGCATGTGTACTTGAGGATACAGTAGCCGATGATGCTGCCCTCTATGTCGTAATCGCAGGCGTCAATGAATGCGTCTGCTTTTTCTGCGAGCTTTGCGATGGTTTGCAGCCAAACGCGGATTCGGCTAGCTTTGCGTTCTGCCTTGTACCGTGGCACCCATTCATAGTCAAAAACAGGGTACTTACCCCGCACAGCAGCA
Source organism: Candidatus Bathyarchaeota archaeon (assembly GCA_026014485.1). GTDB lineage: Archaea > Thermoproteota > Bathyarchaeia > Bathyarchaeales > Bathycorpusculaceae > JADGNF01. The sequence goes on from JAOZIE010000023.1 coordinate 458,223, forward strand.
GAAACAGTATAGAGGTGACCCAACGCAGGAACAATTACGAGTTTTCCGCCTCGAATAGCTTCGTAGTAGGGGACTCCGTTTTCCAGTTTCCGCTTAGGCTTACCGTCAATATCCAGCGCGATAGCTATGCGGTTGGCCGCATCAGGCTTTTCAGTTACAATAAAGGTGTACCCTTCCAAATGGTGCATCGCTCTATTGTGATTCGACCTTTCCCGAAAATAAACGTTGCAGTTACGCTGATTAGCTCTTTCGCAGAAACTAAGTTCACGACGACGGACGGAAGCAATCGATAAATATGTCCAATGTGTTTCTTTAGATTCAGAGGGGAACGGATTGCCGCAGCGTGTCATCTGTAATGGTTGCCGTCATGTTTTGTATGAAGGCGCGGAGCTTAAACCTCCTGATGAAATTATCCATCAGTACGACGGGAAATGCCCCAACTGCGGGAGAAAACTGTCTCTGTTACCCATAGAAGTTGAAGTAAAACCCACAAAATAGCGGGACACAGCGAAAACCCTGAACACAAGTTTTTCCGAAGATACCCCCGGAGAACACAGCCAAACCCGCTTGAAAACCACCTTTTCAAAAGAAAAACGCAAAACTTGGGAGGAGGTTCTATGGAGATTCTGTACGCATTCTTTTATGGAAAAGTTACAGGTGCCTCTTCAAAACGGTTTTCGAGGTTAAAGCAAAACTGTGGGTATATGGCTGCGTTTGGCGGGCATCTCAGCCGGCTGGTGCCCTTTTTTTGGCGGGTGCAGAAAAGGCCTTCCTGTTGAGGCGGACTGCCAGTTTAAGACCGTATGTTATGGTAGTGTAGCTCAGTCCTAGTGTGCCGTTTTCCCTTTGGGTCTTGGTTTTGTTGGAAAGGAATATATGAATGGCGCTATGATATAACCCAATAACCGCAAAAATAATAAACATCGCAAATAATCTGTGAGAAGAGATGGCTCTAATGGGGTTCAAGCAGACACTGTCAAAAGGACTTAAAGGATTTGGGCGAGTCCAAGTTAGTCACGGAGCAGTCATAACCTATACAGCTTTGCTCCTTATATTGTTCATAGCTTTTACTATTCGCGTTTTGCCCATACGCTGGGAAATACCTGCAGGCACGTTGGGGCTCAACGAGTTTGACCCCTACTACCAGTATACAGCAACAAACTACATGGTCCAGCATGGTCTGCTGTCGCCTTACTGGCCAACTCACTGGATAAACACGCAGCAATTCTACCCTGCAGGTATAGACATGGGTATGTCTTTGCCTTCACTTCCGATGACGGCAGCCGCCCTTTTCAACATTATCTCCGCTTTAGGCGTCAGTATTGACGTCATGTCGTTCTGCGCCCTCTTAGCGCCAGTCTTGGGCACCCTCGCAGTTTTCATAATCTACTTCCTCGGAAAAGACATGGGCGGCAAAAACGTTGGATTACTAGCCGCGCTTGTGCTGGCTTTAAGCCCGTCCGTGATTCAACGGTCTTCTCTGGGCTTTTTCGACACCGAAACAGTCGGTGTAATCGCGCTGTTAATGTTCATATTCCTGTTCCTACGTGCGATTGAGCCGACTAGGTCCCTGCGTTCCATGATGCTGTATTCGTTGGGTGCCGCAGGAGCGTTAGCTTACTTTAGCGGTGGATGGGGCGCCGCTTACTTCCTGATAGGTCTAGCTGTCCTGTTCGTGCTAACCCTAGTGCTGATAAAACGGTACAGCCAAAGACTGCTGATTTCCTACAGCATAACTTTCGGCTTGGGTCTCTTCATAGCGACTATGGTTCCCTTCCTTTCCCCAAGCTACTTAACAACCGGTGTCGTGCTTCCTGTTGCAGGCGTCTTTGTAATACTCTGTATTGCGGAAGTCTTACGCGCCCAAATATCTGCCCGAACCAAAACGATTGTTGCAGCCGCCTTCTTGGTTGTCTTGGTCGCTGGCGTTGCTGCCATAGCAGGATTCGGCGACATATCCAACATAGCCGCCAAGTTCGGTTCAGTTATTGACCCCTTCGAACGCGCCTCCTTGCCTATAATCGAGTCAGTGGCTGAACACAGGATAACCGCGTGGGGCTCGATTTACTATGAGTTAGGCATTGGTGTTTTGTTCTTCCTGCTGGGCCTATACTTTGCATTAAAGAATCCGACCACCCGAAACGTGTTTCTGGTGATTTTCGGAATGACCACTTTGTACTTTGCAGGTTCAATGGTGCGGCTGCTTGTCTTGTTAGCTCCAGCGTTTGCCCTTTTGGCGGCGATTGGAGTTATGAGCTTACTTAAGCCGTTTTACACGTTGCTCAGAGAGTCCGGTGTTCGGGCTACTGTGAAATCTAAGCGTGGTCTTAAGAGAATAAGCAGAGAATACAGCGCAATCGTTGTTGTTATTGTGTTCCTGCTGTTGATGTCTAACTACGCGTTTATGCCTCAATCTGGAGGTCAACCCAGACTGTACAATTCAGTGTACGGTCCGATAACCATCAGCGCCTCAAGTCTTCCTATAGGTGGGCAGTATCTTCAGGAGCCTATTCCTCCGTGGCGGGACATGCTAAGCTACACTAGAAACAATTTGCAGTCTACCTCGGTAGTTTGCAGTTGGTGGGACTACGGTGACTGGCTAGGTATGCTTGGCAATGTCACAACGTTATGTGATAACACAACCTCAAACACTACGCAGATTGAAAACGTAGCATACGCCATGATGGTAAACGAAACTCAATCGGCGAAGATGCTAAAACACTATGATGTCCAATATATGCTGGTGTTCGTGACGCTGCAGGTTGAAGTTACAAGCGATGGCTCTATTTCAGGCGTGAGCTTTGCTGGTTACGGCGACGAAGGAAAATGGTACTGGATGGCACGAATCTCTGGAGAAGCAGAAAGCCGATTCCTGACCGATGACACGTTTGGTACAAGCTGGATGAATGACGATTACCGATGGACAGACGAAACAGCCTTCGGCAACACAACATCAGACAGCTCAGGCAACCAGCAATTCGTCTACAACGACATGGGACTAAACTCAACCGTATACAAGCTGATGAGCGCCACAGAGCAGCAGTGGGCAGCCCAATATGGCCTAACAGTCTCCGACCAAAAAGCCGAAGCCCCCGAATACTTCAACCAAGTCTACATTGCAGGGCTTGACATCGACGCATACACCGCAGCATACCTCTACGGCGGCTTGGTTCCATTAGTTGCTCTCTACGAATTCGACTGGGACGCATACAACGCAGCCACCAACTCAACAGCTACGCCCTAAGGTGAAACAGTAGAGTGTGGCCAAAAGTCCCCGATCAACACAAGCCAGGCAAACCGCTTGTTCCGTGGGGCTTAGGCGTCACCTACGTGCTCTTCGCCACCGTATACCTTTTTTTGGTTTATTTCTTGAAAGTTGACTCCGCCGCCAACGGGGTTTCTGCTTCTTTAACTTTGGCTGTGTGCATCCTGTTCGGCGGCTTCATGGGCATGCTTGACGACTGGATAGACCTGAAGTGGCGCTACAAAGCCTTCATACCCCTCATCGCAGCGTTGCCCCTCATGTACTATGCCATAGCCAACTCCGAAACCGTGCGAACCTCCATCTCGCTGCCCTTCATCGGCTTAATTCAGTTCGGCGACTTCTACTACTTCCTCATAATCCCCCTGATGGTGATGATAGTAACCAACGCCATAAACATGCTCGGCGGACTAAACGGGCTAGAAACCTTGTGCCCCGCAATCGTCCTCATCGGGCTCACCACGCTAGCGCCCGCCTCCGCGCAACTGCTCATGATAGGTCCCCTTGTCTTCTGGCTGATTCTTTCCTACTTCAACTTGCAAGGAAAACTCTTCGTCGGAAACACAGGCTCCTTTGCCATCGGCTTAACGGTCACCGCGTTTGCAGTCGTCACCGACTTGAAGTCAAGCATGCTGATTTCCATTCTACCCTACATCTTTAACTCGTCATTTATTCTGCTGTCTGTCTTCTTTGTTAGAAAGAAAGCAAACGTTATCTTCGACGGCAAACGCCTCATCTCCGAACACAGACGTAGCATAGTTACACTGCTGACATATCGAAGACCCCTAACTGAACGCCAAGTTGTCGCCGCAATCGCCGTCATAGTCGCTGTCTTCACAGTACTTGGCGTCCTCTACCAGTTCCTGTAGTCCACCCCGCAGGTCTGCTTATTTGAACAGTTCTTTTTGACGGTTTTTCTTTTTACATTCCTCAAGAACTCTTAATAGCAACTGAAGACGGGTCTTTTTCTGCAAGACAAAGGTTTGTTTATAGGTTAGTCAAGAAAATTTGACCAACATTCTGTCTGCTTAGTCAAGAAAGCTTGACAAAAAGCGCTTTATTAACGAACCGCCAATTTCTCCAAAGGGGTCGCTGAGTGATCTCAGAGCATCTTGAAGGCGGTAATGTGCAGACCTGTAGAGACAAAAAAGTGACTATTCTGATTATCATTTATGTTTCAGCCTTAATAGTTTCGTCTTCACAACCCCTATCAGAATGGTTCCAGCAAGCACGCGCCGAAACATCAAGTGGCTTGCCCCGCGTCACCATTTTGCATCCAACCGAAGGGGAAGTCTTTAGAAACTGCCCGATATTTTTCGAGTTCAATATCGAACCTCCAACAGACCCCCAACTCGGTGAACACATAATAAATACAATCACATACAGAATAGACGAAGTCGACCGCTATGTTGTATACCCCCAAAACAGCAGTCCCACGCCTCTACGAACGTATCATGGCAGCTGCGATTTGGTAGGCCTAGAACGTGGTATACATACAGTTCGGGTCATAGCATCTTACCTAGGAAATGGACCTTATGTTGAGGGGTCCTCCCCGTTTGTTAGTTTCACAATCGCAGATCACATCCCCGATGGCACTGGGATTTCTTTGGTTGTGGTAGCCAAAACCGGGGGGTCAATAACCGTTCAATCCCCCGCAATTAACAATGGCAAGGAAGTAACAGTGGCTTCAGGGCAAGAACAGAGTTGGAACGTCCACCAAGGAGCCTCTGCAACACTCAAAGCCGTGGACATTGCACCCTACCTTGTATTTGCAGGATGGGCTGGTCCGATTTACTGGCCCGATAATTACGCGAATCCAGTCAAAATCACCGTTGATTCGACAAAAAAGATTACAGGATTTTTTCTTGGCGATGGTGCCCCAAATGGGTTGGGAGTCAAATTGCAGTCCCTTAAAACTGGACAAGACAGCCTCACCGTTGTTTTTGCGGTCGAGACCTCCCGCGCACCATATACGATTATGAGTAGCATATACGGTATCAAACTTTACGTAGATGGTATGCCTCTTGAAGGAATAGTGTGGACAGAAACTAAGCTTGACCCTGGTCACATTCACCAGTTTACTTCAGATATACCCTTTGATCTGTTGCCCACAGGCAACCATAGCTTCTTTGTTCTGGCAAAAACTGCTTTCCACACACCAAACCCTCATCCTGTGGACCCAGGTTCTCCATCCGATGGATCGGGAGTCTCAGACATCAAATACTTCACAATTAAACCCCCAGTTTCTCCAACTCCAACAGAACCCCTCATGTCCCCATCAAGCCAATCTCCTTCATCTACTCCATCAGAAACCCTTATGCCCCCATCTAGTCCATCTCCTTCACCTGCTCCAACTTTAAAGCCTACACAAAGTCCATCCCAGACGCCCACTCCGACCCCAATAACCACCGCGTCTCCGTCTCTGGCAGTCGAACCCACGGTTTCTACAACACCACTACCGCCGTCTATATCTTCGCCTTCTGTTTCTCTCTTGCCTGCTGCGTCTTCAAATGTGCCCTTTATGTCCCAAACTACCTTGGTCATTATTGTAGTGTTGTCTGCATTTTTAATGACCGCCGTCGTTGCGGTTACAATCATAGAGCGCCGAAGGCGATAGAAATAGGGGATGTAGCGTACGCTAAGTGTGCGCTGGACAAAGGGAATCAATTAACACTTCAAAGTAACCAAAAAAGAAATAAATGAAGAAACGACTTGCCCTAACGGCGGGTAAGTGGGCCTCCACCCGTTCCGCCGCAAAGAAACCCCGGTGTCGGAGGAAAATTTGACTTGAAACCAAATGTTACTGTAAACGATATCCAAAACAAGAAATGTGTTGTTGTCCTCAGCGGAGGACCAGACTCAGCTGTTGTGGCTTATTGGGCAAAGAATCAGGGCTACACTGTACACTGTTTATCTTTTAAGTATGGACAAATTGCGGAAAAAGAAACACGGCAAGCTGCCCTCATAGCCCAAAAGCTGGGTGCCCCCATAAAAATAATCGACGTAACCAGCCTAAAAGAAATCTTTTTGGGGGTTACTTCGCTGTGTGACCGCAACATCGCCTTAACCTCAGAGTTCACTCAACCCATCGTGGTGCCCTTCCGAAACGCCATCTTCCTAAGCATCGCCGTATCCTACGCCGCAGCAATATGTGCAGAAACCATATTCTATGGAGCGCACGGCTCTGACGCCGCAAACTATCCTGACTGCCGCGAAGAATTCTACAAATCCATGGCGCAGACTGCACGGCTGGGTACAGAAACAAAACTCGACATCAAAGCACCCTTCAGTGGCGTGCCCAAATCTGAGTTGCTCAAAATCGGCAAAGACCTAGGTGTCCCATTTGAGCTTACGTGGTCCTGCTACCTCGACGGCGAAAAGCACTGCGGCGTATGCGAGTCCTGTGTAAATCGAAAGGCAGCGTTCAAGCAAGCGGGTATAGTTGACCCAACCAAATACGACAGGTGAAGCGGTGATGAACAGACGAAGGTTTAGTGCAAAAACGTTGGCTTTGGCTGTAGTTTACGCTGGTTTGTATGCTGTGTTAACTGTTATGCTTGCTCCCCTTAGCTATCTTGCTGTGCAGGTGCGTGTATCTGATGCGTTGGTCGCGTTGATTCCCCTTTTAGGCTGGGGAGGCATTCTTGGGCACACGGTAGGCGTCTTCATAGCCAACCTTTTCAGCACCGCAGGAGGGGTCGACTTGCTAAACACCATCCCCAGCTTCGCGATGGCAGTCGTAGTCTGGAAACTGCGAAACCGAAGCGTCATCGCAGGCACCCTACTTTACTCGGTTGTCTTGGGTGCAACGGTGGGCGTGATGCTAAGCTACCTGTATGGGTTCCCCCAGCTAGAAACCATCCTATACGTGTTCGTCGGCATCGCAATTTCAGCAACCGTCATCGGCTACCCCCTCTACAAAGCCATCAAAAAAATAGCCATCCACCTACGCTGGATAACCCCCGAAAAAACATAACCCCCCTTCTTTCTTTTTGGGTATGTTTATTTTTTGAGGTTACGCCAAAAATCTTTCGAGCTTGGTTAAGCCGATGATTTCGTCAAAGCTCAGTCCCAGTGCGTCCAGTACTTGGTCGAAGGTGCTGTGGAGGTATGCTATGTATTTGTCTACGTCTACTTCGTTGCGGGAGGCGAGTTCCACGGGTTTTACGTGTGGTGGGCGGATGGTTTTTACGAAGCTTATGAGGTCGCCTGCCTTGATTTCCACGCCGCTTGTCTGCAGTACCAGTGCGGCTTTCACGTGCTGCGGGGTCGTTTTTGTGTAGTGCGCTAAATCATCCCCAAGGACCACGTTGAATGCCAGTTGGTTCATGTCTTGCCATTCGCGGCGTTTGAGTGTCATGTAGCGGGTGCGGACGATGTCGGCTATGTCTTTTTTGGCTTTCTCGAAGTCTGCGGGGTTCTTCACCTGTGCGAGACGCTCCTTCATCTGGTTGAATGCGTCTTTGATGAAGATGGGTATGTGCTTCTTTTTGCCCGTTAACCCCTTCACGTCCACGCTGCCATCCTCCAGTACGCCCAAGTAGTTCTTTTTGCGGCTGCTGAAAACGGCGTAGCGGTAGGTTTTCTCCATGTCTATGCCCATCTTGAGCTCGTGCTCGGTGAAGTGGATTACCTCGGCGATTTGCTCTTTGGTGGGGTTCTTGAGGAAAACGCTGTCGGTGTCGCCGTAGAGCACCTGAACGCCGACGGCTTTGGCGTGGCTAAGTATCTGGTTGATGCTGTGTCTACCGATGGCGGCGGTGGCCTCCGCAACAGGTGGGCAGTAGAGGTCAAAGCTTTCTGCGCCGAAGACGCCGTAGCTGGCGTTCAAGATGACTTTGAGGGCGCCCTGCGCGACTTTGTACCAGTTCTGCTGCTCCTGCGGCAGCGACTTGTCTTTGGCGCGGTTTTTGTACCATGAAACCCTCAGGTCCCGCAGCGACCCGATGAGCAGGCTCTCCAACGCGCGTTCTTTGGTGCAGACCCAGTGCGGCGTGTTGGGGACGAGGTTGCTTTTGCATTCAGGGTGTGGGCACCGGATAGACTGGTAGCCGAGGTTCCACACTTTGATGATGCTGGGGTACAGGCTGGGGAAGTCCATGACTGCCACGTTAAAGTGCACGCCTGGCACGGGCTCAACCACTATGGCGCCCTGATACTTTTTGCCTTTAATCACGGCGGTAGTGGATGTTTTGCCCTTCTCAGCAAGGATATCCTCTGAGTTGGGGATGAGCATGTGTCTGTGGCGGTGCTCTCGGTGCATGAAGTTCCGAATCCACCGTGAGACGCCTTGGCGGCTGACGTCCTCCATGGGCATGCTGCTTATCCGCGTCAGAACCAGAATCAGCTTCATGGCAAGCTCGTCTTCAAAGCTGGTTAGCTTATAGGTGATTTCGCTGTCGCGCAGGCAGTATGCCGCCAGCTCCGTGTAGGTTAACTCGCCGATGGTTTTTTCGTTTTTTATTTTTTCCATCCCGAGGACGCCTTTGCCGACGTCGTTGAGGGTGACGTCTCGGTAGCGGTTGTTGAAGGCGTAGATTTGGACGGCGCGGTTGAAGAAGAACTTGTAGAGGTCGATGTGTATGCCGTACCGTAGGAGGCATACGCGTCTGCCGATGTCGATGGGGATGTCGCGTCTGTCGATGCCTAGGTTGCTGGCGCGGTGAACCATGTACCGCAGGTCAAAGTCGTCACCGTTAAACGTCAATATGAACGGGTAATCCCATAGGATGTCAAAAACCGCCCTGAGCAGCGCCTCCTCAGTTTCGTAGTACTCTATCTGCGAGTCAGGCGGCATGGGGCAGTTGCCTTCGTGGACGCCTGGACGCTTGAGAACCAGCACTTTTTTCTCATCGTCGGAGCTGTAGAGGCTGCAGCAGACCACGGGGTAGACTGCTTCTCGGGAGTCAGGTACCCTTGTGGAAAGCGGCGCGTAGACTTCGATGTCTATGGCTGCCCTGCGAAACTTGGGTGCGGGGTACTCGATGAGCCTTGCCCACTCCTCCACATACTCCAATTCCTCGTCGGTGGCGTCTTTGAAGAGCCCCTTGAGGTTGGCGATTGTTTTTTCAGCTTCCTCAAAAACGCATGGGACCAAGCTGCCGTTTTTGACTTCGTAAATCATGCCGGGCAGGTAACGGGTGTCGTAGATGTAGCTTTGGTAATACTTTATTTTTGCTTCCCAAACCTTAGGCTCCATGGGGGCGTCTTTGGGGTAGTCTTCGGGGATGATGTCGCGTATGCTGCCTTGAGGTTTGCCTCCGACGGCGAGGGGGTCGTCGGTTACGATTTTGGTAACTGTGATTTTTTTGTCGGCGAGGGGGTCGCAGACCTCTAAGATTTCGCTGTGGTTGTAGCCTTGGTGGTTAACAACCCGTTCCATCTTCTCCAAGTCAGGCAGCGAAAGATTGGTCAGGCAGTACGGTTTATGCCCCGTGTTGTCATACCAGAAGTAGATGTCGCCTGACTGCGGCTCATAGAGCTTAACCACTGCTTTACGTTGCCGCCCATCGTAAGTTGCCGAAACAAAGTAGGATGCAGGCAGGTTTTCAGGAGCCAACGGCGGGTAAACGCGGCGTTTGCGCTGTTTTTTCTCCTGTGTCACCGTCGGCTGAGGCGGCAAAGCCTCTGCTGTTTTCTTGGTTTCTGGAGCGGCGGGTTTTTTAGGTTGTGGACTGAAGTCGAAGAGGCTTTTCTGGGGCATCCTGATTCTTAACCTTGCTACTTCTATAAGGTGTGTGCCCTATAATCTTTTAGCGGCATGGCATCCCGTTTTTTCTTTCTGGGTGTCTGTTGTGTTTCCTGATTTTTGGTGGCTTTATGGCGGTTTTTGCGGGGGATATATAAAAAATATCTGTCATTATAGCTAATTTCTTCCGCTATATTCTATGTCGAGAACTTATAAGATGTTTTTTCGCCGACTCTGAGTTGACCGAGTCTTTTGATTTTGGTCAAACCACGAAATGGGGAAAAACTGATATGGAAAATAAACGGACAATTGTAATTGTTGCCTTGCTGGTTGCTGTACTTTCAGTTTCTGCACTTATTTTTCCAGCATTTTCAGCAACAACCCAAAACTCAACTGACCAATCCATAAAAAACGTTATTGTGTTGGTTCCCGACGGCTGTTCTTTGGGTACTCAGACTGTAGCGCGTTGGTATAAAGGCTCAGCATTGAATGTTGACGGGATAATGACGGGGTCGGTTTCCACCTACATGACTGATTCTGTAATCACGGATTCTGCGCCTGCCGCTACCGCGTTTGCAACTGGGCACAAATCAAGTGACAAATTCATCAGCGTAGGACCTAAGACAAGTGATTTGCTGACTGGGTTCACTTCTGATGTTGGAGCTTACGTGCCTTTAGCTACGGTACTGGAGGCAGCTAAACTTGACGGTAAATCCACTGGGTTGATTGCTACGAGCACTATAAGCCATGCAACTCCCGCTGCGTATGCAGCCCACAACTACAACCGAGGCGACGAAAATGACATCATCGAGCAGATGGTCTACAACGAGGTCGATGTGGTTTTCGGAGGCGGCGCCAGCAAACTGTTTCCCGCAAGCACAACCTACACTACCAGCTTTGGAGCAACATGGACAGGTACCCGCACTGACGGAGAAAACATGTATCAGGCACTTCTCGAACGCGGATACAAATTCGTTGACAGCAAAGACACCATGCAATCCCTCATCAACGGGAAAGCTTGGGGCATGTTCGCTTCCAGCGCAATGCAGCCTGACATAGACCGCGCAGAATTTGCTCCAACTGAGCCTTCTCTTGCTGAGATGACTGCACAAGCGATTAAACTGTTATCTACCAACAAGGATGGCTTCTTTTTGATGGTTGAAGGCAGCCAAGTGGACTGGGCTAACCACGCTAACGACCCGATTTACTCGGCGACTGACTTCTTGGCTTTTGACGATGCAGTCGGTGTAGCTCTTAACTTTGCTCTTCAAGACCAACACACGCTTGTCATGGCGTTCCCAGACCACAACACAGGCGGATTAACCATCGGAAGCTACTACCAAGACTCCAACGCTATAGGTCACGGATACACTGCTTTGACTGTTGAAGATGTTGTGAACCCGCTGAAGGGTATGAAAATTACTTCTCAGGGTTTAGCTGCGAAGCTCCACGGAGTCACTGACAACAGTGCAATAAAGGCGGCGTTTGAGCAATGGTGGGGACTCAGCATAACCGACGCTGACATTGACGCTATGAATCTTGCCGACTACTATTCGATTTCAGAATACATATGCAACACCTACACCGCTTTTGGCTGGACTACTCATGGGCACGACGGTTCTGATGTTCCTCTGTGGGCGTACTCTTCTGACGGCAACGCGCCTGTAGGACACTTCGACAACACGGAGCTTGCCTATGTAGCTGCTGACGCTTTGAACTTGGATTTGAGTGCCGCGCAGGAGCAGTTGTACGTGAAAGTATCTGATGTGTTCCCAGCGTCTCAATGGCAAATCAACATGGGCGACCAGCAGAATCCTGTGCTGCAAATCAACTATAACGGCAAAATCGCGCAGATGCCTGCAAGCAAAGATGTCATGACAGTGTACGGAACCACAGTGCAGACCTACACGCTTGAAGGACTGGTTGTTTACTCTTCCCAGATAAACGAGTTCTTCATACCCCAAGAAGCCGTTACCCTGCTGCTGAACTAAACAACTCTCCCTCGTTTTCTTTTTTTTGTTAAAAAACGTTTGATTTTTATCGGAGCCTGTTATGCAGAGAGGAATCCGCCGTCAACCGCAACAAGGGTTCCGTGCACATAACTTGACAGGTCGCACGCTAGAACCAGAGCCATGCGCGCTATTTCGTCGGGGTCTCCGAGTCTGCCCAGAGGTAGTCTCTGTCTGTATTCCAGCCCTGACTGGATAATGCCTACGTTAAGTTTGAGGATTTCTTTGGCGATGTTTTTAGTCCCGGGAGTTAAGACGCCGCCTGGCACTAAGGCGTTTATTCGGAATCCTTGTCTGCCATACTCTGCAGCCAGCGCCCTTGTCAACGTTATGACGCCGACTTTGCTTAAGCCATAGGGCACTAAGTCTTCTTTGAACGGCATTACTGCCTCAACAGAAGCTATGTTGATTATTACGCCTCCCTTTTTTCTGCAGGTTTTAATCATGTTTTGGCACATCCACAAAACCGAGTTCAGGTTTATGTCCATCACTTTCTTCAAGAACGCCTCGTCCAGTGCCAAAAATTTTTTCATAGGATAAATCCCTGCGTTGTTGACTAAAACATCGGGTTCTTTCCCCTTCAGTTCTGCCCATAGCTGCTCTATCTCGGGTTTGCTGCTGAGGTCAACATTAAACGTGTCTATCTTCACGTTATATCCTGAAAGCTTGCCGCAGCACGCCTCCAGTTTCTCCTTATCCACGTCAACAAGTTGCAAATCTGCACCTGCTTCCGCAAATCTGCATGCAATTGCCTTGCCGATACCTGAAGCTGCTCCCGTAGTCAGCGCTGTTTTTCCCGATAACGAAATCAGTTTAGCTAACGGTGTTTGTTCTTTTCCTTGACTTCTGGACATTACATAAACCTGCTTTTTATGCTGAAAGCAATACCTCCGGGGTGCTGCCGTGAAAAGTTATGAGTAGCCTTGCAGAATAGCTTTCTACCGAGCATACTCGGCTTTCAAAAAGCTTTTCCTTGGCTTTATCTGTCTTGCAAGAGTCTGCTGCGCAAAAATGGTTCTGTTCGTGTCATATTCTTATTAGGCGCACCACGTTTTCTAGCCCGTGTGCATTGACTTTGTTGAAAGACGCTTGGTCCCTTGCTATCGAAACCTTAAGCTGGATTGAACTGAAAAAGCTCAGCGAACGCATGGCTTTAACCCGAACCGTGAAGCAACTTGGCGTACGAGACCCCGACGCCGTCCGCTTAGGCTACGGGCTTGTGGTGGAAACGGAGCGACGCCGAAACCTCATAGACAAATTCATAAACAGCCAGCTAAAGCCCAAAACCATCGAAGAATTCAACATGGGTATCCAAGCGTTTCTTCGGCTTTACGTGTACCAGACCCGTGTAACCCGTAACTGGGCTGGTTTTGACCTTAAAGAAGCCGAGCACATAGCCCGACTGGGACGCGCCATTCTGGGCTGGAAAAACCTTCGGGATGTTGAGCCCTTCCTTGGGTTCCTTTTAACCCAGAAAATCGAGCCCATCCTGGAAGCGGCTAAAGACGAGGAGAAAGTTGCCCTCCAAACGTTCCATCCAACATGGTTCGTGAAGTACTGTGTTGACCTCTTTGGCAGGGCGGAAGCAGTTGCGTTTCTGGAAGGAAACATAACGCCGCCTGACACCTGCATCAGACTCAGCACCCTGCGTGCCAGCCAAGAGGAAATCGTGCAGAAACTCGAAGCTGAAGGCGTCAAGCTTGAAAAAGTTGAGCCGCTAAAGCACACCTACAAAGTGATAAGCACCCGCAGCCCACTTAACCGTATAGACAGCTACCGACTAGGCTTCTTCTACATTCAAGACAAAGCCAGCTGCTTTGCCGCTGAAGCAGCCGACCCCCAACCAGAATCCACCGTGCTAGACATCTGCGCTGCACCTGGAGCCAAAACCACCTACCTTGCCCAACTCATGCAGAACCAAGGCGACGTGTACTCGGTTGATTATTCGAGGCGGCGGATGCGGGTTTGGCGGCAAGAAGTCGGGCGCATGTGGGTAAACGTTGCCCAGCCCATTATCGCTGATGCCCGTAGCCCTCTGCCAGTCCACGTTGAAGCTGATGTGGTGATTTTGGACCCGCCATGTACCAGCACGGGTGTCTTTGCGAAGCTTCCCGCATCAAAGTGGCGTCTTTCACCCAAAAGCATCGAGAAGATGACGGACCTCCAGTGGATGATGATTAACAACTGCGCGAGCATAGTCAAATCAGGTGGGTTTCTGGTTTATTCCACTTGTAGCATAACGGTTGAAGAGAATGAGGCGATTGTGGAGAAGCTTTTGGAGCGGCACCCCGAATTCAAGCTAGTGGAGATTGCTCCGCAGATGGGGTCGCCTGGGCTCCGCGGACTGGACAAGTGCCAAAGGCTTTACCCGCATATTCACCATTGCAACGGCTTCTTCATCGCGAAGCTGCAAAAGAAATAGCGTGGGGCACCTGATTTTTCGGAAAGACAAAAAAGCAGCATCAACATCAGAGTGTTAGCAAAAGAGGCTCTGTGGAATGAAGAACCCAAAAACGAATATGTTGATTGCTTCAATTATCGGCGCAGCAATCGGAGTCTACTACACCACAATGCTAAATCCCCTAAACAATTACTATATGTTCGTCATGCTCTTCGCACTAATTGGAATATGCCTCGCCAACGTTGCGCTGCTGATGCTGCGCTCGATTTACGAGTGGTTCGAACAACGCTACCCAACCACAAACTAGCCCCACACTCAAACAACAAGAGCCCAACAGCCATTTTCCCCCAAAAACACCCGTTTCCCGCCATTTTTACACGCAACAAAAGCCCAAAATGCAACCAGAAGCAAAAAAGCAACCCAAACCAAACCCCGCAGAAAACGAGGAGGGGAGGGTAAACGAAAAGGTGCAGAGCGCAAATCAGTTGGCTGCTTGTCCGTTGGGCTTGGTCATCTTTTTGATGAATCCTTTCACGGCTTCGTCTGCGCCATAGACGATTAAGCGTCCATCCTTTTCAGGTCGAAAACTCAGCTTCGCCTCCGTTGCCATCTGCTCCAGCTTCTCCAGCGGCAACTCCTCGATTGGCTCCACGCGAATCCACCTTTGGTTTCGTGGAACGCCTGGAATCATCCGCATTTTCTCTTCAGGTTCCGCCACGCATACGCAGCTATCGCAGCTAGCCAAATCCAGCTCCGTAAGCCACTTCTCCACCTGTTCTGCAGGGAAATGGTTACCTGTTTCTGTAATCACGTACGCTTCCACCATACCCAGATACTTGTCGATTTTGGGTTCCGTTTCGCCTCTTGCACGGGCATCCGTTTTCTCGATTTTCATGAGGGTTCTTGCAGACTTCAAGTCGGACATGACATTCGCTGGGATTTCTAAGCCCTTCTTCCGCAACTCAACAATGATTTCTTCAAGAAGCTTGGATTTAGCAACATGACTTTGACTCACGCAGATTCACCACAAAAGCTAAACTGACACAGCATTAATAAACCGTACCCGCAAACCACCGCAACCAAGAATAGCAAAAATTTCTGCAATCCCCAACTTTCCAGCTGCTTAACTTTTAAGGGGTCCGCAACGAAATCTTACGCTATACCCTCTGACGGTTTAAGCTGCCCCTACTGCGTTTTGAGGTGCTCCACGGTTTCTGCGAATTCACTTAGCATTTGGTAGGTCATGCCCCAAACAACCGCGTTGGGAAGCATAAAAGCTGGGACTTCGCCGAGGTGGGAAACCACGATTGTGCCCCTGCTCTGGGCAATTTTCTCGTAGGGAACCCACATGTGGCTTTCCAGTTCTGTGCGGTTCAACACGATTTGCGGCGTCTTTTCCAGCTCAAAAACGAAAGGAATAACCAGAAAGCCGCTTCCAATCAACGGTTTGGCCGCGCCAAGAACCCCCAGAAAACGGCTATGCGCAAGGTTGATGCCTGTTTCCTCGAAGGTTTCGCGGATTGCCGTTTCCCTCAGCGTTGCATCTTGGGGTTCACGTTTTCCGCCTGGCAACGCCATCTGCCCCGACCAAACGTCTTTTGCGCGGACGGCACGTTTGACGAGGAGAACCTCAAAGTCGCCTTTTTCTGGTTTAAGAATGAGCGCTACAGCTGCGTTTGCATCTTGCTCTACGCTTTGCGGCTTAAGCTTAGCTGGCAACTTCTGCAAGGTTTCCGCCGTGACCATCCTGATTCGTCTCGCTACGATGATTTTCCTTCTATAACCCCCGTATTTATAGATTCAACCCAAAAATAGAATTTGCCTTTGGCACTAAAATTCCGTGTCTAAGCAAACTTAGCCATGGATCTCCAATGGAAACCCCAAAAATTGCGAAGAATGGTTTTTCTTTTGCTTTTACCTACAGGTTATAGAGTGACTTTACTGTGCCTTTGATTTCAAGCTTTGACCCGTGGCGAAGTGGCATGTGCACCTGCCCCCCAAAGCTGACCCTGAACCCCTACAGCGGGTGCGACCACGATTGCGTCTACTGCTACGCCAGCAGCTACGTCCAAAACTTTAGCCAGTGTCGACCCAAAAAGGATTTGTTGACGGCGTTGAAGCGGGAAGCGGCCAAGCTCAAAGGCGAAGTTGTCTCCATTTCTAATTCTTCTGACCCTTACCCACGCGCCGAAGCAAACGCTGGGTTAACACGGCGGTGCCTCGAAATCCTGTCGGGGAACAACTGCCGAATCCAAATAATCACCAAAAGCAACCTCGTCACGCGGGACGATGACCTTCTCGCAGAAGTGCCCTCTGCCGTGGCTTTGACGATAACAACCGACGACGACCACTTAGCAAGCATCCTTGAACCTCATGCGCCTTCAGCCACAGAACGCATTCGCGCCGCGCAAGATTTAGTCCGCAAAGGCATCCCCGTATCGGTGCGCATAGACCCAATTATCCCACTGGTAAACGAAGACCCCGACAAGTTAATCGCCACCTTAGCAGACATCGGCGTGCGGCACATCACCAGCTCCACCTACAAGCCTAAACCTGACAACTGGCGCCGCCTCAGCCAAGCCCTGCCCGCGGTCGCCGAAAAACTTAAGCCGCTATACTTCCAACAGGGAGAACGCATAGGCGGAAACACACTTTTGTCCCGAGACCTGCGGCTTAAACTGCTGTCAAACGTGCGGGATTTGGCGTCGGCGAAGGGCATCAAGTTTGGCGTCTGCCGCGAAGGCTTACCCAAGCTTAACACAGCAGCTTGCGACGGTTCATGGTTGATTCCGCCTGCGACGAGGTGACTGAGTGTGGTGCCAACTCAAGCTCGAATTGTGATGCTGGTGGACTTGGACTACTTCTTTGCCCAGTGCGAGGAACTCCGCAACCCCGCCCTGAAAGGAAAACCCGTTGTGGTGGGCATGTACAGTGGGCGCACGGAAACCAGCGGCGCAGTCAGCACCAGCAACTACTTGGCGCGGGAATTCGGCGTCAAATCAGGGATTCCGCTATTTCTAGCGCAGAAGCGGCTGGAAGGTAAAGACGCAGTTTTCCTACCCGTAGACTACGACTACTACCAGCAACTCTCAGACAAAATAATGTCCCTGCTACGGTCGTTTTCGGATGTTCTGGAGCAAGCTAGCATAGACGAAGCCTACTTGGACGTAACCAAAAAAACCGAGGGCACCTACGAAAAAGCAGAAGCTCAAGCTCAGGAAATGAAGGCAACCGTTAAGCGGGAAGTCGGCGTCACCTTCTCTGTAGGCATCGCCCCAAACAAGCTCATCGCCAAAATCGCCTCGAACGTACACAAGCCCGACGGAGTCACCGTGGTTCGCCCCGAACAGGTCAAAGCGTTCCTTTTGCCCCTGCCAGTGGACGCGATTTTGGGCGTGGGAAAGAAAACCGTGGCGAAGATGTCCGAGATGGGCATAAAAACTGTGGGCGACCTCGCCAAATTCGATGTGCAGCGGCTGGTTGAGGTTTTCGGCAAAACTCTAGGCGTGTATTTCCACAATGCAGCCCACGGCGTAGACAACGACCCCGTGCAGGAAGCAGGCGAAGCTGAATCCATAGGCCGAATGGGCACACTCAAAGAGGACAGCCGCGACCTTGACTTCATCATGGAGAAAATTAACCAGCAAATAGAAGAGGTTTACGTGGAGTTTACGCAGAAAAGCCTGCTTTATCGCCAAGTCGGAATAACCGCCGTCATGACAGATTTATCTGCCAAAAGCCGCTCCAAGACGCTGGAAAAACCCGCCAAAGACAAAGAAACCATACACAAAGCAGCATGGGAACTCTTCGAAAAATATTTGGGTGAAACCGACATGGAAATCCGACGGGTAGGCGTCAGGGTCGCAAGCTTCTCCAAAGAAGAGCCCCAGCAGCAACTGCTCACCCGCTTCTTCCAACCCAAACCCTGAACGCCAGCAAACTTTATTTTTCCGCTGTCCGCTCAGTTATAGCGGGGTTCTGTTTGTTTTCTGAAAAGTCACAAGAGAAAAAGCTGCCGCCTGGGCAATCGCCGATTAAGCGGATTCCACGGTGGAGCATTGACCATCTAGGCATCACCAAGGTTAATCCGCATTTGACGCTGGAAACCTACACCTTAACCATCGACGGCGAAGTCGAAAATCCCGTAAAGCTCAGCTGGAAGGATTTTGCGGCGCTTCCGTTTGTGGTTTCCGTTAGCGATTTTCACTGCGTGGAAGGCTGGAGCGTGCGGGATTGCCGCTGGGAAGGCGTGCGCCTAAGCGAAATAGAGAGCCTCGTCAAGCCACGGGCGGTTGCTAAAGCAGTGACTTTTGAATCCGCTGACTCCTACACAACCTCGCTTTTCCGTGAGGAACTGGCAGGAAACGATGTGCTCTTAGCCTACAGGCTCAATGGGAAACCGCTTGAGGAAGGCTACGGCTTTCCCGTGCGGCTAGTGGTGCCCCGCAAGTATGCCTACAAAAGTGCGTTGTGGGTGGTGCATGTGCGGTTCACGCGGGAAAAAGAGCTGGGCTTTTGGGAGCGCCGAGGCTACAGCGACACGGCGGATGTCTGGAAAAACGACCGTTTCAGGCGGTAAACCCGCAAAGCGCCTCATAGAGCATCCATTTTGCGCTCTACGCGGCACACAAGCTTTATTAGGTAAATTAAACACTGCTGTTGTTCCCTGTGTAAAATGAAGGAGGCAAAAGATTTGGTGCAAAAAACAGAATCAAAAGTTGACGTCTACACCTCAAGACACGTTCAACTGATTCCCATAAACGCTGTAGACATAGACAGCAAACCCAGCAGCGCATCTGCTGTAAGAAAGAAAAAACAAGCAGACGAACCACTTTACATAGACCGAATATAAAACCCACGGAAGGCTCTAACCAGAGTCTTCCCCTCTTTTGGAAATCGTGCTTTTTCATCGGAAATCGTTTTTATATCCAAATGCTCCCTTAAAGTTGGGGCTTAATCTTGCAGTTCACCGAAGCAAAAATGGGACGCATCTTCATCCTTAGATTACACGACGGCGACCACCTGCCCGATGTCCTCGAAAACTTTGCTGAGCAACATAGCATCAGCAGTGCCCTTTGCTTTTTGGTAGGCGGCGTCAAAGAGAACGGACGCGTAGTCGTGGGACCAAAAAACCCCAAGAGCGACGCATTCCCCGTGGAGCCAGTTGTGACCCTGCTTGGCGGCGTAAGCGAAGCCTGCGGCGTAGGCACCATATTCCTAAATGAGGAGGGCAAACCGAAACTGCACATGCATGCAGGTTTTGGCAGGGGCGAAAGACCGCTTGTGGGCTGCGTGCGTATGGGCGTGGATGTCTGGCAGATAGGCGAAGTCGTAGTTCTAGAGTTGGCAAATGCCAAAGCAGAACGCGTCGCGGATCCAAAAACGGGTTTTGAATTACTCGAAGTCCGCTAAGACAAACAAGATTCACATCTGAAATAGATGTGCCTATCGTCTTAGTCTCCATTTTTTCCTTATTCTGGTTGCGAACTCGACAATAGCTATGCCGACAAAGGCGCATACTATGCCGTTTGCGACTTCCGCTGAAAGGCTCATATACATTGACTGGTGACTGCTGGCGTACTGGCTCAGGTGAACGGTCGGCGTTGAAAGGGTCACTACTGGATTCACTTTAGTCAACATCATGGTAACAAGGAGAGACAGCAACAAAGCAAGCGTCACCAGAGCTGGTTTGAATAAGTCATACATGTCGTGTGAATGCGTACGTTTCACAGTCAGCAGCCACATCACTATCCCCGGTGCAAGCAAAGCATACGCTGAAAAGCATACCGATATGATGCTGAACCCCGCAACTGGAATCCCAAAGTTTTGCTGTGACAAAAACGCGCTAAAAAGAAAAACTGGATTTAGCAGGGTTAACGCGGCTCCCGCCAGACCTATAAGGGCGGCATCAGCCATGCCAAGGGGCATCTGCGTGTTTTTCTTTTCTGGGAATTTTTGAAGAAAATCAGCTGCTAACTGCCCTTTCTCGGTTAAGTTGTACTTGCCGTTTTTGTCCTTCTTAATTAGGTCGCCCAGAATTTTTAGGTGGTAGTTGAATTTTTCTGTGTTTGAGACTTCAGCAGTGTTCATCAATTCGCCGTAAGCCAAACCCTTTTCTTCACTGAGTGCGAGAATGATTTTGCGCCGTATTGGATGTTTCAAGACATCGTTGAAGGATTCAAAGTCCACGCCCAATTTGTATGCCTCTTTAAGACTGGAGATGTTGGGCTTGATAAGCGTACTTGACTAAAACACTTATCAAAATTTAGTCAAACCAAAACCCAAAAGGAACCTACGTTAGCTCTAGGGTTCCTGCAACGCGGAGTTTACCGCCCTCTAGATAGGTCAGCACTGCCCTGTCTCCCGTGCGGTAGACAAGCTCCTTTTCCAGCGTCAAAGTTACGGTGGGTTTGCGCCAGTCCCCTTCGTCTGTGACTTCTTCGACTTTGCTGTTGAGGAACTGCATCCAGTGACCAACATGCAGAACCATGTCCGCTTTCAGAGGCGTCTGCCAATACTTCACCAGCGAGGCTTGTGCCTTCAACGTTTTTGCAGCTTTCACTGAGGGGTCATTTGTCAATACGGCGCCTCGGTCCACGTCTTTTACCTCCACGTTTTTAACAGCAAGCCCCACCCTGTCGCCTTCAACTGCCAAGTCGAAGTCGTCGTCGTGCTTCTGGATTGACCGAATCTGGGTTGTTTTTCCGTCTGGAAGCACCTTCATGGAGGCGTGTTTGGTTACGTTGCCGTTTACGACTACGCCAAGAACGACCACGCCGACGCCTTTTACGCTGAACGAGTGGTCAACAGGCACGGTTCCGACCTCTGCTTGGGCGGGTTTCTGTTTGGCAGCTTCCTCCAGCAGTTTCTCCCTGAGAACGTTGGGGTCGTCTGGCAGAAACTCGAATTTTTCCAGTATGGTGCCTTTGATGAGGGGCTCCATTTTTTCCTTGGGCACGTAGTTTCTGAGTATAAAGTACCCGCTGCATATACCGCAGCATTGTAACATGACAAGGCTTTCCCCCAGTGTTGCTGATAATTCATCTACCACAACAACGGCAGTCTTGGCTTCAGAGACGGCGAAGAACAGGGGTGCAAGCCTCTCTGGATACCGCATAGGCTCAATTAAGGTAACTGTGTCTTCTCCCTTCTTCAAATTGTACAACGTAATGTCTGTGGACGTGCCCTTTTTGGCTAACGTGCCGCTGTAGCCTTGCACGCCCAGAACTGCAACTATCAAGTTACCCATACACGGATGCCTCGCGAGCATTGGCACCACACGCGCGTGCAAGATAAGGGTTATGGCACAAGAAAAACCGACGCTAACGTGGCAAGATAACTTAGTTACCGCTCGACGGAGGCTGATGCTTCTCCACGGCTTTGCCGATTTCTTCGATGACCTCTCGGAAGTCGTTCTTCGACGGCTTAACCCCCCGCTTACCCACACTCAAAATGGTGATGTAGCCTTTCTTTGAAAGCTGCTGGCTCATATGTTTCATGGCGCCCCCCTTTGTAAACGCATACGTACAAAACACAATCGCCTTCTTACCCGTCCCTTCAGGAATCTTGTCGAGGAAGGCGGTGACTTCCACGGCTGGACGAAGACCCGTAACAGGCGTTCCCACAATCAGCAAATCAAAATCACCCACAGTTGAGGGCTGAGAGGCAGAGATATCAAAGACGGGAATTTCCAGCGTTTCGGATATGGTTTCGGCTAAACGTTTCGTGTTGCCTGTCCTTGAGAAATAAAACACGCAGGACTTCATGATTTCTCATTGGGTAGTTCTGGTTATATAGCCTTCCGATTTCCCAACCCCCCATCTGCTCTACAACCTCGACCAAAAAAACAGCAGCCCCCTTGGAAAGTTGCATATTAATACTTACATCTCCCATAGTTTCCTTGGAGGGCGCGTATGAGCAATCATTTGGATGCTTTTCTTGCGTTGTTTAGCAGGGAAACAAGGGAGAACGTGCTTTGCCTACGGAACTTGGTTTTTGACGTTTTTCCCCACGCAGTAGAGCAGGTTGACCCGAAAGCAGGAATAATCACTTACGGCTACAGCGGGGACCCCTCTGGATGCTTCGTTTTTGCACTTGTACCACACATGAAGCACGTTAACCTGCTGTTCAGTCAAGGCGCGCTACTATCCGACCCCTCGGGGCTGCTGGCGGGCACAGGTACGCTTGTGCGGCGCGTTAAAATCAGGTCAGAAGCGGAAACCCAAAACCCCAAGTTACAGGCGCTCCTCAAAGAAGCCCTCCAACTGACTAGTGAACACTGAGAATTGGCGGTACCCCTTTCCCGTGTTGTTTGTTTATGAGAAGTAGTTGTGGACGTAGCTGCGTGTCTTAACGATGTAGGGCGACAGGACAATCGTGAGCACCGTGCCTACTGTTGACAGGACGATTATGTCGCCGAAGACCCAGCCGAAGAAAACCGTGGAAAACGCTTCCATGGGGACACTGCCAAAAGCCACAAGCGCCCCCACCCCGAAGATGCCTGACACGAGGCTGGCGAGGAAAACGCCCACGAACAGCCATGTGAGCCATGTTTTGTGGTCTTCCACTGCTGCCTGTACAACCAAAACAGCTATACCGACCACGAAGGTTAGGACGAAAACTTCGGGGAAAGTGAAAATCGTTGCTGCCGCAGCAACCACCAAATCCAACGCGAGAATTGCTGTTAACCCGTAGGTTAAATGTGGCTTCTTTAGGCCTGAGGGTTTCATTTTGAGTTTTCGGTAAATAAGCAGCGGGATGAAGCCTTCAAAGAAGTCTGCGAGTGCCCAGACAAGCACGAACGCAAGCGGCATATCCGAGTAGATGCCCATGAAGACGCAGCTTAGGTAGCCTGCGATGCTTCCCCAGACGCCAAACCAAAGCGCCAAAGGCACGTACACTGCTGCTGCAATGTAGAGTCCCGAAACCCCTGCCACTGGAGACTGCCCGACAGGCGCTGCAACCACCGCCCAAATCGCCAAAGCCGTGCAGACAACCGTTGCGATTGCGCAGACGACGGGTTGCCGCCACGTGATTTTCCTGCCGAACTGTGCGTGAATGCGTTTAGACATCAGTTCCGACAAAAAGCCACTCGGCGATATATAACTTGTGAATCGCCCTAACCCTTTTCGACCAAAGCTGTTTCTCTGTTAACCGTTACGCTTCTATTCCAGCGTCTTCTTGACTTCCGCGATGGCATCCGAGAAATCTGCTGGTCTGTCTGGCTTTATCCCTTTCTTTGGGACTTTAAGGACCGTTCGGTAACCGTTGCTGCTTAGCGCCTTCTCCAGCTTTTTGAAGATGCTGCCTTTGTAGAGCGCGTATGTGCAGAACAAGATAGCTTTTTTGTCTTCGGCTTTCGGGAGGCTTTCCACCCACGCAAAGGGTTCTTTCGCTGGTCTGAATCCCTCAACGGGCATGCCTATTATGAGCATGTCAAAGTCATCCGTAACCGACGACGCCGAAGTGGCGATGTCAAAGATGGGTGCGTCTGTTGCCTGCGCAATTGCTTCTGCCATACGTTTGGTGTTTCCAGTTCTTGAGAAGTAAAGTACACAGGGTTTCATGAATTGATATTGCTTGGTTGAGCCTTAAATAATCTTTGATGTCTCTCCCCTGTAGGTGCTGTAGTACTACACGGGCTCTGTAGTGAAGTTTTTCAGTTTTCCTCGCCGAGGGGTTGACTGGTTTTCCTCTGGCTTGGCTTTATCGGGGTCTGTTTTTGTTGTTTGTGTGTGCTGCCTTTTTTGCGGGAAATCGATATGCATCAATGAAGCTTGATACTCATCGATAAATTTATATGCTGAACGATACCTAATCAATACTGGGTAACAACTTGAAAATCGCCCTAACCGTAAAAGCCGACGAACTGAAAATCGCGCAGCTGCTCTCCAAATTCGCCGAAAAATACCACATATCCTACAAACTCAACCGGCACGGCACAGGCTTCCTCCTGCAAGTAGACTTAGACAGCGACGACTTAGGCGAATTCATACGCCGCATGAACCACCTCAAAGACGCCGAGTACAAAATCGAAGAAATCCGAGGCGGCGGACCACTGGATCAGCTTAATGTTGCCTTAACTCGAACCAACGCAGACATACTAATCGGAAAAGAAGCCGTAGCAAAAAACGACCTAACTCCTCTTGACGGCGGGATAATCAAAATCGGCGGCGAAGTGTGGCTTGCTCGCCCCGCTGACGGCGCTGAAATCAAGCAGGGCTCCATGGTGAGAGTGGTGAGGATTGAAGGCGTTACCTTAGTAGTGGAAGGAGTAACTAAGGAGTAACTGAACAAAATGTACGAGCTTGAAATAATCTCCATTATAGTAGCGGTAATAGTCCTAGTCGTGTTTTCAGCTTCCGTCAAAAAAGTCAACCAATACGAAAAAGGCATCGTGGAACGATTCAACGCCTACGAAAAAACCGTCGCGCCAGGCCTCAGAATGATTGTGCCTTTCGTTGAGCGCATATACCGCGTGAACATGCGGGAACAGGTCATTGATGTACCGCCGCAGGAAATCATCACCGAAGACAACGTTGTAGTGACCATAGATGCTGTCATCTACTACCAGGTCGTAGACGCCAAAAGGGCACTCTACGAAATTGAGGACTTCGAGCTTGGCATAGTCAAGCTTGCACAAACTACCCTCCGAAACATCGTAGGCGAAATGTCTCTGGATGTTTGCCTTACCAGCCGAGAAAAAATCAACGTAGAACTCCGAAGCGTCCTTGACCAAGCCACCGACAAATGGGGCACCAAAGTAAACCGCATTGAACTGCAACGCATCGACCCACCCCAAGACATACAGACCGCCATGCACAAACAGAAAACTGCAGAGCAAGAACGCCGTCAACTTCGCTTGCTAGCCACAGGCAGAAAAGAAGCCGCCGAACAGGAAAAACAAGGAGCCATCCTCAAAGCACAAGGGGAAAAACAAGCTGCCATACTCTCTGCGGAAGGTGAAGCCAAAGCCGTGGAACTGGTCGCTGAAGCCCAATCTAAAGCCATCAAACTTGTCTCAGAATCCGCTAACGCCTACTTTAAAGAAAACGCTCAACTCAACAAGAAACTTGATGTGGTCCGCGACACTTTCAGCCAGCAAACCAAAATCGTTGTACCCGCTAACTCAGACATACTCAACGTTATTGGACTTGAAGGCGCCACGGTTCTTCCTGTGAAGTCGCAGCAGAAGCAGAAAGACTTCGCTCAGAGCAAGTAACTGCGGGGGAACCGCCGTTGGCAACAAACGTAACTTACGTCCCCTTCATTTTCTTGGTTTCCGTTGTGATGTTTATTGTTTTCATAGCGGTAACCTCCATAATTAGAAGCCAACACCTCAAAAAAGCCAACCGCTACCGCAGCAAAACCCAAAAATACGTGCCAGGAGGCTTCAGCAGCAGCATGGAACTAGACCTTAGACTACCCTACCGCAGGTTCACACAGCTCTACCCCGGAAACAGACTTACCTACCCACAGTACAAGCGCCTGCAGATGCAAAGAGCGTTTCGGCGGTCAATGAGCTCTCAGGACAACAAAAGAATGGTGCGGTAAAAAACCGCAAATCTCTTTTTCTTTTTATAGCAAGTGTCTTGCGATGCCTACCAAACGGGGCTTCCGCATCAGCACTTTAGCTAGCACACTGAGTTTGGCGCCTCTGGCGAACTCGATGATATCTTCGGGTTTTAGTGCGTCTACGAGGTCGTTGAGGTCTTGGTCTGCAAGTTTCTCCAGTGTTTCCCGCAGCTTCTCCACCCGCTTTAGGTGTTCACCCCGTAGCTCCCACCAGTTCTCATTGTACTTGCTTAGCGCACGTTTAGAGACGTCGCCTGCTTTGAGGCAATCCATGATGACATCGGCTGCCATTTGTCCGCTGATGACTGCTTCTTTGATGCCTCCGCCGTGAATTGGATTCACGTGATTTGCTGCTTCGCCGCATAGCACAAAGCCGTTTGCTACCATGTCTTTAACCATGCCGCCGACGGGGACGCATCCTGCATTGACTTCGATGATGCTGCCTTTGCTGATTTCAGGGTGCTCCTCAAAGAACTTTTGCATGTAGGTAGCGGGCTTCTTTTCTTGGGGAACGATGCCTAAGCCGACGTTAGCGCGGTGCTCGCCTTTGGGGAAAACCCAAACGTACCCCCTTGGCGCAAGAACGCTGGAGAGGTAAATGTGGATGAGGTCAGGTATCATGTCGACGTTGGTCATTTCGTATTGGATGCAGCTGTCCACAAGGTTCACTTTGGAGTAAACCCCTAACGCTTGGTTGCGAATGGGTGATTCGGCGCCAGTTGCGCACACGACGACGCGGGCTTTCTCCTCGAACTCGTTGCCCATGAACTCGCCTTTGACGCCTGAGTAGAAGCCTCGGTCATCTTTGAGCAAACCCGAAACAAACGTGTTCGCCTGCACCGCCGCTCCCGCTTTAACTGCCTCCTCCGCAAGCCACTTATCAAAAACCTTGCGCTCCAGGATAAAGCCGCCCGCAGTCAAAATCGCATCCAAATACCTGCCGTTGGGAGCGTATAGTCTGGCTCCGCGCATTTTCTGGGCGATGCATCGGTCTGGGATTTTACCCACAAAACTCTGAGAAGCCTCGCTGAGCCCTTCGCCGCAGCGTTTGGGCGAGCCGATTTCTGCCCGCTTTTCGTAAATTTTGACGGAGAAGCCGTTTTCTGCCAGTTTCTTGGCACAACAGGTTCCTGCTGGTCCTGCTCCGATGATTACGGCGTCCATCATGGTTTAGTCACCTTTATGGCTTCGACGGGGCAGGTTTTCTCGCAGACTCCGCAGAATTTGCAGAGTTTCTCGTCACGGATTACATTGTCTCTTAGCTCTAATGCGGCGGTTGGACAGACAGAAACGCAGCCCCCGCATCGGAGACATCGGTTATTGTTTATTGTCCAAGTCATAAGCATCAACCTCGTTTTGTGGTGTACTTTTTATACTTTGTTGGATAAGTAAACCTTGTGGGTAGGTTCTTATAAATTAGCAAGTAAGCCACGCCACACCGAGTGTAATTGAAATGAGCACCCAAATAGCTCTAAGCGCGGAACTGCGTCAACTTATCGAAACACGCCTTGAGCAAACCCTCAAAGGCATAGAAGATACCATAGCCAAAATTGTCGAAAAACAGGAACTTGACCCCCAAGCCCTCCAAGAAGAACTCAAAAGCCTCGAAGAAACCTTCAACTTACTCTTCCAAAAATGGACTCTTGAAATTCTCTACTCGCTTTTCCTCAAAAACGCTATAGGCTTTGGTGAATTCAAACGGGTCTTGGGCGTCAACAGCCGCACCCTCTCAGACAAACTCAAACTGCTCACCAACCACAGCTACATAGAGAGAAACGTTACTGATGGACCGCCGCTACGTGTAGAGTACACGTTGACGCAGAAAGGCAAAAACACCGTGCTCCTCGCCTTACCACTGCTGTACTATTCAACTTCAAGTTAGGTTCTGTTTGCCCGTTTCAGAGGCAACGCAACCGCAGTGGACTCCTTCACTGTCTCAAAAACCATACACGTCAACGTCTTCTCTAACCCGCTGATTAGCCGCAGTTTATCCACCACGAATTTGCCGACAGCATCGACACTTGATGCCCGAAGCTTCACCAGCAAATCCCAGTCCCCCGTGATTATGTGTACTTCTTGGACTTCAGCGAACTTGGCGATTTCTTCAGCTACGGTACGCTGCGAGACAGGAGCGTCGTTTTTGGAACGGTAGGAAACCGACGCCAGAATAAACGCGGAGGTTCCTGCACCCAGCTTTTCGGCTGCTACGATGGCGCGGTAGCTTCGGATTATGTCTTGTTCTTCCATGCGTTTGATTTTGGCGAAGACGGTGGTGAGGGGAGCGTTGATTTTTTTGGCTATTTGTTTGGCGGTGAGTTGGCTATTTTCTTGGATGAGTGTTAGAATCGCCAAATCCTTTTCGTCAAGCTTTGCCAACATAATTGTAATTATTACAAGTATGGGCCTTATAAGGTTATAGTTTATTGGAAAAATTCCCACTATTTTCATAAAAAATTTATAATCTAGCCTTTGCACTATGAAAACAAACGAGATGAAGAAACTTGACAACACCCGAACCCTGTGTACCCTTAACCGAATTACCCAAACCCCTAGACCAACTATCACCCGCCGAATTAGAGCGCAAAGCCTGCATAGGCAAAGTCATGACCCACACCCTCCAATCGTTAACCTCCACGTTTATCGGCAGTGGCTTCCAATGGTTGCTGCCTGTTGCGCTGAGCCAAAGCACGGACCCTCTGTGGCCTGACCCCGGCGCCTCTATTGAAAAACGTATTGAAGTTGACATCTACGGGAAGGTTGTTCGTACCACCGCCAGCATGATTATTCACAAACTGGTTGCTTCCAGCTTGGCTTACCCGAAGCTTTTCATTGTCTCGCCTAACATACGCATCGAGAAAGCGGAACGTGCAAAAACGGGCAGGCATATCTACGAATTTTCCCAAATCGACTTTGAAGCTCGAGATGCCTCTTCAAAAGACATCTTTACCCTTGTAGAAAAAGCCCTTGTGACCCTAGTAACAAGCCTAAACAAAGACCTGAAATCCGAGCTTGATACCCTCCGCTACGAACCTCTCCGAGTGCCCACAGCCCCCTTCAAAGTTGTTGATAAAGCTGACCTTGAAGCGGAATACGACGCTGACGGTTGGGAAGCAGGCTTAGCCGAAAGCATAAAAGACCCTGTTTGGGCAATCAACATTCCCCGAGAATTCTACGACTTTGAAGACTTCCAAACAGGCAAATGGGATAACTACGACCTTTTCATGCCTAACTTCGGAGAAGTCCTCAGCGGCGCCAAACGAGAATGGGAATACGACAAAATCAGCAAGAAAATCGAGCGTGACCAAGTCAACAAAGAAAACTACGCTTTACTGCTGAAGCTGGCAAAAGAAGGCAAAACCAAACCCTCCGCGGGTGCAGGCATCGGCATTGAACGAATTGTTGGCTGGGCAACAGGAGTCCGACACATCGCTGAGACGCAGCCTTTCCCAAGAGTTCCTGGAACAGTAAACGAACTCTAGGTATGTGTAAAGAACTGCTATGCCAAACAACATCATCTACAACTTTTTCTTTTTCATGCACAAAGTTTATCATTTACCTACTCAACATCAAAGAGGAAAATCAATTAACTCCCACGGGCATTCTGGCTGCAAGCTGACCTTCAGCTTTTTCTCCAGAAAACCTCAAAAATTTAACATGTGAAGAAAAATGAATCCCTATATAGAAGCTTTAGAACCTAAACTCAGCAAGGCAGACTACAAGAAACTATGCGCCATAGACAACCCAAACGTTCACGAATTTATCGCCAAGGGCAGCGACCTCTGCCACGCTGACAAAATCTTCATCTGCAGCGACGCCGCCGAAGACATAGCACATGTTCGGCGCCAAGCAATTGCTACAGGCGAAGAAACAGCAACTTTAACCATAGAAGGGCACACAGTCCACTTTGACGGCGAATACGACCAAGGTCGAGACCGCCCAAACACTAAGTATCTGGTGCCCAGAGGAATCTCCCTTAGTAAAGCCCTTAACCAAATTGACAGGCAAGAGGGCTTAGCTGAAGTGAAAGGCTTACTAAAAGACTCAATGAAGGGGCGAACCATGATTGTCCGCTTCATCTCTCTGGGTCCGCCAAACTCCCTATTCACAATTCTGGGTCTACAATGCACTGACTCATGGTACGTAGCCCACTCAGAAGACCTCCTCTACCGGTCAGGCTACGGCGAGTTTGTTAAAGCAGGACCTAAAAGCGACTTCCTACGCGTTTTGCACTCTGCGGGAAACCTGAACGATGACATGGTCAGCGTTGACCACCAAAAGAAACGCATCTACATTGACAACATGGATAACACCATCTACAGCGTGAACACCCAGTACGCTGGAAACTCTGTGGGTTTCAAGAAGCTTGCTTTCCGACTTGCCATACGCAAAGCCAACTCTGAAGGCTGGCTCGCTGAGCACATGTTGCTTATGGGCGTGTACGGCAAAGGTGGACGTAAAACCTACTTTGCAGGGGCGTTTCCAAGTGCCTGCGGCAAAACCTCAACCGCCATGCTTCCAGGAGAAACAATCTTGGGCGACGACATCGCTTACCTGCGCGCTGTTAACTCGGTTGCACGGGCAGTGAACGTGGAATCAGGCATATTCGGCATCATAAAAGATGTCAACCCCGACGATGACCAGTTAATCTACAAGGTGCTGACCCACCCAGGTGAAATAATCTTCTCTAACGTACTTGTGAAAGACGGCAAGACCTATTGGCTGGGCATGGGCAGCGAGCTTCCCAAGGACGGAATCAACTTCTCAGGTGCATGGTTCGAAGGCAAAAAAGACGAGAACGGCAACGAAGTTCCTGCAGCTCACAAAAACGCCCGTTACGCTGTTGCTTTAAAGGCGCTAGAGAACTGTGACCCCGAACTGAATAACCCTGAGGGTGTTGAGCTTGGAGGCATAATGTACGGTGGCAGAGACGCCAAAGCTTATGTGCCCGTACAGCAGGGTTTCGATTGGTGCCACGGCATAGTCGCTTATGGGGCTTCGCTGGAGACTGAGACGACGTTTGCAACTATAGGCAAAGAGGGCGTTCCCGAAATCAACATGATGAGCATTCAAGACTTCATCTCTATCCCGCTGGGTCAGAACATCCGCAACAACATAGAGTTCGGAAAGAAACTCAAAAAGGCGCCTTTGGTGTTTGGAGTTAACTATTTCCTTAAAGACAAAGACAACGGCGATTACCTAAACAGCCCGCAGGATAAACATGTGTGGGTTAAATGGATGGAGCGCCGAGTACACGGTGAAGTTGACGCCATCAAGACCCCGACTGGTTGGATTCCGAAATACGAGGACCTGCGTGTTCTTTTCAAGGAAGTGCTCAATAAGAACTACTCCAAAGAAGACTACATCAAGCAGTTCACGATTCGTGTCCCCGAAAACTTAGCGAAGATTGAACGGGTAACACACTTCTACCAAGAAAACGTCTCAGACATCCCTCTGGAACTCTTCGGCATACTATACTTGCAGCGTGAACGCCTAAACAAGGCAAAGGCAACCTTCGGCGACTACATCTCACCCGAAAGCTTCACAAGCTAAAATCCTTCTTTCTTTCCCCCCAAAAGGTTGAGCCGCCAAAGACTCACGGGCGCTCAGCTTAACATTTTTTTGCTGATTTTTTTAGGTTAAAGCTTAAATGCTTCTGTTGTACAGATTGGTAATTCATAATTTAATTATATCTCCAAGTCCGAACAGCGAAACAGGAACTTCCTGAGTTAAGAAAGAAACGTGATGCCTGATGAAGAAGGATGTCGTCAAAAAAGTAAAGCTTCAAACGTTAGATTTATCCAGCATTGACGGTGACGGTTCATTTCCTTGCCCACACTGTGGAACCCTGATTTCTCCAGATGACGAAACTGAAGAGTTCTACACAATCGTCGACACCAAAGTGGTCGGCGACGAATTAGCGGAACTGGTCATTCGCTGTGGAACCTGCGGAACCGTTACTGCGCTAACAGGTTTTGAGCATGTCATGGCAAACCCCCCCAACTCGTAAACGGTTTTGTACCTTAATTCTGCACATGTGTAGTTCAAGTTTTTGGGTTTAACGAAAAATGTGCTGTTCTAATTTCTGGACAGCTTAGTTTCAAAGATTTTTGGTTCCGAAAAACAAAAAATAGAAGGGAGATGTGGGGTACACATCTGTTTGGGATGCGTTCCCTTTTGTGTCCTGTTTAGACTTTTGCTTTTTGTCTTTTCAGCACGAAGAATACTGCAACTAGAATTGCTACGACTGCTACGACTGCAACTATAATGTATATCATTGTTAAGTCTGGGTTGTCTGTTGTCGGTGGGGCTGCTTGTATGGCTGTTCCAGTTAACGCTGAGGCCGGTATTACTGCGCTAATTGTGTCAGGGGCTGTGAAAGTTGTGTCTGCGGAGACCCAGTTGCTTCCATCCCAGTAAGATAACTGGTGGTCACCTGAGGAGAAGGCGGAGTTTGTTATGCTGACCGTTACCAAAGTGTCTGCCCCTAAGGAAACATCGCTGCTAACCTTTACGTCGTAGAATACTGCGCCGTCAACCTGCAAGGAACTGCCTGTGCCCGAAGGCTGCGTGTTGCCATAGTAAACTGAAGTAACTGTTACGGAGGTGCCGTCTGTAGCTGAACTGCCTTGAACGTTGACTGCTACGCCCGTTTGAGACTGTTGATTTACATATGCGCTTCCGCTTGTAAGGCTAGTTGTTGACGATGCTGGAACGTTCTCTGTTATTGTGCCTGTAGGCGTAGGCGAGGGACTCGGTGTTGCAGTTGGGGTTGGGGTAGGTGTGGGGGTCGCGGTTGGTGTTGCTGTTGGTGTGGGTGTTGGTGTTGCGGTGGGTGTTGGGGTTGGGGTTGCAGTTGGGGTTGGGGTAGGTGTGGGGGTCGCGGTTGGTGTTGCTGTTGGTGTGGGTG
>JAOZIE010000023.1:491163-581756 GCA_026014485.1 Candidatus Bathyarchaeota archaeon
GTTGGGGTTGGGGTAGGTGTGGGGGTCGCGGTTGGTGTTGCTGTTGGTGTGGGTGTTGGTGTTGCGGTGGGTGTTGGGGTTGGTGTGGGTGTGGGAGTTGGGGTTGCTGCACTCGACACCGTAAATGTTCCTGAAGCACTTGCTACCTGTGCTCCGCCAGATGATACATACACTGCAATAGTCCATGTTCCAGTTGGGCATGATGAGTCATCTGAGCCGAGCCTGAATTGAGTTTGATATGTGCCTGCTGAATTTGTTAGGACAATTGTGCTGTAGGCGAGATTTCCTGTGCTGGTGCTGACCTGAACGGTGACCAAAGCATTAGCGGCTGGGGTGGAGTTAGAAGTTACCGTGCCGTGAATCGTGACTAAAGCCCCCTGCTGATACGAGGGGTTATCAGATGTTGTTGTCACTGTCCACGCCGGTTCAGCTGTGACGGCAGATACGGCGAAACCTAAGATAAGCATGAGAAAAAGCGCTGTGGAAACGACCTTCTTCGTGTGCCTGCGGTTATGAGTAAATTCGATGTGGGGTAACATGATTCTGCTATATTACTTGAAGCGTTAATAGATTTTACGTTTCAGGTAGGTTTTTCCAGTCCGCTGTTTAGAGGTGATTTTATTAAGTTGCATCACAGATGAACCTTGAGGCGCGGGAAATTTGGTTAGCGGTAGGCGAAAAATGCTGGCTGCCAGAGACGATTTGGCAGATAAAATAGGCAAAATCGCCGAGAGCCGCGGCTTCACGGTTTTCGGAATGGTTAATGACCTGCTTGATTTAGCTATCAAAGTGGATGCTTTAGGCATAAGTCTACGGGAAGCTGTTGAAGCCTCTGAACTTGCCAAGGAAGTCAAGGATGCCAGTTTTGTTCTGGTTTTCGAGAGCCTTTTGTATGATACTGCCGAAGTGGCTTTTCAAAACGATGGCAAAGAAACCTCAAAAATCTGGTTTGATGCAGGCGTTTGGCTGGCTCAACGCTATGTTGGGCGCGGGGACGTTGACCCTTTAGCTTCTTGCGAGAGGGACCTTCGGGTTTTCGCCTGGAACATTCCCGGATTTACAGTGGAGCGGTCTGGAGAGACTGTTTCGGTTCGGATTTTGAGTCCCCGTTTCACCGAATCCTATACTTCCCTTTTTAACCGTTACTTAGAGGGGATGCTGGAGGGCTGCGGCTACACAGTTACCTTTAACGAAGTGGGCAAAGGAAACATCCGTTTGGAAGCCACAAAGAGGAGAAGTTGATGTCGGCGGGTAAAGGCAAAAAGCTAGTCTACGTTTCTGAAGCCTTGCTGGAGGAAGCAGTGAAGGTTTGCAGAGATGAAGACATCTCGCTGGGCAGACTTGTCGATGTATCTCTGTTGCAGGCAGTGAAGGTTAACAAACTCGGTTTCCGCAGCGACCAGATGGCGGATTTTTTTGACGTTTTGCAGTCTAACCGGGTTTTAGGTGGGCTGTTTGTTCCTTCAGGCGTTTTAGATTATATGATTAAGAAGTGCTGCAAGGACGACTGCGAGACGATTAAGAACTTGTGGTTCGAAAGCGGCGTCTGGACAGGCAAGTATTTAGCAGAAAAATTCCCTGATCCCGTTAAGGCATTCGGGCGTTTCTTGGAGTTGAGCCGTTGGGATCTCAATGAGGTTGCTGTGACAAAAAACGGGGCTGCTGTGAGGGTGCGTTGCGTCTCCACGGTTATGACCCTTGAGAACACAACTTTGCTTGCCAAGTTCGTTGAAGGCGTAATAACCAGTTTAGGCTACGTGGTTGAACATGTAGATTGCCTGAAAGGCCTGATTATTCTGTCCTCAAAGAAACCTTAACCCTTGTTTGCGTGCGCGCGTGCATTTTTGACGCGGCGTTTCTTGGAGGAGCCGTTTTTGCGGTTTTTTGCTGAAAACGGGTCTTTTTCGGGTGAAATATTATGCTTCTATTATGCATGTATATACGTAACCGTTAAGGGTGTATACAACGCTGTTTTGGGGGGCTTACATGTTTACACAAGCAATAAATAGTGAACGGGGCGATAGTTCCTACTGCGTTAATCAAAATTAGGAGAAAAAGAAAATGGACAATTTGATATTTCCAAAAACATCTATGAAAAGTAATAAAACAAAAGCACTGACAATGACGATAATTCTGCTGATCTCGTTGGCTCTGCCATTGTTCTCGCTTCCCTTCGCGTCCGCTGCGGCAAACGTAGAAATTTCTCCGACTTCAGGACCTAACGGCACAGCCGTAAAAGTAACTGGGTCGGGATTCGGCGCAAGTGAGACTTCTGGCGCTTTCACCGTTACAGTTGATGGGCTACCTACTAAGGCCCTTGTGACTGGAGGCGGTTTAGAAGCTGGTGCTGAATTAGCGACCGATGCTAGCGGTAACATCCTCAAAAACAGATACATCATAATCGGTGGCGCTGGCGGCTTGAATCTGGCTCCCGGTGTACACACAGTGCAGATATCTGATGCGGTGGCCGCTCCAGTTGCTGTTACCTTCACAATCGTTGCCCCAACAGTGACTGTTACTTCGACAGACTCAGCCGGGACCTCAGTCTTGAGTTCCCCAGCCGGGACCTCAGTCTTGGTTTCTGCAAGTGGCTTCGCTAAAGGTGTGCCTAGAGTCTACACGGTTACGAATGCAGTCACAGCAGCAACCTTTGCTGGTACAGCAATCACCGTGAATGCAGGTACAGTAACAAATAATCCTAGCCTGCTGAGCTCTAATGTAATAACCAACAAAGGTGCATACACTGGAACCGTTAGTCTACCCGCAATAACTACAGGGTCCTCATTCACGCTGACAGACAATTATGGTAACACAGCCACTGCCGCAATATCCTTGAACACTCCCGTAATTACGCTTTCACCAAATTCAGGTCCAGCGAATACCCTTGTAACCGTAACTGCAACTGGCTTCGGACCAAACACTGCCTTCACTAGCGCTACAGCCGTTAAATTCGGAGCAACTGCCTACTCTGGCGCAACAACCTTACTGCCAAACAGCCCAACTACAACTGAGCAAGGCACAGCCGTGTTCATGTTCGGCGTGGGTACAAGTACAGTTGACTTCACGGCAGGCGCTCATACAGTGACCGTGACTGACGACTTAGGAAACAAAGCAACAGCCACATTCACCGTGACATCAGCCGCAAAAGTTACAATCGGTGACGCAGTTACCGATTCTGGAATCTCTTGGGCACCAACCGGCGCAACAGCGAAACTTTACCTTTCCTTAACTGGCTTCAAAGCAAACAGCCCAGTTACCGTTACTAGCTTACCTGGAATTCCCGCTGCATGGATAAACTTCGGCGTGTTAACAACTGACGCAAATGGCGAATTGGCAGCCTCGTCAACAGCCACAGCCGCAGCTCCCGCACCAGGAACTTATCAAGTAACAGTGAGCGACGGAACCAACACAGTGTCCGCTATATTGACAATAACTACATCAGCTAACTTCATCTATGCCACACCCACCTCAGGTGCACAAGGAACAACTGTACAAGTATTCGCATATGGCACAACCCCCGCTAACGTACTATTCGACGGAGCCTCTCCGCCTGGAATCTCACCAGTAGCGGCTGCAACCGTTTGGCCAGCAGTTCCCGCAGCAACAACTTTCCCTGTACCTACCTCAATAGTTGCCGCCCACACAATCACAGCTAACGGTGGTGTTACCTATAACACAATTATCTACCAAACCACCAGTGGAGCAACCATTAGCACTGTATCTCCTCCTTCTGCAGCAGTTGGCACCAAAGTTACCGTAGTTGGCTCTGGATTTGCAACACCCCTTGCACCAACTGGCTTAGGCGTTGGAACGATTACCATTGATGGCGTGACACTCACCGGCATAACAGGAACCCTCATCAACGGCATGGTGATCGCAAGCTTCTCAATGCCTGCTTTCACAGTTGGCGCTCACACGATCTCTGTCTCTGACTCTACAGGTGTACCAGTTAACACTGCAACTTCTACCGTAAGCGTAACAGCTTCCTCAATCACTGTAACCCCCAACTCAGGTAACGTCAACCAAGCTGGCCTCTCAATTACAGGCTCTGGCTTCGTAGCAGGCGAAGCAATCACCGTCAAACTTGATGGTGTCACTATCGCTCCGCTCGCAGGCGTGCCCGCAACTGGTCTAACAGTGATTAATACTAACGGCGGTATACTTCTCTATACAGGTGTCTCTATAGTCCCCGCAGGTTCCTTAGTCGCAGGAGCCCACACAATCACCGTCACAGGCGTTACAGGCGGAATAGCAGTAGCAACCTTCACCATTGAACCAAAAATAACGTTGACCCCCTCAGCATTGAGAGCAGGCGCAGTAACAGTAATCACAGCAACAGGCTTCGCAGGATCAACAACCGCATCCGTAACAGTAAACGGAACAGCAGCAAACTGGTTCAACACAGGAACAACAGCAAACACAACAACAATACCGACCACTGCACTTGGTGACATACCAGTAGCTCCAGTCGAAGGTGGTTTAGTTATTGCCCCTGCAACAGCTGCAGGTACACTGAACATCACCGTAACCGACACGAACGGCAATTCAGCTTCTAAAATACTGACAGTTCTTGACACACCAGCCATTACACTTAGCGCCACACAAACAGTGGCAGGTGTAGTTGTGAGTATCTCAGGATCAGGATTCTCACCGACTGGTGCAGCAAGAGCTGCAACAGCTAACCTATACAGCGGCACAACATTAGTGCAAGCAATCGTTCTGGATGCTCCAAGCACCGTGACACCCAACAGCACAGGCCAATTCACTGACGAAGCAACATTTACAGTGCCCACCCTGTCTTCAGGCGAATATATACTGGGACTCACCGTAGCTACTCCACCCGAAACTGAAAGTGCAAACGCAACATTCACCATACTTGGAACTCAAACAGTGACTGCAACTGCCTCCTCAATAGTCGGCGGAAACGTTACCGTCAATGTTGTAGGTCTAACAGGAATCACCAACGCAATCCTTGGCGCAACAGACTTGCTAGCCGGAACGTTCGGTCCAACAACAGTTCCAACAACAGGACCAGACGCCTATAACCTAACAACATGGTTCTTGGCACCAGCACTAACCGCCGGTCCATACACCCTGCTGTTAAGCGACGGCGTACGCAGCACAACAACCACAGTAAACATCATAGCCTCAATTACACTAGCACCAACTGTTGGAATACTCAAAGGGTCAGTTGTTACAGTAACTGGAACAGGCTTCGCTGTAGCAGGAACAGTTTTCACAGTTTCTGTTAATGGCGTTGACATGCCAGCAGCTGCAGGTCTAACAGGTGCAGGCGGCGCAGTAGTGACAGCCTTCACAGTACCAGTAACAGCAGGCTCAAACAACAGCGTAGTCGTCACCGATGCCCAAGGAAACACAGCAACATCTTACTTCGCTCTAACGAACCCAACAATCATCGTGAACCCAACAGTAGGCGCTGCAGGCTCAACAGTACAAGTTATCGGTAGCGGATTCGCAGCAGGTCAACCAGTATACTTCCAGGTCGGTTCAATAATCGTACCTTCAACACCCGCAACCGTCACAGGAACCGATTTCGTTGCTTACATAACAATCCCCGCAGGCACTCCCGCAGGAACCACAGTAATATCTGCAACAGATGCACGGAATAACGTAGCAGTTACAGAATTCACAGTTGGCTCAGGCGGATCAGGCTTCACCGTTAACCAAGCAGCACTCAGCAGCACAGCACAAACAGTCAACCCAAGCACAGGCACAGCACAGACAGAATTCGCACGTGGAACCTCAGTGAAGTTCTCCTTCGTGCTTGAAACAGCTTCAGGAAGCGGCAACGTTGTCTGGGGCATAACCCTGCAACAGCAAGACCTGACAGTAACAGGCTTGTTCACCACTACTGCAAGCGTAAGCACGACCCCGAGCACACTGACCTACACGAACCTACTGACCTCAAACGTGCAACCCGGAACCTGGACAGCAACCATACAAATCTTCGGCTCTGACGGAGTAACACCACTAGCCGTAACAACACTGACTTTCACTGTGACATAAACGACAGGTGACCTACAGTGAACTCTAAAAAAACACTCAGAACCGTGCTCTGCACAGCCCTAATCGTATCCTTCGCTTTAGGGCTCTGCATAGCCCCCGCTTTCGCGGCTCCTTGGCTGCTAACAGCCACCCCGGATAGCTCAAGCTATTCAAAGGGCTCGTTGGTAACCATCAGCGGTGCCGTGACAGACAATGCAATCCCCGCAGCCGACATACTAGTTAGCGTAATGGTCACCGACTCGGCAGGCACTCTCGTATACCAAACCATAGTGACAACAGACACAAGCGGCCAATACTCGACACAATTCAGAATCAGCACAACCTCACCCACAGGCTCATACACTATCGCAGCAACCGCATCCTCAAGCGGCGCTCAAGTAGCAACCACAGCAGCAACCTTTAGCGTGACAAGTCCAACAAGCCTAACCTTGTCACCCAAAAATGCAGCTCCCGGCGCTTCAGCAGCCTTTGTAGGCACAGGCTTCACTGGAAGCCAAACAGTCGACTTGACCCTTAACTGGGGAGGTCTGACAGTGGCGCTGGCTTCGGCAGAATCAACAGAGACTGGCGCGGTATCTGGAACATTCACTGTTCCAAATGTCCAAAGCCAAGTCTACACTGTCACAGCCACTGACTCTGCAGGTCTCACCGCAACAGCCCAATTCGGCGTCGGACAAGTTGACATTGCCGCCATAGGTGCCAACATAACCAAACTGCAGAACTCCCTCAACGCTATAGGCAATGACGTAACCAGCGTTCAATCACTACTCAGCAGCCTGTCATCATCTGTAAGCTCTCTAAGCTCCAGCATCTCAGGCATCTCAAATGGCATAGTTGAAATAGAAACCTGCCTTGGCACTCTATCTACAAGCCTTGACAGCATCGACGCAACACTTTCCTCTGTCTCAGGAGACACAGCATCCATCCGCTCAACCATTGGCACCTTCAGCTCATCACTGTCCTCACTTAACACAGCAGTGAGCAGCATCGAAGGCGACGTCGCCACCATACAGACAAACCTCGGAACATTCACAGGCACCATCACCGACATAAATGACGGCGTAGCAACAATCCAAACCAGCATCGGAACAATGCAAGCTGACGTTAGCACCCTACAAAACAATGTACAGTCAGGTGTCAGCGCAATCCAAGCAGACATAAGCAACCTGCAGTCAGACGTAACCAGCAGCAAGAACGCCTCTGAAAGCCTCACACCTCTGCTCATCGTCGCAATCGTGCTTGCCCTTATAGCGGCAATCGCTGCAATCGCAAGCATCATCCTGATGCGCCGAAAGATCGCAGGTTAAAAAACCAAAGAGCCAAAAGCTCTTCCCTTTCTTTTCTTTGTAAAACCTTCTTCTGTCAACTCTATCTGCGTTTTCAGAATTTTGCCTTTATGTTTACCGAATTGTCTTCAGGTGAATATCTGGAAGCCTTCTGCTTCTTAGGCTGGGGCTGCCTGTAGAACCATACTTAACTGTCGAATCTTCTTTCTTTGTTTGCTTTATATGCTGTCTTTTGAGTTTTCCTTAGGTAGTTACCTGTGGTTTGTTGCTAAAGGCTGGTTGGTAGTACTAGAAGTTGCCAATTTGTTTAGGTGAGTCTCGAAAATAGACATGAATAACGTCAAAAAACCAATATATCAAAAACTCAACACCTACACTTGTACATTAATCTAAACGGAAGTATACAGCATGAAAAGCATAAGGATAACCCTCCAAGAAGAAAGACCTGAAGATGCATGGTTCGATTTGAGTTTGCGAGAGCTCCGCGCAGGAGAAGTTCGCTTCTACAAGGCCAATGACCTTCAAACTGGGCAGTGGCTCTTTAAAGTCTGCGTTGACGAAGAGAACAACCGAAGCATGGTTAAAGCTATAAAGTGTCCGCCTGGAAAGCTCTTCAGCCAGTTGGAAGGTGCAACTATGCTTTTCCAGCAGAGTCTTGTGCCCGGCTTTTACTATGATATCATATCCCTCACCAAAGTTGACGGTGAAGGGAAAGTGCATCGGGAGCTTGTGAAAACTGTTGAAGAGGTACCTGCGGCAATACGGGACCACTTTGAAGTGAAAAACTACGGTGAAGCCACGGGGAAGAAGCTTCCTGGAACGCATTTGGTTACGTTGAGCAAGAAAGAGAACGATAAAGACATGATAACCCTGTTTATACTTGAACGTGCACGTACATTGCCGCCGGAGGAACGTCAGAAAACGATGGATTTGCTGGCGCTTATCAAGCAAATGCAGAAAACCAGCATAACCGAAATTAGCAACGTAACCAGCGAAACCTTCAACATTGACCGTGAACTCTTGGATAAAATGATAGGTGAGTTAGAGGCGAAAGGGAAAATTAAGCGGTTAGACGAAAACTTCGTTAAACTCGCTTAAGCCTTACTGTTTTTCCTCTTTTTTCCTTGAAGGTCCCGCAGTACTTCTTCTGGTTTAAACGCTTCTTTGGACCGCACCGCCGCTTCCTCCACGTATAGGCTCACTGCCCTTTCTAGGGCGTCTGTGCTGACGGGGATGTGGTCTAGGTTGTCGTTGAAGTAGTTTAGCACTGACGCTGCGCAGGCAAACTTTACTACGTTGTGCTCTAAACGTGCGGAGAACTTCATGCTTCCTGGAATCCGCTTCAGGATTGCCTCGCGTGCTTTGCCTATGGCATCATACATTTCCGCCGTAATCATGACGGGCTTCTTTGGGAATCTTCCTTTAACTAGCGGGTGGTCTGTTTCAATCGCATACACCAGTGTCACGTGGTCCCGAATTTGTTTTGCGCTCTTGTCTACGTTTACTTCGCCAAGCGCCAGTCGCATTTGGCTTTGTGCAATCTGCACGTAGCGTTCTTTGGTCATTCGGTGTAGGCGGCAAATCATGCGGTCTTCGATGGCGTTGAAGTTGGGGTCGCCGATGGTCACCGCGTAACCTTGCCCCATGACTGCTGTGTTGTAGTTTACGGTGAAGAAGCCGCCGAACCTGTAGGGTCCGATGATTTCTCTGTGGAGTTCATGCTTGATTTCGCCGCGTTCCATGGCAATCTTGAGTACGTCTACCATGCCGCTGTAGCGGAACCAGTCGTTGAATTCGGGTACAATGAAATTGAAGGTTTTGCCCACGTAGGCTTGCCCGATGCGGATGAACCGTGCAGGGGTGATGCCGCCGCAGTAGCGGTTTCTGCCTGGGATTCCGTGCGCCGCTACTTTTCCTCCTGGAACCCCCAGAATTAGGTCTCTTGTGGAAAAGCTTTTGCCTGTGCCTGGTTCGCCGAATAGGGCGAAGCTCCATCCTGTTTTTAGGCCTGTTTTTCCCTGTGGGTTCACGATGTCTACGTCGCATAGGCTGTACTGCTGGATTATGCTTAGGAAGCTGTCAAAGTATAGCATCTCGCCGAACATGCGTTGCAGGTAGTTTGCGACGTAGCTTGCGGAGAAGGTTTTGCCGAACTTTATGGTTTCGTTGAGTCTGTTCTTGAGTAGGTCGCTGATGTATTGGTCGAGTTCGTTTTGCATGGTTGCGATTCTTCGCCGTTCATCCTCTAGGGGGTCAAGCGGGGCTTCTTCCTGCTGACGGGGAGACGCGTTGGCTGTTGCGGTGGTGGGGGAGGTTGATGCTGTTGGGGGTGCGGTGGGTTTGCGTTCTGCTACGGCTATTCCCAGTTCCTCTCGGATTGTGGGCAGCGTTTCCTCAAGCATTTTCCATTCGTGGTATTCTTCGCCTGCGTAGGAGTGTGTGACGACTTTGAGTTTTTCAAGCTTTTCCAGAACTTCGTAGGTGTCGATTTTCAGTTTTGCAGCTTCTTTTTGTTCTTTGGCGCCGAAATCTCCGCCTGTTTGCGCCATCAGCTTCAAGATGGTGGTGGCTGCTTGTCCATACTTTTTTTCTGTTTCGGTTATGCCTGTATGGATTTTTTGTGTTGCGCCCTTTAGGGTTAGGGTTTCGTTTTCGAAGGTGTAGTTGGAGCCTCGGAAAACCACGTAGTTTCTGGCTGGGTGTTTTTTGAAGGCTTCCTGCAGTTGGCTGTCGCTGAGTGCCGTTGCCAGCTCCATGGCGGCTTCGTCTGGGTCAGGTTCCCAAGCGTTCACGTACTGGTCAAAGAAGGAGATTGCGTTTTCTTTTCCTATCTGGTAAATATCTGTTGGTGGATAGACGCGTTTGAGGAGCAGTTTTTTCTCTAAGGTTTTATCGTCTACGCTCATGCCATTTCCCCCATTACATTTTTGCAGAAGGCTGCCGCTTCCTCTTTGGTTATCCACCCTTTCTTTTCGATTTCGTCTAAGCCCTCGTTTAGAATTAACCCGAAGGTGTTGAGGTCTATGAGGTTGCTGGCTCTGCATACCTCGTTCATTTTAATTCGGAACGCGGGGTCGCTTTGCATTTTTTCCAGAATGTTCGCGTTCAGAGTTTCCTGCAGTTTCCTGTTTGCAGGGTGAATCAGCGTTTTCAGTTTAGGTTCCGAATTTAACGTTAGTATCTTCTTTAGTCCGTTTAGTACGCTGCCCTCTTTGGTTAACGCGATTGGGGTAAGTATGTTGAACTTTTCATCTTCGCCCTTTGTGTATTTGATTAGGTACATGGGTAACTGTGCCAAAACGGGTTCATCGGGGTCGCCTAAGTCGCAGTTAACTTCCACTTGGCTTCTTAAGGCGTTGCCGCTGCGTTTCAAATCGTCAATTCTGTTTTCTAGGCTGCTGGTTATGTCTGCAGCTTGACTGGTCATTTCTTGGATTTGTTTTTGCTTCTCTTTTGTTTTAGCAGCGAACGCACTGTTGAGTTGGGTAAGTTTGTCTTCTTCTTGGGCTATGGCGCTTTGGTATTCTTCCCGTTTACTTTTGATTTTGTTTT
Source organism: Candidatus Bathyarchaeota archaeon (assembly GCA_026014485.1). Lineage (GTDB taxonomy): Archaea > Thermoproteota > Bathyarchaeia > Bathyarchaeales > Bathycorpusculaceae > JADGNF01. Next base: position 502,029 of record JAOZIE010000023.1, read on the forward strand.
CTCCTTCTTTCTTGGTTTTGTCGAGTTCTTCAGAGATTGCTTTGATTTCCTTCTTTATGTTCTCAGCTTCTCTTTCATACTTCTTGTACGCGAAAGAACCCGCAGATGACTTAGGCGCATTTTTCTTCTTTTTCGCCGCATCCATTTTTCTTTGAACTGCGTCTTTTTTCTGTTCAACAACCTGAAGTTTATGTATGTATTTTTCGCGGCGTTTCTCCAATGCAGCGATTTTTCTGTCGAGGCTTCTTTGCATGGTTGTGACGGCTTTGTCCTGTTTCTGGGTTAATTTTTTGACGGCTTTGTCTACTATCGGCTTTAGGGCTGCAGTTTCCAGTTCAAGTCTGGTTTTTATTTTTTCTATTTCGTTGGCTGCTGCATTCTGGTGAAACTCCAATTCCTCTTTGAGCACAGCCAAAGCATATTTTACGCCCTTCGCGTCAGCCTGCATTGTTCTTAAGCAGTTTGTGAAGGCTTGACTGGTTTGGGCTGCGGCTTGAGCATCTATTTCCTGCGGAATCAGTTCGTTTCCTTCTTGGGTTTGGCTGACTGGTTCGCTTCCAAAGTACGTCTCTAAAAAGCCTAACAGTTCCCTGTCATCTATTACCCCTGCAAACGACTGCTTTACGGGTGCAGTGAACTCCTTGATTTCCATTGCTTGCGCTTTGAGTGCATCCATAAATTTCTGGGGGTTAACCGAATTTTTCTTCAGTTCCTCCATGAACGCTGCCGTCTTTGTGGGTTCTTCAAAGACAAAACCGTGGGAAACTGTGTTTAAGCCATCTGCGATGAGGCATGAGTTGTCGGTGGCAAGAATCCACATGGGATAGTGAACTTTTGAGATGAAAGCGATTTTCTCTGATACCTCCCTAAGAAAGCTGGGTTTTTTGCGCTGTGACTCAGCCATGCATACGACGCATGCGAGTTCTGCCTGATAGGATATGTCTTCGTTGTCGGTTGGTTTTTTTGTTATGAATGGGAGAACCCTGTTTTTCTCGTTCATTGTTTCTTTTCCCCAAGCCCCGTTAAGTTGGAATTGTAAGTTTGATTTCGGGTTGCCGCCTGAAACTTTCCCTGAGCAGTTTCTTGGTGTCCCGATTTGTATTATTAAGGTGGCTGTTCTGTTTTTATCTTTTTAGTTCTTCGCGATTGTCCGCAGCGGTTTTTGCTTTGTAAACGTTGCCTACAAACGCTCCATCAGAAACGCTGGCTTTACGGATGGAACTGCTTGTTGCATCGTTATGTCCCAACAAATCCTCAAATCTAAATTCCCCGTAATTTTGCAATACACCTTTGGGGGGTTTGGATGATTTGGCGGCAAAATGCCCCAACTGCGGAAAAAAAATTTTGGTTCCTGAAAAAACCTTTAAAAACTGCGTGTTCCACATCGAAGCCTACAAATGCCCAGATTGCAAACGCCACTTCCACGTAACATATTAACAACCGAACCCTCAAGGTATTTTTGCTGTTGATTAGGCGAGAGATTACCTGACTGAGACATCTTAGGCTTTTGAAGTATAACTCACACTGCAATATGCTCCTCGGCGCCCAAACGCAAGCAAAGTTGGCTCGTTGGGGTTGACCGACCTAAGCGTTTCACAGACCTATTTGGCGGCTAATATTGTCTCGGAAAAATCTATAGGGGGGAGGTCGCTATTGGCAAATTTCACAGCCAAAAAGCAGCACGACCAACGTACCTGCCTGTCTGCGGATAGAATTTTTGCATAACTCTTTGAAACTGCGACTTATCCTTGATTATTAAGGCGCGTCATTTCTGCAACAGAGACCCTGCAATGAAGACCCCGCCTAAAACGGCAAACGCAGCCAGCACAAGAACGGGCGCGTTCAAAACGCCGTGTTCCGCAATCTGCTCAAGGCTTCCCGCGCCCAAGAGGCAAACCGCTAATCCCACCAATATCAAGGCAACACCAAAGGCGCAGGGCGTGAAGCGGTCTTTTGCAGCTTGACTGTGGGCTGCGTTCATTTTTGTTTCCTCACTTTTTGGTCTATGTTTGGGCTTATAATGTTTGGCTTTTCCACCAAACGCAGCCGCAGTTTCCCCTCCGAATTTGGTTGGTGGCGGTCGGCTTTTTCTGTGTAGCCCTCTGGTTTGTGGGTTATCCCTTAGTTATATATGGCATGACCTCTTAGTTCATCAGCGATACAGAAGAGCTTACGGAGGATGCTGGGTATGTTGATGACTAAGATGTTTGCGGTTGGCATGTACTTAGCTAACTGTTACGTGGTCCACTGCAAGGACACCCTACAGGCAGCAGTCATAGACCCCGGGTTTGGCAGCGCAGAAGAAGCCCAAGAACTCCTTACACACATCGAAACAAACGATTTAGAACTCAAATTCATCATCAACACGCATGGGCACCCCGACCACACCTGTGGAAACCAACTCCTCAAAGACCGCTTCCGTATCCCCATCTGCGTCCACGAGGACGACGCTTACATGCTGGGCGAGTCAGGCTGGGAAACCGCACGTTACTTCGGCTTCGAGAAGGTTTCACCCCCCGCAGACGTTCTCCTGCATGAAGGTAGCTACATAAAAATCGGCGACGTCACCCTCCGAGTCATCCACACACCCGGACACAGCTTCGGCAGCATAGTTCTCCTAGGAGAAACCGAAGTGTTCACAGGCGACACCCTATTCGCCGGTTCCATCGGACGCACCGACTTCCCCGCAAGCAGCGACCGCGAAATGCAAAAATCACTCCGAAAACTGCTAACCCTCCAAGACTACTTCGTCGTCTACCCCGGACACGGACCCACAACCACCATCGGCGAAGAAAAACGCGTCAACCCCTTCCTAAGAATGCTCTAACCCAACCCCCAACACATGATTTCTTGTTTGTGTTGTAGTTATGTGCAACACATCTTCAGTATGGCATCGCATGACATAATATTTTAATAGCGTGTTCACTCGACTCATAGCCTGCCGAGAGGGGAACATGCCTAACCTATCCTTGTCAGGTCTCAAAAACCTCCGAATAAACCTGAATCTACACCTCAAAAAAGAGCCGGAAGAAGCTATCCCTCCACCCGCCCCGAAAAGCATCCCTCGGGGACTCAAAGTTATAGAAAAATACTCCCTCTACGAGCCCTTCTGCCACGTCATCATCGTTCAGAACCCCAAAACCGGCGAACACAAATACATACTTGATGAACTTCAGCTTGACCCTCTTGAAAGAGACGTTTACCACCGCATCTTGGAGATTCTGCTGGCTGAAATTGAATCCCCCAAAGAAGAAATCGCCGACCCCCGCAGATTCTTCGCTGAAGCAGCCAAAAAAATCGTGGATAAATATCGCATCAGTCTCGGCTGGCTCCCCGACGTTTCATGGTACAAAATCCTCTACCACGCCGAACGCGACCTCGTCGGCTTTGGAAAAATCGACCCGCTTATGCGTGACCCAAACATCGAAGACATAAGCTGCGACGGCGTCAACAAACCCGTCTACATTTGGCACCGAAACCACGAAAGCATCGAAACCAACCTACAATTTGAAAACGATGAAATCCTCGACAATATGGTCGTTAAGCTTGTTCACATGGCAGGCAAACACGTCAGCACCGCTTTTCCCATCGTGGATGCCTCATTACCCGGCAAACACCGCTTGGCTGTTTGTTACCGCCGCGAAATCACGCCTTTTGGCACAGCTTTCACCATCAGAAAATTCAAAGAAGACCCCTACTCAATCATAGACCTCATAAACATAGGCACCTTCAGCGAGGAAATGGCTGCTTACCTGTGGGTTTGCCTTGAAAACCGTGCGTCAGTCATGGTTCTGGGGGGCACCGCAGCGGGCAAAACCACCGCCCTCAACGCCTTAGGCTGTCTCATAAAGCCTGGAAGCAAAATCATGACTATAGAGGAAACCGCCGAGTTGAACCTGTCTCATGAAAACTGGGTTTCCCTCATCGCTAGGCAAAGCTACGGTTTAGGCGGAAGCAGCGTGGGTGAAGTGGCTCTGTTTGATTTGGTTAAAACCTGCATGAGGCACCGCCCTGACCTGATGATAGTCGGAGAAGTCCGCGGTCAAGAAGCTTACGTGCTGTTTCAGGCTTTGGCTACCGGGCACGGCGGCATGTGCACTATGCACGCTGAAAACGTGGAGTCCGCCGTGAAGCGGTTAACCCAAAAGCCCATGGACATCTCACCCGCCTACATTCCCCTCATGAACATCGTAATGTCGGTTCAACGCGTCCACTTGGTCAAGAACGGCGAAAAGAAAGCTTTCAGACGCGTGCTCTCCGTCAACGAAATCCTCGACTACGAGAAATACGTGCACCCGTTCAAGTGGGACCCCCTGAAAGACGAGCATCAGATGTCCCTTGAAAGCAGCGCGCAGATAACCTCGATAGCGGAACGGCTGGGCATGAACGTTGAAGATGTGCATGCAGAGATTAACAGGCGCCGCAACGTGCTATGTTGGATGCGTACGCAGAAGATACGCAGCTACCGCGACGTGGCAACCGTAATCGCCGAATACTACGCTCGCCCCAAACAATTCTACGAAAAAGTTCTTTCGGAAAAGGAGGCAAAACCCGTTGCCGTTAATCGAAACGCTTGAAGGCTGGTCCTTCCGCGTCTTCGGCAAAGCAGCCCCCTTCTTCCTGAAACGCATCTACCAATTCAAAACTCCCCTAGAAAAGGGACGCGTCAAAATTTACCCTGAAACCTACGTTTCCCTCATGCTTTTCGCCGCCTTGCTCACCGTTCCAGTCTCCGTCATCGGCGGGGCACTCTTTTTGCTCTACGGTTTGCTGCCTCTACTCATTCTGGTTCCAATGCCCCTTTTTGTTCTCGTAGGATTCATGGTTATTCCTCTGTCCAAAGCCAGCGACCGCGCCTCAAACCTTGAACGGGAAATGCCCTTCGCCGCAGCATACATCAGCGTCATGGCTTCAGGCGGCATAGCACCATACACCAGCTTCAAACGGCTCTCCGAAGTCGAGTTGATGCCTGCCATGCGCGGCGAAGCAAGAGAAATCATGAAAGACGTGGAGATATTCGGCATTGACCCCCTGTCGGCTCTGGAGGGCGCGGCAAAGAAGACGCCGCTGGACATATTCAAAGACTTCTTAGGCGGCTACGCATCCACCGTCATCATAGGCGGCGACATCGGGCACTTCTTGGAACGCAAAGCCGAAGACATATTCAAAACCCGCGCCCTACGCGTTAAAGCCGCCGCTGAACGACTAGGGATGCTGCTGGAAACTTTCATAATCGTCATGGTTATGATGTCGCTTTGCTTCTACATCCTCTTCGCGGTGGACCGCATCAACGGCGGCGGAGGCGGCGACGCCTCAGTTTACACGGGCATAATCATGTACACCTACCTGTTTACGCCTATGCTGTCTATGCTTTTTGTTTACTTGGCGCACAGCATGCAGCCCAAAACTCCCGTGGTGGAGATGCGTCCCTACAAAATCTTCGGCGTCTGCAGCATCCTAGGCGTAGTCTTGTTCCTGTTACTCACCAACTTTGTGGGCATGGTTCAGCTTCCCCTCTTCACGCAGCTCCAAGCGATGGGGCTGGATATGCCCGTAGCCGTAGCTGTCTCTCTTTTCGTCGCGACTGCCCCCGCCGCGTTTGTTCACGTAAAAATGTCCAAGAAGAAAAACAGCATGGAGCAGGGAGTCAACAGCTTCCTGCGGGACCTCACTGAAATCCGCAAAACAGGCTTATCCCCCGAGAAATGCATCGAAAGCCTAAGCAAACGCGACTACGGCGCATTCAGCAAGGAACTCCGCAAAATCAGCGCCGAGATTTCATGGGGCATTCCCGTGAAAAAGGTCATGATGGATTTCCTCAAGCGCACCCGCAGCTGGATGGTGCAGATAGTTATGTTTTTGCTGGTTGAAACCATCGACGTGGGCGGCGGCACCATCGCCATGATTGAATCTCTTTCCAGATTCAACAACCTCACACAGGAAGTGGAAAAAGAAAAGAAGATGTCTGTTCGCCCCTACGTTATGATGCCGTATTTGGCTTCGATTCTGCTGGTGGCAACAACCATCATGATGATGAGTTTCACCACCGGATTTGGGGCAGGAACAATGAGCGCAGCCACAGGCGCGGCGGCTGCTCCCAGCCAAGATTTAGGCATGATGCAGACGATATTCATGACTTCCGTAATTTTCCACAGCTACCTCATCGGCATTGTAGCTGGAAAAATCAGCGACGAATCCATCGCCAGCGGCTTCAAGCATGCCAGTATCCTTGTAATAATCGCTGTTATCGCAGCCAAGGTCATCCCGCAATTCGTGAATTTCTGACATGAGCGAAGAAAACATGGCAACCAAAAAAACTCGAAAAAGCTTCCGAAGCAACAGGCAAGCGGTCAGCCCAGCCATCTCCACCGTGTTAATGACCAGCGCCCTTGTCGTTATGGTTCTTGTTGCGATGACGTACGCGCAGACTTACCTAAATTTCAGCATGGCAGAAAACGAGTTCAGCACAAACAGGCAGTTCATGCTAACCAGCGGTCTCCAAATGGACGACATCGCGTGGACCATTGGACGTACCCAAACTGTTCGGTATTCAAGCAATTTTGGTCATGTAACCTTTGAGAACGCCACCCTATTCTGCTCATGTGAAGTATCCGCAGATGAAATAAACTGGCAGGAGGTCTTCAACTACACCACAGGAATTATCCTGTTCAACATGCCTGTAGCTGATTACACTTTAGGCAACGGCTACTTTGAACGTGTCTTTCCCGCTCAGAACAGTTCTTTTTGTCAGGAAGGCGCCTCAGCACCTGTTTGCCATGTGTTCGTGGTTGAGCAGATGCCTATGACCGACGGAAGTTTCGCTCGAGTTGTAGCTGCGCCTTCGGTTCGCATGCTTCGCTCTTCTATAGAGACACAGAACTACGTCAAGTTCTACATGCCTCAGCTGATAAATGGCACTGATAAGCTGCTTTCGCAGTCTGTGACTTTGGCTGGCGAAAACGTCCTTCAGTATGTACCTGGCGGATTCACTTACGTTCGGTTCACCGTTGCCTACCCGAAGTCGGGTCAGGGCTTTGACTTCGCCTTCTTCGGGTTTGACTCTGGGTCTGTAACTGTGACTTTGCCGTCAAATTCCGTTGTGGAGTTTTACTTGGGCACGATAACGGTTTCGATTGGACTCCATGCTTAAAATGAATGGTGAAATGAATGGCACACGTAACTGTAGAATACATGATACTGGTTCCAATGTTGATTCTCCAGATATTCCTGTTCCCCTTTGCAGTGGGCTGGGTCATGGACACATGGGTGGATTCACGCAGAGAACTCGTTCTTGAGGAGACAGCTAGCCATCTGGGCGGCTCCCTGCAGCAGGTGTATCTAGCCTTAAACCACCAAACCATTCAGTCAGCTACTTTGACAAACAGGCTGGATATTCCCTTGTTAATAGACGGCAAAGCTTACACAGGAAACGTAACGTGGCATCAAGCGGTGGACTTTGAGGTAGACTCAAACAGAATCTTGGACGTAACGCTGACGCTCTCAGGTTCAGGGCTCTCAGCAACCGCATCGGTTACGCTTGGATCCAACGTGGAATGGCAAAACTCCACTTTCTTAAGCAGTTCCACAACCGTTTGCATAATTGCGCAGAAGTTTTCGAACGGAACCATCAACTTATCTTTCGGAGCATGAGGTGAAGAAAATTGGCAAGTGCAACAATAGACCATCTGGTTTCCTTCGTGATTTTCTTGGGGGCGATTCTGCTTTTCATGAATCTCTTTGGTCAAACCATACAGACAGCCGTCATCTATCAAGAACACAAAACTATAGCCGCGAAAGCCAGCGATTTGCTCGACAGCATACTGCTCAATTCGGGTACCCCAAGCGATTGGGGGCGGCTCAATTGCACTCCAACTGGGTTTGGCCTTCAAGATCCCGAATTCACGCAGTACCGGCTCAGCCCGTATTCCCTGATGCGGCTGGAACCCGCCGTGGGTGAACCCATCTACTACGACCCCACCGAGTCTTACTACAGTAACATAACCATCGGGGACCGCAATTTTCTGTTGATGCCTAACGATTTATCGCTGAACTATTCATTTGTAACAGAGCTTCTTGGGGTAAACGGCACCTACGGTTTTCAACTGAACTTGGACCCCATAATATCTGTCTCTGTGAATGAAACACACTCTGCAAACCCGTTAGTGCTCAACTTAAAAGTCGTCGGCACAGGGTTTCCATTGGTTAACGCCACTGTAGCCTACTGCTTCTTGAAAGTTGGCAGTAATGGAGTCACCCCTTATTACGCAAGCATATTCGACACGACAGTCACTGACGCCACTGGCACAGTTGACATTAACTTCAGCGACGTAGCAGATGACGATTCTTATGCATTCATCGCTTACGCAAGCGTCGGCGGACTCGTCGGAGTAGGCTACTACGAACGCACAAATGACCAAGAGCAATACGTGATTCCTTTCATCGACAGCTTCGAAGAAGGTCGCCTGCTGCTCGCTCACAGCTACGACGTTCACATTTTTGACAATCCCGCATCCGCAGTTTTCTACAACGCCACCTTCGTTTTGATGTCTGAAGACTTCACGTTGCGTGACATGTTTGTTGCAGCGGGGCAGGTTGACAAAATAGTCTATGGGCAGGGAAGCGACCAAGCCTTCCAGTATATGGACATTCCAACATGCAACCCCGGCATTTTAGTCATAACCTACCACACTAACAACGGCGACGGCGTTGTGTTGATGCCTTGGGGCATGAATTCGTTGGCTTTCTCAGTTAACTTTGGCATCAACGGTGCTGCCTCACAAAATCAAGAGTGGGTTTCAACTGATTCACGAATAGTTCTCGTCGGAGGCGTCGCTTACCAAGCTATGCTATCGCTTTGGAGCTACCAAGGTCGTCAGGTGGTCGGCTAAACATGATGCGTACTGTTGAGGTCCTCATAGTAATAGTCATAATCGCAGGAGCATACTTCATGACTACCACTTTCGCCGTGTTGCCTTGGCCGCGTGAGGTGTCACCGGTGAACCTTAGACGGCTCGCGTTAACAACCCTGCAGACACTGGATGCGACCCACGACCTGAGCATAGCCGCATTTAACCCTGAGAATTCCTCTCTTTGGAGCAGTTTCCAAGTTGCCCTATCCGCTACTCTACCCCCCAACATACTCTATAACCTGACGGTGTACGATGTAGGTAGCCGAGGTAGCGGGGGGGAGCTTTACACTCCTTTGAAGAGTATTTCAAATTCTGTGGACCTTGGCATAACTTCTGATTCCTCTTCCTATCTGGTGGCTTCTTCTAACGTTACCTTCAACGCTGTCCCTGAGAAAATCGGTGAAGACAGTAGCGGCGGGACACTCTACATATTGAACTGCAGTGACGCAAACGGCTGGTGGATCACTGGGTACTCCGCGCAAAGTTTGGCACAAGAATTGTACACGTTGTTGTCGCCGTTTTTTGTGGATACCGTGATGGTTCAAAACACAACCCAGCTTGGACAGCTTTTGGGCAACGTGTCGCTGGAAGGCGAGATAGTGCAAAACGCCGTTGTGATTAACACGTTCGGAGAAGCCGTGCCCATACCTGCCTCGTACTGTCAAGCCCCGTACTTTTCTGACTCCTACGCGAACTATTCCTATGCGATAGGCCAAAAAGTACGCATGTTCAACTGGACGTGGGCAAGCATAGTCGGTTACCCATTTTACTATGTTTCGAACACGGACGTTTTCTCAGGCACCCAAAACGGCTGGGGCATCTACGGGATGCACCAGACTGGCGAGGCGGGGATAAACGCGTTTCTCCAAGGCATAGACAGCAAACCGTACAGTTACGACCCATCTCAGATCGCCGTGCCTGTGGGCGCCGTCAATTTGTCTTCGCAAGTGTCTTATTTCTGCAACTACTACGGGGTTTATCCTTCCCCTAATCAGACCTCCACCCGAGCCCTAAAAGACACAACTCTGAACGATTATCATCTCAACGTTGGCTTACGCATATTCGACAGCGTCACCCAAGAAGGCGTAGTTTACACTCCGGGCGCGGTGTATCAGCATGTCAGCGGCGGCACAGATGTCACAGGTTCGTTTTTGGCGTTGGGGTTAGCGAGGATACCTGATGTGCGGTTGACGGCTCTTGCGCTGCTCTCGTATTATCAGCCTAGGCTTTACCGCTCCGTCTACAGCGCCAGTGATACCTCCCGTTTGGTGATTCTGCAATTGGGCTTAGTGGGAGGCATCTAGCTGAACTGTAAGGGGCAATTCTCGATAATCGCGGCTTTGTTCGTAGCGGTGATTCTGATTTCCGCCGTTACCATAACCTTCTCCACCATACGCTATGACATTACGCAAGGTGACCCGCAGACACTAAGTGCCATAGACGAAACTAACTTGGCTTTGAAGCAGGTTTTAGGCTTCACCGTTGGCTACTACGGTTCTGTTCTGCAGGTCACAGGTAACTCCTCCTATGCCAGAGAACTCGCAGTAACCTACCTAACCAGCGGGCTAGAGAACATTGGAAAAATAAGGCCTGAATGGGGGCCTTCGTTTGATGTGACCGCTCTGGAGTTAAGCACAAACTGGTTCACGAACGAGAGCTACAGCGAAGGTAACATAACCATTGAATATGATTTGACGGGGCTGGGCATATCTGGCGTTGCTTACGCTACCTCATGTAGACTGGAAGTGCAGACGTTGGCGTCTCCAGTGTCCGATCAGGCACGGCTAAACGTCTTCAAAGATGACAATGAAACGTTGATGAACCTCGGGAGCTGCAACTTTAAGTTTTACAAATATGTTTATTCCAACTCAAGCTGGGAACTTATAACGCCGACAATTAAACCGACGATGTTTGCCAACGGCACATATATAGTGGATATTCCTCCCGAGATAGATGCTGACTCATACGTACTAGCTGTGGAAGACACACGGGGTATAGTCACGGTGGCTTCGTCGTTTACCCGTTACACCTGCACCGTTAACTGGAGTTCAGGCAACTTTTCTTATCCCAACGAAAACTTGGTTGTTGAACTGCTAGCGAACGGCACTTTGCGGTGGCTGGGACAGAGCTTAAATTTGGCTTCAGCAGCTAAACCTCTTCCTCCAGTGCCCGTCAAAGCTATACACGTAAACCAGACAGTCAACGGCGTTAACATGGAGGTTCCGTTCCAGATTGAGGACTGGGCATCTAACTACAGGGTACCGTTGGGTTTAACCAGCGGCTACACGGTTCTAAGCAACAGACAGATGATTGTTTTCTTGGTCAACCCCGCGGTCTCGTCGGTGACGGTCTGGTGGGACGGACACGACACCGCAAACCAAACCCCCTATTCAATATACAGCGAATCCACTTCGCCTTTCAAAGACGACGACGTAGGCAACGTCAACTACGGCTTTCTGAGTAACGGGCTTTTAGACTTAACCATAGATAACAGCGGCGGCGCGTTCAGCGTTATCTCCAGCGTCAATTCTCTGACCAGTAGGGCGGCGTTTATGCGAATCGGCAACGAAGCCAGCGTCTACGGGTCCGCACCCAGCTACGTTATCCACCACGGCGTAGTAAGAGACATCGTTCAGGCGGAACCTGAATGGAATGACGGACCCGACGGTTGCCCAAACACTCTGGGGCAGGTGATTATCACGTTGCCCGCTAACGTGACTTATTACACGTATGACGCACGATTGATGCTGCTGAATTCTCAACAAAGCAGACAAATCTTTGACTTCTGTCCCCTCAAGCTATACACAGCTTCTCCCATCAGCCATTTGCAGACAGAAAACGGCACTGCAACCGTCACCACAAACTCCTCTGTGGGCGTCGCCTCCTTCTACAATTATGCCAGCGGAGGCTGGACAGCGCATCACTGGAGTCAGTTTTTAGTTGATGCTTTGGGAACAAGGGGCAGCGGAGTTATGTTTACGGATACCGCAAACCAGCTGCTCTACACTTTTGACACGCCTACAAGCAAAACGGGCGCCGTCAAGGCAGACTACGGCAACAACAAAATTGAGCTTCTTCCCGTAACAAATCAGACCCAGCTTTCAACCTCCATCTTTGATGTGTGTTGGAGTGGTGCTGTGGCAACGTTTGATGGTGCAGGAACAACCCCGATTTTTAAGATGGCTGAAATAACGCCGACTGGTTTGTGGGTTATGGCAGAGTATCCGCCGACAATTGCCGTGAGCGCCGACAGTTAGGCGGCTTTATTTATCAAACACTTCTCATAAATATTTATTTCAAATTCATATTTTTTCTTCACAGGGAATAAATAGTAATTTGTTTATGTGTAAAACAAATAAAAAGGTGAAAGAGTACGACAAACAAAATGTTGAAAATGCTGAAGTCAAGAAAAGGAATCTCGCCAATTTTAGCCACACTACTGCTTATCGTCATCGCCGTCGCAGCCATCTCCATAACCTATGCATGGATAATGACCTACACAGAAAGCGCAACCGACAAAGCAGGTGTCATGCTATACCAAGCAAACGTATTCTACAATTCAACTGATACTAATAATCTATCGATAACAGTTGACATCGGCAACTCAGGAACTTCTGACGATGTGGTAAACGCAATTTATTTTGGGGCATCTGAATCAAGCATGAGCTCTCAAACAATAACGCCGGCACCAGTATCTGCAGGTGGCGCACCCGTTAGCTTCACATTTGACTATCCATGGGCTGCTTCGACGACTTACTACTTCAGAGTTGTGCCTTCAATGGGAAACCCCTTGACGTTCCACGTGGACTCACCTTAACCCTACCTTTTTTCTTTGTTTTTTATTTAACCTGTTTAGGATACGTTTTATTACCGTGACAAGAGATCATATCAGCATCGCGAGTGTGCCCTGTCTTGCAGGTTATCTTTGACGCCGCCAGAGTAGCCGTTACCTTCGCTTTTCTTGTTTACGCTTCTTGGAGCGACTACAAAACCCGCGAGGTAAGCGACAGCGTATGGATATTCTACGCCCCCATCGCTTTAGGGTTAACGTTAACCGAGTTCTTGGTTTATGAATCTTCGCAGCTTTGGCTTTTCGGCTTATGCTTCGGCATAACTGTAGGTTTCTCGTTGCTGTTGTTCTATTCAGGAGGCTTCGGCGGTGCAGACTCTAAAGCTCTGATGTGTATCGCGCTTGCTTTACCCTTCTTTCCTGTATCTCTGGTTACGCCTCTTATGTCTGGTGGTTTATCGCCGCTTTCCCAGATGCTGTTTCCAGTAACCATTCTTAACAATACTGTGCTTATTGCTGCAGCAAGTGCTCTTTATCTGCTGTTCCGTAACCTTTCCCGAAAAGCGGCAACGGGTGCGCCTCTCTTTGACGGAACCCTCGCGCAAGAATCCCTCGGCAAAAAGATCCTTGTTCTCGTGACGGGACAAAAGTTTCCCATAGCCACGTTGAAGGCGAAGTGGCACGTTTACCCGATGGAAGACATATCTGCCCAAGAGAACGACGGCGATAGCCCAAAAAGAAAACTTGTTGTGGTACCCAACGATGAAGGCAGAGACGACATTGTTGCTCGCCTTTCCAAAGCTGCAGAAGAAGGGCAAATCGAATCCAAGGTTTGGGCTACGCCTGGGCTGCCTATGCTGATTTTCATAACGGTGGGCTTGGCGGTTGCCCTTACTTTTGGGGACATCATTTGGGTTCTGGTCGCTAGCCTCTTTGGCTAACAAATTTTCAATGCACCCACAGAAAACTCAGGCCTAACTCGCTGGAGCTGAAAGTTAACTGCACAAAACCCGCTGGAGCATTTTCCTATTCGTTTGTTGATGGTTCTAGCCAGTTGCGGGATTCGGCAAGCGTTTTTCCCGCGAATTTAACTTTTAAACACCCTTCATATGGACACATCTCCACGCACCTCAAGCAAAGCATACACATTGATGTGTCTATTTTTCCCTCTTTCTTTTCGTAGACCTCTGTAACCTGCACTGTGCAAACACGTTTGCAGATACCGCATTTGGTGCATTTTTCGCCATCTTTTTCCAGATGAAGAACCGGCATCCACTTCCCCCCTCTTAGTCTGTTTCCTATGGCGACGGATGCGCCCGTCGGGCAGAAGCGGCACCAAAACCGTCTGACAACAAACGCGCTCAAGAGTGTTAAGGCAACAAAGGCTATGACGTTGAAAAGAGCAGAGTTTTCGCTGGAGTAGTGTACAATTTGGTCAAGGTATGGGTAATTGAGGTTGGAGTTGTAGAGTGTTTTCCAAGGCGCAATAACGGGAACTAATGGACCCAGCAGAATTCTTAGCGGATTAAAGGGACCTGCAAGGTATTGTATGCTCCACATATTCCACGGACTCAGGTTTAGAAAACCGAACGGTAACACAAAGAAAACCGCTAATAGTACATACCTAAGTCGGTTCAGGTTGCTGTTTATTCGGTCTGGTAGGTTCAGGTAGCGTTTTTTTAGGGCTTGGCGAAGCAAACTTACCAAATCCATGTAGAAGCCAAAGGGGCATATCCAGCCGCAGAAGACCCTGCCCACAAAAGGCGTAATCAGCAGCACCGTGGCTAACACTAAACTCAGCCATAAAGAGTACGAAATCAAGTAAAAAATGGCGAATTCAGACACTATCTGAACAAAAATCCGAAAGTAGCTTATCTTTCTGGCGCGATTCTTTATCCCCAACTGTATGATTAATATGCCCGCCAGTGACAGCCCTACCAGAACAGCAATTTTCAGTAGTTCGCCAGCGAGGATTTCAGACACGTCTTTTTCGCTTTATCATCAGAGTTTGCAACTTAAGGAGCTTGCGCTTCTGAGACGCTGACGATTTAGTTTGGCATCCTTTTGCAAGTGCCCAAAAGCAGTGGCCTTATAATTTAACAAACTGAAGAAAAAAGGAAGTGAGCGATTTTTTGTTATGGCTGCGTTGACTGTTGTACGGGTGCTATGACTCTGGTGTTGTATTCTTTCAGGTAGCTTATGTGTGCAGCGTCGTATGGGTAGCTTTCAGTTTCCAGCGGGTAGGGGAAGCCAGTCATGTTGTGGAAGGGCAGCGGGACTACGGTGAATCCTGAATGTTCTGGTCCGAAGCCGTAGTTGGCGTATTCTACTTTGAACCAGCATGCGACGAAGAAGAAGTAGTCTCTTTCCATGCCTTCTGCGGGTGCAGTGAGGTTAGCTGTTGAGAACTGTACCTTAACTGCGTCGCCTTTTCGTCCAATAACAAACATGTTGTCTTCAGTGAGCAACAGTTCGGTCACGTCGCCGTATCTTGTAAAGTTGCCTGATGAGTTAGCATCCATCGGTGATGCTTCTTGGTAGAGGGTTGCTTCTCCGTCAATTCTTTGAATTGAAGTGTTCTGCTGTACCGTTGTATCTGCACCTACGAAGTCAAAGGTCACGTTCCAGAAGGTGTTTATCCTTACTGAATAGTCGTTTGTGGGGAACAACCCTGTCATGTCCACGACAAACGTTCTTGCAACACCGTCGGGCGGAAGCGGGAACTGTCTGCTTTCTGGCACGCGAATCCAGTTGCCGTTTGCATCTTTTACTTCCATGAAGGGTGTAGGTGTAGGTTCAGTTTTATCTGGCACTTGGGTGCTGTAGAACTTGTCCATCCAAAGCGTGTAGCTTTCTGCTGGTCCCCAATCAACTATCGACTTCACGACAAGTTTGATTTGCGGAGCATCTGACAGGTCGCCTAAGTCCACTGTTAGTCTATTCCATGTTTGGTTGTTCCACGCTTCGCTATATTTGCCGTTGAATCCGCTGGTGAATACCCCATCGATTTTCTCAATTTGGCTTAGAGCGTCAACTTCTCCGCTGGAGGACACCACGTCTCCATTATAGATGTTAATCATCTCGTTGGTGGCGGCAACTGGCGTGATTGAATCTTTGCTTACCGTGTAGATTTTTCCCATGTTGTCTGGGTTGAGGTATTCTTCGACCATGGTTGAGTAGACATCTTGCTCAACGGGGTGGTCTACAACCAACATGTACGCGGAGTCCATGAAGAAAATCTCATTCCACTTCTGAATCAGCTTCAAGTCAAAGGCGCCGTCTACTGCCTGTAGTTGGCTGCTGTCTAGTTTGATGTAGTCCCATGGGTTATTACGCCAGTACTCCAAAGAGCCGTCTGCGTTAACGTATTTTGTGTATCCTAGCCAGCCATGGTTGGAGACATCTGAAACGTAGACGTAGCCTGTGCCGTTCCACATGTACATAGATGGGCACGAGGAGCCTCCCGAGTAGACTGCTATAAGTGTTACCGCATTCTGCAGGGACGCGGTCTTCTTTAGGTTTGTGCTTCTGTCTTCCCAGTGTTCAAAAGTAACTTTGCCTGTGGGGTCAGTTAGAGGCATCGTAACAGTGTATGTTCCTACGGGTAGAAGTGCGGTGTAGGGTGTTGTTTTTGTTTGTGTGGCGCCGCTTGGCAAGGTCAACGTGAAATCTGCGTCACCCCTAGGCTCTATGTCCACAAAGAGTGTGTGGTAACCATCTTTGACGACTTTGTATGTGCCTTTGAGCCCATTCAGGTCGACGTTATGGGTACTCATGTCTCCGCCCTTAAGCGCTGGCGCGGTGATTGTATATGCCAAGTTGAGGAAGGTTCCTGGAGCCAAACGAATGGTTTGGGTTTCAACAACTGTGTTGTCTACTTTGAGTTTTACCTCTAGGCTGTTGACACTTGTCCCTGCGTTTGTTGCTTTCGCTGTTACTCTAACGGTTTGTCCTCCCCACACCTCAGGAGGTGAAATGGCCAAGTTGGTTACGTCTATTCGCCCTGGTTCTTGCACGATGAAGTTTCCGGTTAAATCATCTATCTTAACCGTGTAGGTGCCCGTGGAGTATTCTGTTATAGTGAACGTGACTGTGCCTGTTTCTCCACCCGATAGCTGCAGCGTCTGGCTGCCTTTTACTACGTCGTTGGAGAAGCAATCAACTGTGTAGCTGCCTCCGACCTCTCCGACGTTGGTTACTTTAACGGTGACGGTTACTGGTGCTCCTTGTTGAGCAACCGCGGGGTCGACTGTGAGGTCTGAAACTTGAAACTCCGCGGGCTTAGGTGGAGGTGCAGATGGGTTGATTTGGAAGGATCCGCTTAGACCAGCGACTTGGACTTGGTATGTGCCCTCGGTTTGCTCTGAAACTTCAAACAGGACATTTGTGCTTGATTGCCCGTTCACTTGGCCTGTTTTAGTTTGGACTGTTTCATCGTTGATTGAAAGCGTTAGGGAGTAGCTTACACTTTCCTGGGCGGCGTTAGTGACTTTAACGGTGATTCCTATGGGTTCGTCGATTTGCGCTGTGGTTCGGTTAATGGCTAAATCAGAAAACTCAAGGGGGTTATTTAGGGTGAAGCTTCCCTGCAAATCACCTATGCCGACTATATGTGTGCCCTCATTTGCTCCAGTAATGGTGAATTCAACAACTTTGGTTTCTCCAGCTAAAAGCGTGACCCCCTGAGTTTGGTCCTGCACGCCGTCAAGGAGTAAGTTGATGGGGAAGGTTCCTGTTTGCTCTCCCGTGTTGGTGACGTTTATTGATGCAGTTATTAGTTCACCGACTAGTGCCGATGAAGGGTTAACTTGAAGAACCGACAGTTGTATCTGCGCTGGCGAAAGGGGGACAGGTGTGGCTACCGGTTTCGGCAAAGTTTCAACATAGAAATATCCTGACGCTGCAGCGGCAACAACAATTATGTCAATAATTAGGATGGCTTGGAGCTTGCTTAATGCTTTTCTGGGGCACATACTTTTGAATTATCACGTCTACGCTTATATAGCTATTGTGGATTTAACCGATTTGACTGTTTTATGACTTGAACCCTCCTTTTGACGCTGTGGTTTTTTGTTTATTTTCTGAACAGTCTTTCGAAGTGCATGCTGTGTCTGGTGGTTAAATTGGATGAGAGTTCAGGCGGGGCTTGGTTTTTTGTTTGGTTGTCTATTAATGTAGAAATCTTGTGTACAATCGGATAGTTTTATATACTTGTATGTGATACTTGCACAGTAAAAACTGCTAAACAGTCAACAAACGTCAAAAAATAAAGAGGAATATGAAATGAGTGTAGCAATACCAACTAACTCAGGAGACACAGCATGGTTAATAGTCGCAACCGCCCTAGTCATGCTGATGACCCCCGCACTGGGCTTCTTCTACGGTGGTCTCGTGCGGAAGAAAAACCTCGTATCCACCATAGTGCAGTGCTTTGTTATCTTTGCTGTCATAAGCATAGTCTGGGCGCTTTGGGGCTACAGCCTAGTCTTCGGAACAAGCATCCACGGCATCATAGGATTCGACCCTGGCTTAATTGCTCTCAGCAACGTCGGCGTAGACAGCGTCACCCCCGCTCTAGCACCTACAATCTCAACTTTGTTGTTCTTTGCGTTTCAGCTGAAGTTTGCTGCTATTACGCCTGCTTTGATTATTGGTGCGTGTGCGGAGAGAATCCGCTTCCGCTCCCTCTTAATCTTCATGGTGCTTTGGTCCACGCTTATCTATGTACCCATCGCCCACTGGGTCTGGAACCCTGACGGCTGGCTGAAAGCCCTCGGCGCCATCGACTTTGCAGGAGGCATCGTCGTCCACGTCTCCGCTGGCTTATCTGCGTTGGCAGCAGCACTCGTCGTCGGTAGACGAAAAGGCTTTGCAGTACCCTGGAAGCAACACATGAAAGCCATAGACCAGAAGGATTGCGCAACAGAGTTCAAGCCCACCAACATCCCCTACGTGATTCTTGGCGCGGCGCTGTTGTGGTTCGGCTGGTTCGGATTCAACGCAGGCAGTGCTTTGGCATCCAACAACTTGGCGGTTTCAGCTCTGGTTACCACAAACTTGGCAGCAGCAGGTGCAGCGGTTAGCTGGATGATAATGGACTGGATAGTCAAGGGAAAGCCCTCAGCGGTAGGCGTAGCAATCGGTGCAGTTGTCGGCTTAGTTGCCATAACTCCAGCAGCAGGCTTCGTTAACGTGGGTTCCGCTATAATCATAGGCTTGGCAGCAGGTGTAATCAGCAACTTGGTGGCTAATTGGCGTGCTGGTAGAAGTCGGATTGATGATTCGCTTGATGTGTTCGCGTGCCACGGCGTCGGCGGACTTTGGGGCTCCATCGCCACAGGTCTGTTTGCCTCGGCATCAGTGGGCGGCGTCAGCGGCTTGATATTCGGCAACGTGACTCAGTTCCTCGCTCAGCTTGCAGCTGTCGCTGTGGTGGTGCCGTTTGCTTTCTTCGGCTCCTACGCGCTGCTGAAAGTGATTAACGTGTTCAGCCCCTTGCGTGTAAGCCCTGAGGCTGAAGATGCAGGCTTGGACTTGAGTGAACACGGCGAAGAAGCCTACCAACTCGAGTAAGCACCCAAGAGCGTTTGCTCTCCCCTCTCTTCTTTTTTCTTGTTTGAATGTTTTTTCGATTTAGCTGACTTTGTTGTTTGAATGATTGAGTTTTTGTCTTTTTTCTAGTTTTTATTTTGGACGTTTGTCAAACATTCAGTTTTTACGAGGTATAAATGAATAGTTTATATATCGGTCTATGCATGAATGAATAACCATTCAACGCGGAAGTAACCCCATAATGTCTGTAGCAGCAAACTTCAACACAGGTGATGTCGCTTGGGTTCTCATGTCCACCGCCCTCGTAATGCTCATGACCCCCGCCCTCGCCTTCTTCTACGGCGGACTCGTACGCAGAAAAAACCTCGTCTCTACCCTCGTCCAATGCCTAATAATCTTCGCAGTGGTCAGCCTCATCTGGCTCTTCTGGGGCTACAGCTTGGTTTTCGGGCCCAGCATTCACGGAGTCATCGGTGACCTTTCCCTTGCAGGATTAATCAGCGTAGGCATAAACAGCGTCAGCCCCTACGCACCCAAAATTCCTGAACTGTTGTTCTTTGCGTTTCAGCTGAAGTTTGCTGCTATTACGCCTGCTTTGATTATTGGTGCGTGTGCGGAGAGAATCCGCTTCCGCTCTCTTCTTATCTTTGTGGCTTTGTGGTCTACTCTTATCTATTCGCCGATTGCGCATTGGATGTGGAATGTAAACGGGTGGCTTCACATTTTAGGCGCTGTGGACTTCGCAGGCGGAATAGTTGTACACGTAGCTGCGGGCTTAAGCGCGTTGGCTGCCGCTTTAATTGTGGGCAGAAGAACAGGTTGTGTCTACTGGAAAGACCACCTGAAAGCCATAAACACCAAAGTTACTTCTCCAATGCCTCAGACAACAGAGTTCAAACCCACCAACATACCCTACGTAATTCTCGGAGCTGGCTTGTTGTGGTTTGGCTGGTTCGGATTCAACGGCGGAAGCGCTTTAGGAGCCGATTCCCTTGCGGTTTCAGCGGTAGTCGCCACCAACTTGGCTGCTGCATCAGCCGCGGTTAGCTGGATGCTTCTGGACTGGGTAACCAAAGGTAAGCCTTCAGCGGTGGGCATCTCGGTGGGCGCCGTCTGTGGTCTGGCAGCCGTAACAGCCGCTTCAGGATACGTCACTGTCACAGCCGCCGTACTCATAGGTTTAGCCGCGGGCGTAATTTCGAATTTGGTGGCTAATTGGCGTGCTGGTAGAAGTCGGATTGATGATTCGCTTGATGTGTTCGCGTGCCACGGCATAGGCGGAATAATAGGCGCCGTAGCAGTAGGCTTGTTCGCAACCACCCTAATCAACAACGTGGACGGCTTGTTCTATGGTAACCTCTACCAGCTTGAAGTTCAAGTATTAGCCACATTGGTTGTGTCTGCGTTCTCTTTCTTCGGTTCATACCTTTTGCTGAAGCTGGTGAATGTGTTTTCGCCGTTGCGTGTCAGCGCCGAAGAGGAAGACGCGGGCTTGGACCTCAGCCAACACGGCGAAGAAGCCTACCACCTCGAATAGGCTGCCGTTCTTTTTTTCCGTTTTTATATTCCTGCGAGGAGTACGGCTATTATGCCGCTTAAGAAGACTCCGTCGAAGGTGCCTGCGCCGCCTATGCTGGCAACTGGTGCGCCGAGTTTGGGGATTTTGCGTAGGTTCAGCAGGTCCGCGCCTATCAGGGTGCCAAGAACGCCTGCTACGTAGGCGACAGTTAGGGGCTGTGATGGTGCAAGAATCAGAGCTACTACTGCTGCGGCTATGGGCGGTATGAAGGCTGGCGTGGCGATGCCTACTCCTTTGACTGGTCGGGCTACCGCCTTGGTTATTAAGGCAACGATAGCTACGCCTAAGACACTCAAGAGAATCATAGTGGGTTCTGCTGTGCATAGCAGGTAGATGCTTACCGCGGAGGGTATTAGTGCTCCTCCGACGTTGACTGCTATCGTTGTGACTGCCTGCCCGTACTCGACATGTGGGATTCGGTATGATACCCCAAAGAAATTTGCATATTCCTCTTTAATCATAGGCGCAACAGTTCTGATTTTCAAAATTGGGAGGTTGATGGCGCTTCCAAGCAGCGAACCCGCAAGAATCAGCATTACAACAAAAGGGCTAAACCCAACCTTGGCGAACGCAACACCGATGACGCCGAAAAAAACTAACCCGACAACCGCAACCAGCAGGGTCAGGAGGATTGCGAAGACCAAGAGGCTATGGTGGAAATAGATTGTCTTTCGGCTCATCTTTCTTACCGTCGGCTACTTTTCTGCACTTCACCTTGTTTTTTGGGTGCTGCCCATTAATTGGCTTTCCGCTTTCTGTAAAGCAGTGCTGCTCCTGTCAATGCAGCTATTGGAAATGCAACGATTGCGGCTGGCAACTCAGGAACGGTGGGTGACGGCTGGGCGGTTTCTGGTCCTGAAACTGTGAACAGGCTGGTTTCAGTAAGCTTCAAAGTTAGTGTCCACGTTGTGGAGGTGTCGCCAGTTTGGTTTTTGTAGGCGTAGTCCACTTGCGTTAGGACGCCTGTGTTTTGGTCCCAATAGGCATTACAGGACACGTTGGGAAAGCCTTCGACTGTAAACGCGATGTCTAGATGATTTATTGTTCGGGGTTGGGAGCCGAAGGTTCGGGTGATGGTGTCATTGACGTAGCAGACTTCAACAGGCGAGCTTTCCATATTCGTGTTGGGAACTACACTTCCTACTCCCAGACCCGCAGGGATATAGAAAGGTACATAGCCGCCTCCGTAATCTGCCGTGGCTATCTCCATAAATATGCCCGTGGTGTAGAAGCTGCTGGCGTTGACGGTGACGGTTACCCCGTTAACCTCCAAGATGGCGCAGGCAATATACTGCAGGTAAAATTGGGCTTGGATGGATTCAGGCATTTGTACATCGGTCTGGTTGGATAGCCAAGACCCGCTGCAGGAATAAACAAACGTGTCACCTGTCTTGACCGCCAAAGAGGACTCGCCAGCAGATGCTGTCATTTGAAGACCTGAAAAAAGCAAAAAAGACAACACCAAAGCAGCCACAAGGACAGGTTTAGGCATTATACATCGGTCTTTGTTTACGCAGGGTTAGTTTTTATGACTTGCGGCAATCAAGGCAAAACACTGTTTCGACGGATTATAGCTGTTCGAGACATCAACAACTGCGCTCTGGCGAACCTGCAGCAAACCTGACATGGTGCAGGTTTTTCAGTCCGCTTCTCCTCGTTGTTTGGCTAAGGTTTTTATGGTTCAGTCGAAATTATGTTTTCTGCGCCCAAGCGGGATGCGGGGCTGTCGGCTAGTTTGGTCTAGGCTTGTAGACTTGGGCTCTATAGACCCCGGTTCAAATCCGGGCAGCCCCACCACCGAACCACACACAACGAACGAACTTTTTTCCAAAAAGTTTCTGGTTCAGTTTCTTTTAGTCCCACCAAGGAGTACACACATAATAACTTCTGAATTTTCGTTCATGCTGCCAACTGGAAAAGCGATATTCACTCTATTTGCATATCTTTGCATATCGCGCGTTTAAAAAAGAGGAAAATTGCCGAGGGCGAAATAGACGGGTGATGCGCTAGTAAGTAATGATGCGCCTTTCTTATGTACAAAGTTATAACGTAGCGTTTTTTGGCATCTATTAATATATGCCACTTAACAAATCATAAAAGAGCGTAAATAAAATGTTATCTTTTGGTCCTAATTCATTAGGAAGGAGGTGATAATTTATGTCGATGGATTATACTATTATAGTTTACCGAAGGGAAATTTTTGGAGACGAAAAACATCCCGCTGATGTGGGTGCTTTCGTAGGAGATGACGAAGATTACACTTTTGACTGCCCGAACGTTGACTCTGAGAAAACAGCGGTTTTATTTTTCAGAAAGTGGGATGTCAGCTTTTCAAAAAATATCTTTACTATTAATGGCAAGAGCTTCGATGTAGGTTTAACTCCAAATCCCTTATCAGAGAATTGGAAGACCGAGGTCCTGTTAGTAACTTCAGGTATTTTGAAGGCTAAAGGCAACGTACTTCATGTAGAATCTAGAAACAGAAAAGGCGGAAAAGATGGAAACCTAGATGACTTTGGCATTGACAATGTTGTAATCTATTATAAAACACTTTGAGCAGAATATAGAAAAACGCGCGCTTCTGACGAAGAACCGTCTACGCAGTAAGACACAGAAGGAAACTTCGAGTTCTCTTATCGTTTTTCGCAGACCATAAACACAAGCAATAACGTAACCGATACGGCTGATAGAATATTCAGCATGCAAGAAGCGTTCAAGTAGCGCGCGCTTTTTGTCTATTCTTGTCTATCTTGTTGGTGAACTGGGAGGGCAAATAATAGAAGGCGATGAATTGTTTGAGTAGGGCTATATTGGAGTTTACGAAAACTTAAAAGAGAGACGGAATCCCAGAGGGCTCTTTCCAAACAGCATGAAACAGCCCTCAAGCAGTTACCAGTTACAAAAGGACAGAATAGAACAAGCATCTCAAGAATGCAAAGCAAAGTTACTGATTTTTAATCCATTTAAACTGTATCGCATATTGTCCCCAAAACGGCACATCTTATTTTTTATGCAAATTCACCTAACTCGCAAAGGCTATTCGGCTAAAAGGTGAGAAGGGCATTTAGCGTTGGGCTTCGTAGATGCCTGCTCCGATGAGCCAATCCTGACCTGCCATCAGGACGTAGCTGACTTTAGGTTTAACAGCGAAGTTGTCTGCAGGATCTAAATATGAATAGCGTACAAATCCGCCGCCCGATTGCGCGGTTTGAATTATTTGCTGAATAAACGCGGTTCCGTTCGCGTCGGTTGCATTCCATCGGTTTGTGCCAATAATTTCGGGTTGGAATGGGAGGGCTAGGGTGTTGCCTGTCATGTCGTAGGCAAATATGTAGAGTTCGCCTTCAACGAATTGACCAGTCTGGTTGTTAAATTCGTTTAAAGCAACCTCTTGGTTATTTTGTTGTGCATATTTGTAGGCTGACTGAACGAATTCGACGAGTTCTTCGGGAGTTGTCGCCGTTCCCTGTGTGGGAATGTAGCGCGCTAAGATTTGTTCATAAGTGGAGATGCCGGAGGTGTCTTTTTCTTGCTTAAGCGCATCAATCGCCTGCTGGAAAGAGTTAACCGTTGAGTCTGGTACGTCTTTGCTAAACGCATAGTAGTACTCATAGTAGCTCAGTTGAAATGCATTTTTGAAAGAATAGTAATTGCCCGTTATCTGCTCAGTGAGGGTTCGACCTACTACTTGTGCGTAGCACCAAAAATCTATCTCGCCCCCTGAAAGGTTTTCTATGATTGCTGATGCGTTTGTGAAGTATACCAAATAACTCTCGTTCACACCCGCGTTGGTGAGCTGTGTGATGGCAGCTGAATCTTTGATTACGCCGATTTTGTATCCGTTTAGGTCGCTGGCGTCTGTGATTGTAACCTCATTATTCCATCTCGTGAAGAGGGCGTATGTATCCATGAATAGGGGTCCTGCCCACTTGAAAGACTGCTCTCGGGCAGGCAATCGCGCTGTGGAAAAAAGAACACTGTTTTCTCCAGTAAGAGTTGCTTGGTATGCATCTGTCCATGGAACTATCTGAACTTGGTCAGCTGATACTTTGCTGCCTAATTTATCGGTAATTTCAGTTAACAGATCAACAGCGATGCCTTTTACTGTACCATTTTCTTGGTAGTTGCAGGGTGGAAACTGTTCAGTATAAAACGTGAGAGTGCTTATAGGGTTTGTAGGTTGCTGCCCAATTTTCAAAACATATGCAGATGCTGCCGACAACGAGACTACCAGTATTATAATCAGGAAAAAATAGGCGTAACGTCGAGACATGATACTTGAAGGGTTGACCCTTTATATTTAAAACTTTTTTCTAACTCCTGCCCTGTAGAATTTTAGAATCTATCAGCGCACCTTTACACGTCAACTTGCCTTGCTCCGTTGGAGTAAATTTTTAACTCTTATTTAGTCCTTAATTATCCGTATATTTGAATGGGGAGCGTTGAAGCTGAAAGCGATAACAGGCTACACCGAGAATGGGCTTCCATATTTCCGCCTGGGGTGCAGTCCACAGGTTTTAGTGGTTTTTGAGGGGTTGGGTTTTGAAAATAAGCCGCCGTCTGGGCTTCAACTTCGATGGGTTGCTGGAGACTACAAACGAATGGCTGAAGCGTTTACTGTTTACTCGGTAGGGCGAAAACCCAACTTGCCAACGGGTTACTCGACGCGCGATATGTCTGATGATTATGCTACGTTTGTCAGAGACGAGTTAGGTGGACCTGTTGATGTGATCGGGCTTTCTACGGGAGGCGTAATCGCGCAGTATTTCGCCCTTAACTATCCAGATTTGGTTCGCCATTTGGTTCTTGCCAGTACAGGCTACACTTTAAGCGACAACGGAAGAACTTTGCAGAGATATGTAGCTGAAATGGCACGTCAGGGGAAGTGGCGGAAAGCCTTCCCCGCTATGCTCGATGGCTTATACCCTCAGGGTGGCATAAAAAAACGCCTCTTCAAATTGCTAATGTGGTTCATGGCAAATGAGCCTGAAAATCCCTCAGATTTGCTGGTAACAATTGAAGCAGAAGACAAACACAACTTCGCAGAACACCTCGCAAACATCAAAGTGAATACCTTGGTGATTGGTGGTGAAGACGACTTTTTTTATCCAATACGCGAGACTGCTACGGGAATTCCGAATGCCGAATTGGTTCTTTACAAAAATTTTGGCCATAATGCTTGGCTTGACAACCGCAAGCAATTCCAGAAAGACATATTGGCGTTCCTCAAAAGAACCCTGTAGCCCTATACACTATTGGGTGTGGTCGTTTGGTTATTGTTAGTGGTGGATTTTAAAAGAATAAACGCGACTGAACAGCTATTAAGTGGGTGTGGTAACGCTTTTGTTACGGGCGATTTTTGGAAATAATGCCTCAAGGTGGGTTTAGACTTAGGTTTGTTTGGCTTAATCAAGTTCCAGCGGTTTTTGGACGTGCCAGTTGACACCAACTGGAATTACCGTTCTGAGTTCTGCGAAGTACTCCCGAAGCAGGTTTTGTCCCTTCCACGTAATTCGATACTTTCGGCGGGCTTTTCCCAAAGCAGATTCCCAGCTGGAAGATATGAGGCCCTGCGTCTCCAACCGCTTCAGCTCTGGATACAACGTTGAGGGTCCGAGGCGTACACCGTATTTCTTGTATACTTCCGCTAAAACCGCATAGCCATGCATTCCGCGGTTTCCAGTTTCGTCTATGAGTTTTAGCAGAACCGTTTCCAAGATGGCACCGCGGAACAGTTTTTTGTTCACAAAACTCCTCCAGACAAGCTGAGGAAAAAAGCAGCCTTCTATGTCTTAAGATTGCATACAAGGTAATAAAATCGTGCTGTAACCACCAAACTACAACAACGTAAACTTTTCTTGCTGCGATGTGACAGGCATCGCAGAAAAGCGTCTCAACCAGAAAACAAAAGAGCAATAACGCACCATTTCAGATATCTTATGTTGTGTCTGAATCCGCGAGAGACCAAAGAGGAAATCAGGATGGGTCAAGAGCAAGGTCCTATTAGAGTGCGCACGTGGCGGGAGTTTAAGCAGCTGGTTGCTGAGAAGAAACCCGGTAGTATAGTCTTCATTTTGGAGCAGAACGGCTTCTCTGCGGACAAGGAAGTTACTGTACTGCGGGTTATCATGCTTCACCAACAACGGTACTACATTTTTATCGACTCCCCCCGCGGGGAGGTCCTCAGAGAAACGGGTATCCCGCTACGTAAAGACAAAAACGGCGTCCGATACTTAGATGAGCAAGAAGTCAAAATGCATCTGCAAAGTCAGTTTCAAGGTGAAAAACTAGACATCTACTCCTTCTGGACCACCTGAACGCCAGTTTTTTCAGCCGACCACTTGCTTGACTGCTGCCTTTTTGAGGCTATCCGTAAACTCTGGTGTTATGGCGTCCACTACATCAAAAATCCGTATGTCCGCAATGGCATACATCCGTCGCGTGCCATCTTTCCTGAAGCGAACTATCCCTGCATCCTTTAAGATTTTGAGGTGTCTCGAAACAACAGGCTGAATCTGATTCAGATGAGGTACAATTTCGCAGACACATCTCTCGCCGTCGCGTAGAAACTTGACAATTTCCAGTCTCTCCGAAGTGGAAAGCGCATGGAAGATTTTGGCTTTGAATGCCCAGGTGGATTCAGCTTCTTGTGTCACAGATTAAGGAAGAACATATGCATTATTAAAATATTTGACCGCGATTGTAACAATCGAATCATGAGTTTTGTCTTCTCAAACGTTGAGGCGGTTGATTGATTCTGCGGAATCGACCAGCGAAGGGGGGTCAAGTTAATTCTGGACAAAATTTAAATATAAACTTCATTTGGTGTACTTGCTTCAAATAAATTGGCAACGTGAACGTACCTTGAGATACCCAAACCTCAGAAGTCTCACATGTATACTTTTTCTGTCTGTGTTCTTGTTTTCATTTTGCATTCCAGCTAGCGCTTCAGCGGATGAGTGGCCAATGTTTCGTAACAACTTAGAACGCACAGGTACCTCCGACGCCAATGTTCCTACAACTGAAGTAACCCAATTATGGAATTACGTCACAGACGGTTTTGTTGAGTCTTCGCCTTCTGTGGTCGGTGGCTATGTTTACGTAGGTTCTGATGACGGCAATGTCTACTGTTTTAACGCAGAAACTGGCGAAAAAATATGGAGTTTTGCCACATACGGCATTGTAGGTGCTACCCCTACGCTTTGTGGCGGTTACGTTTATGTGGGCTCTTTTGACGGTAACGTTTACTGTATGAATGCATCTACAGGCGAGTTTGTGTGGTATTATCCCACAAATGGGTCTGTGCGGTCTTCGCCTGCTGTGGTAGACAACTCTCTTTATGTTGGGACCTACGATGGTTTAGTTTACTGTCTTGATGCTTTGACAGGCGACCAATTGTGGACCTTTACGACGGGGAGCTTTGTGGAGTCTTCTCCTGCAGTTGTTAATGGCTTTGTCTATGTGGGTTCTTATGATGGTAACATTTACTGTCTTAACGCTTCAACTGGCTCAGAACAATGGAAATACGCAACTGGAAACGGGGTGGGTTCTTCCCCTGCAGTCGCTGGAGGATGTGTTTACGTCGGGTCAGAAGACGGTAATGTTTACTGTCTTAGTGCATACAGCGGCGATAAAATATGGAACTATACTACACTGAGCCGAATCTACTCATCTCCTGCTGTTGCCGCTGGCCGCGTTTACATTGGCTCTTATGACTTTCGCGTTTACTGTTTGGATGCTTCTTCTGGTGCCCAAGTATGGAACTACACGACTTTTTCTTTTGTATCTTCATCTCCTGCTGTTGCTGGAGGCTGCGTCTATATCGGCTCCTGTGACTACGCCGTTTACTGCCTCAACGCTTCATCGGGGGCTGAATTATGGTATTACCTCACAGACGGCGGAATTACTTCGTCACCTGCGGTTTGTGATGGCAAAGTCTATGTGGGTTCAAGAGACTTCGCCGTTTATGCCTTAATTGCCTCATCTGAGGCACCCGTGCCTTCTTCAAGCCCTTCCCCCTCACCTTCCCAAGAAGCATCACCTTCACCAACAACTCAGCCAACTCCAGCTATACCCACAGAAATCATCCTTGCCGCGACTGCCTCATTGGTTATCGTGATTACCGCTTTGGTTATTGTTGCTAAGCGAAGAAGGCGGTAAATCGCGGCTTTTCATTTATTTCCTAAAAAACCTTGTTACTTCTGCCTTAACTTCTGGTTTTTTTGGTTAAGTGCCTGAGGAAACCAGTTGATAGCAATATTTAAATATTAACATCAACTAGTCTGAGTGGCTTGGGTTGGATAGATACATGTCTAAGGGCTTACGCGACTTAAATCTGAAAGACATCCTTTTCGGCATAGTACTTCCCACAATTGTATGTTTAGTCATCATTTGGTTTCCCTTAAACGAGCGGACTCTTGCCAGCATAAACCCTGCATTTCAGGGAATCTTCGTTTTCGGCGTCCAAGAAGTTGTCATGATTGTGGCGGTGCCCATGCTGCTTGGTCTGCTTTGGAACAAGTGGGCAGGCGGCGCTTCAGGATTTCTGCTGGGCAGCATCTACGCCCTATGGTACGGTCTATATGGTTCTATGTCGCCCTCTTGGATTCACAACATGAGCTTACTCGGCTACCTGCTAAGTGCTATGCTCATCGGTTACATGGCAGGAGCGTTGAACCAGAAATCCGCGAAATTTTCGAGGTTGCTGTTTTCAGGTTTTGTTTCGGGGCTTGCAGGCGGACTTTTCTTGTTCTTCACGGAGCAGCAGGCTACTCCCCTTCTGGTCTATGGTGAGTACGGCTTCTTTGTGACCATGACGCCTCGGCTTGTATTCGGGATTGTGATTCCTGTGGTTGCAAAGCTCATTTTGAGGTACCAAGCAAAAATGACTATGCCGCAGCATCCCGAAGCCATGGTGCACGCTTAGGTTTTGTTGACGCCTGAACGTGGGTGGCTGTTTGCTTCTTGGAAATGGGGGAAATCCATAACAATAGTTAAATATTAATATAAACCGTCTGTTTTTAGGTCAAAGGAGACAAAAACATGTCCGATGTAACATATTGTGAAGAGACCTACGGCGTTCCCCGAAGCCAAATTCCTTGGAGTCCAACAATAAACTATGAAAAATGTGTAGGCTGCGGGAAATGCGTTGAGTACTGTCACATGGGCGTGTACGAGTTCGAAGAGAAAAATGGGAAAAAGCTGCCCGTGGTCAAAAAACCCGCTGGCTGCGTTGTCTTCTGCAAAGGATGCGAGGAGCAATGCCCCACTGACGCCATAACTCACCCTTCAATTAAGAAAACCCACGCAATTATTAAGAAACTACAAAAATCAAAAGGAAACACAACGTGAGTTCACAGGGTTTATGGTTCCCAGTGGTCTTTGCGGACAAATGTGACGGGTGCGCACCGTCTGGAAAACCTCGATGCGTTGACTACTGCCCCAACGGAGTTTTCTTGTTTAAGAACGGCAAAGCAGAAGTTGCTGACCCGTTAAGCTGCGTCTTTGGGTGCCGAGCTTGCGAATCGCTGTGCCACAGCAAAGCCATACGTTTTCCCAAACCCCCTGTCAAAACGAGTTTCTTGCGCAAAGATTCGGATTTGCGGAAAACCACCTGCTCTATCTGCGGAAAGCAGTACTGGACAAACAGGCAAAGTAACGTGTGCATGGACTGCGCAAAAGCAAAGTGACTTGCCCTTTTTTGTTGGTTGCGTTACATATTCGGTGTAGGTCGCGTACCCAACGTCACTTCCGTGTCAACGGTTGAGTTACTTCTCACCACGGTCACCACAAGCAGGTCGTTAGGTAACGTTTTTTCTTCAAGATAGCTTGCGAGGTCATCGTTGTTGCGGATTCGGGTGCTGTTCAAAGCGATTATAACATCGCCTTCTTGGAGTTTTCCGTTTGAGGGGCCATTTGGTTCAATCAAGTCCTGCTCTGGTTCTGAGGGAATCCAAACACCGTACGTGACGTTCAAGTTTTGTTCCTGTGCCCGTTCGTAGTTCATGTCCAGTACATGTATGCCCATGTAAGAGTGGCCATTGTAGGTTCCCTCGGTTACTAACGCTGAGATTTCCCGCAGGATAGTGTTTGAGGGTACGGCAAAGCATACGCCCTGAGAATTCGAGACAGCAGAGTTGGTTATCCCGATTACGTCTCCTGCAGCGTTCAGCAATGGTCCCCCAGAGTTTCCGGGGTTAATGGGGGTGCTTGTCTGAATCATGTTGGCTAAAGAGAAATTCGACGTGAAGTACGCTTGTTCGGAGCGCCCTAGTGCACTTATTACGCCTGTAGTTAGTGAACCCACTAAGCCATACGGGTTGCCTATCGCAATGACCTCTTGCCCAACCTTCAAGTTGGATGAACTGACAATTCGGAGAGGCTTTAGTTCTTCTGTGGGGGCTTCGACTGAGAGCACGGCTAAGTCGGCGTAGGGGTCAGTTCCAAGGACGGTGGCGGCGTATCCATTGCCGTTTGAAAAGGTTACGCTTAAGCTGGTCGTGTACCTGACAACATGATAGTTGGTTAGTATAACCATGGTTCCTGTGTAGTTGTAGACGAAGCCTGAGGCTTGCACGTCACCCGTGGTTGTGTTTCCTTGAATCAGCACGACGGAGTCGCTTACGTTCGCGTAAATCTCAACTGAGCTTGTGCCGTTCTGGTTTATTGTGATTATCTGGTCTGAATTGCCGCTGAGCGTGGCGACTTGATTTTGCAGGTCTGTTACTTGCTTGTCCAAGTTGCTTATCTGGCGGGTGTTTAAGTAGTAAGTGCCTAAGCAGCCGACAAGTAAGCCCAACACGAAGAGAACCACGAAAACGCTCGCAGACGCCTTGCTGGCTTTGCCCCTGAAATGAAACATGTGCTTGACCTTTACCTTTTCTGCTTAATCGCGTAGATAAAAGTATTCCCAGTTTAGTACAGAAACTGTACCAGATGGGAAAATGCTATTTTCTTCGGTCTATGATGTCCAGCGCGTTTGGTCCAGTGCCTATGAGCGTTACCGGCACGCCTGTTTTCTCTTCTATTTCCTTTACGAACTGCTTTGCCTCAGCGGATAAGTCGTCAAATCTTCGTTTGCCGTTGCATTCTGGGAAAATTACGTCGAGTTTTGTTAAAGCTGCTTGGGTGGCGCCGTTTATGCGAGCGTTTTTTTTGGCTAAGTCAAAGTCGAAGGGAGCACTGCGTCTTTCGCGTCCCGTGCCCGCTGCTACTTCGAACCAGCCGCGTTTGAGGGCTTCCTCTTTAGTTATTTCTCCGGGTAGCGGTCCAGCGCCGACGCGGGTTATGAAGCTTTTGAACACAATGATAACCTCGTCGACTCGGGTGGGTCCCACGCCTGCTTCTGAGGCGATGGCTGAGGCGCCTGTGTCTCTGCTGGTCACGTAGGGGTAGCCGCCGCCTAGAAACAGCGACAGCATAAAGCCCTGTGTGCCTTCCAGCAACACGTTTTTGCCTTGGTCTAAGCCATCGTTGATTTCTGTTATGGTGTCAGCGACGTAAGGTTTAAGCTCAGGGAGGTCTTTGGCGAGTTTGGCTGTTCGCTTGACGCGTTCCTCGATGGCTGGTCCCACGCCCCACCCTGTGGTGCCGATGCCTTTGTTGACGGCGCTGGCTTTGTCTTGGGCGCTGTGTTTCTCCTCGATTATGGAGGCGTTCTCATCTATGCCTATGCGGGTTTGGACTTGAGTTAATTCAACTTCCTTAAAGAACTGAGCGACATGCACGTTTGCCCCCGCGGCGACGAGCAAGCGGGTTTTCGGGTTTATGAACGCAGCAGGAACCATGTGCAACGCGTATTTTTTGTTTTCGTACCACACGGTGTGTGCGGCGTTGACGGAGCCTGTACGTACGCAAAAGTCAAGGTTGTCTTTGAGCGCGAGGTAGCTTATTATTTTTCCTTTGCCTTCGTCGCCCCAAAATGCGCCTACAATAACAGTGCAAGGCATGTTACTTCACCCGTGTAAGGGGCGGGCAGCAATATTTAAAAATGTTGGCACTTTCCAACGCAAAGTTCCCCGAAGAAAAACAGCGCCTCAAAGTCGCTTGCTGCTTCAGGAAATATTGAAACTGGTAATAAACGTTTTTTCATTGGACTTGTTGGGCGGCTTCTGCTTAGAGGCAGGTCTTGCGTTTTGAGTAGGAAATGGATGCAACAGTCATTAAGGCTCCGCCGGACCCGACAAACGGGATGGCCCAGCTTCGATACGGGTATAATCCTACTGCAAAGTTGCCTGTAGCGTACGAAAAGCAGAATGCGCTAGCTGCGAACAATGCGATGGACGCCAGCAACAGCAAGATTTCAGCTTTGAACATCAACACTTCTAATCCTTGCCCCAAAGTGAATTGTAGTTCACAACATACGAGGAAAGGTTATTTTAGCTTTACGGAAAAACAATTACACAGGAAGCCCCTGAACATGCGCTCGAGAACCTCTACACTGCTGGATTTTCTTAAAAACGGTTTCAAAACCCCAAACGTAGTGGTTATGCCTGACTTTTTTATGGACCGCTTGATAAATCTGGACTGTAGCCCCCAAAGTTTCTCTGCACAAATTACCGATGTCATTGAACGAAAAGGCGGGAGCATAGACCACATACCCCAAAAGGACCAGCGGGGAGGGAACGCAATTAACGTGGCGTCCGCCCTGCTTGCGCTTGGCGCCAAGGTTACCCCTATAATCTGCACAAGTAACCTCGGGTTGGAGCAGATACGGTTTCACCTCAAAGACTACGAGGTTGACACCAGCCACATCAAAATCTTCCCTGAAGCGTCGGTTACCACGGCATTGGAATTCAAAACAGACAGCGGAAAAGCAAACATTATGCTACGGGATTTGGGTTCCCTCGCCGAGTTTGGACCCGCAGAATTGACGGAAGACGAATACCAATTAATCGAAGACGCAGACTACGTTTGCCTCTTCAACTGGGCAGGAACCCTTAACTATGGTACTCGACTTGCCGAAATCGTTTTCAAACGTGCCAAAGCCAAAGGCAAATGCAAAACATACTTGGATACCGCTGACCCCCTTCCAAACGAAGAGGCTATCCCCAAACTTATGGAGAAGGTTCTGGAAACCGACCAAGTGGACATTTTAAGCGTTAACGAGAACGAAGCAGTCACCTTCGCGTCCCAACTCAGCAGCGAAGTCAACGCCCAACGCAGGAAAATAGAGTTCAACGAACTGGCTTTACTGTCCGCGCAGATTCTAGCCAAAAAACTCAAAGCAAGAATCGACCTGCACACCACAACCTTCTCGGTCACCGTTAAACCCGAAGGCGCCTTTTTTGTTCCAGCCTTCAAAGTGAAACCGTTGCGCGCTACAGGAGCAGGTGACGCATGGGATGCGGGGAACCTGATTGGAGACGCAAACGGACTCTCCGACGATGACAGGTTGACTTTAGCTAACGCAGTTTCTGCATGTTACCTAAGTGACCCCGAAGGAGCGCACCCGACGAGGCAGGCGCTGATGAAGTTTTTGCGGAAAGCCAAGACGCTTGACCTGTAGGTGCAAGCCAAATTTTTTAAGCTCAGCCGCTTCTATCCAAGCTAACACTCAGGAAGTTGGAGGATAACGGC
The DNA here is from genome assembly GCA_026014485.1 of Candidatus Bathyarchaeota archaeon. Classification (GTDB taxonomy): domain Archaea; phylum Thermoproteota; class Bathyarchaeia; order Bathyarchaeales; family Bathycorpusculaceae; genus JADGNF01. Next base: position 536,437 of record JAOZIE010000023.1, read on the forward strand.
GATTGGGCAAACTGTTTGGAAGTAGTGGTGTACGCGGCTTAGTTAATGTTGTTTTGACGCCGCAGTTAGCCTGCGGGGTCGGTTTGGCGGCGGCGACACATACACGGGCGACTCGGGCAGTTGTGGGGAAAGACACACGGGTTTCGGGTTCCCTGCTTGAGGACGCGTTGGTTGCGGGCTTGAATTCGGCAGGCGTGCACGTTTCGTTGTTGGGTATGGTGCCTACTCCTGCGGTTGCTTACTTGACGAAAGCCTTAGGCGCCGATGTTGGCTTCATGTTGACAGCTTCGCATAACCCTCCCCAGTATAACGGCATAAAAGTATTCAACGGCAGTAGCCTCAGCTTCACAGACGAACAGCAAGCCGCCGTCGAAAAAATCGTAGCTCAAAACAGCTATCAGAGGGCAGATTGGCGTCTCATCGGCGAAACCTCAAAAATCGACGCTGCGAACGGCTACGTAAAAATGCTTTCTACAGCGGCAAACCTTGCAAAGCCATGGCGAGTAGTTGTAGACTCGGGTTGTGGCGCAACCTTTCATGCTGCTTCGGCGGCGCTGAACGCGTTAGGCTGCAAGACGACCTCGCTGAATGCGCAACCCGACGGGTATTTCCCTGCCCGTAGCTCCGAGCCGACCGCTGAATCCTTGATTGGTTTAGCTGAGACCGTGAAGGCAATGGGCGCTGATGTCGGAGTCGGGTTTGACGGGGACGGAGACCGAGTTGCCTTCGTAGACGAGACGGGTGGCTTTGTGGATTTTGACCGTGCTATCGCAGCGTTTTCAGCGTACGCCCTCAAAAAGAGTGGCGGTGGAACTGTGGTCACGAATGTGGAGGCTTCTATGTGTGTGGAAACCATGGCGCAACAATACGGCGGCAAAGTGGTGCGTGTCCGCGTCGGCGACGTTTACATTTCGGAGGCTATGGCGCGTTTCGGAGCCGTTTTCGGCGGGGAACCCTGCGGCGCTTGGGTACATCCCAAGTGGCACTGGTGCCCTGATGGTCCCTTGTCTGCAGTGCTGATGCTAAAGGCGTTGGAGGAGCAAAACCTGAGTCTGCACGAATTCATCTCTCAAGTACCCCAATACGTAACTCTGCGGGAAAACATGCCCTGCAGAAACGAGCAGAAACACCAAATCATCACCGAAGTCGAGAAAACCTTGACTCAAGCTTTCCCTAACTTCACGGATTTCTCCACGGTTGATGGCGTCCGCTTAACCCTCAAAAACGGCTGGGTTCTCATCCGCGCATCTGGAACGGAACCACTTATCCGCCTTACCGTAGAGGGTGAATCGTTAAAAGCTGCACGCGACATAATGGACAGAGGCGTTGAACTCGTGAAAAAACAAATTGGAGGGGCTTGACTGTGAAGGCGGTTTTGCTGGCGGCTGGCGAAGGCGTTAGGCTTCTGCCTATAACAGCGACTCGCCCCAAGCACCTGATTCGGGTAGGCGGCAAACCGATTCTGGAGCACTGTTTGGATGCATTGAAGGTAAACGGCGTAACCGAAGCCGTTGTGGTCACGCATTACATGGGTGATGTCATACGCGGTTACTTTGGGGACGGCGCAAACTTCGGGTTCAAGCTGGAGTACGTGGAGCAGAGGCAGGTTTTGGGAACTGGAAACGCCGCAGGCATCGTTGAACCCTACGTGGCGGGTGACTTCCTGCTGGTTTACGGCGACCTATTGTTCTCGGCTGAAGCCGTAAAAACCGTTCTTGAGGCGTACAAGTCTGGGAAACCCGACGCCGTGATGGCTGTGGTTCCCGTAGATAAACCCGAAAGCTACGGCGTAGTTGAACTCTCCAAAGACAAAGCCGTGAAACGCATTGTTGAGAAGCCCAAAAAGGAGTCTGCCCCCTCAAATCTGGCAAACGCGGGCTTGTACATCTTAGGCAAAGACGTGTTTGACGCGTTGCGGCGGGTGAAGCGTTCAGTTCGCGGTGAATGGGAACTCACCGACGCAATCACTACTCTGGCAGAGGAAGGCAAAACGGTTTTGGCGGCAGAGATTTCTCGGGGCGACTGGTTTGATGTTGGGCGCCCGTGGGATTTGCTAGATGCGAACGTTTGGGCGTTGCGGCGCATGGAGCACAGGGTACTGGGGAACGTGGAGGAAGGTGTACACCTGCTCGGTGCAGTTACCGTTGCAGAGACCGCTCGGATACGCTCAGGCGCCTACATTGAGGGTCCCTGCTTCATCGACGAAGGCGCCGATGTGGGACCAAACTGCTTCATACGTGCCTACACAAGCATCGGCAAAAACGCCCGGGTCGGAAACGCTTGCGAAGTCAAAAACAGCATAATTATGGATGGTACCCATGTGGGGCACCTCAGTTACGTGGGCGACAGCGTCCTGTGCGAGCGGTGCAATTTGGGTGCGGGAACCAAAACGGCGAACCTGCGGTTGGACAACGGCAACGTGAAGATGACTGTAAAAGAGGTCGTGGTTGACACGGGCAGACGCAAACTTGGCGCCATCCTTGGCGACAGCGTCAAAACAGGTATAGGCGCGCTGCTTATGCCGGGAGTGAAGGTCGGCAACGGCAGCTGGGTCGGCGCAGGCGTGGTGCTGGAGCGGGATTTGCCCGCGAATTCGATGGCGTTTATGCGGCAGAATTGGGAAATACAAGAAAAGGAAAAATAGCTAGACATAAAGTCCACCTTCCTTGGTGAATCTGAAAATCTTAATTGGCTCAGGGTGCCCTTGTTTGGTGTCTTTCCGTTTTCCGACTTACCAGCTTCTATCTGCAATTGGCTTTTTTATGGAACGTAGACATTTGCTTCTTCGAAGTTTTGTGTCTCGAGGTTGTATTGGTATGTGCCGATGGTTATTGAGTAGCCGACAAGGGGGCTGTTGATGCCTCGGATGTTAAATCGGATTCTTTTTTTGAGGTAACTGCAGTCGCAGCTCTGGGCATGTTTGCGGGTGTACTTTTTTGATTCGATTTTCAGAATCATCTCTAGCCAGTTTCGGATTTCAACTCCGTTTTTTCTGAAGCTGTCCGCTTCTTCTTTGATGAATTCCTTGTCGTCCTTGGATAATTCGGGGGTGCCGTTGATGTGGCTGTGATATTCGCCGATAATTTGGAAATTCATCGAGTTTATGGTGTCTTTTATTCGGTTGTATGCAGCTTGATTGCCTGGGGACCAGGAGGATTTTCCGCTTTCACCTGTTTGAACTGGATAAGCAACGTCCAACGACAAACAATCGGTTCGTTGCCCCCGTATGAAACGTTTATCCTCTTTGCCGATTAGAAAGCCGCCCGTTTCCTTGTGAGGCGTTTACAAACAGGAAGCGACAAGAGATACAAGACACGCTTCGGAAATGTAAACCGTTTTTTCCAAGTGCATTCCCGAATTTAGATTGTACGTTACTGCTAATAAATCACCGCAAAGAAAAAAATCTTGAAGAAAAGGTGCTGCCTCATATATCTCTAAAAAGGAAGGTTAATGTTTGGTGGTTATTGCTGGCGCGGGGTATTTTGAGAGGTAACCTTTCATTCTTGGTTTGGCTTGGCTGCGTGATGGCTGGCTTTCTTTTGTTGGTTCGGAGACGGCTTTGGGGTTAGCTAAACTAGCTAAACCAGCTAAACAGTGGTGATGGCTGGCTTTAGGGTTCCCTCTATGCCCAGCGTTTTTGCTTCTTGAACCTGTAACATGCAGTCTACATGTGACTCTTCGTTGAAGACTTGGTAGTCTGCCATGGTTAGGAATGCGGCGTCCACGGAGACAGATGAGTCTGAGGCGAAGATGCCGATGTCATTCATCATGATTTCACCTGGGTTGGATAGGCAGTCGCAGTATCGTGAGATGTCCTTGGCAAAGCTCACGTAGGAAACCTTGCCCCGTTTAAACGTGGAGAGTACCCCTAAAGCTGCCGACGCAAGCGCCTTGCTCAAGTTAGGCTTATCGACGAAATCTATGGCGTTTGTGGGGCAAGCTTCGATACACATGGGACACCGCATACACAGCGGCGAGGTGTTTTGGGCTTTTCCTTCTATGATTTCGGGGATACCCATAGGGCAGGTTGCCTTGCATTTGCCGCAGCCGATGCATTTGCTGGCGTCGATTTCTAAACCGACGGTTCGGTGCTGCCTAAGTTTTCCCGCCCGCGAAGTGCAGCCCATGCCCAAGTTTTTGATGGCGCCGCCGAATCCGCTGAGTTCATGTCCCTTACAGTGTGAGATGACTATCATGGCGTCTGCTTCTGCGATGGCCCCTGAAACCTCGATTTCGCTGAGGATGCCTTTGGTTTTGACGGTGCGGTAGTTTTCGCTTTTAAGTCCGTCGGCTATGATGAAGGGTGCTGTGCCAAAGCCGTTTCTTTGTGCGGTGTTCATGTGGTCAACGGCGTTGTTGCGTTGGGCAAAATAGTATGTGTTGGAGTCGGTGAGGAAGGGTTTGCCGCCTGCTTCCCTGATTTTGCGGACAACTTCATGCACAAAGATGGGTTGCACGTGATAGGGGTTACCCAGTTCACCCACGTGTAGCTTGACGGCTACAAGGTCGCCTTCGTTGATGCAGTCAAAGGTGCCTGCAGCGTCGTAGAGCCGCTCAGTTTCCTTAAGGAGATTATTGGAAGTGTTCCAAGGAACAAAATAGACAGACATGCTGATTTTCTCCGCGAGTCAAGATTGGCGTAGTGATATTTTAAATTTAAGCACAGAAACTGAACTTTACCCCTGACCAAACAGCTATTTGCCCTCATCGGCGGGGTTAGTCAAGAAATTTTGACTAACTTTGGGGCGGCTTAGTCAAGAAACCTTGATAAAAATGCCTTTATCCCCTAAAACTTCCATCCTTCATGTAGGCTTCAAGGACTGAAGTACATGAAAAAAACCATACCTGCAACGTTTCCGTCAGCTTTTTGGGCAAACCACGCAACACCGTGGCTGCGTTTCAAGCAGTTGTGCACGGTTTCGTTTCTTGTTTTTGTTTTGTTGCTTCTTCCCTTTCTGGTCGTTGACTGTTCTGTCTTGGCGAATCCCGTTCATGTTTCTATGCCTCAAATCACGATAACTAAAGAAGGCATATCGCCGTCGAATGTTTCTATTCGTATGGTTTCAGATAACTCATGTGTTTTCACGGGTAACATAACGGGCTACACGATTGCAGTTGAATGCAGCCACATGATGATTGACGGCGCCAACTTTACCCTTCGCAGCTTGCCTGGCGGCGACGGAGCCGCGTTGACGGTGCGTAATCAGGAGATGGTGACAATCGTGAACCTAAACGTTGAAAACTACGCTGCAGGCATCACGCTTACCTGCGCGCCTTTCTGCCGCCTCATCAACAACAACTTCACAAACAACCGCTACGGCATATCCCTTGATTCTTCGCCTAACCTCCTATTAGTGAACAACACGATAGTTGGGGGCAGCGTTAACTTCGGGGTTTACGCAGGCACCTTCCACGACTACTACAGCAACATCGACGAGTCCAACACCATCAACGGCAAACCCATCTGCTACTGGCTGAACCGTCAAAACGCGGTGGTGCCCTCCGACGTTGGCTACTTAGCGCTCATAAACTGCACGGGCATAACGGTCCAGAACGCGTGCCTGTCAGACAACGGGCAAGGCGCGCTGCTTGTCGGTACCCGCCGCTCCAGCTTGGTGAACTGTCAAATCACGGGTAACGCGCAGGACGCAGGCATCCACATCGAGGGCTGCATGGACCTCAACGTTTCAGGCAACGACGTATCCCAAAACCTCAAGGGCATAGTAGTCACCGACTCTGTAGGCATCGTTATCTCAGGTAACAACGTGACCTCCAACAGCCTTGGAGCAATCCACCTTAACCCCGCAACAAACACAACCACCCTTTACGGCAACTACATAGCCAACAACGTCGGCATAGCCCTCTTCGTCGAAGGCTCCTGCAGCAACCACATCGAAGCCAACACGATAGAGAAAAACCAGTTTTACGCCCTGCAACTTCTGGGCATGCAGAAAAACAACACGGTTTACCGCAACAACTTCATAGGCAACGCTTGGGGCGCTCCAGGCTCTCAGCTGCAGGTTTCCATGCCTGGCATAGACGCAGAGCACCCGATGCCTAACGCCGCCGTCTGGGACAACGGCGAAGAAGGCAACTACTGGAGCGACTACACAACAAGATACCCCAACGCCACCGAAACGGGCAATTCAGGATTCGGCGACACCCCATACAACATAAACCCAAACAACATAGACCACTACCCCCTCCTGCAGCCTCTACCTGTTACCCCCGCAATCAGCGTTCCCCAATCAACCCAGACCCACGCCGACACCTACCCCGGCACCTGAACCTTCAGTTCCAGAAATACCTTATTGCATAGTTAGTCAAATAGTGATGCTTGCGACCTTCACTATTGTAGGATGTTTGGCGCTTGTTTTGAAAAAATACACCTCGGTTTTTTAAGCCTCAGTAAGAAAAGCGCGCGCAGCGCTTTTTGGGGTATCCCCCTGTTTCTAAGAAATATCTTTAACGTTTGCTCCCTATTCTGTGCAAGTTTATCAAGCTTGCACCTAACGCCGTGGTGAAAAATCAAATAAACCTTTTACGTGTCGCTTAGTTTCCCCACCTTTTGCTTTGAGAATTTGCTCCAAACATTCATCCAATTCTTTCCAGCCTTGCTCAGTGTCATCATATTTAAAAAACCGATAATGCCTCAAATCAAAAGGAACATCATTTTCATCTTGTGTCAGTATTACGGTGTCTTTTCCTACGGTATGTGCAATTCCAAGCTCATAAAACACGTTTGCATTTTTTCCTGTTACATCAGCCACAATTAGTCTTGCTTTATTGATTTGCTCCCAAATATCTTCAACAATCGCAGAGGTTGTATAAAGGTCATTAGCTTTTATGACTGCAAAACTGCTTTTCTCAATCGTTGGCTTGATGTGGTCTTTATATATCCTCTCAAAATTTGGTTGGAAAGGCATTAAAACAAAACAACTGTCTTTGTCTGTATTAAAATTACGACTTTTAAATATTGGTTGACAAATAAACGAACGACTGTTTTCAGTTATAATTTTGATTGATTGTGCTGGTTGCCCTTCTTTAATGGCAGAGTTTACCGCAGTTAGGAACGGGTCATACATTCTTTTAATGTATTCTCGCCTGTCTGCCCAACGGGCATATTGAACCTTGCAGAAGGCATAGAACCTTTCAAGCGTCGGGAATGGGTTCGGGTCAGTTAAATTAAATTTTGAGAAGTAGGCAGATAGCTGTCGCCTTAACGTTTGATACTCCATTTCTTTGTCTTTGATTCTTGGGTCGTCCGTCACCGCCCTAACCAAGAAACCAATCATTGTACTAATTTTATTTGAAAAATCCTCTAATTCTGGGGGTTCCATAATCCTTATCTTTATCTCCTTGACCTGCTATTTTGAGGTCTTAAAAAACAACCCCTCTTATTTTAGGCATCTTTCTACCGCACCCTGAGCATTGAGTTTCTTTTGATTTTTTAATAAAAACTCGCTCTTTGCAACCACACTTAGAGCATCGAGAAGAGACCATGAAAAAGACTTTTCCCATATTTTCGGGAGGTATCTTGGAAGCGCTTTTTGAAGGGTGAAGTTTAGGAAGGTTCTTTTTTTGTTCCTTTTGGTAATCAGATGTTTTGTCTAAATCACAATTAGCGCAAATTATTGTTCTTGTTCCATCGTTTGCAGTGGCTACTATCTCGAAAAATGAACCGCAATGAACGCATTTAACATTTCCCGTTCGCTCTGTGTAGATGGGTTCGTTGGGCTTTTTGTCTGCCATGTAGACGGATTGGTTGCTTTTCTAATAAAAGACTTGTGGGTGAATAGGTCTAACAAAAGACGCATTAAGACAGCTTTTTGAGTTTATCCTCAAGTTCCTCTCTCTGTGCTAACCCCATTTGTAACTGAAACTCAAGGTCAATCCTAAGTGCCTTCATCGATTGGTAAGATAGAAATGCAATGAAGGGAAAAGTCCACATAATCATCAGTTGGATGTTTTGTTCTACAAACATCGAGTATACCAATGGAATATCCGATAGGAAAACCATGAGTAAAACATTTGTTACGATATTGACTTTAAAGAGCCTTGAAAACGTTTCAGCTAATGTATGGTTCTTCACTAAAGATGGAATATCTTTTTTGACCTTTAACAGCATCTGTTCTATTAGAACAAAGAGCGCGCCTAAGATGATTGTTGAAAAAATTGCGCTGTGATGGATACTACTTGAAAGATACGCATAGAAGAAATAGAAGAGGTCAACGAAAAGATACCCCATTACAAAGTACGTCAAAACCAAGAAAACAGTCAGATTTAGCTTCAGCTTTTTATTTAAGGTCTCTTTATCGCCCATTATGAAACAGAAAAAGATAGCCATTAAACATATGAGTCCAACTGCCAACAAGGGGACTTGGAGTATCTCAAACGGGCTCTTTAGCATGACAACCACTACAAGAAGCCCGACGGGTAGCAGAATAAATAAAATATAGTTTTCTAATTTCTTGACAGTTTTCGATAATGCATCCTTTGCTGGTTCTTTCCGCTTATTCTCCTTTGACGCCTTACCAAACAACGCTAAGTGATACGCCGAACCAATTGTAATCCTCACTAAGAAGAACGTGCCTACTGCTATAATCGCTAACCATGCAATAATAACCCATGAAGGCAAACCTTGATTTATATAGAAAGGAGATAGCAACAGCAGAAAGATTATTGCAAATGGCTTCCATTTACTCCTCTGTCCGAACTGAAACATTGTTAATGAAGTAATCCCTATACCCAGACCGATTTCGGCAAGGAAGTTTACAAGGAAGTCCGTCATTAATATGCAGAATCCCGTTTTTGGCGGTTGGTTGGCATACTATTGAAGTTATTGCGGTTCTGTTAAAAGAATTGTGGCTTGTATTTTCTTCTTGTAGTGTAGCTTGATTATTCGGCTTACTGTTGAACGGTGTAGTCCAGTTGCAGAAGCTGCCGCTAAAATCCCTGATTCCTTGAAGATTTCAAAACCCATTTGCTTGACGAATCGCTCTAAAGTGCTCGGTGCTATTGGGTAAGGCTTTCTGGGTTCTTCTCGCGGATGTGCCGCCAATCTTCTACGATGCCAGTTAGTTCTAACGAAAGGTTTCCTTTGATGGGTACTGCTTTATGATTTTTGAAATGACCTTCCTATTTAATCCACTTATTAATGCAGCGCCAGAGATACCTTGAGTTTTAACGAGAGTGTAGCCGTCAGCTTTGAGAACGCGCTCTAAACTCTCTTTTTTTATTGGTTGTTGAGTGAATTTCTTTAACCAATTTGTCACCCGCTCTCTTTGTTTGCCTTTTGGCGCATAAGGCTCACTGGTGCGAAAAACCATATACTTTGATAATCCGCATGAGGCAGCCGAGGCTGAAAAACCCCTTTTTAGGACGGCTTTGTAGCCGTCTGGTTTGATTATGGATTCAAGGATTTTTGGGCTTATTCTGCAAAAAGTGACCGAACCCGATTTTTCATTAGCCCACGAAAAGCGCTTAAGCCTCAAGAGACAGCCTTTTTCCAATCTATGGATACAATACATCTGATTACTGCATCGAATTGATTTTCCCGTTACGCCCTTGTGAACTGCTCTTAAGGCACGTCTTGTAATTGGGAAAGCGGTTTTTAATGTCAGAACTATAGGCGTATATCTTTGTCCAAAACAACCGCCTTCGTTTATGTCAATGGTGTAAGGGCTTGTTACTTGCGACATTTACCCATCTCGGCAAAAGCTAACGAAACGCACCCAAATCGTTCTGCTTTCCCTTGAACATATACCCAGAGATTACGGACTCCAATCGAGCAATCTCCTGTTTCAAAGCGGATACTTCTTTGTCTTTCAAACCACACTCAATAACTAACTTTGCATTTTTCTCAGCTAAAGGCTGGCGCTTCAATTTTTCCAACTCTGACCTAAGATGCACATTATCAGTCTCAAGCGCCGCTTTTCCTTCAAGTTGCTTTCGGAGGTTAATTATTTCCGCTATTTTGCCTTCATCGGGTTTTTTCAATTCTTCAATCTGCTTGTCTTTTTGGTCTAATTTTTCCTTAACAAAATGCAAACGTGAGAGTTCATCGCCATATTCTTCTCGAGACACCCCCAAAATGTTTACCCAATAACGCGCAGCGGCATCAATTCTGAACCATTCGCCTAATTGCCTCATTCTTTCGCGTTCCCTGTCTCTCTCTGCCAGTTTCTGAGCCTTTTGGCAAGCGGTACATTGCTCAAGGCTTGTGTTCTTTAGTTTCTGTGGGTTTCTACAACACACCTCGCCATTATCTGAAAGGTAATCGCAACTTTCAATGTCGCTTTCTCCAGCAAGTGATGCACAGGGTTTTTTTCGATATGCATTACAAAGAACCGCTATTGCTTCACGTCTGCTGTTCAAACGTTTTTTTTCTTTGATGCTTTCGATTAGCTCAAAATCTTCAATGTTCGTGTCAGTGCTTAGAAAGGTCGCTTTTTTTGGGAGGTTTTTTGAGCGTTTGCCTGCCATAAATGATTCACCTTTTCAAGTAAGGCAAAAAGAAGGGTTGTTTAGAGTAGCCCCAGCGCAAACAGCGCCTTTTCCGAGTCTGTAGGTAGGGAAGTTTGGGATTATTTGGGCTTCGTGCCGTAAAGTACTCTTTGAAGGTCAATCCACTACCTCCGCTATCTCCAATTCTTCTTGAGCTATCACCTGCATATCGATGCCCTCACCTTTGCTCATCAACTCATTATATCGGCTGGTATAGAGTGGCTCAACAAAACGATGCACCCACTCTTTCCAAGGCTCAAAGTTTTTTTCACCCAAGATAGCCGCACGCAGTTTATCGCCCAAAGTGCCGTGGTAAAAGTCTTTTATGGTGGTGGGGTCTGTTCCGCATTGTTCTGCACAGTCGTCAAGGCTTAAGCCGTGAAGTCCTGCAAGGCTAACAAAAGTGTGTTTGCCCACAGTGTGAGATGTTGTCATTTTACCCTCAGTTAACCACTGTTTGCGATAGTCAGTTGTGCCCTTTTGGTTGTTGACTACTGCCCGCAGTTTATAAACTCGCCCTGTAGCTGCATCTAAATGTTCACCTTCAGCAAGAGGCTCTCCTTTACGTGCAGTCTTATACCGCCATAGCCCTGCTCTAAATCCAGCCATCTTAAGACTTACGCTGTAACTATCATAGTTCTGCGGGTAGGACTCAAACCTTTTGAACCAAGCGCCAACAATAGGTTTATCCTCTTTATAGCGCTTAAAGAAAGCCATTGTTTCAGGCACAAAATAACGTTTGACTTTGCCGCCTGTCTTTGAGAGTTCTACCTTTGGTTCAAACATACTTATAGCGCCTAAATCCCAAAATGGCTGACAAAGATAACCGTTTGGCAATTTAGTACCCATAAGTAACTGGCTGCTTATTCTACCGCCACCCTCCAAACTCAATCTGTGGAGCACTAATGTGTCAATTTCGTTAATGCCCTTAACATACGCTTCAAGTTCTTTCTCTTGGAGGTAATCATCTTTTTTGCCGCCAATGTTCTTTAGCCCTGTTGTATCCCATTCATCACCCTCAAGGAATTGAAAATGAACTTTTGAAAGTTCAGAGTCTTTAACTTGTAGGGCTGCGAATTTCATAATGCATCTCAGCTTTGAAAGTGGTGCGAATTTGCGCTTTCCTTGTTCACTATAGAACCTTGGGTCTGTTTTTGCTTTGCGAAAATCCTCTAAACTGAACAGAGCAGGGTCATGCCTTCCAAATTTCATGTAAAGGTATTGCCCCATTGCATCGACTGCCTTACCGCCTTTAGTCCACTCCCCTGTTACTCGATTTTGGTAATGTTTAGCCAGGTATTGATGGCAGAGCGTTTTTTGATATTCCGCGACCGTTGCCTCTGCAAGGGTGCGGGCGCTTTTTGGTGCACCCTTAGGAAAATCTTCATAGATTAGGTACAGCAACCCTCTTTTTGAAATGTTAAGGTAGTCGGCAAGTTGTGTGCCGTTCTTTATGGTTACTTCTGTGTCGTGGGGTAAGCTGCTTTGGTGGAATTTGCCGCGAATTATACCTTTGAAGGGTTTGACTTTCCACTTGTTTGTTTGGGTATCGGCAGGGGCGGGCTTTTCCTTGTAAAGGTGCTTGAAAACCCTGTTGATGTCCGCGTCTGTTGTGATTTCGCCCCGTCTTTGCTTTGGAGAGGCTATAGCGCGGGCTGACATGGTCGGCTATCGTTCCTGTTGTTTGCCCTTGCTGGCGGTAGCGTTTTCTTTCAGTTTTGCTTTTTCTTTGGGTTGTTCACCCTCGGTTGTATCGGAGCTTTCCTCTGTTTCTTCGCTGTCCTCGGATGGAATACCAAAAGCGATTTCGGCAGCCTGTTCGGCTTTCAAAAACTGTTCTTCCCACCCTTGTTTTATTGCGTAGTAGTGGCGCTTTACTAAGTTGGCATCAAAGCCGATGGCATCTGCAAATTCAGCTAAAGCAGCATCGATTTTTTCAACCTCTTCATCTTTGCTTGCGCCCACAAAGAGCGTTAACGGGTTGCTCAGGTCTTGCTGGCTCCACATTCCACTTAAGCCGCGTTGCTTGCAGATGGCAATGAGCTTACCAATTTTGAAATACTTGTCACCAAAAAAGCCAGTTTCGATTGAGTCATTAACTGCTACTTCAAGGGGTTTAAACTCTTTTGGTTGGTTTTTCTTCCCAGTCATGCGGTACACTTCCCGATAGGTGTGCAAGAAGAGGACTGTTCTATCACAGCCGTTTCTTTCAGCAAGCCTCTTTTCTTCAAATCTTGTTTGATGGTGTAGCGAACATAGTCGGCTTGCGAGATGCCGAGAGATTTCGCCAACTGTTTTATTTGGGTTTTAACGACAACCCCAAATCGTATATACAAATCGCCAGTCTCGTTTTTCATAGGGTTTTTCCTCAACTATACGCACCCGCTAAACCCCGTATACTTTTTATATACGGTTATGCTATTGTTTTCTTTCAGGGAGATTAAAACGAAGAGAATCATCAATAAAGAGGTAGAACAAGCAACGTTAAACGACTCGGCAGAAGTTATCGTTAAAAAACATTTGCTCTTAAAAAAGGAAATGGGTTTTGAAGAGTTGGTAAGCGTTACCAAACTAAGCCGTGCATCCGTCAATAAAGCGCTTCAGAAACTTTTCTCAAAGGGAACGGTAGCAAAGGGAAACGGGCTTCACGGCAAATGGCGTCTAACTAATGAGGGGTGCGTTCAAATAACAACAGAAGGATTGGCAAACGCGATACGGACATGCACAGTTCTGGGGGTACAAACTGAAAGCACTCCCACAACTCAAACATATCTTGCATATGAAGTCATTAAATCAGACGAGAAAGCGAATCTGCCGAAAAAATATCCCAATAGCGCTAACCCATACAAAGGCAACAATTTCACGATGGCTGAGCTTGACATCGCACATTCTCTCAAGTCGCGCGTGCTTGAAACACACTGTTTAGACCTGACGCCTGACGATGTAAAGAAAATTGCATTTGTTGAAGAGCTAAAAACCCCTCGTGGTGAAGACGCGAAAGAAAAGGTGTTAGAAGCACTATCTAAACGGGTGAAGAAGATAGTTTTTGTTGAAGTCTTATACCCTGCGCTTTTACTTGAGGAAAGGAGAACAGCAAAAGACGGATTCAAAGAAGCTGATATTTGCCCCGAGTGCGGTAGCACCAGCTTTGTACACGATTCTGATGTGAAGGAGACTATATGCGGGAATTGCGGTTTAGTCCTGCGAGTAGATGCTTGATTTCGACTGAATATCGCGCCCTTGCCTCTATGTTGTAATTTTTTCTTAAAATATTAAGAACTTCTGTAATAATTACAGTAATTTGGTTTAGCAGAAAATTTCTAAGGCAGAACAGGGGGAAGGTCTATGAATTTTTCTCTATCCATTCTTTTAAGGCTTCTTCAGTTGCTTTTCGGATGTTGCCTCGTTTCATGCCGTATTTCTTAAAAACTGCTTCTCTAAACTCTGTTTCTAAATCGTCTGAAATAACAAGGTTGATATTTCCCGTTTTGCTTCACCCCCTTTTGTTAGGGTAAAGGTGGGAAAGGACACTCGCTTTCACCACCCCTCGCCTTTAAGGGTAGACAAGGAACCCGCCCAGTATGAATCCCCAATTACTGGTGAATAAGTAAAGGCGAAAAACATATAAACTTTTCTACTTAAGTTGAAAACAATTCACCAACTTAATGCGGGTGTCTGTGAAAATTGCGCGACAATCCGAAAACATTCACGTGAAAAATAAATCAAGTGTACATAATAAACTAAGTGTTAATAATACACTTCAACGTATTTATTTGCGCTAGCTGTTTTCGTTGTTTTCTATGGGAGAGAAAACCCCAAAAACACGTAAAAAAAGCCACATTCACCGTTCACTTGGAAAGCCACCCCTCAGTCTCAGCAATTCACTAAAAAGGCACGGAAAATCTCGCATTTCAGGTTGTTTTGCGTTTTTCTCAAATAATAATATCAAAAGTGTGCAAGTAATGCCGTCACACCATATTGAATAATACCATCGATAATACCATAGAATAACAGTTAAATCGTTATTGCATGGTTTCACATAGTTATTGCACACCACTATTGCACACTTTCCCATGCTTTTCGGGGTTTAACTTACATTCCAGAGTTTCATAGCTGGGCAATTCTGGTGTTGCTTACTTTGACATCTGCCTGTTTGGCGTTTTCCAAACAGAGAGCGAAGCATTAGTGAATAGGCACCTTCACCAGATATTGCCCCTTAAATCTGCTTTTCCTTGAGAAAACGAAGAAGCCGTCAACAAATAAACAAGCATTTGAGCCTTTAAATAAGAAGGACTGCAGTAGAAAAAAAATCACCTAACAGAGCATCCCCGTCCGCACCTGAAGTTCCCTCAAAACATATGTTGCAATAGGAAATTGCCTTTGTTAACATGGTGACTCAAACAAGCCGAATTCATGTTTGGTAAATCAAAGATAAATAGTTGTAATGTACAATCGTATAGAATGTTAGATGGAGGAAACAGAACGTGTCAATAGCGCAAAGAAAACTCGGCAGCGAAATCGCAGCGCTGATGGAGAAACCAGTCACAGTTAACACAACAACTGGCAAAAAATTTGTCGGCACACTCATAGGCATAAACCCCGATACCTTAAGCCTCTGTATAGCAGAAGCCAGAGACGAAACAGGGCAAACTGCACGTCGCATCTTCCTCAACGGCAGCATAGTCGCACAAATAGCCAGCACTGAGAAACCCTTTGACCTCAGAGCACTTGCAACAAGATTAGAAAAAGTCTTCCCCACCATGGTCAAACTCTACGAAGACCAAGGCTTCATCTGGGTTATGGATAAAGTTAAACTGACCGAAAAAGGCGTCGTGGAAGGTTCAGGACCCGCGGCAGAACGTGTCCAAAGAGTCTACGACCTTTTCATGACTGAATCCAAAGCCTAAATGTACCAGCGCAGCGCCTCTTCCTCTTTCTTCTTTTCTTCAGAGATGTTTCGGATTAGCCCAAATGACTCAAGCACCTTTTTGGTTTGTTCCGCAGATGCATCAACCCCCGCCAAGTCCACTGTTAAACCCAGATGCTTATTTAACGCCGTTAACGCCGCTGTCGTCGCCGTGACATCAGGATACATACCCAATGTGTCCACCAGCAACGCAAAAGCCCGCATGCCCCGCAGTTTGCACAAGCCTACCACAAGACCTGCAATGCCAAAAATGTGTCCAACCATAACTTTTCTGGTTAAACCCAGTGCCTCTTCAAGAGTTACCTCATCTGAGGCTGCACAGCGAATGCTTGGTTCGCTTTTGATTTCCTCTTTTTTGAAGCCGCCCAGTGAAATCGCGGATTTGCAACCTAACTCTTGTGCCGCATCTAGCACTTTGCCGCATAACTCGTACTGCCCAAAAGTGGTTAACGCCTGAGTGTTGCCGTACCAGATGATTAAGTCACGTTTGCCTTCTTCACTTTTGACGTAGTACAACTCGTTTACGGGTGTGCGTGCGCTTCCAGTTTCCGTTAGGATGGCAAAATCCTGAAAACTCGACGAAACAATGTTCGCGAATTTTTTGGCTTTCAACTGCGTTATCAGATGTAACGCGGTGATGTTGGCGACGAAGCCGATTCCTGGCAGTCCCTCGATTAAGACTGGGTCTTTGAGTTGCGGTTTCTCTGTGATTTGGATGCTGCAGACCATAACGTGGCTTCCTGAGGTGTTTGATGGGTAATTAGCTGCCGATAAGATAT
Source organism: Candidatus Bathyarchaeota archaeon (assembly GCA_026014485.1). Taxonomy (GTDB): domain Archaea; phylum Thermoproteota; class Bathyarchaeia; order Bathyarchaeales; family Bathycorpusculaceae; genus JADGNF01. Next base: position 552,649 of record JAOZIE010000023.1, read on the forward strand.
AAGCATGCCTAATTCGCGGCTTTTTCTAATCTGTGGATGCCCGCCGCTTTTTTTGGCGTTTCCAAATTGGCTACCGCCCGTTTTTCTTTGACCGTGACCCTAATGTTTCAGCGTAGACGTTGCAGAATTGGGCTCCGAACAGGATGAATTGGTCAATGATGAAAATCCACAGCAGCAGAACAATCAGCGATCCAGCGGCGCCTCCGATGGATGTGACTGGAAACGTGTGGATATACCAGCCGAAAAGGTAATTCAGAACTGTTGAAACGAGACCTGTTATAACCGCTGCTAACCAGACGTCTTGCCATTCAATGTGGGTGTCAGGTATCTGTATGTATATGAACGCGAAAAGAGCCGTGACTAAAATGAAGGACAGAAAAACCTCTGTTATGCCAAAAATTGTTGCTGATGCGTTTCCAATTATGGGTTCCAGTACGAAGCTCAACGTGTTAGACAACAAAGTCGTGCTTGACGTCCACGCAAACACCATAACTGATACCCCTGAAACGATGAGAAATGGTCCAATTCTTTCCCGAATATATGCTTTCAGACTTCGCTTTTTAGCTGGAACATTCCATATTGCGTTAAACGTGTCCTGTAGCACAGCAAAAGCTCCGATTGCCCCAAGTACCGCGAAAGCTACGCTGATGACGGAGCCGAAAATTGAGGCGAACGGATTTTGAGCGCTTTCTACTATGTCCTTTACTATTTCTGCAACTGCGGGACCTGCCACCACGGTTATCTGTTCAATTAGCCGTTGAAGCGCTTGGGGCTGACCGTAAACCACCCCAAAAATGGTTGCTAAAATAACTAGAAGTGACGGCAAGGGCAAAATGGTGAAGAATGCAAGTGCTGCTGCTCGTATGGTGGCGTTGTTGGTTTGCCATTTGCTAAATGACGCCTTGGCTATAGCCAAAAACTCTTTTCGGTTCATAAGCAGCACTCATTCACCTTTTTTTCAGGTAGCGTAAACGATAAGACTTACATTGTGTTGACTAAAATTCATTCATAATACACGAAAAAGAAGCCATATCACACGTTAAATGTGATTGTGACTGCGTTGTAGACACCACAAGTTGTATCCCTGTAATGGAAATGTCTGTAAAGCAACCCCGAATCCTATTTGGTGGCTAATAGTGATTCATTGCAGAAACGATAGAGGGGGTCTCTATTGGCAATTCCACAAATAATTAAGCGCAGCTTCCTGAATTCTGCTCCAAGACGGGCTAACGTTTTTTATAAGCGCCTCCGCTGATACGTTTGGATTTAAATGAGCTTCGAAGTCAAAGAAAAAGACCTGCTGGGTAGAATCGGCAAACTTAAAACCAAAAGCGGCGCCGTCGAAACCCCTTTGATGTTTCCCGTTATAAACCCCAGCATACAACTGGTTCCGCCGCAGCGGCTCAAGGACGAGTTCGGCTTCGAAGCTGTCATCACAAACGCCTATATTTTGTGGAAACGTTACCGTGAGCAACCTGCAAACGAGGGCTTACACAAGTTTCTCAAGTACGACGGATCAGTCATGACCGACTCAGGTGCCTACCAAATCCTTGTGTACGGAAACGTGGAAGTTTCTCAAGCGGAAATTGTGGATTATCAGGAACGCATCGGCAGCGACATAGCCACGATACTGGATATACCTACAGGCTGGCATGTCCCCAAAGAACGCGCCAAAGAAACCGTGGCGGAAACCCTAAAACGCGCCAAAGCCTTCTTCAAACTGAAAACCCGCCAAGACACCCTCTGGGTTGGACCCGTACAAGGCGGAAGACATCTGGACCTTGTTGCCAAATCCGCAAAAGCCATGGGCAAACTGCCCTTCCCAATACACGCGTTGGGCAGCCCCACTGAAGTTATGGAAAACTACCGATACGACGTACTCGTTGACATGATAATGACGGCGAAAATGAATCTGCCCCCAGAACGACCCCTACACCTATTCGGCGCAGGACACCCGCACATGATGGCTTTGGCTGCCGCTCTGGGATGCGACCTTTTCGACAGCGCCGCATACGCCCTTTATGCCCGCGAGAACCGTTACATGACCGAGAACGGAACCTGGCGGCTGGGTGAAATGGATTATTTTCCCTGTCAATGTCCCCGATGCGCAAAAGCCACGCCAAAACAGGTGCTGGAGTTGCCCAAAGCTGACAAAGAGCAGTTTCTCGCCGAACACAACCTGCACGTTTGCATGGCTGAGTTGAATAGAATAAAGCAAGCTATCCGCGACGGCAGACTCTGGGAACACGTGGAGATGCGTGCACACAACCACCCCGCCCTGTTAACCGCTCTGAAACGAGTCAAGGCTTACGAGGGCTTCATCGCAGAGGGGAGCCCGACGGTGAAGCAAAGCGGGTTCTTCTTCTTAGGCAACGTGGGGCTTGCCCGACCCGAAATCGTGCACTACCGCCAACGGCTCAGCACTCGGTATCAGCCGCCATGCGAAGCCAAAGTTCTTCTGCTTGTGCCCCAGACCCGCACTAAGCCTTTTCATCGAAGCGAAGAATTCAAGCAAGCAAGGCGCGTAGTTAACAGTCTCGGCGAAGAAGCAGCCGCACAGGTTCATGTTTGCTTTTATGTTGCGCCTTTCGGTGTGGTTCCGCTGGAGTTGGATGAGGTTTATCCGCTTAGTCAGCATGAAACCGCGTTGCCGTTGGATTGCGAAGTTACAGATTACGTAGCGTCTCAAGTCGCAGACTACGTTGCCCGTTCAAACTATCAAGCGGTTGTCCTGCTTCATGACCCCAAAACTTGGGGCAACAGCGTCAAGCAGCAATGCAAAAGAACCTGCAGCAAAAAAGATGCCGCCTTTGAATACTTGCAGATTAATGTGCAGTCAACCAAACAATTTTTAGCCCGTTTAGAATCCCTTATCAAGAAGAGCCTGAGCGAGCAACTTTGATTCAAGTAGACCTGCACAACCACACCACCTTTTCTGGCGATTCCTTTACAACGCCCAAAGCTTTAGTAGAGCAGCTCGTAGTTCACCCCACAATCAAAGCGGCGGCGGTAACTGACCACGGCAGCATCGAAGGCGTATCCGCGGTTAAGGCGTTAGCCGCACCTTATCCGGATATTCTTATTATGCCTGGCGTAGAAATAACCACGCCGAGGGGCGACATCCTCGTTTTGGGTACAGAGGAGCTGCCGCCTACACCCTGGACTGTCGAGGCAGTTGTTGACTTCGCTAAAGAGACCGACTGTGTCTCCGTAGCTGCCCACCCCTTCCGAGAATGGGGCTTAGGCGAATCAGCAGCCACCAGCGGCGTAGACGCCATCGAAATCCTCAACGGCGGGTCATCAGCCATAGCAAACAGGAAAGCACGTGACCTCGCCCGAGAATTCGGCTTGCCAGGAGTAGCGGGCAGCGATTCACATCGACCTTCAGATTTGTTCTCCGTCTACACAGAAATTCAAGCTTCGTTAGATGTAGATGAAATTTTAAAGGCTATAAAGAAAGGTTTAATCTCTGTTTTTGCCGCTGAGAAGTCAATACGTTTTTAAAAGACCGCCATGTCATGTTACTGCGAACGCTGTTACATACATAGAAGGATTGGTTCCGATTGCAAATTGGATTTTTAGGTGGAGCACGAGAAGTCGGCAGAATGGGCATATCCGTTAAGTCGAAGAAGACACAGTTACTTCTCGACTACGGCGTCATGCTTGGACGTCAGCCTGGCTTTCCTATGCATGTTCCACCCAAGGACGTTGACGCTTTAATTCTCACTCACAGCCACCTGGACCATTCAGGTGCGATTCCGATGTATTACATCGAAGGCAAACGACCTCTGTACACCAATAAGCTGAACTTGGAGTTAACGCAACTGCTTATCCAAGACTTCATTCACCTGTCGGGGTACTATCTGCCTTTTGAATACCTTGAATTACGAACCATGATGCGAAGCAACAAGCATCTAGATTTCGGCGTTTCCCAAAAAGTCGGGGATATGCATTTTCAGCTGCTAAATGCAGGTCACACTCCAGGTAGCGCTTCTGTTCTGGTTGAAACAAAAAATAAGCGTTTGCTGTTTACAGGCGACTTTAACACTGAAGACACCCAACTCCTCAAAGGCGCCAGCATGGATGGCCTAAAAGACCTCGACGGAGTAATAATCGAAAGCACCTACGCCAGCGAGGACCACTCGCCGCGTCCTGAACTGGAAAAGAAGTTCGTGGATGCCTGCACCGAAGTTGTGGAGCGAGGCGGAATAGTTCTGATTCCTGCGTTTGGTGTGGGGCGAGCCCAAGAAATCGCTTGTACTCTTTTTGGAAACAAGTTTGAGTATGACGTTATCTTTGATGGGATGGCTAGGGAGGCTAGCAGGGTTATAATGAACGATAAAGAGTTCCTGCGTGACCCTAAGCTGTTTACTGACGCCATGCACTCGGTTGAATGGGTAGAAGGCTGGAGAGACCGCCGAAGCGCTCTCAAAAAGCCTGGTGTGGTTATTTCCCCTGCAGGCATGCTCAAAGGTGGGCCTTCACAGTTTTACATAAGTAAAGTTGGAAAGAAAGCCAACAACGCCGTCTTTTTGGTCAGCTACCAGATTCCGGGGACTCCTGGCAGGCAACTGCTGGAAAAGGGCATCTGCACCATTGATGGTAAAGTACGCAAAATCAAAGCCAAGGTCCAACACTTTGACTTCTCCAGCCACTGCGGAGCCACCCAGCTTAGGGACGCGCTCAAGCAGTTAGGCGGGAAACCCAAGGTATTTGCTGTGCACGGTGCAGAAGGAAACTGTGAGTTGCTTGCCAAATGGGCGCACAGCGAGCTGGGGCTGGAAGCGGTTTCTCCTCGAACGGGCGAAACGTTTGAGGTTTAACCTCTCTTTTTAACCCCTGCAGCCTAATCGTGCCCCTTTTTAGCCGCAGCCTCCTCCAGCGCCGTTTCATGTGGATGTTGGAATATGCATAAATAGGCAACATATTCTTATGAAACTATGGATGCCAAGATAAAAGCAATCGACATCTTCCCCATGATTGTAATGGGCGGCTTGTTTGTTCTGGTTGACGTTTTGGCATTTTGGGTGACTGGTCCATTCGAGGCGGCTGGTCAAGTTGCGTATATAGGCAGCGGACCTGATGACTTCATGAACGTGCTGTTTTTCTTTGCTGTGTTAATAGTCTTTACCGCTGTGATTTTGATTATTGCAAAGTTGGGGAAGGCACGTATTATTCAGGCGATTTTTCTGGGTTCCGTAGGTGTGCTTGGGATTTACGTATTTTATCCGCTGCTGAGTTACGTTTTTCCATCCGAGCTTTCGATGGGGATATCGGTGGCTATAATGGTGGCCATTGTAGCCTTGCTTGTCAAGTTCCCTGAATGGTACGTTATTGATGTAAGTGGCATAATCATAGCTGTGGGCGCCGTAGCTATGCTTGGCATCTCTTTAACCGTGCTCATCGCGCTTGTCTTACTCATCGGCATGGCTGTGTACGATGCAATCTCGGTTTACAAAACCAAGCACATGATTGACCTAGCAGACACGCTCATAGACCTAAAATTACCCATACTGTTTGTCATCCCCAAAACCCGCGCCTACTCGCTGGTCAAAGAAACCACGGGGCTGAAAGATAAACTCAAAGAAGGCGGCAAACGTGACGCGTTTTTCATGGGCGTAGGCGACATAGTGATTCCAGGGATTCTGGCGGCTGCCACCTTCTACTATGGGGTAGTTAACAGCATTCCCGAAGTAGGGTTAGCAATGGGTTTGTCGGTGACAGCTGGAACGCTTCTGGGCTTTGCGTTTCTCATGACATTCGTAGTTAAAGGTAAACCTCAGGCGGGACTGCCTTTTCTCTGTCCAGGTGCCATTCTGGGCTACGCGATATCTAGCCTCCTGTTGACTGGTGCCCTCGTAGGCATTTAGCAATAATTAATCTGGGTTTGTTGAGGTGCAAAGGCTTTGGGCAATGAACCTGAAAAATTCAAGGCAAGTATAGTCTATCTGGTTCCTGTACTTGCAAGCATGCTTTTCGGGTTGCTATGCGGCACGCTGCTGGTTAAGCCTACCCCTTCTTCGCCTCCCGCTTACCCCGTTACCCCCATTTCCCAAACCACAACCGCGGGGTCAGCTTTCAACGCCGCATACTTTGTTATCCTCATAGGCGTCGGAGCGGTGGTAATCTACCTCTTAATCAAGTATCGCAGCCGCCGAACGCTCACTTTTCTAACAGGCTTTGCTTTGACAGCCGCGTTCATGTTGCTGTCGCTGGTCTATTTCTCAGAGCTTTTCTCCCGCTTCACAACCGTTACCGACTCGTTACCCCTCATAATTGCCCTGTCTGCAGTTGTCACTGTAATAGGTGACTTTGTTGTCTTCCGTTTAGGTGGAAAAGCATCCGATGTCCTCGTGCTTTGTATAGGCGGCGCCTTAGGTGTCTTCCTAGGAGCCAACCTCAACGTCACCACCGCCGTGCTTGTTCTAGCAGCCCTCGCAGTTTACGACGTAGTCGCGGTGTATCGTGGTCCAGTGGGCAAAATCGCGGATTCGGGACTTGAGCAGCTTCGAGGCTTAAGCTTCGCCTTCAAAGACATACAAATGGGGCTGGGTGACCTAGTGTTTTACTCGCTGCTTACAGGAACCATGTTCATCAACATCAACTTGGCTGCCGCCCTATTTTCGGTTATAGGCATCTTGTTGGGCAGCTACCTGACTTTCCTGATGCTGGAGCGGCGAGACATTTTCCCCGGGCTTCCCATTCCCTTAGCTACAGGAATTGCCTTGGGGCTGCTAGCGTCCCTTATTTAGCTGGGCTGCCAAATTTTTCTCTGAAAACACCGCGGATTTTATCTGGCTCCGACAGGACATACATGTCTTCCATGTTTTCCAGTTTTTGCACGTTTTCCGCGTCTTCTTTTCGCACTCGCAGCTTCATGTCTTTGCCGTTGGGCAACTTGGTTATGAGCGTTTTTTCTTCGTAGTCAACTGGCACTATATAGACGGGGCTGAAGGCTTTGAGGCTCATGTTAGCCGCGTTCGTTAACATTGTGTCGCCTATGCCGTAGGCGATTTTCGCCACCGTGTTCGAAGAGGCTGGAGCAATAAGCAGAAACTCGAATTTACGCATCTGCAGCCAAGCCGCCAGAAACGGGGAATTCGCGTTTTGCTCAACGGTGAATTTGGGGAATTCCTGTTTCAGCTCGTTTTCCAAGTTGTAGAATTTGAGGACAGTTTCGCCAGCTTTAGAAACGAAAACCTGAATCTCCACGGTTTCCTCATATTCCCCTCTGATTTCCTTCATGATTTGCACGTACTCGGTGATTCTGTCGCCTGCGCCCGTGATTCCCCAAGCTACCTTCCGCTTTTTTGTTTGGTTTTTCTGTTCGCTCAATTCCTTTTTTCTCCTTTGTCTTGTTGCTGCTTCAGGGACTCGGCAAACCGCTTCAGTGTCTTCTTGAGGCTTCTGAATCCTTCATCGTCCTGCTTGGCGCCCTCCAACGTGTCTTTAGTCCAGAACGTAGCGCCCAAGTTTGCCCCAAAGAATCCTCCGCTGACGGGCACCACGCCGTTTAGGATGTAGAACGTGTGAATCTGCATCAATGCCGCTTCCTGCCCGCCTGCTCGGTCGCCTCCAGCCGCAATTGCCATCCCCACTTTGCCCCTGAAGAAATTTACATCAGCGGCTACGGCGGCGCGGCATCTGTCCATGACGGCTTTGGTTTGTGCGCTGACTCCGCCGTTGTAGACTGGAGTTGCGAATATGACGCCGTCAGCCTCTTTCAGGAGAGCATAAAGTTCCTGCATGTCATCCTTGAAGACGCATTCCTTATGTTTGAGGCAAAAGTCGCAGTGAATACAAAAGCCGATGCGTTTGTCTCGGACGGTCCAGAAGCGGGTTTCAAAGCCTTTTTCTTGCAGTTGTTGTAGTGCCTCTTTGAGTATATGTTCGGTGGCTTGAACTCTGGGGCTACCGCATACGCCAACAACGATCATAAGCAACCATCAAAATCATACTCTGCTTCGAACATTAAAGCATTCCTAACACTTGAATTGCAGTTCTTTCAAAACTTAAATGTCAGCGTCGTTAGGGGTCTTTGGCTATGGTGTGCAGTTCCGTCAGCCGCGCCTCCACCGTCTCCACCAACTCCTTCTTCAACTGCTCTACAGGCTGCTTCTTATTTATCATGTCAATCTTGTCAGCCAATTCTTCGTCTCCAAGCGTGTTTTTCAGCCAGTTCTGGAAGTCGCGCCGAGGGAAATGAAAGCCTACGGACTCAACATCCATAACTTTCAGTTCCTCGTAGAACGCGAAAAGGTCAATGGCGGTTTCACCCGTGTAAACGCCTACCGCCGTGAAAAAGTGGAACCCTTGGCTGTAGGGAACAGAGCGGAGGAGAGTTTGCGCTTTGTTCTTCTCAATAGAAGACGTTACCGTGTCTTTTTTATCCATGAAAACAAGCCTCTACACTTAATAGGACTATGAGTTGCCCTAATCAAGGTTGCGCTCCGCAGTTTTTGACTAAGCTAAACGCCTAAGTCCAAAAGAATCAAGTAACCCTGACATGGAAAAAGAAAAAAGACTAAAACAAAAGGGAAAAGGGAAAAAGAAAGCGTTGGTTTACTCGCTTTCGAAGTATTCTTCTGGTTTTGGCGGAGTTGATGGTAGTCCTCTGCGTTCGCGGATTGCTTTTATGGTGTCTGCTTGCATCTGCTCTGGCACTGGTGCCCACCGGCTGAACTGTGTTGCCAAAAGGCTCTGCCTTGGGTTGAACTGCGGATTTATAGGTCAATAAAGAAGAAAGGGGAAAGCAAAGAGGCTGTTTGCTATTTCTTTCGTCTCATTAACAGAACAACAATTGCTACTACGAGTATTATTGCTATGACGACTGTGGCTGCAATGATTTCTGGTGATAAGCCAGTGGCAGTTATTTCTGGTTCCAAAGTTGAGGTGGGGGTTATTTCAGGACTTGCTGTTAGTGCTGGAGTTAGGGTTATTGCTGGAGTTGAAGTGGGTGTAGGTGAAAGTGTTGGGCTAAGACTTGGTGTTGGTGTGGACGTTGCAATTGGGGTGGGGGTTGCAGAAAGTGTAGGTGTTGGAGAGGGGGAGAGAACTGGGGTGGGTGTAGGTGTTAGTGAGGGAGTTGGAGTAGGCGTTGATGCAGAGGCCACCATAATTGGCGTACCTTGCAATTGAGAAACAGTAAAAGTAGCTTGCAAAGTATGAGGCAACACAAATGTTGTTGGAACAGATAACCAAATTGTTCCAGTCCAATACGACAGCACGCTGTTACTGGTGAAACTGGCATCCGATATAGAGACCAAAGCTGTCACTTCTGAGCCAATCACAGTATTTGAAGTAACCTTAACATCATAAAACAACGCATCATCCACTGATAATGTGCCGGTTCCGAAGGGTTGTGTTGCACCAAAGTTCACTGAAGTCACATTAAGAGCCGTGCCATCGGACAATGATGAACCGCTTATGGTTACATTGACGCCTGTTGTTGCATTCTGGTCAGCAACGGCAGAACCACCGCTCGAAGTCACCGATAAAACCCCGCTAGGATACACATCTACTGTGTGTTGAAATAGTGCGGCAGGGTGCACTATAATTGCGGGTTCACTACCGGGAATTTCGTAGGCTTCAGGCATCCACCCAATGACTTGCAAGGGGGTACCCTCGGAATTGAGAACCTGCACGTAAATGCCCATAAGTGAGGCGTTAGGACCGATTGAAGAAGCAAGAGCACAACCAAAACCAGACAGGGCAAACGTTCCTGACGAATTCTTGATGGTTCCTGAGTAAGAAAGTGCCGAAGGAGATAGATTAAGTTGATCGTCGCCAGGCCAGATGCCCGCATAAAATACATCTGTAAAGTCGAATTCATCCATGAAAAAACTTTCAGCATTACTTGAAGACAGAGTGATGTTGAGTTCTTGCTCGTTCCACGTTGCAAAGAGGGTGCCTTGCGAAAGTAACCCGCCACTTGACAGGTACAACGTATAGGGACCACCTGAGCCGCCAGGCATTGTTTCAGCTATTTGGGCTGTGGTGGAAACGGTTCCGCTAAAAGACATTGAACCTTGCCCTAAAAACAGAGAGCCATTAGTTATGGGGCCAAACGCAGGAAATACAAGGCATTCTCCGTTAGCTTCGCAAGAGAAGTTGATTTGCGAGAGCGGTTCAATTGTTGCACCTGCAATAGTGAGGCTTGTTATAACAAGCGAGGTCGTGCTTATCAAAACAACTAGATAAAGCAACATTTTTGTTTTAATCATTTATGATAATCCCCAAATTAATGTTGTTTTATGGCTATATTGCGCTAATAAACTTATTCTAATCTTTTAAACATCAAAAAATAACCTTCATATGCCCGCCTCCATCAGAGGAACGCATATGCACCAGCAACGGTTTATGCACCAACCCATCAACCAGCCATTCTAAACCACAGAGTCAACTAACTCAAAATATGGCGATTGCAACTGCAAAGAAAACCGCCATTTTGACGAACAACCATTACCTGCTTCAACGCAGTATCCTAAAAAGCCACACGCCTCAACGTTTGATTTGTGCAGTTGTTGAGTGTATTTATAGAGAGGGGGTGTAAACAAAAAATCGCAACAGAAAGCACCACCCTTTTTTACTTAAAGCCACCAACGAAAGCATCAATTGCGTTTTCAACAGGGCTGCAACAAGCCACAAAACAAGACAAAACAAATAAAAAAGAAAGAAAAGAAAACGATTACTCGCTTTCGAAGTATTCTTCTGGTTTTGGCGGAACTGGTGATAATCCTCTGCGTTCACGAATTCCTTTGATTGTTTCTGCTTGCATCTGCTCTGGCACTGGTGCCCAGCGGCTGAACTGTGTCGCCCAGAAGGCTCTGCCTTGCGTGCTGCTGCGGAGTATGTCGGCGATTCCGAAGCTTTCAGAGACTGGCATTTCTGCTTTGACTGTTATCATGTCTTCTTCTGATGGCATGTCCAAGATTTTGCCTCTGCGCTTGTTTAGTAGCGTGATGACGGAGCTGACGAATTCGCTGGGAACCTTGCATTCGAAGCTCAGCAGCGGCTCAAGCAGTTTGGGGTCGCTTAGTAGTATGCCGCAGTAGACTGGTCTCCAAGTCATTGGGATGATTTGTGCTGGTCCGCGGTGGACGGGGTCTTCGTGTACGGTTACGTCTTCCAAGTTGATTTTCAAGCCGTAAGCTGGTTCCTTGGCAAGTGGTGATGTGTGGACTGCTTCGCGGAAGCCGGTTTTCACGTGGTCGAGGATTTCATCCACGTACTGGCGCCCTTTAATGCGGTTAACCAGTATGTTGTTTTCCTCTACGGCGACGGCGCCTTTGGCGTCGTCTGGTGACCAGCCCATGCCTCTGAGGATTTTGGTTCGCTCGTCTTTGCTTTGCATGTCCGTGATTTTCTCGGATTTAATTGCTTCAATCACGTCGTCTGAAAGCCTCTCTAAGGTAATCCAGACTTTGTTGTGTTTGTTGGGGCTTTTACCCATAATCGCTGGACCCTTGTAATCGTGGCTTATGGTTTCGCGGTAAATCACGATGGGCTTGCTCAACTTCACCTTCAAGCCTGCTTCTTGCAATCGGTAAGCGGTGATTTCCAAGTGGAGTTCACCCATGCCTGACAGGAGGAACTCGCCGCTTTCCTTGTTCATGTTGAAGTGCAGGTTAGGGTCTTCTGTGGTGAGTTTATGCATAACTTTGTCGAACAGGGGCATGTCTTTAACGTCTTCAGGCTCAACAGCGACGGTGACGACGGGGTCAGAAACGTACCTTAAGCCTTCAAAAGAGTGCACTTCTATGCCGTCTTCGGCTATGGTTTCGCCAACGTGGATAGAGGGTAACCCTGAAATGGCTCCGATGTTCCCTGCGGGAACGCGGTCGATGATGACTCGGTCAGTTGCCATACTCATGAAGACCTGCTGGATTTGGCCTTTATTGTGGCTGCTGACCAGCTGGACAGTTTTGCCTTTGACGATTTCACCACTGAAGATTCTGCCGATGGCGACGGTGCCGCTGTGCGGGTCAACTTCGATTGTTGAGATACACATGAGCAGGGGCGCTTTGGGGTCAACTTTTGCCATGCCTTGACCAGTTGCACTTTCAACGTCGCCTGGCCAAATCTGAGGCTGCCTGTACGGCTGCGCAACTAAGGGGCTTGGGAGGTGTTCGCAGAACATGTCCAGAATGGGTTCAGGCAACGGGGCTTTCTTGCTTAGCGCGTCGACTTTTATGCCGACTTCCTGATGTTCACCCGTATAGGCGTCAATGATGTCTTGGAAGCTGACCTTCTTTAGTTTCATGTGGTTAAGGTTTAAACCCCACTTGTGCAGGGCAGAGCCGAATGCTACACGGCTGTCTTCAATTTTAACTTGCCAATCCTTCTTGTGTTCAGGTGGCGCATATTTCTCGATGAGCGTATTTACCCTGAGCAGAATCTTGGCGAATTTCTTCTGGATTTCTTGCGGTGTAAGTTTGATTTCTTTGATTAGTCTGTCAACCTTGTTGATGAACAAAAGTGGTTTGACACGTTCACGCAGTGCCTGCATAAGCACTGTTTCAGTCTGCGTCATAGGCCCTTCAACGGCGTCCACAACCACCAGTGCGCCGTCCACGGCTCTAAGGCTTCGGGTGACTGCGCCAGAGAAGTCGATGTGTCCTGGTGTGTCAATTAGGTTGATGAGATAGTCTTGGTTGTTGAACGTGTGGACCAAGCTCACGTTGGAGGCGAAAACGGTCATCTGACGTTTCTGCTCAAGATCCCATGAGTCCAAAAACAGTTTTTGACCTGCGGTTTGAGTGCTGATGATGCCTGCTGCAGCCAGAAGGCTGTCGGACAGCGTGGTTTTTCCGTGGTCCACGTGTGCGATGATGCTGGTGTTTCTTATGATGTTTGGGCTGTTCATCAGTTTAACGATTTCTTCGGTTTGTCGGTAACGTGCCATAATTGTGCATTCTCCATTTTTAATGATTCATTATTAGCTTGTAAGGTTTCCTTTTTAACGGTGGAAACACTTCTTTTTCTCTCTGGACGAGATAAGCTACATGGAAATTGAGACTGTCACCTATTAACTTTATGGCATATATTCAGTTAATGTTTTGATAAAAAAATCTGCCTTTTTCCCGCTGAATGCCTCTTTTTTTCCTAACAAGAAGCTTAAGGAGGCTTATTATCGGCTGTTTTTCCGCCGTTATTGCTGTTAACGTAAGGGCCTTCTTGGGTTAGGTTCGTTTTTATGCGATTTGTATAAGCATTAGGCTCTTCTAATCCGATGGATTTAAATCGAAGCTTGGCTATCTTAGCCAAAAACAGACAACTTAAAAAGGAAAACTCGTTTTAATACGAGGATTAACTGTTGAAGGAAATACCCATGTGCTTTCAATCTGTATCGCTTTGGGGATGCACTTTGCTGGTGCAAGTTTTGCCAGCGACACCCATAGTTCTACATCCTGGCGCTTGGGGTTCATAAAGCGTTTTAGATATTGAAGTTTTGGCGGAATTACCTTGGAAAAAGCTTCTTCTATGGAACTGGATGACGTTTTTGATGCGCTAGATGCGTCCCCTAGCGGGTTAACCAGCCAAGAAGCTAAACTTCGTCTGAAAAAGCACGGCTTAAACAAGCTCTACGAAAAAAGGCAGATTCCGTTTATTTACAAATTCATAAAGCATTTCAGAGACTTGTTTGGGATTCTGCTGCTTTTCGCCAGTTTCCTCTCCTTCATCAGTGGCAGCCCCGAGATGAGTCTGATTATCCTTGCTGTTGTGCTCATGAACATTTTCTTCAGTCTCTTCCAAGAATCCCGCGCTGAAAAAGCCATGGCGACGCTGAAAAGCTGGATGCCGCAGTACGCCAAAGTTTTCCGTGATGGGGAACTTAAAAAAATCTTAGTTCAGGAAATTGTTCCTGGCGACGTAATCTTCTTGGAGGAGGGTGACCGTGTCCCCGCAGATGCCCGTTTGGTTGAAGCGTTTGATTTGTGGACTAATAATGTTCCTTTAACTGGGGAATCTGAGCCGCAGCCTCGAAATGCTGAGTCTGTTGCAACTGTTGAGAAAGCCTACTTGTATTCGCCAAACCTTGTCTTCATGAGTACCAGCGTTGCGAAAGGGCAGGGAAAAGCAGTTGTTTACGCGACGGGTATGAACACGCAGTTTGGGAAAATCGCCAGTCTAACTCAGACCATCCGCGAAGAAGACAGTCCCCTCCAGAAAGAAATCGGGTTAGCTGCAAAGTACGACTTCATCATCGCCATCGCTGTCGGCACCATATTCTTCCTCATCAGCACTTTATGGTTGCAGGTGGAGCTTTCCAAGAGCATCTTCTTCATGATTGGCGTTATGGTTTGCTGTGTACCTGAGGGTCTACAGGTTACTGTTTCCAGCGCCTTAGCCATCAACGTCTTGAAGATGGTGAAGCACCACGTTTTGGTGAAACGTTTGTCTGCAGTTCAGACGTTGGGTAGCGTTACGGTTATCTGCACTGACAAGACTGGAACCATAACCAAAGGCGAGTTGACAGTCAACAAGCTCTGGGTGCACGACCGAGTTGTGGACGTTTCTGGGTTGGGCTACAGCCCCGAGGGCGACTTCACAGTTGACGGTAATCCTTTGCAGCCTGGGGAGACGACTTCGCTGGAGCAGCTTCTTGAAATCGCCGCGTTATGTAACAGTGCAAAGATTAATCCGCCTTCGGACAAAAACAAGGCGTGGGGCGTAATCGGTGACCCAACCGACGGTGCATTGCTTGTTGCCGCAATCAAGTACGGTTTCGTCGTTCAGGATATTTTAGTGGAAAAACCCATTGTGGACATTTTGCCGTTTAGTTTCGAGCGTAAACGGATGACTACCGTTCACAAGCTTAACGGCGACGTTTACATTTACTCAAAGGGCGCTCCACGGAGCATTCTGGACCTGTGCAAAAAGATTGTCATAGACGACAAAGTGCAAGACCTCACCGAGGAGAACCTGTCTTGGGTTGAAGACCGAATCCGCGAATTCGCCAACGAAGGCTTACGTGTCATAGCTGTAGCCTACAACCACTTGCCCAATATGGAGTACACAAAGGGCGAAGACGTTGAGAACGACCTGATTCTCGTTGGGTTAGCGGCTATGCGGGACCCTCCCCGAGTCGAGGTTAAAGAAGCCGTTTCCAAGGCGAAACAAGCAGGCATAAAAACAGTCATCATCACCGGCGATTACGGTCCAACAGCACAAAGCATTGCACAGGAAGTGGGCATTGTTGACCGCGGATGCTGCCAAATCGTTCGCGGCGTAGACTTAGACGATTTAAGTGACCAAGCCGTCACCGACGAGGTCAAGAAGGGCAACGTTATTTTTGCACGTGTGTCTCCCGAGCAGAAACTGCGTATCGTCAAAGTTCTCAAGGACAGCGGCGAAATCGTGGCTGTCACTGGGGACGGCGCGAATGATGCTCCTTCACTTAAGGAAGCCGACATAGGCGTTGCCATGGGCGCTTCTGGAACGGATGTTGCCCGCGAAGCCGCAGATATTGTTCTGTTGAATGACAGCTTCGCTTCTATTGTTAAGGCGGTTGAGTCTGGCAGGGCAATCTACGAGAATATCCGCAAGTTTATCGTTTACGTGTTTTCACACAATTGGGCAGAGCTGATTCCTTTCGTGCTTTACGCCGCGCTGGGTCTACCTTTGCCCTTGTTGGTGGTGCAGGTTTTAGCTATAGACCTTGCCATAGACGTTATTCCTTCTTTGGCGCTAAGCCGTGAACCTCCAGAAAAAGGGATTATGCTTGAGCCCCCAAGAAGCATCCAAGAAAGACTGTTTACACGCAAAGTTTTTCTGCGTTCAGTATTCATAGGCGTAATAATCGCCGTTGGCGCCATGATTGGATGCCTCAACGCTTGGACTGCAGGCGGCTGGCAATTCGGGATGCAACTGGCTGCTGATAGCCCCGTATACATCAAGGGTGTAACCATGACCTTTGCGGGTATCGTGGTGGCTCAGGCAGGCAACGTTTTAGCCTGCCGTACCAGCAAGCAATCCATATTCAAAACCAGCTTGAAAAACAACAAGTGGATCCTCTTGGGCATCATAGCGCAACTGGGCATCTTGGCGGCTTTGGTTTACATCCCTTTGATGAATCAGTACTTCACCACAACACCTCTAGGAGTAGGTGACTGGGCTTTCCTGCTTTCCTTGGCGGGTGTGGTGATTTTAGCTGAAGAAACCCGAAAGTACTTGTCCCGAAGGCTCTCTAAGACTTCTAAGCATCTAACCCCTGATTCTTAATGCCTGCAATTGTGGGTTTACGGTAAAAAGCTGGAAACGCCCGCTTGAAGTGAAAAGGTGCTGGGGTCTGTTTATCCGCCAGTCATAAGCGGCATAATCATCACGGTGTCGCCGTTTTTCAGTTCTGTGTTGACGCCGTTAAATTGATCCATTAATATGCCGTTCACAAGAATCATGAACATGGCTTTGACTTCTTTTTTTGTCGGTTCATAAACTTCTGGGTTAAAGGGGCTTCCGAATTCGAGAGCGAGTTTATCCAGCAGGTTGTATAGCAAGGCGCCGTCAGGTAGCTCTACGTCTTCTTGTGTTTTGTTCATGTAGGTTCTTACTAAGCCTAAGTAGTGGACTTTAACCTTCATTCTGCTGCCTCATTCGGAAAGGGTATCCCTTTATTGTAGGAATGTTGGAGGAATCTCATATTTCTTTTCTCTTTATCGCCAAAATTCTGTGTGTGCGGCTCGCGAGAGCGTTATGCTTTTTTGTACATGACGCGCCTGTATAATTGGCGTTTAGTCATGTCTTTTAAAGGTGCCCAGCCATTAACTTAATATAGCTTTTACATGACTAATAATTTCTCAAACATATGGAGGACACATGTTTGCTCGGTTACGCAGGCAAAGTTCTTTACGTTAATTTAACTACAGGCAAAACACAAACTGAAAAACTCAAAGAAGAAACAGCCAAAAAATATGTCGGCGGTATAGGCTTGGGTATGAGTTTGTGGCTTGCAAACTCAAAAGCAGGCGTTGACCCCTTCAACGCGGATAACCCCCTTGTTTTGGCGCTTGGTCCCGTCTCTGGAACTATGTTCCCAACAGGCGGAAATGGCCACGCATTTATCTCAAAATCCCCCGAAACTGGCGCCGTCGGCGAAGCAGTCTCCCACGGTACTTTTGGCGCAGAAATTAAGCGTGCAGGATACGACGCTATCGTCATAACGGGTAAGGCTGAGAAGCCTATTTACCTGTGGATTGATGATGACTCTATCCAACTGTTGGATGCCAGCAATATCTGGGGCAAGTCACCCAGCGAAACCGAGGAAGATATCAAAACCGAACTTGGCGATTACTATGTTCGAGTAGCAGCCATCGGGTTGGCTGGAGAGAAACTTAGCAAAATCGCTTGTATAATAAACGAGAAGACACGTGCAGCTGGACGGACCGGTTTAGGCGCGGTTATGGGTTCCAAGAACCTTAAAGCCATCGCGGTTCGTGGAACACGCGACATTGTTACAGCTAAACCCGAAGAATTCATGAGTATGGTGAAAGAGTTCCATGAAAGAATGAAGGGTCCCTCCACCCAGAAGTACCGAACGCTGGGCACCGTCGAGAACCTTCTGATTAACAACTCTTTCTACTGCATGCCTACCCGCAACTACCGCAACGCGTACTTTGAGGACGCAGAGAAAGTTAGTGGGGAAGCATTAAACGAAAGGTACGTGTCAAAAATAATCGCCTGCAGCTCCTGCCCGATGCGCTGTGAACATGAAGCGGTCGTACGGGATGGTCCATACAAGGGAACCATGGCACGTATGGAATACGAGTCACTGTGGGCTCTGGGACCATACACCGGCGTAAACAAACTGGACGCCATAATAAAAGCCGCTGAACTCTGCACTTACTACGGACTAGACGCACAAAGCACAGGCGTAACCGTCGGCTTCGTGATGGACTGCTACGAAAAAGGCATACTCTCACACAATGACTTGGACGGAGACGCTCCCTTCGGCAGCGCTGAAGCCCTTCTACAGCTTATCGAAAAAATCGGCAAACGGGAAGGCATAGGCGACAAGTTAGCTGACGGCGTGAAAGCAGCAGCCGCAAAAATTGGCAAAGGCTCCGAAAAACTGGCTCAGCACATAAAAGGCTTAGAGGTCACGGGCTACGACTTGCGATGCCTCAAAACAGCCGCTTTAGCTGCCGCCGTTTCGTTCAGGGGCGCCGACCACAACCGAAGCAGCGCCTACGCCGTGGATCTGAAAGGAAAAATCGACCGCCTCAAAGCCGAGAAAGGCAGAGGCAAAATCGTCAAAGACCTAGAAGACACATACGCATTAATTGACTCATTCATCGTCTGCAAGAATGCCCGCGGAACCTTCTACAAGGACCTGCAGGACATGGCTAAACTGTACAACCTTGTTACAGGCTATGACCTGTTGCCTGATGAATTAGCAACTGCCGCTGAACGGATAAACACGTTGGCTAGGCTAATCAACATCCGCGAAGGCTTAAGCCGCAAAGACGACACCCTGCCGTGGAAAGTAATGAACGAACCCATCCCCGACGACGGTCCCGTCAAAGGCGCAGTTGTAACTCAAGACGAGTTAGACCTGCTGTTGGATGACTACTATACCGCTCGAGGCTGGAACTTAGAGGGTGTTCCCACAACGGCGAAGCTGAAGGAACTTGGCATGGAAGATCTGGCTAGTATAGTGCAAGGTAAACAGGAGGCATAGAAATGGTCAAGATTCATGAGAGAAAATTCGTTTCATGCGACCCCGACAAATGCGTCGGCTGCCAAATCTGCGAGTACGCCTGCTCAAACAACAAGGAGAATGCATTTAACCCCATTAAGTCACGCATCAGAGTAGTCCGCCAAAACCAGCTGGTTAACATGGCGGTTACCTGCCGACTCTGCGAGGAACCCGCCTGCATAGCTGCTTGCCCCCGCGACGCTCTGACGCAGTCTGAGGAAACAGGCATAATCCTGATTGACAAAGACAAATGCAACGGTTGCGGCTGGTGCATTGAAGCCTGCGACTACGGCGCCATGATGCTGCATCCTGAAACCAAAACCGTTTACTCATGTGACCTCTGCAAAGACAAAGAAGATGGACCCCAATGCGTTAAATGGTGTCCTGAAGAAGCCTTAACTGTCGTCACAAGCGATGTGCTGGCCCAGAAGGCAAGAATCAGCGCCATACGAAAGCTATTCCAAGAAAAGCGGCCATAAACCTTCGAGGAATTTTTTCCTCTTTCCTTTTTTGAGTTTCCTTTTGAAGGGTAACCCTTAAACTGTGCAGCGTTTTTCCTTTTGTGAGTGAACCCGTTTGGATAGGATAGGTGCCCTAAGGAAGACTGCGTTCGGGGAAAGCGGCTTTGGTTACTTGATTTTGAACGGAGCTAACATGCTTTACTTCTTGGGGTTTCCCGGAGCCTCGGCGCTTCTTGTTCCTCCTGACGGCGAATGCACCGTTTACGTTGGCGGCGTCAACTATGAGCAGGCAAAAGCCGCGGGCAAAGGCTTCAACGTGGCGCTGTTTCGCGGTGGCGAGAATCTGATGACTCGAATTGCCGATCAAGCTAAAGAATGCCAAATCGGAAGGCTTTTGGTGGATGCTTTGAATGTGCAGAACTGGCAAGCTCTCACCACGGATCTTCAGGGCGGATGCAAGGTGGAAGTCAACTGCAGCTATGTTCAGAAGCTTCGGGCCGTAAAGGACCCCGCTGAAGTCGGGTTAATGCGTGTGGCTGGTGAGTTAACCAGCAGGGGCATGGAAGCCGCCGCTGAAGCGGTTAAGGCTGGAGCTAAAGAGTACGAGGTTGCTGCCGAAGCAGAGTACGCTATGCGTAGGCGTGGCGCTGGACCCTCTGCCTTCGAGACCATAGTTGCGTCGGGTGCGGGTTCCGCTTTTCCCCACGGCGGCTGCGGTGACCGTGAAATCCGCGACGGTGACTTGGTGGTTGTCGACATAGGCGCCACATACAACCATTACTGTTCAGATATGACACGCACGTTTGTCGCTGGAAAGCCTACGGCGAAGCAGCAGAGAATCTACGACGCCGTCAAAACCGCACATCAAAGCGCCTTCCAAAAAATCCGTGCGGGTGTTTGCGTGGCGGATGTGGATGCGGCGGCGCGGAACGTCCTCAAGGATGCGGGTTACGGCGAGTTTTTTGTGCACCGCGTGGGACATAACGTCGGCTTAGAAGTGCATGAGCCGCCCAGCTTGAACCCTGACAGCCCAGACCTTTTGGCTGCGGGCAACGTGGTTACAGATGAACCTGGCGTTTACATTTCAGGATTTGGCGGGGTACGCATCGAAGACACGGTTCTTGTGCAAAAAGATGGCTGTGAAAAACTCACCGTCGGCGCTTACAGTTTGGTTCCATGAAGCGGCAACGTCGAATTGTCTTGGTTTTGGTTAGGTTATGGTTTGGTTCCACAGGTAGACTTCTGCGTACCGTTTGGTGTAGTTGATGTCGGCGTTATCGTAGACGATGTCGAGTTTTAGCCCGTACCTGTCCACGAGGGTATTCATGTTGTTCCAAATCAGTGCGGAGGCGTTATCTGGCTGCCACAGTCCCCAGATGTTATCGTAGGGGTTTCGCATGCCCCATCCGTAGTCTTTGGGGAGAACCATCGCCGCTTCAGCTTGGGTTTGCGTGAGGTTTCGGGGGTGCGTGTTGGTGTAGTCCCAGAACTGCTGCATGGCACTGAAGTAGTCGTCGTTTAGTATGCCGTAGGGGTTATTTTCGGGGTACTGGGGGTAATCGAAGACGAGGATGTATTTGGCGCCCGACTCATAGGACATGACCATGTCCTGATACGTTTCGGGGGCGCTCCCGATGTACGGCGGGTGCTGGTAAGTCCACGTGATTATGGTGCCCCAGTCTTTGTCGTGGGCGTCGGCTGCTCCGCGGCAGAGCGCGATTTCTTTGGTTCTGCTGTTGTTCCAGCCTAGTTCCGTGAAGATGACCTCAAAGCCTGCCTGATAATCGAACCAGAACAGCGCGAAGTCGGATGTGACCACGGGGATATTGTTTTCTCTGAGGAACTGCATGCTCCAGTAGTCGGAAAGGTTTTCGACGTATTTGTTGGCGGCGTCGCTGTAGCTTGAAGCGTTGGTGAAGGTTTCGCTTTGTTCAATTTGTCTGCCGCCTGGCTCATCTCTCAAGTAGACGCCCAGAAAATGGTCGCCGTATGTCTGGTTTGCTGTGGTTACCCATTCTTGTTGCCAGTCAAAGGCGTAGAGAGAGAAAAAGTAAACAAAGAAGTGCAGGTTTTTTTCCGTTGCGTAGCTGCATATTTCGTCCAGCATGGTTCGGTTTTGGCTTATGGCGAATGAGTCCACGACGAAGACGTTGGTGTAGTTGTGTACTCTGTCTATGAGGCGCTTTGCGGCTTCCACGGTGTTTTGTCCGTAGGTTACCCCGAAGAACCAGTCGTCTTCTTCAGCTTCTGGATGCTCACCCACGTTGGAGAGGTAAATCGAAGGCAAAATTACTGCTGAGACCACTAAAACTGTGATGAGGAGCCAAGCCAGCCGTTTCATAGTGTTACCGTCAGATATTATTGATGTTTGTTTTCTTTAAAAAAATCTTGCCCAATATCGTCTGTTTCCTCTGTTTGATTGTTCTTCAGGAGAATCACCGCCGCTTCAAGAAATCTAAAAAGGTGTTGGCGCCCCTTTTCGGTTCAGGCAACTGTTTTTCTTTTTAGGGACTGCCTTTGGATGCTGCCTTTTTTCTGAGTACAACGGCTACTGCGATGATTGCTATTGCTGCGGCTATGGCGGCTATGAGGGCGTAGAAGATGAGGGGGTCTAACCCGAGGATTTTAGGCTGCGGCGCCCACAGGTTAGTTGTGTCTATGACTGTGTGCAGTGTGAAGTCTGGGTAGGTGGAGTCTGCTTCGACCAGTACTCCCGTGGCTTGGTCCCACTGCCATACTGTTTCCGGGGTGTCTCCTGTAACTATGGTTCGGTCTGCGCCTGCATAGTTTTTGACTTCCACTTTGTAGATGGATACGTTGTTGCCTAAGAAGGAGTCGTAGAATGAGTCGCCAAGCTGTAGACCTGCGGGAACCACAAAGTAGTCTATGTATCTGCCCGTGTCAAAGTTCAAGTATTCCGTGGCGTTCTCCACAGTTCCATCTGCGAGAAGTGAACTGAAGGTGACGTTAACCTGTCCTCCTTCTACGGCGTCCACGGTCATTTTAGCCCAGTTAGCGTCATGCCCTTCCATGGGGGTTCCAGTGAAGGAAACATTGTATTCCGCGTAGTCGCCTACCTTTACGCCGACGGTGGCTTGGGCGAAAACCGCGACTGGAGCCGTCAACATCAAAGCAACTAAAAGAACTGCTGCAAAGCCATGTTTAAGGGTCATGACAAACATATTGCCAGCCACCGTTTATTAAAGTTACCAGTAACCCTGAAACACTCATAATCAAAAAGAAAACCAAGAAAACGGGTGTAACCGCCTACTGCTACATGTTACCAACCGTGCTTAATCATGGACGGCATCTCAGGATTCCTGTTTTTCTTCTCTTTCTTTACGCGTTCAAACCTTTTGATTTTGACAACGTTATTTTCTAGGGCAGCCCAGTGGGTGCCGTTGAGGTTTTTGTGATAAATAAACTTGGTTACTGCACGTTGCAGCTCCTGCTTTGATGTCGAGGCGGCGGAATCTACGGTGAGCCTGTTGTGGCTGTCGGCGACGCTGATTTGGAGGTGGCTCTGCAAAAAGCTGGATAGGTTTTCTTTTTCGTTCTGTAGTTCGCCAAGGTCTACTTGGAGCTTGTTTTTGTGCCCAAAGAGCAAACGGTTCCCCTTGATGACAGGGGCTAACCTGCTATTAAAAAAGTGCGAATTTGCTTATGGGATGGGGATGCCGCCGATGGCGACGAGTTTTATCGTGAAGGAATCCACGTTCTGGTTGGTTGTAGCCATGACTATTTCAATAGTCCCCGTTTGGCCCGCTCCGAAAACGTATTGGGGGCTTCCTTGTACAGGTATGGCGTTGGGGTTAGTTATTTCGGTTGCGTTAATTTGCTTTCCCTCCGCGTAAAGTGTTGTCCACAGGATGAAATATGTGTCTCCCATCTGGTTGTGTTCGGGGAAGCTGTCTGGAGGGGGGTCTTGGGCTGAGTAGTCGTTTCTTATTGTAGCGTTTATTATGAAGCACGCCTGCTCCTCGTGTGTGTCGTATCTGGAGGTTGCTGAAGTCAAGCAGAGTTTGCTGTACCCGTTATCCTGCGTGGGCAAAGAAGGCAGCTTCAGGTATCCTGCGTTGTTCAATTCTGCATCGGATGCTGCGCCATCACTGGAGAATGCAGGGTCTAAACTGCTGCAGGCAAACGCGACCGTTGCCAGAACGAAAACAAGTGCAAGTACAACAGCAGGGAGCAGTCTTTGGCGGCTAAGCCTTTTTTCCTTTTTGGCTACCACGTTTTATCGCCTGCTCAAGCCTAATACGTCGCGACGATGTAATAAATCTACATTTTAGAACATCAAGTTTTCCTAACTCTCTGCTTGCTTTCTTGTTTCTTTTTCAGAGGTGATGGGGTAACAACAAAAGTCTTTAATATACAAGTATTCTTCCTAAATGTGGGGCGCGTGCTTGAAAAACGAACTCTGTGTTGTTCTTTCAGAAAGCCCTCCTGTTATAAGCAAGCCCACGGAAAACTCTGCCAGAGCTGGGGTCTTTAACAGAAAACGGCTTGTGCTGTTGGCAATCCTCGCTGTTGTGGTCGTCATATTGGTGACGGCTGTTTTGCTGTTTCCACGAAATTCCGTTAACTCCGTGGTGCCTGCTGTGCTTCCAGATGACGCTAACAATTCGATTCCGCTGGGCTTAAACTATACTGTAGGCGAAAAAATGGTTTACACCAGCAGCAGCATCGTCACAAGCGAATTGGATGACTCGACAATCTCAGGCGCCTTTTCTGGTACCCAGAGCTACAATAGCACCTTAACAACTCAGGTTCTGAGCTTTAACGGAGAAACCTACACTATTAGTCAATCTTCAGTCTCAGAGGAATCCACCTTTCCATCCCTGAAGATGGATGTAAGCAAGTCACGTTTCTACAGTAACTTCATGGTGCCCATTTCTGTGTTCACCAACCTGAACAGTAACCCTGCGCTATCCGCCCTCTTGGCTACGACAGAAGTCAAGGCTGGTGACGTTTGGCAAATACCCGTAAACACTGGGAACTCCACCCTGGGATTAACTGGAAACCTGAACCTCACCTTCGTGGGCGTCCAGTACCTAACTGTTGATACTGGGACATATGGAGTTTTCAGAATAGACTTTCAAAGCGACAACATCACGATGCATATGAACTTAGAACAAGACCCCATTGGTGTTAGCGCGTTAGATGGCTCAATTACGCAAATCAGCGGGCAAACCTACTTGGAATACGGAACCTGCAGATTAATAAAAGCCGAGAACCGGCAAGACATAATTGTCCCCTCAGGCGGCACAGCCACAATGGTCACCCAGAGAACTCTGGTAGAGCATACCCTCACCTGAGTCCGCCGATTGAGGGTCACGTGGGCGCGTTGACTCTGTTGGATGCCTGCCTTTTTCTGGGTTCTAAACCTTAATGAGCATCACCAGACCCTACCTTTGTGGAATCCGTCAGAGAACATTAGTGTTTCACTGGGGCTTGCGGAATTATGAAGAAGTACGCCAAACAGGATCAGATGTCGCTGGCTACTTGGGCTGCGGACTGCGCTGAGCGGGTGCTTGCATTATTTGAGGTTGCATACCCGAATGATGGTCGCCCCCGAAAAGCAATCGAAGAATGCCGTGCATGGGTTCGGATGGGCGTGTTTAAGATGGATGTTATACGCGGGGCTTCCCTTGCGGCTCACTCCGCTGCCCGTGAGGCGAAAGCGAATGGTGCAGCTTGTTTTGCAGCGCGTGCCGCAGGTCAAGCAGTTGCAACCGCGCATGTTCCTCAACACGCTTTCGGCGCTGCTTACTATGCCTTAAAAGCCATTGAGGCGGCTGACCCCGCACATGCTGGGGCTAACGTGGCTAAAGAATTGGATTGGCAATCTCAGTATGTTCCAGAGAGCCTGCGGGCGGAGGTTTTAAAGAGGGTGATAATCCAGAGAAATGGTGACCGCCTTATTATAAAAATACAGAAAGACCAGGACTTTTGACGATTATCCTCCAAGAATACCCCGCGTCTCATTCATAAGGTGCTGGTTTCGGTGGTGGTGTTTGGTGGGCCCGGTCGGACTTGAACCAACGACCAACAGATTATGAGTCTGGCGCTCTACCTAGCTGAGCTACGGGCCCATAAAGGTGTCCTTACATATGCTGTTTTTGACGGAATTTAAACTTTTATATGTTGTTTTCGGGGGTCTCCCTGTCCGGTTTGTTGCCCTCTGTTTTGTAGAAATGTGCTTGTCTTTTCTGGCGGAGGCATTTCGAACCCAGTTTCAGTTTGTTTTGTTGCCTTCCCTGAAGTGATGAACTTTCGGATGTCTTTTTTCCCTAAACGCTTAAACTCTCAATTACCTATCAATTGACTATTCTAAAATGGGAGAGACAGGAGAATTACGAATGAATAGAAAACTTCTCGGCATACTTGCTGTAAGCCTTATTATAGTCATTGTGGCTGGTGCCTCCTACAATTCCTTCATTCCTAAACAAACAGATTACGCATCAGAGTTGCAGACCTTGCTTGACGTTGAGTGGCAGGAATACATCGCTGACAAACCAGCCTTCAACGGCAACATCGCAATGAAAATCTCGTCGCCAGAAGGAGACTTCTTTGTCTCTGCGGGTTTAGACAAAACCCTTACAGAGAATACTCATTTCCGAATAGCAAGCGTGACTAAAACTTTCACTTCGGCTGCTATTCTTTTGCTGCATCAGGAAGGGTTGTTGCAAATTGACGATAAAATAACGGACAATATTCCGGGCAGAGACATTGCTTATGTTCCAGATACCTCTGATTACGATATTCCCTACAAGAACCAAATAACCATAAAGCAGCTTCTGGGACACACTGCAGGGGTTTTTGACGTAAGCAACACCCCCATTCCAGACAATGCCTCCGCACCGTATGCCGGACTCGTTTACACTGATTACGTCAAAGAAGTTATACCTCAACCTGACCACGCTTTCAGTTTTGATGAACTTGTGGGCGTGGTGGCATCTAATCAGATTTCGTATTTCCCGCCTGAAACTGATTACCACTACAGCAACACGGGTTATTCGATTCTGGGCAAAATCATCGAACGCGTATCCGGTATGCGCTATGCTGAATTTGTGGAGCAACGTTTGCTGGAGCCTAATGGTCTTTCAGACACTTCTATTCCCGTGAGCGGAACTGACCAATTTATTCCTCCGCCTTTTGCTGAAGGTTACACATACTATGAAGGAGTGCTCTATGAGTATAGTCAAGATAACATGTCCCCACATGTGGCTGAAGGTAACATAATTTCTACACTCAACAATACAAACAGGTGGGTTAAGTTGCTATACAGTGGAGAAGCAGGTCTCAACGCGGACATTGTAGATTTGATGACAACGCCACTGCTGGAAACAAGCAAAGGTTATGGTCTTGGCACAACCAACGTTACTGGCTTAGGATACG
Organism: Candidatus Bathyarchaeota archaeon; assembly: GCA_026014485.1. GTDB lineage: Archaea > Thermoproteota > Bathyarchaeia > Bathyarchaeales > Bathycorpusculaceae > JADGNF01. Next base: position 579,208 of record JAOZIE010000023.1, read on the forward strand.
GACACAATGGCGGTCACTTCGGTTATTTGAACATAGCACAGTACGACCCAGAAACAGAGGTTGCAGTCACAATTTTTGCTCCGATAAACTTTGATGACCTTGGTACAGAAATCAATTACCTGTACGACCTTGGACGCGCAGCAAAACAAACATTAGGATACAGTGAACCAGCAGTTTAGAAAAACTACCTGAGACGACTGGCTGAGAAAGGTTCAGTTACGCTTCTTCTCTTTCTTTTTCTTTTGATAAACACGACTTTTGTCTGCCGTTCGGCAAATCTTGAAGCCACCTGAAAACCGTTTCTGCAAACCTACGCCGCCTATTTGGATGCTAATACCCATTCTATGCAGAAAAAGGGAGCGGGGGGGGGGGGTCACTATTGGAGATTTTTGTTTTTCTGCGGTCGTTCACCCGTGGTTACCCATACAGAGGCTGCGAAAGCGGCTTTAAGGAACCTGTTAATAGGCGAAACGGCAAGTGTTATTTGAGGTAGATTACGTGCCAATAGTTCAAGTTTCTGTTTGGGAGGGCATGACCCTTGAGAATAAGAAGAAAACAGTTGAAGGGATAACTAAGGTTTTTGTAGATTTAGGGGTTCCCAAGGAAGCAGTCGAGATAGTACTTTTCGAAGCCCCCAAGAGCAATTGGGCAACGGGTGGACAGCTGCATTCTGAAATACATGAAAAAACGCCCTCGCTATAAGTAGCTTGCAAAACTGCAACTGTTCCCTATCTATTCCCGTTTAACTGGCAAACCTTAAGTACACACCCAACCAACCAGCCTTCATGGAAACCATAGACTTAGTTCGATACAACCATGCAGTCCGCGAGTTGTACCTTGAAGCCCTCAGCAAGCTGTCTTGGACAGAAATCGTCAAGCCAAGAGGATTAAGCTTCGACTCGGCAAGAGACGTGTTCCTGCACTTGACTCTAGTTGAAGACAGATGGATAAATTACGTTCTGCCAAACCGATTCAGCGAATGGAAAGACCCCGGCTTCGAAACCTACCAAAACATCGAATCACTCAAAGAATACGCCCAACACGTGAAAAACCAAACTGAAATTTTCCTCAAAACCCTCAAACTCAACGCCCTCCAGCAGAAAGTCACCCTTCCATGGGGCAACAAACCCGACACACAAATCACCGTCGAAACCATCTTAACCCACATGGTCATGGAAGACATGGTTCACTACGGCGAACTTTCAGCCATGCTGTGGCAGATGAACTTGCAAGCACCCTACTTTGCGTTTTGGCGCTTTAAACACGAAGGCAACAGCAAAAAAGCATCTTAGAATGGCCAGCGGGACTTTCCGAAGCGGAACATCGGGTCCAGCACAGGCTTAATCGGCGACACAACTTTGTCAATTCGTTCGGCAACATCGCCAAGGGATTCATCGCCTTTGAAGTGTACGCGAACTTGAACTTCGCAGCCAAGCCTGTGATGCGCAAGCTCCACGTAGCCGCATTCATCATCCCAAAAGTACTCATCTGCGCACTTGGCTAATTCCTTTTCCTTGATGAAATCCACCGTTTCAAAGCGGGCTTCAATTTCCTCCACGGCTTTGCTTGTTTTCCGCCGCAGATTCTTCCGTGTGAACGCCTCCAGCTTCTCAAGGCGAACCGCATAATTCTTCAACGCTTTAGCTGCATCCGTAACCGTTGCATGCCGCAGCTTGGGCGCAAGCAAAGCTAAATGCACTTCAGCGTGCCCTTCGCCGACTACTTCTGGGTGGTCCCGCACGATGGAGAACAGAAAATCGCTGACTTGGTCCCGAAGCTTCAATGCGGAATTCTGTTTTTTCGCCCTCTTTATCTCTTTAACTTTCTCTTTAGGTATATACAGTGGGTAAAGTTTGGTTAGGGTTTTCTGGTTGAGCCAGCCGTACCAGAAGAAAACGTAGCCGAAGTTGGCTGGAACCGACTTTAAGCATCCTCTACCTTTGTCATCCATGGTTATGTCGATTAAATCCACGAACATGTCGCGCATCTTGCGGTTAAGCGAAGCAGCAGGAACGTTTTGAAGCGTGAATTTCTCCATCACAAATCCCCTTAGCAGTAACCTGCAAGCTTTTATCTGCATTGGTCAACCCCACCTTAACGGCATGAAAAAAGCGCCGCAACAGCCTTTTCGCCGCCAAAAACCGTCTACGCCCTCCGAAGCTATACCTGCATGTTACAAACCGTTATTAAGTCAACCACAGAAACCACCAGCTACCCGCGAGGTGAAAAAACAGGATGCTAAGCCGAGACTGCGATGGATGCGAACTACTCAAACCATGCATCAAACGTTACCATTCAGTAGCTAAAGGCGAAAAAGTCTACTGCCCAGACGGAACCGCACACCTAGTAGACACGAACTAACCCCCTTTTCACCCCATTTCTTGTTCTGTAACCCTCAAAAGCAACTTTTTTCTCCAAACACATCTCTACAAAGATAGCTTGCCCTGCAAAAAACTTAAAGTGTACTCTGCAAAGATGTATGGGTGGTCGGTGCAGGGGTACCCGAGCCAGGTCTAAATAGGCGGCCAAAACGCCCCCTAGGACAAGGG
>JAOZIE010000023.1:581766-612467 GCA_026014485.1 Candidatus Bathyarchaeota archaeon
CTTAAGATCCTCTGACTCAGGTCTTCGTGGGTTCGAATCCCACCCCCCGCACCATTTATAAATAAAATACGGGGGGGTTCGTCCTGGCGATGTTAACTCGTTTGGCAACGTCTTTTTGCAATCTAATAGACCTCCGCAAACCGTTTCGCAAACAGCCCGTTCCGCTGCGCGAAATTTAAAGTTAACCTGATGTGCTTATGCCCAAGGCGCCTCTGCAGCTGGAGAATGTCGCCGCTTTTCAGGAATTCGATTGTTGCTTCTTTTCGTTTTTGCTCTTTCGTTTTGTCCATGTTAATTCTTCCTCTTCTTGAATAGTTTATGACCGCTGAAATCGCATACGAACTCAAACCCAGCTTCAATCAGCACTAGAGCGTCCTTTTCTGTCTTAGCTACCTTTGAGGTATATTCAACTTCGTCTTTGAACAGCCTCGAATTATATGTAGAAAGTTTTTTGAAGGAAAGCAAGATTAGCATACTTAAAGCTATCAGAAAAGTCAGAACAACAGTATTCGAAAATTCTGGAATACTCGGCGAGGCTTCCTGAGGGGGTGATGGGGTAGGCTGTTCAGACGATTGACTTGTAGCATTCGCTGAAGGCAAAGGCTCAGATACAACAAAGCATATGGTGGCGTAACTTTGCTTTCTGACTGGCAGAACTGGCGGCCAATCGGGGTCACTGAAGGTTTCCTCAACGCCTATGGTGATACTCCGATTTCCAAGCGGTACATCCGCAATATTTGTTTGAAAAGCAATGTCCGCTTTGTTGAAATATTCAATGTCAAGGTGGGTTGCATTCTCCTGCCAATCACCTTTGTACCAGGAGTCAGAAATTACGACTGGTAGGGCATTAATAGCCGTTACCCTCGGGTTGATTATTCTACCGACACTTGCATTGAAGGACAATACTATTAATGGCGAATAATACGTACTGTTTTCTGGGTTAATAACGTTTATGTTTGGTGCTTCAACGTAATCAGTTGAAGCCGCATCGGCAAATGTAACGGCTGATGGCAAAAAGCCTGCTAAGAATTGAAAGCAGAACAATAGTCAAAGAACGTCTACTATTCCCGACCATAATGGGAGTATGAGCAAATCAATATTTAACGTTTCTTTTAATGGAAAATAATCTATTCAATGTTAATTGCAAACCAAACTCTGGACTGCTTCTTAAAATCCTATGCCAGTGCATTATGCCTGCCGCGAAAGCTATCGAGTTTCGACGAGGACGAGAAAAAAGTCCACGTCCAGGTTGATCAAAAAGTATTTGCTTGGAATGGCAGTTAAAATTATTAATAATCGCCACCTCTACGCATCTGCGTATTTCAATTTCATTCACCAGTGTTATTAATGCAATGAATTTGAACGGGTATTTGGGAGTCATTCAAATATCAAGTGGGAATTCTATCCAAAAGACTTATTTCATGCAACGAGAAGATTTCGTAAGGTGCCTCTAAAAAATGTTGAAAACAAACAAAATGGAAGAGGCAGACTGGATAGGCACCACAACTTCAGGGTCGAATCCCACCCCCCGCACCACTATGTTGAAAAGTACGGGGGGTTTGTCCTGGGTGATGTCAGTACTTTTTCTTCTTGAAAATCTTGGCTCCGTTGAAATCGCAAACGTACTCGAACCCGGCTTCTATGAGTTGGCAGGCGTCTTTTTCGGTTTTGGCTATTTTTGAGATGTATTCCTGTTGGTCCTTGAAGAGTTCCTCGGCGAGTTGAACGTAGATTAGGGTGTTTTTGATGTTTTTGTGGCCTAAGACCTGCATTACGTGTAGGATGTCTTTGGTCGGTGATACTCCATTGTTCTGTACCATGTTCGCCTAGAGTCTATTCTTGATTAACCTGCGTTGTTTTCTTTTTTGCCTAAATGCAGTGGCCACTATTAACGCGGTAAGAATAAACAATGTTAAGATAGTCGCGATAAGGTCCGTTGTGTTTAGGCAAGTTTGAGTTGAAGCTAAATCGGAAGCCGCTGATGTTTGGGGAGAAGCGGAAGGTGCTTGGGTTGGGGTGTTCGTGTGAGTTGGAGTTTGTGTGCCGGTGGTTGTTTGCAGAGTTGTTGGGTTTGGTGATTGTGTCTGGATAGGTGTGTTTGTCGGAGACGAGTTGGGAGATGAAATGGGCGTGAGTGTGGGGGAAGATGGTGGAGTTGGCAAATCGGTAGCGTTTGGAAGGAGTTCATGTCCCTGCGTGGACGGCGGAGTCCAGATTGGAGCACCGTTTCCGTAGTGTCCATAGGCGGTGCATAAGACGATTTCTCCGGTGTCTCCCCAGACGCCGACTTGGACGCCAGTCATGTCTCCGATGTTTTTGTCAAAGTAGAAAATGAAGACCCATTCAGGATACAACATCAATGGCTCTCGAACAATGCTGCCGGAGTCTGCGTAGTGAATCTCTGCGTTAAGGCTGTCATTGTAGACTTGACCTGGAACCATGACCAGACGAGCATCCACCCTCTCTCCTGACCAATCAGGATGAAGAACAACAGTTGAATTATCGGCCCCAACCGAAGTCAGGTTTAATTTGCTCGCAGTGGACCGGGCTATGTTTTTTGCTTCAAACTCGGAAACCGAAACGTCCGCTATCTGGAAAAGACCCCACGTATCTTGAAAGATTACCTCAAACCCCTGCTCTGACTCGGCAAATGTAACGCGCAAGCACTTTTTATCTGCATCATACCCCTTAGCGGTGTAGGTCCAGTCTATTCCAGTATCATTGACCGTGCTTCCAATCAGAGATAGCCAATCCGAATTAATTCTGGCCCAGGCCTCCATCTTCATGTTGCCCTGTGTGGTTTCAGTGGTTACCAATTCGGTCAAGGGTTCCAGCATGGTCGAGGCGGCAACGGCAGCCTGACTATCAATCCCGTATGCAGCTGCAAAGCTTGGATACCTCGCAAGAACAGTCTTTGCGGCGTTGAGCTTGTTTTCTGGGAGGGGTTGGTTGACGTATTTTGTGGAGCCGAGGCAATCGATAATTATCATTCCCGGGTATCCGTTGTAGATTACAGCGAAGACTTGTATGTGGCTTCCGTCGTTTGCGTAGTAATCTGAGGTGAGGTCTTCTTCTTTCACGACCCCGCCGTATGTGGATGGATATTTTATCTTGTAGTTTTCGTTTGTCTGGTTGTATTGCGACAGGTCAATCCCCAAGACTTGAGTTACGAAGGCAGATAACTCCTCTTTAGCCGAAAAATCTGCAGCGTTAGCCGTTGAGATCTGCATAATGGGAGCAGCCAGCAAAGATAGAAAGATAAGAAACACAATTGTTATACATACTAATTTCACAGCCGCATCCTCCTAATATTCCATGCATCCGCGCAATAGCGGGATATAGGTCAAGTTGCTGGCGCAGATGTACATGCACTATTCTTTTCTCTATTGCCTATTTTGGCTGGAATACTTTTAGGTGTTTTTGTCAAGAAATTTTGACCAACTCACCAGCGGACCAGTCAAGATTTCTTGACCAACCTTTTTAAAGTGGAGTTTGGCTAATGGCGGCGTTTAGCTGGGTTTTGTCGGACAGTTTTTATACGAGCGCAACATAGAAAAGGGAAAGGAAGCGACAGCTTGACGATTACTGTTGACGACGCTGGCAGCGGCGATTTGCTTTTCGGCATAGTTATAGGCGCCTACCGCGAGGAAACAGGGGACTTCTGCTACGACGTTATTGACGTAAAGTTTTTTCAGCCTGCGCTGTTCCGCAAAAAAGAATATCTCACCGAAACCACCAAAATCATGCAGCAGCTTCTTGACCGCCTAAAGCCTAAGCCTGACGAAGAAATTAACGTGTGCCAAGGCTACATATTCGACGAAGCTGTTGAGGCACTCCGAGAAACCTACGGCGACCGCATCCACCGCGTCAGAGTCGTGGGGGAACCGCAGCGCCTAGTCGAAATCGCGTATCTGGATGAAATCAGAAATCTAGGTTACGAGCCTTTGCCTGAACGCGACGAGAAACGCGCGAAGAACTTTTTCCATATGATGCGGTGGCTGAAGGCAAATCCCGACATGATTAAGTATGCGAAGACTGGTTGGCCGCGTCTGTCCAGATACCGCATGTTTAAGCCTTACGCAGGCAAGGTGGAGCGGGGCACGTTTTCAGCTGTCTGCTCTGACTGCGGCAAAGACTGTGCGGTTCCGTTTAAGCCTGAGGAAAACAAAGCGGTTTACTGCAAAACATGCTGGGCAAAACGGAAAGCAAAATCCGCTAAAAAGTAATTTAGAGGACTCAGCCCCTAAAGAGGTGCAACTGTGGTCTGCATAAATTTCAGAGGGTTCTTTTTAGTAGTAACTTTTATTTGGTTAATTTGTCATGTGATGGTGTAATCTGGGCAAAGGTGGACGAGTGCCTCGATAGCTCAGCCCAGTAGAGCGGCTGCCTTGTAAGCAGCAGGCCGCGGGAGCAAGGCCCGCCCGAGGCTCCACCACTTATTTCTCTTTTCAGCTACAAGTAAGCCAAACGTATGGGTTGTATACCTGCTTGGCAGGTGCTGTTTCGTGTCGATTAACTTAAATGGCGCCTAGCATAAACTCGCTCACGGCAAAACAGCCAACCAAATCAGGCGCCTACCATCGCTCCCCTATCATTATCTAAATGAACAGGCAGATAATCTGCGCAGAAAAAGACTCAAGAAAAAACAGAATAGGGAAGCCATTTTGATTTTGGGTGTGCAGACTCTTTTTTTTTCGTGTGTGCTTGGTGATTTGTTGATTTGTAGAGAAAGAACAGTTTGACGCTGAAAAACAGCGGCGGGTGGTTTAGTTTTCGCTTTTGCCCTTTGTAGGTGGCTTATCTGTGATGAGTCTGTATTTGCGCGCTTTTGAATCAATCATTTCGTGTTCAAAGAGTTTCCGTAGCGACTTGAAAACTTTCTTGCTGGGCACTTCCGTTTTTTCGGTGAGTTCTGCAAGGGTTAACTCTTTGCTTTCTTTTAGGGCGGCGATGACTTGTTCGTCGGTTTTGTTTAATTTCATTTGGCGTGCGCTCCCGTTTGGGGGTTGTTGTTTTCTCATTAGGTGAGGGGTGTTTTTCTATTTTGCGGTATCTGCGGCTTTTTCGTCATGAACTGCAGCCCTGCGTTAGGTGAAAAAAGGGAGAAAAAGCTTACTAATAAGCTCCGTTAATTTCCTTCTTTATAGGATGTACTTGCATGTACAGCGTCGTCACTGAGGGCTTAACCAAAAAATTCAATTCCTTCACAGCAGTAAATCATCTCAGTTTGGAAATCGGCGAAGGCGAAGTTTTTGGGTTGCTGGGTCCCAACGGTGCAGGAAAAACCACCACGCTGCGCATGTTAGCCTGTCTTATTGCGCCCACTGAGGGGTCCGCTGCTGTTGCAGGCTACGACATCCAAAGTGACCCCCTCAAAGTGCGACAGTCCGTTGGCATCTTAACCGAGAATCCCAGCCTCTACGAGCGTTTAACGGCTTTGGAGAACATGGACTTCTTTGCCCAAGCATACGGGCTTTTAGACCCACAGGAACGCAGCCGCAGAATCAGGGCGCTTTTGGAGTTTTTTAATCTGTGGGACCGCCGCAACGATAAAGTCGCTACCTTCAGCAAGGGCATGAAGCAGAAACTCGCAATCGTCCGCGCTACAGTGCATAAGCCGCCGATTCTGTTTTTGGATGAACCCACTGCAGGGTTAGACCCTGAATCGGCAAAGGAAATCCGCGACCTCATGGCGGCGCTTAGCCAACAGGAAAAAAGCACCATCCTGCTCTGCACGCACCATCTGGAGGACGCCGAAAAACTGTGCAGGCGCGTCATGATTATGAATAGAGGTACCTGCATCATTGTGGGCTCGCCTGATGAACTGCGGGAAAAAATCAGCGGGCAACCAGTCATCCAAATTGGCCTAAAACAGGTGAATGCAAAGGTTTTGGCAGCCGTCAAAGCGAACCCACAGGCAAAGGAAGTAACCGTGAATCCGCAGGAGGTTGCCCTTATGGTGACGGTGGATGATGCGCGTTCAGCCACGCCTGAGCTTGTTGAGGAAGTTGTTCAAGCCAAAGGGCAGGTGCTCTCCGTAAACGTGCTTCGCCCTTCGTTGGAGGAAGCTTACTTGAAGCTGATTAAGGAGGAGAACAAACAGTGAACCGCCGCAACGTCTGGTTAGTTTTCAAGAAGGACTGGCTTGAAATCAAACGTAACCCTCAAGTGCTTTTACCCATCGTGATTGTCCCCATTATATTCGCGGTGGTTCTTCCAGCAATCGTCGTGCTGATTTCAAGTACTCCCGCCGCCGCAGGTAGTTCCCAAAATTCTGTGGAGGGCTTCTTGCCTCTGATAGCCAACTTGCCCCAAGATATTCAAGCAATGCTTGCCCAGATGGAGCCTAACCAAGTTATGGTGTACATTATGGCGGTGTACTTTTTTGCGCCGTTCTTTCTGATAATTCCGATAATGGCTTCAAGCGTGATGGGTTCTGATAGCTTTGCGGGTGAAAAAGAGCGGAAAACCATCGAAGCCCTCCTTGCCACGCCCTTAACTGACGGTGAGCTTCTGCTTGGGAAGAGTCTGGTTAGCTTCATACCTGCTATGGCTGTTACGTTTGTCTCCTTTTTTGTTTACGGGGCAATCATAGATGTGGCTACGTATAGCATGTTTAACGGGATGTTGCTGATTCCCAACGCGGTTTGGCTCATCTTGATTTTCGGGGTCACACCGGCCTTGGCGCTATGCAGCATAGGTTTAACCGTCATAATTTCCGCCCGCGTTAAGGGCTTTAAAGAAGCTCAGCAAATCAGCGTAGTGCTGCTACTACCCATATTGGGGCTGTTGTTTGCGCAGGTTTCAGGGTTACTTATTCTTGGTCCTGTTGTTTTGGCAGCGCTGATTGGTTTGCTGGTGCTTGTGGACATTGCCATATTCTATTTGGGTATGAAGGTGTTTCAAAGAGAGGAAATCTTGTCAAGGCAAAGTTAGTAAACTAAATAGTGCCTCATACTTGTCATGAGTAATTCTTATCTTGAACTGTTTTTACTTCTATAGTGAAACAGTAAGCAATGTAAGCAAGTTGTTTTTACCCAAATCAAAGAGAGACCTGAATATGAAACCCATTGAAGTGAAAAACCTCCAAAAAACCTACGGCGACCTCAAAGCAGTTGACGGCATATCTTTTGTTGTCAATGAAGGCGAAGTTTTTGGGTTGCTGGGTCCCAACGGTGCAGGAAAAACCACCACCATAGAAATTTTGGAGGGTCTACGGGAACGCGACGGCGGCGAAGTCAAGGTGCTCGGCTGTGACCCATGGAAAGACGGGTATAGTCTGCACAAAAAAATCGGTGTTATCCCCCAGGAATTCACGTTTTTTGAGAAAACAAGCCCTCGCGAAGCCATAGTGTACTATGCTGACCTCTTCAACATCAAGGTTGACCCTGACCAAATCCTCAGAGACGTTTTGCTGGAGGATTCCGCGAAAACGCTGTTTGACAACTTGTCAGGAGGACAAAAACAGAAAACAGGCCTTGCTTTGTCGCTGGTGAATTCGCCTGACATGCTTTTCCTTGACGAACCCACCACGGGTTTGGACCCTAACGCTCGAAGGGCAATCTGGGAGGTCATCCGATCCTTAAAGGCAAAGGGAAAAACCATCATCTTAACTACTCATTATCTGGATGAAGCCGAGCAGCTCTCCGACCGCGTTGCCATCATGAATCACGGGCACATCGTAGCCATGGGAACCACAGACGAAATCATCTCTCAGCATGGCTCAGGGGAAAGACTTGAAATCAACGGCGAAGAAAAGCTGGCTGAATACATTAAAGCAAACACTGAACTCCAAGTCAATTACGACACCGCCAAATGCGTCATAAGCATACCGTTAAACAAGAAAATTGATGCATTGGCTGCTTTGGCGGCTGCCGAGCAGTCAGGGTTGGATTGGGGAGAAATCCAGACCCGACGAGACAGCTTGGATGATGTGTTCATTAACCTTGTAAGCGGCGAAGTAGATGAACAAGGCGAAATCGTATCTGAAGATGCAGAAAGCCAACTCAGCCGTAAACGGAGGCGCTAAAGATGGGCAGTGGACGAAGAATCCTCTCTGACTTCAAAGTGTTCAGCCGAGGGTACCTGCGAAACAAATTTGGCTTGTTCTTCGGCTTAATCTTCCCTGTGATTTTGATTCTGATTTTCGGAGCCATCTTTTCAGGGAACTCGTCGAGTACAATCGACATTTACACGCAGAACCAAGACACAGGTCCCTTCGAGTCGCCTCAACTGGACATAGCCAGCCAGTTTCTGCAAGCCCTCAACAGTTCCAGCACGATACGCGTAATCACCGTGGAAACCAGCAACTTCACCAATTACTTGGCGGAACACTCAAGCTCCGACGGCATAATAATCCCCGCAAATTTCTCAGCCAACTATCTAGCCGCTTCCCCAATTAACATCACCGTCTACGGCAACCCCACATCCAGCACAAACGGCATCATCGTAGGAACCGTCAGCGCAGTGTCAAACCTGTTTAACCTGCAGCGCTTCAACGGCGAAGCAGTCATCGGATTTACCCAAAGCACCATCGGCTTTGAAAACCCCCAGTACGTGGACCTTCTGATTCCGGGGCTCATCGGCTTCTCGATACTTGTCAGCCCCATGTTTTCGCTGGTTAACATCTCCTCAGAATACAAGAAGAACAAGCTTTTCAAACAACTCTCTTTGACGCCGATAACAAAGATGGAGTGGTTGGCTTCAAAAATCCTGTGGTATATCGTTTTGACGCTGGCAAGCTTTCTGCTTATGGTGGCTGTCGGAGTTGTAGTTTTCGGGGCACACGTAAACCTTACCCTTGGGCTGCTTCCGTTCCTGATTATAGGTCCCACACTGTTTGCTTCGTTGGGTATGCTTGTGGGCACCGTGACTAAGAACCCTGAAACCGCAGGCGTAATCGGAAACATCGTCACGTTCCCCATGATGTTCCTCGCAGGCACCTTCTTCCCCATCAGCATCATGCCCGATTACCTGCAAAACATCGCACATGTCCTGCCTCTATTCTACATAGTTGAAGGCCTAAACAACGTCATGGTGTACGGAAACATCACAGGAGCACTCATAGACATCGCCATAGTCTCCGTGATAACCGTGATAATCTTTGCAGCAGCAGTGAAACTATTCAAATGGCGAGAAGACTAAACCCGCCACCCCTCCACCCCCCACTTTCTTATCTAACCCTACCCCACCTCTACAGCACACACAAAAAAGTTAAAACCGCACAAAAACGGGGAACCATAATCCCCTTTGGATGCCAATATTGAGTTGACGCTGAAATCTATAGGGGGGAGGTCGCTATTGACGTTTTCTGCAGCCAAACCAACATGAATTCCTTGGGTGCCTCGGTGCCTTGCTTTATTTTACTCTAGATGGCGGTTGCCTTTTTTATTGTTGGTTTTGGGCTTTGAACAAAAAAGTCTATGTCTGGTTGACTGGTGTTCCACATTTTTTCGAAATAGCACTCGGCTAGCGCCACAAAACTCTTATTGTCCGTAACTAAATTGGAGGATTCTTTTAATCTGTTTTCTGGGTCTGTGCAAATCATCACATGTTTTTTGTCAAACAAAATTATTATTGCAGGAGGCAAACATTGAACGGTTCTGTATTGAAAAGTAGGCGTCCAAACTGGTTTAATCATATCGTTCAAATCGTGATGGTTTAATGGTTCTTGGACAACAATTCGTATTCTCAAGCCTTTCCCTGATATTTTCCTAATGTCCTCAGTAGCCACAGCGGAGAATATTTCCGAAAGCCTTTTCCACGACGTAACGAGATCGATACTAATTTCTGCCTCGTCCCCATATCTCTTCATATACTGAACAGCTGCTTCCTTTTTTGGTAATAGTGTAAAGTTCGGAGTTAAAGTTGACGCGCTGTCTCTGTTTCTTGGTATGTGATTGCGGAGTAGGCTAGTTGTTTCTTTGCGCAGGTCTTTGAGGTTTTTTGCCTTTCGTTGAAGCAGGTAAGAAATTGCGTCACAAAGCGGTACTGCTTCAAACGTTGCTGGTGTGCTTATAATCCTTTTCACAAGTCCTATATCTTGTAGAGTGGACAATACGTCGTAAATTTTTCCTCGTGGGACATTTGACATTTTAGAAAGTGCTTTTGCCGTTGACGGTGTTGATTGTGTCAACGTGAGAAAGGTTTTCCCTTGATATTCTGTAAGTCCCAATCGTGTCAACGTTTGGATTTCGTTTTCCATTTGTGGAGATATGAAAAATCATCTCCTCTTATGCTATATCATTTACTCGTTGAATGTCAACTTAAGTTTTTTCGAAATACCTGTCAAATAATGGCGGTTAGGTGGATGTTGCCTTCGTAATTAAGCTAATGCCTAAATATAGTTATGAAATGAAATGAAGTAAACTTGTTAAAAAATTCTGCAGGCTCAAATATTTGTTGATATTTCTTATTGGGCATTTTTTGGCGCGTTTTCTCCTATTTGGTAGGTTGACTGCAACCCCTTGTGGTGGTTGCATTATCTTAAATTCAAGTTGAAACAACAGAGGAGCTATCATTTAATTATGGAGATAAAAAAATGGACACTAAAAAACAAAGCAAATTCGTAATTACAACCATAATCTTGACAATGCTGCTGCTATCATCAACCATGGTACTGTGCAGTTCTGCAGCCATACCCGAATCCGTTACAGCACGATCACTCTCCCCCACTACAGACTACGGTGACATAATGCAATACGACTGGCCGCTTGCTCAATCTGACGAAGAATCCACCGGATCCAACGCTGGTCCAGCGCCAGACCGCGCCAACGTACTATGGAGCGTCAGTACATCAGGGTCTGGCATGGTAAGCGTTTTCAACGGAAAAGCCTTCGTTGCTAGTCGCACCCGTTTGCTTGCGTATGATGCCTTAACTGGCTCGTTACTTTATGACGTTGATGCCCCCGGAACACCTTCACCAAACAGCGCGAACCCAATATTCAAGCTCGACGACACATACCTCTTAGTACAGGGAACAAGCGGCATAGTGTGCCGCCTAATCGACACCGGCGAAGCAGTATGGAACCTAACTATACCCAATGCATTTGCACATCCTGGAAGCGCCGCATACTTCTCAGGACGATACTCAACAAGCATGAAACAATACATCATGACCGCATACGACACCACCCTCCACCAAGCCCAAGTAGTAGGCTATGACCTATCAGACCCCTCCACAGAACCATCACTAGCATGGACATACATATCTGATGCTTCATGTGAACTTCTTTGCTGTGGCGATGGAAAAGTCTTCTTAGGAACTACAGAAGCAAGCGTTTACGCCATAGACAGCACAGGAACACTTGCTTGGAGAGCGTCAACGTTAGGCGGGATAGCACAACAGGCAGCCATCTACTACAACCATAAACTGTACATCTCAGCGGACACTTGGCAAATCGGTTGTTTCGATGGCGAAACAGGCGAAATGCTCTGGCAAGCGTATAAAGGTGACCGAGCATTCTCAGCTTACAGAGGCGCAGCTGGAGCCGGCATGATTTTCGAAAGCACTGTAGAACTTGACCCCTACGGCACTGTGGGCGCATGGGATGCAGAAACAGGCGAAAGACTCTGGAAACAGCCTGCATACTTCAACATCCACTACGCAACAATGGCATACGCAGACGGCAAAGTCTACGGCATCAAATGCGACCGCCCCGCTGGTTCACAAACAGGCGGACTAGTCATGCCCGGCACATCAACATCATGCTGGGACGCATACACCGGAACAGAACTCTGGAACCTACCGGACATAGGCTTCTCTACACCCTCAATAGCATACGGAAACCTCTACGGAATCAGTGGCGGCACGTTATACTGCATCGGCGGTGAACCTGCAGACTGGAATTACGGCTTAATTGGAAACGTTGAGAACCAAAGAGTAGCGGTAGGTCAGCAAGGCCCCGCAGACATATCCATACCCAAATGGGCATACCAAACCGGCGGCGATGTGTTCAGCTCACCCGCAGTCGCTGATGGCAAAGTATACGTCGGCTCAGAAGACCAAAACCTATACTGCCTCAACGCGTACACAGGCGAAAAAATCTGGGACTTCCCCACAGGATTCAGCGTCAGAGCATCACCCGCAGTATACAACGGCAAAGTCTTCACCGGTGCTGATGACGGCTACTTCTATGCTCTAGATGCCGACACAGGCGAACAACTATGGAAGACCTCGGCTGGTGGTTTCTTCCCTGATTATCTGTCTTCAGGCGAAGCTGAACCCCGCTCCTCACCCATAGTGGTAAACAACAGGATATATTGCGGTTCTTTGGATGGCAAAGTTTACTGTCTTAATCCTGACGACGGAAACGTACTGTGTACCTACACGACTGGAGGACCAATCTTTGGTTCACCTGTATACTCTGATGACACAATTTTCATAACCTCTGGAGAAGGCTGCCTCTACGCTCTAAATGCTGCTGATCTTAGCTTTAAGTGGAAGAGCTTTGATCTGGGCATGGATATTCAAGCTCAAGCCTCGAATGAGTTCTATGCCACTGGCACAGCCGTCATAGGCGACGGAGTTGCTTACATCGGCGGCGGGATTTTCCGTGGTATGCCCAAAGCAGGTGTAGATTACGCTGCGATGAACATGAGCATGCCGGGAGGCGGTAACGGCGGTGGAATACGATACTTTGCTTTCAATGCAACAACAGGGGCAAGCATTTGGAATCAAACGCGTTCTGGAAATACTCAGCCACTTTGGACGTCGATCTACTGGAATGGGCAAATCTACGCTTCAGAATTCTTTGAGTTAACTGTTATGGATCCTGAGAATCCTGATTCTGGCGATTATCTTCTGCCTGACTATTCACAGAGTGGTCGGCTTAATGGGAATCGTACTATGGGTGCGTGGTTGGGCTATCAGATTCAGTCCTCACCCGCATACGCAGATGACAAAACTGGCGCAAAGATCTACATCGGTTGCGACATCGGCAGCATCTACTGTTTGAATGCTACTGACTTGAGTACTTTGTCTGTGTTCACTTGTGGTGGTAACGTGCCTTGTTCTCCTGCTGTTTGGGATGGCAAAATGTACATTGGCGCTACTACGGGTAAGGTATACTGCTTTGATGACTCTCCTACAGTCGACTTTAGCCTCTTTGCAGCAGCTAACAAAGGCGAAGTAATGTGGAACAACGAAACCATCACCATCGGAGGACGCTTAACTGCCAACCCAATGGAGCTAGTTTGGACTGACGGCGTATTTGTTCCAGAAGCCAGCAACTACCATCCAGGACTGCCAAACGCTGAGGTACAGCTATCTTTGACCAAGCCAGATGGAACCGACCAAATAGTGACGGCAACTACCAACCAGACTGGGTACTTTACCTTCAGCTACAACCCAACCACTGAAGGTGAATGGGGCTGGGTAATCTACTACGAAGGCAAACGCACATCAGGCCTAACCTACAACCCAACCAACAGCGAATGGAACACCTTAACCGTCGACTCCGCACCAAATGATAATCAACAAACACCTTCGCCTGCACAAACCGTCAACCCCACTAGTACCGAGGCGGCACCCACCAGCACTCAGAACGAAAACGCCAACGCCCTGCCCATGGAGTACGTCTACGCATCATTAGCTGTTATAGTTGTTGTCATAGTAGTAGCCGCAGCATACGTCTACAACAAGCAACGCAAAAAATAAACAAGGGAACCAAAAACCTTCCCCTCTTTTTCTTTGATAAGCTACAAACAGAAGACACATAAAGAAAAACAAGGGCTGAGAGGATTCCTACGAGCAAATATATCAAAAGTTTTACGGTTTTTCTTCGTTTTCCGTCCTCCACGCAGGAGTCCCAGTAACCCTTTAACTCACATTTGCTAAAAAGCTACGCTGTCCCTTTTATGGGTGCATTTTAAAAATTGGTTACCTTTTCCCAGAGTGGTATGCTCCAAACTGGCTTTCCCTTTCAAATGCCCCGTTGATAGGTTGGAGTTCCAAAAGATTGTTCATGAAAAAGGATTCTGCAATTTCAATGACCTATCCTACTTGCAATTGTAGCGTTTCCGCGTTTGTTCTCCTAACTCCGCTGAGCATAGATGCTCCACTATGAAAGTAATAAATAAGCTGATATACCGCAAAAGAAAAATAATATCTTCTCCAACTAACCGCCAAAATGGAGCGTCAACCACATGGGCAGCGTTAAAGACTTAGAAGTCATCCAGAAACCAACTCGCGAAAAAATGGGGCTGGGTAGGTTCCACTTCAGCGACCGATATAGCGTATTTGACTGGGGCGAAATGCCCGACCGCATCGACAAGAAAGGTGAAGCACTCGCGGTTATGGGCGCCTACTGTTTCGAACGGCTGGAGGAGAATAGCGTCCGAACCCACTACAAAGGCTTAGTTGCTGAAAACGGTAAAGCCGTCAAATTCAACGACGCCAAACAGCCCAGCAGCGTCATGGAAGTGTGCCTCGTCAGCGCCTACAAGCCAGACGCCCGCGTCGAAAACGGCAAACTCGTCTACGACTACAGCGCCTACACATCCAACCTCAAGAACTGCCTGATACCGCTGGAAGTTATCTACAGAAACGGTTTACCTGAAGGCTCCAGCGTCTTCAAACGGCTGGAACAAGGAAAAGTAACCCTTACAGAACTAGGCTTAGACCACTACCCAAAGCCCGGTGAGCGACTAGCCAAACCCATTTTCGATGTAAGCACCAAGCTGGAGGAAACCGACCGATACGTTTCTTGGTCGGAAGCCGCAAAAATCGCGGGGCTCACAAGCATCGAAGCCGCAGCCGTAAAAGTTGTCCTGTCCAAAGTTAACGAGACCATCACGGAAATCGCCAATAGAGCAGGCTTAGTTAATGAGGATGGAAAAATTGAGTTAGCCTTCGACAGCCAAAGGCGTCTTATGGTGATAGATGTAATTGGAACCCTTGACGAATGCCGCTTCACCCTTGATGGTTTACACGTCAGCAAGGAAATCGCCCGTCAATTCTACAAGAAAACCGCTTGGTATGAGCACGTGGAGGAAGCCAAGAAAGCCGCGGAAGCTCAAGGCGTCAAAGACTGGAAATCTCTTGTCAAATCGCCTCCGCCTCCATTGGACACTGAACTTAAATCTATTATAGCGGAGATGTACATGGCGGCGGCGAACGAGATGACTGGGCGAAGGTTTTTTGAAACCCCCAAACTATATGATGTTGTTAACGAGTATAAGCAATGGGCAGGCGAGAAATCATGATGAAAGACACAATAAAAGAAGTAGTCGACGGCTACGACCCCAAAAAAGTACGCATAGGCGTCTTGGGAAGCCACTCCGCATTAGAAATCGCGTCAGGCGCAAAACAGGAAGGCTTCGAAACAGTTGTCGTTTGTCAGAACGGCAGGGAAAAAACGTACGCTCGATACTACCGAAACATTTTCGACAATTTCATCTTTCTGGACAAATTCTCCGAAATCACAAAAGAGGAAACCGTTAAGCAGCTAACCGACCTGAACACCATTTTTGTGCCGAACCGCTCTTTCAGCGTTTACGCAGGCTACGAAGCTATCGAACAGAACTTCACTGTGCCTCTCATGGGCAACCGGGAAATGCTCAGAACCGAAGAGCGCAATACTCCCCGCAACCAGTTGTACCTGCTTCAGAAGGCAGGCATTAAGACGCCCAAAACCTTCCAGTCTCCTTCGGAGATTGACCGTTTAGCAATCATAAAGGTTCCCGAGAAGGAACGCGCTATAGAACGGGCGTTTTTCTACGCTTCATCTCCCGAAGAATACGAAGAAACCTCTAAACAACGCATAAAACAAGGCATAATCACCCAAGATGCCCTCAAGCAGGCAGTCATCGAAGAGTATATTCTAGGCGCGAAGTTCAACGCCAACATGTTCTGGTCTCCCCTAACCGACGACATAGACCTGCTGGGTTTTGATAGGCGAATACAAACTGACCTCGACGGAGTCTTAGACCTTCCTGCAGCAGAACAGTTGGAACTAAAGATTCCCACCCAAAACATCGAAATTGGACACATGGGCGCCACGATGCGGGAAAGCCAAATCGAGAAAATCTTCGACGCCGCCGAACGCTTCGTGAGAACCTGCCGAAAAGAGTACCCGCCAGGCATGATAGGTTTGTTCGCGTTGCAGGGTGCAGTCACGAAGGATTTGGACTTTTACGTTTTCGACGTTAGCCCGCGGGTTCCAGGATGCCCCTGTGTGGAGCCGACTTCGCCCTACATGAAGTACAAGTACGGCGTAGAAGTAGGACCAGGTAAACGCGTCGCCATGGAAATCAAACGCGCCCTCAGGAAACGCAGACTCGCAGAAGTGGTTACATGATAACATCTGCCGACATGGCGGGAATCCTCCAGAAATACGACACCTCCAAACTGGCTATTGGCACGCTTGGCTCCCACAGTTCACTAAACATCTTCAAGGGCGCCAAGGAAGAGGGGTTCCGCACGGTCTGCGTCTGCAAAGAAAAAGACGCCATCCTGTACCAGAAGTTTCCCCTCGTAGACGAACTCATCACAGTCAAGGACTTCACCGAACTTCTAACCGAAGAACTGCAGGAGAAACTGCGCCGCCTCAACGTTATCCTCATTCCCCACGGTTCCTTCACCGCGTATCTTAGCACCCAGCAGCTAACCGACAGCCTCATGGTTCCCATGTTCGGCAACCGTGAACTGCTCCACTGGGAAGCCGACCGCAAAGAACAGGAAGACTGGCTCCGCCAAGCAGGGCTACGTTTGCCTGCCACCTTCAAGTCACCCGACGAAATCGACCGCCTCGTAATCGCCAAGCTTCCAGGCGCCAAAGGCGGCAGAGGCTACTTTCTGGCGAATTCACCTCAGGCGTTCTACAAGAAATTCACAGAGATGGTTGCCCGCCGCTTACTGACCGACGAGGACCTAGACAAAGTACACCTGCAGGAATACGCTTTGGGCGTCAACGTTTACCCCAGCTACTTTAGCAGCATCATCAAAGACGACGTGGAACTCTTGGCTATGGATCGGCGTTACGAATCCGCCGTGGATTCGCTGGGCAAAATCCCCGCCAGCCAGCAACTGGAAATAGACGTGAACCCCACCTACACCGTCGTAGGCAACTTCCCCATCGTACTCCGCGAATCGCTACTGCCTGAAATCATCCGTATGGGCGACAGCGTCCACAAAAAAGCCCGCGAACTCGCGCCGCCAGGTATCATCGGACCCTTCTGCCTCGAAACCGTCATCACCGACGACCTCAAAATCTTCACTTTCGAAATCAGCGCGCGCATCGTGGCAGGAACCAACGTCGGCATCGGCACATCACCTTACGCTTACCTGCGGTACGGCGAGAACATGTACATGGGCAGACGCATAGCCATAGAAATCAAGGAAGCCGCAGCGCAGAACAGGCTAAACGAAATCGCCGTCTAAACCTCAATGCACAGGGTAGTTACTCTAAACAGGCTTGGACGGCTGCCTCGAAGGCTTCCTTGGTTCTGCTTTTTTTGTAGTTCTTCAACGCCCCAACTATGGCTGCCTTGTCTCTTTCCCCAATTACCTTGGCGACTTGTCTTGCGACTTCGCTTTGGCTTGTGAAAAGAAAATTACCCATAGCCGACACGTTGGCTGGTTTTCGGGCGTCGCTGGAGGACTCAAAATCCACAATCCACGGCTCCAACTGGCGGTCAACGATTACATGTTTGGGTGCTTTACTGAGTTCCCCGTGGTCTAAGCCGATTTGGTCCAGCCTAAAACACTGCTCCAAGACCCGCCTCAGGACACCCTGCACAACCTCTTTTTCCCCGTTATGCTGCAGCCACGTAGGTAGGATGTCGCCGTCGATGAGTTGCATCACCAAAAAATTCTTGCTTGCCCCCCGCAGCTTCGGAGCAACGTTCGCCGAGTTTGCTTTGGCGAGCATCTGCGCTTCATGCAGAAGGTCAGCGCGGTCTGCGTCGACTCTGCGGATTTTCACCGCCACACGTTCCCCTTGCAGATAAGCGATTACAACTATACCCACAAAACCTTTGCCCAACACGGGAACAGGAACACCATACACGTTGGCTTTCCCAACGAACTCTAAAGCAGACACGCCGAGGCTGCGCAGCTCAAAGAGGCGACTCTGAATTTCGTCCTCTGTGGGTTTGGGAAAGCAAAGCACAAAGGCGTAAGGTTCCTGCCCCAGCTCGTCAACAGAAACTACGGTTGCGGGTTTGTACATGGCTCTATCTGTGGAACATTGGACACCACAGGAAAAAAGACTTCCGCCACGATTTTTGTATGTGCCTTTAACGGCTACGTTGGCGTTTTCGGTTGCTGTGTATGCATCGCAAATTGTTAGGCTGATACGACGCGGATTCTCTGCTTCTGCAAAAAGCACTCAGATTCTGCGTTTTCTAGGATAATTAATAAACTGAGACCGCATTAGGTAAGGAAATCAAGGACAGATAATCTTGAGCAAAGCAAGCACGATGGCTAAAACCTCGGCGAGAGGTGGCTTCAACATTTTCTGGGGACTAGCCGCTTCCACCATAATCTCTGCCGTAAGCCTAGTGGTCTTGGCGCGTATCCTGCCGCCCAGCGAATTCGGTCTGGTCGGCGTCACGCTTACCGCGCCACAGTTTATCATGGTATTCACTGATTTGGGAATAAACTCTGCAATCGTGAAGTACTCCGCACAGTACCGCGCTGAAAACCGAGAAGAACACCTAAGAAACATCCTGAACGCAGGGGTTACCTTCCAAATAGTTCTAGGCGCCATCTTCATGGTTATCTGTTTTCTACTTTCAGGCTTCTTGGCGACAAACGTTCTTCAACGCCCTGAAATCGAGCCGCTCATCCGAATAGCTTCCTTAACCATATTCGCAGGTGTCTTAGCTACCACTGCCCAGTCTGTCTTTGTAGGGTACGAAAGGATGGAGCTGTACGCCGCCACCCAAATTCTGCAAGCCTCCATTAAAGGTGTCTTGGCGTCTGCTTTGGTCATTGTTGGTTTGGGTGTTTTCGGCGCTATTCTGGGAACTTCAATCGCCTTTGTAATCTCAGGGTTAATTAGCATGCTGCTTTATTACTTGGCAATCCACAGGCACATACACAAAGAAAAATCTACATCACTCAAAGCATCAAACGCCATAAAGACGATGTTGAAATATGGGTTGCCGCTTTCAGCATCAGCTATAATCGCAAGTTTTCTTCTACAGTTCTACAATCTTCTCATAGCCATCTACTCTTCAGACGCATCCATCGGCAACTTCAACGTGGCAGTAAACTTCACTGTATTCATAACCTTCTTTGTAACGCCCATAGCTACGGTGCTGTTTCCTTTGTTCTCCAAAATTAACCCTAAAACCGAAATTGAGACCCTCTCCAAAACCTTCCGTTTCTCCGTGAAGTATGCCGCCCTGTTTGTTACGCCCGCGGCTGCTGCCCTCATCGCGTTGGCAGAACCCGTCATCAGAACCCTGTTTGGGCAACAGTATGTGGAGGCGCCTCTTTATTTGGCGTTGTACGTGTTAGTTATGTGTGTTTACTCAGCGTTTGGCAGCATGACTGTAGATAATATTCTAAATGGTCTAGGAAGAACCAAAGTTACCTTTGCCCTCACTCTTGCAACTTTGGCTATAGGGCTTCCCCTGAGCGTGCTGCTGGTACCCCTATTCGGAATCGTGGGGCTGATTGCCGCGACGTTGGTGGCGGGGATTCCCGACATTGCCATAGGGCTATGGTGGCTCAAGAAGCAATACACTCTCAGTATAGACTTGGTTGCATCATCAAAGATTCTGCTGTCCTCAGTGATTGCTGCCTTAGTTACTTATCTTGTCGTTTCCCAGATACCCCTTTCAAGCTGGCTACAACTGGCAGTCGGAGCCGTAGTCTTCATAGCCTTATACTTAACGGCCTCTCCCCTGCTGGGCTCAGTCAACAGGGCAGACGTGAGAAACCTCAAACAGATGCTGGGCGGAATGGGATTCGTGTCTAAAACTTTAGGCATCGCCTTTGACATAATGGAGCGGCTCGCCCGAGAACCTCCAGCCCAAAAAAAGGAAGTTTCTGAGCCTTAAAGCCTTATATTTTTACCTCGCGTATGGAAATACAGGTTCACGTTTTCGGGGGCGTTTCGAGAAAAGTGATGCAAGTTAGTCTGCGAGGGCTTGGTCTTGTTAACATTAAACGTTGCTTGGCTGGAGTGGCGACCTCTTGAACCCTCCAATGCCTTTGGTTTCTATAGTGACGAACTCTTTCAACTACGGACGATTCATAGAAGACACTTTGCTAAGCGTAAAGAACCAAGACTACCCTAACATAGAACACATAGTGGTAGACGGCGGGTCAACAGACAACACCCTTGACATACTCAGAAAATATGAAAACCAATACAACCTTAAATGGATCTCCGAACCCGACAAGGGACAAACAAACGCCATAAACAAAGGCTTCAGAAGAAGCAAAGGCGAAATCATCGGCTGGCTCGACTCCGACGATGTTTACTTCGACAAACACTGCATCTCCTTTGTTGCGCAAACCTTCCGCAACCGCCCCGACCTTGACGCCATCTTCGGCAACGATGTCTTGATGGATGAAAACAACGTCATCTTCAGAGCACGCCATTTCCCACAGTGGAGCTACAAGCGGATACTAAGGCGGTTCTACATATCGCAGCCCACGACTTTTTTCAGAAGCCGAGTCACCCAAAACTACCGCATGGACGAAAACCTAAAGTTCGCCATGGACTTGGAGTATTTTCTAAGAATCGGAAAAACCTGTAAAATCGAGCACATAAACAGAATACTTGCTGCAACTCGTGTGCACTCGGGCAGAAAATCGATATCAAAAAAGATGCTTGCCGTGAAAGAGGACAACGAGGTCTTGAGAAAGTTCGGTCATAACTTCGACTTAAGCTATTATCTGTACACTTTTTTTGTGGATTTTCCCGACACAACCGCCGAGCGCGCATTGGGCATAAGCGAGATTCTTAATATGAGAAAAAACCTAAAATACCTAGCCTTTGAGGGCAAGGCACGAGACAAGCGGCATTCTATAATGAGTCAATTCGCCCCAGAATCTATGCTTAAGATGCTTCTGCAACAAAAATAGATATGTTTACTGCGGATAACTGCCTGCAATAGAAACAAACCAAATTACATACCCTAGATATACCGCAAAATCGCCGTTTCATAACTGCACTTGTGATTTTGGTCAGAAATGTAAACGATTGCTGTTGCTCAGAATCAAAAATTTGGCATTGATAGACCGATGTTTCAGGATGAATAAACGGGGACTTGGCAAAAAATTATAAGGGAAAAAACCTGCAATACCGCTAATGAAGCGACACCGCCTCGGTGAGCTTCAGTTTGTGCGGCGTTCCAAAGATGCGTTGGAATCCTCACAATTATTCAATTAAGAAGTTGGTTGAGGGGTTACGTAAGGATTTGACTTTGAAACAATTAGTGGAAAGAAGGGTTTTGGTGACGGGGGGAGCTGGTTTCATCGGCTCTGAGGTTGTAAAACAGTTTTGTCAACAAGGCGCCAAAGTGTCTATCCTCGATAATTTTAGTTCTGGGAAGAAAGCTTACCTTCCTAACTCGCCGAATGTTACAGTCATCAACGGGGACATATGCGACAAACCCCTCGTGAAAAAGATAGTTCAGGACTGTGAAATCATAATTCACATAGCTGCCCTGCCCTTTATTCCATATTCCTACAACAGCCCCGAAGAATTCTTCAGGGTAAACGTAATGGGCACCTTAAACGTCCTCTGCGAAGCCATAAACGCGGAAACAGTGACCCGGTTCGTGCAGCTTTCATCAAGCGAAGTTTACGGCTCCGCAAAATATGTTCCCATGGACGAAGACCACCCGATATCGCCCCATTCAACGTATGCCGTCAGCAAATTGGCTTCTGCCCGACTTGCCTTACTGTCGCATAAAGAGCACGGGTTCCCAGCCACGGTAGTGCGACCTTTTAACTCTTATGGACCAAACGTAACACAGCCCTACATAATTCCCGAGATAATCGTGCAACTGTTGAACGGCAACACCACAATACAATTGGGCAATGTTGAAAGCTCCCGAGATTTCACCTACGTAAGCGACACCGCCAGAGCCATACTTTTAGCAGCCGTGAAAGATGCGGTTGTAGGTGAAGTCATAAATGTCGGTTCAGGGCGCGTCATAACAATCAGCGACTTAGCTTACCTCATAGCGTCGATTATGGGCGTGGAAATTGAAGTTGTCCAAGATGAAACAAGATTGAGACCTTTTGACGTTACACGGTTGGTTTGTGATTGGGGCAAAGCCAAAAGACTTCTATCTTGGTATCCCGAAGTGACCCTTGACGATGGCTTAAAAAAAGTTGTCGACTGGTTGAGAAACAAACAAGATATAGTTCAGAATTGGGTTCCCTACACTGAGCGAAAAGCGTTTGAAGGTCCGCTGCTAACCCATGGCGTGTAAGAAAATCTTTCTCCCTGGCGGAAATGGGTTCCTAGGCAGTAGCGTAGCCAAGAAGCTGAAGGAAAAAAAGCTCTCCTTCGTGTCAATGTCCTCAAGAAACGGCATTGATTTTCGCGAGTTTGAACCCACCAAGAACCTGTTTGAAAAAGAGAAATTCGACGCGGTCATTAACTGCGCCGCTTTTGTGGGGGGAATCCAATTTGGCTACACGCGCCCCGGAGAGATTTTCTTCAATAACGTTTCGATGTGCACTAACCTGATGGAGGCTTCGCGGTTGACAGGCGTAAAGCGGTTCGTGAATCCGCTGTCAAACTGCACATACCCCGAGCATCTAACCGAACTCAAAGAAGACGAATGGTGGAACGGTCCCCTTCACGAAACCGTTTTAGCCTATGGGGCGGCAAGGAAAGCTAGCTGGGCACAGAGCTGGGCTTATCATCAGCAGTACAGTTTCAAAACGGTAAACCTCATCTTGCCCAACATGTTTGGGATAGGCGACCACTTCGATGAGGTTCGCTCTCACGCCTTGGGCGCCTTGATAGCCAAGTTTGTAGAAGCCAAACGTAGAAACCTGCCCCGCGTCACAGTTTGGGGAACCGGCAAGCCGATACGGGAATGGCTCTACGTCGAAGACGGCGCCGAAGCACTCGTCAGGGCACTCGACATAGACCCTGTGGTGGACCCGATAAATGTGGGGGTCGGCAAAGGAATCTCCACGCTTGAGCTTGCAGAAATGATTAAGGGCATAGTGGGCTACGAGGGAGCCATAACTTTGGATCCTTCAAAGCCCGATGGGGCACCCTGCAAGATAATGAGTGTCGCCAAAATGAAGCAGATTTTCAACTGGGAGCCTCAAACCAGCCTGAGGGCGGGCATAAAGAAAACCGTCGAATGGTACTTGGAGGAATACCGCTGAAAAAAGAGACGATAAACGACCACGAAACCGTTTTGGCGGTTCTGATTCGGGGCGCCGACTGGGAAAACGGCTTAACTTTTGTTTCTTCCCAAGATGATTACCTTCAGGTGGGCACGTGGCGGTACGGCAAAGGAACAAAGCTTTTGCCTCACATTCACAAAACTGTGCCTCGTCGGGTGTTGCGGACTCAAGAAGTTGTGTTCGTCAAAAAGGGACGCGTGAAGGCGGACATCTACACAGAAAAGCATGAACTTCTGCGGACGCTGGAGCTGGGCAAAAACGACGCGTTGATTCTTCTTTGTGGTGGGCACGGCTTTGAAGTGCTTGACGACGACACACAAGTGCTTGAAGTGAAAAATGGACCTTACGTCGGAGCTGACAGCGATAGAGAAAGACTCTGAACAAGCCAAAATCAAACTTCACTTGGGATGCGGCAAAAGATACATTCCAGGGTTCATCCACGTAGACTTAGCTGACTACCCACACATTGACTGCAGGCAAGAAATCTCCAAGCTGCCCGGCTTCGCCGACGAAAGCGCCGATTTGATTTACTGCTCCCACGCCTTAGAATACTTCGACAGATACGCTGCCGTTGGTGTCTTGAAGGAGTGGTGCAGAGTTTTGAAAAAGGGTGGTGTTTTGAGGCTTGCAGTACCCGACTTTGAAGCCCTCGTCGAGGTGTATCTGGAGCACAAGAACTTGGACTTGATTCATGGTCCTCTCTATGGGCGCATGGCTGTTGAAACTCCCAGCGGCGGAAAAGTGTTTTACCATAAAACTTGCTACGACTTTGCGTCCCTGAAGCGTCTCTTGGAAAGCTGTGGCTTTGTTGATGTTCACAGGTATAACTGGCGAGACACTGTGCACAAGGCTCACGACGATTTCTCTCAAGCCTACATTCCCCACATGGACAAGGCGCACGGGAAACTCATAAGCCTAAACGTTGAGGCAAAGAAGCCATGAACAAAATTGGGCAGATGGCGCCGTGGATTGGCAAAGAGGAAAGAGACGCCGTCTTGGAATACTTGGATTCGGGCGGGTGGCTGACGGAGTTTACCCGCACCCGTGACTTTGAGCAGATGATTGCCAGCTACGTCGGCAGCAAACACGCCTGCGTAGTTAGTAACGGCACGGTTAGTTTAGCTGCTGCCGTAATGGCACTTGGGCTAGAAAGAGACGATGAGATTATTGTTCCCGATTTTACCATGATTGCCTCTGCAAACGCCGTTGTTCTCGCTGGAGCAAAACCTGTATTCGCCG
The DNA here is from genome assembly GCA_026014485.1 of Candidatus Bathyarchaeota archaeon. Lineage (GTDB taxonomy): Archaea > Thermoproteota > Bathyarchaeia > Bathyarchaeales > Bathycorpusculaceae > JADGNF01. The sequence continues at coordinate 606,344 of JAOZIE010000023.1, forward strand.
ACGTAAACCGTAGCAGTTTGTGCCTTGATTCCAACTTGCTTGAAGAAGCCATCACCGACAAAACGCGAGCCATCATGCATGTAAGCTTGAACGGTCGTTGCCCAGACCTGGAAAACATTGTTGCGTTGGCTCGTAAACGCGGCTTACTTCTTATAGAGGACGCAGCGCAGTCTCTGGGGTCCCGCTACGGAGGCAGGCATGTTGGAGTCTTCGGGGACATCGGAAGCTTTTCGCTTAGCCCCGCCAAAATCATAACGACTGGTCAAGGTGGCGCTTTAGTCACCGACAACGAAGAACTGCACAATCGGTTACTCATGATTAAGGATTATGGGCGCCCCCAAAGCGGCGTTGACTACCACGCTGCGATGGGCTACAACTTCAAGTTCACTGACCTGCAGGCGGTCATCGGCATTGAACAGATGAAGAAGCTGGATTGGCGCGTCAACAGGAAAAAAGAGATATATCAGCTTTACCGCGACCTGCTACAAGGTTTATCCCAAATAACATTCGTAGACACGGATTTGCAGGATACAGCGCCGTGGTTCATTGATGTATTGGTTGAGGCGGAAAGAGAACCTTTGGCAGAATTCTTAAAAGCCAAAGGCATCGGAACCAGACCGTTTTATCCGCCGATTCACACCCAGCCGCCCTATGCCCACGTTAAAGGCAACTTCAAAAACGCCGAGTATATCTCCCAAAAAGGGCTGTGGCTGCCTTCCTCCAGTTTCTTGACTGATGCTGACATCGAGCGGGTTTGCCTCGGAATCAAAGCGTACTTTACGCAGTAGCCCCTGCTGCGAAACATCTGCTTGTTCGCTGGTTATAACCTTAATAAGGTGAACGCCCGTACAGGAATTCTGTTTGCGTGTTAGTGATGCCACGGTTTAAGCAAATCGCAGAAATTCAGCAACTCATGAGCAAAAAAGAGTATATCCGCAATCTGGGGATAATCGCGCACATAGACCACGGCAAAACCACTTTGGCTGACTCGCTGCTGGTTGGTGCAGGGTTGCTGTCGAGGCAGATGGCTGGCTCCGCGAGGGTTCTGGATTACCTTGAGGAGGAGCAGAAGCGGAAAATCACCATAAAAACAGCCAACATAACCCTGCTCTATAAGACAGGCGGCGAAGCATACATCGTTAACTTGGTTGACACCCCGGGGCATGTGGATTTCACGGGTAAAGTCACGCGGGCTCTGCGGGCAATTGACGGGGTTGTTGTTTTAGTGGATGCGGTTGAGGAGATTATGGCGCAGACCGAAATTCTTACGCGCCAAGCCCTCGCTGAACGTGTGCGTCCCCTGCTTTTCATAAACAAAGTAGACCGCTTAATTACCGAACTGCAGTTGAATGCGGAGCAAATAGAGAAGAAACTCAACAACATCATCAGCAGATTCAACGATTTAGTTGAACTTTACGGGGAAGCCCCCTTCAAGAATGAGTGGAAAGCAGATGCAGCGAAGGGCAGCGTGGCTTTCGGTTCAGCGTTGCACGGCTGGGGCTTCACGCTTGACATGGCAAAAGGCAAAGGCGTCAAGTTTGCTGATGTGCTGAACGCTTACAAGACAGCGGCGCCTGAACAGTTGAGCAAGCTTTTTCCCGTGTACGACGCCGTTTTCGGCATGGCTGTGAGGAACGCTCCTAACCCGAAGGCGGCTCAGGCTTACCGGGTGAATAGGGTCTGGAGCGGATCCAGCAGCTCAAACGTTGGCAAAGCTATCGCCGAATGCAGCGATGACCAGTTGACCGTTATGTGCGTGACAAACGTGCAGGCAGACTCTGCCCAAGGAAGCATCGTTTCTGGACGGGTTTTTTCGGGTACCGTGAAGGCAGGTGACAAACTGTACTGTGTGAATGCGCTACGCGAAACCGTCGTCAACAAAGTGTACGTTCACATGGGGTCTCTGAGGGAGGATGTGACTCAGGTTTCCGCGGGGAACATCGCGGTTTTGGCTGTTTCGGAGGTTCTGCGGGCGGGGGAAACACTCGTTGACGTAGACCACAAAGCTGGCATGGTGCCGTTTGAGAGTATAAACTACTTGGCGGAGGCGGCGGTAACGGTGGCTGTTGAACCCAAGAACCCCCAAGACATCTTTGCCTTACTCAAAGCGCTGCATAGGCTGGTGACTGAAGACCCGAACCTGATGTTCTCGGTGGATAAGGAGACTGGGGAGTACCTGCTGAGCGTGATGGGTGAGTTGCATTTGGAGGTTGCGTTGAATCAGCTTCGAAGCATCAGCGGCGGCTTAGAAGTTAAGGTTTCAGCGCCCAGAGTCGTTTACAGGGAAACCGTCACCAAAACCGGCGTCGTCGCCACGGCAACCAGCCCAAACAGGCAAAACAGGTTCACGGTTCAGGTGGAGCCCGAAGAAGAGCGTGGCAGCGCCTTGGGGCTGGATGAGAGCGGTAGTGTGCTCTCTGTGGATGAGCATCGTAACGTGCTGGTTGATGTCAGCGGGAAAAGTGAGCAGTTAAGCCAGCAGGTGCTGGAATCCATAATCGGAGGCTTTGAATTCGCCTGCAAGGCGGGTCCCCTGTGCGCTGAACCCGTGAGGCATGTGCGGGTGAACCTGCTTGACTGGCAACTCAGCGCAGATGAGCAGGCGCGGGGCTCCTTGGAGGTCATGCACGGCGTGGGCAAAGCTGTCTTCGGCTCTTTTCTGACGGCTAAGCCTGTGTTGCTGGAGCCTGTCTACAAAGTTGTCGTTACCGTTTCATCTGAGCTAAGCGGCGAATGCTCCCGAATTGTGGAGACTAAACGCGGCAAAATCTCCTCCTTCGAGCAGAAAGGCTTCTTGACGGTTATCACGGGTTTCATCCCTGTTTCGGAGACGTTTGGGCTTTCCAAGGAGATGCGTTCTGCAACTTCAGGCAGGGCGCTGTGGCAGAGCATTTTAGACCACTGGGAACCGGTACCTGCAAAGCTGGCGCCGAAGGTTATCTCCGAGGTTCGGAAGCGGAAGGGCTTGGCTTTGGAGGTTCCCGCTGCAGGCAGGTTTTTGGAGGAAACCTAAGCTGGATTTCAGTGGTGCTCCGTTTTGGCTGGAGGTTACGCTTTGCTGTGGGCAGGTTTTCCGCTGGGATAAACTGGGCGAATGGTGGTACGGCGTCGCGGGGAACCGAGTTTTCAAGGTTCGCCAAGTCAGCGGCAGACTCGAATACGCCAACGTGGACGCCGCGTTCGTGGAGCACTACTTCAGTTTAGATGAAGATTTGCAGGAAATCAGGATGAGCCTAAACAAAGACCCCCATATCGGCAAGGCGATAAAGCAGTTTTGGGGGCTGCGGCTTATCAGACAAGACCCATGGGAATGCTTAATCTCCTACATCTGTGCAACCTACAAAAGTATAGCCGCCATAAAACACATGCTAAACAACATGGCAGAGAAATTCGGAGAAAAGACCGCGCTGGACGGCTTTGAGTTCTACACGTTTCCCAGTTGCCAAACACTCGCTGCCGCGTCTGAAGCTGCTTTAGCTTCCTGCGGGTTAGGCTACCGAGCCAAATACGTACTTGAAACCTCCAAACGCATCTGCAACGAAGACTACGACCTCGAAAGCCTACGGAAACTGCCTTACGCTGACGCGAAAAAGGTGCTGATGAGTTTTTCTGGGGTGGGTGCAAAAGTGGCAGATTGTGTGCTGCTTTTCTCGCTGGGTAAAACTGAGGCGTTTCCCGTGGACATTTGGGTTAAACGGGTGTTGCTGAACCACTACGCCGACAAGCTTCCAAAGGAGACAGTACAGCGGCTTTCAAGCAGTGACTCTTTGAGTAGCGGCGACTACAAGCGGCTAAACGAGTTCGGCGTAGAATATTTCGGCGAGTACGCAGGGTGGGCTCAAGAGTACCTATACCACCTCGAACGCATGACCGTTTAAGCCATCACAGATAAAAAGGCAACCAAACAGGCACCTTTTGCGAATTTGCCGTAGATTAAACTTTTTCGCTGCTTCAGTCGGTTTCCTATTTTGCTTCTGTGGGCCGTCTCCAAGGGGTATGTTAAGCGGATTGCAGGAGCTTCAGCGTTTTCGTTTTGGCAGAACCAAAGCCAAAAGCGCGGCAGCAACCAGAACCGCGATCACGATTGCAATCCAAAACCCATTTGGTCCTCTGGCTGAGCCGTTAGTGGTCATGGAAGCGGTGGGTTCTGCCGTCGAGGTTTTGGAGGGAGAGTTTGTTGGGGGTGGACTTATTATGTCAGTGGGGTGGGTGGGGGTTGATGTTGGAACTGAACTCTGTGTTTGTGTTGGGGTGGGCGTTAGTATTTCAGTTGGGCTTACCGTTTGGGTTGGTTGCGGAGAAAGGGTTTGTTCGGTTGTTGGGCTTGGGTTAGGTGTATACGTGGGGGTTGGTGAAGAGGTGGGGGCAGGGGTTGGAGCTGTTGTTACTGGCGGCTTTGAGATTGTAGATGAAGGGGTTGGGGTTAATTGTGCTGGTTCCTCAATATTGAAGTTGATTAGCCCGGTATCAACGGACTTTAGTTCCATTACATGGATGGTTTCAAAGAAGCCGTACTTGGCATAGAACTCGCTTTGTTGCGAACCATAAAACCGTACAGATACCGAAGCGGTTATTCTTATGTTATGCTGCCCATTTGATAAACCAGTAAGCGTATTTTCGCTGGAGTTTAGAACGATTATATTTCCATCTAAATAACCTGTAAAGTTTGAGTATGTTACGGTTGCCCATGGAATTGGAGTTCCTGTGAAATATAATGGGACGCTGCTGGAAGTGTAGGTGGAATCGTTTTCTATTGACAGTTCAATTCCTGGGTATGGGTAGGGCTTGCTCTGTTGAGCTTTACAAATCTCTGTTGTTTGCAAAGCAAGCAGAGACAGCAATAATCCAATAATTAATATTGCAAGAGCTTTGTTTGTTATCATTTTTTCCTCTTCCCATTCACAACATTAACGTGGGAAGTGTTCGCATTTGCGGACTATGGAATTGATTTGCCAAAACAAAGGTCAAAGTCATGCACTTATTCAGGTCAAGGTATATGTTCCTCATTTGCCCTCAACATATAACTGGAAAACGCGGCTTTAGCTCTGCCTGAGGAACATCACCGTTCCACCAAAAGAACAACCCTGTTTTCACAATCTCCTCTTTGCCAGAACCAAAACCACAACAGCAGAAACGAAAATAATAATCCCGACGATAACTGTTGCAAGAGCCGTTCCGCTCAAGAAAGGCTTAGCAGACGAGGGCGGAGGAGTTGCGGCAGATGAGGGCGAGGAGGTCACGGTTGGCTTTGGTGTGGCGGTCTCGATTAGAGAAGGGGCAGGTGGCGGTGAAGGAGATGGGGTTGGTTCTGGGGTCGGTTGCGGCGTTGGAACGGGGGGCGTGGAAGCTACTTCAAAAAAGACACCCTCCGATTTACCTATATTTCCAGCGGCATCTGTTGCGTAGACAACCAGACTATGCGGTCCCTCGGCTAGACCCATCAGAGTTGTGTTTCCAGTCAATGAAATGTTGTCAGCACCATCCAAGCTGTAAACGCATACCGCTGGTCGGTCTACCTCAAAAGTCAACGGAACATCAGACCCACCATATGTCGCGCTTTGAGGAGAAATTAACGATATTTCAGGATTAGTATACCATACAAGAAAGGATGTTTCAACTGAACAATTTACACTCTGTCGAGTTCGACCCTCCAGAGAGTAACTGTCAGAATAGAAACTGCCGAAGCGGTCAGGATAAAAGCTACAGAATGCAGTAATTTTAAGAAAATGCCGCCCCTCAGCAACGCCTAGACTTTGAGAAAAACGCAGCTTGGTTGTCATTTGATTTTTGTAGAAATCATGAGGGGTATAATCATCTATTGGAAATGTCTGGTTTATTTTTCCGTCAAAGCTGCACTCGATATAATCTATTCGTCCATAGCAACCATACCCTCTTATCACATCACGTGTGGGGTCAAAGGGCATGGTCGCCGACGGGTCCCAAATACCATAGTCGTAGAACCACGAACTGGGCTTTACTATTTCCAAGCTTAACTCTATGCTGCTTGAATTATAGACTTGAATGGGTGTTGGGGACTGAAGCACGATTCGTGGTTGGTTAGGGTCTAGGCTTTCTGCTTTTGACAGCTCAACAGATTGGGCTCCCGCCCAAAAACCAAAAAGAA
>JAOZIE010000021.1 GCA_026014485.1 Candidatus Bathyarchaeota archaeon
TACAGCAACAAGGAAAACGTTGCTATCCCTTGCTCCGGTAGTATAGTCCGGTTAGAACTGTCTACAGTGGTGATATCTCCCGCATTTCCCCTTTTTTCTACGAAGAGTCTATTGCAGATAAAAAATTATTTAACCTCATGGCGATGCAATATTTTGCTTGGGGGAGATGGCTATGAAAATTGGAAAAGATGAAATTGGTCCCATAGGCATTATCGCGTTGATTCTCATGGCACCAAGCACGTTCCTGACAGCATACATATTTTTGACTGGAATCTTTTTGTTCGCTATAATTGCTGCAGTAGTAACAGCTTTCATATTCTTGATGTACTATGTTGATTTGTTTGAGCATCGAAAGAAGAAACAGAGCAGATAGTCGATACAGTCCCACGAAGAGTCTCTAGGGGTCTAAGGGGGTAGCCTCTTCGTGGAGAACTGGAAGAGATTGTTCTAGCTTCTCCAGCCTTTCAACCCGTTCCTCTAGTTCTTCCAAAGTCGAATCCTTCAGTAGCGACCCGTAAGAGTTTATGGCGCTAATCATAATCCTGCTCCAGCCTTGTTGCGAATAGTCCCCTCTGCCTCTGCTTGTGGCTTTTTTGTGAGAAACCTCTATTATGTCCGTTAAATAGTCAAAGAGGCTTTTTCTGCGTTCCTTTTGGTTCTGGTTTTCCGTCACTTTGCAACAGCCTCGTTTACTTTCATTAGGGTCTCCCCTTCTGACTCTTCGTCTGGGATGTCAATGAACAGTTTGTCAAAGCATGGCACGTGGTCTCTTCGGCGGCCGTTCTTGTTGCTCAAGTAATAGCGCTGTCCGACTTCAATGGTTTTGCCACACGTTTTGCATGTGACGCCCTCCATGCCTCGACTGTTGAAGAGGCGAGTAAACGTTCCCTTCTTCATCACAAATTTTTTTGCCAATGTCTCACACTCTTCACGAAGAGTCTATGCTGGTGCCTCCTGCAGTTTCAAAGTGAAGTTTCTGATGAAGTTAGCACGTGAACTTCCTTGCTTGTAGCTGATTGACAAGCCAAGTATGTAAACGTTGATTGGCGCTACTGCGTGCAGGTTTCCCTCATCTAAGGTGAAAACGACGGAAGCACCAGCGTCTAACTGTTCTTGCAGATGTTTTGCAGTGCAGCTACCCCATGGTACCGAATCGTCGTAACATTGGAGAGTCCACGTTTTGTATTGCCCAACAAACCAGCCCTTTTTGCTGTATTCCTCGTTTTTGTATTCGTCGCTGAATGTGCCTACTGGATGAACAGCCTCATCGATGCCGCCGCCTTTAACTCTGATGGTTTTACCGTCAAGTGTTACTGTCAACTTTTGTTTTCTCCTATTGTTGACTCTTCGAGTGGATTTAGCTGCCCTTTCATTCTTCGCAAACACGTTACGGCTGAAGAAGCGGATATGCCATAAGCTGCTTGCAGACTATTTTTGATGAATGAACGGGTTTCAGCATGTAGCCTCTTGTTAGATGTCAGGGCTTCACGAAGAGCCTCTTTCTGTTCTGGTGTTAGTGTGTGCAGTCTGTCAGGGGGAAGTATTGGCTCTAGGTCTGGGTGTGTTTTTCGTCTCCACCAGTCCTCAGTTCTGTTGTCTAAGATTACGAGAAGAGGATACAGCAGGTTAGGGTCTAGTTGATTCACCAGCGTTTCTGCCTGTTCTTGTATGGGGTCGCGGGGCTGAATGTTGAAGGTCTGCTCTAGCTTATTGACTCTTCGTGAAATTGTTCCGTGTTTCATGGCTTTTTTTCTCCACATTTCCTTATTGCTTCATCCAGCACACGAAGAGTCTGCCTGTTCTGGACTACCTTAAGCATGTTCAGTAGGTCTCCGTCTCCGTCTGATAGCCTTCTCAGCAGTTCTTCAATGAGTTGCTTGTCGCTAAAGTGGAAGCGTAGCATTAGCCATCTCTTGGAGCCTCTTCGTAGGTTGGAGAGGTATTCTGTGCTGCCTGTAGTCACTTTGAAGCTCATGCCAGTGAAGCATGACAGTATTCTGCTGCCGTTCTGTTCTCTGCGTTCTACTTCATCAGCTAGGTCTTGATTCCGGTAACATTCTATTGAAATCAAGCCTTTTTCGTTCTCCACGGTGCAAACAGGTTTTTGAGTTTCTGCCGTTCTCTACGAAGAGTCTCTGAGGGTGTGACTGCATGACTGACTCGTTCAGTGGGAATAGGCGTTCCGTTTTCGTCTAGCGTGTATCCCAGCTTCTTCCAGATGTCCGCTATTAGGGCTTTGACTCTTCGTGATTCTTTTGCGTCCTTTTCGGTTCCCTCTTCTACGTGTAACCAATGCACCGCTGTTCTGTGTTTCATTCCAATTTTGAAAGCTTCGTCAAAGATGGGGTTTCCAGCTTCAATGATACGGTGTGCGCGTCTGTCTAGAATTGAAAGGTCGCCAGTGTTGGGGCAGTCAGGTAGCAACATGAAAGGGAACAGTGCATCTAGCTGGATTCTGCGGTCTAGGTGACTCTTCGTGGAGTCGGTTTCAACTGCTGAAGGAAGCTTCTGTGCCAGGTCTGCGAGGATGCGTTTGTCTTGGGCTGCTGTTCTCATTTCTGGTTCTTCTCCTTTCTCCATGGAGCAAAGGTGTCTGTTAGGTTTCCTTGTGGTTTGCCGTGTGCGTAGAGGTCAAGCTTTGATTTAGGTCTGCCGAGTGGGCGCTTCTCTGGGTCTTTGCCGATGGCTTCCAGCATTATTTCTCTGTTGGTTTTTCCTGTTTCTGCTTTGTAGGCTAGGAGGTCTTTGTATTCCTCGTTTGACATATCTACGTTGAAGGATGGCATGATATTCCACAAGAAAGTGTGTGTATATTTCTGGTTATGTGATAAGTGGTTCAAACATAGTTCAAGAAGGCTATGAAGAGTCATATAAGAACCTAGAAACTCTTCGTGGGCTGTCTGACGAAGAGGTTACCCCTGTTTTTGACATTTTCGTGTCTAACTTCACGAAGAGTCATTGCCTAAATCGCGGTGTTTAAAGTAGACCTCCAGCTTTTTGTCCTGTGGGGCTTCATCAAATTCTTTCTTAAATTTCTTCCATGATTTTTCGATGCTGTCAATGGCTTTCAGTTTTTCAGCAGCTACTTTATCACCTTTTTTTGCTAGCGATTGAAGAACATCTAACCTGTTAGGAAGGGGTAGATCCCGAAACTCTTTCTCAACCTGATACCTCTTGTTCTGTATCTGAAGCTTCATGTTCTTCGCCTTAAGTCTCATTATCTCTTGAATTTGTTCTTTTTCTGACAGCAGGGCAAATTCTTTCTCCCCATCTGACTCCAAAACTTTAGACCTGTAATGTTTGAGACCGTCTGCAGTTATCTTGTACACTGTTCGGGGGTCTCGACGAGAAACAGTCCCAACATCTACATATCCGTCTTCAAGTAATTCAGCCCTATACTTGTAAATGGTGTTCTTTGAGAAGTACTTGATGGCGCCTAGTTCCTTGCTTCTGTGGGGTTTTTCATCTGAAAGAACTCTTAGAATTGCGATTCTGGCTTCTTCTCTTGTGCTCACGCCCCCACTCATTAGTTGACACCTTGAACTAAGTGTATACCGTGAACCACGTATAACCTTTTCTATATACAGTAATACATGACAACCGAAAGATTGGTGGCGTTTCGCGACTCCACAGAAATCATAAAAAAGATAGACCAGATTTCAAGACGAAGAGGCTACAACCGCAGTGCCTTCATCCGTCAGGCTCTTCGTGAAAAACTTGCGAAGACGGAGTAACGACAACATCCTTTTTCGGGGTGAATCCATGAGCGACGGCACAGGGCTTGTGAAAAACAAGGAAGAACTACAAGAATCTCTTTGCGGTTCTAATAACTATCAACAAAACATACCATATACTAGCTATCTATCTAACTATCAACGCTCCAAAACACACGAAAAACAAAACACCAATCCAAAACCACCTGATAGGGGGATTCTTTTTTGAGGGAGTTTGATTGGTGTTATCGACTATATGTGGATCGCAAACTCTACTTGGGTCTCCTTAACCTACAAGCCGAAAAGAGCTTAACAAAATCAAAAGCTGGCCTTCTTTCTATTGTTGAAGGGTTGCATTCTCTAGGTTATCTCAGCGATGGGGACTATGAAGTTTACAGAGCAAAATACAGCGTTAGCTTAGAAGAGACTGCAAACGCACCGACTGAAGCAGATATCATACGACAAGAAAGAGCACACAACAAAAACAGGCAACTCAACAGACATTTTGAAGAGGTCTTAGCTCAATGGAGCCAACTAAAAGATTCGGCCAAACAGTACCACATCAAAGAAGCTGAGAAACACAAGAATTTGAAAACTGCCCGGTTGCTTCTTGACTTAGCGAACAATCCCACTCTGGAGACCCTTGAGGACCAAACTGCTGTGAGGTAGAAAAATTGGTTGCCTGTCCTGAATGTGGAAGCTCCCATGTCTGGAAGGATGGGCTACGGTGGACAAGTTCAGAGCAGATTCAAAGGTGGCTGTGCCGAGATTGTGGTTACCGTTTCAGCGAGAAGAAAATAAATAATGCCGTCACTTTACCGTTTAGATGCCGAATCAGCGCCACCGAGACAAGCGGGGCGAGAAATTTGGTCGAAGTGGAAACTCGACTTAACCAGGTCGCGGGAGCCGACAGTAACACCAAGGGAAAAATCGTAGAATATGCATGGAAGCTCAAGAAACGGGGGCTTGCACCAGCAACAATCAAAGGACGAATCTATAAATTGCGACAACTCGTCAGAGAAGGCGCAGACTTAATGAATCCTGATAGCATCTCAACTGTTCTAGCCCTAAGCAACTGGACGGAATCAAACAAAAAGGCGTACATAACAACATACAAGAGCTTTGCCAAAACATTCAATCTTACATGGACACCACCAAGAACGAGAGTTCAAAGAAAACTACCATTCATCCCCACAGAAGCAGAAGTGGACCAACTGATAGCAGCTTGCGGAAAGAAAACTGCTGCTTTCCTCCAAGTCTTGAAGGACACTGGGGCTAGAAGCTGTGAAGCATCAAAGCTGAAATGGATAGACATTGACCAAAAAAGGTGCACAATCAGGATAAACAACCCAGCGAAAGGCAGTTTACCAAGAGTAATCAAGGTCTCTCCAAAAACTATAGCTATGATTCAAGCGTTGCCGAGAACAAAAGAATACATCTTCAATCCCAACACGCACACCATCTACACGGTCTTTGCCCGAATGAGGAATCGACTGGCAAAGAAGCTTCAGAATCCCAGATTGAAACAGATACACTTCCATACGTTGAGACATTGGAAGGCCACAATGGAGTACCACAAAACCAAAGACATATTACACGTCAAAAGGCTGCTTGGACACAAGAAGCTGGAGAACACCGAAATTTACACACATCTCATTGACTTTGAGAGTGATGAGTGGCACGTGGCACATGCAAAGGATTTGAATGAGGAAAACAAACTTATAGAAGCTGGCTTTGAATATGTGCGTTACAGCACCAAAG
>JAOZIE010000020.1:0-25210 GCA_026014485.1 Candidatus Bathyarchaeota archaeon
CCCAACCATACTTGTAAGCGGCTACCGAAAAGCAGCCCAGAAAGCCATCGAAGTCGTAGAGAAAACCGCTATTACAGTTGACATCAAAGACAAGAAAACCCTGCTGAAAGTCGCCTTGACATCCATGGGTAGTAAGGCACTGGGCAGCGCCAAAGATCACTTGGCGGAAATCGCCATTGACGCTGTTACTCAGGTCGCTGAGCAACGTGGAGACAAAACAATTGCCGACATAGACAACATCCAGCTGATCAAGAAGACCGGAAAAAGCCTCCTTGAAACTCAGTTGGTGCAGGGCATAATTGTGGACAAAGAAATCGTTCACCCTGGAATGCCCCGCAAGAAAGAAAACGCGAAAATCGCGTTGCTGGATTCTGCGTTGGAAATTGAGAAAACCGAGATGAGCGCTGAAATACGTATCCACGACCCGACCCAGATGAAAGCGTTTCTGGATCAGGAAAACGAGATGCTGGAGAAGATGGCAACCAAAATCAAAGCTTCAGGGGCAGCCGTAGTCTTCTGCCAGAAAGGCATAGACGACATGGTGCAGCACTACCTTGCCAAAGCAGGTATAATCGCTGCACGCCGCGTAAAAGAAAGCGACATGGAGAAACTTGCGCGCGCCACAGGCGGCAAAGTAACCAGCAACATAGACGACCTTAAACCCACAGACCTAGGTGTCGCAGGCGTCGTAGACGAACGTAAAATCGGCGACGACAAAATGATATTTGTCGAGAAATGCAAAGACCCCCACAGCGTAGCCATCCTCATCCGAGCGGGACTTGAACGCATGGTGGACGAAGCCGAAAGAGCCATGACTGACTCTTTATCCGTAATTTCTGACGTGGTTGAAAACAACAAAATCGTCGCTGGCGGCGGAGCAGTCGAAATTGAAGTTGCCAAGGGACTGCGCAAGTACGCCAACAAGGTCGGCGGCAGAGAACAACTCTCCATTGAAGCATTCGCAGACGCCATTGAAGTAATTCCCCGAGCACTGGCAGAAAACGCGGGACTTGAACCCATCGACATCTTGGTTTCCCTGAGGTCAGCACACGACAAGGAAGACGGCAAATACACAGGCATCAACGTATTCAACGGCAAACTCCAAAACAGCGTCGAAGCAGGCGTCATCGAACCCCTCGTCGTCAAAGAACAAGCCATGAAATCAGCAGCTGAATCCGCAAACATGATACTGCGCATCGACGACGTCATCAGCAGCAGCAAACCCAAGGGCGGCCCAGGCGGCATGCCCGGCGGCGAATAAACTTCCTCCCCTTTTCCTTTTTGTTTTTTGTCTGCAGAAACACACTAAACCTGTTTTCTTGAGTTCATGAGCTTGTGTCGATTGTATATCCTCACCTTTCAGGGATTTACATAGTGCTTCAGATTGGATTTGGTAACGCCTTTTGGTTTAGCCATAGTTCAAGGTGTATGTGCTCTCTGGGATTTCCCTGATTGAAATAAATGGAAAACGAATGCTGTTTTTTCTTGTTTCTTTTTCTTTTCTGTGTTTGTTTGGCTTGTGTTTTTGTGGTCTGAGCAAAAGTGTTGTAACCTTCAGACTCCGAATCTACTTCGGTAAGTACAGTACCAAACAGTTTTTTAGGGATTTCAATATACACCCCTTCAAGGGACGGAAATGCCGTACTCAATTCGCTCTAAGAATGAAACAATTGAGCTTTTGTCACAGTTGGGGCTTTCGTCTGCTCAGGCTAAGGTTTACTTCGCGCTTAATCAGCTTGGGACCTCAAAAACCTTGGTGTTGTCCCATTATTCAGGTGTTGCTAGACCTGATATCTACCGCATAGTTAAAGACCTCAACCGCTTGGGTTTGGTCAGCAAATCTATAGAACGCCCATTTAATTTCAATGCGATTCCAATGAACGAAGGCGTAGCTCTTCTGTTAAAACGTAAAAAAGATGAAGATGAACAATTAGAGACAACTGTAGGTAACCTTTTAGAAAAACTACAAAGCCCTGAATTAACGGAAGCAGAAACACAGTCCGGCAACGTTGAATTTGTCCCCAAAAAAGAATATCATACAAAGAGAATAGAGCAGCTAATTGATGAAGCACAAATAAGCTCTGACGTTATTGGCCCAATAGACCCAACTAAATCGACGTTCAGGTATAAAGATGAAACAATAAGAAACGCCATTTCACGCGGGGTCAAAGTTCGAGTAATTGTGGGTGATGTATCCACAAGTAAGGATGTAGCTGCGTTTTTCAAAAAATGGGAAAAGTGTGAGTTCAGGGTTCTGAAAAGTCCTGTAAAAATAGCGATGGCCATTTACGACTCGAAACGGGTTATCATACGGGAAACCGTGGCGAACGGTTCTTTTTATGATGCCAACGCATTGGTCATAGACAATTCAAGCATTGTTGAGACACTTACCGACTATTTCGAGATGCTCTGGCAGACTTCCCCTGACGCCCAAGTGTTCAAACAACTTGAAGATTTACAGAACCTATAACCAAAAACGCAGCATCACTCCCTACATTGTTTACTCTTTTGCTCTTTGTTGCCTGCCTGTCAAAGGTTCGCGAAAGACCCGCCTCTTTAACCGATTAACAAAGCGCCTAACGGAACCTGACGTGATGTACTCGTCAAAAATGAAGAGGAAAGTAAATTAATGAAGTGTGAACTTGAATACATGCACTTCCAAAAACGGCTCGCAAAGCTCCATACAAAGCGAAATAAACATTGGCTTCCCCCCGTTTTCTGTGCTCCGGTAGTATAGTCCGGCCAAGTATAGTGGCCTCTCGAGTCACGGACCCGGGTTCGAATCCCGGCCGGAGCACCATAAAATTCCTTCTTATTTTTAGTAAATCCAGTTTTCGTCTGCGCGTTTATACGTTAGGATTTCATCTGGCGCAAAGAAAACCGCCATCTCGGATTTGGCGTTCTCCGCTGAGTCTGAAGCGTGAACGGCGTTTTTCTGGTTGCTTAACGCAAAGTCGCCTCTTATGGTTCCTGGTTCTGCTTCTTTGGCGTTGGTTGCGCCGATGAGTTTACGCATAACCTTCACTGAATCGTCTCCTTCGATGACCATGGCAACGATTGGACCCGAAGTTATGAACGCAACCAAAGCGTCATAGAAGGGTTTTCCCTTGTGAACCGCATATAATCTGGCTGCTTTTTCCTGTGTAACAACCGTTAGTTTCATCGCGGCTATCTTGAGTCCTTTGTTTTCGATTCTCTCTATCACTTTTCCTGTCATCGCTCTAGCTACAGTTGAGGGCTTAAGTATAACAAACGTTCTTTCCATGTTCACTTCAAATTCACCTTGTCGCGTTCTTTGCAGCCTAAAGATTAACCGCAACGTTAATAGTTTATTCTCCACCAAACGCCGCAAACCCTTCTGTCTATACCCTTTAGGGCGACTTTTCCGCTGGATACGCCCCTGAAAGTCTAGAAACCGTTTTAAGAATGATGGACTCGTATGCTTGATTGTTCTGAGCGCAAATGAATGGTGCACAAAGGAGAAACCGTCTATGGCAAACGGCAACGGCTACAGCAGCGGTTCTGGCGAAGAAGCCCCAAACAAAGTGCAGCAGATGCTACGCTCAGAAGAAATTCTCAATCTCCCAATAGAGGATCTTTATCGCCATTTGGCTGCTTCTGCTTCTGGGCTTTCCCCTGAAGAGGCTGAGCAACGGCTGGAAGTGTATGGCCCCAATGAACTGGCAAGGGGCAAAAAGCATTCTGCGTTGAAGCAGTTTCTGATGAACTTCAAAAGTCCCCTCGTAATCATTTTGATGGTTGCAGGTTTAATCTCAGGACTCTTGGGCGAATTAGCTAACACCGTCATCATTTACACCATCGTTTTCCTGAGTGTAATTTTGGATTTTTATCAGGAATCCAAAGCTGAAAACGCCGCCGAGACGCTTAAAGAAAAAGTAACCACCACAGCCACGGTTCTCCGAAGCGGTGCCAAAAACGAAGTTAAACTTCACGACATCGTTCCAGGCGACGTAATCTACCTCTCAGCCGGCGACATCACCCCTGCGGATGCGCGGGTAATCACCGCCAAAGACCTTTTCGTGAATCAATCCGCTCTCACAGGCGAATCTTTTCCAGTGGAGAAAACATCTGCTTCAGTGAAGGTGAAGGACGCCTCAATTTCGGAGTGGAATAACTACCTTTTCATGGGTACCTCGGTGGTCAGCGGAACCGCTACAGCGTTGGTGGTTCGCACTGGAGGCAACACGGAATACGGCAAAATCGCCAAGAAACTCGTTGAAGCGGCACCCGAAACCGAGTTCGAACGGGGCATCAGAGGCTTCGGTTTTCTCATAATGCAAGTTACCATCCTGCTGGTGCTGTTTGTCTTCATGGTTAACGCGTTGCTGCACCCTGACACGAACGGCATTTTGCAGGCGCTGCTTTTCTCTGTTGCTTTAGCTGTGGGTTTAACTCCTGAGCTTTTACCCATGATTATCACGGTGAACCTTTCCCGAGGCGCAATCGCCATGTCCAAGAAAGGCGTTATAGTTAAGCGGTTAGCTTCCATAGAGAACTTTGGAAGCATGAACGTGCTTTGCACAGACAAAACCGGCACGCTTACCGAAAACCACATTACGCTTGTGCTTCATGTGGACACAGAGGGGAACGATGATGATAAAGTTCTGCTTCATTCTTACCTAAACAGCTACTACCAAACTGGCCTCAAAAGCCCGCTGGACGAAGCCATCCTTAATCATGAAGAGCAAGATATAAGCGGCTACAAGAAAATCGATGAAGTTCCTTTCGATTTTGTGCGGCGCCGCGTCAGCGTTGTAGTTGAAAAGGACCGGCAACGCTTCTTCATAGCTAAGGGTGCCCCAGAGGAAATCCTTAAAGTTTGCTCCTTCTGCGAAATCAGCGGGGTAGCCGCGGACTTCACTGAGGAGTTGCATAAGAAAGCGGAGCAGAAGTATCTGGACTTGAGCTCCGAAGGCTTCCGCGTTTTGGGTGTTGCCTACCGTAAACTGCGGGAGGAGAAAGCCGTTTACTCAGTTAACGACGAGAACTACATGGTTTTTCTGGGGTTTGTGGCTTTTCTTGACCCACCAAAAGAAACGGCCAAGCAATCGTTGAAGTTGTTGAGTAACGCTGGGATTGAGCTGAAAATTCTTACAGGCGACAACGAACTGGTTACTCGGAAAGCCTGTGAACAACTTGGCTTCGAAATCAAAGGGGTCGCTCTCGGAAGCGAAATTGCCCAGATGAATAATGAAGCCTTAGCGCGGGTCGTGGAAGACGCTAACGTATTTGCTAGGGTGAATCCTGTCCAGAAAGACCGAATAATCAACATTCTGAAAGGCAACGGGCATGTCGTTGGCTTCATGGGCGACGGCATCAACGATGCGCCTTCTTTGAAGACCTCTGATGTTGGCGTTTCGGTGAACAACGCGGTTGATGTCGCAAAAGAATCCGCCGATATTATCCTGCTTAAGAACGACTTGACTGTGCTGGCTGAAGGTGTTTTGGAGGGTAGAAAAACCTTCGGAAACACCATGAAATACGTTATGATGGGGGTCAGTTCCAACTTCGGTAACATGTTCAGCGTGGCTGGGGCTTCCCTGATTCTGCCGTTTTTAGGCTACGCTTTCTTCCCTATGCTTCCCATCCAGATACTTCTAAATAATCTGCTTTACGACCTTTCTCAATCCACCATAACCACGGACAACATTGACCCTGAATACGTGGAGAAGCCCAAGCGGTGGGACATCGGCTACATCCGAAGTTTCATGGTTTCCCTTGGTCCAGTAAGCTCCCTGTTCGACTTCTTAACGTTTTTCATAATGCTTTTCATATTCTTCCCGATGTTCCCAGGTTTACCCCAAGAACGGCTTTTCCAGACGGCTTGGTTCCTGGAATCGCTGGTTACTCAGACGGTTGTTATCTTCGCCATTAGGACTCGGAAGTCGCCTTTCTGGAAGAGCAAACCTGGAAAACTGCTGGTTCTAAGCAGCATATGCATAGTTGCTTTCGCAGTGGCGATTCCCTACACGTTCATAGGTGACCAATACTTCAGTTTTGTACAGCCTCCACTGTTGTTCTTTGCTTTCTTGGCTTTGCTAGTTGGGGCATACTTGGCGTTAGCGGAAGTGGTAAAACGGTGGTTCTTCAAGAGGCACGCATACCGCATCGAGCAGGTGCTGATTCCCAAGCGGCGGGCATTTTACCTGAGCCGAAACGCTAAGCTCGTGCAAGATATTATCGCTGTGATTTGCCTCCGCTCCGAAAACGAAATCAGCTTCGACAGCCTAATTGACGATTTATCCAGCAGCCTAAACTACCCTGTGACCTCAGACTTGATTTTCCAGAACCTGCAGCATCTGCGTCGCGGCGGCTTAATCAGCGTGGACTGGCACCGTAGATTAATCAAACGTGAAGGTCCCATGAAGGAGTACGTGACTAAACATGTTGTGGACAGCGAAATGTGGCCGAAGGTGCTTGAAGATTGGCTGAGACTTAACCAGTTGATTCAGCTGAAGTATGGTGAAGTGAATGGAGAATTCCAAGACTTCCTAAACCCGCGGCAGCATTAAGCTGTTTCCTGCGCCTTTTGCCTCTCTTTTGTCTGGTTTATTTTAGCTATTTTCCTATTCAGAATTCTCAGACTTTCCCGTGTCATTTTCATAGTTTCAATGAGGTGTTTTCGCTCATGTTCCAGTTCCGCGGGGCTTTCTGTTTTTTTATCGCTTTCGAAAACGGAAAGGGGTGGTGTAATATTTGGCATCGGAAAGGCTTCTGTTTCAACATTCAAAACTTCTCTTGAAAACTCTTGGAAGAGTGCACTGATGTTGTTTGCGATTTCGTTCTGTTTTATGATGGCGCTTTTCAGTATCAATTTGCCTGATGTGGTGATTTTATAGACTTTGAGTTTTCGGTTTCTTTGGATTTGCCATTTTCCTTTGATGTACCCCGCTTTTTCTAGGTTTCTGAGAACAGGGTAGACGCCGCCGGCAGTGGGGCTCCAGAAGCCTTTTGTGCGGTCTTTGATTTCTTTCATGATTTCGTAGCCGTGGGCGGGTTTTTTGTTGAGCAGGATAAGGACTCCCATGCGTATGTATCCTTTCTGGGCTTCTTTCATCCAGTTTGCTGTTGTTTTCTCTTGGGGGTCTATGCGCATACGGCTTTCTGGTTTTATTGTTATCTCACAATAATACTTATATTTTGCCGCGATATATTGCACTGAATTATATTCGGCTTGAGGTCCTGACAATGCAAAACGACAATGAACCTATCATTCAGGTTACAAACCTAACAAAGACCTTTGGCAAATTTACCGCCGTTGATAACATCTCCTTTGACGTGAAGAAAGGCGAAGTTTTTGGTCTTCTCGGTCCAAACGGCGCAGGCAAAAGCACCACCCTGCGTATGCTCTCCACTCTGGCTAGACCCACAAAGGGAAAAGCCACCATAGGCGGCTTTGACATCGTAAAACACGACACCGAAGTGCGCAAGCTAATCGGCATCGTGTCAGAGAAAATGATAATGTACAACCGCCTCACCGCAAAGGAGAACCTGTGGTTTTTCGGCAGCCTCTTTAACATCCCTAAGGATGTTTTAAACAAACGCATAGATGAGTTGTTGGCTCTTGTTCAACTTACCAAGTGGAAGAACGCTCAGGTGGGTACGTTTTCTACGGGTATGCGGCAACGGATGAATGTGGTTCGCGCCTTGCTTAACATGCCGCAGGTGCTTTTCTTGGATGAACCCACGTTGGGGCTGGATCCTCAGTCGTCGGTTGAGATTCGTGAGTTCATTAAGACTCTTAACAGGGAAAACGGCACCACCGTAGTCATCACGACGCATATGATGGTTGATGCGGATTTGCTTTGTGACCGCATAGCCATCGTGGACCACGGTAAAATCGTGGCTTTAGACACTTCGACGAATTTGAAGAAGCTTATTTCAGGAGAGGATACTACCATAATAAGTCTGGAAATAGCCAACCTTACACAGGACCTAATCTCTGCCATCAGAGAGCTTGACTGCGTAGACGCGGTTACACAGGAGAATTCCCTTCACCTTCGAATTATTGTTCACGGCTCCGAAGCATTCGACTCCGTAATCGACATGGTGCGAAAGGAAAACGGAAAAATTACTTCCATGCAGAATCTGCAGCCTACACTTGAAGACGTGTTCCTACACATTACTGGTCACCAAGTGAGGGATGCGGCGGATCAGAAGATACCGCAGGAGCACCGCAAGTTTGGAGTGCCCCAGAAAGGGAGAGGTAGGTGAGATTCATGGGCGCAAAAACTTTGCTTTCCCACTCTTCCAGAATCGCTTGGAAAGACCTAACGGAACTTTTCAGAAACAGACTAGGTTTGGTTCTGCTCGTAGTGATGCCGCTGTTCATGATGGTTATGGTCGGCTTCATTTACCCCTCTAACGGCGGAGGAAACAACTTCCCCGTTGCAATCGTAAACGAGGATTCAGGTTTCGCTAACACCACACTTCCAAGTCAAGCTTTCATTATGGGCTTACAGCAAATTAACACTCAAACACATTTCCTGCAGTTTTCCAATGCTTCAAGCATAGAAGAAGTCAAGAGTATGGTTCAAAGAGGCGAACTGGAAGGCGGCATCGTGATTCCCAGCAACTTCTCTGAAAGCATCCTCACTGGGCAGCAGGGAACCGTGATTGTGGTTACTGACCAGTCTAACCCGCAGATATCCGCGCAGATTCAGGGCTACTCACAGGCATACGTTGACCAAATAGGCACCTTGATGGCTCAGCAGAATGTGCAGATGCTGAATTCCTCTATCACCCAAGAAAATTCGTTACCCATCGTTAAACCATATACAATTCAGTTGGAAGGTATTGTTTCAGGGAGCACCAGCTACTTTGACTTCATCGCCCCCGGCATCATGGCTATGACCGTGATGATGAGCGTCATGACTGGGTTACCTGTGGCTATCTCACAGGAGAAAGAGATCGGCACCATGGACGGGATGATGGTTGCCCCAATCAACAGGCTTTCCATAATACTTGGGAAGACGCTGGGGCAGACTGCACGCGGCTTAAT
Organism: Candidatus Bathyarchaeota archaeon; assembly: GCA_026014485.1. GTDB lineage: Archaea > Thermoproteota > Bathyarchaeia > Bathyarchaeales > Bathycorpusculaceae > JADGNF01. The sequence continues at coordinate 9,023 of JAOZIE010000020.1, forward strand.
TCAAGGCGCGATTATACTTGCGTTAGCGGTTGGCTTGTTCGGGGTTACTATCCACGGGAATATCCTGCTGGTGTTCGGGTTGCTTTTGCTGGGTGTGTTCAGCTTCGTCGGCTTAGGCATCGTGATTACCTCGTTCACCAAGGATCAAGAGACCGCGCAGATGCTTATGATGACGTTGATGTTCCCGATGATGTTCCTCAGCGGAGTGTTCTTCCCTATTCAGCAGATGCCTTGGTTCATGCAAAGCATCTCCAAGTTTCTGCCGCTGACCTACGCTGCTGACGCTCTAAGAAAAGTCATGGTTCTAGGCGCAGGAATCCCCGAGATATCCACCGAGCTAATCGTGTTGGTTGTGTTCGGGACAGTCATGACTGCAATCGCAGTGCCTGTGTTCAGAAGGATGATGACAAGATAAAAATATGGGGATAAAGTGTGTTTAAAACTGGTGTGGTGCCTTGGCGAATCCATCTCTTGAAGCGGTGAACCTTTCCAAAAGATTCGGCGAATTCCCAGCCGTTTCTAACTTGAACCTGAAAATCGAAGGTTCAAAATGCGTCGGTTTTCTGGGACCAAACGGCGCAGGAAAGACAACTACCCTGAAGATGTTCACTGACTTAATTCGTTCCACATCGGGGCAAGCTCTGATAAACGGGGTAAACGTCCACACTCACAAGAGGGAAGCGTTAGCCTCTGTCGGCTCGCTGATTGAAACCCCTGAAATTTATCCTTCGTTGACGCCGCGAGAAGCACTCATGATGATTGCGGAAATCAGAGGCGTGCCTGCTGCAGAGCGCACCAAGAGCATCGAGGCGGCGATTTCAGAAGTCCGTATGGAAAAGTGGATTGACAAACGGGTCGGTAAATTCTCTAAAGGCATGAAACAGAGAATCTGCATTGCTTCTGCCCTTCTCAGCAACCCCAGTATCCTTATTTTGGATGAGCCAACAACTGGTTTGGACCCCCGAGGCATGAGCGAAGTTAGGGGCATCGTGAAGTCTTTGAAGGGGAAGAAGCGGCTTATTTTCATGAGTTCTCACCTCTTAAGCGAAGTTGCAGAGGTATGTGATGAAGTCGCCATTATCGACCACGGCAAGCTCATGATTTATGATACCATTCCGAACGTGACCGCAAAGTTCTCTGGAGGCGAAAATCTTGTGGAAGTTGGACTAAATCGCCCTGTTGACGACGCCTTGCTTGATGGCACTATCGCTGGACTTCCTGATGTTTTGAGTGTAAAAAAGAAAGACGGCAAGACCCTCAGCATACGGTTTAGCGGAGACTTGGCGGTTCAGGAGCGGCTTCTGGGCGATTTAGTGCGTTTGAACATAGGAGTTGTTAGCTACAAGCCCTCGTCTTCTGAGCTTGAAGACGCTTATCTTAAATTGATAAAGGCAACGTTGTGATAAACATGAGTGAAACCTACCCCTCTTCAGGAAACGTTGTGCCGAGCAGCATTGCACAGGTCGGTATAATCACGAAGTATACTTTTCTTGATTACTTCAGATCCCGAAGATTTCTTGTGCTTGCAATTATTACCCTTCTAATTGGGTTTCTGTTGACCTTCGCGGTTGGCTACTATAATCCTCCTGGCTTCAGAGGCGGCACCAGCCTTAACTTTTACGGCAACTGGTGGGGCAGCGTTACTACGTTTGTTGTCATCCTTTCAGGAATCTTCTTTGGGGGCGATGCCATTTCAGGTGAATTCCAGAATAAAACAGGTTACTTTGGCATTCCTAACCCCATTAATCGGTCCTCTATTTACGTTGGAAAATGGTTAGCCGCTTTTCTTGCCTCCACTATTATCCTGGGCGTTTTCACAGTCATAACCCTTGGCAACGGTATAGCCTACTTTGGATTGGACATCCCCATTGAATTCTGGGAGTCCGTGCTTTTCACGTGGCTGTATCTGGTGAGCGTTCTCGGTTTCACATTCTTCTTTAGCGCCGTCTTCAAAAGCAGTTCCATCGCTATCCTAACAACCGTTATCCTGTTCCTATTCGTCTTTGGAATAATCGAGTTGGTCGCCGGAGCGCTTGCCCACGTAGAACCATGGTTCATATTAACTTACGGGGCTGCGATAATTTCTAACGTGTTCTTGGTGCCTTACCCTCCCCACATCACAGTACTCGAAGCTGGTCCCCTAAACCTCACCACTTACACCGCGACTATCCCTCAAGGCATAGCAATAATGGCCGTGTACTTCATCATAACTTTCATCTTGGGCCTGCTGCTTTTCCAGAGAAAAGAATTCACCTAACCAAAGAAAAAAATGGCTTGCGGCAAAGACTCAACGCTGAATTAGTGGTTCAAACAAACGGATAAGACTCAAGCCTAAGTAACGTCTGTTATTTTTTTAGGCGCTTTTTCTCTTCTTCCCGTTGCTGCTTCAACGCTTGATTTGCCACCGTAGATACAAAGATTAGCGTGACAACCAAGGCTCCGATGCCTACCTTGTAGTTCCACCCGATGCCAGAGTACACAACGGCGACGATTAAAATCAGCATCAACGCGAGCACAAGAACTTCTTGGATGCTATCCATACCTAACCTGAAAAAACTCATTTACATCGCACCTTTTTCACAGAAAAGTTCTCAGCGTAATATTAATAATTTTCCAGTTTTAATCTGATTTTTCAACATGATGTTGGTTCTTTGAATATTTGCCTTTTATGCATTTAGAGGCGAATTTTTTGGCAACAACAAGAAAACTGGGATTCTGTTTGAAGCTTCACTTTCACTCCCCTCTCTCCCCTGCATCAGTGTGTCGTTGGAGCAGTTTTCTTTTTAACCATTTACGCTATAACGCGGGGCAACAGGTGATTGCTCGTGACAGAGAAAAATGCCGTTTCAACCATAAAAGATGACCTTCTGGTAGATTTAACATTCCATAACGTCTCCACATCGTTGCTTTCCGAATTCGCAGAGAAAATCGTGAAGCCCTACTACGGAGGCAACTTGACCGCTGCCTTCCACGACCTAGTTTTCAAGGCTCTCGCGGAACAGAATTTTGTTCTCTCCCACATAACCCACATCAGGACACAAGAGACATTAGCGAAGCAGACTGAAGGGCATCGTTTTAGAAAAACTTAGGCAACTGCTTAGCGCCCCAATTTTTTCCCAAGTTGGCAGTTGCAGGCGATAATGATTAAGTGGGCTGGCGCGACCGCGAAAAAAGTTGGGTCTCGTAATTTGGTGGCAACTTGTTTTTCTCGGGTGCTGCTTTAAAGTTGATTTATTGTATAAGCTTTTATAAGAATGTAGACGGAATTGTTTAACTAACAAATTACACGCTTCCAGCAGACAGCGAGAGCGCAACGTGAATGCCCTATATTAAAAGAATAGAGCTGAAAGGCTTCAAGTCATTCGGACCGCAAACCGTAAAAGTAAACTTAGACAAGGGCTTCACAGCTATAACTGGACCCAACGGCAGCGGCAAAACCAACATCATGGACTCGCTGCTCTTTAGTTTAGGCGAGCTTAGTACCCGTCGGCTTCGTGCAGAAAACTCTTCCAAACTTATCTTCCACGGCAGCGAAAAAGCCCGCTTAGAAAAATCGCGTATGGCAAAAGTCATCATACAATTCGACAACTCAGATGGCGTCATGCCCGTGGACACAAACACCGTTACAGTCAGCCGCGAAGTATACCGTAACGGACAAAGCGTTTACAGGTTAAATGGCCGAAGAATCAGCCGCCAACACATTTTAGAGATTCTTTCGGTGGCGGGGATAAGCAGCGCCAGCCAGAACATCATTCCTCAGGGCACCATTACCCGTCTAACTGATATTACGCCGCCTGAACGCCGAAAAATAATCGAAGACCTAGTCGGCATCGCACAGTACGACGCTGAAAAAGCAGGTGCAGAAGAGAAACTCCGCACCGCCGACATATCCATCCGAACCGCGATGGGCAGAATCGACGAAGTTCAAAAACGCCTCGACGACCTTGAACGAGAACGCAATCAACTTCAACGCTACACCTTCATCCAAACCGAAATCAAAAAGTTCGAAGCCATCAAGGTCAGCCACGAAATCATCCAGCTCACCAAAAAAGTGGAGGACGCCACGGCTCAAACTGAAAAAGCCAAAGCTAAAGCTGACAAACTGCGGGAACTTCGCGACGGGCACCGAAACAAACGGCGGGAAGTTGAAGGTGAATGGCGGCGGCTTAGTTCGGAAATTGTTGAAGATGGCGGCTCCCAAGTGATGAAGGTTCAAATCAGGGTTGGCGAGTTGAAGTCGAAGCTGACGGAGTTGAATTCAAAGATAAGCTCTGGGCAAGCCAGCCTTGAAAGCCTCAAACGTATCAGAGAAAACAGTCAGCAGCAGTACGAGAATCTCCGCAGCGAAATCCAGCAGAACCGTCTGAACATTCGAAAGCAACGTGCCGAATTTGAGGGACTGCAAGCCCAAGTAGAAGCCAAAGCTGTTGAGCATGAAGCCCTTGCGCAGGAAACCTCGCAGTTGTGGGCGAATCTGGGGGAAAACAGCAAGAAAACCCGAGAAATCGAGTTACGCATAGAAGGCTACAACAGGCGGTTGGCTTATCTGAGGTCAGAGTTCACCAAGGGCAAAACCTCCATCAAAGCCAGCATGGGCAGATTGCGGGAGCTAAGCGCCCGAAAAGAGCGGTTTACGACGTCTCTGGCTGAAGTTGAAAAATCACTGACTGAACTAGAAAAGGTTCAACGAGAACAGAAAGTTCAGCTTAAGAACCTAGAGCGAATCATCGAGAGAAGGCAGAGCCAAAAGGAGTCTGCGGAAAGAGAAATCACTGAGGCAGGCAAGATAGCAAACTCCGCCAAGGAGGCAGTTATAGAGTTCGTCACTCAGCGGGAGCTCGCGGAAACCGTGGCGGCTGAAGAGAAGGCGTTGCGCAGCATCGAGGAACTGGGAGATTTAGGCGCCATCACGGGAGTTTACGGGCGACTGCGGAACCTGATAAAGATTGACCGCAGCTTCAAGAAAGCCTTAGACGCCGCAGCCGTCGGCTGGCTAGACGCCTTGGTCGTGCGGGACATAGATGCGGCTTTCACCTGTACTGAAACCCTGCGGAAAATGAAGCTGGGCAGAGTCAAGATAATCCCGTTGCAAGGCGTATCCACCCCCAAGGTGTTCCAGCCCCCCACACGCGAAGGCATCATAGGCGTCGCTTCAGCATTTGTGAAATGCGAAAAAAGCAACGAGACCGCGGCAACCTACGTTTTCGGCGACACGTTGGTGGTTGCTGATGACCGAACCGCGTTTGCCCTCTCAAACGAAGGCTTCCGCTCGGTAACGGTCAACGGTGACCTCTACGAGCCTGGCGCTTTCGAAGGCGGCTATTACCGTGCGCCGATTGATTTCTCCACGATTATCCCAAGCGAAAACGCCATCAAAAGCCTCGATGAAGCCGTCAAAGCCCTCCAGATGCATCTTACCCAGCGGGGAAGCGACATCGAAACCTTCGAGGAGGAAATTGCCCGCTCCCGCATTGAAATTACTCGGATTTCTGAGGCAATTGCCACGTTGGATAGGGAAATCATCCGCGTGAAACGCAGTGTTAAACGGACGCGGGTCAGCTTAAGGCGGGTCGAAAAGTTCCGTAACCGTATCGGGAAAGAGATTGAAGCCGAGAAGGGCCGTATGAGCTTATACAAGTTGGAAAGAGACTCCATCAAGAAGGAAACAGCAAAGTTTCAGGTTGAACTTGCGGATTTCAGGCGGAAAACCGACGTTGGGCACATACAGGAGTTGGAGGTTAAGCGGGAAACCCTTGGCGAAGAAATAAACACTCTGCGGCAGAAGCTTGGCTCTGTTCAGACTGAGTTCTCCACGTGCCAGTCAAAGTTCGATAATGTTTTGCGGGTAGGTTACCAGAACAGCAAAATCCAGCTTTCGAAACTGGACCAGCAGCAACGCAAAGTCGAAAAAGACGTTGTCGAAGCCTCTCAGGAAAGGGACGCCGTGAAGGAGGAGTTGGTGGTTCAGGAGAAAAGCCGCGTTGAGCTTTCAAACGCTGTGCTTTCCGCAAGGGAGGATTCCAAGAAGTTCACTTCCCAAATTGACAGCATCGACGTGCAACTTCGCGCGATGGACTCGGAGTATGAACAAGCGGAACGCCTGTTTAATCAGCTTCAGTTAACCCTGCAGACCTCGCGCTTGCAGTTGGGGCAGTACCAGAATCAGCTTCTGCAGCTCGGTTACGATGCGCCGTTGGAAACCGCGCAAAAACAGGTTGAAGAGGCACAGACCACCATCCAGATGATGCGTTTCGAGTTGGACAGAATCGGCGGCGTAAACCAGCTTGCCCTTTCCCACTATGCGGAGCAAATCTCAAGGTACCGCGAGTTGTCCATGCGTCTGAACGAGTTGGAGCGGGAAAAACAAGCCATCGTGCAGTTCATGGACCAGATTGAAGCCAAGAAACGCAGGATCTTCATGGATGCGTTTGAGAAGATTAACGCTAACCTCACCAAGTACTTTGCCAACCTCACAGGCGGCGGAAACGCCACGTTGAAGCTGGAGAACCCTGATGAACCCTTCGTGGGCGGCATAGACATGATTGTGCAGTTCCCCGACAAGCCCAGCATCGTTGTGAGCGGTGCCAGCGGTGGAGAACGCTCCGTTTCTGCAGTTGCCTTTATTTTCGCTCTGAAGGATTTCTCGCCTGCAGCGTTTTATGTGTTTGACGAGGTGGACGCACACTTGGACGCTTTTCACACCACCAAGCTTGCGGAGTTGTTTTTGTCGGAGTCCGAGAGAACACAGTTTATAGTTGTCACTCTTAAGCCTGAAATGGTGAATAAAGCCCAGAAAGTCTACGGCGTCTACGAACGCAACGGGGTTTCAGCCGTCATCTCAGCTAAATTCATGGAGGCAGCGCGTTGACGGAGACCTCCCCTCGGAAGCCCTTCTATCTGCGTCCTCCCATTAACATACTCTTTGACATAAACCGGTTGGAGAAGCTTACGCCGTGGAGCATAAACATCGCTTTTCTGCTCAGGCAGTTTCTGTCTGAAATGGAGCGCATGGGAAAAATTGATTTCCGAGCTTCAGGTGTCGCCTTAGATTCTTCTGCGTTAATTTACCTGATGAAGTCTAAGCTTCTGCTTACGCTTCAGGAGCCTCCTGCGCCGCCTAAACCTCCGACTGATTTTGTTCCGCCGCCGCTGTTTCTGCCGCTGAGGCACGAATTGACTTCCACAACTATTCAGCATCTGTTGGATGTTTTGGATGAAGTGTTGAAGGGCGAAAAACTGCCTGCCTTAGACAAAGTTGTTTCTCAGCCTGTGCTTCCGCAAGCCTCTGACCTGATGCCTCAGTTTGACAAGTTCATGGCGGAACTTGAATCGCAGATGGACAAGCTGTACGCGCACCTCATGGACATCGTGAAGGGCGCGGGTATAATTCAGTTTTCAAACTTGATTAAGGGTCTTGTCCGAATTGAAGCGGTACGCACGTTTATTCTTCTGCTTTTCCTTGCTCAAGATGGCTTAGTGACTTTGTGGCAGGATGAGGAAACCGAGGAAGTTTACATTACTGTGGGGAACCTGAAAGTTGGAAAACAAAGACCAGACATCAAACTCGAATAAGAAAACCAAGAAAACAGAGCAGCCTCAGATGCCTGCGCCAGAGAAGAGCTCAGACGCCGAAGAGAAGCAACAGCATGACCTGGTTCTGCTGGAGGCTGCCTTATACGTTGCGGGTCGCCCACTGGACGTTAACGAGCTCTGCTCAGTTGTAAGTACGCGGTCCAAGAAAAAAACAGAGCGTTTGGTTGACGCTCTCCGAGCAGAGTACGCCTCCCGAAACACGTCGATGGAGATTCTTCGGCTGAAGGACGAGCGGTTTGTGATGCAGGTGAAAGCTGAGTTTACGCCGTTGGTTAAGAAACTTGTGAATCGTCCTTTGCTTTCTGCTGGTCCGCTTAAGACGCTTAGCTACGTGGCTTACAGGCAGCCGATTACTTCGAAGCGGGTCATCGAGGTGCGGGGGCAACATGCGTATGGTCACCTGAAGATGCTTAAGGAGATGGGTTTGGTGGCGACGGAGCGGAACGGGCGTTCCATTGTTCTGCGGACTACGGATTACTTCGCGGATTACTTCGGGTTAACTCAGGACACGCCGTCTTTGAAGCGGGATCTGAAACGCATCTTTGGCGAAGCTTTCAAGAACGCGCAGCAGCCTTAGGAACGGATACGTTTATATCTAAAACCGCGGTTCTAACTGAACACTCGAAACAGTTCAAAAGGGAAAATGAAATGTCAGTCTGGCACGGAAACTTACATAAGAAGAAAAACAGCGGCGGAAGAAAACGGGTTTACCGCGTTAAACGAAAGTACGAGCAGGGCACGTTCCCAGCTGAAACCACGCTGGGCGAAACGAAACGCAAATTCACAAACGGCTATGGCTGCAACCAGAAAGTCAAGCTGCTGAAAGCCAAGTACGCATCAGTTACAGATGTTAAAAGCGGCAAAACAGAGAAAACCGAAATTCTTCGTGTTGTCCGAAACCCCGCCAACGTGGACTACAACCGCAGAGGCGTGATTACGAAGGGCGCGGAAATAGAAACTGGCTTAGGCATGGCAAAAGTTACCAGCCGCCCAGGAAATGACGGTGTCATAAACGCCATCTTGGTCAGCGGCAAAGAAGAAAAAGCCTAAACCCCAACTTCTTCTTACATGTTTTTTCTTGATTCGGTGTAGTTAGCTTACTTTTTAGACCTAACTGTATCTCCTATGTTTTCTACATGTTTTTGGCTGCAGAAAACGCCAATAGCGACCTCCCCCTATAGTTTTCTGCTTTCGGGGCAATTGACGGTAACTGACAGTTTTTTTTAAGTTTTCTTCAGTTTGGGTTTATGGCTCTGAACTCGGTTGGTGGCAGGTTTTTCTGCGAAGAAGCATAACAACTGCCGCTGACAATACGGTTACGGCTACAGAGAGCACGACAATCACTATGTATAGCCTGTTTTGGGGTGGGTTTTGGCTGCTGGTGCCCGTTGGAGACGGCGTCACAGTGTAGCCTGTTGGTGTCGGAGAGGGCGTTTGGGCTTCGATTGTTTGGCTGGGCGGTGCCGTTTGGCTCGGGGAAGGTGACGGACTTGGCGAAGCGGTAGGGGTCTGCGTTGGCACGGGAGTTGCTATTGGCGAAGATGAAGGCGTTGGGGATGCTTCGGGGGTGGTGTTTTGGTTAGGTGGTGCTTTTGGGTTTGGTTCAGTTAAGAACGGAACAAAGCTGACAAAGCCCAAGTTGAAGTCATTTTTGAAATCGCGGATTGACTGGTTTATTGCTTGGGTGTCGGTTGTACCCCACCAGTTATCGGCAACGGTCATGTTATTTGCGGTTGCCAGTTGGAAATTTATTTTGGTGTTGCCTTCGATGTTATTGTTTACTATGGTTGCTGAAGGTAGACTACAGTAGATTCCTACGGAATTGCCCGTTATGGCGTTGTCTTTAACGGTTGCGTTTTCTGTATAGTCAAGAAGTCTTATTCCCACATCGTTGCCAGAAATAACGTTCCTGACAATTGGCACTGTTCCTGCCCTGTCTGCAACAATGCCTTCTGAGCAGCCAACGATTATGTTGCCGTAAATTGAGGCGCTGCTGAGGCTTCCAAGAACCTGTATGCCATACCTCAAACCGCTACCGACAAGTCTGTTGTTTGAGATTTCCGCGTGGATTCCCTGAACATAGATTATCCTGAAATCATTAGATATTATTTCGTTATTAGAAATTGTGATTGACCCTGAAGCCATGTCCGCGTGTATTCCATCGGAAATTAAATTTTTTGATATTACGGGTGAGCCTCGCGTTGCTATGATTCTGCAGTGGATTACGTTATGCGAGATTACAGGTGCCCCGCCACGAATGCCAAAGCCGCCTGCAGTAGTACTTGTCACGTTATTGTATGTTATTGTGGGTGAGCCGCCGTTTAGTTGGACCGCGTGGATTATGTTGTTTGATATTACGGGTGAGCCTCCGTCAACGGTGACTCCGTAACCTGTATTCTGGCTAATTTTAGGCGAAGCATCGTTGATGGATACCGAGGTGTTGTTTAAGACGGCGTTGGCAATTATGCTTCCCGAACTGTTCTGCTCGTTCCAACTGGAACTCAGAGGAGTAAACACAACCGAGCCATCCGTTAGACGTATCTGTTCAGTGCTGGTTCCTTGCGCCTGCAAGGTGCCGTTTACTTGTATGTAGAAACCGTTCAGGTTAGCGGTGGCTCCACTTTCAATCGTCAAAGTTGCTCCCACGTTTACGGCTACAGGTCCAGTAAGGCTGTATGGGCTATTGGCTTTTGTCCAGATGGTGTCTGCGGTTAATATGCCTGAAACGTTCGTGCCCGTCTGGGCTGAGCCTAAACCTGATGTGCAAATTAAGGCGCAAAAAACCGTGGTCAGGAGGGCTACTGTGGCGGATGCTGTTTTCAATCCTTAGTCACCAATCATTGACGGCGCTGGGCTGTTCTTAAGCGTGTTTGTAAAGAATTCTTGACACAAGAAAAACTGCGCACAAATCACCCTATCCTCTATAGGTTTTTGCATCGAATCAATATTAGCATCCAAATAGAGAAGCCTAAAAACAGGGTGATCTGGGAATTTGGCGAAAAGCCAAGGTGACTGCTAATGTTGCTGTTTGGGCGCTTCGTTTCGTGTTTTCTGCAGTTGTTTGGCGATTCGGTTTATAACCTGCTCTTTTGAGTCCTGCTTCTCCACAAGCACCATGCCCATTTTGTTCCACGGCGTCTTGGGGTAGCCCTTGTCGGGGATAAGTTCGGGTTCCAACCCCAGCTTTGCCGCGGCTGCTTCGATTTCCAAGCTTTTGGGGGCTGGCACTGCAAGATTTTTGGGGACTCTTCGCCCTTTCATTCGGGTTTTGCCCGCGTCGAAGTATGTGGGCCAAATTATGATTTTTTGCTGTTTTCGCATGTGCTTCTCCTCCGCTATTTGTGTGCGTAGTACGCCTCCAGTTTCTCTGCGGCTGCATCTATCCGCACGAAGCCGAACCGTTCAAACTGTACTACTGCGTCTGGCTTTAACTTTTTGCAGGCACCCTCCGCAAAACCCGCAACCGACGACGCATCAGACATAACCACGCTGCAGGGGAACTCTTCGCCGACAGGTATCCAGTGAATCAGCTGCGCCCTAACTTTACGTACGTCTTCGTAGGATTCGCTGACGAAAACCGCCTGAACCGCCGCATCAGAGGCTGCCTCGATTTTGACGTTGAAGAGCTCCATGAGCCGCACGACTTTGCCCCCCTCCATGTTTGCCGCGTCTGTTTTTGCAATCCAAACCGAGACCGCCGCCTCTTCCCCAGTGGGTGTAACCGTGTATTCTCTGACGCCTCCCTCGGGCTTCTCTGGATGCAGCGGAAGCTTCACGTCAAACGCTTTCGGCACATTCTTAACTGTTAATTTGACAGGGTCCGCCACAAAGAAGTAGCGGTCGCATTGGGGGTCAAGGATTTTGCGGTTGTAGCTGTAGAGGTTCTCCCAGCTAAGCGTCACGTCAGCGGGTTTAGGTCCAACGTCCACAATCATTTTCTTAATGGCTTCAGCCGTTATCCCCCGCTTCCGCAAAGCCGCAAACGTTGCCAGCCGCGGGTCATCCCACCCCGCGAATTCGCCGCTTTTAACGCCCTCCACGATTTTAGATTTGCTCAGAAAAGCCCCTGTGATTTTGAGTCTGCCATAGTGAATCGCCTGCGGGTACTCCCAGCCCAGATGCCTGTACAGATATTCTTGGCGGACACCGTTAGTCAGGTGCTCTTTGCCGCGGATGATGTAGGTGATTCCCAACAGGTGGTCATCTACGCCCGCCGCCATGTTATAGAGCGGCCAGACGCGGTATTTGCTGCCGACACGGGGATGCGGATACTTCGCCGAGTCTATGACGCGCAGGGCAGGCCAATCCCGAACAGCAGGGTTTGGGTGATTCAAGTCGGTTTTAACGCGGACAACCGCCGAACCCTCAGGGTAGCCGCCGTCCAGCATCTGCTGCCACCGCTCCAAGTGCTCTTGAGGCGAAAGGTCACGGCACGGACACGGTTCCTTATTCACCGTTTTCTCTCGGAACTCATCAGGCACACACGTGCAGACGTATGCGTTGCCGTCGCCGATTAGCCGTTTTGCATACTCATAGTAGATGGGGATTCTGTCACTTTGGATGTACTCTTCATCTACTTTACAGTCCAGCCAAGCAAGGTCTTGGCGGATATAATCATAAAACTCCAAGCTAGGCCGCTTCACTTTCGGGTCGGTGTCTTCAAACCGCAGTACAAATTTCCCGTTGTACACGCGTGCGTATTCGTGGCTTAGCAGAATCGCCCGTGCAGAACCCAAGTGCAGAACGCAGTCAGGGTTTGGCGAAAACCGCGTTACAACCTGCTTAACCTCGTCAACGTTAGGCAGGGGAGGAAGCCGTTTTTCCTCGGCTTTTTCTTTCTTGGGGGTTTGCGGCCACTTCTCCAAGACAATCCGCTTCTGCTCCTCCACTGGAAGACTGTTAACTTCGCCCAGAACCTCATTGATAACCGCCGACAGCTCCTTGACTTGTGTGCGAAGCTCGGCTTTTTCGCCCAGAATCCTTCCCAGAATGGCTCCTGTCTGCGCTTTGCCTCCATGTTGCACGGCGTTTAACAGCGCGGTTTTTCGGATAAGTTCTCTAAGTTCCCCGTTTTCTCGTAGCATAACTTTTGCGCTCGTGAAGCTAGATGCTTCTTTTAATCAAGAATTCCGCGAAGGCTTTTAATTTTTCCTTGCCCTCTGAAGGTTTCAGCAGCTTGTCCACTTCTCTCCAGCTATCCTCCACCATGGCATCAGCTTTCTTTTTCACGTATTCGAAGGCGCCGTTTTTCTGCATGATGGCTATGGCTTCGTCACGCCGCTCCTGTTCTGGGGTGTGCATGTTAAGAATTTCGATTAGGCGTTTTTTGTCTTCGGGGGTGGCGGTTTTCAGGGTTCGGATAACCATAAGCGTACGTTTGCCCTCGGTGATATCTTGCCCCAAGCCGCCTTTCTTCACGGCGAACTCAGCACCCGTCAAATCCAAAATGTCATCTTGCATCTGGAACGCGACGCCAATGCTCTCGGCAAAGGTTCCCAGCTTCTTCACAACCTCCGCGTTACCATCTGATAGCACGGCGGCGATTTTGGCTGCCATACGCGCCAGCGTGCCCGTTTTGTAGGCACACATCTGCAGGTAATCTTCCTCAGCTATCTCATCTGCGTTGGCTAAGCCGCGGTGCCACGCGATATCCATTCCTTGCCCGATGCTGAGGTTAATCATCTCCTGCACGTAAATTTCGTAAATGTCCCGCAGCTTCTCAGCGGAAAGGCTGCTTTTCTGCTCCATCAACGGCGCAAGAGGCAAATAGTACATGGCGTTTCCCGCGTTAACTGCGATGTCCACGCCAAAAAGCCTGTAAGTGCACGGTTTTCCTCTACGCACCTCAGAAGAATCCTCAAGGTCATCAATCACAAGCGTGCCGTTGTGAACAACCTCGGGTATTACGGCAAAGTCTAAGCATCCGTTTGCGTCTTTGCCAAGTGCCTCGCAGATGAGCAGAAACAGGGCGGGGCGCCAGCGTTTTCCTCCTCGGTCCAGCATATCCCAAATGGGGTCAGCGACTGCCTTGTTTAGGGTCTCTACGTTACAACAGTATTTGGGGGGATTAACTTTGAAAAGAATAGCCTCTTTACTGAATTCTCTGGGAATATACTTCTCTATGGTCTTATCTATCAACGGCGCCTTTTCGGCGAGGAACTTTTCGATATCCAAGGTTTACTTTGCCCCTCTTTTAGCGTAACCTTTAATGTCGATGCCCCTGATTTTTAGCCATCTTCCTGTTTCGCCCCTAATAACCAGAGGTGCCTTCACCAACTCTAGCGTGTTCTGGGCGCCCACAAGGAACATCACGTTTTGTAATTCTTCAATTAGAAGTGAAAGAAGGCTCTCAGTTTCCAAGGCGCCTTTGTTTGCTGCCTCCAAAACGGGCTGGGCAAGCCCCGTTAAAGATGCACCGAACGCCAACGCTTTAGCCACCTCAGAACCGTCTCGGATGCCGCCTGAAGCCACAACTGGAATCTTCACTGCCTGAGTAGTTTCCGCCAAACTCACCGCAGTGGGGATACCCCAATCCCAGAAGACTTCCCCCAAGAAATGCTCCACGCTACTGGGGTCCTCTTCGGTACGGAAGTACTCGACGGCTGCAAAGCTGGTTCCGCCCAAGCCGCCCACATCGATGGCTTGCACACCTGCAGCTTCAAGCTTTTTTGCTTCTTCCGCTGAGATGCCGCAGCCCGTTTCCTTAACGATAACGGGAACATCCAGTTCGCCAGCGACTTCGCAGATTTTTTCGAGGATGCCTTCGAAATTTGTTTGCCCCTCCGGCTGCACGGCTTCTTGTAGTGCATTCAAGTGAATTGCAACGGCGTCGGCGTCAATCATCTCCACAGCTTTCTTGACTTCCCTTACGCCGTAGCCGTGGACAAGCTGCACGCCGCCTATGTTGGCGATTAAGAAGGCATTTGGCGCTTTCTTTCTGGTAACCGTAAAGGTTTCGGTTTGCTTTGGGTTTTCCACGGCGGCTCTTTGGCTTCCGACGCCCATGCCAAGCCCCAGTTTCTCCACGGCTATGGCTATGTTGGCGTTGATTTTTTCAGCTTCCGCCGTTCCCCCCGTCATAGCTTCCACAATTATGGGGGCGTTGAATTTGTGTCCGAAAAGGTAGGTGGACAGGTCGATTTTTTGTTTGTCGATTTCTGGAAGAGCCCTGTGTACGAAGTGGACATCTGCAAAGCCCGTGGTGGCTTGTTTAGCTTGGGCTTTTTCTTCTAAGCAGATTTTTATGTGTTCTGCTTTCCGCTTCGGGGTCTCTTCTGACAATTTTACGCCTTCTCGATTATTGTGCCCTCTATCCGTTCGCCAGTTAAACCTCGGAGCACGCGGAGGTTTCTTGTGGCGTTGATTATTTGCACGCTGATTCCTGCCTCCACAGCTGGGATTAACTCAGCAATTTTCCCTGCCATGCCGCCTGTGACGTCGGTGGTTTGGGCTCCGCTGATTTTGGCTTGAACACGCTTCAACTGCTCTAGATTCAGGCGTAGGTACGGTTTAGCGGAGGCGTTCACTTTGGGGTCTGCCTCGTACAAGCCGTCGGTGTCGACGCCCACCACGATTTTCTGTGCCTTCAGCTTCAAGGCCAAATGAGCCACCAGCTGGTCGCCTGAAAGCACGGTGAACCCAAGTTTCTCATCTAAAACGGCGTCGCCGTAGAGAACAGGGACAAAACCCATTTTCATGCAGCTACAAAGAACCGTATCATCAAAGTATTTGATTCGCCCATTCTCGGTCATGATGCACGTGGACGGTGTGATGCTTAACGATGGAATTTCATGCCACACCAACGCATCCATGATTAACCCGTTCAGCACCGTCATGACGTGGTGGGTTTCGGAGAAACCGACTTTCTGCGAGGGCTCCTTCAAGCCGTCTTTGATGCCGTACTTCTGCGCGGTGGGGTGACCAAAACTGCCGCCCCCGTGCACGATGACAAGGTTATCCATGTCGGCACGTTTTATTTCTTCAGCTATGCGGTTTATAACTTCAGTTTTTGCGGCTAGTTCTCCGTCTTTGTCGGTGATTACGGACCCGCCGAGTTTGAGTATTGTGGGTTTTGCCTCGCTCAACTTGTTTGCGCTCCTTCACCTGAATATTGGGGCACTCATTGAAAAGCATTACCAGAGCGCAACGGAGGTTTCCCGCATCTGGGCGTCTTCGAATAAATTCTTTTTCGGTTTACTATAGTATGGTGATGGTTTCGTTTTCTATTTTGACCTTATCGCCCGTTTTGATTTTGCCGATGTCTACTTTGTCCACGAAGGGGATTTCGCTGATTATGGCGCCGACTGCCACGATAGTTTCGCATTCCCTGTTCACCATGCCTGCAGGTGCCGCTTCGTTCTTTTTGAGTCGATACAGCGTGTAGCTGCCTACCGTGGAGCCTTTACCTTGGGGGAAAACGAGGATTTTGCCCTTCACGCTTTGCCCTTGTAGTTCATGTCCCTTCTCAAGTACTTCGCCTGTGTTGGGGTCGACTCCGCCGTAGAATGAGATAGGCTGGGTTGTGACTAACGCTTCGGCTTGGGTTTTGCCTTTGTAGATTATTCTGCCTTTTAGTTGTTCCATTTTCCTGTCACC
>JAOZIE010000020.1:25220-174874 GCA_026014485.1 Candidatus Bathyarchaeota archaeon
GAGGCTGCCCATTTTAGTTTTCATAAGATTATGTCGTGAGTAGAAGCATCCTTTCGCCGACGTTGTCGCCAGCGCTTTGAACCTGCCCTTTAACGGAGCCACAGCCATGCAGGTGTCACACGCGAACTTGCCGCCCGCCGCCTCGATAACTTGAGTGTAGCCGCGTTTGTCTGCCAACTGCTTTGCCGTTCGTGCCGTAGCCACCCACAACTCCGTGTTCGGGTTGACTTTTTTGCCTTTAATTAGCTCCGCGATTTCGGCTATTTCTTTGATGCTGCAGTGGGGGCAGCCAACGCAGACGAAATCTATGTCGCTGACGGGGTCGTTTATGTTGTCGTAGGCGTTCTGGATATCGCTTTGCTCGATGGTCACGGTGTCTTTGGGCTGCTGAACCGTTTCCGCTGCGGGCGTGATGCCCTTCATGTAGAACAGCGGTTTCGCCCCGTAGGTCACCACCGACGCACAAAAACTCTTCAGCTCGTCTACTTCGGCTTCTTTGATGCCTGTTATGTAGGAGATTTTGTTTTCTGCCTTTTTACCGACGGCATAGCCTAATGCGCCCCAATCCGACAGCTTTGACAAGTTGGCGTTGACTTGCACGTGGATGTCGGGCACGCGGTTCTCGTCAAGGTGAAGCCCATAACAGGGGGTTTTGCCCACGAAAGCCGCCGCCAACGCTGAAGGTCCACCTTCACGGTTTGTTTTGGCGCCTAAAACGCTGTTGGCAAACGTCACCGCCGAGCTTTCGGACCATGCGACGTGTTCGCCGTACCGCGGCAGGTTACCGATGAGGTAAGGTGTGCAAGTGCAGCTGACCAGTATGCCCATCTTCGTGAACGCATCTATAACAAGGTTCTGTTTAACAGCAAAGTCTTCGCTGATGCCCAGCGTCTTCCAGTTCTCTAAATCCATGCCCGCAGGATTCAACGTGGTTAAAACGCGTACTTTACCGTCTTTGGCAAGTTCATTGAGGAATTCAAGTCCCGCATCTCCAAGGTTGTGATAAGACACGCCTGCGACCTGCACGGAGCCGACTTTGATGAGGCTTTCCGCGCCGAAGATGTCACCTAACGCGACGAGAATCTCCATGCTTTTGCGGGCGGCGTAGCCTTCTTCGCCGTCTAGCATCCGCTGTTCTTCTTTAGTTAATTGCATAGCGGGAATTATAGGAAGTTTTTCAAATCAATCTTTCGGTACTGCTCCTTCGTGAAGCCCTTACCCGTTGAGGTAGTTGGGGTGGTGGCGTCTAAGCCTGCCTTGGCGGTTGTGGCTTTTTTGCCCTCGGAAAGGTCGCCTGACGGATCCAGTGAAGAACCCGGCTGATTTGAAAGGATAACCGTGTTTTTGTCGGCTTGGAACCGCGTGGCAATCGCCCATTCCACATCGTGGGGGTCGTAGATGTTAATGTCCTCATCCACAACAACGCAGTGCTTAAGCGATTTGTGTCCTTCAAACGTGGCGGCGATGGCTTTTTTGCCGTCGTCTGGGTTCTGCTTGCGGATTTGCACAACCGCGTGAAGCCAACTGCATCCCCCAGGCGTGATGTACACGTCTTTGCATTGGCAGACCTTGTTAACTTCGTTGAATATGGTGGGTTCCTTGGGCATGCCCATGAGGAACTTGTGCTCGTTTCTGCCTGCAAGAATGGTTTGGTAAATGGGTTTTTTCCTGTGCGTGATGCATTTGATTTCGGTGATAGGCTGCTGCCTAACCTTATCGATTGTTCCCGTCAGGTCCAGGAAGGGTCCCTCGGAGGCTTTCTCCTTGGTGATTTTGCCTTCCAAAACAATTTCGCAGTCTTTGGGGACCTCAAGGTCCACCGTTTTGCACTTCACAAGCTCTATTTTTTCGAGCACATTTGCCATACCCAGTTCATCGACGCCTTTGGGCAGTGATGTTGCCGCCGCTAAAAGCACAGCGGTTGAGTTGCCGATACAAAATGCGATTTCAAGTTCGCCGCCTGCCTTCGTGAGTATGGTGTCGGTTCCGCGGCTTTCAACTAGTCTGGGAACAAAGTGGTTTTTGTCAAGCAGCATCAAACGGTGGAAGCACATGTTTCGGTTTTTTGTTTCAGGGTCTTTGACGATGGCTACGGCAGAATCGATGTATTTGCCTCCGTCTTTCTCCGTATACCGCATAATGGGCAGCTTAGTTAAGTCCACAGTTTCCTCGACGACTTCTTGGCACTCGCCACGCTCCACAAGTTCTGGCGCCACAGGGTTTTCAATGGCAGAGGAAAGTTTAGGCAGCAACTGCTCTTTGGTTGTGCCAATTGAACGTGCGATAAGGTCTTTAGACGAAACAAGCCCCGCCACCACGGGGATGCTGGATTCTTTGACATTTTCGAAAAAGACTGGTTTTTCGCCCATTGCTTCTATGACGCTGGCGATTTCGTACTCGGTTGAAATCGGCTTGGTGATTCTGGTTAATTCTCCGTTTTTCTGGAGTTGTTCAATAAAGTTTCGGAAGCCCACGTAAATTTGCCTCGCTTCACATTAGCCCGAGTTTCCTAATAAAATAATCGCAATACGCAAGCCCCCTGCCGTCTCTGCCGCTTGGTTCTTGTGCGTTTTGTTCCTTTCTGTTGGTCGCCGAGTGTGTTTGGATTGACTCTGTTCTTTTTCCTTAGGCGGTTGCGTGAGATGGCTGCTTGCTGTCTTGTTGCAGTAGCTTAAGAAGCATACGCTGTTCCCAAACTGTCATAGTGCCTTCCGTTTCTCTCTTTTTACATAGGCTATTTTTGCTTAGCAAAATCTTGACTGAATCATTAATTTCCTCAATTGTTAAGGGCATGTTGCTTACCGTTTGTTTTCCTAGCTCGGTTAAGCTGTAGCTTTTTCCTGACTTGTTTTTGTCGGCGCGTATTTGTTTTTGTTTTTCCAAGCTGTAAAGTTTAGCGTAGATGGTGCTTGGGACAACTCTTAAGCCAAAATTTTTCGTTACTGCCATCCCTATTTCGTAGGCACTCATAGCATGCTCCTCCAACAGGCGCAGAATAACTAAGTCTAAAAACGCTCTGAACATTCTTTCTCCAACATCAGGTTTTAGTTTCACCTCTAAGCACCTCTCTTTCATTTTGAGTTATATCCCAAGGCTTAGGCGAGATTAGCCTGTAGGTTACATTAAAACCTTTGGGGAAGCTCTGCTTTGCGGTTATTTTGTTGAACACGACTGCAGCTGGGGCGTTTTTTCAAAAACAAGAGGTTTAATCAAAATGCTGACATGTTAATGATGTTTCTAAACAAGAAACCTTTCCTCATAATTTTTCCATATGCGTGTATGCCAAATTGTGCCCTTTTGGCGTAAGCTGTTGCTGTTTATGGTTTTGTGGTTTTGTGCGAACTGTGACAAGAAAGCTTAAACGCCAAATCCAGTATTGATTGTGGGTAAGTGCCCCTTATCTTGTTGAGAGATCATTTCAACTGTTTTAGATTCGGGAGCGCATCAAAGACTATAGTTAAGTGGTAGGTGTAGGAACTGAAGATTAGGGTCCTTGGGGCAGCCAGAGAAGTCGGCGGCTCCTGTGTCGCAGTTGAAACTGACCAATGCAAAGTAGCGTTAGACTACGGCATAAAACTCGACAAACCCACCGACGAATACCCAAAAAACTTTGACGCTATCATAATAAGCCACGCCCACCTAGACCACACTGGCAGCCTCGTACGCTTGTCCAAATCCCGAAATAAACAGTACATAGTCGGTTCCAAAGTCACCCGCGACATCACCGTGGAACTGCTCAAAGACATGGTTAAAATCCAAAACATCAAATCAACCGACTTCGGCTACGACGAATCCGCGGTTACGAAAGTACGCGACGCTTGGATGCACTACGAGTCCGCTGTCTTGCCGGGCATGTCGGTGGAGTTGTATCCCGCGGGGCACGTTGCAGGCGCAAAAATGGTTAGCGTTCACTCCGAGGGAAAAACGGTTCTTTATACGGGCGACTTCTGTCTTCACGACACCCAGATACTAAAAGGCTGCAACGTTGACGCGCTGCCACAGTCGCCTGACGTTTTGATTTCGGAGTCCACTTACGGCGGAAAAATCAGACCCCCTCGCACGGAACTGATTGACCAATTCCTTCGGCAAGTCTCCAGTACGATGAAGGACCGCGGCAACATTTTGGTTCCTGCTTTTGCTTTTCACCGAAGCCAAGAAGTCGCCAAACTAATCGATAGCGCCATTGAAACAGGCGTCTTACCGCGGTACAATGCCTATATGATTTCAAATTTGGCCCAAAAAATTAATGGGCACTTTAACGCGAACAAGCAGCTTTTTACGGAGCAAATTCAGCAGCAAGACCGCCCCTTTGAGTATAAACACGTAAAATATGTTGAGCGCACAACCGACGTTAAGGAGCCCGCTGTTGCTATTTGTACTTCGGGTTTTGGTCACGCTGGTGCAAGCCTCAACCTGCTGATGCAGTGGGCTGAAGTTGAAGAAAACGCCGTCATTATAACCTCAGGTTACCTGCCTCCTGACAGTCCCTTAAACCTTGCCAAAGAGAAAGGTCATTTCAAGGTTAATGGTGAAGCGTTTTCTGTAGAAGCACACTTCAGTAAAATCGAGCTTTCGGGGCATGCCGACCAGCAGGAACTCACTGAACTGGTTAGCAGGTTGAAGCCAAAGAAGACGCTTCTTATGCACGGCGACTTAGACCAAGCAGAAGCGCTTTCCAAAGAAATCTCCAAAATAACCGAGGTCTGCATTCCAGAAAAAGGCGAACCTTTGTCCGTTTAAAAAAGAGTTGTTGGTGCCGTTTTTAAGGCACACCGTTTCACTGTTTTTGGACGCCTACTTTGGTTCGGAGAACTTGAAAGCCTTCTTTTTCCATGGCTGAGGCAACTTTCTCCTGCAGCTCCACACCCGGCGTCAAAGCGACCATGCAGCCTCCGCCACCGCCGCCCGTAAGCTTCGCGCCTAACGCGCCCTCTTTTCGGGCTATATCCACCAATAAGTCGAGTTCTTTGCTGGAAACTTCGATGCCTTGTAGGATGGTGTGATTTTCGTTCATGAGTTCGCCTACTTTTTTGAGGTCGCCTGCTTCGAGGGCTTTTCTGCCTTCTACCGCGATTTCTCCTACGCGCTCGAATAGGGGGTTGTATTTCTGTGGGTTCTGTTTTTTGCGTTCGGCGACGCCTTCCACCATGGCTTTGGTGTTGGCGACTTTGCCTGTGCTGCCGATGACGATTTCCACGGGTTCAATTATGCCGAGTCTTTCAACGAAATCTGGTCCGCCCTGAAGGTTTTTCCTAAACCACATCAATCCGCCGTACGTCGCCGCCGTGTTGTCAATGCCTGAAGGGTTGCCCGCATACGCCTTCTCCGCCTCGTAGGCTACAGCGTTTATTTTTTCGTCTGGTAAGTCTAAACTGAACTCTTCAGTTATCGCTCTGGCTATGGCAACGCTGCTTGCCGCCGACGCGCCAAGACCGCTGAAACCCGGCAGGTTCCCGCCTATCCAGATGCTCATCGCCGTATCCGCCGGCATATCCATGGCTTTAAGCATGCGCTGAATGGATTCGATTTGCTGAAGCCTCTTCTCTTCAGCGTAACCTTTGGAGCCTTTCCGCTCATCGTTTATTGTTATGCCCTGCACGGTTTTTTTGACTTCAGCATCGGTTTTTGCGTCTGTTGCGGAGACAACTCCGGGAACGCCGTGGACGACAAAGTGTTCGCCGAACAGGATTACTTTTCCATAGCCTGAACCTTTACCCATATCTTTTATCCCCAAAGAAGTTAGGTAGTGCACCGTGTAAATAAAAATGTTCGTAAAAAAACGCTAATCTTGATTTCTGCGGCTTCGTTGAACTTGGATAGTTGCAATTTATTGGTCTGTTAGGTGTTCTGGATAATGTGAAATCTCGGTCTTTGTTGTTGAATTAAAAACAACACTGACAAATACTAGACCTTACATTGTTTATGTTGAGGGCGATTGATGTGCCTAAAGCCCTTGTGTGTTTAACCACCGACCTCAATTCTACGGAAGAGGTGCTTAGAAAACTTCGGGCATGTGAAGGCGTAGAAGAAGCCTACATGGTCTACGGTATCTACGATATTGTCGCAAAAGTGAATGGTGAAAGTGTTGATGACCTAAGAAAGGTCTTAAACGAGGAAGTCATGGGCGCAGGCAAAGTCCAGAAAACACTTGCCATGGTAGTCGCCGCAGAATAAGCTTTGATTGCTAATTGCAGCTTTGGGGGCAATGAGCGACGTTTAGATGCTCGACTTCCCCTCTTTTTCTTTCTGTTACACACGATTTTTTTTTAAGAAAATCCTTTTCAGGTGAAAGCGACGTTTTTCGCCAGTTTGGCAACGCCGACCGATAGTTTGGTTAAAACTTTGGGAAAAAGTCAGGGTTTAATTGGCTTTATTTGTGATTGTGCTTTTTTTGGATAGTTTGTAATGCAGAAACGAGGCACCAAGAGAAACTGCCCCAAATGCTGCCAGCATTATTGAGGTGGCGTCAATCATTGTCTTTACTCCTCCTCTTCTAACGCTGCCGACATCCAATCGGTTCCTGTTTTTTCGACGTATTCACGTATTCTGCAAATCATTTCTGTTGTCATTTTTTATCTATCTCCATTTTTTCTATACCCTTACTACTGTCCACGGGAATATAAACTTGGTTAAGATTTGTTCATAATTATTAAGAAAAACTGGATAAATGGTGGGTGAATAATGGTTTATGTGGACACGTGCTATTCGCCTAGGCGCTCTAAATAGTCCAAGAACTCCTTGAGTTCCTGCTCATTCATGTTAGTTATCGAGTTGCGTTCCGCCTTGATGTACTTCTGCAGCGACGATAAGCATTCTTTTGCATGCACGTTTCTTTTCACGGTTTGAATCTGTTCGCGCTCAATTTTTATTCTGTAGAGTGTGGCAAGGAATGTGGCGAGAACAACAAGCGTGTTGGTGATGATTACTATCACAGTGTAGTCCATCAATTACACCCTCAAGCCCAATTAAATCACCCGTACTATTAGAAAACCCCTATTTAGATTAAACCGCCTACCGCAAGCACGCCCAATCTTCCCCCTCCAATAAACGCAGAAAGCAGCCTGCTTAGATAACCTAAACGCCGCTTGACAGTCGGTTCGTTCTTGGACGTTACAGGTTGCTGAAAACTGAATCGTACACATCATAGCAGATTGGATTTCTCACGAAGGAGGTATCTGTTGTGTTGAGGTTATATAGCGCGTATTCCCAGCCGTCGTTGACTGCCCCCGTGCGGGGAAAACAAAGCTGATAGAACGCGCAGATGTTAGGTTCAGCCATGTAGTTTTCCGCTATCGTTTTGACTCTGTCCTCATACCAGCATGGAAATTCGTTAATGTGAATTGGTTTGCCGAGTTTATATGACCACTCAGAGAGTTCCTCCAACGCATCGTTGAATCGTGTTTCGCTTTCTTCGTCATATCCGCTCAGAGGGCTTGTACGGTCAACCCACACGTTAACCCCTACATAATCAGAGTAGTCCCTCCAAAAAGGCACAATATCATCCTCTAAGGTCACGTTTTCAGGGAACCCCAAAAAGCTTTCCCAAAACTCCGTTGCCATGCCAAACTCTGTTGAAAAGTTGACCCAACTGCATTTCTCCTTAAAAATGGTGTATTCCTTTTTGAGCACTTCTTGGGCTAGATACTTGTTGGAAAAATGGTGATAAGGCTCGTTGTATCCTGTAAAAAGCACAACATTGCTGTATTGACTAAACACATCAGCCAACGCGGTAAAATACTCCCCCATAAACGAATCTGAAAAGCAAGCAGTACTGTTCAAAACGTAGTTGCCGCCCTTTTCTTCGGGCAACAGATAACCATATTTGTCGGGGAACAGGTACGAGACTTGCACGTCGATTTTGTAGTCGGGGAACGCAGGCAGCCAGCTGGTCATGTTGGCAACCACTTGGTCTATGGCTTTTGTAGTGTTATCCTCAAGCTTGAAAACCAAAACTAGACCTTCCACATTGCCCAAGTCGTTGAGCATGGCGTGAACAACGTCAAAGGGATAGTTCGTGTGGACTACAACCCACACATCAGGTTCAACGGCTAACGCGTTATCATTTGACAAAGGCGCAAACACCGCAATTAAAATCACTACAAACAGAAGAAGGGGAAACACCACTTTTTTAAAACGCATTAGCCTACAACACCCTTCTCAACCAAGCCAGCCTCAACCTTGTTAGTTATATGTGTAAGTCTATGGAATTGCCTGAAATAAGCCTTACCGCATCGCCGTTTTGCTTTTCTCAAAATGAACCCGACCAAATATGTTTACACGTTCTGGCAACCAAGCTCCAAATCTTGGATCAGACGCCTCTGAAGACTTCCGTTCACAGGAGAGTCTCCGTTAAGTCGGTTTTTCTCTGATTGATTGGATTGACGATTAACATCTCAAATTCATAAGTTTTTATTTGCTTAATTTCAACTTCAGATAGTCTGTTCAGGGTTTTGGCTCCCAAGACATCCTGCGGACGCAGAAAAATCAACTGGGGCAGTAATCATTTGGGTCTGAAAAAATGCCGCAACGAGTTTGACCAAATATTATTGGCTTCCATAGATGAAGCCTTATCCAGCTTGGGAGAATCCGCGAAAACGTCAATTTACTTTCACATAGAACACACATTTCAGCTTGCGCGAATAGATATTCCACGTAGAGTTGGAGTTTTTTCAGATGCCCTTGAACGAATTTTCGGGTTGGGCGCCCGACATCTGGAGACCTTGATGATGAAGAATCTACACACAAAACTGGGCAGTCTTTACAGGTTGAATGGTGAACGTTTTTCCAATTCAGATTTGACGTTTGAACGCTATGTTGCCCTGATGAAACAGATCTACGAGAAATCAGAAAGTACCGATGAACCCAAATTTATATTTCATTCAGCAGGAGGAAAGCAGTATTATCCCGCACGCAGAAGATAGTTTCGGTGTACTCCTAAACCTTGTCTCAGACCCTACCATAGTTGTGAGTCGAGAGTGCACCCTGCTGGCTGCAAACCACACATTCGACCTGCTTGTAGGAACAAAAAATGGCGAATTAATCGGCAAATCTCTGGACGAAGTTTTTTCAGCAAAAAAACCAAAGCCTTCATCAGAAAAAAGTTTGAAGAGCGGATGCACAAACACAAAATTGACGCATACGACATTCCTTTCTTCATCAACGGCGCAAATAGGTACTTTGAGCCTAAAGGAACACTGGTTGAATACCTTGGAGAGCCCGCTGACCTGATTGTTTTTCACGATGTGACGGAAAGACGGAAACGAGAGGAAAAATTGAAACTTGAACTCGGTCGAAAAAGCAGGAGCATAATCGAAAGCGAGATAAAACTTAAGGCTGTTTTCGAATCATCTCCTGACGCCATCACCATTTTCGACCTTGACGGAAACATAATCGAATGTAACCCGGCTATGCTAAGTATGCATGGTTATTCCTCCAAGGCTGAGTTAATCGGCAAAAACATGATGGAGCTGGTTTCTCCAAGGCACCGCGAAAATGTGGCGGCGGTTATGCGTAACTTCCCCGATGTTGGGTCTTTAAAGAATCTGGAGTTTACACTTTTAACCAAAGACGGCAGGGAATTTCCCGCTGAGACCTCGGGGGCTATTCTCAGAGATGCGTCAGGCAACCCGCGGGGTTTTATGTCTTTAACAAGAAGTATCACCGAACGCAGGTTCATGCGTCGGGCTCTGCAGGATAGTGAAGAGAAATTCCGCGGCATAGCAAATTCAGTTAGAGACGCCATAATTTTGGCGGATGATGAAGGCAAAGTCACTTTCTGGAATCCCGCTGCTGAAAAAACGTTCTGCTACTCCAATAAAGAAGTTGTAGGCAAAGACATTCACGAACTCGTTGTTCCCTACACCATGTGCAAAGAAGGAAAAGAGTGCATAAAGGCTGGTTTGAAAAAATTCGCTAAGTCAGGCTTGGGCAATTTCACTAGTGGTAACGTTGAGTTGATTGGTCGCCGCAAAGACGGTTGTGAATTCCCAGTGAAGCTGTCGATATCACCGATAAAGTTGAGTGGAAAATGGAACGCCGTCGGAGTCGTCAAAGACATCACCTCCAGAAAACTATTCCAACAGAAACTTGTAGATGCCGAAAAACAGTACCGTGCATTGTTTGACCAAGCCCCCGTAGGCGTTCTCTTAGTTGATTCAGAAACAACTGAACTGGTTGAATTCAATGAGGTCGCCCATCAGCAATTAGGCTACACTAGAGAGGAGTTCGCTAAACTTTACATTCTGGATATCGAAGCCAAAGAGAATGCGTCTGATTTGAAGGCGCACATAAGACAAATGGTAGAGGCTGGCGGGAGCGAATTCGAAACAAAACACCGCACTAAATACGGCGAAATCAGAAGCGTTCTGGTAACCACGCGTGTGGTGGAATTAAGCGGCAAAACCTATCTACACTTAATCTTCCACGATATAACCGAAATTAGACGAGTGCAGGACGCCTTGATGGAGAGCGAGGCAAAATACCGCCAACTCGTGGAGCTAGCCCAAGAAGGTATCTGGGCGCTAGATAAAGACCTCAACACCGTTTTTGTGAATCATCGAATGGCAGACATGCTGGGGTACACGGAAAGCGAAATGGTTGACAAAAGCCTCTTTGAGTTTCTGGACCAAGAAACTGTCTACAAGGCAAAGCAAGTTCTGCTTCAGTTTAAGTTTGGCGACATGGGTCATTTTGAATATAATTTTCCACGCAAAGACGGGTTACACGTCTACACTCGAATTACGTGTTCTCCCGTTGTGGATGATGATGGCGAGCTTATCGGCGTGCTGGCTTTAGTTTCAGACATCACTGAAAGCAAACTTGCGGAGGAGGCGTTAAGAGCCAGCGAGGAACGGTCACGCGTGATAGTGGAGAATTCTCCCATCGGAATAGCCACTGCGGGCGCCGACAAGCATTTCCTTACAGCAAACAACGCATTCTGCAAAATACTTGGATACACACAAGAAGAACTACAGCAACTCCCCTTCAACGAAATCTTGCATCCAGAAGACCTCGCAGAGAGCGCTACTAAAGCGGCGGCTATTGAAGCAGGCACCGAATCCAGTTTTGAACTGGAAAAACGTTTTATCCGCAAAGATGGACGCGTGATAAACGGAAAAATCCTTATGACCGCAATAAGGGACAAAACGGGCAAAATTACCCTTTTCATTTTGGAACTTCAAGACATCACTGAACGCAAAAAAAGAGAACTAGAAGTAAAAGAGGAACGAAACAAACTTGAAGCTGTCACCCAAAGTGTAGGCGCAGGGTTTGGTGTCATCAGCAAAGACTACCACGTGCTGTGGGCCAACAAATTCATGAGAAGATACAAAGGCGAAACAGAAGGAAAACTCTGCTACTCAACATTCAACAATTTAGACCACGTATGCCCCGACTGCGGCGTCAAAAAAGTTTTCGAAGGAGCCGCATCCGATTCTCACGAATACCACTCAACTGACCTTAACGGGAACCCCTACTGGGTCGAATTAATTGCCACTCCAATTAAGGATGAAGCTGGAAACGTCGTTTCAGCGGTGGAAATCGCCATAGACATTACTGAAAAGAAAAAAATGCAAAGCAAGCTGGCCGAATACTCCCACAACTTGGAAAAGCTGGTGGAGGAAAGAACAAAGCAGTTGAAGCAGGCACAAAACCAGCTATTGATATCTGAGCGTCTCGCCACTATAGGTGAATTAGCGGGTATGGTGGGGCATGACCTTCGTAACCCCTTAACCAGCATCAAAAACGCCGCGTACTACCTCAACAAGAACGGCGCCACAATACCCAACAAACAACGCCAAGCAAAAGAAATGTTGGAAATAATCGACAAATCAATTGACCATTCAAACAAAATCATCAATGACCTGCTAGACTACGCAAGAGACATGTACCTTGACGTAAAAGAAACTTCGCCCCGCCGTCTGCTAAGCGATGCTCTACAGATGATTAACCTTCCAGACAACATTAAACTTGTTGACTACACCAGCGAAGACACAAAGATTACTGTGGACCAAAACAGGATAGAACGCGTATTCCTGAACCTCATAAAAAACGCCGCTGACGCAATGCCCAACGGAGGCACCATAGAAGTAAAGAGCTCCGAGAAGGGCAACTTTGTGGAGCTTTCTTTCTCTGACACAGGTATGGGTATACCCGAAGGTTATATGCCCAAGCTTTTCTCTCCGTTGTTCACGACCAAAGCGCAGGGTATGGGTTTTGGCTTGGCGATATGTAAACGCATAGTGGAAGCACACGGAGGCGAAATATCCGTGGAGACCGTCGTTGGGAAAGGAACAGTTTTCAAAGTAACTTTGCCGATTAAGCCTTCATTCGACACTGGAAGTGAGACCGAGTGGCTGAACCTGCCAGAATCATTGTTGCCGCCGACGAAACCATAATGAGCCGCTGAAAAGAATTTTGGCAGACAAAGGCTAAATCGTCTGCGATAGATTAGCAGAAACAGGGACCGTGGCTCCCAAGAAGCCGTTTTTGTTCGGCAGCTAAACTTCGCTGGAAACGTAAAAGTTACTTTAAAACGCGAATTATTTTCTATCCGAAACCTAAAAAAGACACTCAAAAGTTAACTTAGCCACCGAGGAAAAATCTCGTGTCATCAATCATCGAAGACCTTATAGCAAGAAAAGTTTTCAATAACCGAGGAGAAGAAACCATCGAAATAGACGTCGTAACCACGACTGGTTTTGGCAGAGCCGCCGCTCCCGCGGGAAAAAGCCGTGGAAAAGCCGAAGTTGTCAACTACCCCTCAGGTGGCGTAGACGCAGCCATAAAAAAGGCTGACGAACTCATCGCGCCTGAACTGGCGGGACTTAACGCCGACTACCAAGAAGAAATCGACAACACCCTCCACGAGATTGACAGCACCACAAACTTCAAAGTTATAGGCGGAAACACCGCGTTTGCCGTCTCGTTAGCCAACGCGGAAGCAGCCGCCAATTCACATAGTATGTTGCTCTTCCAGTTCCTTGGCGGAAGCACCGCAACTGCTCTACCTTACCCGTTGGGTAACTGCATCAGCGGTGGACAACACGCGCTGCGCGGAAAAAGCCCTGACATCCAAGAGTTCCTTGCTTTGCCATATGGCGCAGAAACCTTCCTGGAAGCTGCAACGGCTAACGCGCAGATTCACAAAAAAATTGGAAGTGCCCTAAAAAGAAAGGATAAACTGTTCACAGCAGGCAAAAGCGATGAAGGCGCATGGATAGCTACTATAGATGGTGAAGATGCCTTTGAAACAATTGCTAAAGCCTGTGAAGATGTCGGCAACGAACTGGACTTCGAATGTGGTTTCGGAGTGGACATGGCAACTTCTTCGCTGTGGAACGAGAAAGAGCAAGTTTACGAGTATGCCAACGAAGGCGTAAAACGTGACAGCGGCGAACAACTTGAATACGTCAAAGAAATAATCGAAAAATACCGCCTTACATACGTGGAAGACCCATTCCACGAGGAAGACTTTAAGAACACCGCTGAACTCACAAAAAAAACCAAGAACTGCCTAATCTGCGGCGATGACCTGTTTACCACCAATAACGAACGCTTAACGCAGGGCGTGAAAATCGGCGCTGGAAACGCCATCATAATTAAAGTTAACCAAATCGGTACCTTAACCGATGCGCTTGAAACCATAATGACTGCCCAACGCAACGGCTACAGCTGTGTCATGTCTCACCGCAGCGGCGACACCACCGACTGGCACATCGCACATTTGGCTGTGGCTTTCAACTGTCCAATCATCAAAACTGGTGTGGTGGAAGGTGCACGTATAGCAAAGGTTAATGAGTTGCTTCGGATTGAACATTTCCTTGGTAACCGCGCCAGAATGGCGGAACTACAAATCTAAAATCTAAGTAACGAGGAATAAACTTGGAAGAAGAACATAAATCAAATCCTTCACCTGAAACTGAGCCCGAAGAGGCACAGGAAGTTACGGTTGAGGAAGTAGAACCCGAAATCGAACCCCAAACAGAGACCCCTGTGAGTCCGCCCGTAAGGCAGGAACCTCCAGCTCCAGCGCTATCTGAAGATGAACTGCTGTTGCCCAGAGACACTATGCTCTCGGCAGGTATCCACATCGGAACCCGCATGAAAACGCGTGACATGGAACCCTTCATTTACCGCGTAAGACCAGATGGCTTGTTTGTGCTGGACGTGAAAAAGACTGATGACCGAATCCGCGTTGCAGCAAAGTTTCTTGCACGGTATGAGCCTTCAAAGGTTGCGGTTTCAGCCACAAGGCTCTACGCGCATGAACCAGTGAGAAAGTTCTGTCATCTAACCGGCTCCATGCCGCTCATCGGCAGATTCATCCCGGGCATGCTGAGTAATCCGCTGTACCCGAACCGTGTAGACCCAGAAGTCATCGTTGTTTCTGACCCAAGAGCCGACGCGCAAGCCGTAAAGGAAGCGTCTGCAGTGGGCATACCAATTGTGGCTTTATGCAGCACCGACAACGAGTTTTCAGGCGTTGACTTCGTGATTCCCACAAACAACAAGGGTCGACGTGCATTGGCGGTTATCTTCTGGCTGCTTGCAAGGCAAATTCTGCGGGAACGCGGCGAATTGCCATACGACCAGAATCCGAGATTCGCCATTGAAGATTTCGAAGCCAAAATCAGCAGAGAGGACGACGAAGAAGGGTAGACCCAATGGTGCATGTTCGGTGGCCTGTCGTAGCGGGAAGTTTCTACGAGGGAACCGCCGAATCACTTCGCACCCAAATTGAAGGATGCTTTCTTCACCGTTTTGGTCCTGGAAAACTGCCCGTTGTGAACCCTCATGGGTCCAGGCAGATTCTGGGGCTGGTTTCTCCGCATGCAGGCTACGTTTGCAGTGGTGCTGTGGCGGCGAATGCCTTTTTTTCTTTAGCTCAAGATGGGAAACCTGATGTTGCTGTTGTTTTGGGTCCTAGTCACACTGGGTATGGTAATCCGTTGTCGGTTATGCGTGAGGGTGTTTGGCGGACCCCGTTGGGTGACGTAGAAATTGATGCGGAGGTTGCGGATGCGGTTGCTGCTGAGGCGGGGATTTTGGATTTTGATGAGGTTGCGCATAGGCATGAGCACAGCATTGAGGTTCAGTTGCCTTTTCTGCAGTAC
This sequence comes from Candidatus Bathyarchaeota archaeon, assembly GCA_026014485.1. Lineage (GTDB taxonomy): Archaea > Thermoproteota > Bathyarchaeia > Bathyarchaeales > Bathycorpusculaceae > JADGNF01. Next base: position 40,334 of record JAOZIE010000020.1, read on the forward strand.
CTGTATGGCACCAGTTTCAAGTTTGTTCCCATCTGCTTTCTGATGCAGGACATGCAAACTGCCATGGAAATCGGCAGGGCACTGGCAAAAGTTTTAGCACACAAGAACGTAGTCGTCATTGCTTCCTCAGATTTCACGCATTACGAGTCACAAGCAAGTGTGAACCGCAAAGACTCTGCAGCTTTGAAGGCTGTGGAGGAGTTGGATGAGCACAAGTTTTATGCGATTTTGCAGTCGCAGAACGTTTCGGCTTGCGGTTATGCACCTGTTGCGGCTTTGATGACTTACGCGAAGGCACTTGGCGCAACCAAAGCGGAAGTGCTCAGCCACAAAACCAGTGGAGACGTCTTAGGCGACAAATCCAGCGTTGTCGGCTACGCAGCAGCCATAATCAAAAAGCCTGAACTGACTTGATATGTGATTTTTTCCTATACCCCTTCTTCTATAGATGCTCTTAACGTTTGCTGAAGCGTGAGTGTTTTGTGCATCGTTCAATGTGTCTTCGCTGTGGGTATAGTTCTTGCGATTGTTCAGATAGCGTTAAGCGTAGCAATTAAAGAACAGCGACCCAAAAAAGGTAAAGAGCAGCGCAAATTCTGCTTTGGAAACTATTTGACGGCGAATGATGCGCAGAGTTCTTCTACGGTTCGGTTCAGTGTTAGCTCTGCGATGTCTTGTCCGTAGTCTAAGATGCGTCTGCAGCTGTCCAGCACCAGCCTTACAATTGCTGAGATGTTGGGGTCCATTTTTTTGCTGCTCATGAGCCTGATGAGTTCGTTTTCCAGCTTCACGTAGCTCTGTCGTTTGGGAATTAGGTTTTCTGCGTCGTTGTAGTCTCGTTTGAACATGGCTTTTGTTGCGTCTTCAAACAGTTGGTGTGCAAGGGCGTTTAGGTTGAGCAGTTGTACGTGGACTTCCTCGTCTATGGGTTCCTTGAAGAAGAGGAGTTGGTCGTCTACGAGTTTCTGTACGGCTATGATGTTGTTCATGACGTTTATGGCGTTTTCTCCGATGTCTTTGATGTCGTTTACGATTATGCGGTAGAGGAGGAATTCTTTGGGGGTTTTGAATCCCAGTTCACGGTACATGTTGTGCTCTATTCCAAACTTGAGTTGCCTGACAATATACAAACCGAGTCTATGGGCGTCATGCTGCGCGCTAATGATGTTCTCAAAAAGCTCTTTGTTTCCGCCTTTAAGCGCTAAGATGACATCTCGGTGGGAGGCCAGCGTCACGATAACCATTCGGCGGACGGCTTTCTCGATGGGGAACTCTGAGTGCTTCACCAGAATCTGCAATGTGACCTCGTCTGTGGTTTCATCGATAATTTCAGCCCCCAGAAAGTTTTCTTTAACGAAGTTCTTGACCTCTGACTTACATTTCGATACGTCCGTGTCTCCTCCGCGGAAATGAACTCGTATGATGTCAGCGCTGATGACGTATAGTGCTTGAATCATGCGGAGCGTGGATGATATGTCCTCTTCGGGGTCAACGCTGATGTAGTATTCTTTTAGCTTGCTGATGTCTTCTCCGGTTTTTTCACGGATTTTTCTGGGTACCAGCGTAAGGGACAAGTCAGGTTCCAAGTTGAAGGCGATTTCGCTGCCTCTTGTTAAGCCGATGTCTTGTACCCACTCTTTGGGTAGGGAGATGATGTAGCTGCCTCTGCCGGTGCATTGGACGCGGCGGTATCCTAGGTCCTTTTCTGCCATGAGTGTTCACCAGTTATTGTGTATATGATTCGCATATACTATATAACTCATTCCCTTACACATAAATGATTTTCACTACGATTATATAGAATATGTGGCATCTATTGGGACACTTCCGGTAAACAGGTGAATAAAAATGTCTGTAAACACATGTAAAGCACAAATGCGAAAAGCTGAGCAAACGGTTGCTACAAACTCAGTTTTGTGCACAAAAGATGTGGAACTTTATGTTCTCATGCTCACTTGTCCGCGCTAAGTACTGAAATAAGAGGAGATTTAACATGAAAAGAATAATCGCCAAACAAGAACACTGCATAGGCTGCGGTCTTTGCGAAGTATACTGCCTAACCCAGCACAGCAAATCAAAAGACATAGTTAAAGCTTACAACCGAGAAAAGCCCCGCCCAATAAGCCGTGTCCGTCTAGAAGTGAGCAAGCCCATAAGCTTCGCCATCCAGTGTCGACACTGCGAAGATGCCCCCTGCGCCGCTGCTTGTCTTACAGGAGCCATGCATAAAGACGAAAAAACAGGTTTAGTTACCCATGACCCCGAGAAATGCATGGGCTGCTGGACCTGCGTTATGGTTTGCCCCTACGGCGCCATAAAAATAGATAAGGAAGGTCATGTCGTAGCAAAATGTGACCAATGTGCCGATTTGGATACGCCTGCGTGTGTGGCGAACTGCCCCAACGGCGCGCTAGAATGTGTAGAGGTTAAACACTGATGCCTAAATATGTGATTGTAGGCGCTTGTGCAGCAGGTATAGGCGCAGTTGAAGCCATACGTGAAGTGGATCCAGCGGGCGAAATAGTTGTTATATCTGAGGAGCAGTGCAGCTATTACAGCCGACCCATGATAAGCGACTTTGTAAGCGGCAAAGCTGACCTTGAGAAAATGAAGACCCGAGACGACCAGTTCTGGCAGAAAAACGCCGTTAAAGCGTTAACTGGCAAGAAAGCCGCCCGCCTAAACACCGCTGAACACACGGTGGTGCTGGAAGACGGCACTCCAGTTAGCTACGAGAAGCTGCTTTTAGCTACAGGCGGCAGACCCTTCGTGCCCAAGATGGAGGGGCAAGACAAGGAGGGCGTTTATACGTTCACTAACATTGCCGATGCCGAACGGTTAGCCGAAAAAATAGGCACTGAAGGCGCAAAAAGCGCGGTGGTTATAGGCGCTGGGCTAATCGGTATAAGCGTCACCGAAGCCCTCACCAAACGAGGCGTAAAAGTTACTTTAGTCGAGTTACAGGACAAAATCCTCAGCCTACTGCTGGACCCAACCGCCTCTGAAATAGTGGAGGCTGTTGTCCGCAAAGCAGGCGTCAACGTAGTCCCGGGGCAGTCTGTCCAGAAAATCCTTGGCAAACCCGACAATGACGCCGTCGTGGGCAGTGTTGTCCTAACTAAGGGCGACCAAGTTCCCTGTGACATGGTTATTGTTGCCATAGGTGTCATACCCCGCATTGAGCTTGCGGCAGGTACCGATGTGAAGACGAACCGCGGCATAGTCGTGGATAACTGCATGCAGACCAACGTGCCTGACGTGTACGCCAGCGGAGACGTAGCAGAAACCTACGATTTCATACTGAACCAAAACCGTTCCCTGCCGCTTTGGCCCCTTGCCGTTCTTGAGGGCAAAGTTGCAGGCTACAACATGGCGGGGAAAAAGACTGATTACACGGGCGGAACCAACATGAGTTCGCTTAAGTACTTTGGCATACCCATAGTTTCCATAGGGTTAGCTAACCCCAAACCCGACCCTGCCCTAGAAATCATGCTCAGCCAAGACGAGGAAAAAGGCGTCTACAAGAAGCTTGTCCTCAAAGACAACGTTATCGTAGGCATGACTTTCCTTGGCGACATCGAACGCGCAGGCATCCTGTTCTACCTCATGAAGAACAAGGTTAACGTCAAAAAATTCAAAGATGTGCTCCTCAAGGATGACTTTGGGCTAGCTGCTTTGCCGCTGAGTGTACGTAGAGAAATGAATTTGGAGAAGTAATCAAGATGAACGAATCAGACAGAAACATCATAAACCCATTCGGCAACGACAAGGACTTTGCAGGCTGTAGCATATTTGGCATGATGAACTTGGAGGGCAAACGCTTCGGTAGCAAAGACCCCGTCCGCGCCATCTCCAACATGCATGAACGCAGCAACGGCTTAGGCGGCGGCTTTGCAGTTTACGGTATTTACCCCCAATTCAAGGACTACTACGCCTTCCACGTGATGTACCTGAGTCGCGATGCTAAAGACAAAACCGACCGCATACTGGCTTCTTGCTTCAACATAATCTACGATGAAGAGATGCAAACCCGACCCGCGAACGTAGTTGACCCGCCGCTGGTGTGGCGTTACTTCGTGCAGCCCAAAAAGAACCGCCCCCAAAACCAGTCGGAAGATGACTGCGTAATCAACGCCGTTATGCGCATCAACACCGAGACAGGCAAGGCATTCGTGTTCAGCAGCGGCAAAGACATGGGCGTCTTCAAGGGTGTTGGCTTCCCCGAGGACATCGCAGATTACTTCTGCCTCAACGACTATCAGGGTTACCTGTGGAGCTGCCACGGGCGGTTCCCAACAAACACGCCTGGCTGGTGGGGCGGCGCACATCCATTCAACATACTCGACTGGACCGTCGTGCATAACGGTGAATTATCCAGCTATGGCATAAACCGCCGCTACCTCGAAATGTACGGCTACAAATGCACCCTGCAAACCGACACCGAAGTGCTCGCCTACGCCGTGGACCTGCTCATGCGCAGACAGCAACTGCCAATTGAGCTGGTTTCGAAGATTCTTGCTTCGCCTTTCTGGTCCGAAATCGACTATCTGGAGCCGAAAAAGAAGCAGGCGTTGCAGGCGTTGCGACAAACGTATGGTAGCCTGTTGATGAATGGTCCCTTCAGCATCATCGTGGCGCACCACGGCGAAATGATTGGGTTAACCGACCGCATCAAGCTGCGTCCCATGATTGCAGCAACCAAAGGTGACATGCTTTACCTTTCCAGCGAAGAAGCCTCAATTCGTTTGGTTTCGCCTATGCTGGACCGCTTATGGACGGCGCGGGGCGGTGAACCCCTTATCGGCAGAGTCGGCGACAAAAAGCTTATCGAGAAACGCGCAAAGTTGGAGGTTTCCCATTAATGAAGAGTTACCTGCCCCCCGAGTACATCATAGAGCGCGACGAAGAGAAATGTATCCGCTGCAAGGTCTGCGTGAACCAATGCACTTACGAAACACACAGCTACGACGAGGAAGACGATGTCATCCGCAGCAAAGACGAAAACTGTGTGAATTGCCAGCGATGCGTAACCTTCTGCCCTACCCATGCGCTTACGATTAAGAAAAATCCAAGCGCCTACCGCGAAAACGACAACATGACTAACGACGTAATTAAAGACATCAAGAAGCAGGCTGAAACAGGCGGCGTTTTGCTGACGGGTATGGGTAACCCTAAGCCTTCGTTGACCTACTGGGACAAACTGCTAGTGAACGCCAGCCAAGTTACAAACCCGTCAATTGACCCGTTGCGGGAACCTATGGAAATCCGTACTTACTTGGGTGCAAAGCCTGATGCGTTGGAAATGAAGTACAAAGACGGCGACATAGACCTCACAACAAAGCTTTCTCCGCAGTTGACGTTGGAGACTCCAATTATGTTCTCTGCGATGAGCTACGGCGCCATCAGCCTCAACACCCACGAATCCCTAGCACGGGCAGCTACAAAGGCAGGAACGTACTTTAACACAGGCGAAGGTGGCTTAGACCCCTCTCTCTACAAGTACGGCGAACACACCATCGTCCAAGTGGCTTCAGGCAGATTCGGCGTCCACAGCAAGTATCTCCACGCAGGCGCCGCCGTTGAAATCAAAATCGGTCAAGGCGCCAAGCCAGGCATCGGTGGGCACCTGCCAGGTGAAAAAGTCACTGACCTCATTGCCAAGACCCGCATGATTCCCGTTGGCACCGACGCGCTTTCTCCTGCGCCTCAGCATGACATTTACAGCATCGAAGACTTACGCCAACTTATCTACGCCCTCAAAGAGGCAACTAACTATGAGAAGCCTATTTCGGTGAAAATCGCGGCAGTTCACAACGTAGCAGCAATAGCAAGTGGTATTGTCCGTGCAGGTGCCGATATCGTTGCCATCGATGGTGTACGCGGCTCCACTGGGGCAGCCCCCAAAGTCATACGGGACAACGTAGGCATACCCATAGAACTCGCCATAGCCAGCGTAGACCAACGTCTCCGTGACGAAGGCATCCGCAATCACGCTTCCATCGTGGCGGCTGGCGGCTTCCGAAACAGCGGCGACATCTTGAAAGCTATCGCGCTGGGTGCAGACGCTGTTTACATTGCAACGGCGGCGCTTATCTCCATCGGCTGCACGGTGTGCCAGAAATGCTACACCGGCAAGTGCCCTTGGGGTATTGCTACGCCTGATCCTTGGATTGGCAAACGTGTGAACCCCGACATCGCGTCGGAGCGGCTGGTCAATTTGCTGCGTGGCTGGAGCATGGAAATTAAAGACATGATGGGCGGCATGGGCGTCAATGCTATCGAAAGCCTCCGTGGCAACCGTTTGCATTTGCGTGGTGTGAACTTGACGGATACAGAACTGAAAATCTTAGGCGTAAAAATGGCAGGTGACTAGTATGGTGGTTCAAACACAGAAAGTTAAAGCGGAAATCAGCCCACGATTCCTTCCCCGCGTTACCGTTGAAGGCAGCATCTACAAAATCGATGCTCAAGACCTACACTACAAAGAACTAAACACCTTGCTACGCGAGCTAGATGCAATGGGCGTAGAGAAGGTGGAGTTAAGCAACGTTTACGGGCAACGATACATCGGAACCGACCTGAAGACAAAAATGAAAATCGACATCTACGGTACCCCCGGCAACGACTTAGCTGCATTCATGGACGGACAAACAATCGAAGTACACGGCAACACTCAGGATTGCATAGCTAACACAATGAACGACGGCAAAATCGTCATCCACGGCAGGGCAGGCGATATCACAGGCTACGGCATGCGAGGCGGCAAAATGTTCATTCGCGACGACGCAGGCTACCGTGTAGGCATCCATATGAAGGAGTACATGAGCAACAAGCCCTACATGGTTGTCGGTGGAACAGCAGAGGATTTCCTAGCCGAATACATGGCAGGTGGTGTACTGCTCGTCTTAGGCTTAACCTTGAAGAAAGGTGAACAGCACAAGTCACGATTTGTAGGTACAGGCATGCACGCCGGTATTCTTTACGTACGCGGCGAAATTTCCCATCTGGGCAAAGAAGTCAAAATGATGGATGTCGACAAAAAGGACTTAGCCGTAATTGGCGACCTCGTGAAGGAGTACTGCGGCTACTTCAACGCGGACTACGACAAAATCATGGCGGGCAAATTCGTGAAAATCGTGCCTTACTCAAGCAGACCCTACGGCAGAATCTACGCCTACTAAACCCAACAACTTTCTTTTTCGATTTTTTTATCTGGACAAATTAAATGTTATTAGGTTCCTCGCCCAAATGAGTAATTGGTCGGAAAATTTGGAGTTTCAGCTCGGTTGCTGCGGTTTGAACTGTAATGAATGCCCCGTTTTCGTAGCCACCGCCAACAATGACGAAAGTCTTAGGCAAAAAACCCTTGTTGAATGGTCAAAACTCTACGCGGATTTCCTCCCAAAGCCTCTTGAACCCAGCGACATGAACTGCAAGGGATGCTACTCGCAGAACCTGTTCGTAGGCTGCATAAACTGCTCGATTAGGAAGTGCTGTGGCGAAAAGAACCTGAACAACTGCGGAGGCTGCGCGGAATTTGGCAATTGTGAAATGTTGAATGGGTTTTTCTCGTTTGGGCATAAGAAAGCAAAAGAAAACCTCGAGCGCGTGCGAACGTCTCGTTAACGGCTTAATAGAATCTTTTGAGTATTCGTGCAATCGTTAAGGTTAGCCATAGGCGTCTTTCTTGTGTTGTTTTGTTTGTTTTGGAGGAGGCTTTTTCTTTTGTGTAGTATAGGTTCCATAAGCCGTCGGCTGATTGATTGTCAACAAGCCAATTTAACGCTTTTTTTATGTCAGGGTCATTTTTTGAGTAGCCCATCACGGAAAGGGAGTCAAGCGTGGTTACAATGTTTGGCCACCAGAACTGGAATGTCACCCAGTATTTGGCGTCTTGGTAGGAAGTGTAAACGTCTGGCTTAAAGAAACGTGATTTGAGCAAATCAGCAGCTTTCAAAGCCTCCTTTGAGCGCCTATATTTTGGGTGTGCTGCGAAAGCTCGAAGGGCCATGTCGGTCCAGTTGTGAGAGAAAGGCTTTGTTCTGTCAGGTTCTAGTGGTTCAGCGTAGACGCTTGTTATTTGGATCCACGTTTTTTTGTCTATCTCGTGGGTTAAGATGGGTATGGTCCATCCGCCGTCGTCTTGCCTCATCGAAAGCAGCCAGTTAAGCCCTTTCTTCACTCGCGGGTCATCTTCGTATCCTGCTTTTATGAGAAGTGCCAGTATTGCTCCCGTATAGTAGGTAGCATACTGGTTTGCCAGCATTCCCCTGATGTCGCCTTGTGAGGTCTGGCAGGAAAACAAGAATTCTGAGGCTTTCCGTGTGCCCTCATGCTTGTTATTTAGCTCATACTGCTCGATTAATATGCGGAGGGTCTTCCATGTTTGAACTAGCGAGTAATGGTACTTTGGGTAGCTAACTGTTTCTTTTCCCGTATGTTTCCATGAGCCATCAGATTGCTGTTTTCGAAATGCCTTCTGAACGTCGGGTAACTGCCAGATATAGTTTATTTGCTTCACGTTTTCTCCAAGCAGGTCGCGTTTTGCAAAGTATGCAACCGCTTCGTTGCCTGCAGACAGCAAAATTGGTGTAGGGTCAAGCTTAAGCGGCGTTAGCCATTTTTGTGACATCTCTCTCCCTCTTGGAAAGTACCAAGAAATGCATTATAAAACTTACCGTAAACCCCAGAAATCACCTCAAAGTGAAAGTGCCTTCCAGAAACTGTTTCTTCACACAACAAGACAAATAGCTTGGCAGTTTCATATCACCTGTCGGAGCCATGAATCTATGTCGCCCAAAGACGTCCAGATATTTGTTGCCTTCAGTAAACATGACAAAGAAACCGTCAAACGTTTCGGCTCAGCCACAGCCAAAGAATCCGTTGCCCTACACAAGGCAGAGTTCGAAGTTCAGAAAGCTGCTCCCGCGTGGCAGACTGTCCGTGATTCTTTGGCGGCTTCAAAGGCGCTGTTTTTCTTGGTGGGTCCCAAGTTGGTGGAAGCTAAAGTTAAGGGCGGTGATGAATGGGCGCAAATACAGATGTGGATGGGCTACGAGTTGGGGCTTGCCGTTGCGTTGAAGCTTGATATGTGGGTTATCTGCGACAACGATGTAACAATAAACTTTCCCGTACCTTACCTAAACAATTACTCGCTGGGTATAGAGACTAAATCTAACGGGTACGAAGCCAAGGTTATACGTAGCTACGGGGAAGGTGCCAAGTTCGAATTCGGCTACAGCAAAACCCGCCGATATTTCTGCCCAAATAAGGCGTGCGGAGCCCAATACAACCTGCATAACGTCCTACAGAAAGGTGAAACTATCGTTTGTCCCTCATGCTTGAAAGTGCAGCGTTTCCCAAACGGGTGGCAACTACAACTCTGAGAAAGCAAAAAGAAAAAGGAATAGGGAACCTGAAGCCTACTTTTTCCTTGTCAAAACAAACGCCAAAACAACAACGACGATGATGGCGACAACAACTGCAGCAGCTATCAAATAAATTAATGTCTGGTCTGCGCCTTCATTATCTTCTGGTGTTGCCGTTGGAGAAGGTGTGGCTGAAGGTGAAGACGTGTGGGTTGGCAAAACGGTTGCAGTTGGCGTAGGCGCTTGGGTTGGGTTTGCTGTCGTGGTCGGCGTAGGCGCAGGTGAGGAAGTGGTTGTAGGTAGAGTGCCTGTTACGCTTAACTGTGTTATGCTTCTGCCTCCTGAACCCTCCATAACTAAGCCTTCTGGGCCGACAATTATGAGCCGTGGGGCTGGTTGATAGCTGCTTGGTAGGTCGGTGCCGTTAACTTGGTACGCCAGAATGACTGTTACGGGCTGAGTTTGATCCTGCTGGGTTCCCGTGATATTGTTATAGGTTTTGTACTCGAGGTTTAGGTTTAATCCGCTGTATACCATGTCGTAGGTAAAGCTGTTGGTGCCTTGCCCCGTAACCGCGATTGTGCAATCTGGAGAAATGCCGCCTACCTCATTACAAAGGTGCAGCAGCGAAACACCTGTCCAGAGACCACCGTTTACTATCTTCTGGTTTGTCTGATAGAATCCACCGTACCCTGTGACGTTAGGCATTGCCTGCAGCTCAGTGAGCGTGAAGTTTTTTGTAGCTCCCCCCGCACCAGTGACCAACACAGTGGGAGTTGCTGTTTGAGCACATGCCACATATGAAACGCTGCAAGCAGCGGACAATGAAGCGACTAAAACAACTGCAACAAGAATGCTGAAAACTTTTTTGTTTCCGTTAATCATATCCTTATCATCTACTTCTTTCTATGTCTGGCGATAATTGTCGATGTGAAAATATGAACATTTCGCAATACCCACAAAATCGCCCAATTTAGCAAAATTCAGGTACCCCTTTCACATTTCAGGCGGTCGGGCTCCAGTTTTTGCCTCCACCCCCTTAGTTTCGGAAAATTTAGGGGTCTTCTGGCTTAGGCGCGAAATGTTGATGCCCTCTTCCAGGGTCAGTTATAAGAGACCTCTCTTAGACTTTTAGAATCTTCAATCTGTCACCCAAGAATTAGCAGGAAGAGTTTTCGCCTATGAAGTTACCAGAACCTGTGAAAGGAAGGTTTAAATAAACACCAACTCATTTCGTATATGCTTCAAGCTTAACGGATGAAAAATAAATGTCATCTCAGGAATTTCGTCACATAGTCCGCATATTAGGGTCTGACTCAGCAGGAACTCTGAAGGCATTTTACGCCGTGACAAAAATAAAAGGCGTAAGCCTCAGCCTCTCCCACGCCATCCTCAAGAAGGCAGGCGTTAACCCCAACCTGCGGGCAGGCTTCCTCAGCGACTCGGACATCGCCAAGATTGAGGAAATCGTTAAAGACCCTGCAAAATACAATTTACCAGGCTGGCTTTTTAACCGTCGAAAAGACACGGAAACAGGAAAAAATCTGCATCTCATAAGCGCAGACCTTGTTCTCCAAACCAAAAACGATATCGATAGCGCCAAAAGTATACGGTCATGGCGCGGATACCGTCACGCCTACAGTCTGAAAGTCCGCGGGCAAAGAACCAAAACCACGGGCAGGCAAGGCAAATCATTGGGTGTCAAGAAGAAGACGGTTCAATCTAAACCCTCTGGAGGCAAATAAGTATGGGTGACCCGAAGCGACAAAGACGAAAATTTGATACCCCCCGTTTCCCCTGGCGCAAAGACATCCTCGACGAAGAGTTGAAACTCATCGGCACGTATGGCTTGCGGAACAAGCACGAACTTTGGCGCCATGAAACTCAACTTAGCAAGTTCCGAAGTATTGCCCGCACTCTCATCGGCAAATCTGCTGAGGAACGCATGAAAATGGAGAATGAGCTTCTTACAAAACTCAAGAAACTTGGTGTTCTCCAAGACACAGCAGTTTTAGACGACGTTTTGGACTTGTCCCTTGAAGACCTGCTGGAGCGCAGGCTGCAAACGTTGGTCTTCAGGAAGAATCTGACCAAAACGGTGCACCAAGCTAGGCAGTTTATCACACACGGACACGTTACTTTGAACAATAGGCGAGTAACCGTTCCCGGCTACCTCGTGTCCAAAGAAGAAGAACAGACCCTCATATACGCGGCGGAAAGCCAGTTTGTTAACGAGGCACATCCCACTAGAGTAGCTATGACTGTGGTGGCTAAGCCGCGGCAGTTTACTCAACCACGCGACCGAAGAAGAGGCGGTAGATTTTGAGTAGCAGCAAACGAACTGACAAGTGGGGCGTAGTTCACATCTTTAGTTCCTACAACAACACCGTAATCCACATAACAGACATATCCGGCGCAGAAACAATCGCCCGCACAAGCGGCGGCATGTACGTGAAAGCCGACCGCATGGAATCCTCTCCGTACGCCGCGATGCGTGCCGCAACAGGCGCCGCGGAAATTGCCCGTGACAAAGGCATCACAGCAGTACACATTAAAGTCCGCGCTCCAGGCGGTTCAGGTCCACGTACGCCAGGACCTGGCGCGCAGGCAGCCATCAGGGCATTTGCACGTTTCGGTTTCCGCATTGAACGCATCGAGGAAGTCACTCCTGTTCCGCATGATGGTACTCGTAGACCCGGCGGCAGAAGAGGCAGGCGTGTTTAGCCACTTTCCCTTCCTCTTTGTTGACAGAAAAATTGAAATAATGCCCTTATGCTCCTATTGAACCGCATAATCTATATTCACAGTCACTTGTGGAGTGTCCAAATAAGTGAAAATTGAAGTGCTCGAAAAAGACGAGGCAACCCTTCGAATAATCGTTAAGGAAGCAGACGTTCCGTTAATGAATGCTCTGCGTCGCGTTGCGCTCGCTGAAGTTCCATGCATGGCCATAGATGAAGTGGTTATGATTGAGAACTCTTCTATTTTGCAGGATGAGATGATTGCCCACAGACTGGGGCTTTCGCCGTTGAAGACGGACTTAGATAACTACAATTTGCCTGAGGAATGCGAGTGCAAGAGCGAATTCGGCTGTAGCCAATGTCGTGTAACGTTGACTTTGGATGCTGAGTCGCTTGAGGGCACCCGCACGGTTTACTCGGGTGAACTAGTTTCAGAGAACCCTGACATCGTGCCCGTCTCTGACAAAATTCCAATTATCAAATTGGCAAAAGGTCAAAAGCTCAAGCTTGAAGCGTACGCTAGGCTAGGAAAAGGCAAAGTCCACGCGAAGTGGCAACCTGTTTGTGTCTGCGCCTACAAGTACTACCCGAAAATTGAGGTTCCAACGGAAAAATGCTCAGACTGCCAGAAATGCGTTGACATCTGCCCCAAGAAGGTGCTTACTCTTAAAGGTGACAAGGTTGAGGTTCGTGACCTTTTGGCTTGTATCCTATGCATGGACTGCGTAGAGCTATGTCCCAAGAAGGATCAAGGAATAAAAGTCGGGTGGGAAAAGAACGACTTCATCATGAACATAGAATCCACAGGTGCGCTTCCGCCCGAAAGAATTTTACACGAAGCAACCAAGCTATTGGACAAGCAATTTAATGAATTCGAAGAACAGCTAAAGGTAGAAGTTCCATGAGACAAACAAAATCAACCAACCCCGAAATTTTGCAGCTCATCAGTTTCCTCAAGAAGCAGAGTCGAGAGAAAGACGCTGCCGTTTGGCTTGATGTAGCTGAAAAGTTGGCTAAACCCAGTAGGCAACGAATTGCAGTAAACTTAAGCAGGATAAACAGGTACACTGAAACAAACGAAACCGTCGTGGTTCCCGGAAAGATTTTGGCTTCAGGCACCCTTGACCACGCCGTAACTGTTGCCGCGTTTGATGTATCAGACAAAGCCAAAGCGAAACTTACCGCCGCAAAAGCAAAATACCTGTCTATTACAGAACTTGTGGAAACGAACCCTAAAGGCTCTAACATCAGGATAATTGGGTGAACATGATGCAAACAGCAAAAACCTCAGCAAAGAAGTCCGCCGTTATTGTGAACGGTGAAGGTCTAATTCTCGGTCGCATGTGCAGCAAAATCGCCAAGAGCCTCCTCAACGGCGAACAAGTTATTGTGGTTAACGCAGAGAAAATCGTCATATCAGGTAAAAAGAAGGTCAAAGTAGCTGAAGCCCACAAGTTCCTCGAAGTAGGCGCTCCTGAACGTGGTCCATTTCACTCTCGGCGACCCGACCGTATAGTCCGCAAAACAGTCCGCGGCATGGTGCCTTGGAGACAGCCGAAAGGCAAAACTGCCTACAAACGGCTAAAGGTGTATCTGGGCATACCTGCTGAATTCAAAGACCTGAAAATGGAGACTTACAAGGAAGCCGACGCTTCAAAACTAACTGGTCCCAACTTCACGTTGGGCGAATTTGCCGTGTTAATTGGATGGAACCAAGGTGCATAATTATGGCAGGAAAAAAAGTTTTAGTCGTTAGTGGAAAAAGAAAAACAGCCGCTGCCCGCGCCGTCGTAAAACAGGGCGTAGGCAAAGTACGCGTCAACATGACTCCAGTGGAAATCTATGAACCCGTTATCGCACGGGAAAAAATCATGGAGCCTCTCTTACAGGCAGGCGACGCAATCTGGAAGCAGGTAGACATGAACGTTAAGGTCATCGGCGGCGGCTACATGGGTCAAGCTGAAGCAGCACGCATGGCCATAGCCAACGCCTTGCTAAAGTGGACGAAAAGCTCTCATCTGCGAACTGTATTCACCGAATACGACCGAACCATGGTAGCCGGCGACGCAAGATCAAAGGAACCAAAGAAATTCGGCGGTCCAGGCGCAAGAGCTAAAGAACAGAAAAGCTACAGGTAACCAAGAGGAGCGGAAAAACAGAATGATTATCCCCGTGAGATGCTTCACCTGCGGCAAACTCGTCGGCGACAAATGGGAAGAATTCGCCCGCAGAATCCGAACCGGCGAGAACGCCAAAGACGTATTAGACAGCTTAGGCGTGAAAAGGTACTGCTGTAGGCGCATGCTTCTCTCCAACGTGGAAATAATCGACGAGATTCTGCGCTTCACCGAGGAAGCTGAAAGGCGAAAGGAAACCCGTAACTTCGCTTAGCTTTTTTCCCTTTTGTCATTTTCTAAATATAACCCTGATATTTTTTGCAGTTAAGCCGTTTCTTTCTAGAGTGGCTGGGTTTTTAGGCTATTTATTTATAAGGGGGTTCTGCAGACTCTATTTCTAAGAATTTCCCAGTGTAGAGATATGCGTCTGCTGATATGTTTCACAACTCGTAATATAGGTTAAAAGCATTCGCGCTAAAATGCATTTAACAATAACAAAAAACAGGAAAGAGTGATGAACATCATGAAGAAAAGTGGAGAAGAGGAGAAGGTTAAGCATATCCTGACAAACGACAAGCTGTCAGCTATAAAGGCAATGCTGGAGAAAGACCACGCCATTGACTGCATCTTTCTGCTGTACCTAAGCCGTGGCAAATGGAAGGATGCCAAGGATTTCATGCGGGAGAACAACTTGACCTTAAGCGACGGGACTTTTCGAGCAAGGATGATTGAGATTGAGTCTTTGGGTTTGGCAAAAAGCGAACGCATTGACCCCCTCAAGAAGTACTACTTGATCACGCCGTTTGGCGAGAAAATTGCGAAACTTCTTCTCGGGTTCTTCGACACCCTGAAAAACCCATAAGCATAAGCTTAAACCCCAAAGCGTATAACTGTTGTACTGTTGTACGCTTCCCTTTCCCCGCCTTTTAGCGCTTAAATTTGGCTTATTTTTGGTTGTTGCTGTAGTTATGTACAACAGACAATCAGTAATGTATCTTGCGACACAATATTTAAATTGGTTTCTGTATTTTCCACGTGTCATCGAATCAAAGGAGGAAAAAGAAAAAGATGAATACTTTCAGGAAGATTCGGAAGAATACAAAAGCTCTCAGCCCCGTGGTTGCTTCGATTATCCTCATCGCTGTTACTGTTGCTGTCAGTGTTGCTGTTGCTGCGTGGATGGGTGGTATGGTGGTTGGTCAGATGGAAACTGAAGAGCTGAAAATAACGAATTGCCAGTTCATGGAGTCTCCTGCTGCTGTTAATTTAACTGTTAGCAATACTGGTACAACTTCTGTTGTTATAGATCAAGCCTTAGTCGACAATGCTGATCAAACTTTCACGATCTACGCAGAAGACGGTGTAACAACAGCAGACAGCATTCCTAAGAACGCTAAAGGCTACACGGTTGAAATTGATTTTACAGCAGTAAGCGGTAACAGCTATACAATGAAACTGGTGTCTTCCAAAGGCAACTACTACTTGTACAATGCAATAATGCCTTAAAGTATCCTGTCTTTCAGGAATTTAAGTTTAGAATTTGGGGTGGGGTGGAAAAGATGTGTTTCCGCCTAATTTTCCCTTTCCTTTGTTTCCCTCACACGAAAAAATGGAGTTTGAAAAATCATGGTAATCGAAATAAAAGAATACGTGTCGGCTGAGCAATTAGCTGAGCGTCTAGATAAAGAAATAGGTGACACCAAAAGCACTCTGGGCGAGTATCTGCGGCGTCTAGACGAAATTCGTACTCTTGCGGAGAAATCCAAGAAAATCCGTGAAGTTGTCCTTAAACTGGCAGGTAAAAAGAACCAGACTGAAACCATGGGTGAAGTTAACGTTGGCAGCCTAAACATCATTTTGGATGCTAACCCGTTCCATGAGTTAACTGCCATAGAGCAGGTGGTGCGTAGCTTTCAGGAGCGGCTTCTTGTTTTGCAGAGAGCCCGCGAAGCCATGAAGTGGCTGGACCAGCTTGGCGACACCGATGGGCTCAAGTACCTTGTGGTGGAGAGCGAGGGCGTTCCCGAACGTATCCTCTTCAAGTTGTCCTAAACGGTGAGTGGACCCCGCGATGAGCACCCTGGAAATGAAAGCCGCCGCTCGAACTTCCGCGTTAAACTGTACTCTGAACGACCTGAGAAAGGCCTGCCCCGAAGTGCAAAACGCCTTCATTTTCAAAGCTAAACAGGTTTTAGCATGTGATACCGAAACCGACCAGACCGCGGCTTACGATGCAATGCAGGCAGTTCGAGCCGTTGACAGACGCGCTACCTGCAGCGGCGGCTTAGAATCAATTACTTTTACTGGCTCAAAAGGGCAAGCATCAGTCATTCGCACCAGCGATTTTTACTTAGCCACAATAACCAACAACCCAGCGGAAACGCCCGTCCTGAACGCTTTGACCCACGTTATGGTTCCGACGGTTCTCAAAGTGCTGGACATAATTCAGCCTGAGTTTGTTGTGGAGAAGGACTTTGGATTTCCAGCGGCAGAGAAAACAGAGGACCTGATGGGTGCCCTGGCAAATTCCGTTCAGGTTGATGGCGGATTGAAGCCTGATGAGGAAATGCAGCGACCCCCGCAGGTACCCTTTGCCCCCGTGCTTCCTGATGTGCCCGTTAGCCAATTCATGGTTGAGAACCTTAGCGGATTCAAAATGCTCATGGGTTCCCAAGATGCCGTGCGCGTTGAAAGCGGTGTAATTGCCCGCTGGAGTAAGCTTTTTGGCGATAGGCAAATCGTTGAGGTGGCTGTGGAGGAAACCCGCACGGGTAAACGTATGCGTTGCAGGTTCAAGCCCATTAAGGACCAAAAGTTCGAAGGCAAAGGCGTCATCCAGTTGCCTGAAAAGGTCCAAGCTTTTCTGCAGACCCAAAAAGGCGCGCTGGTCGTCGTAAAACCAGTCATAGAACAACCGACTTGAGGAAACTAGACATGGTCACGAAGACTAGAGGCATTCAAGAAACCGCGAACGCAATCGTGGTCGACGGCAAAGCAGAAGCCGCACCGAAAAAAAGCAGCCCCGACAAAACCGTTCTCCTACAAGAAATCCTACAGTTGAACGGCGTTTTAGGTTACATACTCAAAGACGACGCAACCGCAACGGTGAACCTAAAGGCGCCAGAGAAGAAGGTGGAGTATGCGCTGCTGGCATCGCAGGCGTTTGACGCTGCAAGGGAAATGCAGGAACTCTTCGGCTTAGGCGAGGTGGAAAGCACCCTGGTTGACTGCGCAGCGATGAAGGTGCTCTGCCT
The DNA here is from genome assembly GCA_026014485.1 of Candidatus Bathyarchaeota archaeon. Lineage (GTDB taxonomy): Archaea > Thermoproteota > Bathyarchaeia > Bathyarchaeales > Bathycorpusculaceae > JADGNF01. The sequence goes on from JAOZIE010000020.1 coordinate 57,814, forward strand.
GGCTGTAGGTGGCTGTACGGTTAGCGTGTTTATGGAGAAAACAGCAAACACCGAGGAAATCGCAGTTACTTGCCATTGGTAACTATATTTAATCTGCTGAATACTCAGGTTGCCGTTGCTACGTGTTATGCATCTGCAAGTAAGCCGTTCTGAGAGTTGATAACGTTCTTTCTTAGACCTTCATTTCTGAATGTTTCCCACTTTGAAAATGGCAACTTCACTGTTCTTAAATACAAGGCTAAAGACTGGGTTGTTTAAGAATCTGGAAATAGCTGTCGGTTCGCGAGCTACAACAAATGCGATGTTCCAGTCATGTATGGTGGATCTATAGTCAAAAAAAACTATTGGGGCATCTGAGATTTTGCTTAGGTATGAAGCCTCGTTTTCAATGATTAACCTGTGCAGATAGCTGGCACTGTATTTTTTTTGGTTGTTTTCGGTAGGTGATTGTTGTTGTGGTTGGAGTTTGCTGGCTCCAACGAAAAAGCTTGTTTGGACGGTGACTTTTCCTTCAAAGTTGTAGACAAGTTCTAAGAAATCTGGATTTTCTTGCATAAGAACCGTCGTTCCCAATTGACCTTCTGGAAAAACTATTTGGTTGAGCGATTGCATGTTGTTATCTACTAATCCAATTGAACTGGCATATTGCATAGGACTACCCCTTGATTGGAAGGGCAAATGTAGCCAAAGGAAACAGACATTTGCTGTCTTGTTTTGCAGGGTTATTGCAACTTCAACAAATTTTACTCCTTGGTAAATGGTTATTTCTTTGGTAAAGCTGAAAAACTGGTTTTCCCTTTTAACAGAATACGATAGCTCGTTTGAGCTATCCATAACTTGTGTGGCAGTTATCGGAATATCTTCGAAGCCCAACTGCTGTAGCTGTCCATCATTACGGTACACAATGCTATTTTCCGCATCGTTTATTTCAAAGAAAAAATAATTGAAGTACAAATCATCGAGTTTTGCAGACAACTCATGTTTGGCATTCAAGCACGATGCGTCATCCCGAAATTGTACCAGCCCGTTTTCTATGACGTAATCTGATGTCAGGAGATTCGTCGCCACTTTTGCAGGTTCCACTTCGTGTGATAGTATTAAGAACTGTGGATCAACGGCGCTCAATGTTGGACGTTGTGCAAATCCTGAAAGCCACCAGCCAAAATTCGCATCCGCAACGAAAACCGACTCGGGAGCAGTGTTACTTCGTATCCACTGTATTGCTTCATACTCTGGTTGAGTTATTACTTGATAAAAATCCGTTTCAGCAAAACCTGCTGAAGGTGCAGCAAAGATGGGCATGGCAATTAACGAAAAAAACAGAAGTCCTAAAACAACCATTGAGTATTCAAGATTATAAGGCAAAGCAATCGGCAATTTTAGATGCCGCCCTGTTTTCCTTTTTCGGAGTTTTCCAAGGTGGACGCGAATTCGCGTTATCCCCTTCGATGTGAAGTGAGCGGCTCTTTCTATTGTTAATGCTGTACAGACAATTACGGGGAAATAAGTGAAATAACCAAATCGCTCGTAGTCTACGTACAGCCCGAGTTGGTAGCTCTGTGTCATTAAGATAGGAATAAGAATCCAAAAAGCAAAAAAAACTGCAGGCACTGAGAGATATTTTCTTCTATAACTTCTTGAGAGAACAAAAAACAGGAAAACTGGAATAATGGCGAGCATAATTACTTCTATGGGGACCATTCTGGTTTCAAGCAACGCTTGCTTTATCTCTGGAACTGATTCGGTTATTATGCCCTGAGAGCCAAAGTATAATGGTTCAATGCCCACAATGTATGGGGCAACTAAAATGAAACCAAAAACCACGGGTAACAACCACGAGATAAGCTGAGGTCTTGATAATTTCATTTTACTTGAGAAAATTGTGCAAATAAACAATGTACATATTACTATTGCTACAAATACGAGGGCGCTGAATAAATGCGTCAAGAAGAGTGCTCCTAACAGAAGTGAAATAATCGAAAAAAACGTGCCATTAGAAAGTCTTTGACGTTGAAGGTATAAGTAAAAAACAACAGGCATCAGCATTAACGCTATTGTATTTGGGTAACCTCCCCAGTTTAAGATGCTGATATCTCCGGATGAAAAGGCCATCAGAAAGGCGGCTATGAAGGCAGCCGACTCATTCCATGCCCAACGTACTATCAAAAAGGCGCTGAGCGCTATCATCGCAGAAAAGAAGGCTACAACAATAACTTGCGCCATATAGTCGGTGACTCCAGTAAATTCTGTTACTGCAACTACAAAAATGTGGTATCCCGGATTAGTTGCTGACAAACCGCCCCCCATGTGGTAATTGTTCCAGAAGAAATCCGTTTTTCCTAACATGATGGAGTTAATCACGCTTTGATGTAGACCCATGTCTGCGCCCGAGGGGAATATGTTCCACGTCATGAGGAGAAACCGATATGCAAATGAAAAAGCCAGTATAAGCAATAGCAGGATTTCCTTGCGTGCCTTTTCAACATGCAAGCTTTGTAGCAGCAATGACTCCCCTCAATATGTATCATTCAACCTTTTTTAAAACTTTAAAGCATACGGAAGAACCAAAATTTGGTTTAAGCAAGCGGTACACATTCGTTGCGTAATTATTGTTAACTGCTTATAACCAGAAATGGTTGAGTAATAAAAAAACTTAAATGAATTCTGATTTACAATAAATGTGGGAGAATCGGAGAAGTGAAAAACAAAAGAGTGTGGCTGTTGCCGACTTTGGTTATTGCATTTTCCATTATGCTCATAATCCAACCAACGATGTATCTGTCGAAGGGTGACAGCGGTTCCTCCACACAATGCTTCCTCAATGCCCGCGTCAATCTTTCAGGGGCAGGAAGCCTGTCAGTAAGCTCAGGATACTACAATTATGGCACAATATTGACCATTTTTGCCTACACAAACACAGGATTTGTGTTTGATGGATGGTATCTGGACGGGGTCTATCAGGGTAAGTTATCTTCTTTCGTATTGGAAATGAAACAAGATCACGATCTCGTAGGTGTTTTCAGTAAACGCCCAGTTTCTCTAACTATTACTATTAATCCTCCTGAAGCGGCAACGACCGTTCCAGCTCCAGGCATTTCAACCTATGATTTTGGTGACTCAGTTCTGGTTACTGAATACCCAAATGGAGGTTACACTTTTGACGGTTGGTATCTGGACGGCTTGTTTATTGGCGCTGGAACTAGTGCTCGAATTTCCATGGATAAAGATCATCAGCTTAGCGCTTATTTTGAAAGTAACTCTTCAGCAACTCCTGCTCCAACTCCGCTGCCCACCCCAACTCCGACTGTTACGCCTTCACCTACACCAACTCCTACATCGGAACCAACGCCTGTATCAACTTCGTCACCTACGCCTGTACCTGTTCGACCTTTACCTGAACTCATTTTTACCTGTAGAAGTTCGACGGCGTATTCTGGGTTTAATGTTCAGATTGACGGTGGTCTGAGCGTTAACAGCATAGGCCTTTCTGGAGCAGGCATCCTTCTGTCTTACAGCGTAACAGGCGGAAGAACTTGGAACGACTTGGCATACGTAATTACGAGCGATAACGGAACCTTCTCTGCTATATGGATGCCCTCTGCCACAGGTAACTACCTGATAAACGCGACTTGGACGGGAGACGCCGCCTACTCAAATGTAAGCGAGGTTGTCAACTTCGCCGTAACACCTTTTGTTGAAATGCAAAGCGTGTTCTCGGTAACCTCAAATTCTACAATATCCAGTTTTTCCTTTGACTCGTCCACAGACGCATTGAGCTTTAGCGTTTCAGGGCCTTCAGGGACATCAGGATACGTTGTAGTTTCAATTCCAAAATCTCTAATCATTAATATTGCGAATCTTCAAGTGCTACTAGATGGTCAAGCATTAAATTACGCAACGGACTCGCAAAGGGATGCTTGGGAAGTCTTTTTCATGTATGCCCATAGCACCCACAATGTGGTCGTCAATCTCAACTCAGACCTTGACACTGCAACTCCAGTTTCTTCCCCATCGCAACTCCCATCACCAACACCTGCAACACCTCAACCCACGGAACTCCCCCCGACGTCACAACTGCCAACGACGCAGCCAACAGTCAAACCCGAAGGAAACCTACTTGAAAACTGGGAAGTTTACGTTATTATCGCTGTAATGGCTATCACAATTGTGCTGCTTATTGTAATGCTTTCCCTAAAAAAACGAAGAATAAACTAAACAACAGCTTGTGGTCTAAAATAGCCCCTTCTTCACAAACCAGAAACAACCGTGTATCTATCTAACTGAATCGGTTATAGTTTAACAAACTTGTTTTATCTGGTTAGCATAAGCTTTATATCTAAAACGTCATCCCATTCTTGCTTTAGAAGGGTTAACCGTGATGACTGTACCGTTCATATTTGACATGTTTGCTCTTCGCGTTGCAGCAGGCACTGGACATGGCGTAGGAAAAGCCGCACACTAAACAGTTAACCCAAAACCTGCCTGTCGTTTTCGTTTGTCGGTTGCTGTTTGGTTTTGGACGTGAAAAACATGAGCCATAAAAAATGGTTACAACCCGAAAAAGGCGTCTGGTTACTGTTAACCCTGAAAACTTCCAAAAAAGGAGAACCCTGAAATGCACAAGAAACTCTTAATTCCCGGACCCACAGAAGTTAGCCTCGAAATGTTGCAGGCGCAGGCCCGCCTGTTGATAGGTCACCGAAGCAAAGAATTCAGCGAGCTATACGGAGGAATCACAGCTAAACTTGCTAAGCTTTTTGAGATACCTGCAGACTACCAGCCCACCACAACCACGTCGTCGGGCACGCTGTGGTTTGACATAGTCGGTAGAAGCATAGTCAAGAAAAAAGCACTCTGCTGCATTAACGGTGCCTTTAGCAAGCGCTTCGGCGAAATCGTACGCGGCTGCGGCAAACCCGCCGACTTCATCGAGGTTGAATGGGGTAACGTTGTTAAACCTGAAGCAGTTGCAGAGAAACTTGAAACAGGTGAATACGATACCCTGACAATGTGCCACAACGAATCCTCAACTGGCACCCGAAGCCCCGTCACTGAAGTCGGTGAACTCGTGAAGAAAGATTATCCCGACGTAATCTTCGCGGTTGACAGCGTCTCCAGCATGGGCGGCGACCGAACCCTACCTCATGAAATGGGGGTCGACATCCTATTTGCCTCCACGCAGAAGTGCTTTGCCCTGCCGCCTGGTTTGGCTATAGCCTTTGTAAATAACAAAGCCTTGGAAAGAGCCCGTGAGGTTCCCAGCAGAGGCGGCTACACCGACATTTTAGAAATCTTCAAGTTTGAAATGAAGCATCAGACGCCTTTTACCCCGAACATATCGCTTCTGTACGCGCTGGACAAACGATTAGACCTCATGCTTGAGGAAACCTACGCCCGCATCTACCAACGTCACTTGGACATGGCTGAACTCACGCGGAAATGGGCAAGAAAACACTTTGAAATGTTCCCTGAACCAGGTTACGAATCGGTAACCGTGTCCTGCGTTACAAATACACAGGGCAAAAACGTGAAAGAGCTGAACCAGAAGCTTGCGGAGAGAGGTTTAGAGATAAGCAACGGCTACGGTAAGCTCGCTGAGAAAACCTTCCGTATCGGACACATGGGTGAATGGACAGTGGCGGGAATCCAGCAAGCCCTCGACGCAATAGATGAAATCTGGAATCTGAGCAGATAGAGGCGAAAGTCATGGTTGACGTTCGTCCATTTAGAGCCATTCGATACACTGAAAAAGCAGGCACCCCCAAAAACGTCATCACCCAACCCTACGACAAGATAAATCAGGACATGCAACGCGAATACTACGAGAAATCCCCCTACAATTATTGCCGCTTGATTTTGCCTATAGAAGAAAACCGTTACCAAACCGTGCACCAAAGAGTCTACGAATGGCTGAACGAACGTATATTAGCTAAAGATGAGGAACCAGCCGTTTTTGTTTGTCGGCAAGAATTTCGTTTAGATGGTAAAAACTGTACCCGCACTGGCTTAATTGCTGCCCTGCGCCTTTACGCCTACAGCGAAGGCGTGGTTTTTCCCCATGAAACCACCTACGCCGCGCCCAAAGCCGACCGACTGAACATGCTGCGTAACATCCAGAAGAACCTTGAACCTGTCTTTCTAATTTATTCTGACCCTGAGAAAACAACGCTGAACTTTTTCGCGGAAATCTCCAAGATGCCCCCAATAATTAAGGTTGAAGATGAATTACGGGTTACCCATAAAGTTTGGCGAGTCACTGACCCAAAGAGAATTGCTGTGCTGCAGAAAGCTCTTGACACCAAAAAGCTGGTTATAACCGACGGGCATCACCGTTACGAAAGTGCCCTTGCCTACCGTGATGAACGGCGGAAGCAGACAGAGTGGACTGAAGATTCCGCGTTCAACTTTCACATGAGCTATATCGTTCCAGTTCAAGATGAAGGACTGGTTATTTTGCCGACTCACCGCCTGCTACGCAGGTTCGAGTTAACAATCGAAACCATTGAGGCGTTGGCGTCGTTTTTTGATATTTCTGAAATTACGCCAAAGGCAGATGAGATTCAAAGGTTCCTGCAGCAGCATAGAGCTGAACATGTCTTCTGTATCTACGACGGAAAAGCCTACGGCTTAGTTCTGAAGGAAGAACAGAAAGCTGAATTATCCGACCCGAAAGCATCCAGCAAGGTTCGCCTTTTGGATGTTGTCATCCTTAAGGAAATTGTTTTCAAGACTATGATGAAAACGGGCGAGTTGAAAATTGAAGAAGACATTCTCTACGAGAGGTCACTGAGGACAGCTATGGATAAAGTAAACAGCGGCGAAGCAACGTTGGCTTTCCTTGTTAACGCTATCAGTCCTGAGGTTGTTTGGGAAGTTGCCCAAAAAAGTGAACGGCTACCTGAAAAATCAACCGATTTTTATCCCAAACCCGCTTCGGGCTTATTGATGATGGACATCTCTGCTGAAGAAATACTCTAAACATGCAAAAGTGATGCAGAAAAAAATTCTGTGGTGTTCTCACCCAGAATGCAAAAGCCATAAACAGTGCTGGACTGCCGATTTTTGTTTCGTTTAGGCGTTGCTTATTTTATGTATTTGGTTGTGTGCCGCTTAAACTTCTTTTTGCACTGCAGACTGCAGAAATGGTAAGTTTCGCCTTGGTAAGTAATTTTGAATTTGGCAGTGTTTTCATCTAATACCATGCCGCAGACTGGGTCTCTGTACATTTTGTTTGTCCTTAACCTCAAAAGAGAGTGGATTTTCCGCCTATTATGGTTGTTGGTTTAATAAAAGCCAACAATCGGCGAATCCTGAACGCTTTGGCACCATTCAGATTTAAGCTCTTCAATTTTGGTTTTTGTTATGGCTTTGATGTTGTTGAAGTTGCTCATTTCCCCGTAGCTCACCAGCGTTATAGCGGTGCCTTCGTTGCCTTTGCGGGCCGTTCTGCCAACTCGGTGGAAATACACCAGCGGGTCTGACGGCACATCGAAGTTAATTATGTGTGTGATGCCCTCTATGTCTAAGCCACGTGCCGCAACATCCGTTGCAACCAAAAGATCCAGTTTGCCCGCTCGGAACGCGCCTATTGCCCGTTCTCTTTGTGCCTGCGTGAAACCTGCATGTAAGGCTTGCGTACGGAATCCTTTTCTTGCTAACCGGTCTGATACTTTGCTTGTTTCATGGCGGGTACGGCAGAAAACTATTGCGCGTTCAACTTGGTTTTCGCGAAGTATAGTGCATAAAGCATCGAATTTGGCGCCTTGATTCACAACAACATAATGCTGTTTCATCTGTGTTAAGCCAATTTCGTCTTTACTCACAAAAATCTTCACTGGATTCTTCATGTACCTGTTACAGACGTTCATCACGGTTTTGTCAATGGTTGCGCTGAAAAGGCTAGTCTGCCTGTTCGATGGCGCCCGCGAAAGAATGTAGCTTATATCCTCGATGAAACCCATGTCCAACATGCGGTCGGCTTCATCCAAAACCAACACCTTCACATTCGCCAAATTCAGCACTCGCCTTTCCAAAAGGTCAATTAAGCGTCCTGGAGTTCCAACAACGATTTGAGCGCCGTTGGACAGTTCACGAGTTTGCCTTTCAATTGAGGCTCCACCATAAACTGGTAGAACCCTAAGTTTCTTGTGCTTGGCAAATTGGTGCATGTTCTGTGCGACTTGCAGGGCAAGTTCACGTGTAGGCACCAGAATCAAGCCTTGAACTTTCCTGATTTGCGGATCTAACCGCTCCACCATGGGAATGCCGAACGCGGCGGTTTTGCCCGTTCCGGTTTGGGCTTGCCCGATGACGTCTTTGCCTTCTAACAGAGGCAAAATTGCTTGTGCTTGGATGGGAAAAAGCTCTTCAAAACCAAGCTCTTTTATGCTCTTCAAAACCTCCATACTCAATGGTAGGTCTTTGAATGACTGTATCTCTAACGTTTTTTATGTTCTCCTATCACAAACGTTCTTCATGCATCTTTTCAAAAGCTTCTAACTGGAGCTTCATATGTTACATGAGTTAATGTGATACAGCATCATTCCTTGCCCGTATATAAAAACATTTAGCAAAAAACAAATGAGACGCTCCAAACGAGACGCCCTTTTTTACAGCTGGATAACCGCCGTTTATTATCGATTGATTTTCTGTAAACGTGTCTAAGGTAGATATATTCTGGGCTCAAAAGCAAGTCGTTACCGCTTTATTCGGAAGGTTTTTGCGGAGAAGGCAACCAGCGTGCAGATTACCCCGCAAGTTTGCTTCTGATAACTTTAGCCGACTTCTCGCCCTTTTGCTGGGGTTGCGCTTTCAGTTTTAAATGGCAATTCTTACCGTTGTGGTGAGTTCGGTATTTGTGTTTAACTTCGCTACAACAAGTTTTCTAATTAAAGCTCAAGTTAGCAAGTTTATAAGTTGAGGTTTTGCGCTTTTTATTTATGTTTTCAGTTGCAAAGAAGCATCTGTAGCCATGCCTCAACATGAAAAATTGAATAAGGCACATATACACAAAAAGATAAACCGAAGACGCAATCTCTGAGGAAAAACACGCAGGCAACGGTGGCAACTTACTTTTATTTACCTCCACCGTTGTCTTTGCCTGTGTGGTTATTGATTATGCATTTGTTTGTGTGTCGAGTACGCTTCAAACTCTGTTCAATCTGTGTTGCAGTTGGAGTGGCTGAGAACCCTGTAGCGTTTTTTGTTAATTTGGTTGGAACCTGTTTAATCTGACTTTGTTGATGCCGCCGAGATTCCAGTTTGCTGTTGGCTTTGGGTCCAGAATAGGTAGATTTTAGTTTGGGCGGTGAAGCTGAGTCGTTTGAGCATTTTTGCTAAGCCTGCGGTGTCCACGCTGTTGATTTTGGTGGTGAATTCTTCATGTTTTGGGTAAACGTTTTGTAGGTTGGCGATGCGTTTGCGTATGGCTCCGTTTTTCCGTGACAACTCCTGCAGCACACCAAGGACGTGTTCTTTGCCGATTTGACTGATGATTTTTTCGTTGTGGCTTTCGCTGGTGAGCAATGCGGGGTCGAATCCCAGCTTTTCCAGCTCCGCGAGGGCTTGGGTGACTGCGTTTGAGGGTTGGCTTTGGCTGATTTTTTGCATACCTGCTTTTTCAAAGAACGGGTTATATTTCGCCATAACTGCAACTGCTTCAACGCAGTTTGTGCCGCAGAGGGGTAGGGTTTCGCGGATGAGTTTTTCTCCTAAGCCTATGCTGCGGTACTTTGGGTGCACCACAACGCGGCTGATTATGCTGAGTTCCCGTTGTAGCTGTTGGAAGTTGCCTTTCCATGCTTTGTTGCGTCCAAAACAGAGTGGTGAAGGGTAGCTGTAGACGATGGTGCCGATGGTTTCGGTTTTGCGTTTGAGGGTAAAGATTTTTCTGGGTGGTGGTAGGCGTCCGGTGCGGTAGTGGAATGGGCTTAGTTGCTTGTAGTTTGTTGTTGTGCCTTGTTGTATGTGGGTTTGGTTGGTTAGGCTGCATTTTGCGGCTTTGGCGTTTGGGTGGTAGTGGATGGTGACTTGTTTGCCGTAGCGTTTGTTTATGTGTACGTTGGGGGCTAAATCGCGGATTAAATCTGCGTGGGTGGTTGCGGCGATGACGGCTTTGCCCTGCTGGCGTGCCATACGTTGAAGATTGTAGGCGACGATTCTGGCTGTGTCTCTATCCAGCGAGCTTGTGAATTCGTCCAGAATCCACCATTGCGCGGGTGTTTGGGATAGCTGTGCAATTTGGTATCGGTGTTTTTGTCCATCGCTGAGTTCACGGTAGCTGCGCAGGAACAGGAAGGCGTCGTTTAATCCGACTTTGCTTAGGATTTCGAGGGCTTGCTGGGTGTTTTCGCCAACGGTTTCGATTATTGGGATGTCTGAGTTTAGGGTTAAGTCTTTGGTGTCTTGGGCTTCGACGGCTAAGTCGGCTTTGATGGCTTTGAGCAAGGCGCTTTTTCCGCTGCCGCTGTCGCCTGTGATGAGCACTATGTCGGTTGGTCGGATTTTGAGTTGTATGTTGTCGTAGAGGGTGAACTGCTGCGTGTTGTCTTCGCCCAGTCCAAATGCTTCTGCAACTTCTTTTGTGCGTGGTGTGCGGGTTGCGGGTGCGGTTTGGTAGCTTATGTTAAAGGTGAATGTGTTGTTTTGGCGGTTAAAGATGCGTTTGAGTTTGGTGACTTGGAGGGTTTCTCTGTTTTTGCGGCGTGTCATCGTGTGTCTCCTTGTGTTTTGTGTTTGGCTAGGTGCTGGCGGATTTGTCTGAGTTGGGTTTTGCCTTGGTTTGCGGTTTTGGCGATTACCCACAGTTGCGGTGTTGGTTCTGTTCGTGTGGCGTATGCTGCCATGGCAAGTGCCCAGAAGCGGTCGTCGTGTGTGCCTTGGGGGTGGTTGAATTTGGTTTTTCCGTCTTTGGTTAGCTCGTACTGTTCGATGTTGAGTTCCGCGATGAGTTGGGGGTCGTAGGGTATGTTTAGGCGTTTTTCGGTCATGGCTTGTTTGAGGTGCTGAGCCATTTCCTGTTTGGATTCCACCGTGAATTTGACGCCTTCCGTGTTGGTTAAGCCTGCGTTCTGCATGTCTTCGGTTATGTAGTCACCTACGCCGCTGCTGTCGACGAGGATTTTGTGGATGGTTTGCCATCGGTCGGTTAGGGTTTTTATGTAGCCGATGACGCTTGCGTAGGGTGTTTCAAGTGGGAAGCGGTGCATGTGGATCAGTTGGAGTTTGCCGTTTTCGGCTTTGATGGTGGCTGCGACGCTGTAATCTTGGTGTTTGCCAAGGTCTAGTCCTGTGTAGAATTCGCCTTTGGCTGCTGTTTCGAAGTTTGTGTATTCGAGTGTGTGGTCGATGCAGGTGGTGATGAGGGTTTGGTTGAGGTATGCGGCTTGGTTTTCTGCCCATTGGGCTTCCATTTCCCGTTTCCATCGGTCGGGGTCGCCTTCCAGTTGCCGTTTTATTCGGTTCAGTATCTGCTGTTTTAGGGGTCCGTGGGGTTCGATGGCTTGTTGCCAGGTGACGTGTGATTTGGCGTATTCCTCGTAGGCGGGGTCGTGGAAGATTTTGTGGAATATGCTGTCTGAACGCCATGGGGTGCTGGTGCAGATGAATTTGCCGTTTGTGGTTCCCAGCGTGAAGAGAATGGCATCGTAGAGTTCTTGGTCGTTGGGGATGAAGTTGAATTCGTCGGCGTAGACGATGTTGAGGGTGGGTCCGCGGATGGTTTCGGGGTTGTTGGGGTACGCTTCGATGGTGCTGCCGTTGGTGAGGGTAACGGTGGTTTTTTGGGGTTTTTTTGCTGCGGTTTTGGGAAGTTTCTGTAGGAAGCCGTTGATGTGTTTGATTACCAGTTTGGTTTGTCTCCAGCTGGGTCCAACTATGCCGATGTTGGTGTTGGGGTTTGTGAGGGCGTAGTGGAGGAGCAGGGCACTGATGGTGTGGCTTTTGCCTGTTTGTCTTGCCCACCGCGCCGCTGTGAACTGGCTGCTTTGGAACTGAGTGATGAGTTGGGTTTGGTAGGTGGTTGGGTAAAAGCTCAAGTTTTCTTTGCAGAATTGGGCGGCGTCGGCGGGGTAGTGGGTTGTTTGTGTGTTAAGTGCTTTTTGTTCCAGTTGTTTGAGTTTTGTTTTTTGTTGTGACTTCTTTTATGAGTTCCTCCAGTTTGTTTAGGTCTTTGTCGATTTGCTGTTCGTCGATTCGGGTTGCGATGCCGTTCATGATTTGGCAGATGTAGGCGGCTACGCGCGCCCACGATTCTCTCTGTTTAAGCTTCACCTTGTCGTCTTGAGCTTGGGCTTTTGCGAGAACAAACAGTTCCTGCAGGCTTCTGATTGTTTCATCACGGAGTTTTTGTGTATCCACTTTGAGTTCGGCTCGGAGCTTTTTCACTCGGTTTTTCAACATGCTATTGCGTGGAATTTTAACCAATAGCGACCCTCCCCCTACGTTTTTTGTGAAATCAGAATCCCCATAATTGTGCCTGCCAACCCCGTAACGGCAGCAAAAACCTCGCTGTTCCATGTCCCCAGCAGGGCCAGATGCGCAATTTCGACGGCTGACAAGCAAAACGTGAACGCTATGCCAAACTTTACGCCAAGCACCAACCGCTCACTGGGCACCGCATTCTTGGTCGCGGTTTTGTTGGTTTTTCTGCGGGTGAGTGCCCGTTTAACCCAGTCTGTCAATGGTTGCGTAGCCTCCGTTGATGCAGGCACCGCCCAAGTGTGTGCGCCTCAGACTTGACTTTTTCGTTTATGGTGAAACTGTGCAGCAACACACGGGCTTCCTCCGCAGAAACGTGCCCCTTCACCAAAACCGTCACACACGTCGTCCAAGGCACAGGCACCGCCGTATAATCAATGTCATAGAGACCGTCGCTGTAGCGGAAAGCATTCTGAGCCAAAATCACATGCCGACGCTTCTGACCCAAAACCCCAATAAAAATCCCCCAACTCCTAACAGGCACATCAATACCACCTAACCCATTGCTAAGGCTCTTACCGATAGACGCATCAGTCCACTCAACCCGAACAAGGTCACCTGCTGAAAGGTTCTTGAATTTGATTGGGTTTTCTTTTTCTTTCATTTTGATACCACAAAAAACACAAAAAACGTGTGAAGCTTATAAATAGTCGTGAACTTTGGCAATTAATAAATTTATAAATCTGGATACTTAAGTTCGCAAAAGTTTGTTGGGTATTGGTTAAGGCGAATTCACCAAATTTATATTACAACAAATTTAAACGGTACAAATCAATATGTGATGTGTATTGCATAACGATGCTATCTTTGAAGAATTCATTAAAGCTACAGAACAGATACGTAAGGATTTAAATATTGTACTCGAACCTGAAACCGACCGTGCGGAAAGCGATCTGGGTTTTGATTTTGATGCGGAGGTCTTTCAAGACTCTAAAGGATTTTGTTTTTGTGTAAGTGAAGAATTTGACGGACCAACCCGCAAACTTACAGCTACTTTATCCATATATTTCCAAGAAGGCGCCGCTCCATTCTATATCAATGAAAACATAGATTATATTGCAGGTCATTCTAACTTCCTTTGTAGATGGGCAGCATGGGCAGTTTTTAATTTCAAGCAAGCACATGAAAAAATCTCTTTAGAATCACTTTTTTATGAATCTCAAATTCGAGTGTATGGGCTTCCACGTTACTGCGACCCAGCCGAGGGCGAAGCAAGTTTACTTTTTAACGGAATGCTGATGCTGCAACAAGATAAGGTTCTTATCTATAAATTCAGGCATATTGACCCCCCGAGCGGCTATCTAACGCGTTTCTTTAGTTTTGGTGTATGGGTTAACACATTAAAAAATCCGCCTTTCTGGGTCATATTTCCTAATTTTTGCGGTTTAGACAGTGGGCGAGGCTTTTCCACCTACAAAAAATTTGGATCACTTATAAGCATGCTGAAGGAAAAGCTTGAAGTTGAAATACGCAACTTTGACATTCAATACGAAGAACTTGATACCTTCCTTTTAGGACATGCTACAAGTTTTAACTCAATTTGCAGAGAACACGACCTGTATAACATCTTCTATTATAATGGACCAATAAGAGTATTGAAGGGTTCAGAAAAAGAGTTTGATAAGTTTAAAGAACGTTTACAGAATAAAGAATATCCTCAGGCGTTAAGGGATTTGAGGGCGTTGGTTCAGCAAGCAGAGGAAAATCTGGTCAAACTAAAAGAGCTTGATTATTCAAAAATTAAAGAACCTGATGTAAACAAGCTTGCGAGCTTTCTAGTTGAAGAGGGAATAATAGATGGTCGATTGAGGTCTTGGTTTCAGGCATTTACTTCGATAGCCAATATTGCTTCGCATAAAAATTTCCCTTCGCAGCAAGATTTGAAAAAAGGAGTTTTGCGGGTCAAAATTATGTTAACTTTTCAGTTAGGTTTGCAGCTTTTGGAGGAATTGGACGAACCTTTGATTAAACCCATAGACTTTGTTGAGTTCTCGGAAGAAATACCAAACGTCAAGATACCGCAAGAAGAAAGTGATTGACTTCTTTTAAGCGAACTTCAGTTTGAATTATGGCTTCCTCAAGTACCTGTATGCTTGTGTAGAGTTACAAGTGCTTTTTGGCTTTTTGTACGGATTATTTCTGTGTCTGAGCCCAAGTAGTTAACGTGTCTCATGTTCATGTAACTTCTTATTCTGTTTCTTTTGCGCTGGTCAATTTCAGGGAAAAATCTAAATTTACAAACCAAAGAATAGTTTGCAGGGAGGCTTGTTGAGTTTGTCTGTGCTTGATAAAATTGCTTTTTTCCAGAATAGGCGTGATGAAGTTCCTAATCAGCAGTTAGCTAAGGAGTTGGCGGAGGCTGAGGTTGCTGCGGACAACTGCATTGATGGTTTTTAGTTTTTCCCTGAACTGCTCGTAGGTCATTTTTTCAGAAGTTTTCAATGTCGTTTATGGCGTCCGCGATGTCTTGAAGGTAATCTCGAAGGTCGCGGCTTCTCATATCATGATAACTTCCTCAAGAATGTGCTCGCCTATATGCAGCTTCAACCCCTTCTTGGAAACCAAATCAACCTTGACACTCAACAGGTCCGAAAGGTAATTCTCCAGCTTCATAAATTCGAATAGCCCAACGGGCTCAGAAAACTCCACTAAGACGTCAACATCGCTTGTGCCTTTTTGTTCACCGCGGACGTAGGAGCCGAAGACACCTATGGTTTTCACCTTGAACTTGCGCTTCAGTTCCGCTTTATGCAGGGAAAGAATTCTTTTGATGGTGGCGACATCTTGCATGATTCAGATATATCGTTTTCCAAGTTTAAGCCTTTTTGCTGTAACAGAGCTTCTTGAGCCCTTCCTCAAGAGCGGTACTCTCGCTTTATTTTCCTCTTTTTTGGTTCATAGACCACAATTTACCTGCGACCTTGCCCACACACCCTTCCAAAAATGGAATATAACAAAACGCGCGTTTACCCTCAACTGGTTCACATTACTCGAATATTCACTTAAGACGTCTTTTTAGGGGTTAGGCTTTTTTGTTTTCCGCGGTTTCGCCTTGGTCTTGGCGATTTTGGGTTTTACAGTTTTAATTGCGTTCTCTATTGCTTCGTCGCTGCTGAGGGCTTTCTTTTTGAGGGTCTGCAGCTTCTTTATCTCCGCAAAATCAGGTTTCGCTTCGGTTATCATGGCGTCTACGAGTTCCCCCAGCGCCTCTTGGAGGTTTCGCAGTTCCTGCTGCATTCCGCGGATTTCCGCTTCAACTTTGTCTTGGTTGGGTTTGTCGGGTTTTGCCAAGGCAGTTTCCTCGGCATTCATGTTTGTTGGTTAAAGGTTATAAGCGTTAAGCAACGTCGCCGCCTCCCCCGCGGGCTTGGGCGGGGCAGGTAGCGGGTTGGGTGACCGAACAAGCTTTATTCTGGGTGTGTTCCTAACTGATACAGCGAAGGTGATGGCGCATGCGACGCTTCGACCCCCTATACGAGAAAGCCCGTAAACTCGCCCAGTCTGGGCGCGTCGAGTTTCTTGGCAACGGCGTCTACAACGTCGTTGGAGACCACGGCACCTACAGCGTCGCCGAAGACCACACGGGCAAACTCAGCTGTAACTGCTTGGGGTACCTGCAGAAAGGCCGATGCAGCCACGTCGTAGCCGTCGAGTTCATGGGAAAAAGGCGACGCCGCAAACCACGATAAACCCCTACCCGCCTGCCTGTTGGATTCCAAGTTTTTTGATGGTGGCTTTTAGGTGGGCGTCGTCGTTGAGGGCGTCTTTGAGGAGGGCGTCGGTGAGTTCGTAGATTTTAAGGTCATTAAGCAACGCATGTTTACGCAGTTCCCTGTGCACGGAAACCGAAACCTCAACCACCACCCGCCTACTTCGGTCCACCGCTACTGCCTCGCTGTCTTGTATCTGGCTTAGGCTGTCGGTTTTGGCCCGCAGTGCATACACGTAGTCAGCCATCAACGGCGCTTCCCGCCCCAAACTCAACGTTGTCTCCAACATCTGCGCGGCGCCATCTACATGGTACTCTACGCTTAACACCCGAAAATCCGCATCCACCCCCTCAATGGCCTCTGCACGTTTAATCATCTTCTCCAGTTTAACATCGGGGACATCCGCAGAGCCTACATTGATGGCGTCGCGGACATCACTGAGTGACACATTTGCCAAATCCATTCAACCTCTCTGCCAGAAAAAGGGGAAGAGGGCAGATTTAAGGAGTTTTGGCAAATAGAAACCCAAAAAAAAGCGACATTAACCAAAAAAGCTATTTATTAACTTACTTGTTAGAAAGAAGCATGGAAAAGGCTTTTTTCAATCTGCCTTTTTCAAAGAGTCTTTCTTCAGCAAGCAAACCCACATCACAGAAACAACCAACGCAAAAACTACAAAAACCAAAACCGCTGGAAACTCGGGAATTTCAGGAGTCGCCGTCGGAGTCACTGTCAGGGTCGCTGTTGCAGTGGATGTTGGTGTGGGTGTAAGCGTGGTTGTGGAAGCTGGTGTGGACGTGGTTGTTGGGGTGGGTGTTGTGGTTGGGTTTTCTATTGGGTTCGGAGTGGCAGGAAGTGTAGGCGCAACTGTCGGAGTCACGGGAGGCGTTTGAGTCGCCGTCGGGGATGTGCTTGGACTCGGCGAAGGTGCGATTGTCGGTTCAGGTGTTGCTGTAGGCACAGGAGTCACTGTTGCAGTGGTTGTTGGTGTGGGTGTTGTGGTGGGGGTGGGTTCAAGTGTGAGCGGTGGGTTTTGTGAGGTGTTTGCTGGGTAGATGCCGTTTTGGTCGACGTAGTAGCTGGCGTTGTAGTTGTTGAAGTTTATGGTCTGTTGGTTTTCCCATGAAGTGTAGGGGTCCACGTGGTAGAATACGCCGTTGAAGCTGAAAACCACCCAGCACCTGTTAGCTGACCCCTCAACTGTTCCCCCAACTAAGTAGGCAGTGAAGCCTCGGGCGCGAAGCATACTGCAGCAAAGCGACGAGTAATCGGTGAAGTAGCGGGAGCCCGTTGCAAGTGTCTGATTTGGAAACTGAATTGCCGTATTGTACGCATACTGAACTTCTGAAGCAAAATCCACGATTTCGATGGCGGATTTACCCTCCGCCGCGGCTAATACTGCAGGGTCTAAAGGAGTTATGAGGTACCTGTATTCTGCAGGGTAAAGGTTCGTCAAGTCAACTTCTGTATCATAAAAGGCGGTAAATGACCCCGTTGAAGACACATTTATGGTTGCGAAAATTTTTTCTTCAGGATAGTTTGTGCCCCAGCACATGAACGGGTGATTAGCCCCATCCGTATAGGGCACCGTAAAGTTGTGGCTGCCGCTTAATCCAACGAAAGTGTGCGGCGTGTTAAACGGAGTTAACGCGCCATCCATCAATATGACAACGTGAACGCCGTTAAACACACCATCAAAGCTCGTGTTGATTGTAACATCATAGGTTTCTGCGGCAGGCGGATTCAACGAAACTCCCGCAGGAATCAAGACGTTGTTGTCGTTGTAGTACTTGGCAAAGTATCCTAAACTGAAGCTTTCAGACGAAGGCTGCCTTGCCCATGTCCTTTGAGGCTCAAAATGGTAAAGCGTGCCGTTAAGCTGAATAACAATCCACACATGACCACTTTCTGAACTGACATCCATCCCACTTGCGCTGGTTACCGTTCCCGTAACAATATACGCAGGGTATCCGCGGGCAAGTAGCATGCTAACCGCCAACGTTGAAAATTCCCTGCACTGCCCAGACCCATACGTGAGGGTTTCATTGGGGAACTGCCAGATGTCACAGTTGTCATTGTAGGTTATATGCGAGGCAACCCAGTCAACTATATCATTCCACGATTTGCCCGCTGCAGCCGCAACCACCGCTGGATCCGACGGCGTCACAAAGTACCTTTGTTCAGCAGGGGAAACAGGGTCAACAGAGCCTCCGTTGTCACGGGGCACATGCGTGTCATAAAAGGCATAATATGAGCCTTTTGAGGAGACAGTTATTGTTGTAAACGCGGTGTCGCCTGGAGCTTTACTATCCCATCGGTAAAATGGGTGACCCTCTACATCTTCGTAGGGCACCGTGAAATTATGCGTGCCTGAAAGCGCCATGAAAGTGTGGGGCGTACTGAATCCCGTTAAGACGCCATCCATCGTTATAGGCACCGTATTCCCGTTGGTAACATTGTTGTAAGAGGTGCTGATTGTTATGCTATACGTGGCTGCAGAAGCAAACCCCGCCGAAAACGTCGGCACCAAAAGCAGCAGCAAAAAGAAACCTGAAACTGCAACGACTCTTCTGCGTTTGGACATAGAAGAGCCAGTGGATTTTTCAAATAGGGCACCTGTCCCTTTTAAGTTTCTAACTGTGTGTGTTGTTTTCGACTCAGGCAACTTGCTTCCCAATTTGACTTGTTTTCTTTAAGTTATAATTGTTCCCTTTGTGGCGGCTGTTTCTGTAGATAAGTATAGTTGTTGCCAATGCAGCCAGAACCATCCATAGGGGTTCTCTGGGAAATTCGGGAATCTGCGGCGTAGCCGTAGCCGTTTCCGTCAGAGTCGGCGCAACCGTTAAAGTTGGGCTCGGAGAAACAGGCGCCAGCGTCGGGGTGGACGCTAGGGTCTCCGCATAGAACGTATGCAGCACATCCGCCACTGCATTCACCGCCAAGTTCAAGGAGTCACCGCAGCGGCTTTTGAATTGCGTGTTGCTCCAGTTGTAGTTCTGATCCATCCACGTGCAGGTTAAGGCTGAACCGTAAGCGAAAGTTGTGTCCTCTGCAACAGCCACCGCCGAGTCGTAAGCCGTCACCTCCGCCAACGCGCCGTCGAACAGCAGGAAAACCGAGAATTCGCTGGAGTAGTTGCTGGTTCGGGCAAGCACGTAGCTTTCGTAGCTGCTGTGATGCACTTCGGTGCCCCACGCGGTTGCTGAACCCATGACGTGCCCAAAAACCGCCAGGTCCGCAATGTAGTGTGTCATCATGCCCAGATGCTCCGCCGCTGCAGAAAAGTTGCCTGCCACGATGCTGGCTTGGGCGTTGGCGTATTCCTGTTGTGCACGGACCGCAGTTGCATCATCCTGCAGCGTGCCGTTTGCAAAGAAGTAAACGTGGTGCTTGCGTACGTCGCCTATACCGTCGGGTGTTGCGACGTTGTCGGGCAACTCGGTGCCGTACAGGTAACTTGCCAAGTTATCCGTAAGCAACTGCTTTTCCTGTGGGGGCAGCCAATCCAGCGCGTGCTGGGCAATCCAGTCATGGGTGCCATACCCAGGGTTCTGGAGGTCACCTGTGTAGCCGCCGTTACTCCACGCTGCCGCAGGAACCGCCAAAAACGTGCCCAATAGCAAAACGGCAAAAACAAGCACACCCCCGCATTTACGCATAGAAGTTACAGATGACGTGTTGAGATTTAAGATTTACAGTTGGCCGCCTTCATTTCTGGTTAGGAGTTCCTTCTTCTAATTAGGACGGTAACCAACACAGCAACTAATAGAGTTGCAATCGCGGAAAACAGATACGACTATTATTATAATACGATTTTCATCTGTAAATTGCGTGTCTTTGGAGATTCAACTATGTATGTCTACTAACGGGGGAACGAAAATGAACACTAAAACAATATGTTCAACTTTGATGGTTCTAACGCTTGTAGCGATGACGGCTACCTGTATCCCACCTGTTAATTCAGTAGAGTTTAATGCACAAGATGAAACATTATCTTTCTTGAAAGATGTGGTTAAACTAGATATCTCTAAATACAACATTTCTCTGATTAGCGATCAAAACCCAGTCAATGTGATAAATAGCGAAAATCAAGAAGAAATACGTTATTTACTAAAGAATACTGATAATACAATAGACACAACTTGTTTGTTCAACAATGGTGCACTTGTTTGGTGTACGATGTATGTGCATAACGGTTCTCCATTCTACACTGAAGTACCGTCAAGTAGCGTAATCGAATATGCTGAAGCCATCCTTGGCCGCTACTATACTCTTACAGGCTTGTCTCGTTTTCAGGCAATGAAGGAATTGCTTTCCAAAGTAACGATTACTGAAGATGTTGCTACATACAGATCAGACTCTGCAAAATTATTGGTCTTCTCAGATGGAAACACTCAACAATTCAGTTGGACAAATATATCCAGCGGTATTGATGGACCAATCTTTAGCCTTGAATTCGTCAACGGTACTCTTGAAACTTTCAACGACCAGCAAAGTCTTTTTTCAATTGGCAAATTTACTGTTAATATTTCCCAAGCCAACGCTATTAATCTTGCAATGGAAGAGGCAAAGCATTTCTCGTGGAAAGTCGGTTCTGACTTAGCTACCGCCCAAGAAGTAACTCAGTTTACAGTATTGAATGATCCTGTGCAGTCACAATTGAGTTTACAGCCCAGAGATAACTCGACATTATATCCCTATTGGCGTATCGATCTCTATTTAGATAAGGTGTATGCTGGTGGAGTAAGCAGTATTGCAGTGGGCATATGGGCAGACACGGGAACCATCGACTATATTAAAGCTCTGAGTTATGGTGGCATACCAAACACTGGAGTTGACTCTCAACAAACAGGCACACCAATAAACAACATACTTCTTCTCCTTATTGTCTGTGCAATTATTCTTTCATCCGCTGTGGCTTTTGTCTTAAAGAGAAAAAAAAAGATAGTTTCCCCCTTTTTCTTTTTATATTAATTTGACAGTTTGAACCTGATTACAAAGTTGTTAACTGAAGGCTGTAATTTAGTTAGGCTTTAACTTCTTTAATTTTGAACCAACTGTATTTTTATCCTTGCCAAAAGAGGGTCAAATGGTGTACTACTCGTTCTCCTCAGGATTCTGATTCATAGCACCAACCACTCGAACAGTAGGTATAATTTAATTGAACGATAATTTGCGCGATTGGTCTTTTGAACAGGGCTATTTTTTGGTTACGGAGATAACGTAAAAAAGAGCCTGTTTTCGGGGTCTGCAGCGTTCAGATTTATGGTTGGCTTGCCGCAGTCCAGTAGTATGGGCTGGGTTTTGGATAGTTTTATTTCCCATTTGGTTTTTTGGGTTAAGGTGAATTTTTTGGTGTAGGTTTGGTAGCCGCTTTTTGTTGCCGTCAAAGTGTGCGGAGAATAATCCTGCAGGGTGTCTTCTGTGGTTTGCTGGTAGAATCCGCGGGTCACCGTTTGTGTCTCAATTGCGCCGTTGCCATCGGTGGTTACGCTGAAAACTTGCGTGCCGTCCTTATCGGTTAACGTTACTGTTGCGTTCTCTACGGGGGCGCCGTTTTTGTCGGTGACGGCTAAGTCGAATTCGTACTGGCGGAAAATTCTGGCTGTATTTGTCATTTCCCAGCGGATACTCCAGATGTCAGAGTCAACGTTTACAGCGTACACGTCAGCAGAGAGGGCGAAGGTGCGGAAGAGGTTGGGGTTGCTTCGGGCGTAGATGTTTTTGAAGACGCTACCGCAGTTGTAGTCGCAGCCTATGGCGCCGTAAATGTACGTGTTTCCTAAGAGCCGAATCTGGTCGGCGGAACCGCGGCATCGATAGCTTATGCCGTTGTTACCCGTGGATGTCACCTGAAACGCGTCCGTGACTGGTCCCGCAGTCGCTAGCAAGTCTATGTTGGTTTCGAACTGCCAAAAAACCAGTTGCGTACCTGACGTGCCGTAATGCCAAATGTAGCCCGTGTAGGGCACGGTCATGAAGGCTTTTGAATCGTAGAACTCAACCAGCGAGCCGTCTTCGCCTAAGACAAGCGTAAGATACGATGCGGCAACCGAAAAATGCAGGGAACAACCGCGCACGCCGATTTTGTCAGAGACAGAGGCGACCTTGCCCAGCCTAAAGTTAGCGCCTGCCTTCACCCTAATTTGGCAGTTGCCCGTTACCACCACATGTTTCTCTAAATCCGCAAAGTACGTTGCTGTAGCGCCGTCACCGACTTGTAGGTTGCAATCGAATGAATAGTTGGTGTCTCCCTGTTTCGACGCTACGCCCCACTGACTCTGGGTGATGCTGAAGGTTACACTCCCGCCCGAAGGAACCGTGACGGAGACTCCGCCTGCGTTTACTGTTTTGAACCATTTGGTGGTTGTGAAGGTTCCTGTTCCCGTGAGAGTCACCGTTTCAGTTTGTGCGTTGCCGTCTTTGTCTGTCCCCGTTAAGGTTACGCTGTAGCCAGCGCCGCCCCCTGCAGCCACAACTATGTTGAGTTTAACGGCTAACGCATCTGCTGGGCGGGTCTGTCTTGTTAAGCTGAGGGCGGCTGGGAATGTGTCGTAGGTTGCGTAAATCGCCAGTGCCCAATTGAGGTAGGATGCGCTTCCAAAGGGGTTAGAGAACCCTGAAGCGTAAGCGTTTGCATTATAGCCGAACTGATTTGTTGAGCCTGCGGAGTAATCATAACTGTTAGCGTAGTCCCCCGCAAGGACAACCAGCCAGTAGACGCCAGCCGACAAAGAAAGCGGCGCAGTCAAGTTCAGCGTAAGCCACTCAGCCGAATCCGCAAGCGCGCCTTCTGCAGTGACGCCCAAGAGCGTGTTTGGAACGCCGCCGCTATCAGAGTAAACAGCAAACTTCACTTTAGAAATCTGCCCCACAGTGGTGTTTTTCGCCTTGTACGTTATGCTTTTCACCACCGCCGATTCAGACAGGGTAACCTTTGAACCCCACTTCCAGCTTGGCGGAGACCAATTTGTGTTGGCGCCGTCGGTGTTCTTGCCCAAAACTCTGTTCGAAGCATACTCCTTGCTTGCAAGCAGCATCAACGTTCCCGCTTTGTCCGCATTCCACAAATCCGCAAAGCCAACAGGGGCTTCAGCGGTGCCTCCTACTGCCGACAAGACGTTGCTGGCGGCGTCGTAGCTGATTGTTCCCGTCAACTCGGGGTCGCCTACCCTCTGGCTACCTGCTGTAGCGTGCCGTCGTCGTTCCATGTGAAAGTTAACGTGAAAAGTAATTCTGCGTTATCGTAGGCGGAGAGCGTCGAAATCGAGCCGTCGGTGTTCCACGTGAAGGTTAACTTCGTGACCCGTTTGCCTGGAGGCGGAGCTGTTATGCCGTTCAATGCGCTGTGGATAGCTCTGTAGGCATCCTCGTATCTGCTGTACGCCACTTCCGTCATGCCAATTCACTCTTCCAGGTTTGCAGCTTCACGTTCAGGTTTAGGTTCGGGGAGCATCTCCCAGCCGAACTTTTCGGCGTTCTTGCGGAACTCTTCACGTGTGACAAACCCAAGTTCACCCGCCCTCAACAAGTCCGTTACGTTTACCTCTCGAGTCTGAGGAGCACCCCAAAGCAGCCGCGCCTTTGCCTTATGTGGGTCCAAGCCTTTCTGAGCTAAAATTACATTGAACAGTTCCCTTTCCACTTGGCGTTTGATGTACCTTTGAATGGGCGTGATGAGCATGCTCTGCAACTCAAGAGCCGCCTTCGCTGATGCCTCCGTGAAGCCAGGCGTGCTGAAAAGCCGCGGTAGAGGTGTTTCGCAGCCAAGATAAAACTGGTTAATCAAGTGATCCACATAGTATTCGAACCGCGCCCGCGGGTCAAGCGTCACTGGCTGAATGGTGCCTTTGCCGTTGTAGAAGAGCCACGCGCCTTCTTCGCCGCGGTTTTTGATGGCTTTCTCGAAGTTGCGGATGGTGTTTTCGTCGGCGCGTTCAAGCAGCGCCAAAACGTCGGGTCCCGCGTACTTCTCAAAAATCTTGGGCATTATGCGCTCGATTTTTGCCTTCATCCAAGCAAACGCGGGGCGCTTGTCCCCTCGGAAAGCCAGCGACTGCAGCAGAACCTGCAAGACCCCTGTGCCGTACCCTGACTGGTCAAAACAGTTGATACGCCAATGAACCAACGCTTCAGGCGACAGGCACTCGCCTCCATACTTCTGCCTCAGCTTGTAGCTCTCCACAGCGTAGGGGATTTTTAAGATGCCTGACGCGCCATCCACGGTGGCTTGGTTGACGCGTTCAACAGCGTCCACGGGCAAACGGCGCAGGTCAACGAGGTGTTCAGGGGTAAGTTTCAGCCAGAAATCGTTTCCGCAGGCAATCAGTGCTCTAGCCATGTCGCAAAGCAGTGCATCCAGATTTACTGCTTCGTTGAATTCGTCAATTGCCCGCTTGGCTTCAGATGCCTTCATGTAGCTTTCGTCTACAGTGGTGTAGAAGCCGCAGCCTACCGCGGAAGCCGCAAGCAAATCCACGCTTGCCTTGCAGGTGGGGTCACGCTCGTATAGCGTCATCACCTCACACAGCGGAACACTGGGCGCATCGTAGATTAAGGTTTGATGTGGGAATGCGTATCCGCTTCGAATCTTAGTTGGAAACGCTTCTGTTAATCGTTTTAAGATTTTGCTCATTCAAATTACCTCCAAAAACCTGGTTCCTCTCTCTGTTATCACGTAGGCAGCGCGGTGTTTTGGCTCGCTTTTCTGCAGGTACCCTCCTTCGACAAGGAAGCGGAACATGCCCTCAAAGGTGGCGTGTGTGCCGCACCTGCGTACAGTTCGTTTCTCCAGTTCCGTTCGGCAAAGAGGCTGCCTACTTAGCTCTCGTAGAACGGTCTTTGCCAACTGCATCCTCTCAGTTAATCTTCTCATGTGCAAACTACCTCAACTGGTCTTTTTGAGCTGAAAAAAATGGGGGAATGATGCATGCAAACCATCAGCACCGTTAAGTCCCTGCATTCGCCCAAGCCGTAGGAGTTCATGGCAAGGTCAGGCGTGTAAGGCGTCATCTCCGCGCCGCAGACTGGGCAATGCTGCCAGCAGTCACAGACGCAAACAGCGCCTTTAGTGCATGCGTAAAGCGTTTTTTTGCATTCAGGACATGTGCCTTCATACCGTGCCAAAACCGTGTTCCTCCCAAGCTTAGGTTAAGGTGGTGGCTATGTTGGTCATCTTTGCGATGGCGTTGCTCCGCAAAACGCCCAAGCCAAAACGGGTGGTGGCTCGGACGCCGTACTTGCCGTTCTTGATGTCTTCCCAGTCATCCACGGTTATGTCTCGACGGAGAAGCATCACCGACGCAACCCGCGTGTCTATGGCGTACGCGGTTCCGTTAGGAACCAACGTGCTGGCGCAGACCCGCATGCCCAAAACGTTTCCGATGCTGCCCTGCTCCAGATTCGTCTGGTCAGACGGCAAATACTGCGCGTGAATGAACTTGTCATCCGCCAACAACTGATGCAGCTGCGTCTCGTTTACAGCTAAAACTGTTGGACGCCAGTTTTCGTTCCGCACCGCGTTATGCAGCTTCACCAGCCCATTCCAATTCATAGTAGCGGTGCTTTGATTTACAGGTGCCCCGCCAGCCAAATCGCTATCCGCAACTGCCCCGTAGAGCTCCAAGACCGCATTGGTTTCGTCTTCACCTAAGGCTTTGCCGACTTTGTCTACCATGGCGTTCATGACGTTCCAGGTGGCGTCTTCGAGGAACTCGCGAGTCCACTCCTCTGAGGACTCAGAAAGCACATTCGTGTAGACATCGGTTGTTGTGTTCTTTTTGCCACTCAGCCGTGTCGTTGCGCCTTCAGCGTAGCGGTAAGCCACCGCGTCGGCTTCCAGCGGGAACCGTTCAATCGCCTCAGTGGTTGGCATGACAGTGATTATGCTTCTGCCAATCATTTCGGGGTATGCAGCATGCACCAACGTGTCATGTAACCGTCCCAAAGCGCCCACGGAGTCGCTAAACAAGCCCTCTCGGACGCCGACTTCGCAGTAACGCTTCAGAAACGGATGTACACTTGCTTTGTGCCGCAGGTTCTCCACGTGCTCCTTGAATTCGCCGTCGCGCTGCATCAAAGACTCAAAAAGTTTCGGTTTCATGTTGCTGCGCCTCACACTTGGATGAACAGCAAATCGTCTGCTACGCTTGTCGTTTCCAGTGCCGTGCCAAGTTTGTGATTGTAGTAGATGGTGTAGGATGCTGAGCCGCTTTCGTCTACCGCTTGGTCTGACAGTTCAAGCACGCGCTTGGAGGCGTCTGCTCCGTAAACTGCCTTGCCCCGCGCTATGGCATCGCCCGCTTTTACTTTGACTCTGCCGCTGGTCAAGACAGGGCATTGTGCTCCTGAAGCCGCGCTTTTCACGGCTATGCCTATGCAGTCCTGTGCTGCTGCGGCGGGGGAAACCTTGTGGTCTGCGCTGAAGTAAACGGGGTCTCCTTTGGTGACGGGTGCTGCTGCCTCAAAAGATTCAATGACCGCGTTGGGGTCGTCTGTTTCGCCTATAGCCATCCAGCTTTTTTCTGTGTAATCAGTCATTTTTCATCATTCTCCAAACTTTTCGTTTTCGCCAAGTTCATCCTCAGCTACTTGCGGTCACGCTGTGACTGTGATTTCTGCTTTTAAGCTGCAGAATTGCCCTGCGGAGTTCTTGGCACATCCGCTGTGGACCCAGACTCCAACTTCGCTGCACCAGAGGCGAAGGCAAAACTGCTTCTATGACCTTAACCGCCTCTCCCACGGGTATTGTGGGTTCTGAGGGCTTCCACAAAAGGCTCTCTACGCCGCTCACGCTTGCCGCTGCAGGCGTCATGTAATCTGGGTGGAGCCTGAGCCAATCCTGAATCTTGATTTGGCTCCACATTTTCTCCTTGCCAAAAAGAATTGCCCATGTCCGGGTTGCCTCAGGTTGACTGCGTAGTCTGCCGCAAATCGCCAAAACGCCGCTTTCACGGTCCAACCAAACCATGCTAAAATGCTCAGGCAGAAACGCAGCTGCATCCTGCACAAAACCCAAACTGTATTCACCTGCTACTATGGGCTCCACCGCGTTTTGGAGGTGGAGTTTTTCCATGATTTGGATGTTAGCTTCGGGGATGCCTGGAACAGCTACAAGGCTGATTTCTGCGTTGTGTAAGCCATGGGGGACTTTGCCGCTGAGGAAATCGATGGTTTCGTAGTCTGCTCCGACGCTGACATGTTTGATGAGTCCTGCACGGATTTTGGCGGCTATCTCCTCGTCGAAAACCTCTGCCTCGTACAGCAACTGTTGCCCATCCCATCTGGCGTTGGCAACTCTGCCGATGGCGTTAGGAACCGCAACATGTTCAATGTACATGGGTGAATCCACAAGTTTGTCCGCGAAAGCCGCCAGCTCCTCCGCCGTGTAAATGTTCATGTTGCGGCTTATCCCCGCCGTTAAGGCTACGCCGCGGATACGCAGCGGGTTCTCAGCGATTCTTTCCTTGATTTCAAACGGCAAAACCGCCACGACACTTTCCGCGCCGTTTTGCTGGTGCCGCTTAAACCACGCTTGAGCTTTCTGTAGCGTCCAGCCTTTGCTTTGGTCGAAGAGGTAGCTTTGAACCTCCATGGCGGCTTTGGCTTTGGTTTTGCCGATTACCGCTTGGATGCCTTCCTCATCATTTAACTTTATGGTTTTCAGGGTGTCTTGTTGAACTTCTTCGGGGCTTCGGTGCCCGCTTTGGATGAACTGACTTGTGGTTTCCCATGGCATTTCTGTTTAACCTCACACATCTGATACCAGCAATAAATACTTGGGAAACTGAAAAGGCGAATTGTACCTTCGGATGGGCGGTGGGAGGCTCAACGTGTGACCATCGTGCGGGGTAAGAAGCGAAAAGTGATGTGGGATGGCTAGAAAATGTGTCGTTAGAGTGGTGTTGAGTAAGGAGCAAAGGGAAATCCTGTGTGAATTAGCTAGGCGGTTGGGAACCAGCGAAAGCGAAACTCTGCGGATGGCTTTCATGGATTACGCAAAAGAGCTGAGTCTGGTAAAGGAGCGTTTGCACAGGGCGAAAACTCAAGAATAGCTGCTAAATGACGGTTTTGCGAAGTGTAGGTGTGTTCGACAGTTTGGTGTTGCGGCTTATCTATTCACTATGTTTAAATTCGAATCCAACCATAACCTAATTTGTTCCCTCCTCAGGGGGTACACCTCTAGAGGTCGTAATGTTAACGGGTTGACAGTCTGGGTTCCAAATGGATAGAAAATCAAAAGAATTCGACGTACTCTTGTTAAGTTCCATAGATAACGCTCTGTTCTCTTTAGGCGAATCCGTAAGACAATCAATCTACTTTCATGTTGAACAAAAATTCAAAATACCCAGAACCGAAATCCCCCAGAACCTTGAAAGCTTCCAGCAAGCGCTAAAGAAAATCTTCGGTACTGGTTCAAAATTCATCGAAGCCATGATTATCAAATGCCTCTGCGTAGAGATGCGGTGCCCTCCCCCTACAGCAAACAGCAATAACCCGCCGGAATTCTTAGCATACCTGGAAGTGGTCAGGCAAAACTTCCTGCATAACCGATACGCAGAGACGATACCGCAAGTATAGCTTGTTGCTTAATCTGGATTGTCGTTTCATAACCCCTTTATCTTCCCTGCAATACCTACCCCTGTAAAGTTCAGGGCAAAGCAAGTGGGCAACATGCCTCAAAAACAAACAGACCCAAACAAGATGGAGAATCCAACTCGGATACTCATCATAGATGACGATGTAAACATACGGAAAGTTCTTAGAGCAATCCTTGAAGATGAAGGATACGTTACCGAGGTAGCAGAAACCGCCAAGAAGGGCATAGAAAAAACGGAAAATTCCTTCTACAACCTTGCCTTGATTGATGTGCGTTTGCCCGACATGGAAGGCATAGACTTGCTGGTTAACCTAAGAGAAACCACGCCGCGGATACGTAAAATAATAATTACAGGGTACCCGACGTTGCAGAACGCCGTGGCCGCTGTCAACAAGGGCGCCGACGCCTACGTTATGAAGCCTTTTGATGTGGAAAAATTACTTCAAACAATCAAGGAGCAACTCAAGAAACAGGCAGAAGAAAAGAAGTTCAGCGAAGACAAAATCGCCGAATTCATTGAAACCCGCGTCAGAGAATTAGACGCAGAAACAGACTCCGCCACCCTCAAGGAACATTAAGTTTACTGCTTGCTGCTCCTAACCTGCGTGTGTATTCTTCAGCGGCGTATCCTGTAGCCTGCGTTTATGTCCGTTAATATACTTTTTAACTGCCGCATAACCGTTCACTGGCGTTTGCAAAGTCCTTCTTTAAACTGGCTGGTTTCTTTCTGGGTGGGCTTTGTTTTTTGGGTTTTTGTGGAAAATTTTAAGCTTCTTTTTGTCGTTTGTTTTTGAAGCTTTTTCCTTGAAAGAACCCTTTGCAGCCTTTTTTGTTTACGCTTATTTTGTGTATTTTCCCGTGTGCTACGGAGATGGTTTAGGTTCCTATTACACAATTGCTGTAAAAACAGCTTATATATGCGCTAAGCATAGTGTGTTCGTTGGTTCATCGTACACTACCAGCGTTAGAAGCTGGTAACGTCGTGAATTGTATGAAATGTCCTTACTGCGGGTCTGAAGAATCTAAAACTCTGGAAACACGCGATTCATTAGAGAACACCACGCGTCGAAGAAAAGAGTGCATGCGCTGCGGTAAACGCTTCACCACCTACGAATATGTGGAAAACGTGGAGCTCATGGTTCAAAAAAAAGACGGCAAACTTGAACGGTTTGACGTAAACAAAATCATCCGTGGTCTACAGAAAGCCTGTGAGAAAAGACCTGTATCGATGGATCAGGTTCATGAGTTGGCGGGGCGGGTGAGGCAGGACCTAATGTTGAAGGGCAAGGAAGAGGTTACGTCGCAGGAAATCGGCGATTTAGTAATGAAGTACCTCAAAGACTTGGACCGTATAGCATACATCCGCTTTGCTTCGGTGTACAAGAAGTTTGAGGAGCCTGAAGACTTCAGGCAGTTACTCCTTGAGGTGAAGAAAAAATGAAGTATGTCAGAAAACGTGATGGAAAACTAGAACCTTTCGATAAAGAACGCATAACCGTAGCCGTCTGGAAAGCCGCCAAAGCCGTAGGCGGAAAAGACCGTGGGCAAGCCAAAAAAATCAGCGCCCAAGTCGTAGCTGAACTTAACAGCCGATTCGGCGAAGACGGCTGCCCAACTGTAGAGGAAATTCAAGACCTTGTAGAAAAAATGCTCATCGAGAATGGGCACGCGCAAACCGCCAAGGCCTACATCCTCTACCGTAAGCAGCATCAGGACATGCGCGAGTTAGCTGCGCTCCTTAGCAGCGCCGACCTCGTTGACCAGTATTTAGAGGTTGAGGATTGGCGGGTTAAAGAGAACAGTAACATGAGCTACTCGTTGCAGGGATTAAACAATTACCTCTCATCCACGGTTATAGCTAAGTACTGGATAAGCAGGATTTACCCTGACCGCATAGCAAGCGCGCATTTTTCAGGCGACATCCACGTACACGACTTAGGCGTTTTGGGACCCTACTGTGTAGGCTGGGACGTCAGCGACCTGCTCATGTCAGGCTTCGGAGGCGTTGCGGGGAAAATCGAGAGCAAACCCGCCAAGCATTTCCGTACCGCTCTGGGGCAAGTCGTAAACTTTTTCTACACGCTGCAGGGTGAAGCCGCAGGTGCACAGGCATTCAGCAACTTCGACACATATCTGGCGCCGTTCATACGATACGACCACTTGACGCAGAAAGATGTAGAGCAGGGACTGCAAGAGTTCTTCTTCAACATGAACGTACCCACCCGCGTCGGCTTCCAGACCCCCTTCACCAACCTAACATTGGACTTGACCGTGCCCACATTCATGAAAAACGAAGGCGTCATATTCAACGGCAAAGTAACCGAAGACACCTACGGCGGCATGACCAAAGAAATGGAAATGTTCAACCTTGCATTCGCCAAAGTCATGGCGCAAGGCGACTCCAAAGGCAGAGTCTTCACCTTCCCTATCCCCACCTACAACGTAACCAAAGACTTCGACTGGGACTCTGACGTGTCACAGCGTATCTTTGAAGTCACCGCCAAATACGGTGTCCCATACTTTAGCAACTTTGTCAACAGCGACATGCGCCCCGAAGACGTACGCAGCATGTGCTGCCGCCTACGCATCGACAACCGCGAACTGCGTAAACGGGGCGGAGGCTTCTTTGGCGCTAACCCGTTGACAGGCAGCATCGGCGTCGTCACTTTGAACATGCCCCGGGTCGGTTACCTGTCCAAAGATGAAGATGAATACTTCGAACGCATAGAACGCATAATGGACACCGCCCGAGCCAGCCTTGAAATCAAGCGTAAGGCACTTGAGGCATTCACCGAAAACGGTTTGTACCCCTACAGCCGCCGCTACCTGCGTCACGTCAAAGCAAAATACGACAAGTACTGGAAGAACCACTTCTCCACCATAGGCTTAGTTGGAATTAACGAGTCCATTGTGAACCTTATTGGGCAAAACCTCGCTTCCAAAGATGGCTTAGAATTCGCCGTTAAGACCCTCACGTTCATGCGTAAGAAACTCTTAGCTTACCAAGAGGAAACAGGCGACATCTATAACCTTGAAGCCACACCCGCCGAAGGCACATCATACAGGCTGGCCCGCATCGACAAACGTACACACCCAAACATCATCGCCGCCAACGAGCGCCTCGTACAAACCCAACATGCAGAACCCTTCTACACCAACAGCAGCCAACTGCCCGTGGACTTCGAAGGCGACCTCTTCGACGCGCTGGAGCATCAGGAACAGCTACAGCCACTCTACACAGGAGGCACCGTTTTCCACATATTCCTCGGCGAACGACTACACTCGTGGAAATCAGCCGCAGAACTCATCAAAAAAGTCTCTTGGAACAGCCGCTTGCCCTACTTCACGTTGACGCCAACGTTCAGCATCTGCCCCAACCACGGCTACACCAGCGGCGAGCACAAGCAGTGCCCTGTCTGTGGTGCTAACTGCGAAGTCTACAGCCGAGTCGTCGGTTACCTGCGACCCGTGGACCAGTGGAACGACGGCAAACAGGCAGAATTCGCAATACGCAGAACCTTCGACAAATCCACAGTAATGGCTACCGTGCCCATGACCGCCTAAAATAGCGAGTGACCAATCGATGAAGTTTAGTGGCATACAAAAAATCAGCCTTATCGATTACCCCAACAAAATCGCCTCCGTCCTCTTCACGCCAGGATGCAACCTGCGCTGCGGCTTCTGCCACAACTGGCGCATAGCCGTAGACCCCCAGCCGCCTTTCCTGCAGGAAGCCACCGCCTTGGAGCTTCTGGAAGCCCGCAAACGATACGTAGACGCCGTAGTCGTGACAGGCGGGGAACCCTGCATACACAAGGAACTCCCCAAATTCCTCGCTAAGCTCAAGGAACGCGGCTTCAGCGTTAAGCTGGACACCAACGGCTTCTTCCCCGACGTCCTCGAAGAATGTCTCGGCAGCGTGGACTACGTGGCTTTAGACGTGAAAACCTCGCCAGAAAAATACTCGCGGCTGGGCGCGTCGGATACTGCAGAGTTGATGCGGACGGTGGAAATCCTCAAGACAGGCAAGGTGCCCTACGAGTTCCGAACTACGCTGGTGCCTGACTTAGTCAACGCCGAAGATGTTGCGTGCATAGGCGAAATGGTAAAAGGCGCTTCAACCGTGGCGCTGCAGCAGTTCGTGCCCGAAGACACCTTGGACAAGAGCTTTCAGGCGCTTCGTCCCTACGCGCCAGAAGACATCAAAGGCTTCGCGGAAACCCTGCACAAATACGCCCAAAACATCGTGCTACGTGTATAGACCGCTCTTTTTCTTTTTTTAATCACACGTTTTTTTATGTTGCCACTGTATTCGTGCATGTGGCATTAGGATAGGTTTACTTTGTTTTATGGGTTAGTTGGGTTAACCCCTTTGCTTCCTGTAGACGTGTATGTTGTAGTATCATAGCAGTCACAACTGCGTGGCGTTACGTGGGCGGTTTTACCCCGATTTATCTGGCGGATTTTTGGGCTGTGAAGCGGCAGACATTATTTGGTTAAGGAAACGCCAGCACGGTTTGAGGACAATTCTTAATTATATCCTGTTTATCACATAATCAGCCTTGAGGAAACAGCTATGGTTAAGATAGACTTTGGTGGCGTACAAGAAGACGTCATCACACGGAAAGAATTCACCGTCCAGAAAGCTCAGGAAGTTTTAAAGGACGAAGTTGTGGTTTCACTCGGATACGGGATTCAAGGACAAGCGCAATCGCTTAACATGCGGGACAACGGCGTAAAAGTCATTATCGGACAAGAAAACACTGGACCCCACAAACCCTACTGGGACAAAGCCGTCGCAGACGGGTGGGTTCCCGGCGAAACGCTTTTCCCCATGGAGGAAGCAGCTAAACGGGGAACCATCAAGATGTTCCTGCTGACCGATGCTGGGCAGAAGGACGCTTGGCCTGCTGTGAAAAAGACGCTGAAGGCTGGCGACGCAATTTACTTCAGCCACGGATTCAGCATCGTTTACAGGGACCAAACAGGTGTGGTTCCTCCAGACGACGTTGACGTAATTTTGGTTGCGCCGAAAGGTTCGGGAACTAGCGTGCGCAGGAACTTTGTGGATGGAAGCGGCATCAACTGCAGCTTTGCAGTTCACAAGGATGCTTCGGGTAAAGCTCAGGACCGCGTGAAAGCCATGGGCATCGCGATTGGCGCGGGCTACTTGTTCCCAACGACCTTCGAGAAAGAAGTCTACAGCGATTTAACAGGCGAACGCGGAGTCCTTATGGGCGCGCTAGCTGGCATCATGGAAGCCCAATATAACACACTGCGGGAACGCGGTCACAGCCCAAGCGAAGCATTCAACGAAACCGTTGAGGAACTCACACAGAGCCTAATTAGACTCGTGGACGAAAACGGCATGGACTGGATGTACTGTAACTGCAGCGAAACCGCACGCATCGGCGCCCTTCGCTGGAGAAACCGTTTCCGCGACGGAACAAAACCGCTGTTTGATTCGCTGTATGACCTTGTGGCTACAGGCGAAGAAACCCGCATCGTGCTAGACAAAAGCAAGGCACCCGATTACCGCCAGAAACTCGCTGACGAACTCAAAGCTATGGGAAACAGCGAGATGTGGCGTGCAGGCGTAACAGTTCGTTCGCTACGTCCTGAACAGAAGAAGCCTGAGTAATCGACTCCTTTCCTTTTTTCTTCAATACCTTTTTCTTTTATACCCTCCCTCGTTTTCTGCGGGGTTTGTTTTGGGGTGCTTTTTTGTTTCTGCGTTTGTTTTGGGTTTTTGTTACGTATAAAAATGGTTTAAAAAGGGTACAAAGGGGCGTTTTTGGTTCCGAATGGAATTTTGGCGGGTCTTGCTGCTAACTTTGCAGATAGAAAAGACAGGTTTGCTGGGAAATTAGAGGGATGTGTTCTTCTGCATTGTTGGCTTCTGACCCGCCAATCTTGGACGCACGTTGAAGGCTTCAGGAAACGGTTTGTTTCTATCCCCGTTTAATGCTTATAACATGTTGTGACTGTGTATGCACTACAACAGGCAACAATGAGGCCTTCACGAGGCGGTTTTCTATGCCTCTTTTTCTGGGTGATTATTCTGATGTTTTGAGCCAAAGTCTTTTAAGCGTCATACGCTCACCATATCTTTGGTGAATTTGTATGCCGTCTCTGGAAAAGAAGAACAAGGCAAAGAAAGCAAAACATGAAGCCAAAGTTGGCAAAAAATAAGCTCTAATTGCTTTATGTATGGGCTTTGTGGGTGCCCGCGTTTGAAAGCAATTGGTAGAGTAGCTTGTCAACCTTTAAACTCTATCTATTTCTTGTAAATCCCTTCGATAGCCAACCGCGTAACACTTGTGTAGCTGGATTTTCGTGTTAAAACTTATAAGCTTAGGACACACAAATAGACAATTGTTCTTTATGTCAACTCTTAAAACAGCAGTTGCACTAGAACTGGGAAACATTCTTGCCTTCACCGCAACCTTGGTAGTTAACGGGTTAGCCAGTGCCGCCGTTATAGGTGGAAAAACCACTGCCGAAATCAGCGACCAATACCCGACTTTGATTACACCCGCAGGCTACGTCTTCTCCATCTGGGGCATAATCTACACTTTGCTGGCGGTTTTCGTGGTTTACCAAGCTCTGCCCCGCCAAAGAGAAAAAGCCTTCCAGACGCAGATATCTGGGCTTTTCATCCTCAGCAGCCTCTTCAACATCGCGTGGATTTTCCTTTGGCAGTACGGCTACATCGCGCTGTCAGTTGCGCCGATTGTTGGGTTGTGGGCGACCTTGGCGGCGATTTACCTGCGCCTCAGAATCGGCAAATCCGATGCTCCTCTTAAAGAGAAACTCTGCATTCACTTGCCCTTCAGCGTGTACCTTGCTTGGATAACTGTGGCGACAGCGGCTGACATCGCTGCAGCAGCCTCTTATGCGGGTTGGATACAGTGGACAAGCGCCGACGCGGCTTGGGGCATCGTTGCCGTTGCAGTGCTTGTTGCTATTAGTCTGGGCGTAGTATTAACCCGAAGTGATTTCGCGTTTGGTTTGGTAGTTATCTGGGCGCTTGTGGGCGTAGCCGTGAAGCAGAGCAGCGAACCAAACATCGTTTATATGGTTGAAATCGGCGTTGCAATTGTAGTAGCGGCTTTGGCTGTTGTCGCAATTCTTTTGATGCGGAAAACCCGCAAGCAGCCTCAAGTAGCCGCCTCTGAGGGTTTTTCTGGCTACACTAATATGTGCCTTTATACATACTTCCCGCGGGGAAAAGCTTGGCTAAACCACAAATTAACTTCGAACAGACCGCGCCACCTCAAATCAGGGTCTCCGTCGGCTCAGCCATAGTCTTGGGGCTCTTAGAGGGCAAACTTGACGCTGAACCCACCACCACATACCTCATGACCTATAACCAAGGCAAATGCGTAGCAAACTGCGGCTTCTGCCCCCAAGCCAAAACCAGCCAAAGCAAAGCCGAACTGCTCTCGCGGGTTTCATGGCCAACCTTCTCAACCAGCAGCGTAATTGGCAAAATCGTAAACTCCGCTAAAACAGGCAAAACCAAACGCGTCTGCATCCAAGCCATCAACTACCCACAGGTGTTTGGAGACCTATGCGGTTTCATTCAAGCATTGAAAGCCCAAGTTTCCGTTCCCGTTTCCGTCAGCTGTCAACCGCTTAACGCGGGTAACTTGTGGCTGCTCTCGCGGGCAGGAACCGACCGAATCGGCATAGCCATTGACGCTGCAACCCCGCAGCTTTTTGGCAAGGTCAAGGGGGAAGAGGCAGGCGGTCCCTACAGTTGGCAAGACGAGTTCACTTTGCTGCGGACAGCCATAGGCGTGTTTGGCGAAGGCAACGTTAGCACCCACATAATCGTTGGCTTAGGCGAAACCGAAAAGGAAGTCGTCAAAATAATTCAGAAGTGCGTGGACATGGGCGTTTTGCCTGCGCTTTTCGCTTTCACTCCTGTCAAAGGCACCGCGTTGGCGGCAAAATCGAAGCCTAAACTTGAAGCCTACAGACGCGTGCAGCTTGCCCGATACCTCATTGTAAACGCGCTTTCCCGATTCGAAGATATGGCCTTCAACAAGGCGGGGCAAACCACGGATTTCGGGGTTGGCAAAGACCTTTTAGTCAACGCCGCGGAGTCAGGCAAACCGTTCCAGACCTCAGGGTGCCCCGACTGCAACCGTCCCTTCTACAACGAAAAACCTGGCGGTCCCCTCTACAATTACCCCCGAAACCTGAACCCGCAAGAAACCGCAGAGATAAAACAGCAACTAAACGGGTCCCTAACGTAAACAAGCAAAAAAGAAAAACAAAAGGCGAAAGCTTGAGCCGTTAAGTTGTTACGGGCGTGAGGGTTTTGCCTCCGCCTTCACCTGGATGGGGCATTTTGGGTTTTTGTCTGGTAACTTGCTCCACCAACCGCCAGAACTCAGGCAGAACCAAGCCCTTCTGGAGGTCTTTCAAAAGCTTCTTTATCTGGTAAAACGTCATCTGCGCTTCGCCCTTGTCGAGGCTTTCCTGTGGACCCTTCACGTGCCGCAGAATCTCGTCAATCTGCCGTGGCGAGGCTCGGATACCTGCTTTCTCCAGCAGCCCCTGCAGCAGCGTCTGCCCCGTGTTTCTTCCAACAAAAAGCGATGTTTCGCGCCCGACGATTTCAGGCGGGAATGGCTCAAACATGAGGGGGTGTTGCAGCATGCCTTCAACGTGTTCGTCTACTTCATGCGTGAAGGTGTTGTCGCCGACGATGGGTTTGTGGAACTGGATGGGTAAAGCAAAAGACTTCTCCGTTAACTGTGCTAGGCGGTATACGCGTTCCATGTCTACTCCTGTGTCAATGTTGTAGAGCAGTTCCAGCGTGGTGACCACTTCTTCGAATGGTGCGAGTCCTGCGCGTTCCCCAAAACCGATGAGGGTGGTGTGCAGGTAGGTTGCGCCTTCCTCCACCGACGCTAACGTGTTCGCCGTGGCTAAACCGAAGTCGTTGTGGCAGTGCACCGAAAGCGGCACCTTGCTTTTAACTTCTTCCGAAAGTCCATCCCGAACATGACTCATCAAGTAACGCATAGAAAGTGGTCTGAGAAAACCAACCGTGTCCGCTATGGCAAGCTTGGAGGCGCCAGCGGCTGCTGCAGCTTCAAAAACCGCAAGGATATCCTCTAAAGGAGTGCGGCTGCCGTCGGAGAGGACAAAATTCGCCGTTATCCCATGTTTTTTGGCGTATTCCACGCTTTCCACAATACGTTTAATGGCTTCCTCTTTGCACATTTTAAGCCTGTACTGAAGATTCAACCCGTTTATGGGCGCCTCAATGTTCACTTCACGCATCCCCACATCTAAGCATGCGTCCACATGGGCTTTGGTTGCCGCGGACGAAGCCGTCAAGGTCGCGTTAACAAAGGACTCGTTGACTATGCGTTTTACGCTGCGTTTCTCGTCTTCGCTTAAGCCTGGAAAACCCACGTTTATAACTGACATGCCTGAGTCATCCATCATTTTGGCAAGCTTGAGTTTCTCAACGTAAGTCAAAAACACCATGGGTGCTTTGAGTCCTTCACGGAAAGTTTCATCTACCATGTACACGCGGTCTGGCAGCTTAGGCGGCAGGTTCTTGCGGAGGCGGTTGTAGTTGGCTATTAAGCCTTGAGCCTCCATCTTCTTGAATATCGTCTTCCTCATAGATGCACAGTCCAATCCAATAAGTCGAGGGTTGACTAGTGTTACTTTCACGGGCGCTTATATAAAAATTGCATAGAACCCAAATCCGCGTTGCTCTCTGATTCTTTATAGCCTTGGGATGGTAGCGGTTATTTTTCCACTGGCGTTGGAGGCCATAGGCGTATTTGTCGGTGGACGTGTTTTAGGCTCATAACATATTTAAGATAACTGAGCTTCTGCATAGGCTGGTTTGGAACATGAATACTTGGCGAATCCTCAAACTTGAAACCCAGAGCGCAGCGATGAACATGGCAATCGACGAGGCAATTCTTCGTGCCCGCGCGGCGGGAACAGTGCCAAATACATTGCGGTTTTACCGTTGGAACCCCTCTGCGGTGTCGATTGGACGGTTTCAGAAGCTGGAAAACGAGGTTAACTTGGAAAACTCCAAGGCACTGGGCGTTGATGTGGTGCGCAGGATAAGCGGCGGCGGCACCGTTTACCACGACGCAGAGGGCGAAGTAACCTACAGCGTAACCGCAAAGATGGAGGATATGGGCGCCAACGACATAGCAGAAGTTTACAGCCGCATCTACGAGGCGATAAGCGAAGCATTACGGGTCATCGGTATACCCGCAGATTACAGCCCCGGCGATGCCAAAAACTGCCCCAACCTCACCGTTAACGGCAGAAAAATCAGCGGCAGCGCCCAAGCCAACAAAGGCGGCATCGTCCTGCAACATGGCACCCTACTGTTAGATGTGGATTTACCCCGAATGTTCACGTTGCTGAGGGTTCCATGGGCAAACAGCTGCATGCAGGTCGTAAACGTCGCAAAAGGCAAAATCACCAGCGTACAAGAAGAGTTGGGACATGCTGTGACGCCTGAAACAGCCGCAAACGCCGTAGCACACGGCTTCACGGTTGCTTTGAACATGCAGGTCGTCGAGAACGTGCAGTCAGCCGAAGGCGAGTTGACGCCGCAGGAACGGGAAACCGCAGAAAAACTCTACAAAGAAAAATATCAAACGAAAGAATGGAATTTTGATGGAAAAAGCGTTGTAGGCTAAGCCTTCTCGCGTTTCCACCTTACACCCTGCGCTGTATCCTCAACGGTGATACCCATCGTTTTTAGCTGTTGGCGGATGGCGTCGGCGGTTTTCCAGTCTTTGGCTTTGCGGGCTTCCTCACGTTTTTGGATGAGTTCTTCGGCTTCCGCGGGTAAAGTTTCCTCTTTAGACTGGGGAACTACGCCCAGAACCTTGTCAAAGTCAGCAACTGCCGCGGAGGCTTGCGCGGCTTCTGTTTTGCTCAGCGCGTTGGCGTCCAGAAGGTTATTTATTTCTCTGACGAAGTCAAAAAGCGCAGCCAACGCCACACTAACGTTGAGGTCATCATCCATCGCCTCCCTGAAGCAGGTTTGGGCTCTGGCGGTTATCTCCGCAAGTTTTTCTGGGCTGCCTGACCCGTTTGCGTCTTTGAGTCTGCGCTGCAGGTTGGCAAGGCGCTCGATGGCGCCTTTGGCGGCGTCTAAGCCTTCAAACGTGAAGTTGAATTGCTGCCGGTAATGTGTGCTCAGCAGCAGGTACCGTATCGCCAGCGGATCCAGTTCCTTCGCGAGCAGGTCGCGGAGCGTGTAGAAGTTGCCGGAGCGTTTCGCCATCTTTTTGCCCTCCACCAGCAGGTGCTCGTTATGCATCCAGTAATGTACGAAAGGCTTGCCCGTGGCGGCTTGGCTTTGCGCGATTTCGTTTTCGTGGTGGGGGAACATGTTGTCTACGCCGCCGCAGTGAATGTCAAAGGTTTCGCCCAGATACCGCATGCTCATGGCGGAGCATTCGATGTGCCAGCCGGGTCTGCCTTTGCCGAGTTCGGTTTCCCAGAAAACGTCGCCGTCCTCGGGGGTCCACGTCTTCCAGAGGGCGAAGTCTTGGGCTTCCTCCTTGGCGTATTCGTCTTGGCTGACTCGGGCGCCTGCTTTGAGTTCGCCGACGCGCAGGTGACTGAGTTTGCCGTACTCTGGGAACTTGCTGATGGCAAAGTAGATACTGCCATCTTCACCTCGGTACGCAACGCCCTTCGCAAGCAAGGTTTTGATGAGTTTGACCATTTCGGGGATGTGGTCGGTTGCGCGCGGGTAAACTGTGGCGGGCTCGATGTTTAGGGCTTTAATGTCCTCAAAGAACGCCTTCGCGTAGAAGTCGGTGTATTCCCGTAGCGGTTTTGCCTGCTTTTGGCTACCTTTGATGGTTTTGTCATCTACGTCGGTTAGGTTCATGACGTGGTTTACGCTGTAGCCTTGGTGCTGCAGCCAACGTTTAAGGAGGTCTTCGAAGACGAAGGCGCGGAAGTTGCCGATGTGAGCATAGTCGTAGATGGTGGGTCCACAAGTGTACATGCCCACTTTGCCTGCTTCTATCGGGTTGAAGAGTTCCTTTTGGCGAGTTAACGTGTTAAAAAGCCTAAATCCCGCGGATGCTGGTTTGCTCATCTGTTTTCCCAGTGAATTGTCTTTGGAAATTATTTAAGCGTTCCAGTTACAGGCTGACTTGGTTTCTCAAAATCTGTTGTTTCTTTTTTGGGTCTGCTGGTTTTTTCTCGTGTTAAGCTTAGCACAGCTACGCCGACGACTATCAATGCGCCGCCCGCCAGCTGGTTTACTGTGGGTGCCAGCGACAGAAGGGCAAGCGAGAAGACTGCCGTTAAAAAGGGCTCCATGGTTCTCAACGCTGCGGTCTTGGATATCTCCCACGTTTCTAGTGCTTTGAAGAAGAAAACAAAGCTGAGCACCATTCCCGTGAGTGCGCCCAGAACCGAGTAAGCCACTGCTGCAGCTGGAACTGCGGTTTCGAGTTTTCCCAGAATCAGGGCATAACCCGCCAGATACAGAAAGATGAAGAAGGCGCGTCCTCCCGCGAGGCTGAAGGGGGGGATGTTTTGGACAAAGTACTTTGAGAACAGGTTTACTGTGGCAAATAGCAGGGCTGCCGTCAGAACCGCCACTGTGCTGACGAGTTCAACTTGGGCGTTGCCGCACGCCAAAAAGAACAATCCACCTAACGCGGTCAGCACGCCCAGAATCTCCCATTTAGAAAACCTCTCCGCCAAAAACACGATGCCAAACAGGATGCTGAATATGGTGGTGAACTGGATGATGAAGGCGGCGCTGGTGGGTCCCGAAATCAAGACGCCATAAGCAAAGAGCAGGGAACCCGCTGCGTCGAGCAGTCCCAGCAGTCCGATTTTGCGCCAGTTGCTTTTTATGATGAGCAGATGCCACGTTTTCTTAGAAGCCAAAAAGTACGCCAGAAAGAACACGCTTGCGAAGGCGGCAAGCAGCACGTTGGCGGTTTCGATGTTGGCGTAGTCCAGAACCAGCTTTGTGAAAACGGGGCTTAACCCAAACATCAAACTCGCAAGAACCGTAAACAAAACGCCCTTCCGCTTTCCACCCATGAATAGCCATACCCTAAAGCAGACATTTAACCTTTAAGCAACAAAAAACCCTGCGAGATTACGGAATCCAATTTATTCCTTTTCTTAGAGGATTCAGCACATGCAGTTTAGGCGGAGATTATGACTTTGATTGGTTTTTGGGTGGGGTCGTTTGCGGTTTGTATGGCTTTCTCGAAGTCTGCCAGCTTGAACTTGTGCGTTATGAGGCTTTGTAGGTCAACTTTTTTGTGGGCTACCAGATTCACCGCCGTTGGGTACTCCACTGCGGATATGTAGGTTGAGAAGAAGCAGGCTTCGTCGGCGTCGCCTAAGTTGAGGTAGCCCTCAAACTCGCCTACCAACGCTACGCGCCCCGCTTTGCGTACCAGAAACGGCGTCTGCTCCACCGTTTTCTGTGTTCCCGCCGCTTCCACAACCACATCAGAGCCGCGTCCCGTAATTTCCCTGACGCGTTTAGGGATGTCTTCTTCCGTCGGGTTTATTGTGTATTCTGCGCCCAGCTTCTCGGCGAGGCGGAGGCGGTTGGTCTGCGTGTCGACGGCTATGACCCTGCAGCCTTTAAGCTTGGCTATCTGCGTCATGAGCAAGCCGATGGGTCCCTGCCCGACCACCGTGGCAAAGTCGTCTGCATTGGGTTTAAGCAGGTTTAGCGTGTGCAGAGCCAGCGCCACAGGCTCCATCATGGCGGCTTCGTCGTCGCTGACCGCATCGGGAATGGGAATTAGATTCTTTTCTTTTATGGCAATGGATTGTGCAAAAAACCCGCCCTTCGTTAACCCGTAGTAGAGCACGCGCTCACACAGCGACGGCTGCCCGTGCATGCAAAAGTAGCATTTGCCGCAGTTAGTCACAGGCGACATCACAACCCGCTCACCCGTATCTGCCCTTATGCCCCATGCGTCGTGCCCGATTATGCGTCCCCGCTTGATTTTCCAGTCGCCCCGATACAGGTGCAGGTCGGTTCCGCAGATGCTTCCCGCCTTGAACTTGACTAGAACCTTGGAGCCTTTAACTTGCGGTTCAGGAACCTCTTCAATTTTGATGTTTCTTGGTCCGTGATATACGGCGGCTTTCAAAAAATGTACTCTCCAAAAACAATTCAGGCAAAGCGCACTATTAAT
The DNA here is from genome assembly GCA_026014485.1 of Candidatus Bathyarchaeota archaeon. GTDB lineage: Archaea > Thermoproteota > Bathyarchaeia > Bathyarchaeales > Bathycorpusculaceae > JADGNF01. The sequence continues at coordinate 100,806 of JAOZIE010000020.1, forward strand.
CTTGCGCAAAGCATGTGTCCGCCAACAAAAACGCTTGTGCTAAGGGGCGGGGTCGGTTTTTTTGCGGTGGAAGGCGTCCCGCAGGTTCTCTACAGGTGAATCTTCACTTTGCGGGGTCTGAACTTTCTCTTTGTAGCGTTTCTCTGACAGTTTCGCTTTGCTTTCTGCGGAGCTTAGCTCCACGCTTGCCTCCAGCTTCCGTATGGTTCTGCCCAGCCGTCGTTGGCTGTGACCCTTAGTGCGTACAGCGCGTCCCATTTTTCATCGCTCCAAAGTACACAGTTGCATAAGCCACTTTAGACTTTTATGGTTCAGAACGCAAAAACCCAAATCATGTCTCAGCGGAGGGTCTGGGCGGTAAGCTGAATAACCTCTGCCCTCATACAGTAAGGCGCTGATGCAGCATGAACCTTGACGATTACCCGAAAGAGAAACTCTGGCTCCTCCTTGTCGAAGCCGTCCACGCCAACGTGATGTACCCCACGCATAAATCCTACACAAGAGACGTAATTTTGCCAGCACATCCAAAAATTTCCGCCGAGGACTTGGCTTCACGGCTCAACATGCCCGTAGGCGAAGCTTTAGTAATTCTAAACGAGTTGGCTGGACAAGCAGAAACCTAGCTGAACCGTTTTTCTTGCAGTTTTCCCACAACAAGAACTCGTGCGCGCCTTTTTTGGGTTAAACTGTGGGGACACGATATGTTTAAATATGCACTTCGCAGAAGAAGCTTCTGAAAGTGATTATGATGAATACAACAGGCAAAGTGATTGCGGTTGCTTTGATCGTTATAATTGTAGCCTCAGTAGGCGCCTACGCGTACATTCAAACTTCGCAGCCTGCCGCTGAACCCTCACCATCGCCAACTACATCGCCAACCCCCTCACCTGTAACCCTGACTATTTCCTCCACAACCAGCCTTTACGAAACTGGAGTTGAAAACGACGCCATTAAACCTGCCTTTGAAGCCAAATATCCATGGATAACCGTTAACTTCCTAGGTCAAGGCACAGGTGCAGCTATCCAAACAGCGATGAGAGGCGACGCAGACATGATTATGGTGCACTCCCCATCGCAGGAATCCGCCTTCTTGTCAGGCGGTTACGGGGTAAACCGCAAAATCATAGCATACAACTTCTTCGTTATTGTCGGTCCCGAAAATGACCCTGCAGGTATCATGGGCATGACACCCACAGACGCATTAACCACCATCAAGGCACTTGGTGAACAAGGACAAGCTATCTGGGTATCTAGAGGCGACGGTTCAGGAACCCACTCCAAGGAGAAAAGCCTTTGGAGCACCGCTGGAGAAAACTGGACTGAGATCCACACCGACTCTTCATGGTACCTTGAGACAGGTTCAGGCATGACCGCCACCTTGCGCGTAGCATATGAGAAAGACGGCTACACCTTGACAGACTTGGCAACTTTCCTCACCAACGTCAACAGCGGTAACATCCAGATGACCGTTGTAGTTGAAGCCTCAAAAGACCTGCTGAACGTCTACAGCGTAATCGCCGACAACCCGCTTAACGAAAACTTAACTGACACTCACTTCGAAGCAGAAATGCTGTTCATCAACTGGATTGTATCTGACGAAGGACAACAGTTGCTGGCAGATTTTGGCACAGAAACATTCGGAAAACCCCTCTTCAGTCCGTACCTCCCACTGCTTAGTGGAGCCAACGACACGCTTCTTGGCTGGATTGAAGACTTCGCCTTCATAGACGGAAACGAATGCCCCGCCGACTACCGCTACAACGCAGGTAACCTATACGGAGCCGCCACACCACAAGCAGTTCCAACAGCATCAAAAGACCAGTGAAACACCAAAAACCCCTTAGACCTCCTTTTTCTTTTTTCTGTGATACCTGATGCTCGAAGAATTCATACAAGCATTCCAACAAGCCATCGATATGATCCTGAGATGCGACTCTACACTTATCGAAGTAATCGGGCGTTCACTATATGTTTCAGGGCTTGGAACCTTACTTGCTTGCACATGGAGCATTCCCATAGCGGTAACTTTGGCTTTATACTCTTTTAGAGGAAAATGGCTAGTCAAAAGCTTCTTCAGTGCTCTCATCGGCGTACCCACGGTGGCGTTGGGGTTAACCCTGGTTCTTTTATTCTCCAGACAAGGACCACTGGGTCCACTACATCTACTATTTACATCCAACGGGATACTGGTGGGGCAGTCAATTTTGGTGACGCCCATAATCGTCAGTTTCACAAGCAACGCCTTAAGCAACGCCGATGTGCAAGTGAGAGATCTTGCAAGAACTCTTGGAGCAAACGGTTTCCAAACAAACCTAGCAGTGCTGAGAGAAACCGCGTGGTCAACGGTTTTAGCGGTTACTGCCGCGTTTAGCCGCGCCTTTGGAGAACTGGGGATTGCTTTTATGGTTGGAGGTAACATACTGCATGAAACAAGGGTTTTAACAACTTCCATTGCACTCGAATCAAACTGGGGCAATTACCCTCAAGCAATTGCGTTTGCAATAATCCTGCTGGCTATCGTAATCTTTGTAACCCTAATAATCAACCTCATAGAACGATTAAGAAAAGAAGAAACAACTTGGACTGGTTGGATAATAAAACGCGGCACAATAGGCAGTTAATCTGAGGAAACAAAACGTGAACGTCACCCTTAAAATCCAAAGCATCGAAAAAAAATACCAAACAGTCAAAGCATTAGACGATGTCAGCCTCAACGTTGAAGGCGGCAAAATACTTGTACTCATAGGTGTTAACGGGGCAGGGAAAAGCACGCTTCTGAAGATTCTCTCAGGCTTAGAGAAACCCGGCAAAGGAAAAGTGCTCTTCAACAATAAGCCTATAAACGCAACAGAGCTTCGGCAAATTGCTACCTTAGTTTTTCAGCGTACAGCCATGTTTGACAGGTCCGTTTACGACAACTTGGCTTACGGTTTAAAGATCAGAGGCAAAAAAGACCCCGAGATTGAAGCGGCAATAACTGAAGCGTTGCATAGCGTTGGGTTGAGGAATTTTGAGAAACGGAAAGCCAAAAGAACCTCTGGAGGGGAACAGCAGCGTATTGCTTTGGCGCGGGCGTTTCTGTTGGAGCCTGAAATTCTGCTTTTGGATGAGCCAACGGCGAATTTGGATCCGAACAGTGCCATAATCATAGAGAAAGCCATAATGAAACGTAAAGCACATCAGCACGTTATCATTATTGCTACGCATAATCTGAGTCAAGCCCAAAGGTTAGGCGACGAAATAGTCCACATACATGACGGCAAAATTGTGGAGCATGCTGGTTCAAAAGAGTTCTTCGACAAGCCACAAAGCGAGGTAACTCGCAAATTCATAAACGGGGAACTAGAGTTTTAACTGTGTTTTCGACTTTGTGGTTAAATTTATTAACGTTTCCCGCTCTTACCTGTATGGATGCTTACTCATAAGAAACATAAGCCCTCATGCAAAGTTTGGTTGGAATGCGACGGAAAACCAGTGTTGGGCAAGGGCGGCGCAGAAATTCTCAGAGGCATAGACACCGAGCAGTCACTCACTAAAGCCGCCGAAAAAGTCGGCATGTCGTATCGTTACATTTGGAATTACGTTCAGAAAATCCAGAAAGCCGTCGGCGAACCCATCGTGAAAACCTACAAGGGCGGCAAAACAGGCGGCGGCGGAACCGAGTTAACTGAGTTCGGTAGAAGCTTGCTGATTGAGTATCAGCAGTTAGAGGGCTATCTTAGCGTAGTTATGTCTAAGGCTGATTTGTCGGAGGTGAAGAGTTTGAAGATAAGTGCAAGAAACACGCTTAAAGGGAAAGTTGTCGCCGTGGAAAAAGGCATCATAACGGGTAAAGTGAAAGTCGAGTTAGTGGTGCCTGCAACAATAACTTCGGTTATAACCAAGGAATCCGTGGAGGACTTAGACATCAAAGTCGGCGACGAAGTAACCGTAATTGTGAAATCCACTGAAGTGATGATAGGAAAATAAAAAACTGGTTTTGGCGTTTACTCCACAACGTAGCGGTAAGCTATATGCTCGCCTGCTGTGGAGCTTTTTCTGATAATCCGCAAAACATCCCCGGGTTTGGCTCCGATGGCTTTCACCGTGGGGTCAGTTGAGGTTATCTGCGGCATCTGATAGGGCTTAACTTTGTAATGGGTCAGCAGTTGGTCACGTTCTTTTGCTGGGAGAATTTCGTGCATGGGTACCAGTGCATGTTCAAAGATGTCAAAGACTGGGAAGGACTTCAGCAGCAACTCCACTTTCTTTTTCTTGGCGCCTTGTTTGACTGCGTGGGTGTAGCGTCCTTCGGTGATGACTATGGCTCGGTCGATTTCCTTTTCTTTCATGACTTTGTAGAGTTGGTTCATGGCGACGATGCCAACTGTGGCTTGGTCTAGGATGCACCAGATTAGGGCTTTCTCTTTATCTTGGGGAATATTGATGGTGTAGCCGAATGCGCCTTCAAACTTTTCTTTATCGAGCTGCTTGTATTTGCGGAGTTTGATGAGGACCTCTGCCTTGCGTTCTTCCACCGTTTTATCTTTAATGCTCACACTGTGAACCTCAAGTTTTAGAATACTTCCGAATGCTAAACAAATCCTTAACCCTTAAACTTTATGGTAACGAAACACAGCTTTCGCAGCACGTTTTTCTAAACATCTGCCTGTTTAATTCTGTGCTCTACAGACGATTTTTCTGCTGTCCTCTTATGTCTTCGCCTTCCTGTAGTTTACAGGTGGCTTTGTTCTCTTTGCTGCTCTGCGCAGTCTATTCCCCCTCGTTTTCTGTGGGCTTTGCCTCTGTTTGCTTTTTTGTTTCTACGCCTGAAATGGGTGTTTCATGCGTCCTAAAATGTCCAAAAAAGGTCTGTTCTGTCCGAAACTGGTTGCCTGTTTCCTTGCAGCTGTAGAATCAGCAGTTACCTCCACGAAAAATCATCTCGGTCAATTGATTAATGATGCAAATGTTGGAAAGATTTTTTGTGTCAAGAAATCTTTACAAAAACATTTTTACCTGCAGTTGACGCATCTTTGTTTGAGGCATATGAACAAGAAGCCCCCGATGGCAGCCACAACTCTCTTAGCGCTCGTATTTTTTGTATTCCTACAGAGTTCGCTGTTGAGTTTGCCGCTGGTTTCTGCAGAGAACACTGACCCAACAGGTGACTGGTTCACGTTGAATCCTGACTTAACCCCCACTGCAACGTTGACGACTTCGTCTGCAACGTCTGCCCCTCTAGCTTCTCCTTCGGTATCTTCGTCTCCAACAGCTTCCCCCACTCCGCAGTTTTTGACCGAAACCAGCTTTGTTGTGCTTATTTTGCTGTCTGCGTTTCTGGTAGCTGTCGCTGTTGCTGCCTTCATTATTGAGGCCAAAACGAAGCCGAACTAGCCGCCGTTCTGCGCCTTTTCATGCTTCGCCCAAAAGTAAAACCGCTGAAAACTCCACATCTATTTTTCCCTGAAAATGTTCATGTTTGAAAGAAAAGCTTATCTTCTATTGTGTATTGTTTGCTTTTAGGTTCCCAAAAGAAAAGATTGGCGGATCGCGACTGAAGGTTGGACGCGGCGTGGAAAAACTGTTCTGGGGAATGAGGGGACTTGGGGACTATCCGCGTCTTCGCCAACGCCTGACCCGCCAAACTTTGATGCAACGCTTGATGGCTTCAGGACACAAAATACAATTCTCCAAATAAACTAATATAAATTTGTGATTGCACCCGCACACCAACAAATGTTTCAAAAGTTAACGTTATTCTTGACGTTTTTTCATTAACTGCAAAAAATCTGGAGTGCTCTGTCAGGCGCTGAACGTGCGTGTGTGAATTGCAAACCCTGAAAACGCATTGGCAACTTTTTTTACACGGGAAACCTTTTCGGGCCCTTAAAAGTGGATTGGCGGACCCGTATTCGTTAACTAGGCGCGGCGGATAAAAGCAACCGCTTCTGGGAAGAGGGGAACTTTCCGCGTTTTTGTTAACGCTTGGTCCGCCAACTTGCAACTTTTGATGGCTTCAGGACACAAATACCCTTTACGTATGTATGTGTATATAAAAACTTGTGACTGTATCGACACTACAACAGACTACACTTTCTCAGGCAGAACCCTGCGGTCCCAACTTTTCAGGTGCCCCCGTTGATTAGAAGCCGTTTAGAAACGCCACTCTAATGGCTGCTTAAAAACGTAACAGCTTTCTCCACCAAAATGTCACTTAATGTTTCCCTGTTCTCAGCCCTCACCACAAAGACTTCCGCATCCACCCTGATCTTTGCTTTGGCAACAAGTTTGTCTTGGGCTTTCCAGTGCACAACCGCGATGACCAGTTTGCTGCTTTCTAAGGCTTTGTTGGCGGCTTGCTTGAACTTATCCGAGAACAGCTCCATAGGTCCAATTTCGTCAATGGCAACCAAATCAACATCGCTGTTTTCTACGGCGCTTTCGATGGCTCGGACGCCCACCGCTTCAAGGTCGCCTAAATTAACGCGGTACCTGCCCACCTGCGGACCGACCTGCTGGTTCACGCTGGCAAGCGAGCCGACTTTGGCGCTGGCTACATCCACGATTTCGAAGCCCACCCGCGCTGCGCCTTTGCGGACTTCTCGGCTGAACATGCCGCCGACTTTGACGCCGCGTCCCCTTAGGGCACTGACGGTTTTGGCGAGCACAGTCGTTTTGCCTACGCCGGGGCTTCCCGTTAGGATCAGTACACGTTTCTCCAAAGTCTTTGCCTCCGCACTACCAGAAGTCTAATATCAGCATAAAATGCTTTTCATATCAGCACACCGCAAGGGCGACAGGTTTATGAGTGAAAGTTTAGGCGCTGAATTCCCAGTTGAGTCAATCACGGAAGGCAAAGTCAAAGTGGTAGTGCCGAACCTGAACGCCTACGGCGTTGTCCCCTCTGATTACGCGCCCAGCCGCGCCCCCGTCTTCTATAACCCCATCATGGAGTTTAACCGTGACGTTTCCGTGCTGGCGTTTCAGGCTTACCAACGCATGGTCAACCGCGAAGTCACCATATGCGAGCCGCTTTCAGCCACGGGCATAAGAGGGCTTCGTTACGCAGCTGAAATCCAAGGCGTAGCCGCCGTGGTCAGCGGCGACATAAACATGCGAAGCGTCACACTCGCAGTTCGCAACGTCGAGTTGAATAACCTGCAGAACCGCGTCACCGTCGAGCACAAAGACGCCAACCGCCTCCTAATGAAGCACAGCGCCCCCAAAACCCGCTTTGACATAATCGACATCGACCCCTTCGGAACACCCGCGCCGCACCTTGAAGCCGCAGTTCAGGCCCTGCGAAACAACGGCTTACTAGCCGCCACCGCCACCGATATGGCACCTCTCTGTGGAGTCCACGCCAAAGCCTGCATACGCAAATACGGCGGCAGACCCCTGCGAACCGAATACTGCCAAGAACTCGCCATCCGACTCCTAACAGGAAGCATAGCCACATCCGCAGCCAAACACGACGTAGGCGTCCGCGTCCTGTTTAGCCACTGCAGCGACCACTACATACGCGTCTATGCCCAAATCGGCTACGGCTGCCAAAAAGCCGACGCTGCCCTCAAGCAGATGGGTTATATTTTGCACTGCTTCAACTGCCTTCACAGGGAAACCGCAGCCAAACCTTTCCCCGATGCCGCGGCGAAATGCCCCGAATGCGGCGCAAAAATGGATTGGGCTGGCCCCCTCTGGACTGGAAAAATCTTTGATGCACAATTCACCGATTTGATGGCAAACGAAAACCTCCACACTGCCTTTCGAAACAGCAGCAAAATCACCAAACTTCTCTCCACAGCCAAACAAGAAGCAGACATGCCGCCGACATACTACGTTTTGGACAGGCTAAGCGGGAAATTCAAGTTGCCCGCACCGTCGACGGCAGCTTTTTTTGGAGCTCTACAAGAAGGCGGATTCAAAGCGGTAGCCACACACTTTAACAGCCGCGGAATCCGAACCGACGCATCCGCTTCGGAAATGCACAACATCTTGAAGACCTTGACCCCAAAAACCCAATAACTCCCCGTCTGAAGCGTTACCCTTGGCACGGCACATAAGAGTGCTATTTGTTCCTTCTTTGTTTTTTGACAAGTGCTCCAGTCAAAACCGCCAAGAGGGCGAAGGGCAGGATAATCCAGGCGGGAAATTCGGGGATGGAAGGTGAAGCTGTCGGTTGCAGTGTTGGGGATGGGGTAAGGAACCCGTAGTTGATGGGGATATATTCCTCATTTACCCTGAGCTGCGGATCACTGTTGTCTGCTGTGCCGCCCCCTAACGCGTACAGCCTGTCATTGACATTCACCAAGGAGATGCCCCAACGCGCAGTAGGCATAGATGCCCCCTCAGACCAGCTTGCTGTCTCTGGATCATATATTCGAGTCCAGTTGACCGTAGAATAATCGGTTCCTCCTTTGCGGCCGTTTAGGTTGCCTCCGACCACGTAAATGCGTTTAGGCGCCAACTCCCCCGTAGTTGCGGCTCCACCCAAACTGCCTGCTGGGGTAGACATCGACGTACCAATTGTCCACTGGTTGGTTTGGGGGTCATAAATTTGAACCAGATTCGTGTACGTCTGCTGCATAGTGTCCCCACCTATGTAGGTGAAGTTTTGAATTCCGCCGATGATGTAGATTTTGCCATCAACGACTGCTGATGCGTAGTTGAAGACTGCTGTGGGGATTGACGCGAGTTTTGTCCAGGTGTTGGTTGTGGGGTCGTAGGCTTCATTTGCGTGAAATATTTGGAACATGAACAGACCTATTACGCGCCCTCCGCCGATGACATAGATTTTGCCCTCAACCTCTTGGGGTTGAATGCAGTATCTGCCGGTGGGCATGGCAGCTATCGGCGCCCAAGAATCATTTGCCAAGTCGTAGGTTAAGCAGCTTTGGTAATAGGTATCGCCGCCGATTAGGTATATTTTGCCTTGGCACGCACCTAAGTTGCCTATGTAGGGCGGTGCAGCTTTTTCAGTCCAAGAGTTTAAGGTTGGGTTGTAGACTTCAAAGTGCGGTCCAGACGTAACCGCGTATATGTTGCCATCTAACACTGTAACTCTCTGTCCATAAGGCAAATCATTCAAAGGGTAAGAAAGAGGCATTTTTGCTATCCATAAGTCTGAGCTAGAGGCTGACCCAGATGTAACAAAAGCAACACTAAGTACCGTAAATATTGCCAGGGCTGGGCACGAGAGTTTCTTTATTGCCATGTTCGGGTCGCCTTACTGTTTCCAATTAAATTATGCTATATTATGAGGTTTTTTGTCAAGAAAGCTTGACTAAACTGTTTGGTTGCGGGTCAATTTTTCTTAACTAAGCGGTTATTGGCTTTTGTTGGTGTGGCTGTGTTGCTACCCTTTTTCTAAAAAGCATAGGTACCTCTACAGCAGTAAAATAGCTGCTTTTGCTTTGGCTAACGTTGTTGGTGTTTGCAGCTTGGTTCACAACTAAGTTAATTAAATAAAAGTTTAAGAGCGAAAACCGCAAAAGGTAGAAGCAAAAGACAGGTGACATCGATGTCTGAAAAAATTGCATTTATCGGTACTGGCATGATGGGCGGCGCCATAGTGCGGAGCCTTGTTAAGGGTGGTTACAGTGGCAAAATTGTAGCTGCTGACTTCATGGCTGACAAACTTAAGCAGCTGGAGGCTTTGGGCGTAGCTGTAACGTCGGATAACCGTGAAGCCGCTGCAGAAGCCGACATAGTCTTTGTATGCGTTAAGCCAGGGGACCTCGAAAAGGTTCTCACGCAAATCAGCAAAGACGTTAAGGGTAAATTGTTGGTTTCCTCTGCTGCGACCGTGCCGATTTGGTTCCTGAAAAAACAGGTTCCCCAAGCCAAAGTCGTCAGGATTATGCCTAACGTAGCCGCGTTGGTGCAGGCTTCGTACACGGCGTTCTGCTGCGATGCTGATGTCACCGAAGGGGACAAACAGAAAATCCGCGGCATCTTAGACATGATGGGCGTCTGCGAGGAAATTGACGAGAAATACATGGATGCCATAACGGGGCTCAGCGGCAGCGGACCCGGCTACCTCTCCATAATCGCCGAAGCCCTCACCTACGCAGGTTTAAAGGTAGGTTTACCCCGTGGCATCGCCGAAAAAGCTGCAGCTCAGAACATGCTGGGAACCGCCAAGCTCATCATGGAACTCCAAGAGCAACCCGCCAAAATCCGAGACATGGTCACCACACCCGGCGGCACAACCATCGAAGCCATCTACGAGTTAGAGGGCAGCGAGGTTCGGCAGGCGCTGATGCGGGCGGTGGAGCAGGCGACCAAAAAGAGCGCTTTGATTCGCGAGAAAATCTGCCCCGAAGACAAACGCTAAGCAGCAAGGCACACTGAACGTGAGGTTGCGGTTTCATGTTTGAGGCTGTCATTTTTGACTGGGACGGAACGTTAGCTGACACTAAACAGGCGATTCTGGCATCGTTTCATGGGGCGCTGCGGGCTGTCGCAGACTTGGATGTTTCCGACGAGTTTGTGGAGCGCCGCATAGGCGTGGGTGCAGCGTGGACGTTCAGGGAGATTCTTGACGCCAAAGGGCTACGCTGTAGCGAAGACCTGATTAAGCGTCTGGTCGCCGCGAAAATTCGGGTTGCCCTTGAAAACACCGACAAAGTTCACCTGTTTCCTGGCGCCGTAGACCTGCTGGAGAACCTCCACGGGAAAGCTAAGATGGGTTTGGCTTCCATGAATAACCGCAAAATAATAGAGTACCTGCTGGCGGTTTTAGGTGTTGATAGATTCTTCAGCGAAGTCGTCACCGTTGATGAGGTGGCTAAATCAAAGCCTGCCCCTGAAATCTTTCTGAAAACCGCGCAGAAACTCGGCAGCAAACCCCAAGACTGTGTGGTGCTTGAGGATTCAATTTTTGGAGTGCAAGCCGCGAAAGCAGCAAACATGAGTTGCATAGCCGTTACTCAGGGTGCCTACAGCGCAGACGAGCTTGCCACGGCGCATCCTGACCTTGTGGTTGGTTCGCTTTGGGAAAACGGTGCGGTTCTGAAGTTTATTCTGAAAGGTAAATGATGTGTATTCCCGTGGAACGTAGCTGGATGGTTGTTTAGCCTTTTCTTTTCAGTTGCTGCTTTCGTGTTGGTGTACCGTTGCAGTCACATAGCTTTAAGAATTTTCAAAACGAATTTACTTCTTGAGAGATAGTAGTCGGCATTTTAGCACAGTTAATCGAGGAAAAAGTGAGAAGGCTCATGTTAAGTGATATGCTAGAACTCAAAAACCTAAAGCCGCGGCAATTCCAAGTGTTTTTCCTACGGAACGATGACAGCCAAGCGGTCGAAGTTCATGAAACAGGACGAGTGGATTTCATAACGGTGCAGCAACATCTTGAACGGGGCGAATCGGTTTTCATAACTAGCAAAGAATCTCAGAAGGTACCAACGCCCCCGCAGAAGAAACCTCGTCCAAGCGTGAAGAGTCGGCTGGTGACCGCGTTCTACTTCGACAAAACATAGCCTCGTCGATTTTGTGTGGCGTGCATCCTGTAGATTCCTCTTCCTCCCCTCTCTCCTCCTTCGAATTTTTCGGGTGCACGCCGCTCCCACTTACAGCAACAAGTCTGTTTTTGGAAAAAGTTTGACGTGGCGTTTTTCCGTTGAATCAACGCTCCGTGACGTTGTTGGCTTTGAAAGAGAAAAAGATGTAGTTAGGCAGCCGTGTTCGGGGCTTTGTTTAGGCTTTCAATCAGGATGGGTAGGTCCGTTATGGAAGTTATGACGTAGTTTGCGCCTTGAGCAACTAACTGTTTTTGGGTGGACATTCCCGTTGTCAAACCGACTCCGATTGCCTTGATTTCTTTGGCAGCCTGCATGTCTTCGATGCTGTCCCCGACAACAACCGTCTCATCTGCCGTTACGCCTAGGGCTTCCAGCGCAGCAACACAGTGCTCGGGGTCAGGCTTTACTTTTGTCACTTTGTTACGTGAGATTAATGCGTCAAAGAACTCTGCAATCCTGAAGCGTTCAAGGATTTTCTTGGTGGCATTTTCGCCGTTTATTGTGCAAACCGCAATTTTCAGCCCCTTTTTCCTGAGCGTTTTAAGGGTCTCCACGGCTCCGGGAAGCAAGCTGGTTAGGGAGGCGGCTTCTAACTCGTGTTTCTCCGCGATTTGCATGACCTCCTTGCGGATTTCCTCCATAGCCGCAGGTTTCCCGTTCTTGACCATCACCAACTCGGTTTTTTTAAGCATGTCAAATATGGTTTCTTTTGCGGATATCACGGAGGCTGGAACGCCCATTTTCATAAGGTAGCCTCGGGCTTCCGCGCGGACCGTTTTGTAGTCTAGGTTGAAGGCTGCGATTGTTCCGTCTAAGTCGAATATGGCTGCTTTTATGGTCAAGATTTTTCACTCTCAGAGGATTGGAATTTAAAGCTGCATAAGCAGTTTGCGGATAAAAGATATACTTTGTGGTAAAAGTGGCTTCTGTTGATTCTCGGTTGATTCAGCTTTGCTTGGGGTTTTTTTGGTGTTTAGGTTTTTTGCTTTACCGTTTTGCACCTGATGGACGTTTGTTTATGTTTTCGCTGATAAGGTATTTATATGATTGGAATGTTGTGGAGTAGGTGTACAGTTGAACGAATTAATTGGTGGAAGATGCAAAAATGAATGCTAGCTCTGGATGTTTCAGGAACCAAAATTTGGCTGAAGGTGAGCAATTATGAAGGTAGCCATATCCTGGACAGGCGGAAAAGACTCTGCCTTAGCCTGCATAAAAGCCCAAAAAAGCCACGAAGTCGCATTATTCGTTAACTTCCGATGGGACAAACCCTCCCTCTCCCACCCGATGGCTATAGCCAAATTACAGTCCGAAGCCGTAAACAAACCGTTTCTCTGGGAAAGAGTACAAGACCCCTATTTAGAATCATACCGACTCTCTATTCTCTACCTCAAAAACAAATGCGGCATAGACGCAATCGTCACCGGAGACATCACCGTAGATGCCTTCCACGGCAAATGGATAGACGAAGTCTGTAAAGACACCGGCGTCCAAGTTATCAAGCCTCTGTGGGAAAAAGACCGCACCACGCTGATGGAGGACTTGCTGGAAAGCAAACTGAAAGTAACTCTCACATGCGTCAAGGAACCTTGGTTTACAGAAGACTGGCTTGGACGAACCATCGACGAAAAATGCTACCAAGACCTCCAAGAATTACACAAGAAAAACGGCGTAGACATCTGCGGGGAATTCGGGGAATACCACACCATGGTTATGGACGCGCCGTTCTTCACCAAGACCATTCATATGCCCTCTTTTACCAAGATGAAAACCGAAAACGGCTTCATCATGGAACCAACTGGGCTCTCCCTAAAACCAAAACCCGCCTAAAGGAGGTGAACGAAGCGAAAACAGAAACTTGCAGAGACTGCGCAAACCTCGACGACCGCCGAGACATAGAAGGCGTTGCAATATGCGCCATGCACCACGGCCCCAGCGTCTGCTGCCAAGAATTCACACCCAAAAACGCAAATGTGAACGCCGACCGAATCGACCAAAAATTCTGTCTGAACTGCGCTAACTTTGAAGAAATCGCTGGAATCCCCGTATGCGCCAGAGACCATCGACCGGGCATCGCCTGTGGAGCGTTCAGACGGTTAGAGGCCGAAGTAGCAGCCGTATAATCGAAAAATATCCTGTCGACTCCGAAAAGGGGAAATGACTGGGTACTCTGCCCTTCCAGTGGTTAAGCGGCTAAAGAAACCTTTAGGTATGCTTACTTAGGCTTCTCTTTCGTTTGTTCTCTGCGGCTTTTAAATTGTTGTTACTGCATTGTGGGACAACAAACAATTAAGACGCTAAATACGCCTGATTCTTTGATAGCTTACGCGCACCCACATGCAGAAGGTTATCTTGAGCTTTAGTGGGTGTTCGTCTAAGTATTACATCATCAGACAGTTACTAAGAATGCATAAGCTTTTAATTTCTGCAGTCCACCGACCCCTACCAGTAGAAGGTTAACAGCAAAATGGGTACCTTAAACCTTGACAAAGTTTTCAATCCTCAAAGCGTAGCTATTATAGGCGCAAGTGACGCTGAAGGCTCCGTCGGATACGCCATAGTGAAAAACTTCACTCGACTCGGTTACGCAGGTAAAGTTTACTTTGTTAACATACGTAAACCCGAAATTCTTGGAACAAAAACCTATCCCTCCATAGCCGCCATTCCTGAACCGGTAGATTTAGCCATGATTGCCACTCCCGCTAAGACGGTTCCCGATGTGGTTGAGGAGTGCGGAAAGGCAGGCGTCAAAGGCGCCATCATCGTTTCCGCGGGCTTCAAAGAGACTGGTCCTGCAGGTAAAGCTCTTGAAGAGAAAATCCTGGGTCTCGCCCGAAAATATAACATACGCATTGTGGGTCCAAACTGTATCGGCATAATTCGCCCCCGCATAAACCTTAACGCCACCTTCGTGGATAAGGTTCCCAAGTCAGGTAACATCGCGTTTCTCAGCCAAAGCGGCGCGTTAGGCTCAGCTATCCTTGACTGGGCAATTCATGAGAACATCGGTTTTAGCAACTTTGTCTCTGTCGGCAGCATGATCGATGTGGACTTCGGCGACCTCATAGACTACTTTGGCATGGACCCCAAAACCAAAAGCATACTTATGTACGTGGAAGGCATAACGGAAGCCCGCAAATTCATGAGTGCCGCCCGCCACTTCGCCCGCACCAAACCCATAGTTGTTGTGAAGTCAGGCAGATTCAGCGAAAGCGCCAAAGCAGCAGCCTCTCACACGGGGTCTCTGTCTGGTGAAGACGCAATTTACGATGCCGCCTTCAAGCGTGCAGGTATCGTTCGCGTGGAGGAGATTGCTGACCTTTTCAATGCCGCAGAGGTTTTGGGCACGCAGCCCCTGCCTAAAGGACCCAACCTTGCAATAATCACGAATGCTGGCGGACCTGGTGTGATGACAACCGACGCTTTGATTGCGCGGGGCGGAAAACTGGCTAAGCTCAGCCAGAAAACGTTGGATTCACTTAACGCTGTTTTGCCTCATTTCTGGAGCCATGGAAACCCCATTGATGTTTTGGGAGACGCCAAAGCTGACCGCTATAAAGCCGCCGTGGAAGCGTGCCTAAACGACCCAAATATCGACGGTATCTTGGTGATTTTTACGCAGCAGGCGGTTTCTGAGTCGGTTGAAATAGCCAAGAGCCTTGTGGATTTGGTCAAGAGTAAATCGTACCAAAACAAAACTATCCTCACCAGCTTCATGGGGTATGGCGCCGTGCAGGAAGCCAACAGCCTTCTGAATGCAAATAATATTCCCACTTACGGGACGCCTGAGCAGGCAGTTAAAACCTACATGACTATGTACCAGTATCAACGCAACGTGGAGCTCATTTATGAGACGCCTGAGGAACTTGCTGTTGACACCCCGCCTAAACGTCCCATAAACGTCATTTTGCGGAATGCTGCTTTCGAAGACCGCGAAGTGCTAACCGAAGACGAAGCCAAAAAAATCCTCAAGTACTACAACTTCCCCGTTGTCAAAACCGCAGCCGCCAACAACGTTGAAGAAGCCGTAGCTTACGCGCAGCAGATGGGTTTCCCCGTGGTGATAAAGATTCTTTCGCCCCAAATCATCCACAAAAGCGATGTAGGCGGCGTAATCCTCAACGTACAAAACCCTGAAGAAGTGCGCAAGGCGTTTGAAGCTCTGATCCAGCGGGCAACCGCCTTCAACCCCAACGCCCAGATAATCGGCGTTACCGTTCAGCCGATGGTTCAGAAGAAGGGCTACGAAATCATAATCGGCGGAAAAACCGACCCTATTTTTGGGCCTGTGGTGCTTTTCGGTATGGGCGGCGTCGGCGTGGAACTCTTCAAAGACTACTCCATGGGGCTTCCTCCATTGAACACTACACTGATTCGGCGGATGATGGAGGAAACAAAAATCTACAAGCTCCTCAAAGGCTACCGCGGTTCCCCGCCAGCTGACCTAAAGAAGCTTGAAGAGACCCTGCTGCTTTTCTCGCAGTTGCTCACGGATTTCCCCCAGATAAAAGAAATCGACATCAACCCGCTTCTGGTAAACGAGAAAGAAGTTTGCATACTGGACGCGCGGGTCGTTATAGACAAAGCCAGCATCTGCAAAACCTTCGAGCCGCATGAGCATCTTGTGATTAGCCCTTACCCAAAAAAAGACGAAAAACTGTGGACCCTAAAAAACGGGCAAGACGTGCTGCTAAGACCCATAAAACCTGAAGATGAACCCATGTGGCTGGACATGTTCAGAAGCTTCAGCGAAGAATCCATCCGCTACCGCTTCTTCCAGATGCTTAAAGATACCCCGCATGAAATCCGCGTGCGCTACTGCAACATTGACTACGACCGAGAAGTAGCCATCGTAGCTGAACTCTTAGAGGAGGGACGCCGCAAAATCTTAGGCGTCAGCCGAGTCAGCATAGAGCCCGATGGCAAAAGCGGTGAAATAGCCTTCGTAGTCGGTGACAGATGGCAGAACTTGGGCTTGGGAACCAAACTGGTGGATTACTGTTTGGACATTGCCGTAGGAATGGGGGTCGAAAACGTTTACGCCATCATGCTTCCAGACAACTACCGTGCATTAAGCTTAACCAAAAAGATGGGTTTCGACCTAGAATACCTTGGCGACGGAACCGTGAAGGGCAACTTAAGCCTCAAAGATGAGCAGTTGGATCCACGGTGTTTTCTGCCTAAACCCGACTTTGAACCCCCCTCAGAACTGCCCGAAGAAAAAGGAAAACCTTCCGCTTCTCCCCCTAAAGAAACGGTTTTCGTAGAAAGAAAAAAGGAAGCCGAGGTTGCTTCAGCCTCAGCTTGATGTGTTTTCTTTAAACAGGGCGCATTTTGACGGCGTGCGTTGAACATGAGATGCAGGGGTCGTAGGCTCGTACCAGCATCTCCAAGGTTAACTCAATTTCTTTTTCAGTTTTCTCAAGTAACGTTGGCACCAGTGTTTTCATGTCTAAGTCGATGTTGCCGTGGTTCTGGTTCGTTGGGATAACGCAGTTTGCTTTCGTGCAGACTCCCTTAGAGTTGTAGGTGTAGTCGTGGAACAGTATGCCTCTGGGGACTTCTACAGCGCTTACGCCGTGTCCCGCCTTGGGCTTCACTTCTGGTCTAAAGTAGTCTGACTGAGCCTTCAAACCGTCGGCTTCCAACTCGTTTATGAGGCGAATTGAATCCTCCACACTGTGAACTACTTCAACAAGCTGCGCCACGCTATTCATAAACGGGTTATGGCACACAGGCTTTAACCCGAACATACCCGCAACTTCCTTTGCCAACGGAGAGAGCTTGTCATAGTTGAGGTTAACTCTGGCGAGGGCGCCCACCATGTAGGAGCTGCGGGCGTGTTTTGCCCATTTCGCCGTGGAAGTCGGCACAATATACTCATTGGTGAACGAGAGGTACTCGTTGACTGGTGCCGTGCCCGTGTCTGTTGAAGCAAGTTGCCCATCGTACAGCGCATACTCGTCGGGGCTGGTTAGACCGATAAACTCCGTTTCCCTAGTAAAATCAGGCAACTTGCCAGCCACAGACTTCACCAGCTTCGCAGCAGCCTGCAGGTCGGGAACGGCATCTTGAAGCATCTTTCGGAGCTCAGACAACTCACTTTTTGAGGGTATCTTTGAGAAGCCGCCGGGAATTAGCCTTTGAGGATGTGTTGTTCTTCCACAGAGGCGTCTTGACATTTCGTTGGCGGTTCTGTGCAGACGCAGAACCATTTTGACTTCTTCTGGATTCGACTTCGCCAAAGGAATAACTGAGCCCACGCCCATCAAGTCGGGCAGAACCAGAAATCCAACGTGCAGAATGTGGCTCTGCATGTTTTCCGCGTGTAACGCCAGTTTTCTCAGCTTCAGGTCCTGTTGGCTTATGGTGATGTCCATGGCTGCTTCTGTGGCTTTCAGAGAAGCTAACGTGTGTCCTATGCTGCAGATGCCGCAGATTCTTGAGGTGATGTGGTGTAGCTCATTCCAGTGCCTCCCAACCACCATAGCCTCAAAGAATCTGGGCGCCTCGGAAACTTGCCACTCACATTTTTCCACGGTTCCTTTTTTCACGTTCACGTAGATGTTGCCGTGCCCTTCCACTCTGGTCAGGTGGTGCACTTCTATGTTCCTGTCTTGTTTGTTCATCTTTTTGCCTCCTGCCAACCAAAATACATCTTAAACTTGCCAATTGCGTCATCAACCGTTAAGCCATACTTGATGAGGATTTCTTTTTGGCTGTTCTCGTTGGGGTTATCCACTAAGCCTCGGCATCCCCAGCAAACGGTTCCCTCATTCACACAGCAACTGTCGCAGCCTGCTCTGGTGACGGGTCCCACGCAGAACTCTCCCCGCTCAAAAGCGCAGACGTTCTCGTTTTTCTTGCATTCCACGCACACGGGGTATGTGGGGATGTCGGGTCGTTTGCCCATCAGAAGAGACTTCACCACTTGCAGGAACTCTTTTTGGTTAATTGGGCAGCCGTGAACGTAGGCATCTACCTTCACTACGGCGTCTATGGGTCTGGCTGCGTAGGTGTCAAACAGTTTGGCTTGTTCCCCGTAGACCGTTTTTCTAACTTGGTCTAGATCTTTGTAGTTTCTTAGGCTGTTTATGCCGCCGATGGTGGCGCATGAGCCGATGGCGACCACGATTTTAGCGTTACTTCTGATTTGCTTGAGTCTTTCTTCATCCTGCAGCCGCGTGCATGACCCCTCCACGAACGCTATGTCGTAGTCGTCGCTTTGCTCCTTCATAACCTCACGGAAACTTACCACCTCAACCTGTCCAAGCAGAGCGAGAAGCTCCTCCTCCAAGTTTGCAACTTGAAGCTGGTCTCCCTCACAACCTGCAAAGTCAAAGAACGCTACTTTCGGCTTCATCACAACGCCTCCGGGACTCCCTTTATTTTTGAGTAATTAAACACGGGGCCATCCTTGCAGACGTAGATTTCGTTGATTTGACAGTGCCCGCATTTGCCTACCCCGCATTTCATTCTTCGCTCCAATGACACGATTATGTGGTCGTCGGGAACTTTTCTCGCCTTCAAATCTCCAATGACGTATTTGTACATGACTGGGGGACCGCAGATTATGGCGTAGATGTTGTCGGGGTCAAAGGAAACCTGAGGAATCAACGTGGTTATGACGCCTATGCTGCCCGTCCAAGCCTCGCCGTCGGGGCACCAGTTAACCGCGGATTTGAACTCCACGTCGGGTCGGCTTTGAAGCGCAACCATTTCGTCTTTGAAGAGCAGTTCCCGGGGCTCTTTGCATCCGTAGAGCAAGCTCACGTGCCCGAAGTCTTTTCGGTTATCCAAGACATAGTTGAAAAGCGAACGCAGAGGAGCAATACCTAAGCCTCCTGCCACGAAAAGCAGGTTTTTGCCTTTCAAAAAGTCTAGGTCAAACCCGTTTCCGAAGGGACCTCTAATGCCGACGCGGTCACCCACCTTGAGCATGTGCAGCTTGGTTGTTACGTTTCCCAGTTTGCGGACGCAAATTTCAAAGGAGCCCCGTTTAGTGGGCGGCGAAGACAGAGAAATGGGCGCTTCTCCCACGCCGAAAACAGAAACTTCCACGAATTGCCCCGGTTTATGACCCAGGTCTGAACCGTCGTCCAGTTTAATCTCTAAAAACATCTCGTTCGTGGTCATCTGCTCCTTTTTGATTATGGTCGCCAAGTTGGGTACGTAGTCTATGTTTCCTTCCGTTTGGATGCTGACTTTGGGCGACTCTGCCACGGCAACTTGAACACCGTTGTGTGCGTGTTCTCGGTACATGTCGTTAAAGAGGTTAACAGGGTTAGCTATGTCTGGGAGACAGTTTGATGAGCATCTGCCACAGCCAACACACGATATGAAGCCAAACCGGTCAAACAGGTACTTTCCCTTCTTGAAGTATCGGTGCCTGTACCTTGTTGGTCTGGTTGCGCGGAAGTTTTCTCCTGAAGCTACTTTAGCGAAATCCTCCAGCAGGCAGCCATCCCATGTCCTGATTCTTTCGCCCTGATTAAGGGAAAGGTCAGGGTCATCCTTTACGTCGAAGCAGTAGCATGTGGGGCAGACCAGAACGCAGGAGCCGCATGCTAAGCATTTTTCTGAGTGTCTCTCCCAGAAATCGCTTTCCTCGTAGGTTTTCTTAAGCAACTCGGGAATTAGCTCAGGCGAGAAATCGAATTTCTGCTGCGACATGTTCACTATCTCTCTTTTTTTCTGCCCGACTAACTGTATGTCTCTTGCCAATGCCTCTGTAACGTTCTTGGCGTACTTTGACAGCAACTCGCCGCCCTTTTGGGAGCCCACACTTATTGCATACCTGTTTCCGAGGTCGGTTAGCATAAGGTCGTAGCCGTAGTCAACTGTGGCGCAGCCCATGAATGGTGAGAAGTTCCACTTGGACATTTTTTGGATGTTGACTCCGATGATTATGGATGATTTTCTTTTGTCAAAGTAGTACGGGTCTGATTTTGTCTCTCGGAATATCTCATCCATGTGGAACAGAGCAATTATGTCGTAGGGGTGAACCCCCAATATCACAGTGGGTTTTGCCTCAGCAGGATTTTTGGCTGAGAAGCCCCCTGCTAAATTGTACGTGAAAAGGGTTTCCCGTTGAGGAAAGAAGTACTTTTTAGGCGGAAGCAGGGTTACATCATAGTCCAGCCGTAATTCGCCAGCGGATTCAAGGGGACCAAACGCAAATTTGTCTCCTTTCGCTTTTACTCCGATAACATCCCACGCATCGTCCTTAATCAGCGCGTTCACGAAATCTGCAAAGTCTTCTTTCGAGAGTATTCTCATTCTAATTTCAACCTCGACTATAAAGACACAAATACGTTATCTGAAGAGTGTTGGCTTTCACATTTAATATTTTCCTATAAACCAGATGTGGCATCTGAGATGGCGGCATTGGCAGTTTTAAAATCTTTACCCGAGATGGACGGAACAAGAAGAACATGACCGAACCTTTATGTAGTGGAAATGGGCTTTTTGAATCTCCATGCGCGTATGGTGCTTCAGAATGTTTCCAATCGTCGAACGGTTTAGGTCGCATGTAACCTCGAGTCACCCGCGAAAAGCAAATTTATTAACTTCAGCAACCGAAACCCATGGGATTAACATGCGTTTACGGTTCTCATACCGATATACGGGGAATGCATAATGGCGGAAAACGCAGTTGCAGTTAAGGATGCCATGAAGGAGCCGATTAGAGCTTCTGAGCTTGACCCAAAATTCAAATATCAACTTATAAAGCTGCATGGCAGCGAGAAACTGCTTAAATGCTTCCAGTGCGGAACCTGCACCAGCGACTGCCCAGTCGCAAGGTACAGCGATTCCTACAGGCCACGCACCCTCATTCACATGGCGCGGTTAGGCCTTAAGGACCGAGTTCTGAAAAGCGACACCCTGTGGCTTTGTGCTGCCTGCTTCACCTGCACCGACCGATGTCCACAAGGCGTCGAAGTAGCAAGTGTCATACGGGTGCTGAGGAACCTTGCTGCTGAAGAAGGCATTGTACCTCAAGTTTTCAAGGATCAATGTTCCAGCGTTTTGCAGTCAGGATATGCATACAAGATATCTGAACTACGCCTAAAGAAACGCGACACTTTGGGTCTTCCACCTCTGCCTAAAGGTAACCCTGAAAGCGTACAAAAAAGCCTCAAAGGCGTTAGCTTCATGAAAAACATGGAAAACAAAGGTGAAAACGATGCCAAACAGTAAATACCTGATTTTCCTTGGATGCGCAATTCCCTACAGAGTAGCCGCATACGAAATTTCCGCTCGCAAAGTCTTAGCTAAACTTGGTGTTGAACTTGTTGAAATGCCCGAGTTTAACTGCTGTGGTTTGCCTCTTGACCCTGTCAGCCACGAAACCATGCTGATTCTTGCCGCTCGTAACTTGGCATTGGCTGAGCAGCAGGGCTTGAACATACTCACTTTGTGCCCTGGCTGTGCTGGTACTCTGAAGAAAGTTAACAAGATTTTAAAGGAAGACAAAGCATTAAGAGAACAAATCAACGGTCACCTGAAGGAATCAGGTTTAGAGTTCAAGGGGACAATTACGACGAAGCATCTGCTGCAAGTCTTGAAGGAAGATGTAGGCATAGACAACGTAAAGAACGCAGTTGTTAAGCCGCTGAATATGCTGAACGTAGCAGAGCACAATGGTTGTCACATTCTGCGTCCCAAGGCGTACATAGGTTTCGACGACCCCGAAGACCCCCAGACCCTTAAAGCCTTGATTGAAGCGACAGGCGCAACCTGCTTGGACTACGTTGACGAAACCGAGTGTTGCGGCGCTCCCAGTGTTGGCGTAAGCGACAAAGTTGCCCTGCAGTTAGCAAGAGACAAGTTGAATCACGTGAAGATGGTGAACGCGCAAGCTTTAATAACAATTTGCCCGTTTTGCCACATTATGTATGACACGAATGAGTTGCGCATAGAGAAAATGTTCAACGAAGTCTATGGCATTCCTGTCCTGCATTATCCACAGTTGCTAGGGTTAGCCTTAGGCATGACGCCTGAAGAGCTTGCCTTCAACGAACTTAGGGTTAGCACTAAAAAATTGTTAGAACAAGTCAATGAAGGTGCAAAAATAAATGAGCAGTAAACTGAAAATAGCCTTCTATTGGGCTGCAAGTTGCGGCGGCTGCGAAATAGCCGTGCTAGATATCAACGAGAAAATCCTCGATGTTGTAGGAATCGCGGACATTGTGTTCTGGCCAGTAGCCATGGACATAAAGTACAAGGACGTCGAAGGGATGGCTGACAAGTACATCGACATCACGTTCTTTAACGGGTCCATCCGCAACTCAGAGCAGGAACACATGGCCAAAGTGCTTCGCGCAAAATCCAAGACGCTGATAGCTTTTGGCTCCTGCGCCCACGAAGGCAGTATACCTGGCTTAGCAAACCTCAACGACAAAGCTGAAATTTTCGAGCAGGTCTACATCAAAGACAAATCGAACGTTAACCCCGAAAAAGTGATGCCTCAAACCACAACCACTGTGAAAGAAGGCACGCTCAAGATTCCTGAATTCTATGACACAGTCAAAACCTTAGCGCAAACCGTTGACGTAGATTACTACGTGCCCGGTTGCCCTCCTCCAGTGAAACTAATCGCTAACGCTATCGAGGCCATCGCCGCAGGAAACCTGCCTCCTAAAGGTTCAGTTCTCGCTCCGTTGCCCGCGGTTTGCGATGAATGCCCCCGGAAAAGGGAAAACAAGAAAATCACCAAAATCTACCGTGTACATGAGAAAGCTCCTGACCCCGACCGTTGCCTCATGGAGCAGGGTATACTCTGTTTGGGTATGGCTACCCGCAGCGGATGCGGCGCGCAATGCCTCAAAGTTGACATGCCCTGCACTGGGTGCGGTGGAGCTGCTCCAAATCAGCCTGAAGTCGGCGCGGGTATGATAACCGCGTTAGCTTCCATTCTTGGATTAGATAAGGAGCCTGGCCAGTACACAGATGAGGATGTGGACAAGCTGATGGCTCAGATTGTGGATCCAGTGGGCACCTTCTACATGTACAGTTTGCCTGCTTCCATTCTTAAACGAAAGGTGATGAAGAAATGAAAGAAATATTAATCGACCCAATTACAAGGCTTGAAGGTCACGGAAACATATCCATATTCCTCAACGACAACGGCGACGTAGAAAATGCGTACCTCAAAATCCCTGAACTCCGCGGTTTCGAGAAATTCTGCATTGGCCGACGCGCCGAACTTATGCCTCTGCTCACTACAAGAATTTGCGGCGTTTGCCCTGTTGCCCACCACTTTGCCTCAGTAAAAGCCTTAGACCAAGCATTTAACGTGGAGCCTCCATCTGCCGCAAAGAAACTCCGTGAACTTCTAAACTGCGGATACTTCATCTATGACCACACCCTCCACTTCTACTACTTAGGTGGACCTGACTTCATAGTTGGACCCGACGCACCACCAGAAAAACGTAACATCCTTGGCGTTATCGAGAAAGCAGGATTAGACGTTGCCAAAGAAGTCATAAAACACCGCGCTTACGGACAAAAAATCACGGCGATTCTGGGCGGAAAAGCCACTCACCCCGTCAGCGGGCTTCCAGGCGGATTCAGCAAAGCGCTGAGTGAGGATGACCGCAAAGAAATCCAAGACATGGCGGAATCTTCAGTAAAGTTTGCTCAGTTCTCTCTGAAACTCTTCCACGACCTCGTCCTTGGCAACAGTGCTTACTTGGACATGATTAAAAGCGATGCTTACACGATGAACACTTACTACATGGGCACCGTAGACAACCAAAACAAAGTTAACTTCTACGACGGCAAAGTCCGCGTTGTTGACCCCGCAGCTAAAGAATTCGTAAAGTTCGAAGCCAAAAATTACCTTAACCACTTGGCTGAACATGTGGAATCATGGACCTACAGCAAGTTCCCCTACCTCAAGAAAATCGGCTGGAACGGCTTCTCCTACGGCGCAGACAACGGCGTCTACCGTGTTGGTCCCCTCGGCAGGTTAAACGCTGCTGACGGAATGGCCACCCCGCTGGCTCAGGCAGAATACGAAGTTATGTTCAAGACGCTGGGTAAACCAGTACATGGTACCTTGGCGTTCCACTGGGCGCGTCTTATTGAACTGCTCTACGCCGCGGAACGTGCAGTCCAGCTAGCAACAGACCCTGAAATCACAAGCACAAACATACGCAACCAGCCAGGCGAACCCGGACAAGGCGTCGGCATCGTTGAAGCAGCACGTGGCACCCTAATCCACGACTACACCTTAGACAAAGATGCACTCGTCAAAGACGTGAACATGATTGTCGCCACAACCAACAACTACCCCGCCATCTGCATGAGCATACGCGACGCAGCCAAAGGCTTAATCAAAGGCGGCAAATGCGACCAAGGCATACTCAACAAAGTCGAAATGGCGTTCCGCGCATACGACCCCTGCTTTGGCTGTGCAACACACTTTGCAGTTGGGCAGATGCCGTTGACGGTTAACGTCTACGACAGCAACAAGCAACGCATCCAGACACTGCAGCGTTAACTGCAACCCCTTCCTTTTCTTCTTTGTTTCTATTTTTCGTTTGTGACGTGTGGTAACTATGGGTGAAACACAGTTTGGGTTTGAAGAGGAGCTGAAAAACTGGCTTAGTGGAGCAAAAACCGTTGTCGTCGCAGGTATAGGCAACGACATCCGCATGGATGACTTCGTCGGCGTAAAAATCGTGCAGGACCTGCAGGGCAAAGTCAGCTCAAAAGTGCACCTGATAGAGTGCGAGACGGTTCCTGAAAGTTTCATGG
The DNA here is from genome assembly GCA_026014485.1 of Candidatus Bathyarchaeota archaeon. Classification (GTDB taxonomy): domain Archaea; phylum Thermoproteota; class Bathyarchaeia; order Bathyarchaeales; family Bathycorpusculaceae; genus JADGNF01. The sequence continues at coordinate 126,077 of JAOZIE010000020.1, forward strand.
ACGAAATCGTGGAGCTTAAACCTTCACATGTGCTGTTGGTTGACGCGGCACTTCTGGGGCTGAATCCTGGGGAAATTCGTTTGTACGACTCAGCGAAAGTCGTGAATATGCCCACGATTTCAACACATATGTTGCCGCTGCGGATGTTCTGCGACTACATAACCCAGATGGCGCAAGCCAAACTTACCTTGTTGCTTGTTGAGCCTAAGGAGACAGATTTCGGTGAGGGTTTATCCGATGTGGTTGCTGAATCTGCGGGGCGGATTGTGGATTTCTTGTTGAAGACTCTTCCATAATTGATGTGGCTTGGTGGAAATTTCCATTTCAGGCGTTGAAAGTGTATTCAATCAATATTATGGGCTTTTTGTTTGTTTAGAATAAAATTGTGGATGAATATGTGATGTGCATGCAAAAACATATCGGTTTAAGCTTTTCACTATTGCAAGATTAACGTAATTTTTTGACATTTGAATCCATTAGGTTTATATCTTCTCCATCTGCCTAATACTAACCCAGCACGTACGGAGGACAAGAAGAAATCATGTATGCCTACGCGGGAAAAATTCTGCGTGTTAACTTAACAACTGGGGAAATCAAAACCGAACCCTTAACCGAGGAGCTGGCGAAAAACTACATCGGCGGCATAGGTCTCGGAATCAAACTCCTTATGGATAACTCAAAAGCCGGGGTAGACGCATACGACCCAGATAACCCACTTATCTACATGACTGGTCCGCTCAGCGGAACCATGGGTCCAACAGGCGGCAACAGCTACGCCGTGGTATCCAAATCTCCCGCAACAGGCGGCGTCGGCAACGCTGAATCACACGGCTTTTTTGGACCTGACCTCAAACGCGCAGGATACGACGCCGTCATAATTACAGGCAAAGCCCCCAAACTCAGCTACCTCTGGATTGACGATGACAAAGTCCAAATCATGGACGCTGAACACCTGAAACACTTCACAGTTTATCATACTGACAAAGCAATCCGAGAAGAACTCGGCGACTTCTACATCCGCGTTTCAGCCATCGGCGAAGCTGGAGAAAAGCTCTGCCGATTCGCAGCCATCATAAATGACGAATTCCGCGCCATCGGACGAAGCGGCATGGGCGGCGTCATGGGCAGCAAAAACCTCAAAGCTGTCGCGGTTCGCGGAACACACGATGTTAACGTCGCGGATATGAAGGGTTTCAGGGAATTTGTCAAACTTATCCATGAACGCATGAAGGGTCCAGCAACCAAGAAGTACAAAACCTTGGGTACCCCCGAAAACGTTCTTGTTTTAAACTCCCTTTCTGCCTTGGCAACAAGAAACTGGACTAACGCAACTTTTGAACACGCCGACAAAGTCAGCGGCGAGTGGCTAAACGAACACTACGTCAAAAAAATAGTCGGTTGCGCCACTTGTGGTATGCGATGCGACCACATTGCAGTCGTCCCCGAAGGACCCTACAAAGGCAGCACCAGCAGGCTCGAGTTCGAATGTCTCTGGAGCATGGGACCACTCTGCGGCGTTGACCGCTTAGACGCAGTTATCGAAGCAATGCGCATAACTAACGAGTACGGCATGGACGGCATCAGCATAGGCGTCGTTGTCGCCTTCGCTATGGACCTTTACGAACACGGAATCATCACCAAAGAACAAACCGACGGTTTAGACCTCAAATTCGGCAACGCTGAAGCAATGATCGCTTTAATCCACAAAATCGGCAAACGAGAAGGCTGGCTAGGAAACATCCTTGCTGAAGGCACAGCCAAAGCTGCAGAGCTAATCGGCGGAGACGCCTACAAATACGCTTGCCACATCAAAGGCTTAGAACTACCCGGCTACGACCTGCGAACTTTGAAGACTGCCGCGCTCGGTTTCTCAGTAAGCTTCCGTGGTGCCTGCCACTTGCGAAACGGTGCATACTCGCCAGATGTGAAGGGCAAAGTGAATCGGTTCAAGATTGAGAAGGGCAGGGGCAAAATGATCACTACTGAGAGTCACATGTATAACATCATTGACTCCCTTATTGTCTGCAAGTTTAGCAGGGGCACCTACTACGACGGCTGGAACGACTTGGCCAAATACTACACGCTAGCAACTGGCATCCCAATAACTGTGGAGGAAATGATGCTGGACGGCGATCGCATCGAGAACCTCGCAAAACTCTTCAACCTACGTGAAGGCAAAGGCACCCGCAAATACGACGATGTCCCCTACAAGATCAAGCACTTCCCCGTTCCCGACGAAGGCCCCGCCAAAGGCGTCTACGTCAGCGACGAAGAAATGGCCATCGGCTTAGACGATTACTACGCTTCGCGAGGCTGGACACCGCAAGGAATACCCACGCTGGAGCGCCTAGAGCAGGTCGGTTTATCCGAGTACGCTTACATAGCCGAGAAAGCTCTGAAGGAAAACCCCTCTCCGCCTCAAGCGGAACCTCAAGCACCCGCAGGAGGAGCTTAAAATGGTGCGCCATCAAGACCGAAAATTCGTTTCTGCTGACCCCGAAAAATGCATAGGCTGCGTCGTTTGTGAATACGCCTGCTCAATGGTGAACGAGAACACTTTCAACCCAACAAAATCCAGAATCCGTGCCATGCGCATCGGACCATTAACTAACTTAGCAATAACCTGCAGACACTGCGAAGACCCCCCATGTATGTCCGCCTGCCCCAGAGATGCCTTGACACAGGAAGAGGACACTGGCATAATCCGCGTAGACGAAAACGCCTGCAACGGCTGCGGATGGTGCATTGCTGCATGCCCCTTTGGCGCCATGAACATGCATCCTGAAAAGAAGATTGTGTTCACATGCAACAGCTGCACTGACACCGACGAGAAAGAGCCCCAATGCGTTAAATGGTGCCCTGAAGAAGCTTTAACGTTCGTTACAGCAGAGCAGTTAGCGCAGAAGTCACGTGCCAAAGCCGTCAAGAACCTGTTCCAGATGACAGACGCCAAAACGTAAGCTGGAACACACCCAATTCGGTTAGCGTTTTATGCGCTTTCTTTCATTTTTTGTTCATTTTTTGGTGCTTGTTTTTGTAGGTTTTGCGTTTGTTTGCGTTTTTCGCCTCTGCGCTTTAAAAATCTGGTTAACTGCTGGGCCTCTTTTGTTTGTTATTGGTTTTTGAAAGGTTTTTATTAACAACTGTACACTGTAGGGTTTGATGTCTGGCAAAGAATTCTTCGCAAACCGTTATCGTCAACTCGGCTGGAGCTTCAGGGAAGTCGAGCCCAGACAGGCAATCCGCATAAACCAAGTCAATGCAAAAGGCAAAAACCTTCCTGAAAGACTCCGCAGTTTAGGTGTGGAACTTGAAAAAATCCCGTTTCTTAAGGAGGGCTACTGGGTTGGTAAATCCCGAGTTTCAGCGGGTGCCACAGCCGAGTACCTGCTGGGGTTATACTCAATTCAAGAAGCCGCCGCGCAGATTCCTGCAACCTTGTTTGCTGGGGTTAAAGGCAAAACCGTGCTGGATGCTTGTGCTGCTCCGGGTGGAAAAACCACTCAGCTTGCCGACTTGATGGGTAAGGGCAGCGTTATTGTGGCTTTAGACGTTAACAAGCAGCGTTTGGCGGCATTGGCGAATCATCTGGAACGATGTCACGTTCGATGTTGCGTCGTTTACCGTTTGGATGCTCGGCAGGCTTCCAGCTTGGATTTGAAGTTTGACAGAATACTCCTTGATGTGCCCTGCTCTGGCAACTTCGTCTCTGACCCCAAGTGGTTTAGCCGTCGGACTCTGGTGGATGTGCAGCGGAACTCCAAGGTTCAACGGGAAATCCTCACTGAAGCCGCAAACTGCCTAGCCCCCAACGGCGAGATTGTATATTCAACCTGTTCATTGGAGCCTGAAGAAGATGAGCTGAACATGGATTGGGCAGTTAAAACTCTGGGGCTGCAAATTCAAGTAGTCAACTGCCTTGGCGAGGACGGGTTAACTGCGGTTTATGGTCAAAAACTGGATGATTCCGTTTCGCGTTGCAGACGCATCTGGCCTGGGGAAACACAAGGGTTCTTTGTTTGTAAACTTAAAAAGAGGTTGAATACGCCTTGAAGCCTCTGACAGTTTTTGCCTCTAAGTTCGGCGGCAAAGTCGCGTTGAACCCTGAGTTTGTGGTGGAGCATGCACAGCGCTACTACCTTTTGAATCCTGCTCTACGCAAAATCGTCAAACGCAACTTCTACTGCGCGGGAATGTACCTTGGGAAAGTCAAGGGCGGCGTGTTCTTTCCAAGCTTTAACCTGCTTAATATGCTGGTGCCCATTGCAGCCAACAAGGTGATTCTGGACCGTAAAGCCGCGTGGCTTTTCATATGCGGAAGAGACATCTTCAGGAAGGGCATCGTGCAGTCGATGGGTTCGCAGCGTAGAGGTGACTGCACTTTGGTGCTGAATGAGTATGGCGAGTGCTTGGGCTTTGGAATGTTAGCCGCAGACCTTGGCGATGCCTCGGGCAGGGTTGTGTTTCGGAATGTGCTGGATGTGGGGGATTTTCTGCGGCGTGAAGGCTGAATAATGCTGTTTTTGGTTTGGTCGTTTGTCTGGAGGAACTGTTTTTGGCTGTTTGTATTGTGCCGCACGTTATAGGTCGTATCGTGCAAAATTTCAGTAAACTTCAATATTCCTGAACGTTTATCTAATACGTGAAGCGATAGGCTTAAATATGTTTATGGTAAATGTCTTTTCCATAACATATGAAAAGAAAGACTAATGCTTAATGTGAGGAATGGACAAAAATGAAAAATTTCAAAGACGCAGTCTGGAAGAAAAACGTAACCGATGTAGTTAAGCAAATCCAAGAGCAAGACATAAAATTCGTTAGACTACAATTCACCGACATAAACGGCATGATTAAAAACTTGGCAGTGGCATCCAAAAACATCGAAAGCATCTTCGAAAACGGTCAAGCATTCGACGGATCCTCCATCACCGGTTACAGACCAATTGAAGAATCAGACATGGTGCTCATGCCTGATCCTACAACTTTTGCGATTCTGCCTTGGAGACCAAAAGAGAAGTCCTCCTGCAGGCTAATCTGCGATGTGTATACACCTCAGAACAAGCGGTTCGATGGTGACCCTCGGTACATACTTGAAAGAGCCGTAGAGAAAGCTAACAAAGCAGGCTTCTCCTACATATGCGCACCTGAACTTGAATTCTTCATCGTGAAGGAAAGCGAAAACGGCGGCTTACCCACTCCAATTGACTTAGCTGGATACTTTGACTTCCACCCTGGAGACTTAACTGATGATATTCGAAGAGAAATTGCTGACACAGCAGAACCCTTCGGCATAGACATCGAAATCAGCCACCACGAAGTCGCTTTGGGACAGAACGAAATTGACTTCAAATACGGAGAAGCCCTCGTCACCGCTGACCGCGCGGTAACAATGAAAATGGTTACAAAGGTTGTTGCTGCACGAAACGGCTACGTCGCCACTCACATGCCTAAACCCTTCGGCGGTATAAACGGCTCGGGTATGCATACTCACCAAAGCCTCTGGAGCAAAGATGGCGCCGAAAACCTGTTCTACGCTGACGATCCAAAAAATGATTACCTCTCAGACGCGGCGCGGTACTTCATAGGTGGGCAACTTGCTCACGGACGAAAAATGTGTGCTATCCTCAACTCATGGCCAAACAGCTTCAAACGCTTAGTTCCCGGCTACGAGGCGCCAGTGTACCTTGCATGGGCTCACAAGAACCGTTCCCCGCTTATCCGAGTGCCCAACTTCGGAGGCAAGAAAGCCGCAGCCAGATGCGAAATTCGCTGTCCAGATGGTTCAGGCAACCCCTACCTGCAGTTTGCAGTGCTTCTCTCCGCAGGCTTAGACGGCATCAAGAACAAGATTGACCCCGGAGAACCAGTGGAGCTGAACGTTTACCACATGAGCTACGAGGAACGCAAAGAACGCGGCATAATTTCACTACCCGAATCCCTCAAAGAAGCCCTCGATGAAATGGAAACCAGCGACCTCATGCGCGAAACCCTCGGCGAAACCACATTCGAAAACTTCCTAACCGAGAAACGCAAAGAATGGGACCTGTACCGACTGCAGGTTACCGAGTGGGAAGTCAACCGCTACATCAAACGACTATAAAAACCAAGAAAGCCTCTTTCTGAGGCTCCAACATTTTCTTTTTGCTTTTTTCTTCTATTACCTTTAGCAACCGTTTTCTCGGATTTTGCTTGGCAACGTTTCTATATTGACTTCAGCCTGTGTTCTGCCAACTAAATCCTTTAGCACGACTTTTCCTTCTTTAAGTTCCCTTTCTCCCACAATGACTGCATAATCCACTTTGCGTTTGTCTGCGTCTTCAAGCGCTTTCCCCATTTTCCTGCCCATCACCTCAAACTCCGCAGGCAATCCTGCCTCCCTGAGCATCTGCGCAATCTTGAGGGCTTCTGCCTTCTGTTCCTCCTTGATAGGGATAACCGTGACCCTTTTCTGCGTGGGCTTCTGTAACCTGGTTTTCTGTGCCTGCATCGCTAAGGCTATGCGGTCTATACCTGTAGCCATGCCCACTGCGGGTGTAGATTCGCCGCCGAACACTTCGATAAGTTTGTCGTAGCGTCCGCCGCCGCCTAATGCGATTTCCAGTTGAGGCACATACAACTCGAAAATCACGCCCGTGTAGTACTCTAAGCCTCTGGCAAAAGCAGGGTCTACTACTTCAATTTCGCATCCGCTCTCTGTAACCAGCCTCAAGATGGCCTCCAAGTTTTCTACTGCGGCAACCGCTTTCTCGTAGCCCTGCACTTGCGTCTTCATCTTGTCGACTGTGTCAAAGACGTTGGCTCCCTTCAACTCGATTAGTCCTCTGAGGATTTTTCGGCAGTTCTCTGAATCCACCAGCGCCAAAGCTGTCTCGTACTCTTTTTTATCCATTTTCTGCAGAATGGCATTTTGGGCTTTATCATCAATGCCCTCTTGGGTCATAATGCCCTTAAGCACGCCGACGTGTCCAAGTTTCAGAGCGAAGTTTTTTAGTCCAGTGTTTTTAAGCAGGTTGTTTGCCAAAAGGATAACTTCAGCGTCTGCTTCAGGTCTGCCCGAGCCCATCAACTCAAAGTTTGCCTGCCAAAACTCTCTATACCGCCCCTTTTGTGGTTCGTCGTAGCGGTAGACGCTGCCCGCGCTGAAAAGTCTGAGTGGCTTAGGCTCATTCTTCAACGTGGTTGTGGTTAACCTTGCGATGGAGGCAGTGAATTCGGGTCGGAGTGATACTTTTCTGCCGCCTAAGTCGTCGAAGATAAACATGCGTTGGCGAATTTCCTCGCCCGACTTTGCGCTGAGAAGCTCGAATGGTTCCACGACTGGGGTGATTACTTCTTTGAACCCGAAAAGCTGCGCGGTTTCTCGGGCTTTGCCGATAACATAGCTTAAGGTTTCGGCGTCTTCGGCTATGAGGTCACGCATTCCGCGGACAGGCTGAAATGTTGACATTTAGGCTTCACCGTGTTATTTGAACGTTAATGGTGCGACTGAATAGTAAACTATTTCGCCCCTGCGGTTCATAACCGCGAGCACCAACTCTTTTTTAAGGCTCTGCGTCTGAGATAGCGCCTTCGCCAAGTCCTCCATAGGCATCGGTTTACCTTCCTGAGTGCTCACGATGAGGGCTGTAGCAGTTTCTTTGCCGTATGTACCTCGCTCGTAAATCCGGAAATCAATTGCTGTGCCAAAGCCCTCGCGGACGACGTAGCCTCGGCTGCGCAGGTCCCTGTAAATAATGTAGTGCATCCATGCGTTTTCATCTGCCGCTTCGTAGGTGTGCAGAAGGCTTTCGAAGTCGACTTGGCTGCCTTTTTTGTCCTTCACGCTGAGATTCTGCTTGTCCATAAGAAACAGCGCCTCGTAAAACGCCAGCGTGAGGGCGGTTTTTTCAGCGGCGCCGTATCCGCGTTGGCTAAGGGCGTCGATGCTGCTTCTTTCCTCGACTTTAACGCCCTTATTTGTTAGTAAGCCCTGCGCCTTAAACTCTGAAGGGGACGAAGTGTTTTCTTTGTCGTTACTCATCCGCATCAACTATTGAACGATTACCTTTAGGGCAGTTAACTAATTAACGTTGCCACCTGTATATCTCTCAAAAAGCGCTCTCAGACCATTTTCCTGAACCCGCACTTGATTAAGTTGGGTGCCGCTAAGGTGTAGCGCCCGACTTGAATTTGGGGAAGTCTTTGGGATAGTAGATTTGGCTTTCACAGATTATCCCTGAAACATACTTCAGCGGCGTCGCGTCAAAGGCTGGATTAAACACCTTAACCCCTGTAGGCGCAGTTTGCACACCGCCAATGTGCGTGACTTCTTCAGGTTTCCGCTCCTCAACAATCACATCTGCGGCTTTGTGGGATAAGTCAAAAGTGGATTTCGGCGCGGCAACATAAAACGGCACGCCATGCTCTTTTGCCAAGATAGCAACGCCGTAGGTGCCGATTTTGTTGAAAACCACGTCCTGAACGATGCGGTCAGCGCCGACAATAACAAGGTTCACGAGTTCTTTGCTCATGATGTGCGCCGCCATGTTATCTGTAATCAACGTAACTGGGATGCCGTCACGCATCAACTCGTACGCAGTAAGCCTTGCGCCCTGCAGTAGCGGACGGGTTTCGTCGGCGATAACTTTAATTTTTTTGCCCTGCTCCCACGCGACCCGAATTGGCGCAAGAGCCGTACCAAACTCCACCGTTGCCAACTCACCCGCGTTGCAGTGGGTCAGGATGGTGTCACCGTCTTTGATGAGCACCGCGCCGTTTTTGCCTATCGCGTGGTTCTGTGCGGCATCTTCGTCAGCGATTTTCTGAGCTTCCTCCACAACTGCCGTCTTCAGTTCCTCCGCGACTCCAGAGAAACCGCGGGCTTTGGCGAGGACTCGGTCGGCTGCCCAAAACAGGTTCACAGCTGTGGGTCGCTGGCGTTTGATGGCTACGGCGGCTTCTTCCAACTCGGCAAGCAGTTCCTCTCTGCTCTTGGCTTGTGAGTGGTAGGCAACTATTGCCAAGCCAAACGCGGCTGCCGCACCCAACAGAGGTGCGCCTCTGACGCGGAGGACCTTTATAGCTTCACACATCTGTTCAAGAGTCTTGATTTCTAAGGTTACTTCTTGGAGGGGAAGTTTGGTTTGGTCAGGGGTTAGCACGGTTCCGTTTTGCCATTTTATCATACGCATACTGGCAGCCTCACTTGGCACATTCTGTTAGTTTAGAAGTGGATTGGCTTCTGTTTAAGATTTCTGCAAAAGAAACAAAGCGGAAAAAAGTGGACTTGACTGCGTCGTGCCTTTAGTTTTCGAATGGCGACTTCAGGTACGTGACCACTTCAACTGGGGCGTCGTTGCTGATTTTCAGTCGCTTCTTCCATTCGTCTCCGACGGCTATAAGCGAGAAGACGCCTGAAATCTCTGCCTTTGCCTTCTTGACGAGGTTTACGAGGGCCTCTTGGGTTTCGCCGCTTTTTATCATGTCATCCACGACCAGCACGCTGTCTCGCTTTTTTATGATGTCTTTTGGAATGTAGAGGGTTACAGTTACGCCGCTGTCCTTGCCGAGGATGAATGTTTCATCAAGGAAGGCTTTCACGCCGACTTCCTTGTTACGTTTGGCCACAATGAGGTTTACGCCCAAAGCGTTTGCTACCATGGTAGCTAGGGGGATACCGTCGGTGGCTGCAGTTAAGACTTTGGTGACGCGTTTTCCCGCGAAGTTTGCTAAGGCATGGTTTGCCGCCTGCTGCAGAATGTTGTAGTCGCCGACGATTTCGGTGTTATCAAAGTAGCCTGTGTCATCAAACTTTATTCGGCTGCGTAGCTCCGTTTCTAACCCGACCAGTTTGGTGAGGACTCGCCAGAGTTGCTTGGCGCGGGTGGTGTTTGGAAGCACGTGCCCTTTGGCGTAGCGGCTTAGGACGGTTACGGGTAGGCCTGTTTTGCTGGCTAACTCGCGGTATGTGATATTGCGCTTGTATTTTGCGGTTCGCAAAAGCTCGATGGTCATTAACCGCAGTTTCAAATCTTCAGCATGAGTGCTCATCAATTTTTCCCCTTTTATACACCGACAAGTCAAATACTAATCTTTAATTCTTTAATGATACTTCGCCAATTTATGTTTTCCGTTAAAACTGTTAAAGAAGAATACAGGTTCCCCGCAGCTTTAATTAACCTGCATTTCCTTGGTGAAACTGAGCGGAACCTTCCATCCAAGACGCCACAGGAACCACATATCCAGAAAAAATCTTGCAAACACGAACAGTTGAAGTCCAACACCCACTTCTAAGACTTAACATGGTTTCCAGCGCCAGAGTATTGTGCGCTATTTCTGAATTCTTCTCTGAGTTTCATTTGCCGACGTTTCAGGTTGTAGCCTAAACTGAAGCGGTGGGTTTCGTCGCGGACTTTGCGCAGGAAAAGCATCATGCGGCTGTTTTTATCATACCGTAGCGGCGTTGGCTCGTTGGGCAAAACTATCTCTTCGTGTTCCTTAGCTAAGCCGATAAGCGGAAGCTGCAGCCCCAGCGCAGATAGAGCTGATTGGGCGGCGGCAACCTGCCCTGCACCGCCATCCACGACGACCAAGTCCGGCATTGTTGCGTTTTCTTCCAGAAGCCGCCTGTACCTCCGTGCCACCACCTCCCCCATCGAGGCGAAATCGTCTTGTCCCGCGACAGTTTTGATTTTAAATTTCCGATAGTTTTTCTTGTCGGGTTTTGCGTCGGTGAAGCGGACCATACCTGAAACGACGTGTTCCTCGCCCAAGTTTGATATGTCAAAGCACTCCACCACATGCGGAACCACGGGCAGGTTAAGTGCAGTTTGTAGGTCAACCAGCGCGCTATCCTCGTCTAAGGTGGATTCAAGGTTCTTCTCAGCTAAATTAACCAACGCCCGCTTGTTTCCCCGCGTGGGAACCGTTAATGAGACCGCTGCGCCCCGTTTTGCGCAGAGAAATTCCTCCAGCGCCTTCTTTTCTGTTTTGTTTTCCCAGCAGGGTTGGTTAAGCAGGATTTCGCGGGGTATCTGGTTGGTGGCGTAGTAAGCTTTGAGGAATTCCTGTTCAACCTGAGGCTGCAAATCCACAGTGAACTCTTTTTTCCCCAGTAGAACACCTTTGCGCACACCCATCTGCACCGCCCGCGCCTTCTCGCCCAACCGCCGAAAAGCCATCACATCCTGGTCAAAACGCCGCTCGTTATCCACGATTTGCCGCTGCGTCAGCAGCCTGATGGAGGCAATCTGGTTGCGGAGTTCCAAAGCGCGTTCGTAATGCTGGTTCTGGCTGGCATCCTGCATCTGCGCAAGAAGAAGTTGAATTGTCTGCTCATAGTCACCGCCCAAGAAAGACCGTGCTTGATCCACCTGACGCGTATACTGCTCCAAGCTGACGTTGCCGTTGCAGGGTGCCGAGCACAAGCCGATGTGAAAGTTCAAGCAGGCACGCTTCGGGAGTTTCCTGCAGGTTCGCAACTTGAAAACCCGCACAACAAGACGCTGAAGGTCTTGCCGCGTGAAGCCGTCTGTATAGGGACCAAACGACTCCAGCTTCCGCGAAACCCTTCGGCTTGTCAGAATCCTCGGGAATGGCTCTCTTGTGAGGGCGATGTAGGCGTAGGTTTTGGCGTCTTTGAGGTTGATGTTGTATTTTGGCGTGTGCTGCTTTATGAGTTTATTTTCTAACAGCAGCGCTTCAACCTCATTGTTAACTATGACCCAGTCGATGCTGCGGATATGCAGAACAAGCTGGCGGGTTTTGGCGGGTTTATCCGTTTTAGAGAAGTAGCTTTTGACACGGCTACGCAGATTCTTGGCTTTGCCGATGTAGAGAATTTCCCCCGCTTCATCCCTGTACAGATAGACTCCTGGGAAAGTGGGAATTTCGGAGCTTTTGAATGCTGAAGACGCAGAGATTTGAATCATGCCGAAGGCTCGCCGATGAACTATTAATTTCCCGTTTTCTTCGGGTTAAGCATTTTCCTCAGGAACTGCCCCGTGAAAGAGTTGGAGTTTTGTGCAACCGCTTCAGGGGTTCCCTGAGACACGACTTCGCCGCCTGCCTCGCCGCCTTCGGGTCCGAGGTCTATGAGGTAGTCGCAGCTTTTGATTACGTCGAGGTTGTGTTCGATGACGTAGACGGTGTTGCCTTTCTCGACGAGTCGGTTAAGCACTTTTATGAGGCGCTTTGTGTCGTCAAAGTGCAGCCCCGTCGTCGGTTCATCCAGCATGTAAACCACGTGGCCCGACTTGTTTTTGCTGAGTTCACGGGTGATTTTGATGCGTTGGCTCTCTCCACCTGACAGTGTGGTGCTGCTCTGTCCTAGTTTGATGTAGCCGAGCCCCACATCCAGCAGTGTCTGTAGCTTCCGCGACAGGACAGGCATATTCTTAAAGAACTCCGCTGCTTCCTCCACTGTCATGTCCAGCACTTCGGCGATGTTCTTGCCCTTGTAGAGTACGCTGAGGGTTTCTTTGTTGTAGCGTTTGCCCTCGCATTCGCTGCACTGCACGTAAACGTCGGGCAGAAAGTTCATTTCTATGCGTAAGACGCCGTCGCCTTGGCAGGTTTCGCATCTGCCGCCCTTCACGTTGAAGCTGAATCTGCCTGGGTTGTAGCCGCGTGCTCTGGCTTCTTTGGTTGATGCAAAAAGCCGCCTTATCTCGTCGAAGAGTTTCGTGTATGTGGCAGGGTTGCTTCGGGGGGTTCTGCCGATGGGGTCTTGGTCGATAACTATGACGTTTCGGACAAAGGACGGCGACGTGAGGTATTCGTGTTTGCCGATCTTGTCCACGCGTTCCCCGAACCTCTGCCGCAGCCGAGGCATAACCGTTTGGTTCATAAGCGTGCTTTTGCCTGAACCCGAAACGCCTGTGATGCCGCAGAGTACCCCCAGCGGCAAGTTCACGGTAAGGCTTTTGAGGTTGTTCTCTTGTGCACCCGCCAAAACCATGAAGCCCACGGGTTTGCGCCTTTCAGCGGGGACCTCAATTTGCAATTCTCCGCTGAGGTATTTGCCTGTTAAGCTTCGTTTATTCTGCATAATCTCCGCTGGAGAACCTTCGGCTACTATGTGTCCGCCGTGGACGCCTGCGCCTGGCCCCATATCCACCAGGAAATCTGCGTTCCGAATTGTCTCCTCATCGTGCTCAACGACAATTAGCGTGTTGCCTAAATCCCGTAGCCTATGAAGCGTGCTTATGAGTTTGGCGTTGTCGCGTTGGTGTAATCCGATGCTGGGTTCATCCAAAATATAGAGGACGCCCATGAGGTTGCTGCCTATCTGCGTGGCCAGCCGAATCCGCTGGGCTTCACCGCCTGAAAGTGTCCGCGCCGCCCGTGAAAGCGACAGGTAACCCAACCCAACGTTCTTGAGGAAGCCTAATCGCTCGTTGATTTCCTTGAACACTTGCTTGGCAATTGCCATTTCCTTCTCGTTCAACTGTGAGGGCAGATTCTTGAAGAACTCGACTGCCTGATCAATCGGCAAATCCGTCACGTCGATGATGCTCCTATCCAAAATCCGCACGGCAAGCACGACGGGCTGGAGCCGTTTTCCGTTGCAGGTGTTGCATACTCGGCTTTTCATGAATTTCTCGATGTCTTCTTTGCGCCACTCGCTCTCTGTCTGCTTGTATAGCCGCATAGTCTGTGGTATGACGCCTTCCCAGCCGTTGCGCATCCACATGTTGGCGCCGTTGGACCAGTTGCCGTTGAGGGGCTCGCGGTCGCCATAGAGTAAAACATTAAGTTGTTGCTCAGTGAAGTCTTTGATGGGCGTAAACAAATCGAAGCCGTATTTGTCGCCGACCACCATGAGCTGCTGTGCCCGCCAGCTGAGTTCCATTTTACCGTAAACCGCCAAGGCACCGTTCATGATGGACTTGTTTTTGTCGGGTATGACTAGGTCTTCGGAGACCTCAGTGATTTCGCCCAAGCCGTGGCAGGTTGGGCATGCACCCCATGGCGAGTTGAAGCTGAACATGCGGGGCTCAAGGCTTTCAAAAACGATTTCGGGGTGGTTAGGGCAAGCGCCAAACGTGCTGTATATGGTTTCGCCTGCGAAGCGTTCCAGTTCCCGTTTCTTTTCTGCGTCTGCGTCGGCGGCGTTTATAACAATCATGGTTCCTTTACCCGTCAGCAGCGCCTGCTCCACTGCTTCAGCGACGCGACTGCGTTCCTCATCGCTAACTGTGACGGTGTCTATGACCGCTTCTATCCAGTGCTTCTCGTAGCGCACCAGTTTCCCCTCGTCCTTGACAGATTCAGAGTCGTAGATTTTCTGGTCCACGCGGATTTTGGTGAAACCGTCCTTTTTGAGGTCGTCGAAGACCTGCTCATGGGTGCCCTTCATGCCCCTGATGACTGGCGCGAGGAAAACCAGCGTTTTGCCTTTTTCTGCCATGATGAGGCTGGCTATGTTTTCGGGGCTCTGTGGCTTAATGCTGCTCCCGCATTTGGGGCAGTGATGTGTGCCGATGCGGGCGAAAAGCAGGCGGAGGTAATCGTAGATTTCGGTGACGGTTCCGACGGTGGAGCGGGGGTTCTTGCTGGTGCTTTTTTGCTCAATCGAAATGGCGGGTGATAAGCCGTCGATTGAGTCCACGTCGGGTTTATCCATTAAGCCGAGGAACTGCCGTGCGTAGGCGCTTAGGCTTTCCACGTAGCGGCGTTGTCCTTCAGCGTAAATCGTGTCAAAGGCGAGGGTGCTTTTGCCTGACCCCGAAAGCCCCGTAATTACGATGAGCTTGTTTCGAGGCAGCTCCACATCTATGTTTTTGAGGTTATGCTCTCTTGCACCCTTGACAGATATGGAGTCTCTCATGAACGCAACCTTACTTTCGGGTTCTCTTGGGATTTAACCCTGTTTCAGAATGCCCCTTTTCAACTTTATTGCACAGATAATGTCATTTTTCTATGTTTTCTGCTCAGTTTTCAGCTTCAAAGCCAACGACTTCTCCAACTCGCGGATGGTGTCCCGTAGCTGAATTGCCTTCTCGAACTCCAGCCGCTCCGCCGCCGCCTTCATTTGCGCGTCAAGCTCAGCAATTCGCCGCCGAACATCCGACTTCGCCAAGTGCTTGATGCCCTTTATAGTGCCTTCCTTCTTGGAAACACCTTTCACTATGGTTTTAGGCGTAATACCGTGCACCTTGTTGAAGCGCATCTGGAATTGACGGCGGTACTTGGTGACTTCCATGGCACGCTTGATTGATTTCGTCTTAACGTCGGCGTACAGGATGACTTTCCCGTTCACGTTTCGTGCCGCACGCCCGATGGTTTGGATGAGGCTGCGTTCGTCCCGCAGGAACCCCTCTTTATCGGCGTCCAAAATGAAAATGGTAGCCACCTCAGGGATGTCTAAGCCTTCGCGGAGCAAGTTGATGCCGACAAGTATGTCAAAGTCTCCGACGCGGAGTTGCCGCACCAACTCTATGCGGTCGAGGCTGTCCACTTCGCTATGCAGATACCTGACGCGGAAACCCTCTTTGACAAGGTAGTCGGTGAGGTCTTCTGCCATCCGCTTCGTTAATGTTGTCACCAGCACGCGGTCGCCCCGCCCAATGGTTCTGTGCGCCTCAGCCATTAAATGCTGCATCTGCCCCTCAATCGGACGAAGCTCCATCTCGGGGTCCAAAAGCCCAGTTGGCCGCGTAATCAACTCAACGGGGGCACCGCTTTTTTCCAGTTCGTACTCTGCTGGCGTTGCCGACACGAAGAGGGTTTTGCCCATTTTCCGCTGGAACTCCTCGAATTTGAGGGGTCGGTTGTCGATGGCGCTGGGCAGGCGGAATCCGAAGTCGACAAGGTTCTTTTTTCGGGCGTAGTCGCCGTTGTACATGGCGCGTGCCTGCGGGATGGTTTGGTGGCTCTCATCGATTATGAGTAGGTAGTCCTTGGGGAAGTAATCCATAAGCGTAAACGGGGGATCCCCTGTGTTGCGCCCGTCGAAGTGGCGGCTGTAGTTTTCCATCCCCGAGCAGAAGCCTACCTCCCGAATCATCTCCAAATCGTAGTTGGTTCGTTGTTTAAGCCGCTGCGCCTCCAACGGCGGAAGTTCAGGTAACCGCCGCTCAAGCTCCTCCTCTATCTGTCGAAGAGCCCGCTTCTGCTTCTCCTCAGGAACCACGTATTGCCTCGCAGGGTAAAGCGTAACTGCGTCAAGGGCAACTTTTGTGTCACCCGTTACATGGTTAACTTCCTTGATTTTCCGCACGGAGCCACCTTCAAGCTCTACACGGAGAATGTCATCCTCGTAAGCGGGAATCACGTCGACCACATCGCCGCGGACGCGGAATCGTCCTGGCTCCAGCACCAGGTCGTTGCGTTCGTACTGCATATCCACCAACGCGTTTATGAGTCTCTGCCGAGCCAACGGTTTACCCACCTTTAGGTCAACCGCGAGGTTGCGGAAGTCGTCGGGGTTGCCCAAGCTGTAGATGCAGCTTATGCTGGCGACGATTATGGTGTCGTTTCGGCTGACGATGCTGCTGACGGCGTGCATGCGCATCTTCTCTATTTGCTCGTTGACATCAGAGTCTTTTTCTATGTACATGTCCTGCGCGGGTAAGTATGACTCAGGCTGGTAGTAGTCGTAGAAGCTGATGAAGTACTCGACGCGGTTGTGGGGAAAAAGTTCCTTGAGCTCCGCGTACAGTTGAGCCGCCAATGTCTTGTTATGTGCGATAATCAGGGTTGGCTTCTGGAGGCGGTTGATGACGTTTGCCATCACAAAGGTTTTTCCAGAGCCTGTGATGCCCAGAAGCGTCTGTTTATCCTTCGCCGAAAAGTTCTTCACTATCTCTTCAACGGCTTTTTCCTGCCCAGGCGAAGTCTGGAATGGCGCGGTCAACTGAAATTGCATCAGGGTTCTCCGTGGATAACAAGTTAGGCTATTGACAAAGTTTTTTTGGTGTAAAAGGTTTTTCGGCACAAAAATCTCAATTTACTCGTGATTACGGGGCTGCTGGATGATTTGTTTTAATACTTCTAATGTTAAAGTGAAATTGAAATCTGATGATAGGCATTGTCTTGGCTTTGCTTTCTGCTGCGGCTTCAGGTTTATCTGTCATCTTGGTTAGACGGAACTCTGCCACCTCAAACGCCTTCAATGTCAGCTTAGTCATCACGGTGGTGGGCATGGTTATCCTCTGGCCACTTGCCATCGCCTTGAATGGCTTTGACGAAATCACCCTGACCGGTTTTGTGTTCTTCGCCGTGAGTGGGGTGCTCTCGCCCGGAATCATCAGGCTCCTGTACTATCAGGGCTTAAGGAAGTTGGGTGCATCCGTTAACTCCAGCGTGTACGCTGCTTACCCGCTGTACAGTGCGCTGCTTGCTGTTCTGCTTCTCGGTGAGTCTTTGTCAACTTCGAACATTTTAGGTATCGTTGTGATTTTAGTAGGCATAGTAGTCGCGGACCTAAGCATCAGCCGACCCAAAGGTCAAGGCGTTGTGGGGAGAAAAAACCTGATATTTCCCATACTCGCAGGCGTAACCTTTGGCGTTTCCCACATCATCAGGAAATACGCTTTGAACCTGAGCAACACACCTGTTCTGGGCGTTTCCATAGCTTACGCGTTTTCTTTTCTACCGTTCATGCTAATGCTGCTCTCTTCAGATACAACGCGGAAGGGGTTGGCTTTGACGCAGAATTTTCGTTGGTTCTGGGCGGCAGGTGTCGGTCAAGCAGCGGCGTGGCTGCTGGCTTTCTACGCGTTCAGTTTTGATCAGGTTTCAATCGTGACGCCCCTGATTTCGATTGAGCCGCTGTTTGTAGTTTCCTACGCGTTTTTGTACATGAAGAAACTGGAGTATGTGTCGCCTAAGCTTTTCGTGAGCATCGCCCTAACTGTTGTTGGGGTAGCACTTGTTATGTTAGGGTGAAATGTCACGCCGTAAGGCGCAATTTACCCTGAGTACCAAGCCGTTGCGGGATTACCTGAACCGTTGAATTGGCGCACGGTTTTTTTGGATGCTCCAACTTCGTTTTCAAACGGCTGTTTCTTTATATTCAATGTTGTTTTCCCTTGACAGAAAATATATATGTGGTTAGCTATACCAATTGCTCAGTAGTTAACTAAACGAAAGCAAGTTTACTGGCTTTGGAACAGCCTCTAACTTACGCTTATTACTTCGGAGTTGTCGTTATGAAAACTGAACAAACAAAAAAACCTGCCAGTCGTCAACAACTTGTCAAAAAAACCGCAATCAAACACATTTTAGATAGCAACTGGAGAGATTATCATTGGCAACTGGAAAACGCAATCAGAACAATAGGTGCCTTTGAAAAATTAACTGGAATCACTTTTTCTGAAGAGGAACGCAAAGAACTCGAGGAAACCATGAATAAATTTCCTATGAGTATAACTCCCTATTATGCTTCTTTGATAGACCGGGAAAACTACCGTAATGACCCTATTTTTAAGCAGTCTTTTCCGAATCCTGCTGAACTTACAATTTCCAAATATGACATGACTGACCCTCTACATGAAGATAAAGATAGCCCAGTTCAGGGCATCACCCACCGCTACCCCGACCGCGTGCTCTTCTTGGTCAGTAACCGCTGCTCAATGTACTGCAGGCACTGCACGCGAAAACGCAAAGTCGGTGACCCCGACCACATCCCTTCAAAGAAACAGATCGAGGCAGGTCTTAATTATATTAGGGAAAATCGGCAGGTTCGGGATGTGTTGCTTTCAGGCGGTGACCCCTTCTTGCTGCCTGATGCATATCTAGATTGGATACTCACTGAATTAAGGAAGATTCCGCATGTTGAAGTGGTTCGAATCGGCACGCGGACGCCTGTTGTTTTGCCCTACAGAATAACCGACAGACTCGTGAACATGCTGAAAAAGCATCATCCTTTGTGGCTGAACACGCATTTTAATCATCCGCGGGAGCTTACACATTCGGCTCAGGAAGCGCTACGAAAACTGGCCGACGCGGGGATTCCTCTGGGGAACCAGTCGGTGCTGCTTGCTGGCGTAAATGACTGCCCCCAAATCATAAAAAAACTTAACCAAAAGCTTGTCCAAAACAGGGTGCGCCCCTACTATCTGTTTCAATGTGACCTCTCTGAAGGGCTTAGCCATTTCCGGACCCCTGTTGGAAAGGGCATCGAAATCATCGAGAGTCTCGTGGGTCACACAAGCGGGTTCGCCGTGCCAACTTACGTTATTGATGCGCCGGGCGGAGGCGGAAAAATCCCCGTTATGCCCAACTATATTATCTCGTGGTCAACCAACAAGGTAGTTCTACGAAACTACGAGGGCGTAATCACCACCTACAAGGAGCCCGACAGCTACGAACCAATTTTCTGTGACCGAAACTGCAAAGAATGCGTTCTGCAACTAAAGCTAGACGAAGCAGAAGAGCGGCCACCGATAGGCGTTGAGAAGTTGCTGGGTGACTCCGACGATGCCATATCGCTTATACCGCACGGAAATAAACGACTGAAGCGGAGAGAAAAAAAGGCTTCTTAGTGTTTTGAAAAATGCAGTTCAAAATAAGAAAGGTGACGGTTGAAGACATAAAAGAAGTGTACAGGCTTCTTGTGGCAAACAAACCCCTAGTTGGGTTAAACAGCCGATACACCTATTTTCTCCTCGCCAGAGACTTCTCAGACACCTGCATCGTCGCCGAGCACGACGGCGAAATAGTCGCTTTTTCATCAGGATATGTCCCACCCAAGAGACAGGGCACTTTTTTCAACTGGGAAACCGTTGTCCACCCAAAACACCGCGGCAATGGGCTCCAAAAACTTTTGCTGTTGCAGCAAATCAAAATGGCCAACGCTACGTATCTTGAAGCTACCGTGAACCCCTCCAACGAAGCATCCAAAAGAAGCTTCACCAAACTCGCCAAAATGCTAAACACCAAATGTGAAACTAAAATGCTTTTCAGCGAGGAAGACTTCGAAAACGATGGACATGAAGCCGAAGTGCTATATCGGATTGGCCCAATTTCTAAAACTGAGTTAGACAGGCAATTGGCCTCTTTTTAGCGGTATCACGTTTTATATCCCACCCGCGGATGGGTTAACGGGAAATTATTGCTGCCAGTGCAAGGGTTACTGCGACGAAAGGCAGCAACGCCAGCGGGCTGAAACCGAAAGCTGCTCCCACAAGGAAACAGCAAACGGCGCTTAAAACCAATGCTGACACGGTTAGATAGCTGCCTTTTCTGCTGCCTCTTTTGACTGGTTCTTTGGACAATATGTCGCGGTAGAGCAGCTTACGGTTACGCACGAAGTTGTAAGTCAACGCCAACAGAATTGACCCCACAATAACCACCCATAACGCGTTGGTTACAGCTATAATCGCCGCTGTCGGCATGAAGGGCGTGAATCCTAACCAGTAAAGCCCCAGCCAATGGTGAGTCCACACAAAACGCAGACCAAAACCGATATGCCCACAAACAAAAGTAGCTTTTTGACATTTCGCAGGTCAGGTTCCTCCGAGGTCAACGCAGTCCACAGCTTAAAAGGCATGTAGCCGATGATGAGGTTTCCGAAAAAACCAAAGAAACTTTGATGCGTCCAGATGAGCCTCAACGATGTCCCGCAAGACGTTGCCTACGGCGTCACCCCACCCCGCGGCTGGACCAAACAAGAAGGAAAAAGCAACGGGGATACCGACGCCGACGCGCCCAAAATCCGCGTAACCGCCAAAAGCTGTGAGTCCATGAAACGGGAAAATAGAGCCAACATACAAGAGAGCAGTTAAAGCGGTGAGCGCTATCATTTTCGGGCTCTTCCACATCGAAAGTAAATCCCACATGTCAATCGCCTCCAAGAACATCATAAATGAGGCTTAAAAAATTGACCACGCCGTCGCTTTGTGTTGCTCATGTATTTACTGTCTCTTCTTAGTGTCCGAGTTTCTATGTTTTGATATTGCGGTATCTGACGACCTTTAAGTTTTTGAGGTGTTTTTCGTTTTTCTGGGCATATTGAGTAATCTGAAGCCAAGTTTTCCAACTGAAATCCCATTTGCTTTGTCCAATTCTTTTCCTGCATGGAATGGGTATTTCAGCTACATTCATTCTCTTTTTTGCCATTTCCACTTCCATCTCAGTTTCTATGAAAAAGTTGCTTGACTTCAAATCCAGTTTTTCCCAGATGCTTCTTTTCATTACTCTCATGCCTGTTATGGGTTCAGTGGTCTCAAACTTGCCGTAATAGAACTTTTTGAACAAAAAGGGAAACAACTGATAATGAAGAAAAGTGTGCACTGAATCCGTAGACCCCTCTCTGTTCAAGAGTCTGGATGCAACTACAACATCATATTTTTTAGCTAGCCTTTGCATCGTAGGTAAATACTTCGGTGGATAAGTTCCATCAGCATCTAAGAATGCAATGAACTCGCCTTTTGAATTCTTGACTCCTGTAGCCATGGCAATGCCCTTACCCATCCGCTTCTCAATAACTATCTCAGCACCCAACCTTTTCGCGTTTTCAATGGTCTTGTCGGTTGAGAGACCATCTACAACCAGAACTTCCTTTTCAATGTTCAACTTGTTAATTTCACTTAACGTCTCTAAAATGCCGTCTTCCTCGTTCAAGGTGGGAAGTATTATGCTAAGCATCAGTTTTACCGCGTTGAGATAGTGACTGGAATTAGTTAACCGTGCCGCTTAATAAAGAACGCGAGTTAATTCCAGAATGCCTCAGCACGATCTAAGTAAATTAACGAAAAAGCTCGGCTGGTAAATAGCCGATTTGCCAGTTTTTCTACGCTGTTTGTTCATTCCCACAAAATGTTTGTCCACCGTAATCCCTTCTCTCTTCAACCAAGTTAGTCAACTTAGTTTTTAATCTTTAGGAAAACAACATGTTACTTCAAAGACACCTTGCTTTAGAGGTAGTTTCTCCAACGTTTTTGAACAAAAAATCAACAAATTGACCCCCTTGAGGCGATAGGTAAAATTATATCTGATGGCTTTCACTATGAAGCGACCGCATGTTGGGTCCGTGGCGCAGTACGGATAGCGCGTCAGCCTTCTAACACCCGCTTCGGGTGGGAGACAGCTGAAAGTCATGGGTTCAAATCCCATCGGACCCGCCAAACTTAACCACAGTGTTTTCTTTGCACAACATTCGCTTGCGGAAAGATAAAACCTGCTCAGCGCCCAATTTGCGCCCTAAAAATGAAAGACGGTTTAGTGGTTGGTAAAGAAAATGTAGCTGCCCTTTTTGGTTTGGAGCTAGAAGTAGGGGCTTGTCTGTTTTGGTCTGCCTTTTCTTTGTGTGTTTAGCCCTATTTTTTGTGTTGAGCTTCTCCGTCTACGTACTATCATGAGCACCACCAGCACTGCAACCACCACCGCGACAACTAAACCGACAATCACGGGCAGTGAGAAGAATCCGGGGTCGGTTTTGGTGAGGTTCATGGTTTGGTATGTGGTTTTGTTGGCGGTTAGCTGGATAGTTATGGTTGTTGTTGAATAACCTGATTTTGTGATTTCAACGGCGTAGGTTCCTTCGGGGATATCGGTTAATGTTGCGTAGCCCGTGGCGTTTGAGATACCCGTTATCGTTGGTGTTCCTGCCGGTTGGAACTGTGCCGTTATGGTTGCATCGGTCACGGGGACCCCGTCTTCTTCGGCAACTAGTATCTGCAGGGTTCCCTTAGGTGCGCTCAAGTTAAGGTCCACCGTTAGTTTGATGGAGTCGGCTGCGCTTTGATATCCAGTTTTGGTTGCGTTCACTTTGACGGTTACAACGGTCCGTCTTGAAACTTCTGGTGCATTAAAAACTGTGGTGTAGTAGCCGTTTCCTTCCTCAGTAGTTTTAGCCAAGCTGCATCCTTTGCTTGCAGTCTCAAAGCTTACAGTTGCCTTCCCAACAGGTTCAGTACCATTACCTGTTACGTACGCCCTGAGCGTGGTCTGATTACCCGAATTTACGATGGTAGAGTCAGCTACAACTGAAACATTCAAGAAAACGGTGTCAATGAGGAAAGTTGTCATTTTTGCCTGCCCCGCATTGTAGCCGCTGCTTTGAGCTGTAACAGCGGTTGAGCCAGATGCGAAAGTGGCGGTGAAGGTTCCCTTAGCATACGTTTCCCCAAACGGGATTGTTAGTGTAGCGTTAACGGAGCCCACTTCAGGTGCGGATGAAGACAGGTAAACAAGGATATCCCCAACTGGGTCTTTGGCAGGTTTGCCCTTGGAATCCTGAAGCTGAACCTGAATAGCGTCGCAAGCTTTGCCATCCGCCGGCATCGCTGATGGGAGACAGTACACTGAAAGTTTAGACGGTACTGGACCAACTGAGCTAAGCGTGGCTTGATTAGTTGTGCAGTTGGGGGCTGCAGCAGTTATGGTTGTTGTTCCCGCTTGATAGGTGGTGGTGAATTCGGCAAGAGCAAAGGTTTGACCTGCGCTGACGGTTACGGTTTGCTCCACCGCGCCCACCGCAGTGTTAGCGGATGATAACGTGATGGTGGTGTCTGAAGAGGATGTGGCAAGTTTGCCCTTTGCGTCTTGCAGTTGAACGGCAACCTGCTGATACGTGTTTCCATCAGCTGTAACTTTTGGTGGAGCAAGGTAAACTTTGAGGTTTAAGGCTTCTTCTTGCATATCTTGCGTTGTGATTGTTGCCTGTGCAGAGCTGTAACCTGAAGAGGTTGCAGTTACCTTTGCTGACCCCACAGCGTTAGTCTTCACAGTTGCGGTGCTGTAGGTTTTTCCCGCCTCAATCTTTAACGTTGAGTCCACTGTGATTGTAGTTTCGTTGGAGCTGGACAGAGTTACCTGTACGCCTTCATTAGGTGCCTTTGCTGGTGCACCTGTGGAATCCTGAAGCTGAACTATAACTGCGGCGTAAGAGTTGCCGTTAGCGGGAAGAACTGGAGGTAGCCCGTAGACTGCAAGCTTAGAGGGGATGGGTCCAATCGTAGTTACGGTTGTCTGTACGGTCATGTAGCCTGAAGCGGCTGCCGTGATGGTTGTGGCCCCTGGTGTGTAAGTGGCGTGAAATTCGGCTGTTGCACATGTTTCGCCTTCATGTATGATTACCGTGGGGTCAACGGTGCCCACGCTGGTTAGACTGGATGACAACCGCACTTCAAGGTCTTGCTGTGCCCTGAGGGGCGCACCTTTGCTATCCTGTAATTGTACCGCAAGAATGCTGTACCCGCGATTGTCGGCTAATACGCTGTTTGGTCCCGCATAAAGTTTGAGCTGCGGGGCTGTTGATGCTCCAGAAACCACGCTGGCGATATCCTGAATCATAACAATTTGGGCCAACGATAAAACGAGAAAAACAGAAACAACTGTAACGAGTCTGCCTTTTTTCATGTTTCTACACCAACAACGTGAATTTGGATTGCGGTCTGGTGAAGTTTTTCTAGAATATAAATCGGTTGTATTGATACATAATACTGAACACGTGTGGAACACAACTACGCTTTATGGGGGATCTGAACAAAACTGGTTTTGCTCCTTTACTTTTTCTTTTTGGCTTGATGTGGGGGTCTTTGCTTAACTTGGCGTTGTGTGTTGTTGGGGTCTAAGCAAAACGTCTGCTGTGATTGATTGATTAAATGTTACATGTTGCTTGCTTTGGGTGTTTAACTGATAACTGCAAGCACGCTAAAGTTCTCTATAAGCCTCTATTGGTTTAAATTATTTCGCGGCTATTTTTGTTTTCTGCAAAATCTTATAAACAAAACGATTCACTAATAGCGTTATGCACTGGTTAGGCTTTACAGCTAAACCTTGCATTAAGCCTTAATGGGTGAAAAAAGGATGGAAAACAAAAAAAACAATAAAATCGCACTAGCACTAGTGGCGATATTGTTATTTTCATCGATTCTGGCAATACAAGGCTTCTCAACGACTTCAACAGTTCAGGCACAGACTGACTACGGCGACAAAATGCAGTATGACTGGCCAATGCACCTGGGCAATTCTGAAAACACGAACTTTAATGCAGGACCTGCACCGAACACCCCTAACGTACTTTGGTCGACTAGACGTCCTGACACTGGAGCTTCTATATCTGCAGCTCCTCCAATTGCTATCGACGGCAAAATTATCGCTTACGCCGGAAGCACAAAACTGTGGGCATTTGATGCCTTAACTGGGGCTTTAGTGTGGGAAACTGACATGAACGGGGGCTTCCGCGGCTTCGGAACAGGTGCTGTGTATAAGATTGACGACACCTACTTCGGCTACGAGGCAAGCGACGGTCAAGTAGTTTACCGAATAAGCGACGGCCAGTTTATAGCGAAATACACGATAGACGGCGCTGTTGACAGCATAGGTGCTCTCGGCGGCTTTCCATGCATGTATTGGGGCGGCTTCTTTGACAGCCACAACAAAATGAAATACTCAATTGGACAAAAATACCAAACTAATGAGCCTCTATGTATTGCATTTGACCTCTCAAACCCCACAGAACCATGTGTCGCTTGGACTTGGATAGCTCCTACAGGACTTGAGCATCTAGGCTCGGGCGGTGGAATGGCTTTCTTTGGTGGTTACGGTGAAGGCGAAATCTACGCTTTGAACGCTACATCCGGTGAGCTTGTATGGCGTAACTTTAAAGTTGGAAACGCAGGTTACGCTGTAGCCTACAGCGACGGCAAAGTCTACCATTCAGCATCTTCCACAAGAGTCACCTGTTATAACGCGACAAACGGGGACATCATTTTCGACACAGATACCGGTGACCGATCCTTCTTTGCCTATGGTGGTGCAGTAGCTTACGGAATGTACTTCGATCAGAGTATGCTTCCTGGTGCTGGCTACATTGGCGCTTGGGATGCTGAGACTGGCATACAGCGATGGAAGTATCCCGCACACTATACCATCAGTTACGACATACTTGTGGTGGCTGACGGCAAAGTCTATGGACGAGCTTGTGACCAAGGAAACGGTGCGCAAGTAGCTGGGTATCCGAGTCCAGGACCAAAATTTGTGTGTTTAGATGCCTTCACAGGCACATTGATTTGGGAGCTTCCTGGTATAAACCCGAGTACTCCTATGATTGCATACGGTAACCTCTACTTCGTTCAAAGCGGTACCTTGTACTGTATTGGTGACGACGCAGATGATTGGTCTCAGTGGCAGAATAGCGATACTCAAGGTGTAGGTGTTGGCAAGTACGCACCAATGGACATTACCACTCCCGCGTGGGTCTTTGAAGCCGGCGGTCCCATATGCGGCTCTCCTGTGGCTGTAGATGGAAAAGTCTACTTTGGCGCATACGACGGCAAATACTACTGCGTTGATGCAAAGACTAGCCAAGAACTCTGGACTTTTGAAACAAACTACCGTGTTGCTTCTACGCCCGCTGTGGTCGGAGGCAGACTATATACCGGCGCTGACGATGGCACCATTTACTGTTTGAATGCTGCGGATGGAACTGAGCTTTGGAGTACTTCTGCTGGACGTGCTGGCGGTACCCACATTGACCCTGCCTACCAAATTCGGTCTTCACCGCATGTTACTGGGCAAACAGTATACGTGGGCGGAATGGATGGCTATCTTTATGCGTTGAACACTCAGAACGGAGATGTACGGTGGAGTACTCAGCTAACTGATGATACACTGGGGATCGCTGGTTCTCCAATTGTTTCTAACGGCGTGCTCTACGTAGTTGCGTTGGACGGCTGGCTTAGCGCTTTGGACACTTCGGACGGTTCACAGATATGGCGTATACGAACTACTGAACCTGTAGATAGGCTTCATCACGTGGCATCTACTCCAATCGTGGTTGATGGCACCGTGATATTGGGCACTACCGAGGGTACATTCATGGGCAACATGCGCATACGTGGCTTCAGCGTAGCTGACGGTTCCATGCTGTGGGAAGGTGCTCTATCGCGAGCTACCGGCTCAACTCCGATGATGTGGACTCCCTCATACAAAGCTGCAATTACAACTGTAGTCCCGAATCAGACAAACCTTAACCCTGTTGGAACACCCTACATTGTGAACGCCAGCACAACCAAAACCCTGGATATGCTGTACCTTAGCGAAGGAATGCACGTCTCAGCTTGGGCAATCATTAAAGAAGGCACAAATCTAGGCACAACTGCGAATCCATTCATTGTAAACACAACTGGGGTTGTACGCATTTGGGAACAATGGGTCGGTCATCAAATATTTGCTTCTGTTGTGGTGGCTGACACGCTGGGTCAACCTAGAGGATATGTTGGCAACGACGCATACGGCTTCACTTGCTTCAATCTCACTGACGGCTCTACACTTTCTACCTACGTAACTAAAGCACAGGTCTTTGCTACTGCCGCCATTAATGACGGTGCAGTGTACGTTGGAAGTCAGGATGGCTGCTTGTACGCATTCATGGACCAGCCTGCTGCTTGCATGGAGATTCGCGGCTGGACTAACAAGGGCGAAGAGATGTTTGCTGGTGAGAGCCTAGAAATTCACGGGCAACTGCTTGCGGTTTCTAGCTTTACTCCGCTGCACATAGAGTCAGAACCTCAGATTCTCTATTCGGCTATTCCAAACGCTGAAGTACAAGCGTCTTTCACTAATCCTGATGGCTCTTCGACAAACTACACTGCAACCACTGACGAAAATGGCTTCTTCAAGGTAACTCTTGTTCCTAACGATGCGGGCAGCTGCGGCTGGGTAGTCTGGTACAATGGCGAAGAAAAACCCTGGATCACATATGAAGCAGCAAACTCTGAATGGTATCCCGTCGAGGTAATCTCACAGTCAGGCAGCGAAACACCCGAACCAACTCCCACTCCGATTGTAACCTCTACGCCAGAGACAACACCCACTACAGAACCTACAGCAACACCTGAATCATCATCCAATATCCCCATGGAATACGTATATGCCATTATCGCAGTTGTGGTCATTGCAATATTAGCGGTGGTTGCATACATCTTCCTCAAAAAGAAATAAAAAAGGAAAAACCTAACTTCCTTCTTTCTTTTTTTTAAAAAAATAAAATCCGCGTAGACATTTTCAGAAACTTCAATCAACCTACACGATTTGATTCGATACCGCCTTGATCCAGTACACCTGACGAGACAGAATATGCTTCAAAAAAGGGAGATAACTAAACCGCCTGCCTCTTGTCGATCTTTCACTTGACACAGAAGAGCAAAATGGAAGTAAGAAAGTTTGCTGGGATTCCTGCTGGAGAAAAATATGGAAAACAAACCAGAGTTTCTTTCGGATTGTTCACAGGAATCCTCTCAGCCTTTTTGAGTTTCATTTTCCAAGTATTTTTGTTTAAAAAAAGGAAAAGGGGTTTTTGTGTTGTTTTTATTCATCTCGTTTTTCGTTTGGTGTAAGCGTATGCTGCGACCACTATGACTACAACGACTATGCTTGCTATGGCTGCGTAAATGTATTCAACTGGAAGTGCGTTGGCTGTTTCGGTTGGGGTGCTAGTTGCTTGTGTTGTGGGTGATTCTGTTGTTGTGGGCGTTTGAGTAGCTTGGGGAGTCGAGTCAGTATTGGATTGTGCAACGACGTTGAGTTCGTTGTAACTGGAGTATGCTTCTGCGTAGTTGACTGCGCTGCTTTTTTGTCCTGGATAGTATGCTACCCAGCCCCATTGGCCCACGATGGTTGGTGTGAATTCCGCTTGGAAGTTCCCGAAGTTGTCTGTTGTGGCTGTAACGTTGATTGAAGTCTGGTCTGGTTTGGTGAATGAGATGATAACTTCTGCGTTTGGAAGTCCTGGATACATAGTTTGAACTGACTCGTCCAGTGGATTTATGTAGCTGGATACTCCGTTGACCGTGCCTGCGATGGTTATGGCTTCGTTTGGCCACATCTCTGAGCCTTTGCTGGATTCTGCCCATACTGTAGTTTCGACTGTCTGTATGTCTGAGAATGCGTAGATTTTGCCGTCAGCTGAGCCCACAATCATCATGCCGTTGTAGATGGCGGGTGAGGCTACGATTTGTGCGTCTGCGGTGAACCATGAGATGGGAGCACCGTTCGAAGCGTTGAAGCAAGTGACGCTGTATGAGTCGCAACCAATGTAAACTAGGTCTAAGCCTGCTTCGTTTGCATACGCTGGAGAGGAGGTGACTTGGTGACCTAACCATTGGGCCCATATTACTGAACCGTCAGTTGCGTTAAAGGCAACAGCGCTCATGAAGGCTTCTGCATAAAGCACTCCATCAACATACGTTGCACACCATGGTTGATTGCTGTTTCCGCCTTCGCCCGTGTTGACTACGTAAATTTCTGCGCCTGTAGTAGCGTCAAGTGCCACCAAGATTGGCCCAGACGGTCTTAGAGAGCGACCGCCGCCTCCGATGAAAAGCTTGCCATCAGCGATTGTCGGTGTGCCAACGAAAAACATCTGTCTAGCGCCGCTTCCGGTCTTTGGTGTAGTCCATGTCCATTCTACATTTCCGTTTTCAGCATTCAAAGCGTACAAGTTCCTATCCGTAGACGCTATGTATATTGTGCCTCCACTATAGGTTGGTGAGCCTCCGATTGGACCATCAGTTTGGTATGTCCATTTGGTGCTTCCGTCCGCAGTGCTCAAACAGTAGACTTTTCCGTCTAAGGCGCCCACGTAAAGGGAACTGCCTACAACTATGGGTGAAGAGCGTACCTGCCACGTGGCCACCTCAAACTCTATCGCTGGTACATTTGAGGCATAGATGTCTTTTCGCCAGATTTCCTGTCCTGTGTCTTTATTTATAGCATACACGTATCCGTCGTCAGGCCCAACATAAACTGTGTTTCCTGCAACTGCTACTGAGGAGGATATGTCGCCTTGGGTTGGGAACTTCCACACCAAGTTTCCGGTGTATGCGTTAAGGCAGTAGATGTTTTTGTCGTATGAACCCACGTACGCTTTGCCATCCACAATGGCTGCCGAAGAAGCGATAGGTCCATCAGCTTCATAGACCCACACTGGAACGCTGATATCCATAGGCGCAGCCTGCCCTACAGCAACGCCCTGATTGCTCATGTCACCGCGCCAGTAACTCCAATCCTGCGGATTAGCGCCGTAGACATCGCTACCTGCATATAGATTTCCGTAGGCGACGATGAAGTTGCTGACCGAACTTGCCTGCACCGTCCAGAGAATTTCGCCTGTGAATGCGTCAAAGCAAGCGTAGGTGTTTGGAATTGGATTTGAGATTCCGCCCCAGTTGGGGTTGTCAGCCAACATAGCGTAGACTTTGCCGTCAGCTAATGCTTCGCTCCAGTATCCGCCTATGTAGTTGGTGTTGGTTTTCCAGAGTAGTTCTCCTGTTTCCAGATCCCAGCAAGCATAGTAACCCATGGGTACACCGTCTGGTCTAACGCCTTCAGCTATGACGTGTCCGTAGTATCTTCCGTAGGCGGATGCGCCACCGTGGGCAAACCAACAGCGGTCGTCCAAGCTGGCTTTCCATTCGATGTTGCCGTTAGTTGCGTTGTACGCAATCAGGACTTTGGTTCCGCCCCCGTGAAGTACCAGCCCTTCAGTGTACATTGCACAGTATCCGACGATTCCTGGACAAAATGACTCCCATACTAGAGCTCCAGTTAAGCCGTCTAAGGCGTACATGCGATAGCCTGAGTATGAGCCTATGAAGACTTTACCATCGCCTGTGGTCATGATTTCGGAGTTCAGGTCTGTTTTTATGACCCAGCCAACTTTAGGATTCACGGGGTCGGATAAGTCAGCGGCTATAACCAATTGTTCATTTGTTGCGGTGTCGAATGCTACTCGGTACTTCATTTTCATTTCGCTACTGTACATACCTGGGTAGTAGCTTCCTCCGCCAGGATGATTCCAGCCGACAACCTTCCCAGTGGTCATGTTCACGTTTGATATGTAAGCACCGTCGCTTATTCTGAAAATTGTGACTCCGCCGTCACTGGCATATGATGCACCATGATCCACGAACATGTATGCATCGTCGATTTTTGTGGGGTTGCTGCTGGATGGAAACGGCATCGTTGTTTGCCATCTAAGTTGCCCTGTGAAAGCGTCATAGGCATAGAGCGTTGATCCGCTTGTAGAAAAAGCTAAACCATTAAAGACCGAGTAGATGGCTCCTTTAGAACCTGACCAAAGCAAAGTTGGCTTATCAGGAGCAGGTCCTGGATTAAACCTTGTTTCACCCGAGTCATGTCCTTGTTGCGGCCAGTCGTATTGCATGATGTCTCCGTAGTCGGTTGTGTTTGTTTGGGCGCCAGCGAGCAGTGTGACTGTAGAGATTAGCATTGCGGCAGTTAGAATTGCAACTAAAATTTTTAGAGTCTGCCTTTTTTCTATCATTGTTTTTTTGTCACCGTAAAGCCCCAGTTTGCCTGCTGGGACATCTTAAATGTTTGTCGTCTTTGTTACCGACTGACAAAAAATATGTAGCGGGCAACTTATGAGTTGATAACTCTTTCTTTTGTGGTGGCTTTTTATTCTAAATCGTGCTTGCTGGTCAGATGCAAGTGTTTTGTGGGATTCCTGCGGGTGGATGTGAAAGGAATGAAAAACAAGGAAGCCCTTTTTGAGAATTAACCGCAGGAACCCTTTCAGCCCTTTTGTGTTTTCCTTTGTTTTTTCTGTCTGTTTTTCTTTTAAACAAAAAAAGGAAAGGGGGGATTTTTTGTTGTTTATTTGCTTCGTTTGGTGTAGAAGTATACACCGACAATTACGACAACAATCACAATGACTGCGATTATTGCGTAAATGTATTCGATAGCTAAGCCACTTGCGGGTTCTTCAGTAGGAGCAGCAGTAGGTGCAACAGTAGGTTCGAGGGTTGCGGTTGGTGCAGCTGTTGGTTGAGTTGTTGGTGTTGCAGTTGGTGCTGCGACGACGTTGATTGGGTTCCATTCGCCGTAAGCTTCATTATATGTCAGGCTAGCGGTGCGTTTGCCTTCGTAGTAGACTACCCAGCCCCATTCACCTTCAGTGGTTGGGTTGTAGTTGAAGGTAAAGTATCCAGTCTGGTTGGTAGTTGCAGTCAATATTTGATCGGTTCCGTCTGGTTTGGTTAGAGATAGCTGTACTTCCACATTTGGCAGTCCCGGATGGTAGTTGCTAGCGTATGGAGTATGGACGCCGTCTTCCCATACCAGTTCCATTGGGTTGGCAGTCAAGCGTCCGCCGATAGTTATGGTTTCGTTGTTCCACATCACAGCGCCTTTGTTAGATGCCGCGTAGAGGTTGAAGTCAACAGTTGGCGAATCATCAAAGCAGTACATAATGCCCTCAGTTGTACCAATGTACATCTTGGCCTCCCAGATTGCAGGAGAACAAACCACGTTTCCGCCAGCTGTGAATACAGACAAAGTGCTCAAGTCAGTAGCATTCAAACAGTAGAGGCTGCCGATGTCTGAGCCGATGTAGATCTTTGCGCCTGTTAAGTCGTCTGCGTATGCAACTGAAGACTGAATCTGATAACCCAGCCATGCCCCTGCTACGCGATTTCCAGGTATCCTACCGGTGGAGTCCGGCGTTTGATATGTTCCAACACGTGGATTTGTAGCATTCATAGCTGTTACCTCAAAGTTCTCGCCACCATAGAGTAGCCCATTCCAGTATGCTGCAACGAAACCCGGTTGAGTGTTTCCAGCGCGTGAAACATTCCAGACGCTCTCACCTGTTGCCGCATCGAAAGCAAAGTATCTTATTCCGCCTCCCATTGAGGGATAGCTCATGTTCTCAGCGGCGTAGTGGGCGCGGTCGTATAAGGCTGTGCCGTATTGAACTCCTCCTCCGATGAAGACATTTCCTTCGGCTACTGTTGGCGTGCTAATGCTGAAGAACTCGCAGTAAGCTGCATTGACTATGTCAGACATGTTAAGCGGGAAGCTTCTCCATTTGAAGCTAAGGTCTGCTGCGTTTAGAGCGTACAGGTGGGCGTCTCCAGATGCTATGTAGACTATGCCGTTAGCGTAGGTGGGTGAACCAAAGATTGGTCCTTCAGTCGTATAGGTATGCTGTACGGTTCCGTCTGAAGTGCTAAGACAGTAAACTTTGCCGTCTAAAGAGCCCGCATAGAGTTTGGTGCCTATCACTATTGGAGAAGAGCGTAAATCAGCTTCGTTAACATCGAGCAAATACGGGAAGAATCCACCAGCAGAAGTTTTCCATATTTGTTCGCCGCTTTCAGCGTTTAAGCAATAGAAGTAACCATCGTCAGCGCCAGTGAAAACTCGACCATTAACAACTGTAGCTGAAGACCGTACGTAGTGGCCAATGGTGAAATTCCAGATTTTCTCGCCAGTATATGCGTCAAGGCAGTACCAGTTCTTGTCTGCGGAACCGAAGTACACTTTGCCGTCTACGACTGCGGGTGAACTGGAAATGTCGCCACCAGCTTGATATTCCCATCTGGGCGTAGAGATGTTTGTGGGGCCTTGTTGACCTACCGCGACTCTTGGGTTCTCAATGTTTCCGAGAAAGCCGTAATTCCAGTCCTTTGGCTCGCCGCCAATGCAGTATAAGATTCCACCTGATATTCCATAGAGGTTCCCGTAAGCAATTGAAGGTGTAGCGAAGTTTATGCCGTTAAGTTTCCATAGTTGGGTTCCAGTGTATGCGTCAAAGCATGTAGTCTCATATCCTGGCATCAATAATCCTGCAGTCACAGAACCTGCTGCGCTATCACATGTAGACGTGTAAACTTTGCCATCCGCGCAAGTCATTGTGGTATAAGAGATTCTAAAGTAGGCTGGCTGCTTCCATATCTGTTCTCCTGTTTCAACGTCAAATGCTCTAACAGCACCGTACGGGTCAGTTTCCACAGTGGTATCAAAGACAATGCCCATGCCTACGGTGCCCCTATAAGCGGAGAATGCTCTGACACCTTTCTCAGTCGACCATAGCATTTCGCCGGTTTCTCCGTCGAAGCAAATCATTTGCCAAGTTACCGCTGAGATGTACAGTTTACCATCCATGTACATAGCTGATTGTTGTGCAATTCCGCCTAACGTATGTGACTCCCATATGCGATTTCCGTTGATGTCTAATGCATACACTTCTCCTTCGGTACTTCCAAGGAAGAGTTTGCCGTCGCCAGAACAAAGGATTTCAGATGCACTATCCGCTCTATATATCCAAGCGATTGTCGGTTGTTTTGTGGGGTCGGATACGTCATGAGCTACTATCTGAGCTTCATGCTTTACGTCATCGTATGCATGATTGAAAAACATCT
The DNA here is from genome assembly GCA_026014485.1 of Candidatus Bathyarchaeota archaeon. Taxonomy (GTDB): domain Archaea; phylum Thermoproteota; class Bathyarchaeia; order Bathyarchaeales; family Bathycorpusculaceae; genus JADGNF01. Next base: position 160,177 of record JAOZIE010000020.1, read on the forward strand.
TCATGCTGGTGGAATAGTGCCCACCAAAGTATGTTCCGGACCCAGGTTGGCGATTGGCATTAGGTGTGGTTGCGTTCCATACTAAGTCTCCGTTGCTGATCAAGCGGATCGTTAGACCACTACCCCCTATCGTTAGGAAGTATGTGTCGTCAAGCTTGTGTATGCCGTTGACAGCTGTTATTGATGGTGTTCCTGGAGCCTCACTAGTGTAAATGAGGGCGCCAGTAAAGGGGTCAGTTGTATATACAGTAGTGCCCGAAGCGGTGAAAAGCATTCCATTAAAAGCACACACCATACCAGAAGTGCCTCGTCCACTAACACTCCATAGCACATTGGCAACGTCAGGCGCAGGACCAGCATTGTACCCCGTATTTCCCTCATCGGATCCAGCATGTGGCCAGTCGTATTGCATTATGTCTCCGTAGTCGGTTGTGTTTATTTGGGCGCCAGCAAGCAGCGTGACTGTAGAGATCAGCATCAAAGCAGTTAGAATTGCTACTATGATTCTTAGGGTCTGTTTTTTTTCTATCATTGTTTTTTTGTCACCGTAAAGCCCCAGTTTGCCTGCTGGGGCATCTTAAATGTTTGTTGTCTTTGCAACCGACTGACAAAAAATATATCGAGGGCAGCTCATGAGTTGTGTTGATAGTGCAGATTCACAATGATTCCTAAAGAAGAAATTCAAATTCTTGTCGATCTGGGGCTTACTGTATCTCAGGCGACTGTGTACCTTTCTCTTGTCAGGTTTGAAAGTGCAAGCGCAAGAACTCTTTCTATGGTTTCCTCAGTTGCACGGCAGGATGTTTATCAAATTCTATCTGCCCTAGAAGAACTGGGTTTAGTTGAACGAATATTAGCTAAGCCGTTGAAATTCAGAGCTACACACATCAAAAATGCACTTACAGTCCTGCAGCAGCGTGTGTCTGTTAGAACCTCCGATTTGAATAAACGGGCCATTACCCTGTTTAGTCAGTCAAAATATTGGGATATACCCAGCAAAGGTTCGTTCGAGTCTTTTTTTGAAGTACGAAATGCTTACAGAGATGATCCCAGTGTCAAAGAAGCGTTAGCAAAAGCACGTAACACTGTAAGACTGTTGGGTAGCAATTTCCGTTGGCCCGTTTGGTTTAGTTTTATGGATGAAACGATTTCCGCTTCACAAAGAGGCGTAAAAGTCCAAATCCTCATGTCAGCGCACCAGAAAGCTTTGCCTCCGTCTATTAACGATGTAAACATCGAAACAAGATTTTCGAAAAACATACGGGGTGCAAATGTAGTTATTTTTGATAGGAATAAAGTGACAATGTGGGAAAATTCGGACGCAGAACAGACAGCCCACCTGCCAGTGAAAGCGCTCTGGTCAAACCATCCTGGTTTAATCGAACTGTTCATCGACTATTTCGAATTAAAGTGGAATTCTGCCACCCCCTCAGATGGCTTCATTACTGAAGTCAGTGAAAGTCAATAGAACAATTGCTTCTGCAATTCTGTTTCTATTAGACATAGGTTCTATGGCGGGCGGGGAGGGATTTGAACCCTCGACCCCCAACTTAGGAGGCTGGTGCTCTCTACGTGACAAGCAGTTTAGAACCCGCGACCAGTACTTTAAACGGCTTGCCAATCCGTACTGAGCTACTCGCCCACAATCCACAACCACAAAAGCAGCTACCTATAGAAACTTTACTAAGAATACAGAAGGTAATAGACCACTTAGAAGCCAAAGGCAGAAGCGAAAATACACGAAAAGGTGTGGAAAAACACATGAAACAAATCGCGCAGCGCGCAAACTTGGGCAATCCCGCCAGAAGTAGAACTCGCAATAGCCCGATACAAATGTATAGACCCACGCACACGAAAACCGACCAACAAACCCGCATCAAATTGTTACAAAGATAAATTAATCCACGTTTACGACCACTACAGAAAATTTTTCAAACTTGAATGGAGCAACGGAGAAAAACCAGTCTACAGACCCGAAGAACACGGAATACAGCCGCCAACAGCAGAAAAATGCGCTTTATTAATAGCCTCCGCGAAAGGAACGCTCAGCCTCAAAATAGACATAAGTGTGCAAACAGGATTAAGACCGATAGAAGTACAGGGATACAAAGGACTAAAGGCAAAAGACATACACACAGACCAACGAACAATAACAGCTCTAAACACAAAAGGATGCAACGCAAGACCGCCCATGCAAATAAGCGAGGAACTGAACGCCCGACTAAGAAAATACATCACAGACAAAAACCTTCAACCCGAAGATTACCTATTCAAAGGAGCCGCAGCAAGATATGGTGAAACATACCGCCGATTCAGAAACAGACTTGCCGACAAACTCAACGACCAAACAATAAAAACCATACGCCTCTATGATTTGAGACACTATTACATAACAAAACAACTGAGAAAAATCCAGAATTGCGAAATAGTGCGCCAAATCGTCGGACACAAACGCTTAGACACAACTCAAAAGTACTTTCATCTGCTCGCGAATATAAACAGCGGGGAATGGATAATAGAAGGAACAACCGACACAGAACGAGCTAAACAACTGCTCGCAGAAGACTTCCAATACCAACTGACTACACCTGATGGAACGCTACTTTTCAGGAAACCAAAGTAAACGATGGGTGAAAACCGCCCTCTCTTCTTTACACGATGTTAACAAACTTAACGCTAAAACAACGCAGGCTTAATGGGTACCCTTTGTTTTCTAAAGGCACATAACCTGATATCTATTCTTGCTCCAAAAATTCGGCATTGAAGAGTATCGCCTAAACAAGCTTTGTCGGTCTTGAATACATCCCAAAAACGCAGGTACACCCAATAGCCCTTTCAATAGACTGATAATCGCATCAATCTTGGTCTCTGCATCAAAGAACTTGATATTTCGCAAGATACAAAGTGCCTCTTCAAACTTTTCACACCTATAATTCTCTCTTGCGACTCTTTCAGCCCCGCTTTTTCGTCTTTGGTTAGTTCTCCGTGCTCGTAGACATTAAGGACATGTGGAAGAGCACACAGGCTATCAAAAAGAACCTTGTGCCATTGCTGCTTTGTTTCAGGCGTTGGTGCTTTCTGCTCTGGGGCATCGAAAAAAATTCTTCTTGAAACTGGGTTTACAACACCGTTCTTTGCAAGCTCTGCATTTACAGAAAAATCACAGATTCCACAAGAAAATGAGTCGTAAAAATTAGCATCCCCCAAAACATATTTTGTGGAATCAACCTCAATCGGAACGCCCCCCATAAACCCTTTCTGGTAAGGGAAAAACCCTGCTTCTTCGAACAACCTTTCTTCTTTTGCATGTCCTGTTTCATGACAAATACAGAAACGAATAGCGGAAGGAAAATCCACTTCATACCTCTTCGATAGGTTAACTATTCGTTTGTAAAAAATCCGATTAATGTCATAATGCCAATCATGATCAGCTAATTCAATTCCTCTCATCACTGAGTTTATATTTGAAAATGCCTCGACACGTCCATCGAGGAAGAAAGGCACTTTCAACCCAAAAATCTGTTTAGCTTTTTCTTGCGCGTGTGCCAACTCCAAAAAAAGCTCCCTAGATGATAGCCTCCTAAATCGTTGTACGAAAAGGGCAGCGCTTAAACACAACGGTTTCATATTCGAGTATTCTTGTACTTTCTAAATTTAAGAATTTAACTATATTTCGAAAGAGCAATAAACGCCAAAATCAACATACATGACTTGCGAACATTGCGGCATGATTGTAAAAAGAAACTACGCAAGTACCCGTACTGTAGGCTATGTTAAGAGACAAATGACTCAATGGTTGCTACCCTTAAGCGTCGCTTGTGCTCATGGAACTTATGGAAAGCGTAAAATAAAACTTGGAAGCAAAGAGAGTAAAAGCTTGAGTGTGGTGTCATAAAGTGAACCAAAGAGCAATTGTACTTGCCGTAACAGGTGTGGGAGTGTTCATAATTATTTCCATTATTTCACTCGCTATTCTTGAAGCCATTACTTGGCAAATGACGGGCGCAATAGGCACCTGCACAGGCGCGGTTGTAGCAGCTACAATCGGGATTTCCAATCTTATGATGAAGCAAACACCATTATACGAAAAATCTTCGACAATTTCCACAGTCAGGTCAAATTCTTGGAACCCTCTTCCAAAGGTCAGCTTTACAGTTTCTCAGACTTTACTTCGCATACTCAAATTCCCACAAGTTGGATGGGAGGCTCGCAATGAAAGTCCATATCAGTTAAATGTAATGATTGAGGTTCACCCAATCCTAGGAGGAAAAGACTTGCACCCACTTTCTGACAAGCACATAAATGGACGCAGCATCTACCCCGTCGAACCTAATAGCCCCATTTTCATAAACGGATGTTTTACTCTTCCATCGATATGCGCCACCAGCAACGCTGAACTGATTCTTGAAATTCGTGCCACGGTAGAAGATACCAATGATTTAACAAAGGGCAAATACAGGCTCATTCCGAGACGATGGAAATACAATAGACGAAGCAACACTTGGTCATATCATCCCCAAATGCTGTCGCCCGAATAATGTTTTTCACTCGGCGTCGCTTCGCTTCCGCCTCGCACGTTCCAGTAAACGAAGACATAAGCGCAGCTAATTCTGAGCGGAGTCATCCAGTATCAGGTTTCAAAATCCACCTCGGAACCCCTCGTTCATCCAGAAAATCGCTCCAACCTGACCGCATCCAGAACTCATTTAACGGGTTGCCCTCAGGCTCGCCAACGTACAGGATATGTTCCAACGGACTGCCACAGCACGGGCAAAGTTTTTCATGCACTCTTTTATCCCGAACCATCTTTAGCCTTCCGATAACTACACACACCAAACCAGAAAACAACCCTGTTTTCCTTTTTACCGCGAACAAATGCGGCATGGTTCATTTGGTACCATAGGGTTCCGTGAATCGTTTTCCGTTTATCCTTCACCTTGAAAATGTACCCCTTACCTTTACCATCAAAGCCCGAATTGAAACGTCTCGCGCTACCCTCAAAACCACTACAACCCAAACAACACTTACGCGACTTCTTACACCGCCTACACCGCCCATAACCGCCATCAATATAACCCAAAATATGCCAATGATATGAAACATACCATCCTTTAGGTTGACCCGACTTCATAGCCTCATAATCATTACGATAACGTGAAACGTGAAAAATCAGCAAGCCACCCACAACACCAAGTGACTCAAGGAGCATAATACACTTCTTTTTTAACGCAGGAAAATCCAGTCCGTAGTCAGAAGCAGGCGGCGAGACAATTATGTGCTCAGCCAAGCCCAAGCCAGCATGTTTCTTACCCTTCTTATCAACATAACCATTACTAAACTTCTTGAAACGCTCCTCCGCACGAGTAGCCTCATCAACAGCCCAACCACGCTTAAAACAAATGGGGCATTCAGGCTTATCGCAACTATGAAACCGCTTCTCATAATACACCTTCCCATGATACCTCTGCCCATCAACCGTGACAATACTATGCATGTCAACATTCAAACAGCCCTTCATTACATGACGCCATGTGCCACACTTTTCTGAAGTTTGCCGACCGTGACCAACCATCTCATACTTACCAAACCGACCCCAACCCTCCTCGGGCAACGGCTCAACATCACACTCATCAAAACTCTTAACCTCCCTATCATCATCATTGTCAAAACTCTCCTCATACGCCAACCACGCTTTTTTATCGACAGCAGGAAACCGACTTGCATCACGAGCAACAAAACGAGCAACACCCTCAGGATAAGGCGATTCAGACAGCCAAAACCAGCCCCCTGTTAGTCCAAGCACACACCAAAACCCATCCACAAACACATGCACTCAGACTAACAGAGGACAAAACAACACAACAACACAAACTAAAACAACGATAACAGCTAACCAAATTCAACTCGAAGCATCTTAATCGCTTAACACTATGCTCCAATTACTTCACAAAAGCAACTCAGCCAACTCACTATATAACGCAAACTTGTATACTATAGAGCACCAAACCAAAACCCCGCACACAGCAGCAGTCTATCTAAAAAACCGACTTTTTCCGTCTTTTTTGAGGCACCGCAGAGACCGCCCCGCTGGGTTCCCGTTTTAACCCCTGAGGTTTCGCAAGTTTTAGTCTTGCGAAAATTTTATTCTCTCCTCGCCCTGCTCGGTCAAGATAAAATCAAGCCTCAGGGGAAAACCCCACTTTGCTAAAAGGGAACCCTCGCCCCAAAGGGGCTTCACCTTGTCCAGACAAGGTGTCCCTTTTTGCCTCACCACCAAACAAAAATTAAGAAATTGGTGCAAAACCATGACAAAACAGAGAAAAACAAACTTGCAAAAAGAAACAAGGAAACCCTTTAAGTCCATGTGGATATTAAAACAAATCAGGGGAATCACGAATGAGCAATAGAAAACCAACCCAAGAAGCAACAAAAGAAGAAACTACAAAATTAGTTTACCCTAAGGCTGGTGCTCTTTGCGTGAACAGTCCTTTAGACTCGGTACCAGCCCCTTCAAGCAGTACCCAATCGAACTGTCCAATCCGTACTGAGCTACTCGCCCACAGCACAGACTCAAACGGCAACTTTGACATAAAAACCCTTCTAAACATGGCGAAACTGCCCACATGTATAGACGAAAAAAGCCGAAGCGCAAGTACGCTTCATACAAAAGTGAACGGTACCCGTTTTTTCATGAAGCTTCACGCAGAAGCGTCGTAGTTAGGGGTCTCTTTTATCACTTCAAGGGTGAATCCTGCTCTTTGGAGGCTGTCTCTTATTCGGTGAACGTAGGCGCCGTGGGCTCCCCAAGAAATTTCCAAAACCCCTGACGCTCCAGCGCAGGATATAATCTCCAAATCCGTTTCGGACGCACCTGCTTCTTTTAGAACCATTAGTACCGCCGCGTTGCTGTTTGCCCTCACAAAGTACGATTCGCCCAGAATAACTGCCGTTCTGCCTTCTGATTCGCCCCACTGTTCACTGTGGATATTGCCGAAATATCTGCTCAAATACTGGGCAAGCTGCTCAAATGAGCCTGACACCTTACAAAGCATGTAATGAGACGTCAACTACTTTCCTCCCAACGGAAACTTTCAGATGGGCACTATTAAAAATTCCGTGTTCATTTAAAACGTGTACGATTCGCTGCTCAAAAGGGGCCTAGAGCGTTGTGGTGGGGCCGCTGGGATTTGAACCCAGGATCGCATGCGCCCCAGGCATGTATCCTATTACAGAACCGCCAGCCTACAGCTGGGATACATGTCCAAGACAGTATCACACACGGTTTATCCATGCTAGACGACGGCCCCACACGACTTGATTGCGGTCTAATTCTGTTGAGGTCGAAATCTTCAATGCATTAAGTGAACTTAAAGCTTCTGATTGTGGTGAAGTCTGTTCGGTTTGGTTTAGGCGGTTTTGACTTTGCTGATGTTGATTTTGGATTCATGTTGTGGGTTCATAAGGGCTTTAACTTTCTTTGTCACTTGTGTGTTTGTGTTTGGCTGAGGAGGTTAATTGCTGGATTTGGCTGTTGATTTTGCAGCGGATTTCTGCCTTGAAGATGCGGAGGCGAAATCTGTTTTCCATGCACGTTTGCTCAATGCTGTAGGGCAAGCTATTGTGGCTACCGACGCTAATGGCCAAATCACGTTCTGGAACAGCGCTGCCGAGGGTTTGTTCGGTCGCAAAGAAGACGAAATGCTTGGGAAGGAGGCGACGGGGTTCTTGGCGGAAGTTCTTCCCCGACTGGACTCTGGAGCACGTAACTGTCTAAAGTTGGGGAAACCTTGGACGGGCGAGTTTGCTGTTAAATGCCGCGATTCCAGCTACAGAGCGGTGATTCTTTCTTGTTCGCCCTTTTTTGATGACGATGGCAAATTGGCTGGTTCTATTGGCGTGATAACCGACATCACTGAAGAGAAGTGGATGCAGGATGCGTTGATTGAGACCATTCAAAAAATAGAGGACCTTAACGATAAAATGCGTGTGGTCGAAAGTTTAACTAGGCACGATGTGCGGAACAAACTGGGCGCGTTAAATGGTCGACTGTATCTGTTGAAGAAAAAGGTTGCTGGCGACGCTGGCTTGTTGGGGGAACTTGCCGAAATTGAATTGATTAGTAAACAGATTCTAAATATTCTTGACTTTGCGCAGGTTTACGTGCAGGTAGGCTCAGAAGAGCTAATTGATGTAGATGTTGAGAGGAGTGTTGCAGAAGCCGCAAAGCTTTTTTCCAGCTTGAACCACGCACAATTGGTTAATAGTTGCCGTGGCTTAACGGTGGTTGCGGATTCTTTGCTGAGGCAGCTTTTTTACAATCTGATTGATAACACTTTAAAGTACGGCGAAAAAGTCGGCGAAATCAGGGTGCGTTTTGAAGAAGAGCCAACCCAGTTGAGGCTAATTTACGAGGATGATGGCGTGGGGCTCTCGAACGACACCAAACTCAAGATTTTCTCGGAGGGCTACGGGAAAGGCACTGGTTACGGGCTTTACCTGATAAAGCGGATTTGCGAAGCCTACGGCTGGGTGATTCAAGAAGAGGGTATCCCCCGCGAAGGCGCCCGATTCGTGATGACTATCCCCAAGATAAGTAAGGAAGGCAAAACCAGCTACCAAATAACCTCCTCCATTTAACTGCGTTTTTATCCCACAGTTTCCAACTTGTCTCTAAAAACCCGTGTTTCTGTAACTAAGTTGAGGCATGATCCTAGTTTCTGAACGGTGAATTGCTGGTTGACATGTTAATCTTTCCTATTTGTTTTTTTAGGTTCTTATAGTTCCGCTGCAGACTTATCGACATTGGTGCCGTGTTTGTCTGGACTGCTTGAGCCGTTGCGTATAAAAGGGCTAACTCTTAGGAACCGCATAGTTATGCCTCCGATGCAGTCAGGCAGAGCCACCTTCGAAGGCGCAGTAACCAACAGGCTAATCAACTTTTACGTGTCCCGTTCCGCCGCATTGGGTTTACCAATTGTCGAGCACGCCTACATTTCTTTGACCGGAAAGCTCAGCCCAAAACAGCTTGGCATCTACGACGACGCCCTAATTTCAGGGTTTGAGCAGTTGGCATCTGCAATACACGCCGTCGGAGCCCCTGCTATCCTGCAGATAACCCACGCGGGCGGTGTAGCAAACAAAAAAGTAATCAACGCCCAGCCTGCGGGACCTTCGGCAAGCGGCAAAATGCGGGAGCTGCAGAAAACTGAGCTTGAAGCCATCGCGGAGGAGTTTGTTTTGGCTACTGAACGTGCTGTGAAAGCAGGATTTGACGGTGTAGAATTACATGGCGCCCATGGCTACTTGCTTAACCAGTTCTTCTCTCCTTTACTCAACAAACGCCAAGATGAGTTCGGCGGCTCTTTGGAGAAGCGGATGCGTTTTCCCCTTTTGGTCGTAAACGCGGTTCGGAGAGCCCTAACCGGTAAAGTTCTGCTGTACCGATTGGGCGCGGACGATTTGGCTCCAAACGGTATACAAATTGCCGATGCCGTCGCGTTTGCTGTGGAGCTTGAGCGCGCAGGCGTGGATGTCATCGACGTGTCGGGAGGCATGTGCGGCGCAGAACCCAAACAGCTTCGGAAACTGCAAGGATACTTCATTTCGCAAGCGCATGAAATTAAGCAGGCTGTCCATGTGCCTGTTATTGGGGTAGGCGGAATAGCTGAGGCTGCTTACGCGGATAGGTTGGTGCGGGAGGAAAAAGTTGACTTGGTGGCTGTGGGCAGGGCGCTCCTGAAAGATTCAACATGGGCCTTTAAAGCGGTGGAAACGTTGACTGCGGCGCCCAAGACCAATGTTGACGTCATTTAGCCCCCATGTAGCTGTTGCTGTTTCTGGATTTACGGTGTAAGGTTGCTTGCGAATTGGTGGGCGAGTTCTATCGCCGCAGAAGCGTTTTGGTTCGATACTGCCAATGAATCATAGAAGGTGGCGTTGGCGTTTTGCAGTTTTTCCATTAACGGCTCTATGCTTTCGCCAGAGTCTTCGCCCGCGCAAGCTATACCTACTGTGTTGATTCCGTTGAAATTGCCGATTCTGTCAATGTAGCTTACGATGGCTGTTCCAACGGTTCCGCCATACACTGGATACGCTAATGCTATCAACTTGTACTTGGAAACGTCAGAAGGTGTTTGAGTACTTGCGGTGGTGATTTCCACACGCCATCCGTTTGAGGCGAGTCCATCAGCGAAAGCGTAGGATATGTCTTTGGGAAAGCTGCTGAAACCGGGTTGATACACAACTAATGCGTTCTTGTTGCCTTCCGAGTTAATTATTTCAATTTCGCTCACGACTTCCCTGCTAAGAGTTCCCGACATCAATAACCCTGCAAATGCCGCAAACGAAACAAACAACACTACCACAACTAGTACAAGCACAACCAGGACCTGTTTCCATCTTTTCTGAGGCCAAACTCTCATTTTGCTCCCCCGCAAATAGTGGCGCCCTTTTCAGTATTAATTTTTTCTATATTCAACAACGTCCCTTGAGCAGATTTACCTTAAAACTTCCTGTAAACTTGTGTGCGTCCGCTTTAGGCTCGTTTTCCTTTCTCCCAGTAGTAAAGGAATAGGTCTCTAACCCAAGTGAGGAACGTTGGGTCCTGTCCAAAGAAGCCTGCGTAATCCATTCTGTCGTCAAGGAAGCGGAAGCAAACCGCTGCTTCTTTTTCTGTAACTACAAATACTGCGGGTGTATAGGCGAGTGTGCGGTTTTCGAGGTTTGGCAGTTTCGTGGGCGGTTGAGGCGAAATAATCCTGTATTCTGCGCCTTTTGGGATTTGCTTTGAAATGTCCTCGAAAGCTTGGGGAAGCGGCTCTGGAGAAACCCCCCACATGAACTTCTCGGCTTCGCCAATGAGCTGGGAGGATTTCATGACGCTTTCCACCATGCCCATTTTTAGATTCGCCCCTGAAAGTTCGCTGATTCTGTTTACGAATTGCGGGGGCAGCTTCCAGACGTTATGGTCTACGAAGTACTGTTTATGTTTGAAAGCGAATTCCAAAGACGCAGAAAGACCCAGCACCAGTTTGCCGTATTGGGTTATGACATATGTGGCGTCGGGTTGTTTCTGAATCAGCAGGGCTTCGGTGAGGCGTTGCAGTTGCCTAAACGTTTCAGTGGTTGTTAAGTCCAGTTTCTGGGCGACATCGTTCATCTTCCAGTTTTTCTTGTTTAACTCACGCAATATGCCGATTCGGCTTTCGCTTGCTAACTCAAAAAACAGTTTTTCGATGCCCTCAGCGTTTTCCATGGTTCCTCACCGATGTTAATACATTCACACTGATGTATACCAGTGTACATTGAACGCAAATAAAAGTAATCAGCGCGGGTGCCATAAAAGAATTCAGGAGGCAACAACCGTGGAAAACAAAACCAAAGAAAACGAACGGTTTTTCTCCGTTGAACTCAAATCAAAGGATACCCTGAAGAACATTTCGTTAGCCAACGGCTTCAGCGACAGGGTTCTGGTGGAGGGCAGCTTAGGCGAGCTTGTTCAGGCTGCGTTCGTTGAAGGCGTAATTCTGGAAATAATCGGCAAGAAAGGCACCCTTAGAATTAACCTGACGGAGAAGGAACTGAAAAAGGAACCCCCAAAGGTTGCTGCATCAGCCAAGTTAGATGCCGATTCACGGGAGGTGAAACAATGAAAACAATCGCCATAGTTGCCCTAGCTGTTATTGTGATTTTAAGCATTGCCGCCGTCAAAACAGTGATACCTAACTCGAACGCGAGCAAACCGTGTATGCTGGGATACAAAGCCGCCTGCTCCTTCACCCCCATAAGCACAGCCCTCTTGGCTCTCGCCGCAGTGGTCACATTCCTGTTGACAAAAAGCCTGATTCTGGGATGACCAATTCACCAACGGTTACCCCCCGTCTCTTTTTTAAAAATTTTATTAGCTAGTTGCAGGTTACCTTGTGTTGTGTATTTGCCATGACGGGTCAAATAGTAATCATTATGGGTTCCGAGAGGGATTTGGAGTTCAGCCGAGACATCGCTAAACCTTTGAAGGCGCTGGGTGTGGAATACGTTTTTCGGGTGGCTTCTGCCCACAAGACGCCGTTGAAAGTGCTTGAGGTTCTCGGCGAGTTTGAGGAGCAAAACGTCGTTTATGTAACCGTGGCTGGCAGATCCAACGCTTTGAGTGCGTTTGTTGATGCCAACACTTCAAAGCCCGTCATTGCATGTCCGCCTTACTCTGACAAGTTCGGAGGCGCGGACGTTTTCTCGTCTTTGAGAGTGCCCAGCGGTATCGGTTCTGTTGTAACCATTGAGCCTGAAGGCGCGGCTATTGCGGCTGCCAAGATTTTAGCGGTCGGTGACAAGGTAGTTGAGCAAGCTGTTAAGGGCTATCAGGCAAAGAAGAAGGCGGCGCTTGAGAAAGCTGACGAGATAATCAAAAACATGAAATAGGTACCTGTTCTTCTCCATTGGCGGATAACAGTAGGTGAGACTTTGACAGTTGAGTCAGAAGAGAAAGAGCGGCGAATCCCCCGCACCATGTCTACGCAGCACCCTGACAACGTGAACGTTCCCGAGTGGAGCCAAGGTGAAGTTATCGATGGCAATGTCGAAGTCTACGAGGCATACTACGCTTACAAGACGCTGGGCTGCCAAGAGGTTATGTGGGATTCTGAGGGCAAAGACGTAGACACTCGCGTTGTACGTAAACTGCTTAGCAATTACTGGGACCTCTTTTCTGAGCGCGTATTGGGCGAAGACGTTTGCCTAACTTATCGTATTCCAAACCCCAGCATAGAGGCGGTGGAGAAGAAAGTTGTCGTGGAAACCCTCCAGAACATACCCGTCACGTATGACGTGGCTTCTTCGGTTTACGGGAAGGCTGTTACGCCGATTTTTGAGGTTATCTTGCCGTTTACAACCAGCGGAAACGAGCTTATCTGGCTATTCAACTACTACCGACGAGCCATAGTCGCCGACGAAGACGCCCTGCTGGATGACCGCATCAAAGCCAGAGACTGGATAGGCTGCTTTAAACCTAAAGCTATAAGCGTGATTCCCCTCGTCGAAGACCAAGATAGCATCCTAAACATCGACCGCATCATAAAACCCTACATAAAAGCCGCCAAACCCAAAAACCTGCGCGTTTTCATAGCCCGCAGCGACCCCGCCCTCAACTACGGCCTAATATCCGCCGTGTTGCTCTCCAAAATCGGGCTGGCAAAACTGAAGAAAACCGAGAAAGAAACAGGTGTTGCGGTGCACCCGATAATCGGTGTCGGCTCCAAGCCATTCCGTGGGCACCTTTCCCCTGAAAATTTGGCGGGCTTTCTGCATGAATATCCTGGGCTAGCGACGGCTACTGTGCAGTCTGCTGCAAGGTATGATTACCCGCTGGAGCAAGTGAAAGAATTCGTGACGTGCCTCAACCAGAGTCTCCCAAATGGGGAACCCACTGCAGTGGAGCCCTACGAGGAAGCTGTGCTGCTGGGGGTGCTGCAGAAGTGTAGGCGAAACTACGAAGGCGTTGTTGAGGTTTTGGCTCCTTTTGTGAACAGCATCTCAGCGTATGTGCCGCAGCGAAGAGCCCGAAAACTACACATCGGCTTGTTCGGCTACAGCAGAAGCGTTGCTGGCGTGAGCCTCCCCCGCGCCATCACATTCGCCGCCGCCTTGTACAGTATCGGTATTCCCCCTGAGTTCGTGGGCGCCAAAGTCATGGAAGACTTGACTGAAGAGGAATGGCGAATCCTTCGGAAATATTACGTTAACTTGAAATCGGATTTTGCAGCGGTCAGCGGCTACGTTTCCTGGCAAAACATAAACATGCTCATGGAGATGCATTTGAAAGCCGCTAAACGCGCCAACATGAACGTAGATAACCTGCGGCTTGCCTTAACCCGAATTTTAGCCGACCTCAAAACCGTCGAGGAAACCATAGACATTAAACTGGGTCCCCGCACGCCGACGCAGCGCAAGCACGAAAATTTCACCAACAACTTTCTCATAAGCTACCTTGAGCGGGAAGACGAAGAAGCCAAAGTCGCGCTGGTGGAAGCGGCAAAACTACGCAAATGCCTCGGATAAAACGTGAGTCAACAAGGCTGCTGTAGGCTGTGTATGTGTGTTCGCCGCAGCTTCAGAGCGCCCTATTTGACCTTACACTTTTGATTAGAAAACTGGCTTTTTGCTTTTACAAACGCGGTTGAAATGAATCCGAACAAGTGAAATGCGTCAATTCACCATACGGTTGCGACAAACTGCAACTCAGGTCGTAAATAAAATGCGGCTTTCCTGAAAAAGAGGGGTCGCTGCCCGCGCTGCCACTGCCCTGCAAGTAGAACAAAAGCAGTGGCACCCGCGCAGCCATAAGTAAAACAAACAAAAACACATAAAAACCCGTATTGTCACCCCGCCTTTCCTATTCGAAAACCCTTATGCCCTACCCCACAACACTTATATTACGGGAAACCGCTTCTAACAGTTCCAGCAACATCAAGTTGCCAAAGAAAAACAGATGCAACTCCTGTCCTAACCAGATTGGGGTGAAGGGTGAATGAGCACCTTGAACGCACAAGTCATGCTCACATGACACCACGCATAGGCCAAAAGCGAATAAGCGACACAACACAACGTAAGGTTTCATCAAACGCCAAACAGACACCACCAAGGCCCGGACATGCCACGCTGTCTGGAGAATGGCTCGGCTTGAGAGCCGAAGAAGGGCGCGGCA
>JAOZIE010000002.1:0-46980 GCA_026014485.1 Candidatus Bathyarchaeota archaeon
TGTGTCCCCGCAATTGGAGGCCAACTCCCGCATCCCTGTAAGGCGTATTCGCCGTTTCGGTTGGGGTTGAGCCGCCGCCAAGTTGAAATTGCGGGGCAGCTGAATTAGCTGACTTTACACTGAAGCTCTTTCAGCCCATATAAACATTGCGTCTGACGAAGAAATAAACATTGCTTTTCCTAAGGCTTGGCTGTGACGGCTTGTTTTGAAGGAAGTTTTCTTCATGCAGGCAGGTTTACCTTGTCTTGATGGTTGACACATGCTTTCTTTACTTAAAATATTGCCTCTGGGATTCTGATTTTCGGGTCAAAATGCATTTTTGGAGTTTAAGCTGTTCCTTCTTTTCTGAACTCTCTTTCTTTGCCTTAATTTCACCGTTTAAGCCTCCATTAAATGGATGCGTGTTTATTGTCAGCACTTCAAGTTTGTTTGGTCGGCTGTTTTCTTTCCAGCTTCGGCGGTTTTGTTCTTCCGTCCCAGACGTGGTGCAACGCCAATCCTGGGTGGTGTAGCAGCATGCGTGGTCCCGAGTACCGCATGACCTCTTTTACTTTTTTCTTCATGTCTGGGCGGTAGCAGTGGATTAGACATTTACCGCAGGTGCTTTTCTTCTCTTGGAAGGGGCACTTGTCGAGCCGCATGAACGCGTAGGCTTTGAATTCGGTGCATTCAGGGCAGAGTTCACCGTGGGTTCCATGATGTGCTTTGCAGTAGATGTGCACCATGGCTTCTATCGTCTTTTTCTCGCGTGTTATCCGCGGATGCTCGATTCTGGGCTGCTCAGGCTCCATTTGCCTATTCCTTCATCATTGTAACTTGGTCTGCGGCTTCACATAAGCGTTTACCCGAAGATGTTCGGGGTAGCCCCTGCACATACGTGCTGATGATGGGAACCGGAAGCGTTTTCGGAAACGTTTAAAATTTTGTACTTCTTTAATTCACTGTTCTCTCATAAATCGAAGTGTTAACACATGACTGAATCTGTTGAAAAACGAGTTCGGGACGCACTAGACCTGATTAGACCCCAACTTCAAGCCGACGGCGGAGACGTACAATTCGTAGCTTTCGAAAACGGCGTTGTGAAGGTCAAGCTTCAGGGACACTGCGTGGGCTGCCCCATGTCAACTATGACGCTCAAGCAGGGAATCGAACGTTTCCTCAAAACGGAAGTCCCCGAAGTAGAGACGGTTGAAAACGTCCCGTAAACCGCACGAAGCACCTGAATACCCTTTTTTCACTCCTTTTTTCATTTAATCTGTAAGTCTGAACAGGCTATTTGCTGTGAGAAGTAGCTTTTCCCATATATGATGAACCTTATATATGCGTCCTACTGAAGTGGCTACGTTCACGAAGGGGGATATTCATGGTTGAAGTGAAAGCGCAGGAACTCAACTACGGCAACTGGGTATCCGCAAGGATGATGTACCCTTTCGGGTTCCTTGGCGTAGTTTTTCTTTTATTATCTCTACAATTTTTCCTGTTGATCGTGGTCGCTGCGTTCTTTTTTATAGTGCTCGCATACTTCGTTTATGCACGGTACGAATTCTCGCCCCGCGGCGGAGACATCCAAACCAAAATCCACAGGCTGGTCCTTGACCGCCTAAACTGGTCAGGGCAAGGACACGCAATAGATATCGGATGCGGAAACGGAGTTCTCACTGTAAAGTTGTCCCAAAAATATCCTGAGGCTAAGGTCACAGGAATCGACTACTGGGGAGGTAAATGGGAATACTCAAAAGGCGTCTGCGAAAAAAACGCAGCAATCGAACAGGTTTTAGGCCGCGTAAGCTTCCAGAAAGCCAGCGCCTCAAAACTGCCCTTCGAAGATGAACACTTTGACGCAGCAATCAGCAATTTCGTGTTCCACGAAGTAGCAGACGCCAAAGACAAACGTGAAGTCATCAAGGAAGCGTTGCGCGTGGTCAAGAAAGGAGGCAAATTCGCGTTCCAAGACCTGTTTTTGGAGAAGCACATCTACGGCGAAGTGGACGATTTGCTTAGAGAAATCAGGCAGTGGGGTGTTGAAAACGTGGAATTCCAAGACACAAGCAAAGCAGACTTCATTCCTGCTCCGTTGAAGCTACCGTTTATGCTGGGCACAATTGGCATTCTTTACGGAACAAAATAAACTATGAAATCAAAAAAGGTGAACTCAAGAAACGGTTTGCATTAGTATTCTTTTGAGGATGGATATGCCGTGTCGCATTTTCAGTTTCTTCTCACCTAACCGTTCGCGGTAGGTGATTGGGACTTCAATGGTTCGGTATCCTTTTCTTTCCACCAGCTTGTTTAGTTCAACTTCGATGTCGAAACCTTTTGACTTCACCGCAAAGCCTCTGAGCAAGTCCGCTCGGATAACACGTAATCCAGTTAAGGGGTCATTCATCGACACGCCGTTGAGTAGGCTGTGGGCGACGGAAAGCAGTTTGTTACCGAAGTAGAACTTGTTGTGCAGGGCGTTCTCGTCTATTTTTCCGCCGAATCGGTTTCCGCACACCATACCCACCTGCGGATTCCTCTCTAGAATCTCAATCATGGCGGGCACATACTCCGCTGGGTAAGTGTGGTCTGCATCGGTTAGGACAACATATTCTACGTCTCCACCTGTGTGCTCAAGAGCCTGAGCTATAGCGTCTCCTTTGCCAACACCTTCCTGCAATAGTACATCTACGCCTAAGTCCTTGGAAACTTCCACTGTTCGGTCTACGCTTTTGCCGTCAACAACCAAAACCTGTGGGAAAGACAGGTTTTTCTGAAGTTCAGATATTGTCAGTCCAATGCCTTCTTCCTCGTTTAACGCAGCAATAATAACCTGCGTCGAACTGTGTCCTACTTGCTGATTTAAACCGAATCCGAGAGGCTGTTTCTCGATTGTCTGCATTTTTTACACCTGTACCCTTTGCTTGATATCTGAACTGCTGAGAAATTCGATATAAACGAGCCTTCAACGCAAAGAATAATCCCGCAGACGACAATAAGTCAAAAATCGATATATCGCGTACACATTTTCCACGAAAAACCATAGATGCACGGAGAAAAGCTACATTGTCTGCGTCATCCTAATATACTAAGAGTACAATACAATAATGTTTGATGTTGTCGGATTCTTCAAGAAAAGGGAAAGGTAGGGCATCTTTTTCGTGACGATCTGACCGAACATACAGAGGGGAAACATCTGAAGCGTAAGAAGCCTTCGATAAGTGAACATCTTGCGTCGCTTTCAGTGCAGTACGGCGTTTATCCAGCGGAGCTTTTCCAAGCACTTGTTAAAGCCCGAGAAAACAAGAAAGCAAACTGCCAAAACCTAAACGTGGAATACCGCGGCAGCGTTGACGGCGAAGCAATCTTCCTCATTAAACAAGAGGATAATGTCGTCGTACAATTCCGAGTAGCTGAAGAAACCCTTCTGCGGAAAGACATCGTTTTCGAAAACTGGATGGATACTGATAAGGTTCGCAAGCAAATAGCTCGAATGTACCCCGCAGAATCCTCCTTGATGTCTGTTGAGCATTTGCGTTCTGGCATGAAAAAAATCAATTTAACAGTCAAGGTTTTGCAAATAGAGGAGCCGCGGATGGTGCACACGCAGTTCGGTAGCAACGCCCTTCTGGCAAACGCAATAGTGGAAGATACAACAGGAAAAATCAGGCTCTGCCTCTGGGACCAACAGGTGCACTCAGTTGCCGTCGGAGACATCGTACAGATAACCAATGCGTCCGTATCCACGTTTAAAGGCGAGAAACAGCTACGTCTTGGAAAAACTGGAACCCTCGTCGTTAAACAAAGAGACGACTCAAAAACGGAATCGTCAAGCGAAGAAAAAACCAAGAAAGCAGTATGCGCATAATCGGTTACTGCACCGTGTATTGTCCCCGCGTAGATTATGTCATATATCTCTTCACTTTTGTTTTTAGGTGTCCTCATCCACATTTGAGCTGAAGTTTGAATGCATTAAGCATAAATATGTTCTAAACAAACTTTTACGAAACGTCGCGGGGACTTAATGCAGTTTAAAATGAGCTCTCCTTCAGATTTCGGTTCACTGTTTACTCAGCACAGACTAGCTGTTGCCCTAAAGTTCTCCGTGATTTCAGTTGTCATTTTATTGCTGTATGCTCAGGATTTAGGCATAATTTTTACTGGTGCCTTAAGCGATGAAGCTTCCTTTCATATCCTTGCAGTTCCTATACTGTTTGCTTATTTGTTGTTTCGAAAAAGGAAAATGGTAAACGCTGTTTTGCATCAACCGAACACGAGTTCCGTGTGGTTCACGAGGAATTTTAG
This sequence comes from Candidatus Bathyarchaeota archaeon, assembly GCA_026014485.1. Lineage (GTDB taxonomy): Archaea > Thermoproteota > Bathyarchaeia > Bathyarchaeales > Bathycorpusculaceae > JADGNF01. The sequence continues at coordinate 4,285 of JAOZIE010000002.1, forward strand.
CACACTGGCAGGTGCGGCTCTTTTTGCTACAGCTATTCTTACCTACTGGTTTGGCAGCTACACGTTTACCCCTCTGGAGTATCACATGGTTACGTTGCCCTTTGTAGCAACCGCCTTAGTTTTGATGCTATTTAACCTCCAAGCTCTCAAGCAGGTGGTGTTGCCTATCGCTTTTCTTTTTTTCTTGACTCCGCCACCTGCAGAAATTCTCTTCTCGATTGGGTCATTGCTGTCAAACTTGAGTGCGGCAGCGGCAAATGCGCTTGCCAACCTTTTCGGTTTAGCCTCCGTTTTGTCTAATTCCTACGGGAGCCCAATAATTACTCTTACCAGACCTGACAGTTCAATCATGACTTTCAGTGTTGATGTGGCGTGCTCTGGTATCTATAGCCTCATTGGATTTGTGATATTCGCGCTTTTCATAGCCTACATTACCCGCGGCAAATTGCGTAACAAGTTTGCTATCTTACTCATGGGTATACCCTTAATCATCGTCTTGAACATAATTCGGATAACCACCATCCTCTTCATAGGTTACTACTACGGCGACGAGTTGGCGCTTCAAGTTTTCCACACAGTCGGCGCTACGGTACTCATGTTCATCGGCACACTCGTGCTTTTGGGCATAACCGAGAAGTTCTTCAAGAAGCCCAAGCCGCCTCCGCCTTGCCCAACCTGCACCTCCACCGAGCTATACGCATATGAAGAATCCTGTCCCCAATGCGGCAAACTCAAAACTTTCCCAAAAACCAAACTAAACAGAAACGACCTAACCAAGATTGTCTGCATAGCCCTTGTTGTTGCCGTTTTGTTGTCGATTCAGGCGCCTGTTTTTGCTTTAACGCAGGGTCCAGCAGAAATTGAAATTCAAACGCCGACAGGAACGCAGGGAAATACGCTGCTTCTTCCACAGGTCCAAGGGTACACGTTAAGCTACGTTTTCCGTGATACCGCTTTCGAGCAGCTGTCAGGGGAAGATGCCTCCTTAGTGTACGCGTACGGTTCAGCAAACGGGACTTTTTCAACCGTTTGGGTCGCGGTAGAGTTGGCGACGTCTCTTGCCCCTCTTCACCGCTGGGAAACTTGCCTAGTTAACTATCCTATAATTCAAGGTTACCAGCCGACGGTGAGGCAACTTGACCTGCGAGATATACAGACTCAGGAGAACCCCCCTATAGTTTCCCGATACTTTGCTTTTCAATATTTTAATAATAACCAGACTCAGGTTGTGCTGTATTGGTATCAGACCGCTAAGTTCAACGTAAACGGCACTACGCAACTTATGAACCTCAAAATGAGTTTAGTTGAGTATCCACAGTCTCCCGAGGCTATCCCCGCTTCAGAAGCGCATTTACTGATTTTTGCCAAAGCCATACACAACTATTGGCAGCCTATACAAACTTGGACAAGAGTTGCCTTGATTGTCTCTCAAAACGGTTTAGTCCTTTCAGCATTGGCAGGAGTAGCCCTAATGGCTATTCTTTTCTACGGTGCCCTCTTGAATAGACGCTCCCGATTATTCACTTTGCGACTCTACAGTAAAATTTCGCCGCAAAATCACCTTTTGGTTAATGCAGTCGTGAATGCACAGCACCTCGGAGACTCATCAACCCGAAACGTCGCAGCAGAATACCAAAAGCTTACTGACCTTCAAATCTCCGAAACATCGTTTACTCAGATGCTTATAGACGCAGAAAAAGCGGGCTTAGTCAAGAAGAACCTCTTGAATGTAGATGACCATCCCGTATTAAATTGGGCCTGTCCGTTGGCAGACAAAAAATCCCTCCTGCACTGGTTCGGGCTTTAGCATCCTGCTTCAGCAATGCATGTGTGCAGCCCAAAGTTCACGGTGCCTCTGGAGCTGGTGAGTTCGCTTTTCTTTTTACTTCTTTACCGGTTGCTTAGCTTTCACGGCATAACGCTTTTTCGCGGTTAGAAACATGTCTGCAGCAGCTTAGAGGGGTATGCTTTTCAGGTATTTGTTCCACAAGTAGGCAGCCGCGTAACCTGCTGCGATGCCGCTGCCTGTGCCCACAAAAATTACTAGAATTGACATCATAGGCGTTAGTTCGGTTGGAGTTACCTCTATGATTTTGGAGTACACTGCAACCGTGTAGTAGCTTACGAAGCCAATTATGGCTGTACTACACGCCATAGCTAAAATTACCCTGTTTCTTTTTACGACTCCTTCTTTGGGCGATGCTTTGAAGACTGCGAAGAACAAATCAACCAACACTCCGTACAAAAACGTGAAGACAAAGGTGAACGGACCAAACGCTGGGCGAGATAGACCTGATAGTACGCCGCCGACAAGACCCACATAGGTGGCTCCTGCTTTTCCCACAAAAAGTGTGGCTAAGGCGAGGATAACTGCTTGCACAGCAATCAGGAGGTAACTTATGGGCGGTGGGACAAAAAAGTTCGTAACGAATATAATTGAGCTTAAAAGTGCCGTTATGAATATGCGTTTGACTTTGTGCACGCTTCCCCGTCCTTGTAAATTAGGATACAGCTTATATTAAAAAACCTTAAGAAGCCTCGGCGCCGATTTGTTGCCTCTGCTTTCAAGCAACCCGCCATTCAAGCTTGCTTGTTACAGCTTAAGAAAGGCTTTGGGGCAGTTTTTTATGTATGGTTCAGTCACTACCGTTTTAACTGTGAACTTGCCTTTTTCTGTTAGGATATACAGCCTCTTTTTCCTTCCCGATATGCCTTTTACAAGTTCTTTTCTTTCAAGGGCATAAAGCAGCGAGTAAATGGTTCCTGGGCTGGGAAGAAAATTTAATTTTTCAAATATGCGATTCATGAGGTCGTATCCGCTGAGGGCTTCGTTTTCCAACTCAATCATTACCAAGATGTCTAAGAAATTCCTGATTATGCGCTCTTTGAGGGCTTTTCTGATGGCTTCAGCCTCATTATTTTTGCTTCGGTTATTAATCATCGATGCTCAGCGTGATACTCGTCGGATGATGTATTAAGTAATTTTCAAGAGTTCGAAATCGGAACTACAAAAACAGCAGATAATACTTGAAAGCGGGTCTATACGTAACAATTTTTTTTGCGATTTTGGGCTCGTTTTTTGTCCAGAAAAACGAGTGTTCACCAACCCCCAAAAAATAAAGCCTATTTCCTTATTGTCTTCAAAAGTTTTAAATCCACATCAAATCATAAAATGACGCTTAACGGGGGAAAATGCGTTGGCTAATGGCATTATAAAAGTTGATTCTTTGGTCAAAGAATACGACTCGCTTCGTGCTGTTGACGGTATATCTTTTGAAGTTTACGAAGGCGAAGTTTTCGCGTTTCTGGGGCCTAATGGGGCAGGCAAAACCACGACAGTTGAGATTTTGGAGTGCATCCGTCCGCTCACAGGTGGCTCTGCAAAGGTTTGCGGTTATGATGTATCCAAAGAGTCCGATGTGAAGGAAATTAAGAAACGTATAGGCGTACTTCCGCAGGACTTCAATGCTTTGGAAAAGCTGTCCGTTAAGGAAAACATTAGCCTAATCGGGGACATGTACGATAAGCACCTGAGTGCCTCCGAGGTTATCAAGCTGCTGGACTTGGAGGACAAGGCAAACGCCAAGTTTGATAGTCTTTCAGGAGGATTGAAGCAGCGTGTCGGCGTAGCAGCCGCCTTAGTAAGTGACCCCCAACTGGTTTTTCTAGATGAACCCACCACAGGCTTAGACCCTAAAGCAAGACGGGACGTGTGGGCGGTAATTGCAAACTTGAAAAAGCTGGGTAAAACGGTGTTTTTAACCACGCATTACATGGAGGAGGCGCAGGTGCTGGCTGACCGCATAGCAATCATCGACCGCGGCAAAATCGTTGCCCTCGGCTCATCGCAGGAGTTGATTTCAACGTATGGCGGGCTAAAACTCTTGGTAATAAGGAAAGGACCAAAAGACTTAGCGGATACCTTGCAGGCGAAATTCGGTCAAGTAACCGTGAACAAAGACGGCGACATCCATGTAAAGGTTGATGATGTTGACGAACTCTGGCGGATTATGGACATCCTAACAACGATGAGACTGGGCAGCGACGTGGAACTTCAGACGCCGACCATCGAGGACGTTTTTCTCAAGATTACCGGTACCCGAATAACTGACGAGGGAGACCTAACATAATGCGCGCCATAACCGTGTTTAAGGCGGTAACCAAGAACTGGCTCAGAAGCCGCGCGGGACTATTCTTCAGCATAATGTTCCCCATCCTGCTCTTAGTCGTTTTCGGAGCCATATTCTCAGGAGTCGGCGGAAGCAGCCGATACGGACTTTTCGTGCAAAACCAAGATGTTACGGCAGAAGGGTCGCCAACCGAGCTTTCCTCAGCCTTCGTTACCGCGTTAAACAGCACCGGAACGTTCTCCTTAACTGAGGTGCCTGTAGGCGAGAATGCTACTGATTACGCGCGGCAGCAGTTAGGTCCGCTTGGCGGAAGTATGCGCATACTCATCATTTCGGAGGGCTTCCAAGACGACCTGATAAACGGCACAATGAAGGTACGGGTTGGCATCTGCTTTGACACCCTGAACATGTCATATCAGTATTTTGAGCCGTACATGAACGACACCCAAAAATCCATGCTGGAGGACGGTTTAACCCAGATGCAGCAGTTGAACTCGTCGCTTCCTGACGCTTATGCCTCTTTGACGATTATGCTGGATTCAGCAGACCAGTCAGCGGGTGTGGTGCAGAGCATCGTGGCAAGTGTAGCGAACGCCTTCAATTATGAACTAATTGGCGCCGGCAACGTGATAACGTTCACTCAAACTTCGGTGTCGAACACTCAGTTCCGCACAATCGACTTCTACATCCCTGGAATCACAGCAGCTTTCATAATGACCAACGGCATTATCGGCTTAACATCCACAAACACGGAGTTCAAACGACGAGGCATAATCAAACGGTTATCCCTAACGCCGCTGACCAAGATGGATTGGGTAGTCGGCTGCATCCTAAGCCAAACTCTGCTCAACATCATTTTAAGCTTCATCATGATTGGCGTGGGCTGGATAGTCTTCAACGTCCGCGTAATCCCCGACGCACTAACGATTCTGCTGATTTTCTTGGGATCCGTGATGTTTTCCGGAATCGGCATGATCTTTTCAGGAGTAATCAAGGATATTGAAGCAGCAAACGCGATTGGGAACGCAGTGGCTTTCCCGATGATGTTCCTTTCAGGTACCTACTTCCCGTTAGAGATTATGCCCAGCTACCTGCAGTCGGTTTCGAAGGTTCTGCCGTTAACGTACTTCTCTGAAGGGCTAAAAGCGACGATGATTACCAAATTCGCCGACGGCATAGTCTTCAACATGGCGGTGGTTGCAGTACTCGCCGTGGTGTTCATCTTGATAGGCGTCAAGGTCACCCGATGGAGAGAAAAATAACCCGCCATCGACTGCTCTTTCTTTCATTTTCGAAACTGAACCGCTGAGTTGTGAACCTGACTGTTTCATGGTTCTGTTTTTCCATGTTTGATAGTAATATTCAAAAGCAACTTTTTGTTTAGTCAATAATCAACTTATGATAATTCCTTTGTTAGATGTCACGTTGCACGGGTTGCCCGACTGGTCACTTAGCGAACGCGACGTAGATGTCCTAGAGTTCATTGGCGAAGAGGAATTCCAGTTTTTCACTTTTGAAGGACTCAAACGCAGACTAGGTTTGCACCCTGAAACGCTGTCGCGGATTCTAAGCCGTCTCGAAGCAGAAGGCATAGTGAAGAAGAGCAGCGAAGGCTACACCGTCACAAAGGAAATTGCCAAAAAGCTCCGCCAGCACACCGGCAGCAGCGGCGGTTCTCGTATGATGCTTTTGCAGACTTTTCTGCCCTCCGACTTGCCCGTTGAGGCGTTGGTTTCGAATTTGCGTGGGCGATGGTTTGGTTTGCTTCGGTGGCTGGGGCTTTCCGAAACCTCCGAGGGCGTCGCTTTGAAGTGGGTTACAGAAGATGGCGACATACAAATAGACGCCAAAGTCACCCTGAACGCGCTTACAATCGAAGCCAAGTTCCTGCATGGCTACGACCAGAACCTCGCGTTGAAGGCAGCGTATCAGTTGATGACGCACATAAGTAAACTCAGCGCCCGTTCACACGCACCCATGGCGCGGCATGTGGGCTTTTTCGGCGACTCAGATTTCTATTACCTGCCTGCATAGCCTTTTGTGACTGACTTCTGCAGGGTCTTAGTCAACAAATACCCTTTTTCCCATTATATTCTGTAAAGGAGCAACAAGCATGACTCAACTGGTTAACAGTTTAGAATTCCTCAAGTCACTCAGCGACGCTACATCTTCGCTGGTGCACAAACTCGCCAAAAGCGTGGTCAGCGTGAACTCCCGCATGTCACGGGGCACAGGCGTCGTGATAGACAAACAAGGCTACATTGTAACCTGCAACCACGTTCTGGCAGGATGCAGCGTCGTCCGCGTGGGGCAAGGCGAAAAAACCTTTGAAGCACGCGTCGTTGGTGCAGACCCATACAACGACCTTGCGCTGCTGAAAGTGGAGCACACAGAATTTGAGCCCATTGAATTTGGTGACAGCGACAAACTGAGCACGGGGCAGTTCATTTTGGCAGTGGCTAACCCGTTTAACAGTAAACAGCCCACCGCAACCACCGGAATAATCACCACACCTGACGGTTCCATCCGCGGCTTTCGGGGCACAGCCATGGACAACGTCATAGCCACAGACGCCAAACTCAACCCCGGCTTCAGCGGCGGTCCACTCGTTGATGCGGAAGGCAAACTCATCGGTATAAACACCGCATACGTTTGGCAGCGCGGCATCGCCATCCCCGTCAACAAAGTCAAAGCAGTCACTGACCGACTCCTCACCGGACGTAAACCCGTCAAAGCGTACCTTGGTGTTGTTGCCAACACGGTTGCTATTCCGTTGGAAATTCAGGAGGATGCAGGGTTAGAGCAGGAAACAGGTGTCATGGTCTTTCAAGTGGACGTTAGCGGACCAGCCAAAAAGGCGGGGTTAACCATGGGCGACGTCATAGTTTCCTTCAACGGCAAGTCCGTCGCAGACTTCTATGACCTGCCCAGGCTGTTGTCTGAAGATGTCGCAGACAAAAACACTACTATAACCGTGATTCGCCGAGAAAAACTCTTTGAACTCCCCATAACCCCAACCACAAAAGAGGAGGGAAACTAATGGACAGCAACTTTGTCTCACCTGCAATCATGGCACCCGACTCGCCGCGTCCTTTGCATCCGTCGCCTGGACCCCACCGACCGTTTCCGTCACCGACTCCGCACATCAGCCTCCGTGAAGCTTCCTACGTGCCCATACCCTACATTTCCTAAGACCCGCATTTCTCTTTTCTTTTTTCCGTTTTCGGTATTTGGTTAAGGCTTAAATTTTTGGAGCCACCAACCAATATGAGAGACAAACCGCATGCAGCGCACCCTCACAGTAGGCGAGTACCTTCTATCAGCAGTGAAGAACATGGGCGCCAAAGAGGTCTTCGGCATACCCGGAGACATGATACTTGGCTTCTTTAAGCTCATCGAAAACGACCCCGACGTGACCCTTTACACTTTCTCGCATGAACCCGCCGTGGGATTCGCAGCCATAGGCGCAGCCAGAGCCATCCATAAACCTGCCGTAGCCGTCGTAACCTACGGGCCAGGCGCGTTGGGCTTGCTCAATTCTGTGGCTTGTGCATATGCGGAGAAGACGCCTCTTGTCGTAATCGCTGGCGGTCCCCCTCTTAGCGTGAGGGCAAACAGCAACTTTTCTCTACACCACACGGTGAAGGACGTTGACACCCAACTGAAAGTGTACACGCAAGTCACCGCCGAAGCCGCTGTTCTGGACCATCCAGAAACCGCCGCTACAAAAATCTCTAAAGCGCTGACCACCTGCCAAGAGCAGATGCTTCCAGTTTACATAGAGGTTCCAGCCGACATAGTTAACCAGCCCCTTAATGTGCCTGCGCAAATTTCCCCTTACCCGTTGGGGCTTGACGAGAAAGCAGTACAGCAAGCTGCGGATGAGGTTCTTCTAAGAATTTCTCAAGCTGAAAAACCCGTAGTTATGTTGGGTGTGGAGGCAGTTCGCTTTGGTTTAGTGGACCCGATAGCTGCGTTGGCTCAGCGGCTGAATTTGCCGTTTGTTTCAACCATGCTCTCACGCGATGTTCTGCCTTTGGATGCCGCGAACTTTTTTGGGGTTTTTCTGGGGAACGCAGGGAACTCCGCGGCGGAAAAATTGGTGGTGGACTCCGATTTTGTTTTGATGCTGGGCGAAGACTTGACAGACGTGAACTTGGGCGCAAAACTTGCCAGCGTCAAGGCGGTGGAGATTGTGCGTTGTGTTTCGGGGGCAGTCAAAGTGGGCGCACAAGTTTACCGTGGGGTGCCTCTGAAAGCCTTAGTTGCTAAGCTTTCCTGCTCAAAGGTGACTGCTGCCAAGGAGTTTGGGTTTCCAGAAAAAGCAGACCTGCCGCTTCCATGCCGAAGTAGACCTATTGGTTCGTCTGGCTCTTCTATGGGTACCGATGGCATCGTAGATGCAGTTAACTTGTTCTTCCGTGAGCATGGCGAGATGCCCGTTATATCCGACACGGGCGACTGCCTCTTTGCCACGTTGCGGCTTGAAGCTTCCAGTGTCATCGGCTCTTCTTTCTATGGAACTATGGGGTTCGCGGTTCCCGCCGCCATTGGCTATGCTGTCACTGCAAAGAAGCGTCCGTTGGTGTTGGTTGGCGACGGCGGCTTTCAGATGACGGGGCAGGAAATCTGTCACTGTCCAAGGTACGGCGTAAACCCCATTTTCATCGTGGTGAACAATCGATTGTGGGGTATGGAGCAGCTTTTTCACCCCTCCGCCATTAACGAGTTAGTCAACTGGCGTTACGCTGAACTGGCTAAGCTCTGGGGCGGCAACGGCTACCTCTGCAGAACCCGCAAAGAACTAGATGCAGCGCTACGAGACGCCAAAAACCACGCAGCCTTCTCGCTAATCGAAGTAATCACAAACAGAAACACGCTGTCTATACCTCTGAGGAACTATGTGGCAGCACAAAAAGCGAAGTAACAAGGCTTTAAGCGCTTTTCACAGCTTTTACAGTTCTCTCCAGAAGCGACTGCGCCGCCTCTTGACTGGGCCAGCTTCCTAACCCGCAGTCTGGACCCGTAAATGTCATGCAGTCACCGAACTTTTCTTTGGCAAAACGGTATCTTTTTTTGATTGCTTCTTCGGAATCCAAAAGTTGCTCCCCCGTCGGCTGGGCGAGGCCTTGGTCGTGCAGGTCAGCCAGAATTGTGTCAATGTCGGTTCGGGCAACACCCACGCGGACTTGCTTGTCGGCTGCTTCTAGCATGCTTTTGGAGACGCCTTCAATGTTTTTGGGCGAAGCGGCGTACTCAAACGTCAATGCGTCAATGTTGTTGACATCCAGCAAGTCAGGAAGCCTAACTGAAGAGTGCAGGTGTATCTGCCGTGTTGTGCCCTGGAAATCAAATGCTTTTTCCAGAGTTTTTTTAATTGCGTCTTTTTCGGCGTTGATGTTGAGGAACCCGAAGCTTGGTTCGTCGATGCATACAACTTCCGTTTTGATGTATTTCGTGTCGAGAATGGAGTTTTTTGCAAAGCGCTTTATAGTCTCTGCGAAGCCCTCCATCACCTCAGTGTATGGTGTGGTGCCGATTTCTTTGAGGTACTGCTCCATGGGTCCAAACAGGGAAACTCGAAGCAGGATTTTTTTTCCGAATTCTTCGCTGAGGCTTTTTGCTTCTTGGCTTATGAGGTGGACTTCAGGCAGGAAGGCGGCTTTTTTTTCCACCACAAAGGTGCCCTTTTCCATCGCCTTATGCAGGGCGTCCCCGACCTGTTTGATGCCGTCGTAATGCTGCGGGTAGTTAACCACGTCAAGTCCTGACCTGAGTTTCTTTCGGAAGGATTCAAGCACGACTTCCCGAAAGTTCTTTCTCAGGAAATCGTCGTTTTCCACTGCCTCACCCTTGGTTATGGCGTCTCTTGCACCACGGTATGCCCTGCCGAATGTTTCCCTGTCCACGTTACTTGGCAGCGGGAAACTTCCAATATCATCAATCAGCGTATCCATAATTCTAACTCCTCCCAAGCCAATTTAAGACTGACGCCTCAAACAGCACTTGATGCTCTGAGAATACTGTTTAGAAACTGGCTTTTTTATTTTATGTGCTCGTTGGTTGTTGTTCTGGGTAGGCGCGGAGGCTGATGCTGAAGGTGAGGATTCTGAGGGGGCGATGTAGCAGGCGTTTCGGGTCGGCGCTGTTATGGTTTTGCGCAATGGATAGTTTTAAAGGGTAAGAAACGCTTATTTTGCAGTCCCCTCAAGAATGGTAGCGCCTACGCTGGGCTTTGTGGGGCTGTCGGCTAGCTTGGTCTAGGCTATGAGCCTCGGGCGTTCGTGACGAGAGTTCAAATCTCTCCAGCCCCACCATTCATGTTCTTAATGGTGAAAATGTCTTTTGCGGTTTCAGTTTAACTGTCCTCTCTCCCCTATGTGTAGTAGTCGTTTCGGCGGTTTTCTTTTAAGGAATCAGCGCATACAAGCCATCCACAGGTGAATAAGCATGAAAAGAAAACACGCAATCTTGGTGACAGAAGACGACCTCCTCACGGACTTGGCATTCCATAATGTGCCGCCTGCTTTGCTCATAGAGTTTTCTGAGAAAGTAGTGCGCCCACACTATGGCGGTAGCATAACCGACGCAATTAAAGACTTGTTCCAGAGAGCCCTTTCTGGTCAAGAGTTTGTTCTTGCACAAGCATCTCCAGTTTAGGCTGGTCTGTGTCAAGGGAATTCGTTTTTCCAGTTAAGCCGATTCGTTGCAGAACAAACTAAAAAGAAAAGTAGCGAGGCGAAAAAAAGCCCAATTATCAATGCAAACAGGTATCCGCCGAAGGCTATTTCATCTAAGTCCACGAAATTGATGATTTGGGCTGCGCCTGCGGCAACTACAATCGTGAGCATAGTAACTACGAAGAATTTTGCGTACCTGCAGAATGGCATGTGTTTTCCTCACTGGAGGGTGAGCCGTTCTTGTTATTAGATTTTTGGTGTCCGTTCAGGTGTCAGGCTTGATGAGGGGGTTTGTCTGTAGTTTGCGGTGACGGTTGTGTCTGATTCTGGTACGGTGTATTTGCCTGAAGCGCCTGATAGACCGTCTCCGTTTGTCCAGTGGGAGAAGTGGTAGACTGTGTGGTCCTCGCCGCTGAGGGGGGTTGACGCCGACACAGTGTGGATTGAGCCTTTTGCCCACATGAAGTAGGTGGAGGGCAAATCCCAGTAGTCGTATCCTACGCCGTCTATCGTGAGGACGACTCCGCCTGAGAAAGTGGGCAGAGAACTTGTTGCAAACTGTATCTGAACCGAGATGACCTCATAGTTCGCGGTTACTGTGGTATTTGTGTCTGCTACGGTGAATGTTCCCGAGGCTCCAACCAATCCCTCCCCGTTTTTCCAACTGACGAATCCGTAGATTTTTTCGTCCCAGCCTGTGAGCGGCGTCTCTGCAGTTACCGTGTGAGTTGTGCCTTTTTCCCATTTGAAGCTGGGCATGTTCCAGTAGTCGTATCCCGTGCCGTCTATGGTGAGTATGTCATCGTTTACATTGCTTATACCTGATGTCGCAAACGTCACCGTTACTGATGTGCGCACATAGTTTACTGTGACCTCTGTATCTGAATGCGGCACAGTAAATGTTCCTGAAGCTTCGACTAGCCCATTTCCGTTTGTCCAACTTGAGAAGCGGTAGATATCGTCGTTCCATGCAGTGAGGGGCGTTGAAGCAACTACGGTGTGGGTTGTTCCTGACAGCCAGTTAAAAGTCTCCCACGGCAAATCCCAATAATCATAGTCTTTACCGTCAATTGTAAGGACAACGTCATCGTACTTGCTTAGTCCACTAGATGCAAAATTCACGTCAACCATAACAGGGGACGGCGTCGGCGTAGGAGAAGGCGTAGGCGAGGCAGTAGGAGTCGGGGAAGGCGTAGGAGTTGGAGTCGCGGTTGGGGTTGGCGTCGGTGTTGCTGTCGGCGTCGGGCTCGGGGATGATGAAGGAGTGGCGCTTGGCGAGGTAGACGCTGTTGCTTCTGGCGGTGCCTGCGCTTTGAAAGACAAAACTTGCTGCAGTACAGGGGAAACTATTTTGAAATCGTATATGACGCCAGCCTCCCAAGCGTATGACAGGTTGAAGCTGGTCAGTTGACCCGCCGCAAGAGGAATGGGCAGGGCAGGTGAGGTTGATTGGGTTTCCCCGCTTGATTCTGAGGTTCCAACGTATACTGCAAGAATCCTTGTATCTGAAACCCCCGAATTTCCCACGGCTACCGTTATAATGTTGTCAGACCTGAACGCGACGTTTGCCTCGTACAGGAAAACGCCTGCTTGCTGAGCTGTGTTTTCAACGTTGGTTGTTATCCAAGAATAAGTTACGGCGACAGCCGCCACAGCCAACACAATGATTAGTAGCGTCGCTAATATCGGCGTTACAGCTCGTTTAGACTTTGCCACAGCTAACATTCTTGCAGCACAAGTAACTTTTCGCCGTAACCACTTTTAAAACATATGAATCCTCAATATCAAAACCCAAAAACGTGTATACTACAATGTTCCGCGTTCCTTTTTTGAGGTGTTGCGCTGTCATCAGACTGCTAATGTGAGGTAGGCAACCATGAATGCGTTAAACAGAAACAGCGAAACAATGTTTAACGTAATTAAGTGGGTAACTTCTTTTTTGTAAAAACGCCTTGCAAAGCCAAACAACCCTGCAGCCAGAGGCATAATTGAGCCGAGAGCCACCACTCGGAAGTCAACCACCCCAAAGGTCAGCTGCCAAGCATACACAGCAAGCGTTACCGTCGCAGCAGCCGCAGACGCCGCAATTAAAACGAAAACTTTGTGCTCGCCTATCCGAGCGGCGAGGGTTCTTTTTTTGCATTCCCTGTCGATTTCAATGTCGGAAGCTCCAAGGCTGAGACTGAGTATGAACCCGTACAGCACGAAGGGCACCGCAAGATACGCAAACAAGGAGTCAAATTGCCCTCTCACCGACAGGTACCCCACAGCTGGAATAACAAAACCTGTACCCGTTGCCACAACAACTTCGCCTATGCCCCTAGCAACCAACCGAAGAGGCGGAGCAGAATAAGCCCACCCCACGCCATTCGTAACCAACACAAGCAAAAACAGTTCAACGGGTACCTTTGCAAAAGCAACCGCCCCCGCGGCTAATACACAGGACAAAAACAGAAACCCGCTAGCCAGTTTGTGGGCTGCTGGACGAAGTTGAGGGTTCAATGCGAGAACACGACTGCCTGAAAAGAACGTCTTCTTCTCGGCGCGCTTGTCCACGTTAACGTCGAAATAGTCGTTGCTGTAATGAACTGAAAGGTCGCCAAAGAAAACCACCGCGTAACAAAGCACCACCGTTGCGGGGTCGATTTGTCCGCCGTTTGCCGCTGCCAAAAGCGCTCCCACACAGAAAGCGAGAACGCCGCCTAAAACTATGTGGACGCGGATAACCCTCAAGGTCTGAGCGAAAGCGTGGAGCTTGGACGCGGCTGGTTCCTCCAGCTTAATTATTGATGCAAATACCTTATTTATTTAAATCATTGTATGACAGCTAAATCCGCATGGAATCAGCATGAAAGCCAAAGCAAGCCTCAAAGCGTACGTAGACCTTACTCGGCTACACTTCTTTTTTGTTTGGCCCACCCTTTTCTGTGCAGGGCTGTTTTTGGCTCTCCACGTTTACGGCGGCTTCTCATATCTGCTAGTGGTTCAAGCTGTTCTGATTGCTTTTTTGGGGTTTGAGGCGGGGCTGGTTCTGAATGACATTGTAGATGTGGAGTACGACAAGAAAGACGTGGATGCGAATAAGCTGACTAAGTACTGGAGGCCGTTCGGCGAAAGACCCGTCGCCCAAGGTTTAATCACAAGGCAAAAAGCCGTGCTGGTTTTTGGTCTGCTGGTAGCCGCTACGTCAGCGCTGATTTTTACGTTGCCTTTTCCCAATGCATTCTACGTTTTTGGTATAATGATAACCTGTTACTGCCTTGAGTGCTTCTATCAGGTGAAGAAGCGAAACGAAAGTTTTCCCATAGCGCAGCTTATAGGGCGGGTGGACTTCACGCTTTTCCTCGTTGCAGGTTACCTATGCGTGGGCAAACCAGACTTGAACGCGGTGCTGCTGTTCCTGTTCTTTTATCCGCTGGCGCAAGCGCACTTGGGCGTCAACGACCTTGTTGATGTCGCCAATGACGAAGCCCGCAAGATGAACACTATCTCCACGATGTATGGGTTGAGCGGCACAAGCTTTTGGGTGGCAGGGTTCAGTGGTGCACAGTTTGCCATGGCAGCGGTTTTTCTGCTTGCGTTTGGCTCCTATTTGCTGCTGGGCGGCTTCTCGGTGAGTGTTTTGTTGCTGTCGGTGGGAACCTATAGGGTGCTGAAGGGAAGAGACTCCATGTCCGCGTTGAAGGCGCTGCCCATGTTTCATGTGGCTATGTTAATCTATGCGGTATCCATCATTCTTGCGTTTGCTTTAGCGATGTTTCTGTAGCAAAGAGGGCGCCGTCATCCTTAACTGTACAGCCGTCATAGTTTAGTCGTTGTTTAGACTGCGCAGAGGCAGAGTTCTGTGAAGAAAACCAAAATCATATGCACTATAGGTCCCGCCAGCGTTTCCAAGACTGTTCTCCAGAACATGTTTAGGGCAGGCATGAACGGCGCCCGACTAAACACCGCCTACGGAACCCCCGCCAGATACGAGAAAGCCATCAGGGCAGTGCGGGAAATCGCGGACATACCCATAATAATGGACATCAAGGGACCCGAAATCAGAATCCGGGCAGCCCAGCAGAAGGTTCTCCGCAAAGGGGACACTTTTGAGGTTGGCTTCAAAGAGGGTGAATTCTGTTTTAACCATGATTTCTATGACAAGATGGCTGTGGACGATTTGGTTTTGATTGACAACGGAAAAATCAGGACTTGCGTTGCGGAGAAGGCAAATCGGAAGCTGTGCCTACGTGTTCTCAACGGCGGTGTCGTGGAAGACGGTAAAGGCGTAAACGTGCCTAACAAGCATCTTTTTGTTTCGACGCTCTCTGATCGCGACATAAAACTTGTGGAGCTATCCAAGAAACTGGATGCGGAGTACGTTGCGCTTTCGTTCACCCGAAACCGAGCGGATGTGGAGAAGCTTCGAGCCCAAAACTTTGAGGGTGCGATAATCGCGAAGATTGAGAACTCCGAGGGGGTCGAAAACGCCCCGGATATTTTGGAGGTTGCCGACGGCATCATGGTTGCTCGGGGCGATTTGGGTGTGGAGATTGAGCCTGAGCGGGTTCCGCTGGTTCAGAAATCCCTCATAAAACTTTGCAACCAGAAGGGCAAGCTGGTGGTGACTGCGACTGAGATGCTTGAGTCGATGGTTCATCAGCCGAATCCGACAAGAGCGGAAGTCAGCGATGTGGCAAACGCCATTATGGACGGGTCAGATGCGGTTATGCTTTCAGGGGAAACAGCGGTTGGCGAGTACCCTGTTGAGGCGGTGGATATGATGAGTCGGATTGCAGGGGAAACCGAGAAAGCCGTCAAAAGCAACGTGGAAGACACCGCCTTCGTCAACATTTCTGACACGGTGAGCCGAGCCATCCAACGGATATGTCAAAGTATGCCTGTCAATAAGGTTGTGACGTTGACGCGTTCGGGCTACACGGCGCGGGTGATTGCGCGTTTCAAGATAGCGCAGCCGATAATTGCGGTGACGCCTGAAATTAAAGTCAAAAAGCAGTTGGAGCTCACTTTCGGCGTGCAACCTGTTCTGATGGATTACAGCGACGAAAAAGACCTAATATCTGCCGTGGCAAATCAGCTTTACAATATGCATCTGTTGGGCGACGAGGAAACGGTTTTGTTCACTGCGGGTGTGAGAACCACGACCAAGCACGCCAGCAACTCGATTGAAATCCACAAAATCAAGGAGCTGCGAAGGTACGCATCTGCAAGCTGAATCTGTTTGGTGGGCTTTGCGGTTACTTATTTGATTAGTCTTTTTTTCATGAGGTGTATGCTTAGCACAAAGAAGACGGTGGTTGCAACTGCTAGCCATGCCAGTCCCAGAAGCGCTACGCTTACGCCGCTGAGTCCTGCAAGCGGAAGGAAGTTGCCTGTGAGGAGTCCCCGCGTCAAGTTCACCACATGCGTGAGCGGTAGCGCACCCAATGCGGCGCCCTGAATTACGTCTGGTATGGGGAAGAAGGTTCCGCTTAGGATGAACATGGGCGTTATGAATAGGAAGGCGGGGAAGTTGAAGAAGTCGATGCTTGGCGCTAACGCGGTGAAGCACATCGCCAAAGACGCAAACAGGAGCCCGCCAAAGAAGGCGACCACGGGAATTAAAAGAGCCGTTGGGCTGGAAGCTAAGCCGAAAGCGGCGACGACTGCCAGAACTATGGTGCTGTTTATGGTTGCTCGGGTTGCGCCCCAAAGCGTTTCACCTGCGATGACTTCGTCGACGCTTATGGGTGTGGCGATGATGGCGTCGAAGGATTTCTGGAAGTACATGCGGACAAACGAGGCGTAGGTGCATTCAAAGAAGCTTCCGTACATAATAGCTATGGATATCAAGCCTGGCGCTATGAATTGGATGTAGCTGGCGCCGCCGGGGAAAACTTCTGCACCAAAGTATGCGCCGAGTCCCAGTCCGAAGGCTGCAAGGTACAAAATGGGCTCCAGCATTGAGGGTATGAAGTTAACGAATATGGTTTTGGTGAAGACTTCGGCGTTTCGGCGCCACACTTTCCAGACGCGGTAAGTCAGCTTGGGCATCATTCTCGTAGCCTCCGCCCTGTTAGCTTCAGAAACACGTCTTCTAAGTTCGCGTTTCGGATGGTTACGTTTTTGTCGGGGAACTGTTTGATGATTTGCTCAAAGGAGCCATGTTGCTTGGCGAAGACGCGGACTTGGTCTCCGAAAACCTCAACTTCCACGTCGGGCAGTTCCTGTTTGAGGGTTTGCACCATCTGCTCGTCGTACTCCACTTCCAAAACGTCTTTGCCCACGTACTGCTTGATGAGTTCTTTGGGTGCGCCTGTTTGGATGATTTTGCCGTTGTCTACGACGAGGATGCGGTCGCAGAGGGCTTCGGCTTCCTCCATGTAATGCGTGGTTAAAATGATGGTTACGCCTTGTTTTCGGAGGGTGCGGATTTCGTCCCAGACAAGGTGTCTTCCCTGCGGGTCTAACCCTGTTGTGGGTTCGTCAAGCAGCAGGACTTTAGGTTGGTTTATGAGGGCACGCGCCATAATCAGGCGCCTTTTCATGCCGCCCGACAACGACTCAACGTGGGCGTTCCGTTTCTCTTCCAGCGCAAAGAACTTGAGCAGCTCCTCGGCGCGTTTGGTGGCTTCCTGCTTGGGGATGTCAAAGTACCTCGCGTAGACCTGCAAGTTCTTAATTACGGAGAAGTCGGGGTCAAGGTTATCCTCCTGTGGGCAAACGCCGATTAACCCTTTGATTTGGCGGTCTTGAGTCTTGACATCCAAGCCTGCAACCGTCAATTCCCCGTCGGTTACGGGCAGAAAACAGTAAATCATACGCACCGTGGTGGTTTTGCCTGCCCCGTTAGGTCCCAAAAAACCCACACACTTACCGCTGCAAACCTCAAAATCTATACCATCCACTGCCGTAAAACTGTTAAACCGCTTAGTCAAACCGCGAGCCTTAATGAGAACCTCAGAAGAACCCATCACGAAACCATAACCTTCGAAATACTCACAAAAAACACGAGTATAAAGCTTTCAGAACAACCACAAGGGAAATCTAACGGATTCCAGAAATTTTTGTTCACCTTAAAAGATAAATTGAGCCCAACATGCTAGCAGAACCTACAGAGTTTTCTTTGACAGATAAACACTACCGAAAGAACATACTAGACTAGAGTGTAACCACGACGAAAGACATGCGAAAAGCATAGTAGAACACATGCGAAATAACAATTGCAGACAAAAAAGGGGTACTTAATACAAAACGCAAGCAAGCGAACTGAAAATGATTGAACATAGTTACCGCTAAGTATTTTCATAAAATCGGAAAAAGGTTGGAATTAAATGTCTTTGCGTTCTTTTTGGAACTGTGCACCGCATTCAAGCAAACTACTCATGTGGTTTTCTACGTGGAATTTATATGCCTGAGCATTTCCAATTTTTCTTGTTGGTACGGCAAAGCCCATATCCACAAGTTTCTTTAACGCGTCTTTTGTAGTCTTGTACGAGAGGTTAGTTGATTCAGACAACATTGAGATCGTTTGCTCTGAATTTCCTACAATGTATGCTTGGTCGAAGAGCCTAGCTATTGGTCCCCCAAAAATGCTTGAGAAGGGTCCTCTTGTTGCATATGCCTCGGAGTCTGCGTTTCTTCCACTGCCTTTCTGGATTTTTTGCATAAAGCTTCAACCTCAGAAGCAGTATAGTGCTAATTCACACTTAAAGTTTACTATTTACCAATAAGATTGTAAAATATTGCAAAGCCGAAACATTTAAACGGTGAGCAGTAATTCCACATTTATGTCACCAAAAAACCTGTCTTCTATGAAGACAAAGGAGCGTGGGTACGCAGGTTTTGTATTAAATAAATTATGGGTTGATAGGTATTGGTGTGGCGAAGGTAAAAATCAGCATTTGGGCCATACTTCGCTTGATAATATACCCAAAGGAAAACCTCGTAGCGAGAAGAGCTCGATTTTGAAAGTTGTTACCTACTTAATTCGGCTAGGTTTCATATGTTCAGTTTCAGCCAATCAAGATAGACATGTTTGCGCAAGTAGAGCTGCAGAAAAGATTACAGAAGCACTACCAATAGTTAATGAGTATCGTACATCTGTAGGCTTAACTCCGCTTTCAGAAAAGGGTATTTAGCTGCTTTTAGTGGAAGACCTAATAGTCGATACTCCTCGACAATGAGTGCTGTCATAATTTCGTGGCTGCTGTATTTTTCCCTATTCTATAAATTCTGGCCAACGAAAACTTCGTTGTTGTTTTCATAAACCTTTTATATGTCGCGTTGGGTTGTGAGTGTATGCATCCCAATACGTATGATCACGGTGCCATGATGGAACCCAGCAAAAAACCGCTAAATGTGCTCATCAAGCAGCTTCACGGAAACATTGAGGTCGTCTTGAAAAACGGCTGCGAATACAAGGGTAAAATGATTAAGGTTGATGGTCACATGAATATTCTGCTTGAAGGCGCAACCGAATACAGAGAGCAGCAGATGCTTACCAACTACGGTAATGTGCTTCTCCGCGGAAACAACGTGCTATACATCATCTTGGACGCCACAAGACACTAAACCTCTAGCACTTGTGTTTTTCCCGATACAAACTCGCAAGCGGACTCAAGGTTAACTTTAACCCTGAATTTGCGGCGGAAGAAAACCAGAATATTCTTCACATCCCGAACCAGCAAATCTTCCGCGTTCGGATGGTTTCTGCGCACAGATTGAGGCCAATCAATAATTAGCACGTCCATGTCGGGCTTCACAATCACGTTGTACTCGCTTAAATCCCCATGCACCAAATCCGCATCTAAAAAGGCCAGCCGCACATTAGCCAAAATCCTTTGCAGAACTTGCGCGGGCTCGTCAAGTTCCCTCCACCGCGCCAACTCTCCGCCTTCAATCATGCCCATCACGATGGCATGTCGATTCTGAAAAATCGGTTCAGGAACCGCAACCCCATATGCATGTACCCGTTTTAGGGCTTCAAACTCTTTTTCAGCCGCCAACCGCGACTGGAACAGCCAGCCTGCACGGTCCAGCGTGTAACCGCGTTTACGTCGGGTCTGCCGAAAACTCACGCGCCCCAGCCTGTGAAACTTTACTGCCACGCGGGTGCCTTTTGGGTTTAATGCGTCAAAGACATCTGCCTCTTTGCCTACCCCCAACGATTTACCGAAGGCTTCCAAGACGCCTGCTTTGACAAACGCATTTATGGCTAGGCAGTCGTAGCCCGAGTAGTTCAGGGTGTATCCGACGTAGCCGCCTTGCATTCGGTAGATTAAACCCAGCTTGTCGAGTCTGCTCAGTTCAAAGTCGACTCTATCCATGGGCACCTTAGCGTATTTTTGCAGTTGCTCTTTGGGCACATATTCGCGGCTAGTCATGCCTGTTTCTATGATTTGGAGCATTCTGAGGTCTTCAGGTTCCAGCATCCGATAGACTTGCACGGCGACTTCAGCTGACGACATAGTTGTAAAAATATGACTTCAGGCTTAATAAGAATGAAACCTACAGGCTTTGGAGTTTAACTTATATGCACGTTCAGCAAGTTATAGCATAATCAGATTCAGCAAGCGTTACCGCTTTGGTAAACGCGAATTAGGTTTTAGGCAATGACAGCCAATCAGGAAACCGTCACCAAGATACTTTCGGTTCTTTCCCACAGGATACGACGAGAAATACTGCTGATGCTTTGCGACAAAGGGGAAAGCAGCTTCACCGACCTGCTAAACGCACTCAACGTTGACACAGGCAAACTGAGCTTTCACATACGCAGCCTATCCGAATTCATCGAGCAGAAGGAATCAGGAAAATATGCCCTCACCCGCGCGGGAGAAAACGCTGTCAGAGTAATCCGAGACGTGGAATCTTGGGCTGAAATGCCAAACGCCAACGGGAAAGATTCGCTGCTTCGGCTGGCGTCTTTTGCCAAACGGGCTTTAGCGTATGTTGTGGACTTTTTTGTCATGTTTGCTTTGGCTGCACTGTTTATGATTCAATCGGTTGTGGCGCTTAACTTAACCAACTGGGTTAACTGGTTGATAGTCGGCTTGAACATCCTGTTTGTAGCTGCAGGACTCATCTGGCTATACAGCACCATCATGGAAGGCTTCAACGGACAAACAATCGGCAAACGCCTGCTAGGCTTAATGGTTGTCCAGCCTGACAACAGAAAAATCTCCTACGAACACGCAGCCGTCCGAAACTTTGGCAAAGTCGTTTTACCCTTCGACCTAGTCGTCGGATACGTCCTAAATGACAAAAAATTCGTCAGGTACTTTGACAAATTCGCAGGCACAACCGTAATTGACCTGCGCAAAAAACAGCCCATCCCCCAACAAGCGGAATTACAGGGCTAAAACTTCGGCTTTCGCAAACGCCGCTTCAGCCATAGCCGCCACATCCAGTTTAGCTTCGGCTTCTTTGACTGCTGCAAGTTTTGCTTGGGTTGCGGGCATGGAGGGTGCGGCGCTGCAGCCTTGTGTTTTGGCGGTGGAGGCTTGGTAGGTGCCGATTTTGCGTGCGATGGCTTCGGTTTCCAGCTTGTCAAATCCCAGCAGGGGACGGTGAATGGGATATCGGGTTGCCGCTTCGTCTATGGCGCAGAGGTTATGCATGGTTTGGCTGGCTTGCTCGCCGATGGCTTCACCTGTCACGATGCCAAACGCTTTTTCTTTATCCGCTACATGTTCAGCTATACGATACATAAGCCGCTTGCACAAGAGGCAGGTAAATCGGGCTGGCGTGTTTTGCTGGATAAGCCTGATGTTCTCGCCGTTTGGAACAACATAGATTCTGTTCATGTGCCCCGTGCTCCATTCTTTGAGCTTCTTGCCCGTTTCAAGCGCTTTCTGCCGTGTAGCTTCATCAGTGTAGGGCGCGTTATCGATGTAAACAGGAACTTGAGGGCTGCCACGTTTCATGGTGAGCCAACATGCAACGGGGCTGTCCATTCCGCCACTGAGCAGACAAACGGTTTTAGCTTGCGTTCCCAACGGGAATCCTCCCTGTGCGGGGTATGTTTCAGCGTAAATGTAGGCTTCTTTGTCACGGATTTCCACCGTCAACGTCACGTCGGGGTCGGTAAGGTTAACTTTCAGATTACGCTGCACGAAGTGTTCGAGGATTTGTTCGCCCAGCATGCGGCACACTTCGGGGCTACTATACGTGTGGGTTCCAACCCTGTGGCAGCGCACGGCGAATGTGGCGTTTTCGGCGATTGCGGCTTCTGCAGTTTCAAGGGCAGTTTGGGTTACATCTGCCAACTCAGAAGTGGTTTGCGTGGCTGGGGAAAGGCTGCTTATGCCAAAAACCCTTGTAAGCGCGTGTGCGGTTTCTGTTGCCGCAGGAGTTTTAACGTAGATTCTGCCTCTTGCGCGGACAATGGCTGCAGGCTTGAGGCTCTGAGCTTTGAGGGCAAACTTCATGTTTTCAACAAGTTTCTTCTCGTAGATGCGTCTTGTCCACTCACTCTTTACGCCCATTTCCCCGCTTAAACGCACAATAACTGTATCTACCCTCGTTTTTCTCCAACCTACCGCTGATTCTGTGAGAAAATGCCGCTGCTGAAGATTTAACGGTTATGCTCTCCAACATGCGATTTCCTCCTATCGCTGCTTCATTAAAGGTGAAAGAGGAAACAGGCGAACTACCTTTTCTTTCCGTCAGAACAGGCTTGGAGTTTCAGCCTACCCCACGGAAATGCGAAAATGCTTTGATTTGCTGTTTTGGAGCTGAAGGATTTTTAACCCCGAACCCCGAGGTATATGCAACAAGTAAGAGGCGGTATAGTCATGCGTGCAGTCTTCAGAATCGGCGGCTCGGTTGTCGCGTCGCCCGTAAACACCGAATTGATGAGTAAATACGTTGAACTGTTAAAGACCATTAAAGCCCAAGGCAACGAAGTCGTCGTGGTTGTCGGCGGCGGCACGTTGGCGCGGGACTTCATCGGAATCGCGAAAAACCTTGGGCTGGAGATGCAGGCGCAGGACGAGGTCGCCATTTCGGTTTCGCGTCTTTTCGCCCAGCTTTTCCTCAAAAAATTCGGCGACGACGCATGCAGCAAAGTGGCTGTAACGCTGGATGAAGCGGCGGAGTGTCTTGCCGAGGGGAAAATTGCGGTTATGGGCGGCTTGAAGCCTGGAATCACTACCGACGCTGTTGCTGCTTTGGTTGCGGAGCGGGTTAATGCTGATTTGCTGGTGAAGGGCACTGACCAGGAAGGCATCTTTGATAAGGATCCCCGTAAGTTTGCCGACGCCGTCAAGCAGGATCAGTTGAGTTTTGAGGATTTGCAGGGTGTTCTTTCGGAGACGGTTCACAAGGCAGGCATACACCAAATCATCGACCCCGAAGCCGTGAAGGTTCTGAAGCGGAGGCATGTGAAGCTTGTTGTGGTGAACGGGTTTGAACCCCAGAACATTTTGGCTGCAGTGAAGGGCGAAAAAGTCGGCACTGTAGTGAATTAGTGTTTGCTTTGTTTTTGGGTGTTTGTTTGGGCATCAGGTTTAAATATCGGTAGCGATATCACTGTTGATATCAAAGGCAATATCAGTAGTGATACAGAATGTTTCATCACAAACGAAACTGGATGAGGCACAACGCCATGGTGCCCAAAGGATTCATACGCTACCACGTACTTGAAGCCCTAAACGAAAAACCCATGTCCGGCTCCGAACTCATGGAACAAATCGAAAAACACACAGGCGGAACGTGGAAGCCTAGTCCTGGCTCAATTTACCCCTTGCTTTCATGGCTCCAAGATAACGGCTACATAAAGGAACTGCCAACGGAAAATGGGCTCAAACGTTACGAGCTAACCCAAAGCGGTAAAGCCCTGCTGGAAGAGCAAACCAAAATGAGGCACAAAGTGCGTGAGGAAGGCGGTTTCTTTGCTGAGCCGTTTTTTGACAGGTTCTTCATGAAAATGCCTCCAGAAAAATCCCAGCAGATAGGGCTCTCAATGAAGCGTTTTGCTACTTCGACGGTTAAACTGGGCAACACTTTGAGGGAAAAGTATTCCGAGCAAGCCGTCGACGAAGCACTCAAGGCAATTAACAATGCATCTGCAAAACTGGAAGAGATAAACAGCAAACTCAAAGGCGAATCCAAATGAACCAAGCCGAAAACGTGATTGAAGTCGAGGGCTTAACCAAGGTTTTCAATCATAGCTTAACCGCCGTGGACCACATTGACTTCAGCGTAAAACACGGAGAAATCTTTGGGTTTCTGGGTCCGAACGGGGCAGGCAAAACCACCACCATCAGCATGCTCATAACTGTCCTTAAGCCCACCAGCGGCACCGCCACCATCCTAGGCGGCGACATAGCCAAACAAAGCCTTGACGTAAGAAACGCCATAGGCGTGGTACCCCAAGAATACACTGCAGACGAAGACCTAACAGGCTACGAAAATATCCTGCTTTGCGCCGACCTATACGGCATCCCACGGTCAATTTCCAAGAAGCGTGCCCTAGACTTGTTGCAGCTTGTAGAGTTAACCGCGTTCAAAGACAAACGTGTCCAGACATATTCAGGCGGCATGCGTCGCCGACTGGAACTTGCCTGCGGCTTAATCAACAGACCCAAAGTGCTTTTCTTGGATGAGCCGACGCTGGGTTTGGATGTGCAGACGCGTGCGGCTACGTGGAATTACGTGAAGATGCTCAAGAAGCAGTTTGGCATGACTCTGTTTTTGACGACGCATTATTTGGAGGAAGCGGACGCCTTATGTGACCGTATCGCCATCATAGACCATGGCAAAATTGTTGTCATCGGCACGCCCTCAGCCCTCAAAGACAGCCTCGGTGGAGACATAATCACCTTAAGCATCCAAAAAGACGCAGACATCACCGACATAATCAGCGAAATTGAACACGTAAAAGAAGTCAAAAAAGAAAACGCCTCCTACATCATCAAATCTTCAAACGGCGAACTCACCGCACCCCTAATCATTGAGGCTCTTAGGAAAAACGGGTATGTTGTCACAAAACTTTCGTTGACAAAACCAACCCTCAACGAAGTTTATCTGCAGTACACGGGAAAGTCTATGCGTGACGCAGAAGAATCCAGAGAAAACGTGTTCAAGCAGCGCGCAGCAGTACGGAGGGCAAGGCAATGAGCCAAAACAAAACCGCCCCCGCCGACGTTGAAGAAACTCAAGTTTCAAAAAATAGGTTTCATGGTTTATGGGCGTTAACTCATCGTGACCTCAAGAAATGGTACCAAAACCCCGTTGTATTCATCTTAGGCATAATCCAGCCAGTTCTGTGGTTAGCTCTGCTGGGCAAAGCAATGAACATCGGTGCTATCTTCTCAAGTGCATCAATGCCCCCGATGCCTCAACAATTAGTTGCAACCTTAACTGCGCAGCAGCAGCAACTGTTGAGCGGTTGGTTGGGTGGTTTACAGAGTCAAATCATGACTTCGACATTCAACACTGGGGATTACTTCTCCTTCATGGCTATGGGCATGGTGGCATTCGTAACCGTGTTCACGACGGCGTTCACTGGCATGTCGGTTGTTTGGGACAGACGCTTAGGTTTCATGAATAAAGTGCTAAGCACCCCAGTTGCAAGGTCAACCATCGTGGTTTCCAAAGTGATATCTGCAGCAATTCGCTCGGTGTTTCAAGCCGCCATAGTAACGGTAATAGCCTACCTGCTGGGTCTTCAGTTGGGCGCGAACTTTACCGTTTTCAGCGTGCTGGGCGTCTTTGCAATCGTGTTCCTCATCGGCATCGGCTTGTCCTCGATGTTCACCGCCATAACACTGCGGACAACAAGAATGGAAACGCCGCAGGCAATTTTCAATTTGGTGACGTTGCCGTTGATGTTTGCCAGCAGCGCCTACTTCCCAACGAACCTGATGCCTAGCTGGCTCAAAGCCATAGCCGACGTGAACCCCATATCCTACACTCTGGACGCCGTGCGCCGACTGATGATATTCAGCAACGGATACTCAGGTCTAGTTACCGACTTCGTTTACGTCGGAGCCTTTGCCGCCGTGGTGACTGCAATCTGCATTGTGCTGTCATGGAGATTCCTCAACAAGTAATTCGCCCCCTTTTTCAACTCCCCTCACTTTTTTGTTGCAGGTGCTCAGTTTTGGCTAACACTTTAAATGGGCTTTAATCAATAGTGAACCATCCGACATGAATCTTGTGCAGTGAAGCTTGGTGGGGTAACAATGACCGATAAAAGAAAAGGCGCAGTTCAGATACGATTTGAAATTCTAGAGTTTCTGTTCTTCGCTGACAAGCCTCAACTGCGCACTCACGTTTGGAGAAAAGCAACCGATGTCTCCTACGATGACTTCTTGAAGCACTTAACCTTCCTGAAAGAAAAAAACTTCGTTAAGGACACTCCTGATGGGCAACTCCTAATTGCAGCAGAAGGAAGAAAAATCTACGCTGACCTGCGAGATTCGCTGCCTTCCCTACTGTAGCAGGCGTGCACCTTTGGTGCATCATCTATATAACTGCCGCAAAGAAAACAGAGACGAAAAGAAATGGACGAAAAAGAAAGAGAGGAAATTTACCCCGTAAAAACAATGCATTCCCTCCTCTCCGAGCTGAACCGAGAATGGCGTAGGTTTAAAACTGGGACTTTGATAAGCCTCACAATTTTAAGCACGCTACTGGTGACGTTTATCCTGTTGTTTTTCCGAGCGGTAAGAATGGGCGTGGACATAGTCGTTTACATTTTCCCTTTTATTCTAGCGGCATTTTTAATTTACAGTATACGTGTAATGATTGCGCAGTACCGTTTCTTTAGGAAATGGGGGCATCGCATGGATCAACTTGTCAGTTTAGAAGAAAAACTTATGCGGGAAAAGCTTGAAGAAAAAGAACCTAACCAGCCGCCCCCTTAACCCTCTGCAAGTTTGAGGATGCATCTGTGGTGTATATGCTCCATGAGATACCCTTTATTAAAACACAACAAACTTTCCAGTAAACAATAGAGGACGTGAAAGCAAATGTCAGTGGCAACACCTGTTGTCGAATTAACCGACCTTAAAAAAACGTATATGCTTGGAAAAATACCAGTGGAAGCGTTGCGAGGCGTAAACCTCAAGGTGGAACGGGGAGAATTCCTCTCCATTTTGGGACCTAGCGGAAGCGGCAAATCCACTCTTTTAAACCTCATCGGCGCGTTGGATAAGCCGACCTCTGGAAAACTGCTCATAGACGGCGTTGACCTGTCCACGCTTAACGATAATCAACTCACCGATGTCAGATGTAAAATCGGTTTTGTCTTCCAATTTTTCAACCTGATTCCGCGGCTTACCGCAAAAGGCAACGTAGAGCTTGCCCTGTCCATCGCAGACGTAACTAAGGCTGAGCGGATAAAACGCGCTGAGGGTCTTCTTGTGTCGGTGGGCTTAAAGGATCGAATGACGCACAAGCCAGCGGAGCTCAGCGGCGGTCAACAGCAGCGGGTGGCGATTGCCCGTGCGTTGGCAAATAATCCGCGTTTTCTGTTGATGGATGAGCCGACAGGTAACGTTGACTCGAAAACCGCTGAGGAAGTCATCGCGTTAATAAAGAAACTCAACGCTGACGGCGTTACAATAATCATGGTGACTCATGACCAGAATCTGGCAAACGAAGCTAAACGCACCGTCAAGGTTTTCGACGGCAGAATAGTCTCGGATATGGTGAATTAACATGCGGACACGGGATGTTTTTTCTTACTCGTTTAGCGCAATTAAACTCCGCAAACTCCGCGCCGCCTTAACCACGTTGGGTGTCGTAATTGGTATAGCGGCGATTGTTGCGTTACTTGGCATAACGCAGGGCATGACCGACACCATTCAGACGCAGCTCAGCCAAGGGTTAGCTACAGACACGCTAATCGTAACTACCAGCACAGGCGGATTTGGTGGAGGCGGAGGCTTCGGCGGCGGTGACCAAGGAGACAGTGGCGGCGGATTAGGCGGCGGCGGGGTAACCAGCTCTAACTTTAAGCTGTTCCTAAACTACACGCAGGAAATTAACTCCGCGCTGGACCCTGGGATTGTTTCATCCTTTGCGGTTATAACCCAGTCAGGCTACCTCCAGGTCGGCGACAACATCAAGCAAGTCAGCACCATCACGGGTGTGGACTTTGCAGCATATGACAACGTTTACGGTAGCACGTTCAAAGCCGTCGCTGGGGAAATCTCGCTTACCCCCTCAGAGGACGATATAGTCATCGGCGCCCGCGTAAGTGACCCCCGCCTGAACGGAACCATATTCGTGAATGCAGGAGACAACGTTGATGTCATCTGGACTAACGTGACGCAGTTGAACTTCCAGAATGAAACATACACTGGACACGTTTCTGCAGTGCTTGAGAAAATCGGAGGCTTCAGCTTTGTGGGTCCCTCTGACCAAGGCGTCTACATCCCGCTTTCCAAAGCAGAAAGCTTCTTTGGAACTGACGAAGCAAGCATGATAATCGTGAAGTTGACGGACAGCAGCAACGATACTATCACTTCGGCAACCAAAGCGATAACTGACTACTTCAAGAACCAAGTCACCGTCATCTCGCCAAACGCCGTCGTGGACCTCCTAACTAACATCATTAACATCTTGGGGCTGTTTGTTGCGGGCATCGCTGCTATTTCGCTGCTGGTCGCAGGCATCGGCATCATGAACATCATGATTGTCTCGTTGATTGAACGTACCCGGGAAATTGGTATCCTCAAAGCGTTGGGTATGAAAAGCCGCACAGTGCTCTCCATCTTCCTTGCGGAGTCCGCCATAATCGGCTTAATCGGCGGAGTATTCGGCATCATCGCAGGCTGGGGCTTAGCCCAAGTTGTCGCTGTCATCGTGGAAAACATGTTTAGCGTCGGCAGCGGCTTAACTCTGACCCCCGTCTTCACGCCTGTAGTTATTGGGGGTGCGTTGCTGTTCGGCATAGGCGTCAGCGTAATCTTCGCCCTCTACCCCGCATGGCGCGCCTCAAAACTAAAGCCCGTAGACGCACTAAGATATGAGTAAGCCTGATGACGTGTCTCTGAAAAATCAGGGGCGTAAACCCCCTTCTTTCTTTTTTAGTTTACCTTGTGCTCTTTTGAACCGTGACATTGATATTCATTAACAGTAAAGAAGTTAATAATGAACTCTGATGTCATTAAGGTGCATGAAAAATCCGCTGCTCAGTATGACGAAATATGTTTGCAGGTAGAGTCGCATGCGCATGAAGTTCTGTTTGGGCTCATTTTTGAATATATACAGCCCCAAGAAGCATTGTTGGACATTGGAATAGGTACTGGTGTTTGTTCTGTGCTTTTTCATAAAGCGGGT
This sequence comes from Candidatus Bathyarchaeota archaeon, assembly GCA_026014485.1. Classification (GTDB taxonomy): domain Archaea; phylum Thermoproteota; class Bathyarchaeia; order Bathyarchaeales; family Bathycorpusculaceae; genus JADGNF01. The sequence goes on from JAOZIE010000002.1 coordinate 33,371, forward strand.
TTAGATATTTATGGGGTAGACCACTCAGAAGGAATGCTTAATGTCTGCAGGGAAAAAGGCTTCGCAAAAGAATTAAAAACCTATGATTTGTGCCTTGGCGATTGGCCCTTTGAAGCACAGAAATTTCATCACGCCATCTGCTGTGGGGTGTTTCATTTCGTCAGGGACCTAGACGTATTCTTCAAAGAAACCCGCCGCCTGCTAAAGGGCAACGGCACGTTTAGCTTCACGTTGATGGATGGTCGGGGAAAACCCTCATACGTGGATTCGGGCATCCGCATATACTGCCATGATGAAACCAAGGTTCTTCAGCTTGCCGAAAAATCTGGTTTTGTTGTGTTGAAAAAACTGCCGTTTTCCGCTTTCAAAAGTCCCGCCAAGACAGAAGTAGTGCACTTCAAGGCGTACACGCTTCGGAAGATGTAGTTGCCTTTTGCGTTAAGACTTAAACCTGTTAGGGCATTACCGTTAGAAGTAGTAGAAGGCAAAACCATGGTGAAAAGGCGTTACCCTAAACAACCTGTAGTTGGCGTCGGTGCAGTAATCCTGCAGGCAGGCAAGCTTTTGTTGGCTAAACGCGGCAATCACCCCGCAAAGGGCGAATGGACAATCCCCGGCGGCGGGGTTGAAGTGGGGGAAAGCCTTGAAGAGGCGGTTCTTAGAGAAACCTTTGAGGAAACAGGGTTAGCCGCCTCTGAGCCCCGCCTCGTGGATGTCGTTGACCAAGTTCATCTAGACGACGAAGGCAAAATCGAATACCACTACGTCATAATTGACTACGCCGTCAAAGTCACAGGAGAACCCAAAGCCGACAGCGACGCCGATGAACTCCGATGGGTACCGCTAGAGGAAGTAGAGACCTACGAGTTGACGCCCAGTTCTCGCCGATTCTTCACAAAAAACAAGAAACAACTGCAACAAACCGCCACCCCAACGTGAGCGTCTGCCCGTGAAGGCGTAAAGAGTTGAGTTGCCGAGAGAGTCATTTTTGTTTTTGTTTGTTTTTCCAGTCCTCTTGAAGTTTAGTGGCGAGGTTGCCGTCTTCCAGAATGACTGGTCCGCGGTAGCCGCAGTTTCTGCATTCCCACAGCGACCAGAATTGAGGCATACCCTGAGCCCAATAGACGTCGGTGGAGCCGCATTTAGGGCAGAATTTAACCGAAAAACGCTTTTTCTTGTCTTTTTTGCCTGATGAATCCTTCAACGTTCCAGAGTCCTGTTTGTTATTCGCTTTTTGGTTTAACCTATACGTCTAATAAGTTTTAGGTTTCTTCCCATAATTGGTTACCCAGCAAGAAGTATGGGGTTCCGTGGTGTTGTCGCTGAAAACTGTTTTGGGCATTTGTTGAAGTCGCCATGATGAAAAATTGGGTAACCTGCACAATCACCTAGTTTTGGAGGCGGTATATTTGGCTGATAATAGTGATGTATGCAGAAAACGAGGAGAGGGGGTCAGAGGACACCTGCAAGTGTGCAACGGTGTTTTTGTTATTTCTGGGCGGCAAAGAACAGTCTTGTTTCGCCCATGGTTTTCAGGTCCAGCGAACGCACCCGTGTGACCATCGGGAAATCCCTCACGACGCGCCCCAACGTGAGGCAGTGATGCGGCGGCAAATCCCGCGCTATGCTGCGGACGGTTTCGGCGTCTACCCGTGCGGCGCGGCTGACCACGTCGAGGTCGTGTTCGTTGGTGAAGTTGAAGAGGAAGATGTTGTCTGCCTGTCGGTAAATTGTTTCCTGTACTGTGTCGGGTTGGTTTGTGATGAATGTGGTGAATATGCCAAAGTGCCGCATCCGCGTGACGATGTCGTCCCAGTAGGTTTCCCGCAGGTACAGGTGTGCTTCTTCGGCGAAGAGGAAAACCGCCTTCAACTTCCAAGCCTGCAGCGAATCCACCAGTTTGCCAAGCACGTATTCGACGATGATTTGGCGGTCGATGTTGCCCGTGTTTTTCAGGTTTACGATGATGGCGCCGCCTTGGGTTTTGGCTTTTAGCAGGCTGTCCTCCAGTAATGCGGCTTCGGCGAGGTTGTCAGTGAAGAAGCCCGAGTTCACCAGCGAAAAGTACCGTGAAGCTAAAGCGTCGCGGACGTGCTGGTTGCAGTTGCAGCTTCGGATGGCTTCATGCAGGTCTGCCAGCGTCAGTTTGCCTTGGTCTTTGAGTTGCTTCCAGATGCGTTTGAACTCCCGCGCCGACGTGCCCGGCAGATGCAGCGCGTTCACCAGAATTCCCAGCACGACGTTGAGGTGGAGTTGGTTTATGGCGACTTTGAAGTTTTGGCTGGGCGTCAACGCGTAAATCTTGTCGTAGTACATGTTGCGTCTGCCGTCGTTGGTCATGCCTATGCTGCCGTACTCGCCGTTCAAATCGAAGATTACGACGGTGGCTTTGTAGCCGACCAGACTAGCCATGAGGAGTTTGCTGAGGTGCGATTTGCCGCAGCCCTTCTTGCCTGTAATGATGTTTAATGTGCCGTCAAGGTCGGTGGCGTCCACCGTCAGCAACGAGGAATCCTTGGTTCCACCCAAAATCACGGGGCGCTCCCCATCGACTTTTGCCAGCTTCATCAACGCAGGAACCGACAGCTTCCTGATGAGCGACTGCGAACGGCTAGGCAGCCAGCTGCTGCTGGGGCTAAGCACACCATTTTCGAGTGTGGCACGGATTTTGCAGACCAACAAACTCGCATCTTGAATGTAGGTTATGTGCGGAGCAATTTCCAGCGGGTCTATGTCTTCCCCCTGAATCGGCTCTCCCCCATCAGGCAACGTACGCAGCAGTTCTTCCAGCACGCCTGGAACCGCCGCAAACTGCACATCAATGACCTGCACTATGAGAGCTTTGGCAGCGTCGGCGTCCTCCACCATCAGGTAGTCGCCTTTCTCTGCGTTCTCGGTGGGGAAGCTCAGCACTTGGATGATGTTGCCTTCTTTCTTGTAGAGTTTCACGCGTAGCCCTCCCTGCCAAACGGACCAAACAGTAGACGATGCATGTCTGGTCGGTTGACGATTTGGATGCCGTGTCTGCGGGTTATGAAGTGTTGCATCGCCAAAACCTCGTTTGCCGTAAACGTGCATAGGATATGCGCCAGCCGCAGCGTTTCGGGGTAGCTGTTCTGCAATGCATCGTTTCCCAGAAGCCTCTCAACGGCGTCCATTCTGCTTTGAGTGGGGATTTCACAGTCTATGTCTAGTCGGAAAGCCATGTTTGCCTTGTGCAGGCGCGCCACGTAAACGTCGCCCAGCGGCACCGTCGGCGGCTTAAAACGCAACCCCAACGTCTCCAGCAGGTATGGCGCTTCGCCTTGGGGCAGCAGGTCGGTTATGAGGTATCCGTTGATGCGCATGCTGGTGGCTTTGCTGAATGCGAGGACGGTGTTGTGGTTTCTTCGGGCGGCAGATAGGATTTCGCGCATGCGGTACACGGGGGTGTCTATGGTTCCGCTTGTGAGGCTGCCGTCGAAAAGGATGACTGCGTTGTTGGCGGTTCGGGCGAGGCGGGTTTGCAGCCACCGCTCCAGAAGGCTGGCTAAACGGGTGGGCATCTGCATCAGCGGAGGCGTGAATCTGTAGCTGCCGCTGTGGGGGGAGTGGAAGCAGTCCCGTTCCAAGTTGTTGTAGACTGCGTTTTTGTTTTCTTCGGTTACGTGGAAAATGAAGGGGCCTAGTCGTGTGTAGTGGTAGTTTCGGTTTTGTCTTTGGACGGTTGCGCCGCGGATGGCGATGATTATGCCTGTTTTTGTTTCTCCGATTTTGATGGTGGATGTGTCGACGGCGGCGATGGTGGTTTCTTGGTGGTTTGGGGTGAGGGTTAGGGGTTGGCGTTTGAGTTGGAGTTGGGTGGGGCAGTCGGTGGGGGCTGGGTGGAGGAGGGGTTGGGGGTTGATTTGGAGGGGGGTGTTGTGGACTTGGCGTAGGCTGTTGATGCTGAGTTCGAGGAAGCGTTGGGGTAGGGGGGTGTCGGGGGTGGGTTGTGGAAAGTTATATTTGGGAGTTGTTGTTATTGTGTATTGTTCAATCACCAAGATTCACCAATATGCAATATCTATTGGTGAAGTATTTAACTGTTGCGCTTGCACATCTTGCGCAATACAATATACAACAACTGCGGGTCAGAGCTTGACAGAAACACCCCAAAAACCACCCATCAAAGTCAAAATGAAAATCGGCAACATCGAAATAGAAATCGAATCCCAAGAAGACCAACTCCAAACCGCCGTCGACCGCATCCTCACAACCGTCACCGCCCGCCTAAAAGACGTACAACAAGCCACCCCCACAACCGAACGCCCCGCCCCCCCACCACGCGCCGAAACCTGCAAAGGCATCATCCAAAAACTCTGGGAAGAAAACTGGTTCGCCGAACCCAAAAGCCTCGACGACGTACACAGCGAACTCGCCCGCCGCGGATTCCACTACGACCGCACAGCAGTAGCCCACGCACTCGTCGACTTAGTCAAAGACAACATACTCACAAGACTAGGCAGACCCCGCAGATACCAATACGCACAAAAAAGACCCCCACCCTAAAACAAAGCAGCGCTTTTGAAAAGAAACAACCTGCCGCACCACAATGGCTTGGTGCATAATGGTTTTCAGCTAACCTATTTAGAGGCTAATGCCCCTTTGCTGCAGAAACTGTAAAGCGGTCTATCCGCTGTTGTTTCAGGCGCCAGACAAACCAAAAAAGAAAAAGTGGGTGGGTTTAGCCGAATGAGATTTTTTGTTTGGGCGCTAAGTTCGTTTCCATGGTCCATGTGTAGGCTTTGCCTTTTGCGATGCGGAAAATGACCAGTTCTGGACTTGAAGCGGTTAGACCAAAGGCTTTTAGGAATGGTCTGTCCGATATCACTTTTTCTTGCAGTTTGAGGTCGTTGAGGAATTCGGCTTTGCCTGTAACCCGCAGCATTACGCCTCCTTCCCGTTTGTTGTTAAACCAGCAAACCTCCACCGTGGGATTCGCTTTCAGCTGCCCGTAGAATTCCTTCATTGTTCCCGTCTGGAAGTAGAAACCTGACTCGTCCGCATACCACATGGCTAAGGCGCGCACCCTCGGCTGTCCGTTCTCGTCTACTGTTGCCACGTAGGCGGTGGGATTTTCGTTGGCAAATTTAACGCATTCTTCAAACTTCATTTTGGTTCCTCACAGGTTCCCTTTTGTCAACGCTGAAATAAGAGACTTTCGAGGCGAAACCGTGTCGTTGCCCAAGGCAAAATTCGAAAAGTTTAAAAGCATCTCTGGGCTTTACTAGCGGTTTCATCAGAAACGTAGGCACACATGTTCGGGCATGAGAACCTTGACCGAGCAGGACGCGCTCGAAATCTGAGAAAAAAATAACCAGTTAATCAGGAGGAAAAAACAAAGTGCTATCAAGAGATTGTGACGGATGCAGCCAGATGAAACCCTGCAGCAGACGTTACTTCGTAGTGGAAAAGGGCGACAAAGTTTACTGCCCAGACGGAACCGCCCACTTAGTGGACGGCGCGTAAAACAGCTTTCTTAAAAACAAGAAAACCGCGTTTGCTTCTAATCGAACGTTTCCATTTCCCCAACTTTTCTTTTTTTAGCTTCTATTTTTCTTAAGCAGCCACGCCAAGGTATCCTCTTCCGCACATGAAGAGCCAGCAAGATGCCAACTGCGGTGGGCTCATGCGTAGGCTGAGAAACGGTTTTAATAGCCAAGTTTAAACGTAATAGTCCTGAGGCTGAATGCTTGGATTACGCCACGATAGCTGATGCATACGAGAAAATTGAAGCCACCACCAAACGCCTAGAAATGACTGACCTGCTGGTTGCGCTGCTCAAGGAGACGCCTAAACCCGTGTTGGATAAAGTGGTCTACCTTACGCAGGGCAAGTTGTACCCTGACTTTGAAGGCATAGAAATCGGCGTTGCAGAACGTTTAGCCCTAAAAGCCCTTGCGCGGGCGGCGGGCAGAAAAGAATCCGAAATTGAGACCGACCTGCAGAGAAGCGGGGACATCGGAGAAACCGCCCAGAGCCTTTTAAGTAAAAAGAAGCAAGCCACGTTCGGCGTCCAAAAAACCTTGACCGCTCAAAGGGTATATGAGGTGCTAGATAAGATGGCGAAGACCTCGGGCTCAGGCGCCGTAGATACCAAAATGAACCTGCTGGTGGGGCTGCTTGCGGATGCTTCACCCAAAGAAGCAAAGTATATCATGCGCACCGTAACGGGTAACCTGCGGCTGGGCATCGCGGACATGACGGTGCTGGACGCGTTAGCTATCGCTTACGGCGGAGGCAAAGAAAACCGAGACCTCATCGAACGAGCATACAACATAAGCAGCGACCTTGGAAGAGTTGCACATGTTGTTGCGGAAAACGGCATCGAAGGCATGAAACAATACCAAGTTACCGTTTTTGAGCCTGTACGCCCCATGCTCGCAGAGCGGCTGGCGTCACCTGAAGAAATTTTTGAGAAGCTAGGCAGCAAATGCGTCGTTGAATACAAGTACGACGGCGAACGGATTCAGCTGCACAAGAAAGGCGACGAGGTGGTGCTTTTCAGCAGGCGGCTGGAGAAGATTTCTGACCAGTACCCCGACGCCGTAGAATTGGTTAGGCAGAAAGTAACCGCCCAAGAAGCCATCCTTGAAGGCGAATGCGTTGCCATGGATTTAGAGACTGGCGAGATGCGTCCCTTCCAAGAGCTTATGCACCGCCGACGCAAGTACGGCGTCAAAGAGGCGATTTCGGAGTATCCTGTTTCACTGTTCATGTTCGACGCGCTCTACGTGGACGGCAAAGACTACACCCAAGAGCCCTTCCAGACAAGACGAAAAGCCCTCGAAGCAGCCACCGCAAAAAGTGACCGCCTCACACTAGCACAACAGAAGCTGGTGCGCAGCGCAAAGGAGCTGGAGGCATTCTTTGAGGAAGCCATAGAGGACGGCTGCGAAGGCGTAATGTGCAAAGCCGTCGGCACGGGCTCGGTTTATCAGGCAGGCGCCCGCGGATGGCTGTGGATAAAGTACAAGCGCGACTACAAGAGCGAAATGAGCGACACCGTTGACCTCGTCGTTGTAGGCGCGTTTCATGGCAGGGGCAAACGTGCAGGCGCATACGGAGCTTTGCTGTTAGCTACCTACAACAAAGAGGCGGACACGTTTGAGACAGTCACAAAATGCGGCACAGGCTTCACCGACAAAGACTTGGCTCAACTGCCCGAAATGCTGCGTAAACATGAAGTGCCGCGGAAGCATTCGCGTGTGACTTCGACTTTGGAGGCGGATGTTTGGTTTGAACCCGCGCTGGTTTTGGAGATTTTAGGCGCCGAAATCACGCTGAGCCCCATCCACATGTGCGCCATGAACTCTATCCGTAAAGGCAGCGGCTTAGCCATCAGATTCCCCCGATTCACCGGGAAATACCGCACCGACAAGGCGCCTGAAGACGCAACCACCAGCTTGGAAGCAGCGGAGATGTACAGAAATCAACTTAAAACAATCAGCGAAGCCTAACCCACCTGTGCTGGATAACCCAATTAACTGACCCAGAGCGCTTAACTGCCTTTGAGGGATAACGAAAGAATTGATAAGGAATAAACTGCATACTGGTAGCCGATGTGAAGCCCGATGTCTCAGGACCAAGAAAGAATGAAAGCCATGGTCGCGCTCAAACAGCGCCTCGAAAAAAGGCTCGCCAAGCTGGAGGCAGAAACCAAAGAGGTTCAGGCTACTCTGGATGCAGTGAATGGGATTTTGCTTGAGAAGGGCTTCAAACGGGTAACTCTAAAGGACGCCGAGGAATCCAAGTCGGAGCAGCCTAAGCCGCAGTCGGCGCCCAAAGAAAGCAAGCCGACGGGTTACCGCGGCGGGGAACCTGAAAACGTAATTCCCCTAAAAACCGCCAACGACGAGTCCCTTGCGTTAATATATGTTGAAAAAGACCGTTCCATCCACGTTTTGCCTGATGAAAGCAAACATTTCAGCGTTAACACGCCACCGTTCAGTAATTTTCTGGTTGAGCGCGTCTTGGTGAAGATGCAGGATAAAGATGCGGAGCTTGTGCGGCTAAAACAGTTGGCTCCTGAGCAGATGTTTGGCTACCACATTGTCCGCGAAGACGATTTAATTCGGGAAATCGTAATCACAAACGCTGATGAAGAACGGTTCAAAGAGCTAAAATCCAGCATCCGTTGGACGCTGGATAAAATGTATGAAAAAATGAAGTTCACGCAGTAACGCGGACTTCTATTGTGCCATGTGTTTTTGCAGGGCAGTGTCGTACTGTTTTCTGGGGCAAAGACCTACGATCCGGTCAACTTCGCTGCCGTCTTTAATCAGCACAACAGTTGGTATGCTGTAAACCTGGAATTTCTCGGCGGTTTTGGGGTTCTCGTCCACATCCAGTTTGGCGACAAGGGCTTTACCCGCCATATCATTGGCTAATTCCGCAATAGTCGGCGCTAAGGCTCGGCATGGTCCGCACCACCCTGCCCAAAAATCGACGAGGATCAGCGGGTTATTTTTGATGGTTTCTTCAAAATTTGCATCTGTTAAATGGAACGGTTCGGTAGCCATAAATAATCTCCAACATAATTTTCCGTTTGCTGCGATATAAACCGTTCGCGCCAACCCTTCACACACTTCCCACACCTTAAATTTTTCCGCAACTCCTCCCCCTCAAGGCTGTTCTGACAGATATGCCTACAGCTACCCCTCAAAAAACACGTACCCATACCTTAAACGCCAAACCCTAACCGCGCCCCCTAAAACAACTGGGCAGTAACCATTTTTAATGCAAACGTAACCAAAGGAAAAGGAACGGACCAAAACAGACCTTTTCTATACGTTTGGGTACGTTTTAGGACGCATGATGAACTCTTTTTGGGTTCTGAAGTAAAAAAGCAACGTTTAGCAAACGCCGTAGAAAACGAGGGGGGCAGTCTGTGCACAGCGCACAGAGGCATTGGTTAAGCGTTTGCAGCGTAGGAAACTGCCTGTCATTATTTGTTGAGGAAGATGGTTTGGGTTGGGAAAGCCATCTCTATGCCTTCTTTTTCAAACGCTTCCTTAATTGCGAAGTTAATTGCCTGCTGGGTATCCATGTATTTGGTGTAGTCTGAAACTAGTACGTAGTAGACGATTTCAAACTTTAAGCTGAAATCTCCATACTCGTAGAAGTGTACTCGGTCACTGTCTGCGTATTCCTGTGCATCTATGATTTTGCGTACCATGTCTGGTATCTTTTTGAGTTTCTCCACTGAAGTATCATACGTTACTCCAATCTTGAAGTTTATGCGTCTCTTCTCCAGTTTCTTGAAGTTACGTATTTGCGCAGAAGTGAGTTCCTTGTTTGGAATTACTAATTCTTCGCCTTGAAGTAGTCTAATCCGCGTGGATTTCATTCCTATGTTTGTTACTGTTCCTGACTGGTCACCGATAACCACGAAGTCTCCGATTTCGAATGGTCGATCAAAGAAGATCGAAAACGCGCTGAACACGTCGCTTAAGATGTTTTGTGCTGCCAGTGCAATGGCTATACCTCCAACACCTAAGCCGACAACCAATCCAGACAAGTTGTAGCCTAAAGCGTAAAGGATTGAAATTAACGCAGCAGCTAACACAATAACCTGCATGAGTTTCTTGAGGATGAAAAACATGTGGTGGTTTAAATCGGGATTCCGTTTGGTCTGACGCTGTGCAAACCAGTCTGCAAGCACGTTGGCTACTCTAGTTATGGCGAAAGCAACAAGCAGAATCGACACAATTGTGAAAACATTTTGAATCAGCGAAGCGTACGCTGCTGTGAAAGTGAGTGAATTTAACGCGTTATATGTGCCAATTATAACTATAAGCAAAAGGGCTATCCACTTCACATTACGCAGTATGTCATCATCCAGCGTGGTGTCTGTTTTTTTAGCCCACGCAGAAAAATACTTGCAAAAAACGTAGTAGGCAACCCAGCCTACGACGGCAACTATGGAGAACACAATGATTGCGGCGAGGATTTCGCTGGCTGCTGTGTTCAAATGTAGAGTATCCTGAATTAAGCGGGATATATCCGTCCCGTTTTGTGTTACCTGAGAAACGTCTGCCATTGCATTCCCCTAAACTGCTCTTAAAGCACCATCAGTCTTAATTTATTTTTTGCTAGTGGCAAAGCAAAACACAGATGAATAAGCCGTATCATTGCCTGCAAGAAGCGGAAAACGAAATAAGAACAACGCGCAGCATATTCGTACTTGCGTGAAGCAAATGTCCGGCACAGAAACTCTTCTTCCATTCGTGAAAGAGAAAAAGAAGGAAAACGGCGAAGAACCAACCGTAATCGTGGATGGCCGTGAAGCAAGAAGCGCAGCTAAAATCGTGAAGGGCTTAATTGAGAAAGGCGTAAACGTCAAAACTGCGGTTCTCGAAAAAGGCGATTACATTTTAAGCGACCAGTGTGCTGTGGAACGAAAAACCGTCAACGACTTTGTTTATACGCTTACACGCCGGTACCTTTTCGAGCAGATTTTCCGCCTAAAAGAAGCCTACCCCAAATCGCTGCTGCTCCTCGAAGGCTACCTGCCCATAATTTACAAGTTCAGCAAAATCCAGCCTTTCGCAGTTTGGGGCGCAATGTTTAACCTAGCAAAAAATGGGGTAGCCCTGATAAACACGGCTAATCAGAAGGAGACTGTGGATTTTCTTTATGTGGCAGCTCGGCAAGAGCAAATTGTTGAGAAACGTTCACCTACGGTGCATGCATTCAAGAACTACGATACGGTTTCGGAGGCGCAACTTTACTTCCTCGCCAGTTTGCCTAATGTGGGTAGGGAAAAGGCTACTGCGGTTTTGCAGAGTTACCAGACACCGCAGAACGCCCTGATTAACGTGGATGACTGGGGCAAAACAGTAAACGGCTTAGGCCCCATAATAACCAATAAAGTAAAACAGGTCTTAACTACTCCCTATAGGGAGCAGGCAGAGGTTTCCTGAATAGACATGGTCCCTTTTTGAGCCGTTTGTTTTGTATATGCACGTGACTTAGCGCTTGTTTTTCTAGTGTTTATGGGTTGTTTTTTGGGTGGTTATTTGTTGGTCATTTGGTGATTTTGGTTTAATTTTCAAAATTAATTAAGCAAGATTTCTTGGATTCAAAATTTACGTCTGTTGAGTGTTGCTTGTCTGTATTGTTTATCCGTAAAGTATATCTGTAGACACGATACTCTATTGGTTAAATCTGGGTGTGAACTATGAAGACAAACAAAATCTTGACACTGGTGATTGTAGGCTTATTGCTTTTATCAGTGTACTCTTCTTTAATTCCAATAGACTCTGCATCTGCAGTGACCCCATCTACTAGGGTGACTTTCCACGAAACAGGTTTAGCCTCTGGCACGAGTTGGACCGTGGTTTTTGATGGTGTCCCCAAATCTTCTACAACGACAACTATCTTGTGTTCTTGTTCGTCTGGAACGCACACGTACTCTGTTGAACTCCCTTCAGGATACACTTCTAGTTCCACGTTATCAGACACTGTGTTTGTATCAACAAATGAAGCAAAGGATCTTTACTTTTCATTCAGCCCATCTGGGCATAATGTCATCTTTGTTGAGTCTGGATTGTCCTCTGGGACTCTCTGGAACGTAACCTTTAACGGTGTGACTCAGTCTTCAACCACAACCCAGATAAACTTCATTGGTTACGCAGACGGCAACTATCCCTACCTGATTAATACGCCAAACGGTTACACCATAGGCACCGCATCCTCAGGAACCATAACCGTTTCAGGCGCCAACGTAAACAAATCTGTAACGTTTGCTTCTCTTTTAGGCACTGATTGGCCTGAGTTCCATCATGACATAGCAAATACCGGCTACTCGACTACGACTGGGCCACTCACCAACCAAACCCTATGGAACTACACCACCGGCAACGCTGTGTTGTCGTCTCCTGCGGTTGCAGACGGCGTAGTGTATGTAGGCTCAAAGGACAATAAGGTGTATGCACTAAACGCATCTTCTGGCGTACAAATCTGGAATTACATCACCGGCGACGATGTGTCTTATTCGTCTCCTGCGGTTGTTGATGGTGTTGTTTACGTGGGCTCATACGACGGCAAGGTGTATGCATTTGGTGGCCCGTCAGCGCCTCCAGAATACACTTTAACCATGAATACAGTGGGTCAAGGCAGTGTTTCTCCGGGTAACCAAACCTACCCTGAGGGTGCGGTGGCTAATTTGACTGCTACGTCGGCTGCTGGTTGGACGTTTAGTGGTTGGAGTGGTGATGCTTCAGGCACCGCTAATACGACTCTTACAATGGATGGCAACAAGACTGTCGTTGCCACCTTTACTCAGGATATCTACACTTTAACTATGTATACTGTGGGGGATGGTCAGGTTAGTCCGGGAAACTCTACTTCTTACCACTATGGGGACACAGTAGATATCAAAGCGATGAATGCAGTGGGCTGGACATTTGCTGGTTGGAGTGGTGCATCAACAGCTACCACCAACACCACCCTAACCATGACAGGTAACTTGACCGTTACAGCCACTTTCTCCCAGAACAACTATACTTTAACGATGGTTACTGTTGGTCAGGGTTCTGTTTCTCCGGGCAATGCGACTTACTCGGCGGGTGCGGTGGCTAATTTGACTGCTACGCCGGCTGCTGGTTGGACGTTTAGTGGTTGGAGTGGTGAGGATCTTTCAGGTACCGCCGACACTACCATCACCATGAACAGCAACATGACTGTTACTGCGACGTTTACGCAAGACAACTATATGCTAACGGTGGTTACTGCTGGTAATGGTACTGTGAACTATTCTAACCAGACTTTCCTATCTGGAACTAATGTTACTTTGATTGCTGCTCCTGAGGCGGGTTGGAGTTTTGGCAACTGGACTGGCGATGTCACAGGTACAGATAATCCAGCATACGTAGTGATGGATGATAACAAGACTGTAACTGCAACCTTTGCCCAGAATACCTACTACTTAACTGTCATAATCATTGGTGGCGGTGTGGTCAGCGAGGGTAACCAAACCTATAGTTGCAATGAAACTGTTCAGCTTAGGTCGAAGACTTCTCCAGGTTGGAGTTTTGCTGGCTGGAGCGGTGACGCCTCAGGCACAGACACACGAATAGAATTCACTATGGATTCCAACAAGACTGTAACTGCAACTTTCACACAGAACACGTACACACTAAATGTTGAGTACGTCGGTCAGGGCCATGTTGACCTCAATGTGACGGGGCCATATGTTTACGGGCAAGCTGTTAACTTGACAGCTGTTGCAGACCAAGGCTGGAGCTTTGCAGATTGGAGTGACGAATTAGGCACTAGCAACCCATTGACCTTAGAGATAACTTCTAACAGTACCGTGACAGCTACCTTCGTTAAGAACACCTACATCATAACCATAAACATAGACGGCCACGGAGCAGTTAACCGTAATGCAACAGAGACCTACGAGTACAGTCAAGGCGTTAATTTAACCGCTGTTCCACAGGCAGGTTGGAGCTTTAGCGGCTGGAGCAGTGATGCATCTGGAACAGACAACCCCATAACAGTTGTGACAACTAGCAACATGACTATTACTGCGACGTTTACTCAGGATGTCTATTCGTTGACTGTGGTTACTGTGGGTTCGG
>JAOZIE010000002.1:47080-336773 GCA_026014485.1 Candidatus Bathyarchaeota archaeon
TGACGGTGACTGCGACGTTTACTCAGGATGTCTATTCGTTGACTGTGGTTACTGTGGGTTCGGGTGTGGTGACTCCTGTTAATGGGAGTTCGTATCTTTCGGGTACGGTTGTTAATTTGACTGCTGTGGCTTCTCCTGGTTGGAGTTTTGGTAGTTGGTCGGGTGCGGTTGGTTCTGGTGTTTTGGCGAGTGTGAATATGACGGGTAATTTGACGGTGACTGCGACGTTTACTCAGGATGTCTATTCGTTGACTGTGGTTACTGTTGGGACTGGTAAGGTGTTTCTGGGTAATCGGACGTATTTGTCGTGGACGAATGTTTCTTTGTCGGCTTTTGCTGGTGCTGGTTGGAGTTTTGGTGGTTGGAGTGGTGATGTTAATGGAATGACAAATCCAACGACTCTTGTTATGGATGGCAACAAGACGGTGACCGTGACTTTCACTCAGGATATCTACACGTTAACTATGGTTACGGTTGGGAAAGGAACTGTATCTCCTGGTAACCAGAGTTACCTCTCAGGCACTAGCGTTGACTTGAAAGCCATGAACGATGAGGGCTGGATCTTCAGCGGTTGGCGTGGTGATGTGTTAGGGTCAATTAACTTAACCATAACAATGAACGGCAACACAACTGTAACTGCCGTATTCGTTCAGGACAGATACACGCTTACCATGATTACAGTGGGACACGGCACGGTCAGTCCAGGCAACCAAACTTACCTTTCAGGAACAAACGTGAACCTCAAAGCCCTCAACGCTGCTGGATGGAGCTTTAACGGTTGGAGCGGCGACGCCGCAGGGGCAGTGAACACCACAATACTCATGGACGCCAACAAGGTAGTCACAGCAACATTCACCCAAGACAGCTACACCTTAACCATGATAACAGTCGGTGACGGCTCCGTGCTTCCAGGCAACCAGACATACCTTTCAGGAACAAACGTGGACCTCAAAGCCATACCTGCAAGTGACTGGTATTTCAGCGGCTGGAACGGCGCAGCCTCAGGAACAGCCAACACCACAATCACCATGACAGGTAACCTCACCGTCACCGCAACCTTCACCCAAATCCAATACGCTGTGAGCTTTTCCCAATCTGGAATAGAAACTGACTACTCAGGAGCAATCCTCAACGTGGATGGAGCCAACTACACTGCAAGCGCATTTCCGCTAACCTTCACATGGGATTCAGGTTCTGAACACACGTTTGCGTACCTTTCACCCTTAAGCGTAGGCGACGGTAAACAGTACGTTTGGGCTTCAACAACGGGTCTGTCCACTCTTCAAAGCGGGACATTAACGGTTACAGGTAACGGCACAGTATCAGGAAACTTTAGTATTCAATACTACTTGACGGTGACCTCTAGCCATGGAACAACAGGTGGAAGCGGCTGGTACCCCGCAGGAACTTACGCTCAAGCATCCGTCGACGCCGCAACAGTGTCCTTGGATGAAGGCACAAGATTCGTCTTCAACGCTTGGAGCGGTGATGCCGCAGGTTCAGAAATCACTTCAAACAACATACTTATGGATAACCCCAAAACCGCAACAGCCGAATGGACTACAGAATACTACCTAACCGTTAGTTCAGCACACGGCCAAACTGGCGGAGAAGGCTGGTACAGCGCAGGCACAACCGCATATGCTACATTAGACAGTGACAGCGTCGCTGAGACAACAGGAACAAGACACCTGTTCACTTCATGGAGCGCCGATGCGGCTGGGACAAACTATGCCCAAAGCGAGGGCATAATTATGAATTCAGCCAAAACAGCCGTAGCCGCTTGGACCACCCAGTACTACCTCACTGTGAACTCAGTTTACGGTTCACCCACAGGCGAAGGCTGGTATGACAGCGGCTCAACCGCCAGCTTCGGCGTAACCACACCCGTCTTGGGCGACGCAGGTACACGCTATAGCTTAACTTCGTGGGCAAGCGTAAGCAGCGGCGGCTACAGCGGAACTGCCTCTTCAAACAGCGTGGTTATGAATAATCCAGTGACGGAAACCGCACAATGGCAGACCCAGTATCAAGTGATCTTTGACGTTAATCCGTCAGGAGCCGGAGTCGTCACTCCCTCAGGTTCCAACGAATGGGTCAACGCTGGGACGCTGTCGATATCTGCAGTTGCTAACTCGGGCTACACTTTCACGTCGTGGACAACCACTGGAGCAATAACCGTGGCTACCGCTTCATCTGCTGCAACAACCGCAACAATCAGCGGTTCAGGAACTATAGTCGCCAACTTTAACCCCGTTACATTCACGGTGTCAGCCTCCGCAGGTGCAAACGGCTCAATATCTCCAGCTGGCGATACAACCGTCAACTACGGCGACAGCCAAAGCTTCACTATAACTCCAAACGCAGGATACCACATCGTTGACGTGCAAGTCGACGGCGTCTCCGTCGGAGCAGTTGCCTCCTACAGTTTCAATTCCGTAAACGCATCCCACACCATTTCAGCATCTTTTACAATTAACACCTACACAGTAACTGTTACAAGCGAACACGGCTCACCTACCCCTTCAGGACAAGTCACCTACGGAAGCAACTTCACCGCCCAAGTTACAAGTCCTGAGGCGATTGATGAGACTCACCAGTGGGTATGCACAGGCTACAGCGTCGACGGCGGCACCTTGGTAGAAGGCACCAGCTACACATTCACCAATATCCACGCTGACCACACAATAGTTTTCAGTTGGGAATCAGGAATTGTGATAACGCCCACCATCGTGACTGAATCAACTAACGGCACAGAAATCGTCGAGGGCACACCCTTCACGTTTACCCTCCAAGGAAACATAAGTATTACCCAAATTTCCAATCCAACCTTGGTCATAAACGAAACCGCAAACACCGTAACTTTGTCCTTAAACTTGACTGGTACAACAGGCACAACAGGGTTCAGCAACATGACCATCCCGAAAAGCACAATGCCCACCGGCGTAGTTCCAATCCCAACTGTCTACATTGACGGGCAGATAGCCGAAAACCAAGGATACACCGAAGACGCAGAAAACTTCTACATCTGGTACACTACCCACTTCAGCAACCACCAAGTAGCCGTCGTATTCCCCGCTTCAGCGTCTCCCACGCCAACACCTCCGTCTTCTCCAATAACGTCACCCTCAACTACCTCCCCATCACCCCAACAAACGTCATCAACTGAACCTTCGCCGACAACAGCACCCCCACAAAATGACTCAGGTTTGCTAATACTCGTCTTGGGCATAACTGTCGCTGCTATCTTCGTAATCGCAATCTTCATAGCGGTAAAAAAGCGAGGACAAAACAAAGAATAACCCCGTGAATTACAGCACTCCGCAGCAAAGCCTCGGAGTAACCCTCTTTTTCTTTTTGTAAAAGTCCCTTGCTTTGGGTGCCCTTTTTTGCTGATGTACGCTTTGATGTGCGTCGGCAGTTACGGCAAAACTGGCCTCTTTTCGCTATTTGTCCCTGCTGAAAACAATCAACAACTATTTATTAAGACAGTGCGTGGAATACTACGTTTGTGACGTTAACAGGTTGACTTAACAATGAAAGCAATTATCCTCCAATTTCCCTTCGGCGTGGTGGCTTTCGACGAAGCAGGTAAAATCGAAGCAAGCAGAGTTTACCCTAAAAAGCCTCAGACAGCAGCCAAACAGCTAGTGAAAATTGACCCTGACAAGATTTCAGAGGAGGCTGCAGCCTTAATCACTCATCTGCAGGCCAACGGCTACGATACTTTCCTTTTTGAAAGCCAAATTGTTGCAGCCCAAGCTCAAGCAAAGTTTGGCGTAACAACAGAAACAGCTTCGTCCGAGCAGACCCAAGCTTTACATGGACGCATGCAGCAAGTTGCTGTTGAAACAGGCTTTGCAAAAAACGAGAAAGAACTGGGTCTGTGGACACGCAACGTTAGCGTGGAAGTTGCTAAACTCCACGTTAAAGGTGCCGCTGAAAAACGTGACCTCATTGTGGCGCAAGCCATCCAAACGCTTGACGATTTGGACCGAACTTTGAACCTTTTTATGGGCAGACTCCGCGAATGGTACGGAGTGCACTTTCCCGAGCTTGACCGTTTAGTGGAGAAACACGAAACCTACGCCCGTTTGGTCTTGGATCTTGGTGTCCGAGATAACTTTTCGGTGGAAGCCTTGGAGAAAGAGGATTTGCCTAAAAACAAAACTGAGCAGATAAGCCGCATAGCTGAATCCTCGATGGGTGCAGACCTGGTGGAAACCGATTTGGCGCAAATTCAAGCGCTCAGCAAAGATGTGCTGGGTTTGTATAAGCTTCGTGAAGGTATGGAAGGTTATCTGGATAAAACGATGGATGAAGTTGCTCCTAACACCAAAGCCATCGTCGGTGCACTTCTGGGCGCAAGGATAATCGCCATCGCAGGCGGACTCCAAAACTTGGCGCGAAGACCCGCAAGCACCATGCAAGTTCTGGGCGCAGAGAAAGCCCTCTTCCGCAGTATAAAAACGGGGGCTAGACCGCCAAAACACGGCTTGATTTTCCAGCATACCCTGGTCCACGACGCGAAGCGGTGGCAACGGGGAAAGATTGCCCGTGCCCTAGCAGGCAAACTCGCTATCGCTGTACGCATAGACGCTTTCGGCGGCGAATTCGTCGGCAACAAACTCAAGAAAGACGTGGACAGAAGAATCGAGGAAATCCGCCAGAAGTACCCTGAACCGCCCCCAGTCAAAGAACAGGCTCCCAGAGAGCAAAGACCCCGAGAATTCCGTGAACGCAGAGACTTCAAGCGGGGAAGAAGCGGCGAAGGAAGGCGCGATTTCGGTCGTGACCGCAACAAAGGCAGAGACCGCAAGTGGAGAAAGAATAAGCGTGCAGGTAAGAGTTAAACCGCACCCGACTTTCTCAGGAATCTTTCAGGTTACGTTGGAAGATGGCGCCCGCCGTTTAGCCACCAAGAGCTATGCTTCTGGCAGAAGCGTCTACGGTGAACGGCTGATTCGGTTTGAAGGCGCAGAATTCCGCGTTTGGGATGCTTTTAGGAGCAAATTGGCAGGCGCGATTTTGAAGGGACTGCAAACGGTGCCAGTTCTGCCCGGAAGCAACGTGCTGTATTTGGGTGCTGCTTCGGGAACTACGCCAAGCCACATAAGCGACATAGTCGGCGACGAGGGGCATGTTTACTGTGTGGAGTTTGCGCAACGCAGCTTACGCGATTTAATGACTAACGTGGTGGCTTACCGGTCAAACATGTCGCCTTTTCTGGCTGATGCCCGCCTACCCCAAAGGTTCGCCATGTTCATCCCTGAAAAAGTTGAGGTTATCTACTGCGACATTGCGCAGCCTGAGCAGGCGAAGGTTTTGGCGGACAACGCGGATGTTTTCCTTAAGGATGGTGGCTGGGTTATGTTAGCCGTTAAGTCCCAGAGCATCGACGTTTCAAAGCCTCCTTCGGAGATTTACCAGATGGAAGCAAAAGTGCTTAGACGCCGAGGTTTCCACGTGGAGCAGGTCGTGGATTTGGAGCCCTACGACATCGCACACGCTATGATTGTAGCAAGCCGTTAGCTCTTTTGCTCGGCAAAACTCTTTTTTATTAACTCAAGTGGTCAACGGTCAACTTCGTTGGATATGGGCATGCGAGTTGGTGAATGCGGTTTCTGTTACTTTTCGTCTTTCTTCTTTTCCAGTATACTCCGATGAACGTTATGGCAAAAGCAGATGGAAGGGCGATAAAAGCGAATAGTGCTTGCCAATTGAATGGTTCATCTTTGGGGCCCAAATCTATGTTTGTTGCCGCAAAATTCCCCGTGCCCGCCAGTAAATCTATTTTAAGCGCATCTATTGCGGGCTCTTTAACATCGGAAAAACCTGTAATACCTCTTGTTAGTGTCATCAATCCAGTATCCAAATCATGATACAATCTGCCGACTATGAAAGTTTTCTGGAACCCTTGCGGTGTGGTTGTTGTTCCGCCCACACGTGCAGGTAGCGTAACTTTGTTTGCGGGCATGTTCCATATTGTGATGTTTTCGCCGTCTGCTGGGTTGGCGGGTAGCCAAAGGTGGGTTGTTCCGATGTGTGTTCCATTTACGCAGTAAACCGCTCGGCTAGCCGGGTCTACATATACCTGTGCCGACATAAACAACGGCACAACATCATTAACAATCTTAGCTGGGAAGTCGCCGTAGAATCTTTCTGTTTGGGTTCCGCTTAGGGTGATATTCAACTTGGCTGTGGAGCCGTTGTAGTTTGTGCATTCCCATCGGAAGATGGCGTTTTGGGCTTTTATGCTTCCGTCGGACACTAGTACTTCTATGTCCTCAAATTTGTATTCTGCGTAGATGCCTTCTTTGAACCAGGTTGGCGCAAAAAGAGAGTCTGCAAGACAGCAATTGATATATGCAAAAGAACCAAACAAAGTCACCACGGCAGCCATTATTACTGCTTTCTTAAGAGTGTTTTTTATTTGAATTACACTCTCCCTACAGATACCGTGTCTTTCGATTCTAAAATATATGTTTTTTGTAGCCTATACCAAATCATTTTTTCCTGCTGAAGGTGAAATCTGGGGATTAGCAACGACACTGAGGGCATACACAGAAGAGTATTTCTCAAAAAATGGGCAGTACTGGACATAGACGTATCTGCTCAAATGGTTGCATCAAGGAGTGCTATGGAGGAACTTGAGACAGGGAACCTC
The DNA here is from genome assembly GCA_026014485.1 of Candidatus Bathyarchaeota archaeon. Lineage (GTDB taxonomy): Archaea > Thermoproteota > Bathyarchaeia > Bathyarchaeales > Bathycorpusculaceae > JADGNF01. Next base: position 53,748 of record JAOZIE010000002.1, read on the forward strand.
AACATCAAAGGAGCAATAACCCTGTTTCATCTCTCCAAAGATGCTCAATCCAGAAAACAAATTATAGCCTCTTTAGCGCTTGACCAGAAAACCTGCAACCAAATCGCCATGGATGTTTACGGGTGTCCTGTTGTTGTTTTTTTGGTTTTGTTTGTTGCGGTGTTTGTGTATTTTGTTCGTTTCATGGGGGTGGGTTGGTGGTGACTACGGTTGGGCTGTTGTTGTCTTGGAAAAACAGGAACCCCCCATCAACGCGGAGCCGTAAACGTTCATCCGCAGCCACAAAAGGGAATCATGCCGCAAAAACTACGCTGCAACTTGCCGTTTCTGGTTCGCGCTGTTTAAATATGAGTGTTTGAATTCTAACTGTGCAAGAGGATATTTAAGAATGGGTTCAAAATCACCACAAGGCGAATTCGCGGCTCGAAAACTTCAGAAGAAACGCGGAAACTTCCGCTGGAGCGACCGATACTACAACCGACGCATGCTCATGCTCGACGAAAAAGTGGATCCCATGCAAGGGGCGCCTCAATCAAGAGGCATAGTCCTAGAGAAGGTGGGCGTCGAATCGAAACAGCCTAACAGCGCTATTCGGAAATGCGTTAGGACCCAACTTATCAAGAATGGCCGTGTACTCAGCGCTTTCCTGCCTGGAGACGGCGCATTGAACGTCGTTGACGAACACGACGAAGTTGTCGTGGAAGGTATAGGCGGAACCCGCGGAGGAGCCATGGGCGACATTCCTGGTGTACGCTGGAAAGTCGTTATGGTAAACGGTGTTTCACTTAACGAACTTGTCTACGGACGAAAACAGAAACCTGCAAGGTAAGATAATCATGAGCACAACAACCCAAACTGCATCGCAAACTGGCGAAATCAAGCTTTTCCAGAAGTGGAGCTTTAAAGAAATCAAAGTCAACGACCTAGGTCTGCAACGTTACCTGAATCTGACGCCGATGGTTGTTCCCCACAGCATGGGGCGCCACGAGCATCAGCGTTTCCGTAAAGCCAACGTCAACATAGTTGAACGCGTCATAAACGACCTTATGCGCCCAGGCAAAAACAGCGGCAAAAAAGCCCGCGCCGTCAACATCGTCAAGCAGGCTTTAGAAATCATAAACCTACGTACAGGACAAAACCCCGTGGAAGTTCTGGTTCACGCAGTCGAAAACAGTGCTCCATGCGAAGACACTACACGCATCAGCTACGGCGGAGTCGTCTACCATCTGTCGGTGGATGTTGCGCCGCAACGCAGAATTGACCTTGCCGTGCGCCACATAACCGCAGGCGCTAGAGCAGCTTCCGCTAACACGCCAAAATCCGTTGAAGAATGCTTAGCCGACGAGCTTGTGCTTGCAGCCAACAACGACATAAAAAGCGCTGGCGTTGCTAAAAGACACGAAATTGAACGTGTCGCGCAGTCTTCTAGATAAATCCACGTTTCTTTCTTTTTTCTTTCTTCTATTCTTTTAAAACAGAAATGTTACTTTGTGTGAATTTCCACTATGTCGCCGTCTTCCAAGGCAAATGTTAAACCGACTTTCTGTGGGCTAAAAACCAGCCGTTTTGCCCATACTCGGGCGTATGCGAAGTTCTTTATGAATTCGCCGTGGATGCTCTTTGCCAAATCTTGCAGGGTAGCGCCCCGTTTTAGCGTGAAAGGTTTGTCGCTGGGGTCGCGTTTGCTGGGTTCCTTGGTGTAAATCCGTATGATATCTAGCGTGTTGAAGACGGCTTCACTCATTTTTTCTAATCCGAATTTCTTTTCGCAGGAAACCGCAATAACTGGGAGCTTACCCTGTACATGCTGCTGTAGCATCCGCAGGTTAGCTTCTGCGCCTGTGATGTCTAGTTTGTTTGCAACGATAAGAGTTGGCTTGAACATGGTGGTTTCAAAGATGGCTTCTTCTACGTCGTCAAGGGCGATTTCGCCGCTGATTTTCACGATGGCATCGTTTATTCGGTAGCTTCGCAGAAGTTCCTCAACATCCCGCATATTGCAGTCTTTGAGTTTACCCACAAGAACAATCCTCAAGGCGGTGCCTGTGTGCTTGCGGTCTATTTCCACTTTGCCTTTCGGTTTGCTGGTGGCTATACGCGCCTTATCTAACTCGCCTAAAATCACCTGTAGCTGCCTCACGGGGTCGCAGCTGAGGTCAACCATGAGGAGTAAGCCGTCTGAGTTACGCGCGGAAGCCATTGTTTGAGCGCCCCAAAGCTTTCCGTCTGCAGAGCCCTCAGTCACGGCAGGGGTCTCCACAATTTGAAGCTGTATGTCCTTGTAGTTCATAATGCTGGGCACTGGATCCCGCGACGTGAACGGCACAGGAGAAACATCAACTTTCGCATTGGTCACCGCAGCCAAAAGACTGCTTTTACCCACGTTAGTCATGCCTATCAACGCGATTTGAGCTGAGCCTTCCTTCTCTATGAAGAATTTGGGTCCACCGCTTCTTAGCCCAACACGTTTCTGCCGTTTTTCATCCAAGTCCTTACGGATGACCGCCATCTTTTTCTTGACTTGCCCACGCAGCTTCATGGTGCCCTTATGCTGGGGAACCGCAGCTAAGAATTCCTGATACTTCTGCAGTTTCAGCTTTGGCTCATTGGTGGCTTCGACTTCAGCCCATTTATCTTTGGCTTCAGGAGGTAAGTTCGCGGGCATGGATACTCCAGGCTATACATCTGCAAACTCGTCTTAAATATAATTTCTAGTCAAATAGGTTTGGTTGGTTGAAGAAAACGCCGAAAAACGCTTACATACATTAATTGCTGGAGAGCCGCTTTGAGTTGCCCTGTACTTCCCTTCAAGCGAGTTGAATCTTGCGCTGATGGCCCTTCTTTATCTTTAAGCGTTTATTGTTCAGCGGTTAGTTTTTCGGCTAATTCTGCGCCTTTCTGCGTAAGCTCGTAGTGCCGGTATACGTTGCGGTGGGTGAACTTGGTTTTTCCCTTGACTAAGTTGGCCCTCTCAAGGACCCTTAAGTCTTCTTCGTCTTCTTTTGAATCACTAACTTTGGTTCCCTCTATCCAAATCGTCACGTCAAGCCCCTTTAGTTGGGCAATCTTCAGAAGCAGAGTTTTGAGGCGGGGAAACTCGTCTTCAAGACGCTTCTGTTCCTGCTTGAAGTCTTCTTCAGCAACCTTCGCTAAACGGACTTTTAACTCTGCAGACATAACAACACCACCTAAAAAATTTGAGTCAGGATATTTAAGGTCAACGAAAAACGGGCAAACGGCAACGTCAACCCAAACCAAACACAAAATCAAAAAAGCAACCTAACAGATGTTCAGCAAAGTGGGGTACCCTGAAAACGAACACGCAAGTGCAAGCCAACCTATTTGGATTTTCTAATAATACTTCGATTCAGAAAAGAGGGGGGGTAGGTCGCTATTGGCTGGTTTTCAGTCCAAAAACATGAGCTTCAGAAGAATCCCCGATTCCTGCTGATTGAGTTGGCGTTTCCGGTACTGGAGCGGAACTATGCTCTGGTCTATTATACTCGCGGAAGCATCCTGCTTGTGAAGCAGAAACTGGGTTCTAAGCGTGTTGAGGATACGCTGGAGTACGTCGGCTTGATTTTTTGGAAGCGACGATTTGAGACTGCGGCTGCAACCGCCATTGAAGAGGGCAGAAAAGCTGTGCGTGCAGGGTTTACCTCTGTTGCGGAACGCAGTGGCCTCAAGCTTTGGCAGCGTCCAAAGGGTTTTGGCAGTCTTCTAAGTGTGGAGGATAAACGCGGAAGTAACATAATAAACTTAAAATAATTGGAGAACTGATGTGTTAACGAAATCACTAAAATTTAAGGAAGAAAATGAAAGTAGAGGAATAAAAGATGAGCAAAAGCGATAAACCCCACATTAACCTCATCATCATGGGGCACGTTGACCACGGAAAATCCACAACCACAGGGCACTTGCTCTACGATGCAGGCGCCATCGACGAGAGGACAATCAGAGCTTATCAGGATGAAGCTGAACAGATGGGCAAAGGCACCTTCAAGTTCGCGTGGGTGCTTGACAACCTCAAGGAAGAACGGGAAAGAGGTGTTACTATTGACCTTCGATTCCTCCAGTTCGCAACTAAAAAGTACAACTACACTGTCATTGACGCTCCAGGACACAGAGACTTCGTGAAGAACATGATTACGGGCGCAAGCCAAGCTGACGCTTGTGTACTCTTCTGCTCAGCCAAGAAAGGCGAGTTCGAAGCAGGTATCGGTCCAGGCGGGCAGACCCGTGAGCATGCATTCTTGGCTTTCACGCTGGGTGTTCGTCAGGCAATCGTTGCCGTCAACAAGATGGACGATATCTCAGTGAACTACGACAAGGAGCGATACGAAGAAATCAAGAACGAAGTTACCCGCATGCTTAGGATGGTAGGTTTCAAGACTGACAAAGTCCACTTTGTCCCAGTTTCGGGATGGACAGGCGAGAACCTAGTCAAGCGAAGCGACAAGATGCCTTGGTACACTGGTCCAACAATGATTGAAGCTTTGGACATGCTTGAATTGCCTGCTAAACCTACTAACAAGCCACTGCGCGTTCCAATCCAGGATATCTACAGCATCACGGGCATCGGTACCGTCCCCGTGGGCCGAGTTGAAACTGGTGTTCTCAAGCCAGGCGACAGCCTAATTTTCATGCCCAGCAACAAGACCGCTGAAGTCAAATCCATAGAAATGCACCACACATCCATTCCAATTGCAGAGCCAGGCGACAACATCGGCATGAACGTTCGAGGCATCTCCAAAACAGACGTTCACCGAGGCGACGTTGCTGGCACCAAAGCTAACCCACCGACTGTAGCAAAAGAATTCATCGGACAAATCATCGTTATCTACCACCCAACCGCCATCGCTGCCGGATACACACCTGTTCTGCACTACCACACTGGACAAATCGCCTGCAGGTTCACCGAGCTACTCAAGAAAATTGATCCACGCACGGGTCAAGTCACAGAGGAAAACCCCAGCTTCATAAAGACTGGTGATGCTGCTTGGGTCCGCATGGAACCCTTGCACCCAATCGCTATGGAGACATACCTGGAATTCCCAGAGCTCGGGCGCTTCGCAGTCAGAGACATGGGCACCACAGTCGCCGCTGGCGTCGTGAAAGAAATAACCAAGAAAGGTCCATAGACGACCTCTTTTCTTTTTTTATTTTTTCTATCTAGTTTTCCTGTGCTGAAGATGTGCAGTCGATTGCCATTTTTGGCTTAGGCAGGCTCGTTTCAGGGTTTTTGTTTCCAAGCTGTTGTTGTTGCACTGTGTAGCCACGCATTTTTAATAGACCTCAAGATGCCTCTTTGTTTACGGTGGCGGGAGGGTTTCCCATGCGGTCTCAAGTTAGAAGAATAAGTCGACCGTTAACAAATAGAGAGTTAGAATTGGCGCTTGAATTAGAAACTGTGAAGAAACTCAGGTTTGGAGGAGAAGATTTGACTGGTGTGATACAGAGGATTTCGTTGGAGAACGTTTCTTTGGAGGAGAGACGTAAAGAAGCTAAGAAACCATTGTACTTGGTGCGGTACGAGTAAGACGTTTTCCTTTTTCTACAGAGCGTTTTGGGAGTTGGCTTCAGGAAAGAAACATGCCGCAGCTTTTCTGAATTGACGGAAAAAGCCTGAAATGCGGTTGTGTACCTTTTTCTTTTTTTGAGCCATTTTTCAGTAGTTGCGTTGGCTAATTGAAGACTTGGTTTAGCGTTGTCTGGGAATCTTTTTTGTCGGACTTTGCCTTAATTTTATGTTTAGCTCTGCTTTTTGGCTTGGTATTGTTGTTGTCGTGTGGCAGTCACATACTGTTTTAAATTAACGCAGCATATAACGATGAATTAAGCCGAGAGAGGAAAAGGCATGAATCCAAGGTTATTTGTGGTTAAAGGCAAACACAAAAAAGATTTGCCCACAAGGAATACTGTCCGCTTCGCAATCATAGACCAAGATAAACCCCGAAAATATCCTGAAAACTTTGTATGTATTTTGCCTCAGCATATGAACGCGGCAAATGTGGACGCCAGCATATTCGGTAAAACCTTCAAAGATAAACGGATGGACTTAGCAAAGAGGCTTCTGACTGATGCTCTCGCAACTGAAGAAGACCCCCGAATCAGAAAGGAAATCAAGGACCGCCTAAGACAGCTTTCGCCAAAGCAAACTTGGCAACCGAGACGCTTTCCGTGAGCCTCCAGCCGTCAGCTTCCATTTTCCTCCCAAAGAATTAGTGCAAAGGTCCACTTAAACGAGCATATTAATCAATTGTCAAGGAACCAGCGAGTCTACAGGTTGACGTTTAGCTTTTCCTCTTTCAGCTTCAGAATTGGGAACGTGAAAAATCGCGGGTTTACCCCACTATTTGCCTTGTTTTTCGGCATGTTCATAACGCCTTTTTGAATGGAAATCTGAAAACGGGAAAACTTGGCAGCCCGAACTGACGGCTTTTAGGTCGCTGATTTGTCTTTCCCTTTTTTGACAGCGGATTCTTTTTTGGCTAAAGTTTAAACTCTGCCGATGACAATACCTACAGAATACCTAACAGAAGAGGACGCATTCGATGACGATTCTTCCCCGTGCCCGCGGCGTAAAAGTTCTCAAAGCCGTTTCGTCACCGTTGAGACTGCAAATCCTGAACTTCCTCTTCGACAAGGGCTCACTCAGCTACACGGAACTGATGAACCAGCTGAAGATGAACCCCAGCCGCGACGCAGGCAGATTCGCCTACCACCTGAAGTTTCTTCTTAAAGCCAACTTGGTGGAAGTGGATTCGGAAGCAAAAAAATACTACCTTACTGACCTTGGAAAAATGGTTCTTGACGTGGCGGACCGCGTTGAGAAGAAGGCTGTTAAACCCAAAGGTATGCTTGTGCGTACGTCGCATTTCACTTTTGAAGCTTTTGACGCTAACAAAATCGCCAACAGCCTTATCCGTGAAGGTAAAATGCCCGCTGACCAAGCGCAGAAAACCGCTAAAGAAACCGAAAAACTCTTGGTTAAATCAAAAATTAAGTATTTAACCTCCGCTTTGATACGTGAAATAGTTAATGTTCTTTTGGTAGAGAAGGGGCTTGAAGATTACCGTCATAAGCTTACTCGTCTTGGGTTGCCTGTGCATGAAGTAACCGCCTTAATCGAGGCGAAAAACCCGCTGGAAACTGGATCTGCCCTTGAAACCGCGGGAAAAAGCGTTTTCCGTGAGTACACGCTTCTGAACGTTTTACCCAGAGACATTTCAGATGCTCACCTTTCGGGTGCGTTGCATATCGACAGTTTAAGTACTTGGATTCTTAAGCCCAGTGAGGTTATGCATGATTTAAGGTTCTTTCTGCAGAACGGTCAAAGACTTGGTTTAAATCCGTTGCAGCATGCTGAAAAGCCGCCTGAAACTTTTGAAGCTGCCTTAGCTGCGACATTTAACATGCTTTTGTTCACCCAGCGCGAGGTGAATGAAACCCAGACCGTGGAGTATTTCAACGTGTTTTTGGCGCCTTACGTGAAAGGTTTAGAGCCAGATAGGGTTAAAGAGACGCTGCGGCTTTTCATCCAGAACGTTAACCAGCATGTGGACGCTTCCTTTGGTTTGGACCTTTGCATTCCACGTTGCCTCGCCGATAAAACCGCTGTTGCCCCTCAAGGCGGAAACACAGCAAACTACGGTAGCTACGCAGAAGAAGCTAAAATTTTAACTTCGCTTTTGGTGGACATATTCATTGAGGAAAACTCGCCTAAACCCATCTTGAACCCGAAACTTATCATAAAGGCAAGTCGAGAGGTTTTCAAAGATGAAGCAGCAAACTCTGTTCTTCTCAAAGCTCATCGTTTAGCCGCTGACAAAGGCGCCGTATACTTTGCCAGCACTCCCCAGAAGGAACGCGCAACTGCGTTCTCAGCTTCAGGACTCAAACTGCAGTCTGACTTGACTGAGGATTGGGAAACCGACACACTGCGCACAGGCTGCCTTGGCTGCGTAACCATAAATCTGCCCCGTATCCTGCATGAATGCGAAAAAGACCAAGCTAAATTCTTCAGTCTCCTAAAAGAAAGATGCGAGTTGGCGGTTCGCGCTTTAGGCATAAAAAACAGAGCCTTAAAGCAGCATGGCAAAGCCGTTTTGCCTTTCCTTATGCAGAGCAACAACGGAGATGTATATTTTAGGCTGGAAAACTGCAGCGGCATCATAAACCTTGCGGGAATCAGCGAAACCGTGGCAGGCTTCAAAGGCAAAGTTGTCAGCCCAGAGGAAACCGCCAAATTTGCTTCAGAGTTGGCACAGAACATGCAAACCTACGTGAACAAGCTGGGCAGAAGACACAGTAAACGTCTGTTTCCCGCTGTTTTAGGCAGCGCTGAAGCTTCTGCTAGGTTGGCACAGTTAGATGTGGAAAGATATGGCGTGGCGAAAGTGAAGTTTTCTGGAACTCGAGAAAAACCCTTCTACGTCACCACACGGAGGATGCAGCTTCAGGCAGGTAATTTCCTGTCGGTTCCCAGTGAACAATTGGAGCAGCAGCAAAAACTGAAAATCCTAACTGCGGGTGCAAACCTGACTGTTGTGGATTTGGACAGCTTGGAAGTTAAGCCTGAAGACCTCCTGAAGTTAACCCTGAGCCTGATGGAGAACCACGGAACCGAATTCCTCACCTACAACCGTGTCGTTACTTACTGTAGCAACTGCCGAAAAAGCTGGTTCGGTAACCTACACAAATGCGCTTCATGCGGCTCCATGGGCACGCTTGTGGAGTTTGACCGATTCAAAGACACCTAACAGTTTACTTCACGGCGCCCAAAAGCAAACCCAGCAGAGCCATCCTAACCACGATGCCGTTCCAAACCTGCTGGAAATATCGCGCTTGCGGCGTGGAGTCAACTTCTGCGGATATTTCGTCTACTCTGGGCAGGGGATGCAGAATGACGAGGTCTTTTTTGGCGTTGGCTAACGACTTTAGGTCTATGCGGTAGGTGCCTTTGACTTTGGCGTATTCCGCTTGGTCGGGAAAGCGTTCTTTTTGGATTCTGGTCACGTAGAGAACATCGGCTTGAGGTATGGTTTTTTCTAGGTTTTGTGTTTCCGTGACAGAGATTTTACTTTGGATTGCCCGAAGCACTTCGCGTCGCATCCTAAGCGTTTCAGGAGAAACCAGCGTCAACTCTACATCGTAGAGAGACAATGCATACGCCAAAGAATGCACTGTTCTGCCGTAACGCAGGTCACCAACCACGGCAACTTTTAAGCCGTCAATTTTCTGTCTCTCCTTCTGAATCGTGTATAAATCCACCAACGCTTGTGTGGGGTGTTCTTCTGCTCCGCTGCCTGCGTTGATGACTGGGATTTTAGCGAATTCCGCCGCCAGTTTCGCTGCTCCTTCAAGCGGGTGCCGAAGCGCGATGATGTCCGCGTAGTTTTCTACGGTTCGTATGGTGTCGGCGAGGTTTTCGCCTTTCTTAACTGAGGCGCTTTCTACGTCGGCGAAGCCTATGTTGTTGCCGCCGAGTTTAAGCATGGCTGATTCAAAGCTGAGGCGCGTGCGGGTTGAGGGTTCAAAAAATATGTTCGCGAGGATTTTGCCTTTGAGGATGTCAGAGCCTTTTGCGGCAAGTGGCTCCATGGTTTTAGCTTTGTTTAGGATGTAGGCGATTTCCTGTCTCGTGAAATCTTCAATTGAGGTTATGTCTCTGTCTTGGAACTCCAAGTGTGCCACCTAAAAGACAAAGATGGTTTCTGCTTGTAAATAACGTTTGTTATGTTTTCACGGTTCAGCAGCCACGTTTCCCCTTTTTTAGCTTGGTTGTGGTAGTAGCGTGACTGTAACACACTTTTAATAATCTCTTTACTCAAAATTGAAACTGCAGGGCGTGAAACTGCAGGGAGAAGGCGTTTTTATGGGTGCAATTTTAAACAAGATGCCAAATCGGGAAACCCCCAAATTCCGTAATTCATCACACACATACGTTTACAAGCGGAGGGTACATGACGTCCGTTCGCCATGTCAGTGGCTGACACACTGCGACAACGGCAAGTGTCCTGCCTTCACGCGCATAAACGGCAACTTTTACTGTGTTCGCGAAGGGATACCCTAAATGACTTCAAACTCTTCTTTTTTAGACAGTTTGCTCAGAAGCTACGGCTTCTCAGAGATAGAAATCAGCGTGGTCAACGAGTGCTGCCGCAGTTCAGTCAAAAAAAGCAAAGCATCATCAGTGGAGGCAACTGCAGCCTATGCCTAGAGCACTTGTTTTCATAAACACCCTGTACAGTTCAGCTGACTTAGTTAGAGATTTGGCGAGGGTGGAGGGCGTAAGAGAAGCGCACTCGTCACGCGGACTCTACGATGCAGTGGCGATGGTGCAGGCTGAATCATTTGGCCAAGTCAAGGAGATTATATCCAAACGCATTCAAGGCTTAGAAAACGTCAAATCCACTTTAACATTGACACTTATCGAACCAACTCCCACAACCTAACGCAAAAACGCCCCCACTTTCAGCACGTAAATGCATAAGCCTTTTTTGTTTTTGTTTTTTGTTGCTTTCTTTAGCCTACCCTCCCCCTCGTTTTCTGCAGCGCCCGTTTCGGGTTGCTTTTTTAGTTCAGGACTTAAAACGGGTCTATATTGCGTCTAGAATTGGTTTAGAATGGCTGAAACTGGCGCGATTTGGGTGAAGATAGTGAACGGTTTTTTGTGTGATGCTTATTTGGGGGTTACTTTCCGCCTTTATGTGGCTGCTTTGGAGTGGTTAATGAACTGGAGCTGTTGGTTCTTTTTGTGTTCGATGGTTTGCGTTAATAATAAATCCTTAAGCTAACACTGTATTTCCTTGGAGATGTTTAACTTTGAAATATGAAATTAAGTATAAGCCATCTTACGCCTTGCTTGTGGTGAATCTTGATCAGGGTGAGACCATCACGGCAGAATCAGGTGCCCTGACCTACATGGATCCCTCTATTGAAGCGCATACTCGGAAACGGGAAAAAAGCTTCTGGGGGACCCTTGGGTTAAGCCTCATCGGCGGGCAGAGCTTTTGGGTAAACGACTACACCGCAAATGCCCCCAATGCTGAAGCAGGATTCGTTGCTGCGCCCGTTGGAGACATAGAGAAACTTGAGGTTCGACCTGGACAGGGCTACGTCATCCAGAAATCCGCCTACATCGCCAGCACACAAGGCATCGATTTAGACATCAAATGGGAAGGCTTCAGCAAAGGCTTGTTCGGACAAGGCCTATTCATGATTAAAGCCACAGGCGACGGGCAACTCTTCATCAACACGTTTGGCGCCATAGACACGCATACGCTTGCTCCTGGGCAGACCCTCATTGTGGACAACTTCCACTTGGTTGCCTTCAGCGAAACCTGCAGCTACAAAGTCACCAAATTCGGAGGACTCAAAGAAACCCTGCTGGGCGGAGAAGGCTTAGTCACCCAGATTACGGGTCCAGGCGATGTGCATGTGCAGACCAAGAACATGAAGGAATTCGTGGATTGGCTCTGGACGCTACTGGAACCCCGAGTACGAAGCAGAGCCCGCTAAGTCCAGGCATCTTTTTTTCTTCGTCTTTTCTTTTTCTTTTTTATCTGTCTAGCATAACTGGTTTTTCATTTTTCCCCATCTTGGCGGGGTACTGGTCCAGCAGCATGCGCTCTTCAGGTTTCTTGCTTAGCACAACAGGCTCCAGTTTCTGTGCCAAAGCCAAAGCGGACTCCAACTTGCTAGCACGCTCTGCATAAACCTCAAAAAGCACATCCCCTTTTGCAACCGAGTCACCCAATTTTGCATGTAGTAAAATCCCTGAACCTGGTTCTTTGGGTGTGCCTGCGGCTCGTGCTACCTGCACAAATCCCTCCGTTTTCATCCACAGCACTCTGCCTCGCTTTTCAGCGCGGACCTCTGCATGTTCTGGTCCGATAGGTATGTCTTCGGGTTTAACGTTTGGGTTGCCGCCCTGAGCCTCGATGATTTGTCGCAGTTTACACTCTGCCTTACCCGAACGTATCATCTCTTGGGCTTTTTGCCGCCCGTTTTTCTCGCCGACTAACTCGAAAAGTACGCCTGCGATGCTAACTGCTTTATCATGAACATCAGCGGGGCCGTTCCCCATCAAAGTGTTGAGGGCTTCGCGGGCTTCCAAAGCAGGTCCAATGCCGCATCCCAAAGGCTGGTCCCCAAACGTCAAGGCACAATGCACTTCGATGCCTAAGTGGTTGCCCAGATGCACAAAATCCGCTGCTAAGCTGTACGCTTCTGTGGGCGTTTTGATTTTTGCCCCCGAACCCGTCGGGATATCCACCACCAAATGGGTAGCGCCCATGGCTTTCTTTTTGCTCATAATCGACGGCAGAAGCATAGGGTCAATCCCCAGCGGATACTCTACCCGAATAAACAGGTCATCGGCTGGAGCCAACTCCAAAGCGCCGCCCCAGACAAGGCAGCCGCCAGTTTTCTTTACCACCGACTGGATTTCTTCAATTTTCAAGTTGACGGGGCAGAGGGTTTCCACGCGGTCAGCGGTTCCAGCGGGCGACGTGATGGCTCGCGAGGAGGTTTTGGGAATCGTGAAGCCCGCAGCCGCCACGATGGGCACCAAAATCATGGAGGTTTTGTCGCCTGGGATGCCGCCGATGCTGTGCTTGTCCAAAATGGGCGGTTTGCCAAAGCTTAGGGTCTTGCCGGTTTCTACCATGGCGCGGCTCATGGCTTCCGTTTCGCTCATGCTTAACCCGTAAATTTTCAGCGCGGTCAGGAATGCGGAGACTTCTATGTCACTGAGGTGCTGCTCTACCACGTCTTTGACGATGGTGAAGACCTGGGCGTTTCGGAGCCGCTCCCCCCGCAGCTTTGCCCGCACGTTACCCAAAGACTCAGGCATAGGCGCCAACTCAACATCAACAACTTCGCCTCCAGAAGCACCAAGAACCTGAGCGATTTCTGCGTAGAACCAGATGCGGTCAGATGGGAAATCCGCCGCTAAATTAGCCATGGCAATTACTTCTTTGCCGCCATACGCGATTTTTACGCGGTCAGAGGAATGCACACCCAACAACGCGGCGGTTTCGTCGTTGAGGATGACGATGCGTTTGCCGCCTGCGGTTATGTTTAGAACTCCAGCGGTAAGCTCCATGCAACTCACTCCCACGCTTTCTACATGGATAAGGGGATAGTTAAAGATTTTAAATTCGTCCAAGCGGCGATGTCACCCGTGCCCATCTACCCTTTCTTTTTTCAACTGAATATGGTCATTTAACACTGAAGGGGCGCAACCGCGTTTTGGGGACCCTCTTCTCAAATTTCTTGAGCAACTTAGTGCCTTAATGAATTAGTCTCTTCCAACGGTTCTTCTCAATCTTTTCCTTCTTCAAGTAGAATAGTGAACCCATAACGATTAACAATGGCAGAATAATCCAACCTGAAAACTCGGGTATTGTAGGAGAAGGCGAAGGCGGATATGATAATGAAGGTGTAGGGCGAGGAAAGTTTATTGTTTGGGTTGGGCTCCACTCGCTTGTTTCGTCAGGAAAAATGAAGGTGCCTATTTCTGTTTGGTGGTAGTGCCCTGCAATTGCTTGCACTTGAAAGTCAATTTGGACATCACCTGGCGGTTGTGGAAGGCTAATTTCTGGAATAGTTAGGATGGTGGTGTTTGAATTTGACTGTGGCGGATAACTGTTGTTCTGTGCGTAAGGGGATTCTTCCCAGTTCTGTGCAGAATGGGCTTTGTAGCGGTAATCATAGCACAAGACGTAGGTGGTGTCATTAAAGGAGTAAGCGTAAGGTTGATTCGTGATGTTGATTTGGATTCCATTGACAAAAACCTCTGGTGAAGTATATCCTGAAACTGAGGTGCCTCCTTTAGGATAAAAAGTGAATTCTGGCACGGATGGCTTAGGAATATTCTCAGCATGAATTACATTAGCCATTGACAGAGCTAAGAGCATTAGGATTAAAAGCATGTATGCTTTCTTACCCATTGCCATCAGGTAACCATTGGTTTAACTTGATTAAAAACGTTATTAACGAGACCATCTGGTACGCGACGACCTGATTTTCCATCCTGGGCTATCATGCTTAACCCGTAAATCTTTAGCAGGCTTTCTACCTAGTTAAGGGTATAGTTAAAGATTTTAAGGGAACGTCGTTCATCTATGTGCAGGAGACTGACCGTTTTGAAGTATCTGGACTTTGTGGATTTAGCTTACAAGCCTAAAGACTCCGACTTACTCTGCACTTTTACTCTAGAACCCGAAGGCATGGACCTGAGGGAGGCGACAGGCGCCATAGCCGCGGAAAGCAGCGTAGGCACATGGACCCAACTCACCACGGAAAAGCCCTATGTGCAGAAGCTCGCCGCGCGTGTCTACTCTTTGGAGGGCAATACAGCAAAAATCGCCTACCCCATTGAGCTCTTCGAAGACGGCAACATGCCCAACATCCTGAGCAGTGTAGCGGGGAACGTGTTTGGGCTCAAGGCACTGCTGAACCTGAAACTCACCGACCTCCAGCTGCCAGCCGACCTTGTAGCGAGCTTTAGGGGTCCACGGTACGGCATCGAAGGCATCCGCAAGCTGCTCAAAGTCACGGACCGCCCGCTGGTGGGCACCATAATTAAGCCGAAGCTGGGGCTCAAATCTGAAGACCACGCCGAAGTCGCCTACGAGGCTTGGGCGGGCGGCTGCGACATAGTCAAGGACGACGAAAACCTGAGCAGCCAAAAATTCAACCCGTTTGAGGAGCGGCTTCACGAAACCCTGGACGCCCGAGACCGCGCCCAAGACGAAACAGGCGAGAAAAAAGTGTACATGATAAACATAACCGCCGAAACCGAAACCATGCTAGAACGCGCCGACATGGTGGTGGACCACGGAGGCGAATACATCATGGTGGACATCCTCACCTGCGGCTGGGCAGCACTACAAACGTTACGAAATCAGGATTACAAGTTGGTGATTCACGCTCACAGGGCAGGACACGCCGCCTTCACCAAGAACCCCAAACACGGCATCTCCATGCGCCCCATCGCCACAATAGCCCGAGCAATAGGCGTAGACCAACTACACGTCGGAACCGTAGTCGGCAAAATGAGCGAAACCAAATCTGAGGTGCTGGAAAACATCGGCGCCTGCAAAAAGGAGATGCATGGACTCGAACCAGTCATGCCCGTAGCTTCAGGGGGCATTCATCCGCGGCTGGTTCCCGCGTTGCTGGAGGTCTTCGGCAAAGACGTAGTTATCCAAGCAGGCGGAGGCATCCACGGACACCCCGACGGCACCAAACCAGGCGCGCTGGCGATGCGACAAGCCGTAGACGCAGCACTACAGGACATACCCCTCGAAGAATACGCCAAAGAACACGTGGAGTTGTGTGACGCCCTAGAAACGTGGAAAGCATAACCAATCCGAGGCGGCTGCAGCCTCTTCTTTTTAGTTTGTTTTGTTTTTGCGGGGCAGTTTTCGCACAGCCTCAATCAGTTTTGCGCCGTTTGGCATTTGGGGGTCGTCTCCTATTTGTTCCAGAATTAACGTTACAAACGGGTTTTGTTTGGTTCTTGACGGCGTCTGGTACATGCCGCCCAAGCCTGTGCGGGTAACATACAGAAAGTCCTCGATGGGCAAGCCGAAATGCGCCCTTTTATCCTGCAAGGTCTGAATGTAGCATAGACATGGGCTACGCCGCGGCGGCTCCAGACGGTACCTGTGACCAAACGCGCGCCCACTCTTGTTGTTGACGAGAACAAAATTCCGTGAGGCAAGCGCTTGAACTGCTCTCCAAAGCTCAAAACACGGCGAGTCCTCAACAGCACAGATGCGGCAGTACTTGGCTTTTCGGTCACCCTGCCAATGCACGCAGAAGTTAGTGTCCATTTCAGGTTTCAAAGCGGTTTTGTCTCGGAAGACTCTTGCACCTTTCTGGTTATGTGTTTATTCGAATACCCACGGGTAGACTCGGTGCATGACTTCTGCTACTGACTGGGGTGACACGATGCCTTCTTCGCAGATTAACCCGTGAATCAGGTCTCGTGGGGTCACGTCGAACGCGGGGTTGCGTACGGTCAGTTCGGCGGGGGCTTCTTTCCAGACTTCGTCGCGGCTACGCTCCTCGATTTTTTCGTATTCTCCGTAGAGGGTGGCGGGGTCAAACTTGAGCAGCTCCGTTACAGCGTAGAAGGGCTTGCGGGCTTCTCTGGCGAGCAATGCGATGGCGGCGGTTCCAATTTTGTTAACGATGTTGCCCTCCGACGTGATGGCGTCGGCGCCTACAAACACCAAATCCACATCATGCATAAACGACCGCGTCGCAGACTCCACAATAAACGTAGTTTTCACGCCCAACCCCAGCATTTCTTTAGCGGTTATCCTGCCCTGAAACGCGGGGCGGGTCTCAGTGCAGACAACTTCAAAGGTTTTGCCTTCCTCTTTGGCTTTGGCGAACATGTGGGTGACGGTGCTGCTGTGGCAGTGCGTGAATATTGTGGAGCCGTCGCGGATGCGTTTAGCACCGATTTCTGCAATTCTCTCTTTCGACGCGGCAAGGCTCCGCTGGAAGTTCTGTGAGCACTTCGTCACCAGATGGATTAGTTCGATGGGGTTTCTTTCGTCGCTGTCCTCGACCTGCGTGATTATCCAGCGGACCGCGTTGCGCATGAGCGGCTCTGTTTCTCTTGCAGCAAAGAGCAGAGTTCGGGCTTCACAGAGCTCCGCGATGAAGGCTCTGCGGGTTTTGGCTTGGCTGCTCTCCGCTAGGGTTTGGTAGGCGTTTATGGCGGCTATGGCGACGTTTCGGGCGCCCTGCACCTGTAGCCTTCGGATTTTTTCTGCTGTTTCGCGAACTGTTTCGTTCATGGCAAGTCAACTTTACACGCTGGTTTGGGGGATTATTTGTATGGAGAAACATATAAGGCGATTGAAACAACCTGCTTACTGAAGCCGCATGTTGCCCGAAAACGAATACATCGACGCAGGCACCATCCTGAATTCGTTTGTTGGTCCATGGTACAAGTCGCTGGAGAACCCCGCCAAAGCCCAAGAACAGGTACTCTGGGACCTGCTCAAAAAATACGGCTCAACCGACTACGGCAACAGCCACAACGCACAAAACATCAACAGCATCCGCGAGTACCAAGCTAACTTTCCCATAGTCAACTACGCTGCTCTGCTGCCGTACCTAAAGCAGGTGCAGGATGGAAACTACAAGGCGTTCCTGCCTGAAGCCCCCGAATGCTGGGTTATGACCCGCGGCTCAACAGGCAAGCAATCTAAAGTTCTACCCGCCACGCCCACGCATCTGAAGCAGATTTTCTTCTGCGGCGCCCGCGCCATAGTCCATTTCGCTATGAGCAGAGAGAACTTTGAGGTTTTAACGGGGAACATTTTGAATTTGAATTTTCCCAGCAGCGTCCACACCATGACGCAGGACGGCAAAGACCTGAAGTACGGCTACAGTTCAGGCACCTACGCGCGGCTTAACCCTATGCTTAGCCAAGTCAGCCTGCTACCGCGCCAAGAAGACATCGACGCGTTAGGCTCAGGCATCGGCAGAGCAGACTGGGAAAAACGGTTTGAACTGGCGTATCAGCAGGCACTGGACAAAAACGTAACCGCCACCATGGGCGTGACCCCCGTGGTTTTAGCCTTCGCCAAATACGTGCAACGCAGGCACGGCAAAAAACCCGCGGACCTATGGCGGTTCCAAGCGTTATTCTGCACAAGCGTACGCAAAATCCACTTCAAGTATGGACCTGTACTGCAAAAGTACTTTGGGAAGGCGCCGATTGTAGAGATGTACACGGCAACCGAGGGCGTTTTCGGGCAGCAATACGACGATTTGCCCTATGTAGTGCCGAATTATGACGGGTACCTCTTCGAGGTGGACATGGGCAAAAAAGTGAAACTGCTACATGAACTAAAACGGGGCGAATGGGGACGGCTCATCATATCCTCCTGTATGCTTCCCCGCTACGACATCGGCGACATGGTGGAAGCCGCAGGAAAAAACCATTACCGCATCTTCGGCAGACGAAACACCCTGACGCTGCTAGAGCACAGATTGTATCGACTGTTTTTAGGGTGGCTTCTCTAAGCGGGACGTGGCTGACGTCTTCGAGCCATGGTTGACAGCCAGACAGCGACAATTATGATGACTACCCCGATTATCAGAAGCATTACGGGTCCCTCAAATTCCGAGCGGATGAAGTTGACGGCTCGGGCGTACGCCAAAAGACCAATCACTATAACGACTATGCCGCCGATTAACCAGCTGATGTAGCCGAACTCGCCTTTCTCATGTTTCTCTCCTTTCTCAGGCTCGTTCTTCTCGTTTTTCTCGCCTTTTTCAGCTTTCTCTGCTTTTTCGTTTTTGCGGTAAGTTGGGGGAGGTGCAGGTGTAGCTGCTGCTTCCATTTTGAGAGCTGCGCCGCATCGAGGGCAGAATGTCATTTTTTCGTCTACTTTGTTTCCACATTTTGGACAGTATGACATAACTCTCACCTAAACCTATGTTTCATTAAGGAAGGTATGACTATTTAAAATGTACACTGAGGCTGCACAGAAAAACATTATATGCTTACGCTGTAGAATAAACATAGGTAATAGGATGACCCAAAACCCGAATGCGCCCCCTTACCCTTACAAGAAAAGACGCGACAGCGGCTTAATCACAGCACTCGGCTTCGGGGGCTTCCTCATAATCATAGGCGCAATTTTTGCTTCAAACCCTAGCCTATGGCAAAACGTAACGTATTTTCTTGGGCACATAACAACCTCCGCGGTTCCCTTCGGCGACTCCACCTCCCAGCTAGTCCTGCCTGCGCCATCCAACCCTGCAGCCCACACCACCCTCTACAATGCACTTTTCCAGTTTGACATAGCCTTCGGCATCCTGCAGCTTTTCATCTTAGCCCTAAGGCTTCTAACCCGCTCCACAATCCGCAGAATAGCCGAAACCTTGGGAAACGCCGTTTTCTGGCTGGGCGCTGCAGTTTTAGTGAACACTTTTCTGCTTACGGGAACCCTAAGCGGATGGTTCCAGTACTGGACCGCCCTAATCATAGTTGTAGGCGTCTCGTTAGTTGCCCGAGCCTTCGTCTACTTCGCCAAAAAACCCTAACTCTTCTCTATTCTTTCTTGAATTGCCACCATAACTGAAGAACTTGCTTGCCCATGTTATAGCTGTCTTTAAACAAGTTTACCTTGGTTTTGCCGCCGCTTTTCCACTCTACAGGAATCTCCTTTACCCTGTAGCCTCTTCGTTGAGCGCGAACAAGAATTTCAGTGTCCCAGAACCAGTGGTTCGCGGCGACTTCATCCAGCAACTGTAAGGTAGGTTCCCGCTTGAACGCTTTAAAACCGCACTGGTGGTCCCTGAGCTTTGAGCCCAATATGTGGCGGACACAGAAATTGTAGGTTTTGCTGGTTAAGCTTCTGCGCAGGGTACGCTCCACCTTGCTCTCTGGGAGCATACGGGAGCCCGTGGCAAAGTCGTAGCCTTCAACGGTTATGGCTTCCACAAGCGGCTTCAGGTGCTTGAGGCTCGTCGCCAAATCTAAGTCCATGTACACCATGACTTCGCCGCGGCTCTGCTTGAAGGAATAGTTGAGGGCTTTCCCCCTGCCCTGACGTTCCTCACGGTGAATGTGCTTCACGTGCGGATTTTCTTGGGAAAGTTCCTCTGAACGTTCAGCGGTTCCGTCAGTGCTTCCATCCTCCGCAATTATAATTTCATAACTTTGGGTGAACTCGTTGAGGGTCTGAGCCGTCTTCGCCACCGCCTCCTGCAGGAAGTCTACTTCATTGTAGGCTGGGAAAACGACCGAAACCATCACTGAATCATTGGATACATTTAGGTTTGTCATGGTGCAAAGAACCAGCTTGGGAACCACTTTAGTTTATGAATATACTCCGCTGAAACAGGCATGCCTGATATAACAGGATAGAAAGCCACAAACAAAACCACCACCGCAGCAAAAAAAACTACAGCGGCGATTTTTCCTTTCCGCGTGTTCCAGTACTTGTTGATGAAATACGCGGCGGCTAAGCACAGCAGGGGGACGCTTTCGTAGAAGTGGTAGATGAACGTGGCTCGGGTTATGAACACGTAGGGAATCCACGAGAAGAAAAACACAGCGACGATGTAGATGGCTGCTAAATTCCACTTTCGCTTTGAACTCGCCGGAGATGCCTCTTCAGGCTCCACAAGTGTAGGCGTTGGCTCTGGTTCAGGAGGCACAGGCGATGGCTCAACAGCCAAAGCTGGCTCAACTGGGGCTTCTTGCGGCTCGGCAACTTGCGTCTCTTTAGCCCGTCGACGTTTCGAGATTTTTTCTTTCAAGCCTGACAAGATTTCTTTTCCGCGGATTGCCCGTTCAGTAAGCACAATCATGCATGCGAAGCCTACCCACCAAACCGCGGGGTTACCCATGGCGGAAATTGTGGAGTCCACGCTGTTGGGTAAGTATGTGATGTCTAGCCATAGGGGAACGTACCCTTGGTAGCTCACTAGGAGGGGCCAACTCCACCACGCTGAAGAGTAAGTGTGAGAAGCCGTGAGAGTCGAGTGGAAACCATACATTTCAAACTGCAGGTTGAAGATTTGTGGAAAAGAGTTCCCCAGCAGCATATCAGGAATATAGGTCAAAAAGTAAATGCCCACAACCACGCCTACAAAGCCCAAAATTACGGCGAAGGGGTGGTTAAAGAAAGCCACGTACTTTGCGCTCAACGACGCCTTAAGCTTTGATAAGCCGCGTATTCGGAGGGCAGCCAACAGCGCAATTAACCCCAATGCGTACCACATTGAAAGCCATTTGGTGGAGAAGCCCAACGCGAAGAAGACAAATGCGCCAAACAAGGGCAGAACTGAGGTTTTCCAGCCGTGTTTAATCACGTTCATGAAGTAGACTAAAAAGAACAGTTGAGCCATCAGCGAGAAGAACACGACGTAGGTGTCTGCGGTGCCCATCCGCGCCATGCTGAAGTGCATGAAATCGAAGGTTAACAGGAAAGCTGCGGAGAAACCTCCAATCCATGTGCCAAAAAGCTTCTTGCCCAGGAGGTACATTAGGGGTATCATGAGGGTTCCAAAGATTACGCCCATTATGCGCCAGCCGAAGGGGTTATCGCCGAAAACCGCCATACCCGACGCCTGAATCAGCTTTCCCATAGGCGGATGGGTTCTCTCAAACGAGGTTACGTGATTGAGGTAGTCTCGAGAGGCGCGGGCAAAGTAAACCTCGTCAAAATACATCTTAGATATGTACGTCGGCGGGCACTCAGCAATAGCCTGTTCATCCACCAGCCTTGTTAAGTCTGCGTCCGCTGCCCCTTCGTTGGTGAGGCTTACAATTTGGGCTTTCTGGTTGCTCTGGTTAAGAACAGTAATTTCAGAAATAGCAACAAACGGGTGCGGCTCAACGTCAGTGGGGTTAGGCACCGACCAGTAAAAGTTGGGTCGCGAATCCCACCTTCCCGGCTGCACCTCAAACCGCAGGTACCGCGAGTCCGAGCCTACACTGATGCTGCTCCAGCTAGAGTACCCTGTGATTGTAGATGTTTGTGCTGTGCTCCAGTTTCCAGGCGTGCCGGTGTAAACGTTCACGGAGGCGTTTCCGCTTTTAACTAGAAAGTAGACGGTGGAGACATGCTGGGAGCTTCCGAGGTCAACGTAGAAGGTGCGGTTTTCGGTTCCCTCCCACGTGCTAACAGGATAATCAGCGGCTCCCGCTCCAACGTTCCATGTGGCGATGGCAAGGAAGATGACTGAAAGCGCCACGATGGTGAGTACGTCCCGCTTATTGAGATGCATATTCAGGTCTCCTTGTCCTTGGTTTCGGCAACTGGCGGCGTATCTTTCCCCAATTTTGCCGTTAACCAGTTTTTGCCCTTTAGCTTGCCAATCATCAGCATTATGACGTATACGAGGGCTACTGAATTAATCAAGCTTACTATGAGCAATACGGGGTCGCCTGTGAGGTTTGGTCCAGATGGGTACGCCGCTACTAGCGCGTCAAGAACGAATGCTTGGTTAACAAAGCAGGTTGCAGTTAACACCACGTACAGCGGACGCGTTTTCTTCAGAAGCGGAAACAGCAAAGCCAACATAGCCATGGCAGGGAACAGGTAGCGTTCATGCATCCGCGTGGGCAACATAAAGAACCCAAAGAACAGCACAAACGCAGCAAACAAAGCCGCGGCTTCCATGTTGCCTTTGCCTTTGGCGCTTTTGCTGACAAAATACAGGGCGAATGCTGCTAGGGCAGCGAACATTGTCCAGCCGAGCAGGAACGTGAGTTGGGTGTCTTCAACCCATATGCCGCCGAAAGCCCATATGTTAAACGCATTAAGCGACGTGTATTGGTAGCCGTTGTAGGCGCCAAAGTACTTGCTGCTTAAGAAAGTCACTGGGTTGCTCCAATCGAAGGGAAGAATCACCGCGAAAACCGTGGCTACCGCAACACACACGGAAACAACTGTGCCCTTCCAATTCCAGTTCAACTTCTTTAGAACCAAGTAGCCAATTAGAGGCGCCAACGCTATGCCCTGCGGCTTAGTTAAGACGCCCAGCATGAAGGCCACGACCGCCCACTTTGGTTTAGACTCAAAAACCAAGAACAGCGAAAGCACCAAGAAGAACGTGTAGATAGCGTCGAATTGCCCCCATACGGCGGTGTTAAAGACAACGGCGGGGTTAAAGGCATAAAGTGCAGTGCCAAGCAACGCCAGCTTGAAAGTGAAACGTTTTCGGATGAAGGCAAATATGAGGAAGGCGGTTGCCAAGTCAAAAAGGTTAGCTGGCAACTTCATGACGTACGTGAATACGGTTGAGCCGAAAACTCCAAGGTTCTCAGCCAGCAATCCGAATATCCAGAAGAAGTAGATGTTAAAAGGCGGATAATCACACCAGTAATTATTGTTGTAGAAGGTTCGGGGACCCACTTCGGCGGCGTGCTGGAACCACAACATAAAGTCGTTGGTATCTATCTGGTAACCTTGGTTTGAGAAGAAGGCAAACCTGACAAGGAACGCCAACAGAAGCAACGCTGTAACAACCAAAAATTCCCTTTTTCCGAAAGGAATCTTCACTGCAACGTTCTCCTGTTTCTTTTTAATGCATCCTCTTTGTAATACAAAGAGTTTTTGGAAGTTTCCCCGTTCTTTTGTTTTAGCGCCTTAATTTCTGACTGCTCCTTCCTTTCTTTTCTTTTATGTTAGGCGGGGCTAGAATACAAAGTAGCCCAACGCAAACAAATACGTGAAGTAACTCAGCACCCCCACGAAAACAGCCACAATCGCCCCGTTCACCGTTTTTCTTTGAGTAAGGGTGCCCAAGAGGATGAACATTGGAAACATAGCCATGATGTATCGGGGGACACTAATCCACATGGAGGTTGCCAACGCAAGCATCCACGACAGCAGCATGTACACCAAATATGATGGGCGGAACCTGCGTAAGCAGCCGAAAGCCAACATTGCCGCCCCGAAAACGGCGAAAGCTAAAGGTGCAACGCCCAGAATCAGGTTTTCTGGGAAAACGCCGTTGTTTGCCCAGCCCCACGTCCGCGTTAACCCTGTCAACGGGTCCATAGTGTTATACCAATGCTCTCGCTGGATTTCCATAAACTTGAAGGGTGTTCCCCAAATCTGATTGTTTATGTTAAGGTACACAAGGAAACCTGCCGCCGTCAGAGATGTCCAGAGCACGTTTAACCCGATTTTTCGGGGCTTCCAACCCTTCTGATGCAGGTACTCCACAAGCAAGACTGGCAGCATCAAAAGACCGCTAATCCTAGTCAAAGCAGCAAGAAAACCCAAAACCCCCGCTAAAGGCCACTTGGACAGCCTTGCAAAGTAAAGGCTGGATATGGCAAGCACAAAGAAGAGTCCCTCCGTGTAGGGTGCCGAAAGGAAATACGCCGTTGGAAAAATGCTTAGGAACAGCACGGCTTTTACGGCTACGTTGTCGTCAAAGTCAAGTTTCGTTAGTTTATAGAGGAAGATTAACGCGATTACGGAGCAGACGTTTGAAACAATCAACGCGGAAGCCGACAGACCCATGTAGCTGAGGTCAACCGTGATTAGACGGATAAGCACAGGGTACAACGGGAAAAACACGATGAAGTTGCTGGCGTCTAAGCTGGGGTCACCGATATACCAGTTCTTTGCGATGTCAAGGTAGTGCGGTCCATCCTGAGGCGCAAGAGGACGCGCAAACTGGTGCGTCAAAACCGTAAGCGGCGATGGCTGAGGCTGCTCTGGGCTGCTTAGGTAGGCAGCGTAGCCTAAGCCGAAAACCAGCAGTTTAGCCAGCACAACGATTAGTATTGCTACTTTAACTGACTGGGGGATTCCCTGAATTATCGCTGGAGCTTTCATTTGGTTTCCCCGTTACGTTAACCTAACCTACTGTGCTCTTGTTCTTAATTCCATTGTTTAGTACAGGGGGTAAATCTCCGAATTTTTAGCACAGAAACAGAGTTAAGAGAAGTAAGCTTCTTGCGTGGCGTCCGAAACGTTTGAAACCGCAATTAAGGTAGAGTTTGTAGCCTGTTCCCACTCGATCATCGCATACCGCTCTCCACTTGCAGACCAGTGGCAACTACCCTCCCCTTGGGCTCCAGCGGCGTCTGCCATGTTGTGAAATGCAACGTAGAATTCGCTGGCGTCGCAGTTGCTGTTCCACTGGATATTCCAAGTGAAAAGGTACTCGGATTCACCTCTCTCATAGTAGGTGAAGGTGTCTCCCGCCCACCCCGCAGCGGCGTTTTCCGCGACTTCATCATCCAGCCAAGTTGTCAGCATAGCTCGGATGAAGTATTCGCCGTAGGTATTGTGGTCTTGCCCTCGGTCAGTTTTTGCCAGTATCCAGTTATCCTCAGATAGAGTCGGCGCTTGAACCTGCTTAGCAGTTGTGTTTGCAAAGTACTCCTCTGGATGCAGTATCTGACTTGTTGAGCTAGGCGTGTACCCTGCCTGATAAGCTTGGGTTATCGTTGTGAACCCTCCTTGCTGGTAGAGCGCGTCAACAAAGATTTCTCCTTGGTCGTATGGGAAAAAGTTCAGCGACCAGAGGGCGTTAGCCATCGGATGAACCGAATCAAAAAGCGGGTTGTCTATCAGATAGAAGGGCACGGTAACACTGAAATGGCTGGTGCCTGTCTGGGTTTCTGTCATGTTCAGGTAATATTCCTGCATGAAGGATGCGTCCCCTTCGATTAAGGCAGCATGTGCTTTGTCCTCATTATAAGTTGTCGGAGTCGTAAGCTCTGGCTGCCAGATGTGCAAGAGTTCATGAATGAAGGTGCCCTCCGCGGTTTTGTCGAACGGGTTAAAGTTCTCCCTGATAACGTATATGTCATGTTTACCCACTGTTGCCGCTGCCCAGTTCGCGGTCCACTCCGTGGTCGCTTGGTAGAGACTGTCCTTTTCAGGCATCATGAACAAGCCCTTGTAGATTTTCTCCTGCCTATAGAGGTTCGTGAGGTCTTGGGTTCCTGAAGGCTTACCCCACATATCCTGTGCCTTCTGCTTGGTGATAACATGCAACGTGATTTCGTGACTGGGCAAGGTTACGTTCCTTACCTGCTCAATTTTGATGCGTGCATCATCAAAGATTTTTTGGGCTTGAACAACATATTCGTCGCCCTGCAAATCAGTGATTTCAAATGCGCTGAAGAGAAGAACCGCAATTAAGACGGCACAGACAACCACAATCACATTTTTTTGGTTCAATATGTGCACCTACGCCCAGTTAAATCGTGAATCCAAACGAAAATAAAGGTTGCCGTTTACAACCCCAAAAACGCAGCCTGACAGAACAAAGCAAAAACCTTCACCCGCGCGATGAGGGCTAAGGTCGTTTTCAAAGTTTTTTGTTTTCCAGTTCAGTGCGCTTGGCTGCTTTCACTGGTTCAATATGGATGGTCAAATTTGCGTTGGGCAACTCTTCTTTTAACTCGTTTTCCAGATGGTCAGTTAAATCATGTGCGTCGTTCACGCTCAGGGAACCATCCACGGAGAGGTGTAGTTCGCAGAAAACCAAGTTGCCGTTTCTGCGGGTTTTCATGTCGTGGAAGTCTATGAAGCGGAATTTATGTCGGAGCAGAACCTCGCGGATTTTAGCTTCCTCTTCTTTGCATGAGTTATCCATTAGGCGTCCACATGACTTGCGAACCAAGCCCAGTCCCATTCGTGCGATAAGCGCGGCGACAATGAATGCTAAAACGGGGTCTATTATTCCCCAACCTGTAAACCCTACGATAATCAAGCCCACCCAGATGCCTGCCGAAGAAATGACATCTGACAGCAGATGCTTGGAGTCGCCTTCCAGAGCTGCTGAGCCGCTTTCCCGAGCTGACCTAGCTAGAATCCACGATAAGCCGCCGTTCATTGCTGTAGCCGCCATGGATATGCCGATTGCCAAGTTAAGCTCAATGGGCAAAACCTCAGTGAACAGCCGTCCTGCTGCAGCGTTTACGATGAGCAATGCGGCGACGATTATGAAAATTCCCTCCAGCAGGCAGGAGATATCCTCGATTTTCTGGTGCCCGTAGTTGTGGCTGTCGTCTGCAGGTTTGTCTGAAAGCCACACCGAAAACAGCATAAGCCCTGAAGCTGCGATATTCACGATGGATTCAAGGGCGTCGGAAAGCAAAGCAACCGAGTTAGAAACAACGTAAGCCAGCAGCTTCACAGCTAGAATAATTACTCCTCCGATTATGGCTATGAGTGCGGCTTGCTTCTTCTGCATGTGTATAGCTCTATTTCTTCTCGCTTTTAGGATTTGTCATAAATCCGCCGTTTAACGACTTCATGCGCGGCTAAATTTGCTGAATTTGACTTCTGGCGAGCCTTTTTGGGCTAAGGCGATATTATCAACCCCCACGATAGTCTCATAAAGCAAGGTCTCACCCACAGTAATTTCGTATCTATGGGGGTTCGCGCTCTCTTTTTGGTTCGTTGTGTTTCTGAGTGAAAACGGCTTTTTCCCAAAATAGATTTAACTATCATCCGCGAATTAAGTCAGTCACATAACTTCCAACCTGTCGAGCAGAACCAACTTGAATTCCCGTAAAATCATCCGCATACTGTTGCAAGTTGTCTTCATGATTGCGATATTTGCAGCTTTGCTCTTGTACGTGGGAATTGGCTCTCTCTACGAGGCCCTATTAAATGTCAAAGTTGAGTACCTGATTTTGGCGTTTGCCTCCTACTTCGGCATAAACTTGCTCTTCACCCTGCGGCTACAACGGGTTCTGGGAAAAGAAGGCGTTAAAACCTCCTTCGGAAAAACCCTGATGGCGCAGTACGCGGGCATGCTTACCAGCGATGTCACGCCGGGCAGGTCAGGATACATCTTGACGCCTCTTTATCTCCGAGACCAAAACGTGCCTTCCTCAAAAAGCCTGTCAGGAATCCTAAGCATACAAACTATCGAGTTCCTCGTCAAAGTGGTCGGCGGCGTCGGCGCAGTTATCTTTCTTCTTCAAGTTGTCCCCTTCAGCAGATGGCAACAAGAGTTCCCAACTTTCCTTGGCGTTAACTCAGGGCTCTTCGTCGCGGGACTTGGTATTACCTTAATGCTGATAGGCGCGATTATACTTGCGGCTTTCACATGGTCTAAGCGAGCAATATCCCTCTTTAACCGCATTGCGAATTGGCGATTTCTGAAAAGGTTCACAGGCGGCTTGATTGGGAAACTTGAAGAATTCAAAGAAAGCTCACAGAAAAACCGCAAAGCAATCCCCGAAATCCTCGGTTTAACAATGGCTTGCTGGATTCTGAAAGGCTTCGAATGGTACTTCTTGTCTTTAGCGCTGGGCATAGTCTTTCCCGGTTTAAGCCCTGTGCTCACGTGGCTTGCGTTTTTCCTAATTCACCCGCTTGCGACCGCTTTAGGCTTTGTTCCCATCACCCCCGCAGGTATGGGCGTTCAAGAGTTCGGCATATTGGGCATTTTTGCCCTGCTGTTTGCCT
Source organism: Candidatus Bathyarchaeota archaeon (assembly GCA_026014485.1). Taxonomy (GTDB): domain Archaea; phylum Thermoproteota; class Bathyarchaeia; order Bathyarchaeales; family Bathycorpusculaceae; genus JADGNF01. The sequence goes on from JAOZIE010000002.1 coordinate 81,698, forward strand.
GGCCCGTTTCCGAACCAATAACCGCTAGTCTAGCCGCTTTTGCCCTTCTCGCTAGGGGCTTGCTGGTGATTGAAGACCTCATAGGTATCCCACAAATCGTCAAATCGACATCAAGCCTGTCATTCTCAAGGAAAAAACCCCAAGAGGACAGCACACCTGACACGGCTACTGCCATTTAATTCCGTGGCGCTTTGAATTTTTGTGGATTATTGTGCGTTGTTGTTTTCCCTTTTTTCTTCTATTGCCTTTTGTATCTTTTCCGTCTCCAATAAACCCCGATTAAAATCAAAACAGCGGCAACTGGAAGCGCAATTAACTGCAAAACCCCTTGCCAATTGAAGGGTTCATCGCTTGGGCCCAAATCTATGTTTGTTGCCGCAAACTTCCCGTTACCCGTAATAGTGTATACTTCTAATGCGTCTACCGTAGGTTCCTTTCTGTCTGTAATTCCTGTGATGCCGCTTGTTAGTGTCATCAATCCTGTGTCAAGGTCATGGTATAATAGGCCTACGCGGAATGATTTTTGTGGTCCTTGTGGTGTAGCGGTGTGTCCGATGATTGTCGCTGGCTGTGTTATTTTGTCTTGGGGCATGTTCCATATTGTGATGTTTTCGCCGTCTGTGGGGTTGGCGGGTAGCCAGAGGTGGGTTGTTCCGATGTGTGTTCCGTTTACGCAGTAAACCGCTCGGCTAGCCGGGTCTACATACAGCTGTGCCGACAAAAGCAGTGGGGTAATCTTTGTAACAGTTGCTGAACTGTCGCCGTAGAATCTTTCTGTTTGGGTTCCGTTTAGGGTGATGTTCAATTTGGCTGTGGTGTTGTTGTAGTTTGTGCATTCCCATCGGAAGATGGCGTTTTGGGCTTTTATGCTTCCGTCAACCACGAATATGTTAAGGTTTTCAAATGTGTATTCTGCGTAGATGCCTTCTTTGAACCAGGTTGGAGCAAAGGTTGAGTCTGCGTGGCAGGTGACGTAGGTTGAGGTTAAGAAGATAGCTAAAAGCATTCCAGCCGCTAATATGTGTGGGTGGTTATGTTTCATCATGCATCACCTTAACCAAAAATTGTTTTTAGCTAACCGTGTTGTGTACTTGTTTTTTGATGGGGCAACCTCCCGTTGTATAAGCGTTGATTTTAGCGTGCATCGTCTACTCATCTGTCTTTTCTTGGGTTTTTTCGTTTCCGAATCACTCCAACGAAAACAATAACCAACGCCAACGGAATTGCTGCAATTGTGATCCATGTTTGCCATTCTGAGGGATTATGGGCGGGACCTAAGTCGATGTTGGTTTCTGAAAAAACCATGTTAGGCTCATATATTATTCCTTGAGTGATTCCTAGTGCTTGTATTGTGGGTTCATGGATGGTGTCGATACCTATTACGCCTATGATTAGTACTCCTGTGTCGAGATCATAGAATCCGCTGAATTTTGCTGCTTGTCCATTAATCGTTCCGGATCCTCCGACTCCAAAGTTTTTCTGGCTTCCTTGTGGCGTTTCTCTAGTGAATTGGCTTTCTTCCACAGTTCCAGTTATTTTGTCTGGTGGCAAATCCCAAACGGTTATTTTCGCGTCTGGTGCAAGGTTTGGGGGCATCCAGAGCATTGTTGTTCCTATGGCTGTCCCGTTTTTACAGGTGACTGCGCGCGTGAGTGTGTTGACATTTACTTCTGCTGAGAGAAACAGTGGCTTATTTTCGTTGTTTACTTTTACGGGGTCAGTATAGTCGATTCTTTGAATTTGTGTACCTGATAAGGTGATTTTTAGTTGCGCTATATCCCCGTTGAGTTCTATGCATTCCCACTTGAAAACGTTATCTCTGGCTTCTATTTGGTATTGGCTGTTCATTATATGCGCTTCTCTGAATGTGTATTGGGCGTAGGCTCCCTCTTTTTGCCATGATGGGCGAAAGAATCTGCGTTACACATGAGGGGTGATGTGAAGATTGCTGCTGTAAGTATTGCAATTGTTACTGTTATGAGGAGGCTTTGTTTCAATAATGTGTCCTCCTGAAGTGATTGTTATTTCGTGGGGTGGCTTATAAAACTAGTGATTTAACTTTTAAAATGTTTTTTGGTTATCTGCTGGGGGTATTTTTCCAGAATCTGTATTTCTATTCAGTTTGTTTGCTACACACTTTGGTTACTTTCTATTAGCTTAACCTCCCTCTTTGCCGCTTCGGTGCTATATGCTTAAAAATTTGAAGAAAGATTGCTGTTTAAATAGTTTGGAGCTTATAGCTTGAATTCAAAAATCGAAAATGTTATATTTGTTTTCAATACAAACTATATTGTGGCTTCGAGGGACTGGGATATGACTACCTGTTCAAAGACGAGGCATTTTTCGTGCCACATCTGGAGGCATGTTTAACTCTTGGATGCTTTTGTGGTTGAAACATCGGGGCTCGTGAAGTCGTTTGGACGCGCCACAGTTTTAAATCATCTGGACTTGCAGGTGCCTAAGGGCATATCTGGTTTCATAGGTAAGAACGGTGCAGGAAAAACCACAACCATCGGCGTTCTGCTGGGGCTGCTAAAGCCAAACGGCGGTAAAGCCACAATTTTTGGTCTTGATTGCTGGCGTGAATCCTTCCAAATTAGACGTAGAATAGGCATAATGCACGAAGTCAACGCCTACCCCGGTGGCTTCACCGCACAGCGTTTTCTTGAGCATGTTGCCCGCATCTATGGCGTCACTCAAGCAAACCAACGTGTACGTCAAGTGCTAAAAGATGTGGGTTTATCAGACGCCCAAGATAAGCCGATTAAGGCGTTTTCGGCGGGTATGACTCGGCGGTTGGGGCTTGCGCAGGCGTTGATTAGTGACCCTGAATTCGTTATTTTAGATGAGCCCACCGCAAACATTGACCCGCTGGGACGTGTTGCTCTGCTAGACCGCATTAAAGAGATGCACAAACAACACGGAACAGGTTTCCTCATCTCCACTCATATTTTGAGTGATTTGGAGAAGGTTTGCAGTTGGCTTAGCATAATTGACGCGGGCAAAATAGTGGACCAGGGCAACATCGAGGCGTTGGCAGAAAAGTACTCAGCCAATATCTATAAAATCGAGGTTTCTGATCCGCAGGTTTTTGTGGAAAGGGTGCAGATGCTGTCTGCGGTTGAGCGGGTATGGATAGAAGATGGTAAGGTATACTGCAAAGTCCAAGACCCCGCTGTTTTTTATTCAGAAATTCCTCGGATTGCTTCGGAACTTAAGTTACAATTGAAGGGTTTTCAGCATATGCTTGGAACGTTGGAGGAGATTTATACGAAGACATCTGGAGGCAGCTAGATAGATGGCAAGTTTTTTTAGTTTGTTGCGTTGGGAACTTGAAGAATACCTTAGTTTTCCCGTGCTAGCTTTTCTTATAGTCTCCGCCATTGCTGCTGTACTATTTCAAACTAACAGTGGCGGTCATATCACTTCTGAACGCAGCTACATAAGCCTTTTTCACACTTCAGGGACGGTTTTTCTGTTTTTGACTTTTTGTGCAGGTGTATTCTTCTCCCGTAGCTTTGCTGGTGCAGTTGGAAAAGGCGAAACCAAGCTAATGCTCTCCTACCCCGTCAAACGATGGCAACTATTTCTCTCCAAATTCACCGCCCTTTTCCCCATCATATTTGTCATCTACGGGGCGGCTTATGCTTTGCTTTTGTATTTTAACTCTATTAGTGTGTTTGAACCTATGTTTTTTGTGACGCTTTTAGCGTTTCTTTTACAGTTGATGTTGACATGCGGCGTATCAGTGGCGGTTGCCATGGTCACAAAAAGCGAAATTATCTCGATTTTGGCGTCGCTGCTTTTTCTGTTGGGTATAGACAGCGTCGGGGGCGCAGGGACCTACTTGTCTGCTCAGGGGCGGCTTAAATTTCTGTTTTCATATTTTGGGGATTTGATTCATCCTGATGTGCCGCCTTTCACGGAGTTTTCGGCTACGGCAGGGGACGCAGCCACGGCGGTTGTTGTTCCTGTTGTAATTTTTTTGGTTTTGTTTGTTGCGGCGTTTGTGTATTTTACTCGCTTCATGGAGGTTGACTGACCATGGCTCGGTATTCAGCAAAAAACCTAACTAAGGTTGGCGTACTGGTTTTGGCGGTTGGGCTCGTGTTTTTAGCAGGTACCTTTTATAGAACTAGCACCACGTGGGGAAGCGGATCCGTAAGTAATCTTTTTGGTTTAGCCCCGCAAACAACTCACCTCGTGAAAGCTAGTCCTTTTGGTGAATCAGATGCTTATATTTGGCCACCCAGCAACCTTCGATTGGATGTTCAAGCCAACGGAACCCTTGATGTGCACATTGTTGACCAAAACGGCATAACCCAATGGAACAAAAACCACGTGGTTGACTCTGTTTGGGCAGCATATGGTATTCAACAAGAAATCTTTAATCTACACCTCAACGGCAGAGGACCCCACACATTTCTTGTTTATAACCCCTCGGAAGACATTGTGCACTACGAAATAAGCTACACAGCTTATGGTTTGGAGAGTGATTTGTTGTATGTGTCGGTTGTTTTAACCTTGTCTGGGTTGGTGGTGACTGTGGCTGGGCTGCTGCTGTCTTGGAAAAACAGGAAAAACAGGAACCCACCAATCAACAAGCAACCGTAACCGTTTACCCACCACCCTTGTCCCTCGTGAGCTATGCTAAGCGGTGGTTTGAGGTTTTCGACTGTACTGTCTGCTATTCTCTTATGTGTCCCCTGCCCAGTATGAAGTACTTTGTTGTTGTCAGGTGCTGTATACTCATGGGACCACGCGCGTGCAGTTTCTGCGTTGAGATGCCGATTTCCGCGCCCAGCCCAAACTGGTTGCCATCTGTGAACCGTGTGCTAGCGTTCCAATAAACCGCTGCGGAATCTACTTGTTTTATGAATTTGAGCGCTTTGTCAAAGTTGGCGGTGAGAATGGCTTCGCTGTGTTTGCTGCTGTACTTGTTTATGTGAGCTATGGCTTCATCTAAGCCGCTGACGACTTTGACGCCGATGATGAAGTCAAGAAACTCGGTGTACCAATCCTGCTCGGTTGCAGGTTTAACATCGGACACAATCCGCTTGGTTTCTTGGTCGCCCCGAATCTCTACGCCTTTTTCCCGTAGCGCCGCGATGGCTTTAGGCAGAAACGTCTCGGCTATGCTTGCGTCGACAAGAAGTTTCTCGGCGGCGTTGCATACTCCGGGGCGCTGGCACTTGGCATTTATGATTATGGGTATCGCTTGGTCTAAGTCTGCGTCTTCGGAAACGTAAATGTGGCAGTTGCCCGTTCCTGTTTCAATAACTGGAATTCGCGACTTCTCAACAACTGTCTTAATCAGGTTAGCACCGCCTCTGGGAACAAGCACATCGATGTATTCGCGCATACCCATGAGTTCCTCGGCGACGGCTCGGTCCGGCGAAGGAACCACCTGAACCGCGTCTACAGGTACTGTTGTACCCGTTAATGCGTCACGTAGTACTTCCCCTATGGCTACGTTGCTGTTCAATGCGTCGGAGCCGCCTCTGAGAATAACGGCGTTTCCCGATTTGATGCAGATTCCCGCAGAATCGGAGGTTACGTTAGGTCTAGACTCGTAAATCACGCCGATTACCCCCATTGGAACCCTAAGCAGCCCCATTATCAAGCCGTTAGGTCTGGTCCATGTGCTTTCAATTTTGCCTACCGGGTCAGCAAGGGCAGAGACTTCCCGAAGCTCTTTAGCCATATTGCCGATTTTCTTGTTATCCAATGCCAAACGGTCCAGCAGCGAAGCTTTTAATCCTCGGGCTTTGGCAGCTTGAACGTCTTTTTGGTTTGCCTCCAAAATCCTATCGGCATTCGCCTCCAGAGCGTTTGCCATTTGGCATAGGGCGGCGTTTTTGTTTTCTTCGGAAAGTTTAGCTAATTCATACGAGGCAGCACGTGCCCGCTTACAAATTTCCAGTATATTTACGCTCATTTCTCTCCCTCAATAAGGTGAATACTGCGGTGTTCAACGACTTCTTTGGGGCAATCTGACCCCAGCTTTCTTCGTACATCAGTAACCTTTAACCCTCTAATTAGGTTTAACTCTCCACTCGTGTAGTTTGGGTTGCCCTTGGCAAACTCTAAGCCGTCCTCGTCGATGAGGCTGACTACATCGCAGGCTTTAAAGTGCCCAACCACCCTCGTCACGCCCACAGGCAACAGGCTGGAGCCCTCCAGTATGGCTCGTTTGGCGCCCTCGTTCACGTGTATTTCTCCTTTGACGGCTGCGCCGTAAGCAATCCACCGCTTTATTGCGGGTAATCGATTTTGCGGCTTAAAGTAGGTGCCTACCTTTTTGCCCGCGAGCACTTCGACGATGACGTTTTCTCTTCGGCTGTTGGCTATGACTACGGGGATGCCGCAGGTGGTTGCGATTTCTGCCGCGCGAACTTTGCTTTGTATGCCGCCTCTGCCCGCCTTGCTTTTACCCGCCAGCGAATTCTTTAGCTCTGCGGTTATGTTTTCCACGGCGCGTATGATTTGGGCGTCAGGGTTTGCGGGGTCAGTTGTGTAGAGTCCATCTACGTCGGAGAGGATGATTAAGAGGTCGGCGCCTATTGCGTTCGCCACCAGAGCTGACAGGATGTCGTTATCGCTGAAGTTCCGCTGGTAACCTTCATCCAGAGGCATAAGCTCGTCTACGCTGGTTACGTCGTTTTCGTTGATTACAGGAACTACGCCCAGCTTTAGCAGCATGCCTAAAACGTCGCATGTGTGCACGTACGACGCTCGATTCGACAAGTCTTCCGCGGTTAGCAGCATCTGCGCCACCTTCAAGCCTTCTTTGCCAAACAGCTTGCGGTACTTCTCCATCAAAACGGCTTGACCCGAAGCAGCAGCTGCCTGTTGAAACACGATGTCTTTTGGTTTTCCAGTTGTACCTAACTCCGCTTTTCCCGCCGCCACCGCGCCAGATGTTACAAAAACGATTTTGTCTCCGCCTTCAAGGGCTACAGCTACTTGTTTAGCAAGCCGCGCCATCTCTTCCTCGTCTAACTCACCGTCGGATGTGCTGAGGCTGCTGGTTCCAACTTTGACCACGACCAATCTTGAAGGCATAAGCGTATCCCATTTGTTGCAAATTACACGTTACTCTTGGTGATATGTCCATCTGCCCTTAAAAAAGCAACTCTCTCCGCTGCTGTTTCCAAGCAAAACATTCATTGTTCATTGGACATTCAAGCTTTAACCGATAGAAAAGCTATATAAATCCATTAACGTTCCGTATCCGAAATAGGTTGTTAAGAATGCTGTTACCCCTTCAATCTGTCTTTGGAATTACAGTTTTCGATTCACCATCTGTCTTCTGGATTGCGCCCATCGCAGGCGTACTCGCTGTGCTGGTCTCGCTGTTTCTGATGGTACGCATCGGCAAAATGAGTCCAGGCGGACCAAAAGCTGTTGAAGTCGGCGAAGCCATCCGCGTTGGGGCATACGCCTTCCTCAAAAGACAATACAAAACCATAGCCATCATAACGGTTGTTCTTTTTGTCTTGCTTACAATAGGGCTGGGCATCGGGACAGCAGTGGCGTTTTTAGTTGGTGCTGTGGCATCGCTTGCCGCAGGCTACATAGCTATGGATAACGCCACTAAAGCCAACGTCCGCACCGTGGCTGCAGCTAAAAACGGAGCTGAAGCCGCCCTCAAAACCGCCTTCTACGGCGGAGCAACCATGGGCATGGCCGTCGTCGGCTTGTCCCTGTTAGGCGTCAGCTTTTTGTTTCTGATTTACGGCGGATACGAGGCCCTGTTCGGAACTATTTCAGTTTCTGAAGCCGCGGAACTGGGCAGAAACGCCGCAAGCGGCATAGTAGGCATGGGCTTTGGCGCTTCTCTGATTGCGTTGTTTGCGCAGCTCGGAGGCGGAATCTACACTAAAGCCGCAGACATCGGCGCCGACTTGGTGGGCAAAGTTGAAGCTGGCATACCTGAAGATGACCCCCGTAACCCCGCCTGTATCGCCGACAACGTCGGAGACAACGTAGGAGACTCCGCGGGTAGAGGTGCTGACCTCTTTGAATCAGCCACTGGAGAGAACATCGGTGGCATGGTCATCGGCGGATTAATCAGCATGCTTACTGGAAACTTGATTTTCCTGATTTTCCCGCTCATAGCGCGTGCGCTGGGCATCTTTGCTACCTTGGTTGGTATGCCTTTTGTAAAGCTGACTGAAGCTGAAGCTAAACACCCCATGAAAGCGCTTCGCAAGGGACTCATGGTAACCACTATTGTTTCCGCTGTGCTCTTTGGTATTGTCTCAATATTTCTGCTGGGCAGCCTCTACCTCTACTACTGCTTACTTGCAGGTTTAGCCGCCAGCGTAGCTATAGATTACATCACTGACTACTATACAGGACGAGACCGCTCTCCAGTTAAGAAAATCGCCAAGGCAAGCGAAACTGGAAGCGCCACCAACATCATCACAGGCTTAGCCGTTGGACTAGAAACCACCGCTCTACCCATAGTCTCACTAGTCATCGCTCTCATTACCTCGTACTTCTTCGGAACACAGTTCGCCGCCGAAATCGGCATTGACCCCTTCATAGGCGGCATCTACGGAACCACCCTTGCCACAATGGGTATGCTCGCAGTCATGGGCATGGTTCTTGCTCTCGACGGGTTTGGACCCATAGCTGACAACGCGGCAGGCATAGCTGAGATGTCAGGCGAAAAAGGCGCTGAAGAAACCATGGATGCTCTCGACGCTGTAGGTAACACAACAAAGGCGCTAACCAAAGGCTTCGCATTGGGTTCCGCATTGCTCGCGGCGCAGTTGCTGTTCCAAACATACTCGCAGGAAGTCACCGCGCAACTCCACTTCACCTTAGCCATCGACATATCCCGACCAGTCGTGCTTATCGCTGCATTCATAGGTGCCATGTTACCCTTCCTGTTCAGCGCACAAGCCATCAGCGCTGTAGGGAAAGCAGCCGCAGAAATGGTTGCCGAAGTACGACGCCAATTCAAAGAACACCCCGGTATCCTGAAAGGAACCGAAAAACCAGACTACGGCAGCGCAGTGGACATCAGCACAAAATCAGCGCTTAAAGGAATGGTGCTTCCTGGACTTGTCGTCGTGGTGGTGCCCATCATAGTCGGCGTCCTCATGGGACCCGAAGCCGTCGGCGCACTCGTAATAGGTGCCACTTTAACCGCGGTGCCTTTAGCGCTACTCATGAACACAGGCGGCGGCGCATGGGACAACGCCAAGAAACACATCGAAGCAGGCAACTTCGGCGGCAAAAACTCCGCTGCTCACAGAGCTTCAGTTGTAGGCGACACCGTCGGCGACCCATTGAAGGACACCGCTGGACCCAGCTTACACGTGCTGATTAAGCTGTTGAGCACGTTGTCAATTGTGTTCATACCGCTGTTCTTCAACCTGCTACATCTGGTTTAGCAGCACCCGGGAAGTTTTTTCTCTTCCCCACATTTTTTTAACTTAGGCGGCAGTCTAGGTTCCGCATAAAATATAACAAACCCCCAAGCTATACTATACTGGGCAAGCCTAACATGGTTAGCCGATATTTTGAGTTGAAGGAGGAGCTGAATGAAGGTTTTTGCAGACCGCACTGAAGCTGGAAAACAACTTGCCTGCGCGTTGAAACCCGTAGACAAAGATGCCCTTGTGCTGGCGGTTCCCCGAGGGGGAGTGGTTGTTGGCTACGAAATTTCTTATGCTCTCAAAATCCAGTTGGATGTTCTAATAACCAAGAAGATTGGGGCTCCTGGAAACCCCGAGTTGGCAATAGGCGCTGTAGCTGAGGACGGCACTTACCTTCTCGACGATAGCGTAGTTCATATGTTCAGTGCTCCCCAAAGCTACATCAGGGCAGAGGCTGAACGGCAGAAAAACGAGATAGAACGCCGACTCAGAACCTACCGTCAAGGCGCATCCAGCCCAGAGATTGCGGGGCGCGACGTCATACTTGTTGATGATGGCGTCGCCACAGGCGCCACGCTTAGGGCTGCATTGCGGTCTTTGCAGAACAGGGGCACCAAAACCGTGACTATTGCGGTTCCTGTTGGCCCATCAGACACCATACGCATGTTCCGTCGAGAAGCCGACCGTGTCGTTTGCCTCTCCACGCCTGAACCGTTCTACGCAATTGGCCAGTTCTACGAGGACTTTGACCAGACAACCGACGAAGAAGTCATCGAACTGCTCAAGCGGAACAAACAGGAACTGCAGGACAACGAGGGAAAACCGTGAAAACGGTGCCAAAGAAAAAACGCTGTGAGGCTTTCCTTGGGAAAAGTAGTTGTGAACGGTACTTTGGAACTCAAGCGGCGCCAAAAGCATTGTGGTGTTTGCTCACGGCAGCGGCAGCAGATTCAGCCCAAGAAACAATTTTGTCGCGGGACTCATGAACAAAAAGGGCATTGCCCCTGCTGATTGACCTTTGGCAGCTAAAGGCCGCAGTAGACCAATGCGCAAGGCAATTCCTGGAAGTAGCCGAACTATCCATAGGCTGGTTCTAAAAACACCTGTAGAAAAGAAAACGGAAAAGAAAGGGAAATAGCGTTTAGGCTATTGGGAAAGGTACGTTGCGGGGCAGAGGAGTTTTTCTTGGTCTTCACTGAGTAAGCTCTCTGCTTTGAGTTCCTCAGCAACTTGTTTGCCAAGGTCCGTTAGATAGTAAATTTTGTATGTGTTCCGCCCGTTCCTTGACACTTTCATGTCTTCTTTGAAAAGCTGTGCATCCCTTAGGAGCTCGCAGTTTTTCAGGTCAGCCGACGGAATTATCATTCCCGCGCTTGCTTCCAGGTACCATATGCCTTGTTCTTTGTTGTCTAACGCTGCAAGAAGGTACTTTTTGAATACCCCTGTTCGCCCTCTAATGTATTCGGAAAGGAACTCTCCAAGTTTCTGTGACATGGTAATCAAAAAATAATTGAGTTCGAAAACGGATTTAAGGGTTGTCTATGTTTTGTCCTGAAAAGCCGCATAGACAAGCAACCTGCAGTCATTTTCTGTTCACTTTAACTTACCCCTCTCCCCAGCGCGGTGTAGTCGTTTCAACGGCAGCTTAAAAGCACTAAAACAACAATTGAGGCTTCACAGACAAGTGGAGCACCTGAAATGTCCCAAAGCCTCTTAGTTAAACCAGAAACACGCTCAACAACAACGAACCTTCTATCGCTGAACATGCGAAACGTAGACGACCTATTCCCAGGATTCACCCCAGGTGACTTCGCAGTCATCTACAGTTCCTCCTCACTGGCTTCTTTTGCTTCTTTGCTTTGCGTCCGAGCCCAGCTTCCCGCACAGTTAGGCGGCTTAAGCAGCAACGTAGTCTTCATCGACGGCGGAAACACATTTAAACTCCACCAAGTCGCCCGCCTCGCCAAACTACACCACATGGACCCCAAACAGGTACTGGACCGCATTTACCTTTCCCGCGCCTTCACAGCCTACCAAATGACCGCGCTGATTATGGAGCACCTGCAAAGCGCCGTAGAAAAATACCACGCTAAACTCGTGGTAATATCTGACCTTGCTGGGCTCTTCTCAGACAAAGACATACCCGACGAGGAAGCAAGACGCGTGTTCAGTCAAGTCGTCGCGTACCTTCAGAGCTTTACACGCCAAAACAAGATAATACTAATCGCCACATGCACTAGGCTACACAGCAACAGCCGAAGCATTCACCTCCAGAAGGCAACCAGCACGAAAGCAAACGTGGTTCTTGCCCTCAACCAAACAATGTACGACCGCGAATTCGCTCTAGAGAAGCACCCGCGTTTCATGCTGGGAACCGCCGAGTACCCCTCAGAGAACCTCCCGTTAACTGCTTTCATGTAAGAAAACCGTTGAATCCTGCTGCGCCAAGGGGTCTAGGTGAAACGGGACAAAACAAAAAGCAAACTATTAAAGACCAAACTTTTGTTTCTTATTTTGGCGGTAGGCCTTAGGCGGGGGGGTAGGGGTCCCTTGTACCGTAAACCCTCTACACGACGGGCTGACAGCAGATGCTGAGGCGTAAAAGGCCGTTTGGACCCTCATTCCCGAAACATTGACTATCCGTCCCTTGAGGCTGGCGGTTTCCGAGCGGTTTCCGTAGGGAAATCGTCTTCGGGATTCATCAGGCGAATCTGGCTAGGCTCGGGAGAGAGCAACCTAAGTTTGGGCGTTCAGTGCACAAGGGGTCGCGGGTAAGAGCGTAGGGCTTGAGGTGCCAGGCGGAGTCTAGACGTCAAACCTCTGTGACCTACCGCTACTTCTTCTTTACCTCTCATTTCAATTGATGCCGCCAAAGCTTACCGTAACCCTTTTTGTTATGTAGCTCTGTTGAGCGCCAGAATTTAGCCAGAGCATCCAGCAGGCAGCGGCTATTTTTTGAGGCGCTTTTCGAAAATCACGTTTGGGTTCAAATCTGCGTTTGCCTCTATCAGTTCTTTGAGTTCCCGAATAGACATGTTTAGGGCTATTATGGGCGTTCTGTCGCCGCCTTTCTTCATGAGGTTTTTCAGCACTGTGTTCTCTGTGCCTTTGCCTTCAAAAACTACAAACCGTACCCAAAAATCGTTTTCATCTAAGATTTGAAGGAGGTCGCCGAGTTTTTGTCCGAGAATTTGCGGATGTAGCTCCACCAGAATCGCGATGTTTTTCTTGAGTGTGTTGGGCATTCCTTTGAAAATTTCGTATTCGTAGCCTTCGACATCCATGCGGAGAAGCCGCGGCGGTTTTTTATCTTTGACGAAGTTGTCTACAGTCTGCATGGGTACGTCTTCTTCGCCTACGATTTCTCCGCCCACATACTCTTTGTTTACAGCACACAAGTTGACGGAAGTGGACACGTAAATCTTGGATTGCTTCACATTTTCGCCGAATGCAAACCTGTAGCTGCACACGTTATCTAACTGGTTTAGTTTGATGTTTGTCTTTAGCAGATTGAAGTTCTCGTGGACTGGTTCAACAGCGTACACTTTGCCTTGTTTTCCAACGAGTTGCGATTCAACTAAAACGTAGTAGCCGATGTTGGCTCCGATGTCCAAGGCGACATCGCCTTTTTTTAGTATGCCTGAGCGCAGCAGGTAATCTGTGCAGATGGGTTCTCTTTTTCTGTAGATGTATAAGTCAGAGTGGATTGCTCCTTTTCTGGGGTACACCAGCATCTTGGATTTGTTTACTTCGACAATTGCGGTTTTGGGAAAATATCTGAGTCTTCCAATGAAGCCGTTTAGCAGTACCGCTATTAGAACCGAAACGGTTTTCACAAAACCGAGTTTACTAGCCTGACTGAGAGTTCTGTGAAATGGCGTCGGCATTGACTAACTCACTGTGCCTTTTGTCGGAGGAGCGCAACAATATGAATTGGTGTAACGTACATATTGTACTTACACTAAAACGGGCGATGTGTAGCCGTTCAATTTTTTATGTCTCTGCATAAAAATTTATTGTTTCTTTTGAAATTAGGAAGAATTTGGAAAAAAACCTAAATGTGAGTAAAAGTCTCCCATAAAAGAGAAACATGTTACTCTCCAATAAAGAAGAAGAGGTGCTGAGCAACTTGGGACTCACGTTATCCCAAGCTAAGGTTTACCTCACGCTCATCAGAAAGGGATCCTCCAAAGTAGCTGACATTTCTCAAGAGTCCAAAATTTGCCGGGAGCACCTGTATCCGTTGTTGAACGCCCTGGAGAAAATGGGTCTTGTTGAAAAACAGTTGGGGACTACAACAATTTATGTCGCGGCGCCTCCAGAGAGCGCACTGCCGGTGCTTGTCCAGAACAAACAGCAAGAGGTTTCCGAGCTCAAAACTAAAGTAAAAGAAATCATGGAAGCCTACACGACTAAAAAGTGGTCGGCATCCAATACCCGAAAAATAAAACGGGAAATCACCGTTACTTCAAATCGCGAACGCAGCCTAAACAAGGTGCGCAATTGCTTTGAAAACGCCAAATCCAAAATTGAACTCGTACACACATGGAAGAGGTTCGTTCAGTTCTGGGATTACTATGAAGAAACCCTCATCGACGCCATGTCCAGAGGTGTAAAAATAAGGCAAATCGCCGAGTATCCAGCTAATTTGAAGCAGATGAAACTCATGACTCGACAAGCATTCCTCAACAAAAACTTCGAATTACGCTTCATCAACCAAGTCGGCGGCAACATCGCCCTGTTAGACAACGAAAGAATATACCTGAGCACCACGCACCGCAAGGAGAATCTGGGGCAGACTCCTCTGGTTTCCTCAAACTACGAGGGCTTCGTGGGGGTCATGCAGCACTACTTTAAATTGACTTGGAAAACCGCTCGTCACTGGACACCCACAATGGACATATCTGAAACAAGCAACCCCCCGCACGCGCAATTAGCCGACTCCATTTAGGGCATTCTCCCCTTCTCCATTTTGGGTACCCATTTTTATAACTGATCACGTAGGCAATCAGCGGCTATTTCAGGGATTCTTTGAGTTTGACCAAATACGCCATGACTTCATCCGCGTTAGGTTGGCTCATGTTAAACGCAAGTTCTATTGCTGGGCGCGGGTTTAACCGGGCAGACCCCCGAAGTGTGGTTACGGCGTTTTCCAAGTTCTCCAGAAGCGAAAGCCAAGTTATCTTGGTTTTCTGTCCCTGCAACATGTAGAGCGTGAGGATGTGGGAGCTTATCCTGTTTAGGCTATCCTTGAAAACCTCAAGGGTAGCGAAGACTTCTACTGTATCGTATTCTTTACCGCTGAGATAGTCCCTTATGATAGAATAGTGCTTTTGGAGTGCTTCAATTTCTGCGGTGAGGGCGGTTTTTACTTGAGTTCCCTTTTCGTTCTGCATCCGTTTAGTCTCCCTTCTTTAAGGAGAACTAGAAGTACATAAAATTTCTCAAAAAGAATAAACTTGGAAAAAACCAAGGGGTTATTTTAGGGTAGCTTGTTTGAGTTTTTTGGTTGTCGCCTCAAGTTTTGCAAGCATTTCTTTAGGGTTGCCTTGGTCTGCGGCGATTATGTTGACGAATGCACTGCCCACGATGACGCCGTCTGCGCCCGCAGCTAAAATGCGTTTAACATGCTCGGGCTTGGAGACGCCAAACCCAACCGCCAGCGGAATCCGCCCAGCAGTGAAGGGCAGAACCCTTTTGACTAGGCTTAGGGTTGAGTCTGCGACTGCGGTTTTTGCGCCTGTGACCCCGAAATGCGAAACCAGATACAGAAACCCTGAGGTGCCCGCGACGATTTTGGTGAGCCGCTCGTTTGTTGTGGAGGGTGCGGCGAGGAAAATCGTGTCGGTTCCTGAGGCGACCGCGGCTTTCTTGAGGTCGGCGGCTTCTTCCATGGGGAGGTCAGGAATTATGACGCCGTCAACTTTGCTGCGTTTAGACAGGGTAAAGAATTTCTCTAAGCCCATTTTGAAAACTGGATTATAGTAGGTCATAGCCGCTATGGGTATGTTATGTTGCTTCTTTATCGCTTTGGCGGTTTCAAGCACCATTTTCGGGGTGGTTTTCGCCTTCAGAGCACGTACACTTGCCGCTTGAATGGTTGGTCCATCCGCGATGGGGTCTGAGAACGGGATGCCTAACTCCAAGATGTCAATGCCTCCTCTAACGAGCGCGCCAGCAATCAGCGGCGTAAGTTCGGGTGTGGGGTCGCCTGCCATCACGTAGCCGACTAAAGCGCCGTTGCCCTGTGCCTTCAGCTTCCCGAAAACTTCGCTTATGGCGCTCATATTTTTGCCCCCATGAACTTTGCTACTGACTCCACGTCTTTATCTCCCCGACCTGAAAGTGTCACCACGACAGTTTGTTTCTTCTTCATTTTCTTGGCAAGCTTCATACCAAACGCCAAAGCATGTGACGACTCCAACGCGGGGATGATGCCCTCGGTTTGTGAAAGCGCCAGAAAAGCATCGACTGCTTCTTTGTCGGTGGCGCAAGCATACTCTGCCCTGCCAAGGGCGTTGAGGAAAGAGTGCTCGGGACCCACGCCGGGGTAGTCTAAGCCTGCGGAGACGCTGTGGGTGTTTTGGATTTGCCCCTCTGCATCCTGCAGAACATAAGTTAGCATGCCGTGGAAAACCCCTTCTGCTCCTGCGCCCAGTGAGGCAGCGTGTTTACCTGTTTCTAAGCCTTCACCTGCAGCTTCCACACCATACAGCTTCACTGAAGCTTCATCCTCGAATGGGAAGAATGTGCCTGCAGCGTTGCTGCCTCCACCTACGCACGCGACCACGGCATCAGGTAGGCGGGCTTCTTTTTGGAGACACTCTGCTCTGAGTTCGTTGCCTATGACGCATTGGAAGTCACGCACCATCATGGGGTACGGGTGGGGACCCACAACTGATCCGATGAGGTAATGTGTGTTCTGCAGGTTAGTTACCCAGTCGCGGAAGGCGTCGTTGATGGCGTCCTTCATGGTTTTGCTACCTGCCTCAACAGGATGCACTTTTGCGCCCAGCAGGTTCATGCGAAAAACATTAAGCCGCTGCCGTGCCATGTCGTCGGTTCCCATGTAAATTTCCGCTTTCAAACCCAATACTGCAGCTGCCATAGCCGTTGCCACTCCATGCTGCCCTGCGCCTGTTTCCGCGATAACCCGCGTTTTGCCCATCCGCTTAGCCAGCAGCGCCTGTCCCAGCGTGTTGTTGATTTTGTGTGCTCCCCCATGCGCGAGGTCTTCACGTTTCAGGTAGATTTTTGCGCCGTCTACTTTTCGCGTTAGGTTCTCAGCGTAGTAAAGGGGTGTAGGTCTGCCTGCGTACTCGCTTAAGTAGTAGTTTAGTTCCTGCTGGAATTTGGCGTCTTGTTGGGCTTCTGTGTAGGCTTCTTCCAGCTCCGTTACGGCTTGCATGAGCACTTCGGGCACGAAGCGTCCGCCGTACTTGCCGTACTTGCCGTCCACTGGGTAGTTGCTTAGTTTCTTGCTGAGTCTGGTTTCCGTTTCTACTTTCCTCCTTTAATGTTTACTTTCATGATGAATTGTTTAGGCATATGCATTCACTAACTCCCTAACTTTTGCTTCCACGTTGTCAGCCAACATAACCGCTGAACCGACCAGAAAAGCCTGTGCGCCGCACTTCCGCAGAAAACGCACATCCGCAGCCGCCAAGACGCCGCTTTCACTCACCACTGGCTTGACGTTAGCGTCGACGGGCTGGTTTCTCTTTAGGATGCTTTGGGTCACTTTTAAGTCTACTTTTAGGGTTCCGAGGTCGCGGTTGTTTATTCCCACTAAGTCGGCGTTGCTGGTTACTGCGCGGCTGAATTCATCAGCGTTGTGGGTTTCCAAGAGAACCTCCAGTTTTCTGGCGTGCGCATCAGCAATCATGCTGCTTAAGGTTTCCTGACAGTATCCTCGGTCAAAGAGCGCCTGAATCAGTAGTACCACGTTAGCGCCCATTCTTGACGCCGCCGACAACTGGAGTGGACTCACAATTATGTCTTTCATGAGAATCGGCAACTCCACCGCCTCTCTGACCCTGCAAAGGTTACTCAAGGACCCCTGAAAGTGCTTTGGCTCCGTCAAAACCGAGATGCCAACTGCCCCCGCCCTCGCCATGGCTTGCGCGAGGCGTTCTGGCTCTAAACTCTTTCTTATGGTGCCCGCGGAGGGCGAAGCGGCTTTTACCTCAGCGATTATGGGCGCTTTGCTGCATTCGGAGATTGCGGCGCTCAAGCTTGCGGGGCAGACAACTGCTTTTTTGGGGGCGGTGTAGTAGCCGCTGGCAACCGTTGCTTTCGCGTCCGCCGCAAGAGTATCCAGAAAGTCAGGCATACTTCTGCTCCAACTCCTCCAGTTTTGAGAAATCTCCGCCCGACGCCTTAATCAGCGCTGAGAGTTTTTTGTATGCGGCTCCGCTTTGTATGGATTCGCGGGCGCTTTCCATGCCGCCTATGAAGTCATTTGCCTTTCCGCCAACAACTATCGCTGCGGCGCTGTTAACAAGCACTATGTCCATTTTGGGATTTTCCTTTTGTGTTTTTCCGCTCAAGATTCTGAAGAGGACTTCCACGTTCTCTTCGGGCGTTGCAGTCAGCAGGTCTCGGATTTTTGCCTGTTCAACCCCGAAATTCCTCGGGGAAACTTCAAGGGTTCTGACTTCGCCTGATTTCAAATGTGAAACGGCTGTTTTGCCAACTGTGGAGACCTCGTCCAAACCGTCTAAACCGTGGACAACCATGGCTTCCTCACAGCCTAACCTTTTGAGCGCCAACGCTAATGGCTCTGTCAACGCTGCGTCGTAGACGCCCAGCACTTGAGCGTTAGCGCACGCTGGATTAGTGAGAGGACCCAGCACGTTAAACACTGTTCTCATGCCTAATTCTCTGCGTGGCTCCACGGCGTATTTCATGGCGGGATGAAATGCAGGTGCAAACATGAAGCCAATGCCTACCTGCTCGATGTTTTCCTTGACGGTTTCTGGTGTAAGGTTAAAGTTTACTCCGAGCCGTTCCAGAACGTCGGCGCTTCCGCTTTTGCTGGTTACCGAGCGGTTTCCATGTTTGGCGACGGGTACGCCTGCCCCCGCTGCTACAAACGCCGTTGCGGTGCTGACGTTGAAGGTTTTTAGTTTGTCTCCGCCTGTTCCGCATGTGTCTACTAGGTGTCCCTGAACTTTTGGGTGAATTCGGTGGCAGTGTTCCCGCATGACCTCGGCTAAGGCGACAAGTTCTTCTACGGTTTCGCCTTTCATCCTAAGCGCCGTCAGGAACGCAGCTATTTGCGCGTTTGTTGCTTGCCCAGACATGATTTCCCGCATGGCGTCCCGCGACTCTTGGCAGGTTAGGTTGACGCCTTCAACTAAGCTCTGGATGTTTTCTCTTATCATGTCTGTGTTCCTTCCAAGAAGTTTCTGATTATGAGTTTGCCGTCTTCGCACAGGATGGATTCAGGGTGGAACTGTACGCCCTCAATGGGGTATTCCCTGTGGCGAACGCCCATGATTTCGCCGTCGTCCACCGAAACCGCCGTTACCTCCAAGCATGCTGGGATGCTGCTTTGTTCTCCTGCAAGAGAGTGGTAGCGTGTGGCAGTGAAGGGGTTCTCTACGCCCTTGAAGATGCCTTTGCCGTCGTGTTTTATGCTGCTGGTTTTCCCGTGCATGAGCCGCTTGGCTGAGACAACTTTGCCGCCGAAAGTGGCTATGATGCCCTGATGCCCAAGGCACACGCCCAAAGTGGGGATCTTGGGGCTGACCTGCTGTAGTATGGCTTTGCAGACGCCAAAGTACCGTTCGTCTTCAGGGTTGCCTGGACCCGGCGAGATAACTACTCTGTCAGGTAACAGCGCCTTAACCTGCTCTAACGTGATTTGATCATTGCGGTAAACGACAACTTCTGTTCCCATCTCGCCGATGTACTGGACAAGGTTGTAGACGAAGGAATCATAGTTGTCAATGACTAAGACCTTCATAGCGATGCGTCTCCGCAAGCCTGAAGCGCCTTCATCAAGGCACCCGCTTTCTGCTCGGTTTCGAACCACTCCCGTTCGGGAACGGAATCCGCCACGATACCCGCGCCCGCTTGGATGCATGCTTTGTCTCCGTCGGCGAACAGGGTGCGGATGGTTATGGCGAAATCCATGTTGCCGTTATAGCTGAAGTAACCCACAGCACCCGCATATGGTCCCCTACGTGTAGGTTCAAGTTCCTCGATGATTTCCATGGCTCGAACCTTCGGCGCGCCAGAAACTGTGCCTGCAGGAAAAACTGACCGCAACGCATCAAAGCAATCACAGTTCTCTTTGAGGTCACCGACCACACGTGAAACGATGTGCTGTACGTGGCTGTAGCGGTGAACCTGCATGAACTCAGGCACGCGGACGCTGCCGAACTTGGAGATTTTGCCTACGTCGTTGCGGGCTAAATCCACCAACATGACATGCTCAGCGCGTTCCTTAGGGTCCGCGAGTAACTCCCGCGCCAGCCGCCTGTTCTCCGCTGCGTTTGCAGCAACTGGTCTGGTGCCTGCTATCGGGAAGGTTTCGATGGTGCGGTTTTCGAGGCGGGCAAGCATCTCGGGGCTTGATCCAACGATTTGTCTGTTGCCTGATTTGTAGAAATACATGTACGGCGAGGGATTAATCGCTCGAAGTGCGCTGTAGAATTGGGTGAGGTCTCCTTTGAAGCGGAAGTCGAATCGTTTGCTCAGAACCACTTGGAATATGTCACCTTGCGTTATGTACTCTTTTGCTTTTTCAACTGCCTTCTCGTACTGCGTCTTGGTGACGTTTACTTTCGGCTGGCTGTAAACTAATTCTTCCTTTTCCAAGGGCTGTTTGATTATCTGCTCGATTTCTGGCAGCCTATTTTTGCTGTAGTAATAGTAGTAGACACGTTTTTGTTTGTGGTCAAATACGATGCCGTCATCGAAGACGCCCATCTCCACGTCGGGAAAACCTAAGTCATCGACATTTGTGGAGGGGATTTTTTCCCAGTTGCGGACTGCGTCGTAGCTGATGTAGCCGACGGCGCCGCTGGCGAAGCGGTAGTCCTTGTTTGAGGATGCTCTGGTTCCAAGTGCGCGTTTGATGGCTTGCAGGGGGTCAGTTATGGTTTCTTTGGTTTCTTCGCTTGTGTGCGGGTTTCTTGTGATGGCGACTCCGTTTTTTATTTGGATGGTTAATTGGGGGTCAAAGCCCAAGAACGAGAACTGCGCCAGCTTTTTTGGCCCCTCAATGGATTCCAGCAAGAAGGCTGATTGGTAATGCTTGTTGAGTTTGGAGAAAACTTCAAGGGGTGAGTTTTGGAGGGGGATTTTTTTGAAGCTTAGCGGGCTGGATAGCTTATTTGTTGTTTGTGTGATGGTTGGCTTTTGCATGCCAAATACGATACCCCATTTTTATGCTGCTCCTATGGTTCACAACAATACGGCAGTGTATTATTTAAGGCTTATTTGTACATAAACGTACATTGTTGCTTGAGGGAACCCCCAAGCCAATCAAGATAACCCTTCGAACCCGCAACAATCGGCAACGCAACCACCTCAGGCACCTCATAACTATGCAGCGCCTTCACAGCCTCCGAAAGCTCCCCAAACAAATCCAGCCTCGACTTCATAAGCAGCAGAAACTCCTCTTCATGCTCCACTTTACCCTCCCAATGGAAATGCGACGAAACAGGACCCAAAACGTTGGCACAAGCAATCAGTTTGGCTTCAAGAAGCTTCTGAGCTATGTTTTCTGCCTCCCACTTGCTTCCCGCAGTAACCAAAACCACAACATACGAGTTATCCAACTAAACTCCACCTGCTATCTAACCACTATCTTTGCTGTTTGCTAAACTAAAAACTGTTACGCCCCAACAAGCCCTGAATCGCAGAACCCACACCGAAAAGCCCTCTCAACTCTTTTTTCGTCCTTTCTGTACTCACCTTGTTTTTGGGGCTTTACTCTTGAAGCTGTGGTGTATCGCCAACTTTATTTTGCTATACGGATTATTTCATCTCTGAGGAGCGTTACATATTTGGTACAGATGAAAACCATCGGCATAGTAACTACGGGCGGAGACGCACCGGGCATGAACGCAGCCATACGCGCCGCCACCCGAGTTGCCCACTCAAAAGGGCTGCAGGTCATAGGTTTCGAGCGGGGCTGGGAAGGACTAATCACCGACTCATGCAAGACTTTGACTCCCCGCAGCGTCGGCGGCATAATCCAGCTTGGCGGAACAATGCTGCGTACGGCGCGATGCCCCGAATTCAAAACAGCAGAAGGCATGCAGAAAGCCGTCAAAACGCTCAACGCCCACAACATAGGTGGATTAGTCGTCATCGGAGGCGACGGCTCCTTCAAAGGCGCATTAGAACTCAGCAAATACTGCGATACCAAGATGGCTGGCGTTCCCGCGACAATCGACAACGACGTCTACGGAACAGACGAAACCATAGGCTTTGACACTGCTGTGAACACCGCCGTCGCGGAAATCGACAAAATCCGAGACACCGCCATCAGCCACGAACGTATATTCATTGTTGAAGTCATGGGCAGAGAACGCGGTTTCCTCGCGTTGACCGTAGGTCTCACGGTGGGTGCAGAGATAATTCTTGTTCCCGAAGCGCAGTGTGACCTCTCAGAGGTCGTAGAAACCCTAAAGGAGAACTCCCGCAAAGGCAAAAAAGCAGGTATCGTGGTAGCCGCGGAGGGCTGTGGAAAAGTCAGCGAACTCGCCACAGACATCGAGGCAAAAACAGGCTCCGAAGTCAGGCTCACCATATTGGGTTATGTGCAGAGAGGCGGTAGCCCAACCGCCCGAAGCAGGCTTCTAGCCAACCTTTTTGCTGAAAAAGCCGTTGAATCGCTCTACCAAGGACAAGGCAACCACGCGGTAGGTCTTCAGAACGGCAAAA
Organism: Candidatus Bathyarchaeota archaeon; assembly: GCA_026014485.1. Taxonomy (GTDB): domain Archaea; phylum Thermoproteota; class Bathyarchaeia; order Bathyarchaeales; family Bathycorpusculaceae; genus JADGNF01. Next base: position 103,993 of record JAOZIE010000002.1, read on the forward strand.
TAACCAGCATAAGCTTGGAAGACTCCTGTAAAGGCACCAAAAAACTGGATACCCACATGCTTGCCCTCGCAAACATGCTAGCAACTTAAATCAACTTCTTTTTTGCAGAAATAGTTCCCTTTGAAAGAGATGTTATGGGATAAGGGACTCGTAAATCTTTAGGGTTTCGTCTGCTACTTTGCGCCATGTGAAGAATTCCAAGACCCGTTTGCGTCCGTTTTCACCCCAGTTTCGGGCTTTTTCTGGGTTCCTCAGGGTCTCTTTGATGCCCCAGGCGATGTCTGCGGGGTCTTCGCCGTTTACATGTATCCCACATTGGTCTGTTCCTGTGCTTATCACTTGCTCGCGGAAACCGACCACTCCGCGGGCGCCGACGACGAGGGGTTTCTCCATGGACATGGCTTCAAGGCTGACTATGCCAAAAGGCTCATACGTTGATGGGAACACGCACATGTCTGCTGCGGCGTAGTGGAGGATGCGTTCGCTTTCGGGAACAAAGTCAAAGCGGTAAACCACGTTGTCCTTGATGTTTAGCCTCTCAGCCGTCTCCACGATGTCTCTTTGTTCTTCGCCTTTGCCTAAAATCACCAGCTTCGTTTTGGGGAACTCTTTGAGAACCATAGGCAAAGCCTGCAGGGCGTTGCGTACGCCTTTGACCCATGTGAGTCTGCCCACGTACAGAATCATGTTCCACCCGTCAGGTATGTTGTATTTTTGCCGTATGTTTTGGATGTCTTCTTGGCTGACTCTGCGGGGGTCGTATCGGTCGGCGTCTACGCCGTTCCAAACCATGCTGAGTTTGGATTGTGGCCAGCCATGCTGAATCAGGTCTCTTTGCATGGCGTAGCTGACTGTTATTATGCGGTCAGAGTTCTGAGCCATGGCACTTTCAAAGTGACTCACCACCTCGGAGCCTTGCCCGCTGCTTCTGCCCCATTCTGTGCTGTGCGTGTGGAAAACCACTGGAATTTTTGACTCGTTTTTGATGACGAGCCCTGCGATGCTGCTTAGCCAATCATGCACACAGACAACATCGAAATTGTATTTTTCCTTCTTGATTAAACCGTTGATGAATTTGGTTGCGCTCAGGATGTTGTAGATAAATATGTCGTTAAAGAGCCTGATGTTGGTTCCCCACTTTTTGAGGTCATCCACCACGAAAAAGGGAAAAATGTTGCTGGCATCCGCGATGAGGGGACGGTGAACCTCCACGCCGCGCAGAATCTCCCGTGTTTTCAAGTTGCCCGGGTTAAGCGTAAAAACTGAGACGTCGTGCCCTATGTCCACGTACTCCTGCGTTACGTACTCTGCGTAGGTTCCTAAACCACCTACGAGCGCTGGCGGATACTCCCAAACAAAGAATCCAATCCTCAAAATCATTCACCCGACTTTCTCTCTCAAAGTATCCGTGGAAGATTATTTATAGCTTACCAACATCCTCTTTTATCTTCAAAAGTTTTGTTAAGTTGTATTTTGTTCATCTAAACTGTTACTAACCCATACAGTTATAACCGAGAAAAACAGAATTTTAACTAGAACTTTTTCGGGTTTGAAGCCGTATGGCGTCTGCAATAGTTAACTACCAAGTGGACACTGAAGTGCCCCCAAGCTACTTTCCGAAACTGTTCGATTTTGTTTATGCACATTATTTGGCGCCTCAAAGACAGCGTTTCTCTGAGATTTCCAAAGAAACTTCCGAGAGCAGCATCCGACTTTCATACAAAGTTCTTGACTCGCAGGGAAAAGAAACCCTTCATGTGGAAATTGTATCCAGCGACGGCGGTATCCACGCTACGCTGTCGCCTTTGGGTATAGACGTTTCCAGCATGGCCGTTGAGGAAGCAAGACAAGACATAATCATCGCAACCAAAATGTTTGAAGAAAAGGCCCGCAAGGCCACTTGGTACTTCGCGTGGCGGGAAGGCGAAGAAATCGTTCCTGAAAAAGTCCGAGAGAAAGAGAAAAGCTTCAGACGCCTCTTTCTGGAAACTCAGATTCTCTTCTTTGTGGTTTTCATCGTTTTGGGCATGGGGCTTTTTGTAGTGGTCTACACGTTTTATCCTGAGTGGTTCTGGATTGCACCGTTGGCTCTGATTCTGGTGCAGTTTGTCTTTGTTTTCTACAGCAACCGCATAATCGCACGCACAGGCGACTGGACAATCACCGAGAAAAATCCCATCATACACTTTCTGGAATACCATCTGCCTGTTGCCGCATTGAAGACGCTTGATGACCTCAAGCAGGTATCGCCTGGGCAGCTTGCAGCTATAAAAAAAGAGGTTTACGAAGAAATCCTGACTAAACGGGGCGAAATTGACTGTAACGAAGCCGACAAAGTCTTTACCAAATACAATGTGTCTTGCAGAGAGGGTGTGCTTTCAGCAAAAAAAGTCAACGTTTATGCCCTAGTCAAAAAGGTTGCTGACCGATTCGGCTACAAAGTTCCTAAAATTGTTGTTTCCAATACTATGGTGCCTAATGCGGCGGCTTCTGGTCCTAGCCCAAGCCGCGGAATTGTTCTCATAACTACGGGTGCGTTGGTGCAGTTGGATGAGGCTGAAATGATAAGTGTTCTCGGACACGAGTTTGGGCACCTCAAAGGCAGAGACCCCCTCATCCTTTACGGGCTTACAAGCGCAGAATTCCTCTTCAGGTTCTACGTGCTTTTCGTGTTCTTTCCGTTCATATTCGTGTCTTTCTTGTTCTTTGTTTACTTCTGGGCAGTCATGACTGTGATTTTCTTCATAGCCAAATTCTTTGAAGCCCGAGCCGACTTGACCTCCGCCATAATGATGGGGCAACCTAAAGTCATGGCGAGGGCACTTGAAAAAATCGGGTTTCAGCGTCTTCTTTTCGAGCGGACTCCGAGTTTTCGACTGCAAGAGTGGCTGGGTTTAGACTCGCATCCGCCGATATATTGGAGAGTTGCCCGCTTGGAGAAACTTGAAGACCCCGTTAAAGTTAAGCATCCGCTGATTCAAAGCATTCGGGAAGTTTTCAGGGGCTTTGCAGATTCCCTGTAGCGAAAAACAGGGGCTGACATGCACAAACATGCATAACCATGCAAAAAGGAAATAAACCTTAACCGCGATTAAGGGATGCTCAGGACACACGGAGGAAAACTCCAGCCTTGAAACTACTCTACATAGTTATAGATGGCATGGGCGACTTGCCCCACAAAGACATCAATAACCAAACCCCCCTTGAAGCAGCAAAAACCCCCAATCTTGACGAGTTGGCAAGAAACGGCAAAACCGGACTTATGTACAGCGTCCGAAAAGGGGTAGCCCCCGAAAGTGATGTAGCGGTTATTTCGCTGTTAGGTTATGACCCCTTCAAGTACAGCACTGGACGCGGAATAATCGAAGCTGTCGGCGCCGGAGTCAACCTTAAAAACGGTGATTTAGCGTTAAGATGCAACTTTGCCACGTTAGGCGAAGGTACAGAGCTTTTAGACAGACGCGTGGCGCGTACTCTTAGCACCGAAGAAGCCATAGAACTCCGAAAGGCAGCTAACAAGGAAATCAAGCTGACTTCTCATCCAGCAGAATTTGAGTTCGAGAACACGCTGGGACACAGGGCAATTTTAGTCATCAAAAACAAAAACAAACCCTTATCCAGCAAAATCACCAACACCGACCCCGCCTACTCCATCGTGAACGGGCTGGGCGTTGCCGAAACCACCGTGGATATGCATCTAAAAACCTGTTTGCCTCTTGATGACTCCGAGGAAGCGCAGATTTCCGCTGACTTGGTGAACGAGTTCACGGAGAAAACTCATGAACTCTGGGAAAACCACCCAATCAACAAGACCCGCGCCGCTGAAGGAAAACTGAAGGCAAACGTGGTTCTTGCACGCGATGCAGGAAGCCAACTGCCGAATTTCTTTAGCATAAACGAGCGATACGGCGTGGATTTTGCGGCTTTAGCAGATATGCACGCAGAAAGCGGCATCGCTAAACTTGCTGGGATGCAGTCTTCTTTGCTTCCTCCGCCGACGGGGGACTTGCAGAAGGACTGCGAACTCCGCGTGAACCGCCTGCTGGAAATTATGCCGAAACACGACTGCTTCTACATTCACCTTAAAGGTCCTGATGAGCCTGGGCATGACGGGAATTGCCGCAAAAAAACTGACGTAATCAGCGCTATAGACAAATACTTCTTTGGGGAGTTGCTTCCGAAACTTGACCTCAAAGATGTACTGTTCTGTGTAACTGCAGATCATGCAACCCCGTGTATTTTGAAGGTGCACAGCGACACGCCTGTTCCAGTGCTGCTTTCAGGAGGGCCCATCACGGATGAGCCGACTTCGAAGTTCTCAGAGAAGAGCTGCGCGAAAGGCAGCTTGGGCACACTGGATTACGGCTACCAGCTAATGCCAAAGCTGATGGATTTACTAAATAAAAAATAAACAAGGGCTTTGCGCCCTTTCCTTTTCCTTTTATTTTGTTAGGCTTTGCCTGCGCTGCCGAACTGCTGCATTTTGGTTTTGGCAACTTCTTTAATGGCTGCCTTGGCGGGACCCAGAATCTTTCGGGGGTCAAACTCTTTTGGCGAGTTCGCAAGTACTTCTCGCACTGCACCCAGAAACGCCAAGCGTAGGTCGGTGTCTACGTTGACTTTGGCGATGCCTAAGGGTATGGCTTTTTGGATTTCCTCTATAGCATTGCCTTTTGCGTTGCCGAGTTGCGCGCCGTATTTGTTGGCTTTTTCTATAAGTTGCTGTGGGACACTGGATGCGCCGTGCAGTACCAGGGGGATGGCGACTTTCTGGCTGATGATTCTTAGGCGTTCAATGTCCAGTTTGGCTTCGCTTTTGAATTTGTATGCTCCATGTGAGGTGCCTATGGCAACCGCTAAGGTGTCTACGCCTGTTTGCTCAACGAATTCTTTGGCTGTTTCGGGGTCAGTTAAGATGGCGTCTTTCTCTTCCACGGTGCGTTCTTCAACGCCTGCTAATCTGCCCAGTTCCGCTTCAACGCTGACGCCTTTAGGATGTGCCATGTTGACTACTTGTTTTGTGAGGGCGATGTTTTCTTCGAGTTTTAGGAAGGACCCGTCAATCATAACGGAAGTGAATCCCGCTTCAACACATTTGGCTGCGATTTCAAAGTTTTCTCCGTGGTCAAGGTGTACACTCATGGGGACAGGGGCATTCTGCGCGGCGGTTTTTGCCATGCCCGAAATGTAGGGGAGTCCAGCATATTTTACGACGCTGGGGCTGATGGCGAGAATAACGGGGGATTTTTCTTCAACTGCGGCTTCCGCGACTGCAGTTAAGCTTTCCAAGTTTTGTACATTGAGGGCTGGGATTGCGTAGCCGTTTTTTCTGGCGGGAACCATTAAATCCTTATTTGTAACAAGCAAACGTGTCTCTTCTCCAAGTTTTGGGTTCTGAGGCATTAATCAAGTCTTCAGTCTAATTAGTTTTTCTAAAGCACACCGCCGCCTTCGGGTGTGTGTAGTGTTGCTAGCTTGATGCAGTCACATATCTTAATACAATAATTGTAGAAAATCCTCTTCTAGGAGGATATACGATTTTGTCTGAAAACCAAAAGAAAAAGGCACAATATTATAGCGGCAAAGAGAAGAAAGCAAGCGAAATAACGAAAACCGACGAAGGCATAGCTCCCTACGCGTTTTTTGATGTCCAACTGGATTTTGACCGAATGATGGAGCGGTTCCAGCGCGAATTTGAAGACTTCTGGGAGTTACCCCCATGGAGGCATGGAAGACGTTGGCGGCACCGCTTTCCTTTGATGCCCCAAGAAGTCATGGCGCCATCCCTGGATTTGGAGGACTGCGGCAGCACCTTCCATTTAACCTTGGATTTGCCTGGATTCAAGAAGGAGAACGTAGACATAGAAGTAGACGAAGACGCAGTGATTGTTCATGCAGAAACAGCCCGCTCTGAGGAAGAAACGAAAAAGAATTACGTCCGAAGGGAAAGAACCTCACAGACCTTCTACAGACGGATACCGTTGCCTGAAAAGGTACGGTCAGAAGAAGCGAAGGCATGCTTAAACAATGGTGTACTGGAAATAACTTTACCCAAAAAGCAACCTAAAGAAGCTAAAGCTAAGAAACTTAAAATCGACTAACACACCTCTTTTTCTTTTCTCTATTTGCAGCATCTTGCAAAGCCACACAAAAGCGGATGTTTAGTAGACCGTTTGGTTCCAGTAGTAGACTGTTTGGTACTTGTCGGTAACTGGAAGCGCGGGGTCATCGTAGACTATGTCCAGCCGTGCACCGTACATCCAGATGAGTGTACGCGTTATGTTCAAGATTTGAGCGGAATACTCGTCTGCACCCCAAAAACCCCAAATCCTATCGTTTGCGTTTCTCAGACCAAACCCATAATTTTTTGGCAGAACTAAGGCAGCCTGAGCTTGGCTGAAGTTCAGGTTGGTCGTGTCGGTTGCCGCTGGGGAATCGTTCATGACAGTGTTCCAAAGCTTCTCCAGGGCGACGAAGTGCTGGTCTGTCAATAAACCGTATTTGTTGTCGTCTGGGTAGGTTGGGTAATTGAAAATTGTCAGGTACTTGGCGCCTGACTGGTAGGCAAGCAGCAGTTGGTTGTAGATTTCTTCTGCCGTATCCAAGTACGGCGGGTTCTCATATCTCCAGGTTACTATTGCACCCCAGCTTTTGTTAGTCATCTGCGCCGCGCCCCTTGTTAAGGCAATGTTTTGGGCGGTGCTCATGTTCCACCCGAATTGGGTGAGCACAACGTCAAACCCTGCTTTATAGTCGAACCAGTAGAGGGCGTAGTCAGAAGTGTAGACGGTAACTGGGCATTGCTTTAACGCTTTGAAGTTAGGGTAGTTTTGGAAGCTGTGGATGAAGCCTGCTGCGGCTTTGTCGTAGTCTCGGGTGGTGTTTGCGTAGTTGGGAACTGAACTTGTGGTGCTGTTTGCCCAGTTGTAATCTAGTTGAATCCCGCCTGGTTCGTCGTAGTAGTAGATTCCTAAGAATTGGTCGCCTAACTCCTGTTTGGTTGCGTTTACCCAGCCCAGCTGCCACGGGAGGTTGAAGTCGCCGAAATAAACCATCAGATACAAGCCTTGGGAGACGACGTAGTTGCATATTTCGGTTAGAGCCGTTTCGTTCTTGTTGACGACTATGGAGTCCACAATGAAGATGTTCGTGTAGGATTTTACTTTGTCAACCAGCAGTTTTCCCTCGGCGGTGGTGTTGCCGCAGAAGGCGACGCCTATGAAGTAGTCTGGAGTGGACGTGGCGTCTTTTTCTTCTCCGAAGTTGTAGGTAACCAAAAACCCCGCTGTCACCACAATTACGATGGCAAACACGGCGAAGGCTACCGTGCCTTTCATTTGCTGAGCACCCTGTGAATCCTCTGTTTTATTTTGTTGTGCTGCGTTTTCTTCGATTAATTGGGTTCTGTTAATCGTAAATAGGTTATGGTTACGGGTGTCAAGAGGTCTTCTTTTGGTGTTGAGGCAGAAAAAGCTCCTAAAATCTTACCTGCGCTGCGGTTAATCCCTTGGAAGATGGGTCTTGGCTTAGTGGATTAGTGTATAATAGTGTGTTCTTAATTTTGATTGTCTGTTTTTTGCTTTCGGAAACAGGCTTTTCTCAATGTTGTTTTCTAAAATTTTGTTGGTAATTAGCATGCGAAGCCGAGTTCGCATTTTACTTAGTGCCAGTTTGCAGTAATTATTAAGTTTTTCAGGGCTAATAGGGGAGTATCAAAATGAGGGGCCTATGAACAAATGGTTAGAAGATCAATATTTGACCAAATCTTCAGGGAAATGCAGAATATCCGTTTTCGGCTGGATGACCTTGAAAATAATATATCTCGATGGAATCCGCAGCCTCTGGAGGTTTCTGAATCAGAGCTTATTTCTTTACCTGACCACCTTCGGAGAACATACATGATTGTTTTATCTAAGGGCGAATGTAGCGCCGTGGCTGTTTCAAACACTTCTGGACGCTGCCGCGCCATCGAAAGCAACTACCTAAATCAGCTTTGCCGCATGGGCTGGCTAAACAAACGCCGCATATCCAAAGCAACCCATTTCCGTGCGGTTTCACAAAAACTCGTGGCGGAACACGCAGCGGCTAGCCCCAATCTGCCGCCTTCCCGATTTAAATAAACAGCAAGTGCCGTCTGGAGGGGTTCATGGGTCATTTGGATTTAGCGTAGACCTCTACTTTCACTTCGGGCGCTTTTTGCCCCGTGAACTCTGTTAAGGTGCCGCTCCATTTCGGCGTCGAGTTTGCCGTGAACTCCACGGTCTCGGCGATGCCCCTCCACAGAAGCGCTTTGTCGTAGTCTCTTGCATCTTGGGGCATAAACTGGAAAATGGATTTACTGGCAACAATTATGAGCTTCTTTTTCATTCGGGAGACGGCGACGTTTATGCGGTTCATGTTCAGCAGAAAGTCGCTTTCGCCTCGGACGTAGTCGGGGTCGCTGACTGTGGAGGAGATAACTATGAAGTCACCTTCGCCGCCTTGATAGCGTTCCACAGTGTCCACGCGGACATCGCCAAAGCCGTCGGAGAGCAGATTCTTAATTAAGCCCCTTTGCGCGTTGTGAGGCGTTACAATTCCCACGGCGTCACATGGGGAGTTTCTGACTATAGATTCGATGATTTTCGCTTCAACCATGTTAGACTGGAAGCTCTCCGCTTCGTCATGGACAACCAGTACAAACACGTTCTCAGGTTTCAATGTGACCCCTAACCCCGCTGTTTGAGGGTTCGATGGCGGCAGAGTTTCTGTTTGGTCAGAGCGGAAATCGATTCCGTCGTTCTTGTAAACCCACTCTCTCAGAAACTCAGCAACCACTTGATGGCAACGGTGGCTTTCGCTAAGACGCTCCGCGGGAATATCCGCTTTATTCTTGCACTTCACGTGTTCTCTGCCTAAATCCTCCTGCCGCAGTAAGCGAAGGAAATCCTGCGCGGACAAAAACGAAGCCATCTCCTCAATGGTTCGCCGGTCTTCCTTTTCCCAGTTGTGCGCCTGAATCGGAGGGAGCTGTCGGTGGTCGCCTGCGACGAGAATCTGGGCGTTCTTTTTGATGAATGCACCTGACAAAATCAGTTCAGGCAGCCGCATCATGCTGGCTTCATCCACGGCAAGCAAGTCAAAGAAGCCTTCGCCCCATGGAGGTTCGCCTTCGCCGATTTTCTTCATAAGACCATACATGCCTGGCGGCGTAACGCACAGAATAAGAGGCTGCAAATCGGCGCTGTTTGAGAGGAGTTTTCCCTGATTTACAAGGCTGTCTCTGAGTTCCTCCACGGCGTCTTTGTCCTCGTTGTAGTTGAGGTATTTGACGCCGTCGATGGTTTGCCCTCCTGAAACGTCGCTGCTCAGAACACGATAAATGGAAAGATCAGCCAAGCCGCCGTTGCCTTCCCTGCAGTAGTTCAGCCATGAATCCGCCAGCTTGCTTACAAATTCGTGGATGGCTTTGTGGGTGGGCGCAACCATCAGCACTCGGCACCTGCCCCCTGCTTTATGTGCGGCGATGTGTGCCAGAACCGCGAGTTGTAGGGATTCGGTTTTGCCTGTTCCTGGGGGACCTTGAAGCAGCACGATTTGTTCGGCGCCGAATATGCGGTTGATGAACTCTTTCTGTTCAGGTTTTGGCGGAAAACGCCTTTGTTGCTCTGCCCACTGCAGAAATGCTTCTGCTGAGGCTTTGGGTAGCGCCTTGTATTCTGATGGTTCGGTTTTGCCTGCTAAAAAGCCTGTTAGCAGCCGGTAGAGTGCGTTGCTGTCGATGTAGTCGAGGCATTTGACTGCTCTCTCCGAGATGATGTCGTCTGCCAACTCATCCAAGATGTAGGTTCTCCCCGCCTCAAAAAGCTGATGGCACCTGCTGCGGCTGGCTTTCTCGGGGTCGGTGGTGGGCAGGTTATGCCACGCACTGTATTTTCTGTGTTTGCCGCTTGGCCATGTTAGGACTTTGATTGTTATCTGCATTTTGCGCAGGTTCACGGTGTCGACGATGGCGCGTGCGGATTTCTCAACTTCTGAGGGCGACCGCTCTTGGGCTTCCTCAAACAGTCCCTGCTCGTTCCGTTTGACTTCCGTGACCACCAGCCAGTCGCCTGAGCCTGAGCTGTCGGAGCCTTTGAGCCTGCAGGCGTTGGCGGTGCAGTCCACGTTCTGCAGCCCGATGCCCTCATAAACCAGCTTTCCACGAACGATGAAATCGCGTTCCACTTCCTCCACGTCTGTGCACTCGAAAATTACTGATCTGCCTGTTGCTACCCGCTGGTAGGGCAGCAAAGCGTAATGTTGATACAGTTCTTGGCGTTTTGCGAAGTATTCTAAGTCGAGGAATTCTCTGCAGCTCCGCTCCAGTGTTGCGGCTCCAAGGGTGAACTCCGCGATTTTGGGGACTGCTATGGGTTTTTTGCCTAGCCGCCTGTTTCTTATGCTCAGCGAGCGTTCGATGCATTCTAAGGCGAGGCAGAGTCGGCTGCCCAGCAGCGTGAGTTCCTCTTCGGTTATGCGGCGGGTTTTCTGAGGGTAATCGGCCCACATGCGCTTCTCAATCAGCAGCTTTGACCAGCCTTTCTCGTTGTGGTTGTTTAGGCGACCTTTCGCTGCCCACACGTATTCGATGGGGATTTGGTTTCCGAAGCGGGCGCGCGCAGGGTAATGGCCGTCACTTCGCCGCCTGTCCTCGAAGCCGAGAATAAACGAGACTTCTCCGTCAGGGCTCCTAGTATAGGGTAAGGAAAAGTTGAAGAAACCGTAGTGGAAGATGCGGCGTAAATCCGCCCGTGAGCCGTCTTGACGTATTGCGTTCCAGTTGTTTCTGTCAAAGTAGCAGGCTTGCTCCAGAACCGGCAGAAGACCCGTGCTGTGGTAGCCAGCGGCTTTTCTGAGCATGACTTCGTTTTGGACGATGGAGAACATGGGTTGGTCAATGGCTTGCCGAAGACCCAGCAGGTCCCTGACGGCTTGAGCGCTCATAAGCGAGGGTTGTCGGCGGACGGCTTCCATGAGTATGTCTCGTTCATGTTGCGTGTAGAAGTAAAGGTGAATGGGCGCTTCATCGGGGCTTTCCACTTCCGAGGCGACCTTGTTGATTGCCTTGGTGACTTCTGAAAAGAACTCTTCCATCATCAGCCTTTCTTCTTCAACGCATTTTTCGTGCGTATCGGGTAGGCTGCGGATAACTTTGGATATGCTGATTGATTCGCCGCGGTATCTTGTGCAGCTGACTCGGGCGCTTAGCATCGACAGGACATCAAGCATGTAGTCCCACTGGATGTGGAAGTAAACGCGTATCATGCCGTCTGGCTTAAACAGAAGCGCCCTGTTAGTGCCCTCTTGCGGGCTGTCCTCAGGTAAGCCTCCGTAACCTGTGCCTGTAAGCCAAGGCATCCACCGAGTCTTATTCACGTAGGGGCTGCTGGGACGAATCCAGCCGAGCATGAACTGGGCACGCTGAATTATCCTGTCAAGTTTAGGTCCGATGATAAGGTCTGATGACAGCGCCTTGACCTTTTGGGTTTCGCGAGCGGGGATTTCCTTGAAGTTATAGGGTTTCTGCGAATAGGAGTCGGGCACAAACTTTAGACGGGCTAAATCCTCCAGTTTCCGTATACCATACTGCTCCAGCGCATGTTGCTCGCCCCGCGTCAAGTTAAGCAGGGAGATGCTTTCGTTTTCCACTGCGCGGATGATGCAGCATTCGTTGAATCCGCAGGTGTCGCATCTCCAGCAAAGCTGATACTCCACCTCTGGCAGCGGGGTCTTGTGGATTCGGTAGAGTTCGCCTTCTTTACATAGGAGCCTTTCCACGTCTTGAATGAGCGGTTTGAGCCTAAAGCTGGGTAGGCTATCGTAGGTTAACGAGGTTAAATCGGAGTCCTTGTTGATTACGCCGCCTTCTATATCCACCCCAGAACCGAGGTCTTCCAGCCCACGGGAAAGCAGCAACGCGTAAATTGCCACTTGAATTCGGTGGGCCGTCTGCTCCTTCCATGAAGCTTTGATTTCAAAAATCTTCACTTTAACCTTGCCGTTTCGTGAGGGCCAGATGCCGATGAGGTCTGCGAGTCCTTTAAGCTCCCAGACACCGATGTGCCCCGTCATGGGAACCTGATACAGCAGCACAGGTCTCGCGGTGCCGTCATCTTGCAGGGTAAGCTGATGCTCGATAATTTCCCTTATCTTCCGCAGGGATTCCCTCCACGCGGGGTCCCAATCCGCCCTTTTTGTGTCTATACTGTCGAAGCTGTGGTAGTCGGCGGCTTTCTGTTTGAGTTCAGCTACTTTGGCGGCTTCAAGTTCTCTGCCTGCGCCATACAGTAGAGGGCTGAGGGGCTTGAAGGCTTCGGGCCACTTGCGGCTGTGCTCCTCAGTTTTTCCTTCAAATTTAAGCTTAAAGTACCGTGGGCAGCAGTCAAAACGGATGTACTCGGCTATACCCGAGGCGTAAAGCGAAGGCAACTTTGCGGAGTCGTTGCTGTCTGCTTCGTTTTTCTTCTCGGCTGTCGAGTTGTCGGCGCTCATTTGACTGTTTCCCCTTTCGTTTTGTTAATCAGCGGGTTGCCGTCGTGGTTCAGATAGGCTCCTTATATTGTGTTCGCAGTTAAAAGGAGTTATCTACAAGCATATGATAACTTGGAAACCCGAAAAAGGGAAAAAAGCAAGCGCCGTTTAAGGGGCTAAGTGTCTGTGTGCAGCCAGAAGGGTTTGCCTGAGAGGAAGTCAGTTAAGAACTCCGCGAACCCCTCATTGTAAATGTAGTGCTCTGTGACTTCTTCGCATACCAACACCAAAAAATGCTCTTTCAGCGCTTTTGCGATGAGTTCTGCTACGCCAGCGTTTCTTCCGCCTCCCGCGACTCGTGCCTTTAGCAGTTCGGTGGCGTCGGTGAATTTCCGCGTCAACTCCACTACCCAGCGCCCTTGGTCTATGAAGGGTCCCGCTGAGACTGTGGGTTTTTCTGTGTATTTCGACAAAAAGTTTTCGCATTCCCTCTGAAGCTCAAGCGGCGGACCCAAATGCTTCTTGACATCGGGTAGGGTGCGCTGTTCCAGTTCAAACACGAAAACGGCGTCTTTTGCGTGCTCTTCGCTCCAGACGGCGTCTCTGAGAACTTTAAAGTCGCCAAGTTCAAGCTGTTTTCGAAGAGCCTTTTGTGTACGGTACAGTTGCCCCCAAAGCACATCTGGCACGGCTTGGATTTTACTGAAAGCCAAGAAAACCAATGTGGAGCCTCGGTTTTGCAGGGTCTGGTGCAGTTCCTCCACGGTTAACGGCTGGGTTTTGAGCGGAGTAAAAAATTCTTTGTTTGGCTGCTTTTGGAAGGCGCGGCTTGCAGCGACAAATGCGTGGAGCCTCTGCGGCTGGACGGCGGAAGCTACGTTTCTGGCTTTGTCCACGGGGTCCACGACGACAAGGGTCTCGGGGAAAAGCATGTCCAGTTCACGTTGCCTGCCTTGGTAGTAGCCTTCGATGTCTATGACGCGGCGGGGCTGATGCTGCGCGAGGGTTTGCAGCGCCTTTTGGAATCCCCCGTAATGCAGAACCAGTAGTTCACAGAGGTAGCCGCTAAATCCCCCCACCTTTATCTCTGCGCCGTAAACGCCTATGCCCTTCATGAACCGCTTTAGCAACCGCACATCCCCCCGAAGCTCCTTGGCGAGGTGTTGGTTGATGTATTCGGTGTGGTAGGGGGTGCGGTCGGTTGCGCTTAGCCACTCGCTGGGCTTAGCGTCGTAGCAGGGTACAATGTTTACTCGTGTGTCATCCACGAAAGCCTCAAGATAAGGATGCTCGGCAAAACGTTCCACCTGCTGTGCGCCTTGGGTGGCTTTGCGGGCTATTTCTAGGGCGACTTCGCCCAGCGACTTTCGAGGAACCGACGTGGGCAACCGCATGAAAACGTCGATGTCGGGGTCGCCTCTGAGCCACGTGTCCTTTGCAAAGGAGCCCTCTACCCGCACGGTAGCTTCAACGCCGAGTTCTTTGCATGCAGCCGAAACCTTAAGCTCCAGTTCCCTTGCCAACGCCGACATTTTCTGTCTGTCCGCTGGGGAAGGCGTGATTTCCTCCAGAACTTGGCGGGTTACGGTGTCGATTTCTTTTTGCATGGCGCTACCTTTCTGGCTGAGCTATTTTGGACAGTACTCTTTGAGTGTGGAGTAGATGGGTCCCTTCGGCGTTAGCTGGCTGCGTTTAAGCCGTAGGCATCGGGCTTCGACAGCGCCAAAGTCATACTTCGCGTTTTTGGTCACGAACTCCGCCAGCTGAGGCTTGTTTCGGGCTGACCGCACGCGGGCTATGGTTAGATGGGGGCTGAAGGCCTTGTTGTCTGGTGTTAAGCCCAGCTTCTGCAGTCGCGGCTCAATCTGTTCAAAGACGTTCTGCAGCTGATCTGCGCCCAGTGCTATGCCCGCCCAAACCACGCGTGGATAGCTTAAACTGGGGAAAACACCCAACCCCGTCAGCTGAACGGGAAACGGCTTAAACTGAGTCTTCTGCATCTCCTCAAAAATCTTGTCTGCCATGTTCAAGGTGATGTCGCCAAGGAAACGGATGGTCATATGGATGTTTTCAGGCTCAACCAGCTTCAGGTCGGCACCTGTCTGAACCGCCTGCGTCTGCATGTAGGTCAGTTTCTTCTTGACGGCGTCGCTGTCTATGTCGAACGCCAGAAACGCTCTCACGAACTCAGACATCTACGTGTTCCTCACGGTAGCTTTATGCTTTCCTTCATAAATGCTTTTTATCCTTCACATGTTGCTTTTTGCCGTTTACTCAACATACCATTATAAGACCGCAAAACCGTTCTGGCTATCATATGACTGAAGCGCCAAATTGCCCCTGCCCCAAACGGGACTGCCCCCGCCACGGCAAATGCACCGAATGCACCGCATACCACAGGGCTAAAGGCGAATGGCCCTACTGCGCACGATAACGCGTGTATCCCGATTTTAAGAGACCCGCCCACTTCCGTGTCTTTTCTTTGCGTAGTCGCAGGCGAAGAAAACAGCGCTGCTGAAGTCTTGTTGTTGAACAGGAATCTGTTGCAAATGCTTTTTAATTGTGAACGAGGCTAATGACTAAAACAGCAACGAGGATACTTACGTGAACGCTAACAAACTTGTAATCGGCTTAACTGGTATGCCGGGCTCGGGCAAAAGCCTTGTCGTAGCAGCCGCCAAGAACCTTGGCTACCAAGTCGTAACGATGGGCGACGTGATACGGGAAGAAACCGCTAAACGCGGGTTGGAGCCGACGCCGCAGAACGTGGGCAAAGTCATGCTGGAACTCCGCGCGGAGCGAGGTGCAGGCGTGGTCGCTGAAAAGTGCCTCCCAAAAATCGGGGAGACCCAAAGCGCAAAGATTATTGTTGATGGCTTGCGCAGCTACTTTGAGGCGGAGGTTTTTCAAGCGAATCTTGCTAACTTTACGCTTGTGACGGTGCATTCTTCTCCGCTGGTCAGGTTTGAGCGGCTTTCCACGCGGGGCAGAAGCGATGACCCCCCAACCTGGGATGTCTTTCATGAGCGGGATATGCGCGAGTTAGGGGTAGGTATAGGTAACGCCATTTCTTTATCCGAATACGTCATAATTAACGACGGTTCCATGGAGTGCTTGAACGCCAAGGTGGCGGAGGTTTTGCGGAGGGCAGAGGAACAATGGTTCAAGTGACGATGCACGTAGAAGCCGACGTTAACCCAACCGAATCTGAGGATAAAGTCAAAAGGGCAGTTTGGAACCTTTTCGGTGATGTGCCCACGGCGCTAAAACCCGCCGAGAAAGGCAGCGTCTTAACGGTGGACGTGAAGGGTCAGCAAAACCTTAGCACGCTACGCAGCATCCTGAGCAGGGATCGCATCCGCGACGCCTCCCGAAGAGCCCTCCGCCAAGGATTACGCGGCAACACCCTAACTTTCTATGTCAACAAGCAGGTGGCGTTTGCAGGGCACGTTTCCTTCTGCGAAGCCGAATCGGAGTCGCCACTGGGACCCATCAAAATCACCATTCAAACCGACGAGCCCCTGCAGCTCATTGACTGGCTGGCGCCCAAAACAACTAAGCCCTGAGTGTGACTGCTTGATTGAAAAAGCCTCGGTGACGCATCGCGGCGCGGTCTTGCTTGGCAACTCGGTCGCCTGTGACGCCTACCACGAAAAACGCCCCGTCAGAATTGTGACGCACGCGCACGCGGACCACACGGGCGGATTGCGGTGGAGTCTTCGGGAATGTCAAAAAGTTGTCATGACCGCAGCTACACGTGACCTTATCGGCGTCTTGGAGGGGCTGGAGTCACGGCTAAGCGGCGTCCACACACTGGAGTATGGGAAGCCTTTGCGGTTTGACGGGGAGCAGGTTACGCTTTTTCGGGCGGAGCATATTTTGGGTGCCGCGCAGGTTCTTGTGGAGTCTGCGGAGGGCGAGCGGGTGGCTTGGACGGGTGACTTCAAGCTGGATGGTACGCCCGTGATGGACTGCGATACGCTGGTGGTGGAATCCACCTACGGTAGCCCCATGTGCAGGCGGAACTTTGATGTGGACGTTCACAAACTGCTGGTTCATATGGTTGAGCAGCGTCTCAAAGACGGCGTAGTCTACGTTTTCGGATATCATGGCAAGCTACAGGAAATCATGCAGATTCTCCACGACGCCGACGTTTCAGTGCCGTTTGTTATGCCTGAAAAAGTCTACAACGTCAGCAAAGTCTGCGAGCGCCACGGCATGCGGCTGGGGTGCCTGACGCAGTCACTGAGTAAAGAGGGGAAGGTGATGCTGGAAGAGAACCTGCCGTGCGTGGCGTTTTATCATATGAATACCCGCGGAAAAGTCGGTTTAAGCAACGAACGCATCTGCGTGAGCGGCTGGGAATTCCGCAAGCCCTGCAGACGCATAGGAGAAAAAGAGCACGTTATCGCGTTAAGTGACCACTCGGACTTCGACGGGCTGGTCGAGTACGTGCGGCAAGCAAAACCCAAACGGGTAATAACAGACAACCACGGCGGACGCCACGGAGAAGCCTTAGCAAAAGAAATTGAGCGGCGCCTCGGCATACCCGCAGTGGCGATGCCCTGCAAAAGCTACCAAGCAACCTTCCCGTAATCCTTGTTTCTGCTGCGATTTTTGTTCATCTCCCTCTTTTCTGTGGGCTTGTTTTGGTTTGCTTTTTTGTTTCTGGGCTTGAAGCGGGGTTTTTCCACGGTTTAAAATGGCTTGGAAAGACGGGTTTCGGCTCTGTTTGGCTTTGTTTGGCTGCGTCTCATTGTTTCTGCTGTTGTTCACATCTGGTTTTCCGTGCGGTTTCTTAGTGCTTGCTTTTCTTTTGGCATATTGGTTTGGCTTGAAAAACCGCCAATGGCGACCCTCCCCCTATAGATTTCTGCAATGAATCGCTATTGGCATCCAAATATGTCCACGTTTTTGCGTTTTATCGGTTGCATTGGGCGCTTTCTCAGAATACCCCCTAAACCAAAATACACTTACCTTTTTGCGTTCATCTTCCCTGAGGTTCAAACCTGAAATCACCTGCCAAAACCCCAAAACAGACCCACTTAAAAGCCCGAAATTGCGAAGAAATTTGTAAATCTGCAAAGAAATTTTTTCGGCTTCAAACAGACTGCGCTGGGTGCTTACTCAGAACTGCTACCGCTTTTTGCTGTGCTTGATTTCTTGTACTTCTATTCGAGTTATTCATAGGCTTTTTTTCTTGCGCCTATGTAGTGAATCAGTATTGTTTTTTCTTTCCATAGAACTTCGTAGACTACTCTTTGGTTTTCGATTGACCTGATTCTGTAGGTGCTGTCGTAGCCCCTCATTTTACAGATGTTTGTTTTCTTGTAGGGAATGGGGTCCTTCTTCAAAATCAGAATAACGTCTTTTATATCCTGTTTTTGTTTGCTGCTTGCTTTTTCAAGGCTTTTAAGAGCTTTTCTTTTGATTTTAATGGTGAACATTGCGTGTTCAGCCAAGAATTTTCATCAGTTCTTCTTCATCAGCAACTTCATCTTTTTGCTCGATGGCTTTCTTCTCTTTCTTGGTCGGTTCCTCTACTGGAACTAGTTTGTCAACTAGCTCTTTGTAAAGGAGTTTGATTTCAAGCAGTTCTTCGCGGATATCTTCTAAAACTTTGGTGCTCACACCTAAAGCCTCAACTAAACCTATGCACTAATTTGCGTTTAAATCTATCGCGAAACAGCCAATCAAACCCAAGAAGACCCAAGCCCGAATATCCCAGAGAAAACTTGACTTGGTTATGCACTCGGGTGTGACCGTTGCACCTTAACAAAAGCTACAACCCGACCTCTCTTGTTGTTCTAAGATTTTCGTGTTTAGCTGTATGCCGTTTCACGTGGCATTCTGGACAATTTTAAGTTTTTGCATTGCTGGCTTTTGGGGAAAGACGCCTGACCGCTTATTCTTTTCTGTTGGGTATCTTAACTTGCCCTTTTTTTGTTGAGTTAACACTTAAAAGCAGATGTATATTATGTTAGAAGTCTGGTGCAATATGCATGACGGCATCTTCAGCTATTTCAGGTTTCTACAAACTCACCCCAAACGAGAGACTTACTAAAGTCAAGGAATTCGCGGCCTTAACCGATGAGGAAGCGGCGGTGCTGGCGAACACGGGCGCGCTGCCCATAGAGGTAGCTGACCGCATGATAGAAAACGTCGTCGGCGCTTTCCCTCTTCCGCTGGGTATGGCTGTGAACTTTCAGATAAACGGCAAAGACTACCTTATTCCGATGGCTATCGAGGAGCCCTCAGTGGTGGCGGCGGCAAGCTACGCGGCGAAGATGGTGCGGGACAGCGGCGGCTTCCAAACAAGCAGCACGACGCCTGTTATGATTGGGCAAATTCAAGCCGTGGGCATCAAAGACCCCTACGCTGCACGCCAGCGGGTGCTCGCCGCGAAAACGGAGCTTCTCAAGAAAGCCAACGACCAAGACCCAGTTTTGAACAGCTTTGGTGGAGGCGCCAAAGACCTTGATGTGAAAGTAATCCAAACCACCCAGGGCGCTATGCTTATCACGGAGTTGCAGGTGGACTGCCGTGACGCCATGGGCGCAAACGCCGTAAACACCATGGCTGAAGCCGTGGCACCCCTGATTGAGGAATTAACAGGCGGCAAAGTGCTGCTGCGGATAATCACAAACCTTGCTGTGAAGCGGCTTGCACGCGCCTCATGCACTGTCTCCAAGCAAGCTGTCGGAGGCGAAGAAGTCGTCGACGGCATCGTAAATGCCTCGGCATTCGCCGCGGCTGACCCATACCGCGGAGCAACCCACAACAAGGGCGCCATGAACGGCATAATTGCTGTCGTCGTCGCTACAGGTAACGACCATCGCGCCATCGAAGCAGGCGGACACGCTTACGCGGCAAGAAACGGCGCCTACACCACGCTTTCGCAGTGGGAGAAAAACGCGAAAGGTGACCTTGTTGGCTCCATCGAGATGCCCATGGCGGTTGGGCTCATCGGCGGCGCAGTCAAGACGCATCCAACCGCGAAAGTCTGCATGAAAATCCTCGGCGTCAAGTCAGCAAACGAGTTTGGTGAAGTTCTCGCAGCAGTCGGCTTAGCCCAGAACCTCGCGGCGTTACGTGCACTGGCGCATGAAGGCATCCAGAGAGGACACATGTCGCTTCACGCCCGAAACATAGCCGTCCAAGCAGGCGCCACAGGAACCGCAATCGACCTCGTCGCTGAACGCATGGTGAAAGAACGAAAAGTACGCGTGGACAAAGCAAAAGAAATCCTTGCCGAATTGAACTCAGCCCAGAAATAACAAACGCCTTTTCTTCAGGCGCTGGATTACTGTTCTTGAAAAAGCATGGTGCTTAAGTACCGCTCTCCAGTATCTGGCAGGATAACCACGATGAGTTTCCCCTCATTTTCTGCTCTTTTTGCCAATTCTAAAGCGGCAAACGTGGCTGCCCCCGAGGAGATTCCTGCAAGTATGCCTTCTTTCTTGGCAAGCAACCGCGCAGTCTCAAAAGCCTCTGCATCTTTTACTTTGAAGACTTCATCCACCAAATCCAACTGTAGCACCTCAGGAACAAAACCTGCACCTATCCCCTGAATCCCGTGGGCACCCTTCGAGCCGCCGCTGAGCACAGGTGACCCCTCAGGCTCCACCGCCACCGCTTTGAATGCGGGTTTAAGCGGCTTAATGTACTGTGCTATGCCCGTGATTGTTCCGCCTGTTCCCACGCCTGCAACGACAAAGTCTACTTTCCCGTCTGTATCCTCGTAGATTTCTGGACCCGTGGTTTCCCTGTGGGCTTTCGGGTTTGCTAAGTTCGTGAACTGGTGGGTAAGAAACGAGTTAGGCGTCTGAGCGGCGAGTTCCTCGGCTTTATTGACGGCTCCACTTATGCCCTCCGCGCCCGACGTGAGGACAACTTTTGCGCCGTAGGCTTTTAGCAGGGTGCGGCGTTCAACACTCATGGTCTCTGGCATGGTGAGGATGAGGCGGTAACCTTTTACGGCGGCAATCACGGCTAAGCCGATTCCCGTGTTCCCGCTGGTGGATTCAATCAGGGTGTCTCCTGGCTTGATTAACCCCTGCTTTTCGGCTTCGGTAACCATGCTATCGCAGGCGCGGTCTTTGATGCTTCCTCCAGGATTGCGGGATTCAAGTTTAACCAGAACCGTAGCTTTTGTGTCCGCAGCCAAACAATTCAGTTTTACAAGGGGCGTTTTCCCAATGGTTTCCAAAACGGAGTCGTAAATTTTCGCCATTGACTCACCAGCAATCCAATGACATCGTTACAATCGGTGGGCATATAAAACTGTTATCTTCAACCCGCCAGCACCACCTTTGAATGCGGAAGCGGCGAAGACAGATTGCAGGTTAATCTGTGGGGGTTTGCTGGATGGTTTTTTTCAGTTCCTGCGCCGCCGTCTCAGGCGTCACGGTGTTGATGTATATCCCCGTGCTTTTCTCAAAACCCGCCCAAATCGCCAGCTTCGGATAAACCTCCAGATGCCAGTGATAGCTGTCTTGAGCGTCTTTGTTGATGGCTAAGTGTATGCCAAAGTTGTAGGGCGGGTCATTCACTAAATCTTTGAGCGCTTTTAGCGTCGTCTTTAACGTTTGCGCGAACGCCTCCGTTTCTTCTTTAGTGAGGCTCAGAAAGTTCGGGGTATGCCGCTTTGGAACAATCCAAAATTCCAAGGGGTGAACGCTGGCGTAAGGCGCAAAAACCGTGAAATGCCCGCCGTCCAATATGAGCCGTGGGGTCTGCGCTTCCTGCTTTATGAGGTCACAGAAAAAGCATCGTCCATGCTCTTTGTGGTAGTTTCTGCTTGCCTCCATTTCGTCGCTTACAACGGGCGGTATGAAGGGCGTGGCGACTATTTGGCTGTGGGCATGGGAAAGGGAAGCGCCTGCTTCTAAGCCGTGGTTGCGAAAAATCTGGACGTATCGAACGTAGGGTTTCTGCGACAAATCCCGCAGGCGGTCTTTGTAAGCGTTAACCACAAGCACAAGCTGCCCCAACTCCATGTTTGCAGGGTGGTCAGTGTGGTTTGGGGATTCCACCAGCACTTCATGATGCCCCACCGCGTAACCAAAATTGCGGCTCTTCATTATCTTCGAGTCGTCGGCGTCTTTTGGCGGAGAAAACGCAGGGTACAAGTTTGGGATGTTGCGGAGAAGCCAGTTTTTGCTTCGGAAATCGCCCTGCTCCTTGTCTTTGCGGATTCCCCCCTCTGACGGCAAATAAACCAGCATAGCAGGCGGAGTTACATGTTCGTTGCCTGGGCAAAGTGGGCAATTAACCGTTTTTGGTTGTTCAGTTTTGTTTTTCGCAAAATCGGTTGGTCTTCGGGCGCGTTCCGTGGCGATTACTACCCAGCGGTTTAGCAGGTAGTCTTTTCTGAGTTCGTTATGTGCCATTCCAGCTTGCACCTTACCAAAGACAGGGGGCTGGAGCAATTTTAGCGTTTCCAAACCCTGCGGGTTGGCGGCATCCTTGTTTATGTTTCGAAGTGGTTCTGCTTTTCCTTAGACCGCTGTCTATACGCTTCGTAGTCAGGCAGCATCCGCGTGTACTCTTTGGCCATAAGCGGCGACGAAACCATAAAATCCGCAGAAGTCCGGTTGCATGCTACGGGGATATTCCAGACGGCGGCGACACGCAGCAGCGCCTTTATGTCTGGGTCATGTGGCAGCGGCTCTAGGGGGTCCCAGAAGAAAATCAGAAAATCGATGAAGCCTTCTGCGATGCGGGAGCCGATTTGCTGGTCTCCGCCTAAAGGTCCGCTTTCAAAGACTGTGATTTGGCAGCCGAGTTCTTTTGATAAGATTTTGCCTGTGGTGCCTGTTGCGTAAAGTTCATGTTTAAGCAAGGTTTCCCTGTTAAATTTCACCCACTCCAGCAGGTCCCCTTTCTTGTTGTCATGAGCAATTAAAGCAATTTTTTTCCTTTCGCTTATGAGAGCGTTTGCCTTTGCCAAGTTAACTCACCCTTTAACTACTGCCTTCATACCAAACGTGCCTATAACCGTTTTCGCTATAAAAACAAGCAGCTATAGAAACCAAAAGGCGTACGCGTGGTTCCGCCAAGAAACACCTTCGCTGCCCTCACGTTGGCAAACCTTATTTTCGCCCAGATGGTATTGTCTGGATATGATGTTGAAAAGGGATTTCTATCAAAGAGACCCGCTGACTGTGGCAAAGGAGTTGCTGGGGAAAACTCTGGTTTACGAATCTTCTGAGGGCGTTATGTCTGGAAAAATCGTTGAAACCGAAGCGTATCTGGGACCTGAAGATAAAGCTTCGCATGCCTACCAAAACCGCCGTACCGCACGCACAGAAATCCAGTTTGGCCCAAAAGGACACGCCTACCTATACCTCATCTACGGCATGTACTACTGCTTTAACGTAACCGCAGGAGAAATCCCAAAGAAACCTGAAGCGGTTTTCTTTCGCGCAATGGAGCCACTGGAAGGCGTCGAATTCATGAAAAAACGGCGTCCTTGCGCAAAAGGGGACATCGCGCGTTTAGCTAACGGTCCAAGCAGGCTTTGCATGGCGTTGGGTTTATCAAAGCAGCAAAACGGAACCGACCTGTGTGCGCCGCCTTTTTACATCCGAGACGACGCCGTTTCTGTTGCCAAAGAAGACATAGTTCAAACTACGCGGATAGGCGTAGACTACGCGGATGAGTGGAAAACTAAGCCTTGGCGGTTTTACATAAGAGGAAACCCATTCGTGTCCGTTAAAGAGAAAAAACCTGCTCGCCGTTCCGCTGAATAGCTGAGCGTTTTCGGTGCCTATTTTTGTTGGTTCTGTTGGGTGTGTCAAAGACAAGTGGGTGTTTTTTCCCTTTTAGGTGTTAGGACAATTGTGCACTAATTTGCTGGTGGCTTCTGATTATTGTGCACATTTGTTCTGTTTTTGTGAAGAAATGTTTATATAAAGTTTTATTCCATGAACAAGCATTTCAGGTGCAGCCCCCATGAAACACACTTTGGACAACTGTGACGTCGCCTTAAGCGGCAAGATTGATAATGTGGATTTGCAAATCCTCAATGTTCTCCAAGAAGAATGCCGCTTAAGCTACAACAAAATCGCCGCAAGAGTCCAAATCTCTGTAGGCACCGCCTACAATCGCGTCAAAAACTTGGAAGCAAAGGGGCTGCTCAAGGGCTGCTCAGTACTCCTTGAACCGTTGAAGCTGGGCTACCCTTTGACTGCTGTTGTTTTCGTCCAAGCTGAAGGGGGACACTTTGCATCTGCCGAACAGGAAATTGCAGAAACTGACGGCGTTGTTGCAGTATACGATGTTACAGGGGAATTTGATGCTGCCGTAATTGCCAAATTCAAAGACCGCAACGGCTTAAACGCCTTCATTAAACACATAGCCGCTTTACCGTACGTGAAGCGAACCATCACAAATGTATCCCTGAACACAGTTAAAGAGGACTTCAGAATTAAACTCCCTTAACACAAACCTAAAATTCAGAAAATAACGAAGTGTATACTATGCCTAGAAACCCAACCCGAATTACAGTTGCTTTCGATTCGGCAACGGCGAGTTTGCTAGAGAAAATCACTAAGGAAACGGAGCTTTCCCAAAGCGAAATAATGCGGCGCGCCCTGAAATTCTACAGCGACAACCAAGCTTTAACGGATCCTGCAACTCGCAAGAAAGCTTACGCCTACATGGAGTTACTGCTGGACGGCGAACACATAATCCTTGACGTTGACCACTGGCTGCTATTTCTGCGGCTAATCGAGAGCACCCCTGAAAAAGAAAAATTCTGGAACGAACACCGAGAAGTAGCGCGAGCACACAAAGACCAACTGAAAACCAAAGTGCTTTCGGCAGAGGAGCTTCTTACACGGTTAGAGACCTGCAACTTTTATCGGTTGACCAAAAACTCGGAGCGGGACTACACGTTGATTTTCGGTTCTGAGCTGCCAAAGAAGTTTGTTCGCGTGTTTCTGGAAGAATTCTTCTCAGCTATGGCTATCAAAGCGGAAATCAAAGAAAACTTCACCAAACTTAACGTAACAGTAAAGCCGACGCCAAGATAACCTAGAAAATATAAGAGTACTTTTGGCTGGTTGAAGCTTATTCTTCCATCATAATCAGCGTTAATGTAGAACGGACTTTAGACAGCGAACGAACCTTGTTTGTCACCATCTCTTTTAGTTGATCCATTGTTTCCGCTTTAATCTTTGCGATTATGTCATAGACGCCATAAGAGAAGTAGGCTTCTTCAATGCTTGGAACACTTCTCAACTTCTGCAGAACGGTGTCTTCAAATCCAGACTCAACGTTTATCAATACAAAAGCTCTTGGCATACAACTCTCCCTTAGCTATTGATACAAAGCTTCACCATTAAAATATTTTGCTAGAAAAAACCCAAAGTTGCAGACTTATCCGTTTCAAGTTTTTGGACTCATGTTTGCATGGGCTTCAGCAGCTAAACCCGAACATCAAGTTCTTACAGGTCAAATTTTTGGAGTATCCGTTGCTTGTTGGTCTTAACTTTTTTGTCAACTTCAAAATAGAGGTTTCCCCCGTGAGCGTCGATGGCAACAACCAACGGCCCAAACTCTTTCACTTCCAGAACCCACATCGCTTCAGGCATACCTAAATCCAGCCACTCCACATCCCGAACGCAACATATCGCTTTGGCAGCTAAAACGGCTGCCCCTCCCGTAAACGCGCAGTACACCGCGCCCTCCTCCGCCATGGCGTCCGTGGTTCGTTGACCCATGCCACCCTTGCCAATGATTATTCGAGGCTTAAAGGCTGATATGAATTCCGCCTCGTAACGGTCCAGTCTCGTGCTGGTGGTGGGTCCAGCGGCGACCGCAACCCAACTGCCGTCAGGCTGTTTTTTCATAACCGGACCACAATGGTAAACCGCTTGCCCCTCCAAGTCAACAGGCAAAGGTTTTCCTTCCTTTAGGTATTCTAAAGCGCGTCTGTGCGCTTGGTCGCGGGCAGTCACTACAACGCCAGTGACGTAAAGTACATCGTTAACTTTGAGTCGACGCGCATCCTTCTCAGAAATTGGCATCTGCAGTCTATGAATCGCCATCAGCACTTCCCTGCCCCATTTTTGGTGAGGTATTCAACTGTTCCGTCAGCGCTGATTTTGGCGGAGGCACGCCTGCAAGCCCAACAGCTAAACGCAACTGCCACGGGGAAAGACGCTGGATGCCTAAACGCAAAATCCACATGCGCACCTAGAACCGTTGTTTTTCCTCCTAACCCCATCGGACCGATGTCCGTCAAGTTCGCCGCCTCAACCAGTTCTTTTTCAAGCGCCGCAATTTCGGGGTCAGCATTAGCTTCGTTTAGAGGTTTCAGCAGTGCCTTCTTTGCCAAAATCATCGCCGCGTCAGCGCCGCCCCCAACCCCTACACCTAATATGGTTGGAGGACAAGGCTGCGCCCCCGCCTTAACAACGGCATCTAATACAAACCGCTTGAGCCCTTTGACGCCTTCGCCTGGAGAAAGCATGCCCAACGCAGACACGTTTTCGGAGCCTCCGCCCTTAGGAAAAACCGTAATTTCCACGCTGTCGCCTGAAACGATTTCCCAGTGCACCAGCGGAACCAGCCGCCCTGTGTTGTCGCCGCTATTCTTAGCTGTGAAAGGATTAACAGCGTTGGGTCTAAGCGGCACCTCAACCGTGGCTCTTCTTGTCGCCTCCACCAAGGCTTTCTCCAGCAGGTTTAGGTTTTCTGCCTTTGTCCCTGCTTTAACAAAGAAGGTTAAGGTGCCTGTGTCTTGGCAAATGGGAACTTGCTTCTCCTCAGCTAAGGCTACGTTCGCCAATATGGCTTGGAGCTGAGTTCTGCCGATTTCGCTTGTTTCTTCCCCACACGCTCTGTTTATAGCGTTCTTGATGTCAACGGGCAAGTAAACGACTGCCTGTTTGATTAAGTTGAACGCGACTGCTTCAAGACTTCTGTTTTCCAGCTTCAACACGTTTCCCATAAAACATTTGATGTTTTGTCTAATAAAATAAGACTGTACTTATAGTTTGGCATCACCCAACCGCATTCGTACTCCCAAAAGGGCAAAGTTCCTTAAACTATACCTGAGTGTACCCGTGTAGTTTTTCACTTTAACCTGCCTCTCCCTAAGGGCTAAGCCGTCAGGTTCTTCGCCTATTTTAAATATACCTTAAATCAATGTTCCCGTATTCACCTATACAGAATGTGAGACCTAATGCCCGAAGACGAAAGCATAAACGTTGAAGCCGAAGAAAAAGAAGAATCTGCTGCCCCAAAAAAGCCCAAGTATGAATTCATCGAAGACATTCCTGGAGTGGGACCCGCCACTTCACAGAAGCTCCGAGAGTTAGGCTACCACACCGTGGAATCGTTAGCTATGGCTACATCCCGTGAACTGGAGCCTGTGGGCGTCAGCGAAAAGAAATCCTTCCAAATAATCAACGCTGCCCGTTCCGCCGTAGGCATAAACTTCATTCGTGCTGATGAACTATACAACATGCGCAAAGATGTTTTGCGTTTGACGTCAGGCAGCAAAGCTCTGGACAAGATGATTAACGGCGGCTTAGAAAGCCAGACTATAACCGAATTCTACGGCGAATACGGTAGCGGCAAAAGCCAGTTCTGCCACCAACTGTGCGTAAACGTTCAGTTGCCGCCTGAACGTGGAGGACTCGGCGGCGGCGCCTTGTACGTGGACACTGAGAATACCTTCAGGCTGGAAAGAATTATCCAGATGGCTACCCATTTAGGTCTAGACCCCGAGCAGGTGGTCAAAAACATCATTTACGCTGAAGCCTTCACTTCAGACCATCAGATGTTCCTCTTGGAGAACGCAGACGAGATAATCAAAGCAAACAACATTAAAATAATCATCATAGACTCGCTTACGGCTCACTTCAGAAGTGAATACATAGGACGCGAAATGCTAGCCAGCAGGCAGCAGAAACTCAACAAGCACATGCACAAGCTTATCTCGCTGGCTCGCGCCTTCAACGCCGTTGCCGTGGTGACGAATCAGGTTATGGCTAAACCAGACCAGTTTTTCGGCGACGCCACACACCCCATCGGCGGACACATAGTCGGGCACACAAGTAACACGAGGATTTACCTGAGGCGTTCCTCTCGCGGTCCAGTGCGCATCGCACGGCTGGTTTCAAGTCCATATTTGCCTGAGGGCGAGGAAATCCTTAAAGTAACCGAAAACGGTATAGAAGACATCACCGAAGAGGAGAAAGCAGCCAAGACTCGTGGTCGTTAAACATGCCGGTACCTCAAGCTTTAGTTGCACGATACTTCCAACTTATAGGCTCAAGACAGTTCACCGAAGCAGAACGCGAACTGGAACGGCTCAAACAGAAAATGCAGAAAACCGAATGGAACAGAGGCTACTTCAGAGCGCTGTACGGCATGTTGCGTTCCCGAAAAACATCCAACGACAACTACTCTTTTCTCTCAAAGCTTGACTTATCAGATAAACCCGCGCTGCACGGTTACAGACGCGAATTTCTGGATCACACAAGAAACGGGCTGCACGGCGATTTTGACCGCGGCTTTTTCTCCGCTTGGGCTGACTGCATGCGCGTTTTTGCCCGCATAGAACTAGCAACGCCCACTTCTAAGAAATCAGAAGCCGCAACAACCGCAAACGCCCCAGAGGCTCAAATCGAGACGCTCAGAAGCGACAAAAGTCAGGCTACAATCGCTAATTTTTTGAAAAAGAACGCCGCAGACGCTGAGAAAGCTGGAACTAAAAAAGAAGAATAATTTTTTCTTCTCTTAAAGTGGACCAAGGATTGCGGTTAGGCTTAGCACCCAGACAATTATCCACGTGAAGAAGTAGATGAATATGCCCATGCTCATGAGTTTTGACTGTTTCTCTATTCTTGTGGCGTATTTTGCTTTGATTACGTAGTAACTGATTATGTACACGAATAGGGCGATGGTGATTCCGTTTAGCAGCGTGTTAAGCGGCGGGGCACCACCTCCAACAGGTGCAACCAAGTCACGAATCGTCATGCTGGGATCTAGTATTGGCCATACTGCAAGTAACCCTGTGCATAATAGCCCCGCGACTGCGCCTAACGCGACTCTTGTCCAGTAAATCTTTGTGAGCGCTTCCACATTTTTCATCCTCGTGAGCGATGCCTTTTGGATTTACATTAAACCTGCAAGTTAATAACTGTTTCAGGAGTCTCCCACAATTAGCTATAGTTTACTTGGCGCTTTAGGCTTCTCTAAAAGACGTGTCCAGAAAAATTAGGTGTGAAGAAGGTTTGCAGGTTGAGTCTAAGCCTTAATATGTTCGCGGTCCATTGAGGCGTTGTTTTGGTCGCACCGTGGTCTTTCACCGTTTTGACCACGTCACTCAAAGCCTCGATGCAACATCGCATGTCCAGCCCATCGAGGCAAAGTCTTTGTCGCGTACCAGTTTTTCGCTGTTTGAACCAGTACGCTCTATGTCTCAATGCATCGCGTTAAAGCGTGCTCCTCAACCTGCAATCTATACATATGGGCTTGGTTTGATATAACTTGTCTTGCACAAAAATTCAGCAAATAAACGTGTATTTCGTGGTGTAATGGTCTGTTTTCTAAATAAATGCGGGATGCGTGCATCAACTAATCCCGAGCGGTTGTTTTCGTCGGCAGCGGTTTTAACATAAACTACGCAATTTAACATGAACATGGCAATTTACTGCGAAAAAAGGCTTGCAATCAAAGGCACCCCAAATTTCGGAAAACAAAAAACTGAAAAAAAACGACACCAAATAGGCGGATACGGCTTGAAATTATGTGCTCTCATCTGGCTTTGCTGCTGGCTGCGCTTCAGACAAGCTTTTGCCACATTGGAAACAGTAAACCGCACTGGCGGCGTTTTTCTCTCCACAGTTTGAGCAAACCACGGGTTCCTTGTACCCTGCCTTTTGCATGTTTTCCCTTGCCGTTTTAAATGCTACCTGCACTTGTTTGGCAGCTATGTTGAAGGCTTTCTCCATTTCAACGCTCATTTTTGTGAGAGCCTCCTTAAGTTCCTCTGACGGGGCACCCACCGCTGATGTGTCGGTAACAACTTTTGAACCACAGTTCGAGCAGTACAAGGCGTCTTTTGGGAGTTCTTTGCCGCAACTAAAGCAATAAGTCATATTTTTCCCCATGCGAGATTGGCGGTTCAAAAATTTAAACTTTGCCTGAATCAAAAATTTCAGAAAAGAAAAAGGAGAGGGATAGGTTTGTACTGGTTAAAGTGCGAGGGCGAGCGAACCCCAAACTACGAAGCCGATTAATCCTAGTATGACTGCTATTGCAGCAAATAACAGTATAGTAATGATGCTTATTGCAAATGCTTTTAGCCATCCGCAGTCGAAGAAGTGCTTCACCAGCGCCAGCCAAATGAATAGCACGATGATTGCTGAAGTCCAGCCTATGAAGAAGTATTCTATTATGCCGCCTATGACTGTTCCCAGAACAACAATCCAAATTGCGTCGGTGAATTTTGCTTTGTCTCTGCTTACCAAGAGTCTGCCTGCAATCCAAAGAACTGGCGACAGAATTATTATGCGGATGATTAAAGACAGGATTACTGCATCTAAGTTAACTGACATATCTTTCGGTCTCCCAATTTCTTCCGTTTTCTATAGTCGTGTTGTTTGTTCTTTAAAATTTTTCCGTTCAACGCTCCAAACGGGAAAAGATGACGTTTCACTTCAAAACATGAATTTATGTCGTTTAGGCTTCACTTCTTCGCCGAACTCTTTAGCCAACTCCTGAAGCAGTTCCCTTTGTTTGGCGGTCAATTTTTCTGGAACAGCAATCCCCACCTGAACCAGCAGGTCGCCTTTGCCGTAGCCTCTAAACCGCGGCATCCCTTTCCCCTTCAACTTCATGATGTCGCCGACTTGGGTTCCAGGTTGAATCTTAACTTTAGTGGGGCCATCCAATGTGGGCACTTCCACTTCGGTTCCTAGCGCAGCTTGCGGGTAACCGATTATCTGCACGTAATGCAAGTCGTCTCCGTCTCTGACGAACTCTTCATGGGGGATGATGTGAACCAAAACGTACAGGTCGCCTGATTCGCCGCCGTTTCCTGCCATACTGCCTTCGCTTCTGAGCCTAAGCTGGTAGCCTTCGTCTATGCCAACAGGTATGTTAACCGTGATTTTTCGGCGTCGATTAACTAAGCCTGAGCCTTTGCAGTCCTTGCAGGGCGACTCAACTATCTTGCCTTTTCCCCTACACTGAGAGCACGGCGCCACCTGAACAAACGTGCCAAAGGCGCTTCTGCGCATATGCTGAATTCTGCCTGCGCCATTGCATTGTGGGCAAGTTTTGGGTTGTGTGCCTGGAGCCGCTCCTGAACCTCCGCAGACATCGCAACGTTCTGTTCGGGGGATTTCAATTTCTTTTTGAGCCCCTTTAGCGGCTTCTTCTAACGTGATGTTTAGGTCATAGAGGAGGTCCTGTCCACGGTTAACGCGTTCACCAAAGCCTCCAAACCCTCCGCCGCCGAATCCTCCGCCGAAAAACATGCGGAATATGTCGCTGAAGCCGCCTCCTATATCTCTGAATATGTCGCTGAAGTCGGCGCCGCGGAATATGTCTTCTTGAGTGTACCGCTGGTCAAATCCTGCGTGTCCTAATGTGTCGTATTGCTGGCGTTTTTGGTCGTCTGAAAGAACAGCGTAGGCTTCGGAAACTTCTTTGAATTTTTCTTCTGCTTCTGGTGCCTTGTTCCTGTCAGGGTGGTACTTCATAGCAAGTTTTCGGTAAGAGTCTTTAATCTGGTCTTTCGTGGCGCTTCTTTCAACGCCGAGTACCTCGTAGAAATCCCTTTTTTCAGCCATACAGATTAACCGCGGTAAACAAAAAATAAAGGTGGTAGATTAAGACTGTTTCGCTTCTTATTTCACATTGTAGTCTTTGGAGTCAACCACTTTTTCTCCGCTTGGACCTGTGGCTTCTTGACTTGGCTGCCCTTGGGGTCCAGCTTGACCCTGTTGAGCCTGTGCACCTTGAGCTTGCTGCTGAGCCTGCGCTTCTGCTGCTGCCTGCTGGTAAATCACCGTGCCAACTTCCTGTAGCACTTTGCCCAACTCTTCTGTCTTTGCTTTGATTTCTGTTAAGTCTCCTTTGGCTGAAGCATCTTTCAGCACTGTAACTGCAGCGTCGATTTTGCCTGACTGCTCAGCGGTAAGTTTGTCCCCTAGGTCTTTCTTGGTTTTCTCTGCGGTGTAGAGCATGCTGTCGGCGTTGTTTCGCAGTTCTGCTTCTTCCCGCTTCTTCTTGTCTTGGTCAGCAAATTGTTCTGCTTCTTTAACCATGCGCTCTTTGTCTTCCTGTGAGAGCTTAGTGGAAGCTGTGATGCGGATTTTCGCTTCTTTGCCTGTTCCTCGGTCTTTTGCGGTTACGTTGAGGATGCCGTTGGCGTCTATGTCAAACGTCACTTCAATCTGTGGAACCCCTCTGGGTGCAGGTGGGATACCTTCAAGGTTGAAAATGCCCAGCGAAACGTTGTCTGTAGCCATCTGGCGTTCTCCTTGCAGTACATGGATAGTTACGGCGGTCTGGAAGTCTGCGGCGGTCGTGAATACTTGGCTTTTCTTGGTGGGTATGGTTGTGTTTTTGTCTATGACTTTAGTGAAGATGCCTCCCATCGTTTCTACACCCAGCGACAGCGGTGTAACATCCAAAAGCAGGATATCGTGGACTTCACCTGTCATGACTCCGCCCTGTATGGATGCTCCGATGGCGACGCATTCCATGGGGTCTAACCCACGTTCAGGTGCCTTACCCAGAATCTGCTCCACGAACCTTTGAACAAGGGGCATTCGAGTCATACCGCCGATAAGAATGATTTTATCAACGCCCGTAGGTGTGAGTTTCGCGTCCTCAAGTGCCTTCAGAATGGTTTTTTCGGTTTTCTGAACGACAGGCTGCGCAAGTGACTCAAGTTTTGTCCGTGTCAAAGTCAAATGCAGGTGCTTAGGTCCTGAGGCATCTGATGTTATGAAGGGCAAGTCTATGTCGGTGGACATGAGCGTGGTGAGTTCAATTTTAGCTTTCTCTGAGGCTTCTTTTAGCCTTGCCTGAGCCATCTGGTCTCCTGCGAGGTCTACGCCTGTTTGCCGTTTGAACTCCTCCTCGACGTATCCCATGACTGCTTTGTCAACGTCAGTTCCGCCCAGCTGGGTGTCTCCGCTGGTGCTAAGTACTTGGAAGACTCCTTTGCCAAAATCCATGACGGTAACATCGTGGGTTCCGCCGCCGAAGCTGAAAACCAAGATTTTCATCTCTTTTTCCAGCTTGTCTATGCCGTAGGCGAGGCAGGCAGCAGTCGGCTCGTTAATTATACGCATAACTTCGAATCCTGCGATTTCGCCTGCATCTTTGGTGGCTTGGCGCTGGTTGTCATCGAAGTGGGCGGGTACAGTTATGACCGCTTTGTTGACGGTTGTTCCCAAATAGGTTTCCGCGTCTTTCTTGATTTTCTGCAAAATAAACGCGCTGATCTGCTGAGGCGTGTATTCTTTGCCGTGCACTGTAACTTTCTGGTTGGTTCCCATTTTGCGTTTTATCTCAAAAATGGTTCCTTCAGGGTTTGCTGTGGCTTGGCGCTTCGCGGGTTCACCAATTAAGAGTTGCCCGTCTTTGGTGAAGGCAACCACTGATGGAAACATTTTTCCAGCCATTGTGGGTCCCTCAGCGCTGGGTATAACTGTGGGTCTCCCATTTTCGTATAAGGCTGCTGCTGAGTTTGTGGTTCCAAGGTCAATTCCTAAAATTTTTACTCCTGTTTTAACTTCACTCATTCTTGCTTTTTCTCCTTGTCTTGTGACTGTGATTTTTTAACTGCGACCTTAACTATACTTGGTCTAATCACTTTGGCTTTCATCATATAGCCTTTTCTGACCTCTTCAGTCACGACGCAGTTTTCCACGTCATCGCGTTCCTCCGCGGCGATGGCGTTATGCTTGCAGGGGTCGAAAGCTTTACCTGCGCTTTCTATTGGAGTGACTCCTTCTAGCTCAAGAACTTTTCGCAGACGCCTAAGCGTCATCTGAACGCCCTCAATGAGCGTTTGACCCGAATTTGAAGCTTGAGCGGTTTTGATTGCCATCTCCAACTCATCCACCACTTCAAGTAACTGAATTACTAGGCGTTCAGTGCTATATTGACTGACTTCTTGTATTTGTCGGTCACACCGTTTCCGCAGGTTCTCAACGTCTGCCTGCATGTACTTTAATCGTGTTAGGTACTCTTCACTGCGCCTTTTCTCCTCAAGCAGCAGTCGCTCCAAATCCTTCTTGTTCAACTGGGACTGCTTGGGCTCTCCGAAAGTGTTATCATGATTCATAACTTGTCGCCTTCTTGGCTTTATAGAATTTTAGCTGTCTAAACGAAAATATAGGTTTTGCTTTTGTGTATGCCTGATGCTTAACTAAATTGGTGTTTTTATTGTTCATCGGGGTTTTGATGGCTGTTTGAGGGTGGAGATTTGGGTTTTGGCAAAACTTTTATGCTTCCCCCGTCTACTTTAGACTTAACGTTTTATCTTATAATTAAACCGAGAGCGTATGGAGAATGGTTAACGAATTATCCCCTACCCAACTCCGAAGAACCTGTGACCCAAACTTCATAAAATGCAAAAGCACCAGTGAATTGGTTCCGCTCCAAGAAATAATAGGGCAGGAACGAGCAGTCCGAGCGCTAAAATTCGGCTTAGGTATCAAAGATAAAGGCTTCAACGTCTACGTTGCAGGTTACCCGGGAACAGGCAGAACCACTGCCGTCAAGAACTTTCTAGAAGAAATAGCCAAAAACCAGCCCGTGCCTCTGGACTGGTGCTACGTCAACAACTTCAGCGACGAATATACCCCTAAAGCCATTAAGCTACCGCCGGGCAAAGGGAAAGTTTTCCAGAAAGACATGAAGACCTTTATCGAAGACGCCAAACGGGGCTTACGCAAGGTCTTTGAAAGCGAGGACTATGCCATAAGAAGAGAGAACACTGTGAAACAGGTGGAGGCAAAGCGGAAACAACTCATCGAGCAGCTAAACATTGAAGCTCAAAAAGAAGGTTTCGTTATTCATAGCAGCTCCATCGGCTTGCTTATCATACCCGTAATTAAGGGTAAACCCGTCTCAGACGAGGAACTTTTGACCATGTCCCCGCAGGTTAGAAGCCAAATTCAGGATAAACGTGCCAAACTGGAATCCGACCTGAGAACTGCCATGCGTCAATTCATGGATTTAGACCGGCAAGCGCGTGGAGAAATCGACAAGCTGAACCGTGAAATCGCGCTTTACGCCATCGGAAACTTGGTTTCGGAGCTCACAGAGCGATACAAAGGCTTTCCTGATGTGGCAACCTACCTTAAAGACGCGCAAAACGACATACTGGAAAACATTGTCCAATTCATAAAAAACCCTGAGGAGAACCAGCGTTTGTCTTTGACGCTGCCTTGGATGGCAAAGGAACCCTCATTCAGGAAATACGAGGTCAACGTGGTCGTGGATAACTCAGAGGCGAAAGGGGCGCCAGTAGTAATTGCCTCTAACCCAACTTACCATCACCTTTTTGGGCGAATCGAGCGGGAAGCCCAGTTCGGCGCGCTCATAACTGACTTCAC
Organism: Candidatus Bathyarchaeota archaeon; assembly: GCA_026014485.1. GTDB lineage: Archaea > Thermoproteota > Bathyarchaeia > Bathyarchaeales > Bathycorpusculaceae > JADGNF01. Next base: position 139,089 of record JAOZIE010000002.1, read on the forward strand.
GATGATTCGTGGGGGGTTTCTGCATCAAGCTAACGGCGGCTACCTGATTGTGCCCGTTGAGGAATTGCTCACTAACTCCTTCTCGTATGAAGGCTTAAAACGTGCCTTGAAGAGCGAGCATATAAACATTGAAGAGTTAGAGGAAAGATTCGGGTTCGCAGTTACCAAAAGCCTCAAACCTGAACCCATACCGCTTGCCACTAAAGTGATACTCATCGGCGACCCCTACATTTACCAGAAGCTATACGCGTTGGATAGAGAATTTAATGAGCTCTTCAAAGTCAAAGCTGAATTCGACACCAGCATGAAGCGAACCGACGAATACCTAGAAAAGTACGCAGCTTTTGTCTGCGCTATATGCGAAAAAGAGACGCTTAAGCACATGGACGGTTCAGGCTTAGCTAAAATAATCGAACACAGTAGCCGCCTCGCAGGCGACCAGACGAAGCTGTCAACTCGTTTCGCCGAAGTCGCAGATATCGTCCGCGAAGCAAATTTCTACGCACACCAACAAAACGCCCAGTTCGTAACCGGCGAGCACGTCAAAAAAGCCATCGAAGAAAAAATCTACCGCAGCAAAATGATTCAGGAAAAAATCCAAGAGATGATTAACCGTGACTTCCTGTTAATTGACACTGAAGGCGAAAAAATCGGGCAAGTCAACGGGTTATCAGTTGCCAGTCTGGGCGACTTTGCTTTCGGCATGCCAAGCCGCGTAACCGTCAGCGTCGGCTTAGGTAAAGAGGGCGTGATGGACATTGAGCGAGAAGCAAAGATGGGCGGACCCATCCACACCAAGGGCGTTTTGATTTTAAGTGGCTACTTAAACGAGAAATACGCAAAAGACAAGCCGCTAACGCTTTCGGCGAGGTTGGTGTTTGAGCAGAACTACGAAGGCGTCGAAGGCGACAGCGCATCCAGCACGGAGCTTTACTCGATTTTGTCAAATCTGAGCGGGTTACCCATAAAACAGAGCATCGCCGTCACAGGTTCAGTTAACCAGAAGGGCCAAGTGCAAGCCATAGGCGGCGTAAACGAGAAAATCGAAGGGTTCTTTGAGGTCTGCAAGGCAAAGGGGCTATCAGGCAAACAAGGTGTGATGATTCCAGCAAGCAACATGCAAAACCTTATGCTGAAAGAGGAAATTGTGGACGCTGTTAAGCAGGGTAACTTCCACATTTACTCTGTGAAAACCATAGATGAAGGCATTGAAGTTCTCACGGGCATGAAAGCCGGCGTAAGAGGCAGCGACGGAGAATTCGAAGCAGGCAGCGTAAATGCGCTTGTCAATAAGCGGTTTAGTGACCTGTCCAAAAAGTATGCTGAGTACTCAAATCTTGAGAAAGAAGGAAAACGCAAACACGCAGAAAGCTAAAAAATCCTTGACGATTAGAGTATTATGGCTGTGAAGGGGCGACGATACGTTGCTATTTTCTCATTGAGCACTTAGATTGCGGATATATGATGCATTATGGCTGCTTTCTTCAATTTTTGAAGCTGTTTGATTGTATTAGCTTTTAATGTTGCAACTGTTAGTTGGCATTCCATCTAATGTGCTATGGTTTTTTCTATGGTTCAATAAATCCAAATCGGATACTTGTCAAAAATGGGAAAAAGCTTAAACGTAAGACTGTCTAACAATTGCTTTAGGGAGAAGGCGAAAAGGAGCAATTTGATAAAGTGAGTCGCGAAACAAACGATAAACGATACGTTCTGTCTAGGCTCAATGAATGTAAAAACACAGATGAGGCGGTCGCTCTGATAAGGTCCCTTGTTGAGGGCCCAAAATTTTTTGCTCTTTTCCGCAATTTTGCAGACGCCAAGAGAGCTGCAGCGAAAATTCCCTACATAGACAAGCAGGGCACAGTTACCTACATTAAGTCAACAGATGAAGGCTACCAGTTGTTCACGGGCGGCATAATATCTGACAAAGATGCCGCACAAGTTTTCAGCGTAGTAAATGACCCCAAAAGCCGACAAATAGCCCTATCCTTTTATGACTGGGCACCCCAAGTTTAATTTTTAGTGTTATTAATTCAGAATCAGTTAATCGGTATAGTTTTTTCAGAGAGAGATAAACTGGTTATTTTCGCGGTGTGTATGTACGTGTAAACTTTGTTTCAAAAATATGTTTTTTGTGCAGTGCGGTAATGATAACCCTCTCTTTTTCCCCTTTACTGTTGAGCAAAATCTGCAGTGTGAGTGTAATGAGCATACTACGGCGTATACCCCTGAAAGAAATTTCTGTTGCAGCCAGCACAGTATGGTCGGATAAAGCGACGGCTAGCAAAGTGGCCTTGGACGCTGACGAAATCATAAGTCGAACTTACAAGCGGAAATTTGCGTTTTTCACCGGCAAAAGCTCAAAATGCCTCGTCAGCGGGCTCTTCTATATTCTGGGGTTTAGATACGATGCCGTGGTTAAGCAGAGGGCACTTGCGGATAAAATGGGAACCAGTGATGTTACAATACGTGCTTCGTACAAGCAGTGGCTGGAGACCTTTCCTGATTTGTTCTTAGATGTCCTTGGCAAACTTGCGCAGAACGCCGCTTTCCGCTGTTATGTCCTGTCAGAGTTGAAACTCAAACAAAACTTGTCTATGACTGCTTCGTCTGCTGCTCTAAGTAACTGACCGCCTATCCAGTTTGTAGCCCGTTTGCTTCTTGGGTCTGTGACGCTTTTCCATACTTACCGTGTGTTTTATGAAACTCGTAATTTGTAGTTTGTTTCTTATTTACGAAATAAAAATAGGCTATGTCTATACTAATTACGAAAAAACATTATTATATCTGCAGGGCGAAGTAGTTACAGTTTAGACACTTTACAGGAAGGAACTTTGTCTTTGTCTTCTGATGAAATGGTGGTTTCAAACGACAGCGCATTCGCGGTAGCTGAAGCTCTCACCGCAACCACATTGCGAATACTTAGGTTGCTTTCACAGGAACGCTTAGATGTTTCGACAATCGGGGAACGACTTGCTTTGAGTGAAGCGTACATAAGCGAGCAGATACGCATACTTGAAGAACTTAAACTTGTGAACGTTTCCTATGAGCGCGGCAAAAGAGGTATCCGAAAAATTTGCCAAACGGCTGTCAAAAAAATAACCCTCGTCATAAGTCAATAGCCAAATACTAGCGTGGCTTCTGGCGGCGGTTGTCCTTTGGAAGTTTACTAACTGTTTCTCTTTTTCTTTTTCTTCGTGTTTTTCTTGGCTTAGTTTATTGGTTACGCTGTGAGAGAAGGGGGTTTGCTTAGCTTTGTTAAAGCCAGTTTAGTAAAATAATTCCTGGTGTTGCAGTGAGGTTGGCGGCGCTGGCTGCTGCAATTGTTGTGTAGATGAAGAGCGCGTATATGCAAAGGAATATTGCTCCTTCTTTCCAGCTTATTTTGCCTTGGGATAGGAAGTACCAGAAGAACAGGTTTGTGATTATGGAGAAGATGACTAGGTTTTCGTAAACTGACATGTTCATGACTATTGGTCTTCCCAGTACTGCGGGCAAGAACAAGGTGATTCCCAAAATCAGGGTTATGTTCATGAAGCTGCTTCCGATGATGTCGCCAAGTGCAAGCGCTGAGTGTCCCCCTAGGAAAGCCTTTAAGTCCAAGGTGAGTTCTGGCAGGCTGGTTCCGATGGCCACGATGGTTGCGCCTACTATGGTTTGGGGAATTCCAACGGCGCCCGCTATCACTACTGCTGACTCAACAAGGAAATTAGCGCTTATAACAACGCCTATGGCGCCAAGAATCGTGAACATAACGAACCGTCTGAGTTTGCTTTTTTCCTCATCCGTTACGGGGTCGCTGTCCTCTTCGGGAATTCTCACTTTAGCCATCTGGAACATGTAGACCGCGCAGATTGAGATTAAAACAAAACCCACCGCCCACGTGGCGTTCCCTACGTAGATTAACCCGAGGGGAATTATTGAAGAAACCAGCAGTCCAAAATGGATGTTGCTTAACTCTTGTTTGGCAAAGGTCGGAACGATGCTTACACACTTTGATTTGTCTTTGTTTCCTTTACGGGAATACCGCAGATAGATAATGAGCGTTGCAAGACCCACTACCAAGCAAATGTTAACTATATTTGAACCTAAAACGTTGCCAACAGACAGGGGCGCACCGCCTGAAATCACCGCGGCAACCGCCACTGTGAGTTCAGGAAGCGAAGTGGAAAAGGCGATTAGGGTGAAGCCAACAGCTGTTTTGCCTAGTCGCGTTATTCTGGAGACTTTAAGCGCGTTTTGGATGGCAACGTTGCTGGCCCAGTTTAAAACTAGAAAAGCGACAGCTATGATTACCACGTTGATTATTAAAGTACTGACTGTTGTTTCTGCCATTTTCTTTCTGCACCCAACATTGTGCTCCGCACATAGGCGTCTCAGCTGTCTAAGGGAATGTGCGGTTTTGTTTTAATAAGCGTTGCTGCCAAAATATCAAATAACTTGTATTTAGAAGTATTGAAAATCTAAGTGTTTTCCAAAATTGTGTTTCTTTATGCTTTGGGTTCATTCAGGGTATACGCGAAATGGCGGTGCGTGATGAGTGATGGATTTGTTGCTACTGGGTAGCTATTTATTAATATCACTTAAGCGCTATTGGTACCTATAATTTTGCCAGCTTGCTTTAGGCGGCAGGTGATTTGAAACATGGAGTTTGATCAAGAAAAAATTACCCGAATACACGAAGTTTGTACGGATTTTAATGCGATGGAAGCAAAGCTTGAGGACCTTAAGAGTGTGCATCCTTGTGGAGTGATTATTCCTGTTCTTGGAGATGCCTTCAGGAAGCCAACTTTTGGCAAGATAATTGAAGGCTTAAACGAATGTCAGTACCTGAAAAAGGTGTTTATTGCTCTTTCAACGGTGAATGATGGCGACTATGATCGTGCTATGCAGATGTCACATAAGTTTGAAGTTCCCTGCGAGATAGTCTGGTGTAACAAACCCGAAGTTGAGGTCATTCTAAAGGGATTAAAAAGCAAAGGTCTTGATGTTACTATATCCAAAGGAAAAGGAAAAGACCTCTGGATTGCGACTGGAATTGCCTCTTTGGATCTTCACGCCTTTGCACTACATGATGCAGACATAGTAACGTATTCTGGGTCTATACCTACCAAGCTTCTCTACTCGATAGTGGAGCCCCGTCTTGATTTCTCCTTCGCTAAAGGTTACTATGCTCGAATTAACCTTGATAAAAAGAAGATGTATGGACGAGTATGCAGGCTTTTCATAAGCCCAATAATCGACGCATTACAGAAAAAACTTGGTCACCGCTCGGATTTTCTGCGGTATTTAAAATCCTTCAGTTATGCCCTGTCAGGAGAAATTGCCATTTACAGCGACTTGGCGTTGAACCTGCGGATTCCTGGAGGTTGGGGTCTGGAAATGGGTATGCTTGCTGAACTTTACCGAAACGTCTCAACCAAACGCATCTGCGAGGTTGACCTTGGCTTCTTTGACCACTACCATAAGAGAGTTAGTCAGGGGTCTTTGATTAAAACCGCTCAGGACTGCTTTATCACCTTATTGAGAACTCTAACAGAAACAGAGGGCATAGACATTTCTGAACCGTTTCTGCTGAGCCTTCAAGTTACTTATCTACGTTTTGCTCAGGATAGAATACGGCAATACAACGCTGATGCCATCTGCAACGGCTTACACTTTGACCGGCACGAAGAAGAATCAAGTGTTGAGGCATTATCCCAAGTCATAATGGATGCTGGCAGACAGTACATGTCAACCCCGACGAGCGCTCAGTTGCCCGATTGGTTGCGCACGATTTCAGCTATGCCCGATGCTAGAGAACAGCTGAGGGACGCAGCCATTGAAAAGTAGCGCCGCCAAAGCGGTTGTTTTCGCAGACCTCGACGGCACCCTGATAAACGAAGAATACAGCTACGAAGGTACCCAACAGACCCTTGAACGTCTTTTGGCGTTGAATACCTCAATTGTGCTTTGCAGTAGCAAAACATCCGCGGAAATCGAGTATTACCAAAAAGAGTTAGGCATAGCTGACCCCTTCAGTTCTGAGAATGGCGCCGCCGTTTTCATCCCAAAAGGCTACTTTGGTGTTAGCTACGATTGCAGCAGGCAAACCGAAAAGTACAACGTGGTTGAGTTAGGTACACCGTACTCCAAATTAAGAGACGCGCTGGCGCAGGTTCGAATGGAAACAGGCGCCGAAATTGTGGGGTTTGGTGACTTAACCACCGCAGAAGTCGCAGAGGACACCGGCTTAAGTTTTGAGTTAGCTAAACTTGCCCAGCTAAGAGAATACGATGAACCCTTCCGTATAATTGAAGGCGACCAAAAACGGGTAGTTGCCCTGCTCGAACGCAAAGGCTTAAGCGTCACGCAGGGCGACCGATACTTTCACCTAACTGGCAGCCACAACAAAGGAAAAGCAGTGGCTTTGCTAACGAAACTGTATTTGAAAACCTTTAGGAAAATTCGCACTTTCGGAGTTGGAAATGGACCAAACGACTTAGAGATGCTGAAAGTGGTAGATATGCCCTTTTTTGTGCAGAAAACCATGAACCTCTCTGAGGTTTGGCAAACGATTTTAGCCGACATCACGCATTTGGCTTCTGGGATGCCTTAGTGTGATGCATGTTGCCTTTTGGTTTTGCCATGTTGTTTGATAAGGCTTAATAGACGCCTGCCCCGTTGTTTTTTATCTGTACTCGTGTGAGTTATAATGGTTGATGTTTGGCTTCCCTACGGAAAAACAGACGTTTGCGTCAGAATTCCCGCGCGAAACTTCGTTGGCTCAATTGAACCTACAGAGCAAAAGGCTTGCCCAGACGCAAAAGCAGAAGTGGAACGTGCACTCAGAGAACCTGTACCCGCTGGATCCAAACGCCTAAACGAAATTGTTCAACCCCAAAGCAAAGTAGCCATAGTCATTGATGACGCAACCCGAAAATCTCCCAGCGGCATAATGCTTCTTCCTGTTCTTGACGAGCTAAATCAAGCTGGCGTGAAAGACGAGGCAGTTACGGTAATTTTCGGATGCGGAACACATCGCGCTGTTAAACCTGATGAAGCCCGCTTACTTTTGGGTGAAGCGTTTGAACGAGTGAAAGCGGTAAGCCACAACTGCAAAGCAGACGACCTCGTTTATGTGGGCACAACCAAACACGGCAACAAGGTCATGATTAACCGCATCTTCGCTGAAGCGGATGTCCGCATAGTCTTGGGTGATGTGGGCTTCCACTATTACGCTGGATACGGCGGCGGCAGAAAAAGCGTTTTACCCGCAGTCGCCGGCGAAGAAACTATCAAATGCAACCATGCGTTGATGCTAAATGCCGCTGCACGCACAGGCGTATTGGAGGGTAACCCCGTGCATGAGGACATGGCGGAGGCTGCGCGGTTGGCAAAGGTGGATTTTGCTGTGAACGTTGTAACCAACAGCAAGTGCGAGGTGGTTGGGGCTTTCGCTGGGGACGTGGAGCAGGCGTTTTTGGAGGGCGTAACAGTTGTGGACGACATGTTTCGAGTGATGGTGGACCGCAGAGCCGACATCGTGGTGGTTAGCTGCGGGGGACGCCCAGCAGACCTCAACCTGTACCAAGCCTACAAAGCAGTTGACGGCGCATTAGAGGTGGTTAAACGCGGCGGCGTCATAATTCTTGTGGCTGAATGCGCTGAAGGACACGGTAACCAGGTATTTTACGATTGGATGGTGCGGTTTGGCGATTTGAAGGCAGTGGAACGCGAAATTAAACGCAACTTCATGTTGGGTGGACACAAGGCGTATTACCTGCTAAAAGCGTTGCAGCACCACAAGATAATTTTGGTTTCTTCACTGCCTGACTACTACGCGAGCAACATTTTCAGATTGAAGACCGCCCGCGCAGTAAACGACGCGTTGAACGATGCATTCACAATCGCGGGAAAAGCCGCTCGGGTTTGGACCATCCCCCAGGGCAACTACACGTTGCCACAAGTAGGAGTTCCAAATGCAGAATCCAATGGCTCAGCAACGTCAGATAAAACGTAAACTTTAAGTTCCGTCTGGAAAACTGGATAAAGAAGGATAAAAATGCAAGAGACTTTCACGTTGCGGAAGTTCAAGCCCGACGATTTGCAGAAAGTGATGCGGATAAACCGCGTTTGCCTACCCGAGAACTACACAGACATGTTCTTCATGGATTTACATGAGCGTTTCTCGGAAACCTTCATTGTGGCTGAAGAAAACAGGGAAATCGTGGGTTACATCATGTGCCGCATCGAAGTAGGCTTGGGCAGCTTCGGACTAGGCGGCTTGATACGCAAGGGCCACGTAGTTTCGCTTGCGGTTCTGCCTAAGTCTAGACACCACGGCATGGCATCAGCGCTGCTTGAGGCGGCAATGGCAGGCATGAGCAACTACAAAGCCAAACAAATCTACCTAGAAGTCCGAGTAACCAACGAAGCAGGCGTGAACCTATACCGAAAAGTCGGTCTATCCATAACACGGACAATTCCCGGCTACTACAGCGACGGCGAAAACGCCTACGTGATGAGCAAAAAACTCTAAACAACCCCTTTTGTCACCTGTCCCACAACAGACCGACCTACCATTTTTGAGCCAGAATACGCCAGTTTTTGCCGAATCGCGCCTTTTCTGTACGCAACATAAACCCAAATCAAGTTCTGAAGTAAAAAAGCAACCCAAAACAGACGCTGCAGAAAACGAGGGGGTAGGTTGCACAAAGCAACAAAGTGTAAAGGTTTTTGGACTGCTAAAATGTTTATTTTGTCCTGCTTCAGGGTAAAAGCATATATCTTGACTTGTTCCCTTGTATTTCTTCAAACTTACAGGCGCAACACGATGTCCGATTTAACCGCTAAAATTCAGAAGCTGAAAAAAGAAAAGAACGCCATTATACTTGCCCATAATTATCAGCGTGCAGAAATTCAGGATATAGCCGACTACGTGGGTGACAGCATTGAGCTCAGTCGTAAAGCTATGCATGAGGAAGACGCGAAAATCATCGTTTTCTGCGCGGTAGATTTCATGGCGCAATCTGCAGCTATCCTTAATCCGACAAAGAAGGTGCTTCTGCCGACCCTTGGCGCAAGATGTCCCATGGCGCAGATGCTCACGACGGACGAAATTAAACGTGCCAAGAAGAAGTATCCGGGTGCACCCGTGGTTTTGTACGTGAACACCCTTGCGGAAGCCAAAGCGGAATGCGATGTGTGTTGCACCAGTGCTAACGTTGTTGAAGTCGTAAATTCGTTGAATTCTGAGACAGTGCTTTTTGGTCCTGACCGTAACCTTGCCAAGTATGCAGCGCATAAAACAGGCAAAAAAGTCATTTCAATTCCTGAACATGGTTTCTGCCCCACGCATCTGTTGTTCCAGCCAGAAGATGTAACTGTGCAAAAACAGCAACACCCAAAAGCGGAGGTTATGGCCCATCCTGAGTGCAGTATGGAAATGCAGAAAATCGCGGATTTCATAGGCAGCACCAGCAAGATGTGCCGCTACGCCAAAGAAGCCGACGCAACAGAATTCATAGTGGGCACCGAAGATGGTATTCTACATCGGTTACGCAAGGAGAATCCAACGAAACGCTTTTACTTGGCGTACGAAGGCGCAGTTTGCCCAAACATGAAGCTCACCACGCTGGATAGACTCTATGCTTCGCTTAAAGAAGAAAAGCATATAGTGAAAGTTCCCAAGAACGCCTCTGCTAAAGCGAGACGTTCCCTTGAACGCATGTTCCTTGTGAACTAAACCGTTACTACAACGGTTTTGAGGATTTTTACACCCCGCTTCGTGGCTAGCTCGTCGCTTACGTGCCTAATTTCTGAGGCTTTGCCTTTTACAGCGATGGCTTCTAGGCAATCGCGTTCGCCGATGTGGATGTGCAGCGTGGAAGTCACGATGTCGGTGTGGTGATGCTGAACGTCAGTTAAGCCGCTTTCCAAGCCTCGAACGTCATGGTCGTAGACCATAAGGATTACTCCTGTGTGCTCAGTTTTAGGTTCTTGCTGAAGCCATTTCCGTTCGGAGACAAAAAGGCGAACCGCATCCTGAATGGCTTTGCTTCGGCTTTCGTACCCCATTTTCCCGATTATGGAATCAAAATCTTGAAGAAGCTCAGGTGGGAACGTTACGCCAATACGCGTAATTTTTGTCATATCTATCGCTATGGATTGGGTGTTTGGCACCTAAAAGCTTTTACATCCCCCGTTACCTGCGTCTGCAAGTCAGCGTTACCCAAGGCACCCCAAAAGGGCGTTTAATCAGCCCCCTAACTCGAATGCATGCCCACAAAGCGTTTTCTTCTGAATGTCTCTCAGCAAAAAAGAAAAGCAAGGTATGATTCTGTAGTCTTGGAAGACTCACCAGAAAACCGATTTCGCGTTATCCGAAGTTGTAGTGCTTTCGAATTTTCTCTTTTATCTGCCAAGTACATTTTAGCCCTACGGGAAAAACAACATAGTCTCCCGCTGCGAACTCCACCGTTTCTTCAGAACACTTAACAGCTGCTTTTCCCTCAAGGATAAGACATGTTTCCTGTTCGTCGTACTCCCACGGAAAAGTTGATTCCTCTTTTTCCCAGATTGGCCAAGTTTGAGCTGTTTGTTTTTCTTCTTGGCTAGGTTTCTTCACGGTCGGCTTCATTTAACCACCTTCAGGTGTTTATGCGAACAGAAGTTTTTGAGGGTTACGCTGGTGAGCGTTCGGTTTCGCTGTCTGCATGAAGCGGCGTTAAATGCGTGATGTTGGTCAGCACCCTGTAAACTACCAGCAGATGATTGCTTCTAAGTCGTTCACTTCTAATCAACTCTAAGTTCACGGTGCTTTCCAGATACCTGAAAAGGTTGGTTGAGCCTTTTCCGACCACTACAGGAGAAATCAGCAGAGCCACCTCGTCAACCAAGCCCTCTTTAAGCAGGATGCTGTTTAAGCCACCGCCGCTGTCGGTTAACACCGTCCGTATGCCAAATGACATGTCAAGATAGTCAAGAGCGCCTCGGAAGTCAATTGTTTCTTCTCCAGAAACAAGCACGTTGTAGTTTCTCTCTTTCAAGTAGCGGATGTAGTCTTCGGGAGTTTTGTGGGTAACCAAAACGATTACGTCTTTGCAGTAGCAGGACCTTCGGTAGACATGCAACAGCCCCTTCAGTTTGCCTTTGCTGTCAGAAAGTACCCAGAAAGGCTTTGTTTCCCCTTTTTTCATTATCGGCTTGTTAAAGTCCGCTGGCTCTTCGGGCGGAACGTTCTCTGTAAACATCTCTACGCCTGTTTTCGCAGTTTCAGAGCCAATCAGGTGGGCGTCGGCTTTGATTTTGTCGGCGATTTCATAATGTAGACCGATGTCTAATTCAAAATCCTTAATTGAGCCGTCGGCGCTGATGGTGTTAAACATGATTACTCTCGGGGACATTTTTTTCTGCCTCACTTCAAGTTAAGTATAAAATGGTCTATGCATGAGTCTTCTGTAGCTTGAGAGCTATAATTGTTTCTACACCCGCAAAAGTTTAGCATACTCTCATTACAGCTTCAAGAACTGCCTTTGTTGAACTTATCTCCGCCAAGGTGCATTTTCGGTTTAGCTCCAACGTTACTGGTCCAGTGTAGCGGTATTTTGAAAGTTTGGTTATGAAATCTTTAAGCTGCGACGTTTCTTCAAGGCAGGGTTTATGGGCGCGGTTGCTCATGTGCACGTTGCAAAGGCGTTTATGATAGGTTTCCAGCAGGCTTTGAGTGACCCCTGTGGCTGTTGCGTGGCAAAAATCCAATGTCACAGCAATTTCCCCTCCGTCGATTACACTGAAGACTTCATCCATTTCAGCCACATTTTTACCAAACCCCATCGATGCATAAGAGAGGTTCTCTAACGCAAGAGTCAGGTTTAGACTCTCCGCGTAAGGCTTAATCTCTTTGAAAATTCTTGCCAGCAACAAGTTTCTTTGGTCGTGCGGGAGCCTGCGAAAAACGTTGGAGTGCACAACCATAACGGACGCGCCGAGTTTGTAGGCGAAGTCGGCGGAGATTTTTCCATAGTAAACTGCCCGATGCACTTCCACTGCATCTTTTACGGGTAGGGTGGCTGCGTGAAGCGTTAAGCAGGTTAACCCGTGCTCACGGACGAGTTTTTGGGCGGCATAAATGGACAGGTCATCTTTCTGTTTCTACGCTTTTCATGTTGAACTCGATGTTTTCAAAGCCGAGTTTTCTAATTTCCGCAAGGTTCTGCTCCAACGGAAGAGCAGAAAAGGTTCCTGTAGAAAAGCTCAGTTTCAATGGCTGTCACCTGCGTGCAGTGTACACTAAAAAGCGTTTTACCTATTTTAGTTCCCCCTTCTTTGCGGCGTTTAATCAATTTGTTAAGTGTAAAGGCTGGGCATTCAACTTAATAATAAGCATGTAAGTTCTTAAGTTATGAACGCTGAGATAAAAATTCTGAAGCCCTTCAAACCCAGCGAGTTAACCCTTATCGTGGGGTTACCGGGCATGGCATACATTGGAAAACTCTCTGTTGACTACCTCATCCAGCAGCTTAAAGCCGACTTAATCGGGGAAGTTTACTCCAAGTTCTTCCCCCCCTACGTCATCATAAAAGAAGATGGCTTGGTTGAACTTCTCCGCAATGAACTGCACGTTTTCGCTGATGCTGCAGGGCGGACAATCGTTTTTCTCTCAGGCAACTCGCAGGCGTTCTCCCCTGAGGGTCAATACGAAATCTCCGAGAAAGTCATTGATTGGGCGATTGAAAACGGCGTGAAAAAAGTTTACGCTGTTGCTGCTTTAGTTACAGACAAGCAGTTTGACACCCCCAACGTTTACGTTACCGCCACCTCGGCAGATATGCTGGAGGAAGCCAAAGCCCAAGGCGCAAAATTGCTGGACCACGGCATAATCGGCGGAGAAAACGGGCTGGTTGTGGGCTTAGCCAAAAAAAGAAACTTGGAGGGTGCATGTTTGCTGGCGGAAACCCACGGGTACCAAGCTCCGACTGGCGAATACGTGATTGACCCGCGAGCTGCAAAGGCCGCTCTGAATGTGCTCACGCAGATTCTAGACATCAAAGTAGACATGGAACCCATGGAGAAACAAGCCCTCGAGATGGACGAAGCGTTCGCGAAGATGGCTGAAATCGAGAGGCGCGTACGCGAAGAAATGGCTCAATCAGGTAAAAGACCCAGCTACGTAACCTAAACGAGGCGCATATCATGGAAAACGACAGCGGCATCTGGATAAAGCGGCATTCAACTTTGGCGCTGCAAGAACCCGTAGCTATTGCAGGGTCGCCTGGACTGCGCAGCGTGGGTAAACTCGTTGTGGACAGCCTCATAGCTCAAACAGGCGCAAAGCTGTTTGCAGAATTGTATTCTACACATTTGCCGTCGGTTTACCAAACTAAACCGTCTTATGCTGCCCACCCCTCGATGCCTGGTATGGGTGGCGCCGTGGTTGAGTCGGGAAATTTGGATTTTCCCAAAGTACAGTTTTATGCATGTTCCAGTCCGCCACTGATTCTAGTCAGAGGGTACCACCCCAACTTTGAGGGACAGTACACGGTAGCGGAAAATGTTTTGGACCTACTCAGAGAGGCGCAGGTGAAGCGGATGATTGTGGCTGCGGGATACGGCTCAAAAGAAACAAAAATTTGCTGTGCAGCTAGCAGCCAAAACGGCATTGAGGAAATGAAAAAGTACGAAGTTGGAGTTGGCTATAAGGGTCCGTTCATGGGTTTTTCGGGTTTGGTTTTTGGGTTAGCAAAGCAGAAGGGTATCGAGGCAGTTTGCCTTTTCGCGGGGACTGCGCCAAAAGAAGATGACCTGGAGTTCCCCGATAAAGAAGCCTCAGGCAGAATCGTGGAATTGTTGAACCGAATTTTAGGTTTGCAGGCACCGTAGAGGCAACAAGCTTTATTGTAGCAAACGCGTGTGTTAATGTTAGGGATTCAAAGTGAGCCTGCCCAAATATCACCTATACATAGAATACGCGCAGGACCCTGAGAAATCAGGCATACGGTTTAACCTCTCCGAAGAAGAACTCGTGCGAACCTTCGTGAACCCATACGAGACGGGCAAACCATTCTGGTTCTGCGGCAGACTCCTAAAACCCGCCAAAGTCGAAAAAACCATAATCTTCTGGTCATTTGAAGACGGCAGCACAATAGTTTTACCCAACAGAGAGATGGTGGCGGGGCACCCAAACAAAAAGTTCGTGATGGAAAAAATCTGCGCAGGACGCGTAAAAGGCGTTAACATCTGCACAGACAAATTCCTGAAAAACAACACGGACACGACAACCGCAAAAAGCAAATAACAGTCGACGAACACGCAGATAAACCGAAAACTGCTCATATTCAGTACCAATCCCTGATTGAAGAGATTACGCGCAGTTGCCGCTCTTTACGGTTAGTTAAATTTTCTTGACCTATAACATAATAGAGTTTAGCGCAGTCGCTCTATGTATCTGGCCTGTTTTGTTTTTCTTTTTGTAGACTATTACACCTACCCTGCTAGGGCAAGGCATAAAAACAATCAATGCTTTTCTACCATCCGCAAACAGTGGAATACGCTGCACAGAAGCTAAGCGAACTGAAAACAGACACAAGCAGCATTGTTCATGCGTCGGGGAAACAGCAAAGACGGTCAAGTGTCTAATCAGCATCATCCAGCAACCTTAGATAACCTTAAATCAAGCCTAGAAACTGTAAATAGCGAAGCTAAACAAGGCGTGCGGGATTGCCCAAGCCTGGTATGGGGCAGGCCTGCTAAGTCTGTGGTCGAAAGGCCGCGGGGGTTCAAATCCCCCATCCCGCGCCAATATCCTTTTGCCAATTAAAGCCTATTTATTGCCTTTATTGGTGAAGGGGCTTAAATATGGCGTAAGCCTTGGGCTGCGGGGTGTAGGTTACTATGTATAGCGGTTTTTTTATCGCAAATTAGAATCTGCTTAAAGTTGGCAGTTGGTTTAGCTGCACATCAGCCTAAGAGTATTCAGTTTGACAAACGTTGGTAACCCGCGGTGTGCTTTAGCAAGACAAAAAAAGTGAGAGGGAGCTGTTGAAGGCTCGTTTTATTGATTTATTTGTGGCTGCGGTGGAGGTGGAGACTGTTCAGCTTTTGGCTTTGGCGCTGTTCGGACTATGATGCCTCCCACGACCCTCAGTATGGCGGCGATTATGAACAGGTAAGCTCCTAAGCCAAGTCCCCACGTCACGGTTGTTGATCCGATTATTGGGAACAGCGTAGTCGCGGTTCCACCGATTGGGGATGCTCCCACTGACTGTATCAGATTTGAAACTTGTTCAGGTATTTGTCCGCCAGGTACTAGCCCTGAAGTCATAGGTAGAAGTGATGGCAGCAACATAATGACAGCTATGACAAAGATTACGGGTAACAAGAGTCCTGTTATGCCGAAAATGAGCTTGTTGCCTAAGCTGTTCTTGTTTTTTAGCCCAATTATGTCTAAAGCAAACAAGATGATGCCTGCTGCGATAACGATGGCAAAGGGCATCTGCGCCGAAGCAAAGCTTGCAAAGCCCGACGTGGAATCACTTGATACATCGCCCAAAAACAGGTTTACTTGAAGTCCATTGACGCCGTTTATAGTCATCAGCGTAGTTCCGCCCTGGTTAGCTAAAGGTCCAGCTTCAGAAGTAGCGGTCATAGTGTACCAGGGTACAAAAAACGCAGCTATCGAGAGGGCAATTGCCGCAACTCCAATTAGTAAGCCAACAGCCACTCTACCCTTAATTATCTTATGGGCAAGTAAACCACTTTTTCTGAGTTTGGCTATGCCCCAACCCTTCCATGCAGCCCTAATCAAAATGTAGGCTAAGAAGATTGTCAGAAAGTTAGCGACCAATAATGCCAAAACGAAGTAAGTTCCATCTACATTCAACGTTGAATCCACGTAGTATTCTGGTTCTGCCCATCTTATGCCGTCTTGATTGAATACGGGTCCTAACGGTCCAGCAGACCCTAAGGCAACTTCTTGTTCAGTGCCCCAGTATCCCCATCTGCCCTCAAAGCTTAGCCAACTCTGATCCTCAGGCAAATTACCCAGCTCACCTAGCATAATCAGGTTCAGGTCTGCTGGCTGTATGGTTTTTCCGTCGTTGGCTACCATATCGTTTTCTATGCCGATTTTGCCTTGGTATGACCTGAAGTAGTTGGCGTGTGAGCCTTGAGCGACGTAGACTATTGGGTGGTTGCCTTGCTTTTCTACGTCTATCCATGCTGCGTTTTCGCCTGAGCCATGTTGGGAGTACAGCGCTTTTTCGGGCTTACCGGTGTTGTCTAGGAAGATTTGGATTACTTCCCAATCTCCCTGATGGTTGTTTAGAGGTCCGTTATTGTACCGCGTATAGAAGCCAGTATTGAATGACCTTGTGTTGTCCGCTATTCTCGATGTGAACGTAGGCATGATAACCCAAACTTGCGGCGTTTATGCTGTAGTCTGCGGCAATTGCATCCAAATCCCCTAAGGTGTTATCCAAAAACAGGTCGTTTCCAGTAAACGAGCCCAAGTTAGATGCGGTTGGATTGGAGCTGATGGTGGTTGAGTATAAGCCGGCGATTGCTCTCTGCTTTAGCGTTGAGCTTTCAATGACGTAGTCAACACTTGTTGGGTAAAATGTTTCTCCACCTGTAAATTTTAGGACAGGAGCATATTCTGCTGCCAAATCGGTGTTAGTTTGTGCGGTAAGAGTTTGCGCTGAAGCTGTTAACAGTATGACCAGAAGCAGGGCTCCTGCCGCGGTTAAACAGAGGTGTTTCTTGTTTGACAATTTTCTCCCCCAGATTCTCTCTTTTACTCTCAGGTTTGGGTATAAATGACTTGCTCCAGTCTGCGGGTGACGCTAAAACTATTCTAAAGCAAATCTTGTGGTATGCGGCAATTTGACTAGTCTATCTAAAATATGAACGCCCAATAGCTGTGAATGTATGTTACCGACAGTTTTGCATAGTTAGCAATTGAAAAGCCGCGTGGGTTCAACTCCCCTCCCGCGTTTTATTCCGCCGCTGTCTGTTTTTCTGGCGGTTCATTTTTCGTTCGGTGCACTTTTGTTGAAGCAACAACATTCTTGATGATTAAACGGCTTTGAGAATCTTTTTCTACCTCTCTGGAAGAAAACCTAGTAATCCATAGCTTTCGATTTGACCGTTTTTGTCTTGTTATTGGAAGTATTTGCAGTATCTGTTTTTGCAGAACTTTCTGTAATTGCCGTATTTCTGGAAGGCAGCGTAGTCTATTCTTGTTATTTGTTTTCGGGATTCAATGAATCGGTCAATTGATTCGAGTTGCTGATTAATCATCTTTGACTGGGTAGGCGTAATTTTTGAGATTACAGAAGCAAAATGTATAGCATAAAACGCATCCGTCTCAATCTCTATTTCAGGCGGGAAAAAGATATTGAGCAGTTGCAACGTAAAGTCTAATCCAGAGTATTCAGCATTAACAGTGTTGTTTTCTTCTTTTACTTTCACTGGAAGAAGCATATGGCCAACCAACCACGTGGGGTGGTCAGTTATGGGGCAATTTTTAGTTATTGCATAGCTAGATGCAAGGGCGTCTTCAGCCATATTCCAATGTGCCACGCTGCAAAAATGGCTGTATATGTCGCCTTTAGTTATTACCTCGTCCTCTGAATCATTTTTTGAACAAACGCAGAAATCTCTTAACCTGTGAAATGCAGTCTCACCACAGGATTCACCAACAATATCGAGCATTTGTTTGAAATCAAAACAGTCGCCATTACTGTGCGTGTGGTAATGCTGAATTATTTCTTTTTCTGCCGCCAAACTGATTGGGCATTGGCAACTAAGCAGCACTTTTATCAGCAGTTTTGCAGCTTCGCTTTCGATTTCCAACAGCATACTTAGCCCTTCTGTATCATCATTTTTCCCGTAAACACATATATAGGTGTTACTTTCCTAAAAAATAGTAATACCGTGGGCGGTATGATGAAAAAGACATCTCACAAACACCTCTTCCACCTCAGGCCTTTTGATTTGGCTCTAATCGGAATCATGTCGGCAACAAATTTTGTAATATCGCTATCTGTTGCTCCCGCGTTAAAGGCAATCATACCTCACGTTTTCTTGGGTGCTTTTCTGATGGTTCCCTTGGACATTTTTCTTGCCTACCTAGTTTGGGCTGTTACACACAAAAACATTTTCACGTTATATTTTCTCATCTATGGCCTACTCACTGCACCAACAACAATCTGGGGAAACATGCCCGGTTTATTCAAGCCCTTTCTGGGGATAGCAATAGGCTTATCACTGGACCTTTTAACTTTGAAATTTAATCCTCAACATAAGAGCGCCCGCTATCTAATGGGCACAGTTTTCCCTGTAGTTTATTGGAGCTGGACTGCCTTTGTCTGGATGATAGCAGGTCTGCCGATTGTGCAATTATTCCAAATGATGATGCAAACCACACCCATATTAAACTCGATAATCCCCTCCGGATTCATAGCAACCTTTGCCGCCCTAGCCTTCCTAACAATCCCCTCATCAGTTATCGCAGTAAATCTTGCGGTTTCACTATCAAAAAGGGTGAAAAAAATTGTTCCCGTCCAAGTACCGGAGGAGCCATAACGAAAATTTCCTGCATCAAAACCGCCTCTCTGTATCCAGAAGAATCAAAGTAACTCAGTTGAACAAAACAGTTTATGCCGACGTTACAGCTGCTTCCCGCCTTTCTATCTGTTTTTCCGTCTTTTTATGAACGCTGAAGCTGCGCATCTGGCTTTGGTTCAGTGGATGTTGCTATAAGTTGATTATTGCGTAGAGGCAGCAACACTAAAATAGTGCTACCTTTTTTAAGAACAGTAACACCTCGTGGTGAAGGGACATGCAAGTAACCATTAATAAAAAAATAGTTCAAATACCCGACAACACCTCCATTTTGGAAGCTATTGAATCTGTTCATGAAACCGTTCTGTCACCAGATTTAGGCGATGCCAAAGATTGGGTACGTAACCCGTCTTGCCCACTGATGGGGTTGGCTGAAGTAGATGGAAAACTTGTTTCGCTTCCGGCTTTGAAGAAACGTCTAGCAATGGATGGGATGTCAATACTAACTCATTCTCCAAAAGCAGAAGAAGCCGTTGCTGAGCGTGCTCATTTGCTTACAGATCATCATGAATGCTATTTCATGAATGAATGGCAAAAAAAGATAGCAATTGAGGGCGTGAATGCGGGTTTTATTACGCAAGAAGAATATGAACAGTTTTCTTTTCCTGAGCGTGGAGCTAAACCATCGATTGTCCACGACCCCAACAGGTGCATCCGATGCCAAGCTTGTGTGGAAACCTGCAGACTGCAAGGTGTAGAAGCGTTAAAGTTTGATGAAGAAACCGGCGTAATTGTTGATGAAGAACGCTGTGTCAGATGCGGCCAATGCATCCTTCATTGCCCCGTCGGCGCAATAACAAACCATAACCCATTAGCTGAATTTTTAAACTGTGAAGAATGCGCTTTCACTACCCCACCCGGAGCTATGCGAGAACATGATAACACCTTCAAAGTTTGGAATTTGCTCCAAGACCCCAACGCTTATTGTGTTGCAGAATTTGCTCCTGCTGTCCGCGCGTCTCTGGGCGAAGAGTTCGACATTCCCGCAGGGGAATTAGTTACCGAAAAAATCTATGCAGCCCTTCGCCGATTAGGCTTCAAAAAAATATGGGATACCAACTTCGCCGCTGACCTCACCATCATGGAGGAAGGCACAGAATTCATCGACCGTTTCGCCAATGGCGGCGTCCTGCCACTTTTCACGTCCTGTTGCCCCGCTTGGGTCAGGTTTGCCGAAAGGTTCTACCCTGAATTACTGCCGCACATTTCTTCTGCGAAAAGTCCTCAACAGATGTTTGGAGCAGTAGCCAAAACCTTCGGAGCTAAGTCCCTAAACGTGACGCCCCAATCAATGAGGGTAACATCTATTATGCCCTGTACCTCAAAGAAGACCGAAGCTAAACGTCCAGAAATGAACAGCGCCTCCACATACTGGAAGAAACAAGACGGCGGGACCAGCGACAAATCCTTCCAAGATGTCGATGTGGTTCTTACTTCAAGAGAATTAGCGCGTCTCCTCAAACTGTCGGGTATTGACCTGCGTCAGATGCCTAAAGAAAACGCTGATCCGCTTTTGGGCAGTTACACGGGCGCAGCACCTATCTTTGGTAGGACAGGCGGCGTTATGGAAGCGGCACTTCGAACAGCCATCACTTTGCTTTCAGGAAAACCCCCTGCCAATCTAGAGTTCAATAACTTAGCAAGCTTGGACGGAATAAAACGGGGCGAAATTCTGATAGGCGGCAAAGTTGTAAAAGTGGCGGTTGCTCATGGCTTGGACAACATTCGAAAGGTTTGTGAGTCGGTTCTTTTAGGCGGCGAGTTTTCTGATTATCACTTCATTGAGTTCATGGCGTGCCCCGGCGGCTGTATTGGAGGCGGCGGACAACCTTTGCCAACAAATGTTTGCACTAGAAAAGCGCGCACTACGGGATTAAATCGTGATGACAGCGAAGTCTGCGATTTGCGTATGAGCCACGAGAACCCTGAGATAAAAGCGTTATATGAAGAATTTCTGGAAAAACCCCTTAGCCACACAGCGCATCAGCTTTTACACACCAGGTACACTGCGTATTCTCTTCGTGACTAACAAATGGCAGAACATAATTAACCCCCTGCAGAAAAAACAATCCGGCGCTACCGTGCACCTCAAAAAACGTGAGCCATAAGCCTTAATTCAAAACCCTAAGTTTGTGGTTGAAAGGCCGCGGGGGTTCAAAGGTGCATCCCGCGCCGTGACCACGTATCTATATTCCTTTTGCTGTTTCAGTCTTTCGCGTTTTGCTTCTGAGTGAGTTTGTTTTCTGTTATGGTTTGCTCTTGTTTCGTCTGACGAGAATCGCTGCCAAAACCAGAATTACTGCGGTGACCACTATGGCTACAACTACAAGAGTTATAAGCGCCGTGGGGGCCGCTGGTGGTTCCGTCGTAGTTGGGGTTGGCGATGCTGTTGTTTTGGTTGGACTCGGCGTTGGGGAGGCTGTGGGTTCTGTTGGTGTCGGAGTTGGCGTAGTGGTTGTTGTGAACTTTATTGACATTTCGTGAATTGAGAACTGTGTTGTGTACCACACGTAAAAGTTGTCGGCGTCTTGCGTGTATCCCTGATTTGCCGCTTGCTGTCCATCTACGAATAAGACGGGTGTGTCTCCGAAGGGGATGGCGGCTTTTGGAATAGTTACGTTACTGAAACCTGCGGTGCCGCTTGTTCCTGTTATCGTAAACGACAGGGTTGTTGTGGCTGCCGCTTGGTCAGAGGTTATAGCGATGTTGGAGAGTTGCGGAGCAGTTATGTTTCCGTAGATTGTAAGTGTAACTTCAGTGGCATCCGTTTTCACGGCGGTTACAGTTTCAGTTGTGTACGGTATGATTACTATTGAGAAGTTAACCGTTATTGTTCCTGCCCCATTCACCGTTGCTGTTGTCAAAAGTGACGATGGAGACGAGAGAGTAATGGATTCTGTCGCCAACCACGAGGAGAATACGTATCCCGCGTTTGGCGTGGCAGATATTGAAAGGCTTCCTGCGGTAACCCACACGCTTGCCCCCGAAGGCGTAATCATGCCGCTTCCGCTGGGATTCAGATTAAAGGCTACTTGGTATTGCGTATTGTATGCGGCAGCAATGGTCAGTGGAGAAGTAACTGTTAGAGGAGAAGTCACGTTAACATTTGAAAGGGCGTACCGTTTACCCTGAATGCTGCTTGATATCGTTCCAGAATAGCTGAAAGATAACGAGGTGCCGCTGTCAACCCAAACATCGCAGGGTAAAGCGTTGTATGTATAGGTATTAGAGCCAACCGTCAAGATAGTGTTAGAGCCAGTGCTGCCATCCAAGCCCTGCTGCTCAAAACTCACCCTGTACTGAGTCTCGTAGGTGCCTGTAACAGTTGCCGAACTGGTTATGGATAGTGGCGAAGTGGCGTCTGCTCCTATTAGGGTGAACTGTTTATCGGAATTACTGCTTGAAACCGTAGCGGTGTAGCTGAACGTCACGGAATCTGAAGGATTCACCCACAAACAGAAAGGTAATTCACTGTATGTCTTGGCAACTCCGTTTACTGTAACTATCGTGCCTGTTGCGTCGTAGTCTAAGTTTACTTGTGTAAACGTGACCTGACACTGATGAGTTATGCTTATAACTTGGCTCTCTGGAGAAGCGGCAGAAAAGCTATCAGGACTGGGAATCCAGCGTTCACCAGCACCCTGTGTAACTGTGCTGATTGTTATGTATCCTGATGCGTCAAACCAATAAGCCGTCGGTGTGAGCGACAAAGCAGGTGCATACGGAGACCCTGAAGACAAACCTGTAGCCGTTGGTGCCACGGGTGACCCTCCGCCGACAACGGAGTAACTCAAGGTCTGCGGATATTGATGATAATACTGCTTTGAGTATGTGTTTCCACCGGTTGTTAACTCTGCCGTGGCGTAATCTGCACCGATAGACCAGCGTTCGCTTGACCCACTGTTGACGGTGACCGACGGGAAGGTAACGGATGTACCATAGTCGCGCCAAACTGAGGCATTCCAACTGTTGCTTGAGTTAAGCACTGTTGATGCACTGTTGCCGAGGTAGGTGCCTGTCAAGTAGACGGAGTCGCTTCCTGAAACCCCCAAGGCGCTGAAAGCATTATTCAGTTGTGTATAAGCAGTTACAGAAATTGGGGTTGTTGAAGAATTATATGCGGAGGAAGTTGCTGAGAAAGCATCTGATATAATAAAGCCACTTCGAACATTGCCGCTGTTGCTAAAAGAAAGCGTGAAGGGTGCTTCTTGGTCTATGATTATGATGTGTTGGTTTCCGTCTGCCAAGAACGTTGATGGCGAGGGGTTTCCGCCGATTATGGTCACGGTAGCTGAAGGAGCTGAACCGCTCAGGGAAACGGTGAGGGGCTGAAATACTGAGGTAACATTGTAGGAGCTGGCTGCCGCGTTTTGGTTGCTGTCAGTGACGACTATTGATTTGACGCCAGCTGTAGAATTTGGTACCGTAAACGTTGCTGAGAACGAGCCGCTACCATTTGTGCTTACTGTATTCGTCAAGGGCAGTGGCGAACCGTCGAATGTTGCGGTTATTTGAGAAGAAGCCGCAAATCCTGTACCGCTAATCACAAAGGTGGACTTGACTTGCCCGCTATTCGGGCTCAAACTAACACTAGGGATGACCGTGTATGAATCATTTAGTGTGTTTATGCCGTCGGTCACCTGAATTGTCTTAGTGCCTGCGGGGGAGGCTGGTACTGTAAACGTAGCTGATAAACTGCCTAACGAATTTGTGGTTGAATTGATTAACGTCAATTCCGCGCCGTCAAAGCTGGCTGTAACTGGGTGAGAACCAACTAAACCAGTGCCTGTAATGGTAACGGAGGAGCCAACAGTGCCGTTTGTAGAACTCAAACTAACCACGGGGGTGGTCCAGAAAGGGGCAGAGACGTTATGCACGCCGTCATTCAAGGTGAACGTGTTGCTGCCATATGCAGAAGCGGGCACCTCAAAGGTAGCCGTTAGGTAACCAGAAGCATTCGTGGTAGCTGGCGTTAAAGTTACAGGTGTATCGCCGAGATAGCCCGTAACCCCAGTTGACGCAAGCAAACCTGAAGCCTGAAACATAACTGGGGAACCGACAGTGCCGCTTGTGGGGCTCAAACTAATGGCGCCTAATGCATACAAAAATCCATCACGTGAACTGACATAAACAACCCCGTTAACGACCGTAGGTGAAGAAAAAACGTGTCTTCCGGTAGTGAAAGACCAGAGCATGCTGCCGTCAGCGGCGTTTAACGCGTAAATACGGCTGTCAACTGAGCCGATGTACACGATTCCTGAAGCAACCGCTGGAGAAGAGTACCAATAACTTGTCGAGTATGGGGTAATAGGGGAACGGAACGTCCAATATTGAGCGCCTGTGGCTGCATTTAAGGCGTAAACAAGCTTGTCGCGTGAAGCGATGTAAACAAAGCCCCCCGAAACAGCCGGAGATGAATCAACAGCGCCACCAGTAGTATAGTGCCACATTTGGGTGCCATCGGAAGCGTTCAAAGCGTAAACATTGGCATCTTCGGATCCAAAATAAACAATGCCTCCAACAATAGCCGGAGATGATAATACCCGGCCGTTTGTTTGGACTGACCAAATTTGCTGTCCCGTGGCGGCGTTCAAAGCGTAAACGTAGCCGTCATATGAACCGACAAAAACAACTCCATCAACAACTGCGGGAGACGAAAAGACAGAGCCGCCAGTAATAAACGTCCAGATTGGGGACCCGTTAGTTGCATTCAAAGCATACAAATTGCCAATGTATGAACCAAAGTAAACGATGCCATCAGCAACAGCAGGGGAGGACTCTATGCCGCTGTTGGTGGTGAACTGCCAAATTTTTGTTCCGTTAGCGGCATTCAACGCATACAAATGGCCGCTGCTGTTGTCAAACAAAGAGCCCACATAGACGACGCCATCGACAACTGTTGGTGATGACTCCACATAGGGGCTTGTAGTGGTGAATTGCCAGATTTTTGAGCCATCCGCGGCATTTATTGCGTAAACAAAGCCATCATAGGAGCCGACGTAAACGACGCCATTAACAACTGCTGGTGATGAACGTGAATTGTTACCTACGTATGTTTGCCAAAGCAGATGACCGTTAGATGCTGGGGACGCGGAGTTTCCTGAGTGCTGCAGGTCATGACGAAACATTGACCAATCGTCACCATATCCATCGACCGACGTAGCTGTAGTGGAAAACGCTACCAATATGGAGGAAAGGAAAAACGTAAGGAGTAAGATTTGTGCTTTATTCATTTTTCGTCACCAACTTTTTTATTAATAACGCTATCAATGAAGCGGATTTCTTGGCAAATACTTGAAAAATTGTTTCACGTATAAAAGACGACACGGAAGACAAAAGGAATCGAGTTGCCAAGGTCTGGCCCGGTTTCGTTATTTTCAAATTCTGGACCTCCCAAAGGTACCTGTGTTTTCAGCCACGGTTATACCCGTGCGGATACTTCACACGTACATTCATGTTGACACCCATTTAACGGGATTGAAATATTAATGTTTTTTGTCAATTTTTTTTGACAAAGTTTTTCTGTTTACTCCTAGACATTTCTTTTTTGCTAAAAATCCGAATCGGATGACTGAAACTCGACTGGCGCGAGCAAATAAGGGGTTCGGTTTACTTCTTTGCTAAGGTTTGAAGCGAAACGGTATGTGGTCAAGTTTCACACGCCGCACAAATAAAGCAAGTGCCAACTAGTTTTTTGCCGTTAATGCGTGAAACATATTTTCTTTATTTATAATAAAATCAAAACACATATTAGCTGACTTGTCGTTGGCTCTGGATATATGGGCATAAAGTCCAGTAAACACAGCACAAACGAACAAAAACTGGTGAAGGGGATGTCTGGGCAAACAACAAGTCATCCGAGTGATAAAATCTTAGTTCTCCATGTAGATGATGACCCATCCGTTTTAGAAGTTTCAAGGCAGATTCTGGAATCAGAGGGTAAGTTTCGGGTTGAAGCAGCTTCATCCGTAGAGGATGCCCTCCAAAAAATTGGCACACAGCCTTTTGAGGCGATAATTTCAGACTACGAAATGCCTGGGAAAGATGGTCTTCAATTTCTAGAAGAGCTGCGTCAACAGAAGAACGAGATAGCGTTTGTGATGTTCACTGGAAGAGGGCGTGAAGAAGTCGCGGTTAGGGCATTAAACCTGGGTGCTGACCGCTACATAAACAAAAACGGTGACCCCGAGGCAGTTTACTGTGAACTAGGTTATGCAATAAGCAAAATTGTAGAGCGAAAGAAAGCTAAACGAATGATAGTTAATGACGCAAAGAGAATCATTGAACTTAACGAAAAACTCCGCGTCGTTGGAAGCCTCACAAGACACGATGTGCGAAATAAGCTTGTATCGTTGAGTGGACATGTTTTCTTGTTGAAAAAGAAGCTCGAACAGAATCCTGATTTGGCGAAACATGTTTCCGAGATCGAGTTTGCTTCCAAACAGATAGTTGAACTGCTAGAGTTTGCCCAGCTTTATGAAAAGTTAGGTGCAGAAGAGTTGACATATTTGGAGGTTGAGAAGTACGTGAATGACGCTGCGGCTCTTTTTCCTGACTTTAAAAACATACGGTTGATAAATCAGTGTCAGGGGCTAGTTGTTCTGGCGGATTCTTTGCTTAGACAGCTTTTCTATAATTTAATCGAGAATACAATGAAGCATGGTGGAAATGTTACAAGCATACGCTTCCGTTACGAAGTGGATGATTCTCAAATTAAACTAATCTACGAAGACGACGGCGTTGGAATACCTGACGCTCTCAGAAAAGAACTGTTTGAGGAAAGAACCAGTCGAGGAATTAATCATGGTCTGTATGTGGTGAGCAGAATTTGCGAAGCCTACAATTGGGCTGTTAAAGAAACAGGAAAAACTGGTGAAGGTGCCCAATTCACTGTATACCTGCCAAGGCAACTCGTTAAAGACAGCGCCGCCCAACATTAGCAGTTAAATCGGCTGCCGGTGCTCTGTTTTTAGCGTTATAATCCGGTGAATGGGTAGCGGCAGGCACGGTTAACCTCAACAATGTTTTTGGACAGGTTTTAAGTTTTTTTGGAGAAAAGTATTTATGTGAATAACCTGTATGTAATTAGCATTACAATTGAACAGGTTATTGGAGTAAAAGTGAAAGGATGAACAACTGTGAAACTTGTGCTTGCTCGGCGAAGGGGGGAGCCAAATGAAAGTTGCGGTGCTCTGGACTGGCGGCAAAGACTCCGCCTTAGCTTGCCACAAAACAATCAAAAGCGGCCACGAGGTTGCCTATGTTGCCACCTTAATCTGGAGCAAGCCTTCTTTAGCTCACTCCCTTTCCTTAATCAAACTCCAATCTGAAGCCATGAACATTCCTTTCCTCTGGGACAAACTTGAAGAACCCTACTTTGAAGCATACCGCGAAGCAATAATCGAAATGGCAAATGAATACGGCATCAAAGGAATCGTAACGGGTGACATCGCTTACGTGGACGATTTTCACGGTAACTGGATAGATAAAGTCTGTGAAGGCACAGGGGTAGAAGTCATTAAGCCATTATGGGGTATGGAACGGGAAAAAATCCTACATGAACTTCTCTCTTACGGCTTCAAAGTCATCTTAACTTCAGTCACGGAACCTTGGCTGACCAAAGACTGGCTGGGCCGAACCATCGATTCAAAGAGCATAACAGAAATCCAACAACTACACGAAAAGAAAGGCTTGGACATGTGCGGCGAATTCGGGGAATACCACACCATGACAATTGACGCCCCGTTCTTCAAAAAAATCATAAAGATACCCCAGTTCAAGAAACTAAAAACAGAAAAAGGCTACATCCTAAAACCCGCAGAGGTTTCCTTAGAAGCCAAATGGTCAAGTTACGTGAAGTAAAGAAAACAATAAAAACCCCTCCTTCTAATCGGCATCAGCTGGACCTGAACAACTTCTGGTTTTGCCTCTTTTCATTTTGCGTGCTCCAAAAGCCACACCGACAAACTTTAACATTTATCGGGGTCATAAAAGAAACTCTACCTTTGCAGCCCATCCTTGACAGGTAAACCAGAAAAATCTCTAACTAACACATAGAACGTATTTGGTGAGCAAAAAACAACCAGTGGTCGTGACGGGCAAATTCAGAGCCCCTGTAGGTTAATGTTACGGCTAATGCTTTGTGTTTTGTGCAAAGCGGTCCCTCTCTTGTTTTCTGCAGCGTCTGCTTGGGGTTTGCTTTTTTGCTTCAGAACTTGATTTGGGTTTATGTTGCGTACAGAAAAGGCGCGATTTGGCAAAAACTGGGGCATTTTGGCTCAGAAGGGTAGGTTGGCTGCTTTTGTTTCTGGGAAACCTTTAAACCCTCATGTTTCTACCCTTTCTTAAAACTGGGGTGTGTTTATTTATGCCTCGACTTAAGTGTAAGAAATGTGGTGTTGTCTTTGAGCAGGGTTTGGGGGGCGCAGTTTTCTCTCCTCACGTGGGGCCCTACCATTACATTAAGTGTCCTGCCTGCGGTAAACGGAGCTTTCTTAACGTGTATTCCTCGGTGACAGACCCAGTTACGTATCCCCCGCAGCAGAAGGAGCCTGAGGTGCAGCTGCTTTCCGAGGAAGAGCTCGAAAAGAGGCGCATCGAAGAATCTAAATACGAAAAAGCCTAACATACCTCATCCTCGGAGTGTCGTCTGAGATGATTGAAACCGAAAACTTGACCAGAAAATTTGGCGGCTTAACCGCTGTCGAAAACCTCACGCTTCGTGTTGAGGAAGGTGAAGTTTTTGGTTTTCTTGGGCCAAACGCGGCGGGAAAAACCACCACTGTCCGCATGCTTTGCTGTCTTATTAGCAAAACCAGTGGGGAAGCCCGCATCGGCGACTACCACGTGGACAGGGAAGCCGATTGCCTTGCTATACGCAAGATGGTGGGGTTTTTACCTGAGAACGTGGGTTTGTATGAGAACCTTAGCGCTTACAGGAACTTGGATTTTTATGGGAAACTCTATGAGGTTCCAGATGAGAAACGCCGCGAAAACATAGAGCGGCTGCTTAAGTTGCTGGGTATCTGGGATCGTAGAAACGATAACGTCGGTGACTTCTCAAAGGGCACAAAGCAGAAAATTGCCATAGCCCGTGCTCTTATTCATGAACCCAAGGTGCTGTTTTTGGATGAACCTACTGCGAACTTGGATCCTGAAGCCTCCAAAACGGTGCGTGACTTCGTGTTGGAGCTCAAAAAGGAGAAACACACTATATTCCTTAACACGCATAACTTGGATGAGGCAGAGAAGCTCTGTGACCGCATCGGCATCCTGAAAACACGCCTGATAGCCGTCGGCGCACCTACCGAGCTGGAACGTAGCCTCTATAACCGCAAAACCATTGTGCACCTGCAAGCTGTAACTGCACAGGTCACCGAGGCAGTCAAGCAGTTTAATGCTGTTAAGAGCGTGCGTGAAGTCGACAACAAGCTTGTGCTGGATATGGACCACCCCGAACGGGACAACCCTGAACTGGTCCGAACAATCGTGGCGGCGGGCGGAGACATCCAGTACGTGACAGAGCTTAAGTCCACGCTGGAAGACGTTTACCTCAAACTTATCCGGGAGGCGAAGACGCAGTGAGGTTTGCAAAAAGCTGGATAGTCGCCACCAAAGACCTTTCTGTGTTCAAAAAGAACCGCTACATCTTGTACTCGCTGATTGGTTTGCCCCTTCTTATGGGTATCCTGATTCCTGGTATCCTGATTTTCTCGTTGCAGGCAGAATCCGCTGGGCTTACTCAAGCGCAGCTCACGGAAACCGCTAACATGCTCATCAACCTGTTCACGGCGTACTTTGTTATTATAGCAGCGGTGCTTCCCACAATAATTGCCTCCTATAGCTTTGTGGGTGAAAAACTTGAGAAAAGCCTTGAACCGTTGCTGGCGACACCCACAACTGACAGCGAGCTACTTTTCGGCAAGAGCTTAGCTGCATTTATCCCCTGTGTTGGAGCCACATACATCGGGACAGCGATATTTGTTGTTATAGTTGACGTGTGGTCATTTACGGAGTTGGGTGTTTTGTTGATGCCTAACCCGTACTGGGCAATAATTATAGGTGCCGTTACCCCGCTTGCATGTGTACTCAGCGTTGAAGCTAACGTCATCATATCCTCAAGAGTCAACGACATACGTGCAGCCCAGCAAATCGGCGGCTTAGTCATCCTTCCGCTGTTGCTTGTGATGATTTTGGCGTCTACCTCGCAGATTTTTCCCCTTGTGACCCTTGCGTTGATTGTATCGGGCGCTCTTGCTGTTGCTGACTTAGCGCTGTTTTATCTTGCAAAAGCCACGTTTAAACGCGAAGAAATCCTCACCAAATGGAAGTGACGCCTTGGCTGAAACTAAACTTGTTTGCTGCCAGCGATGCGGTAAACCCATTGGTTATGTTACAGTCCGCGCTAAGACCCCGCTGGGCATCCAGACCATCAGGAATGCTGAAGTTGTTGCTGTCTGCGTGAACTGTCGTCGTAAAAAGTTCGTGGTGCCCTAGCAGTTTACTCTGCCAGTGTTTTAGCGAAGTTCCAGACTTTGTCGCCCACGTAGTGTCTGCTTTTTATTACCGGTCCCTGATGTGTTGCCTTTGCTTGCTCATGGTCCAAAAGCGCTTCGCCCAAAGCCAACGGCTTTCCATGTTTAACGTCCACAACTACAATCGCCTCGCCTTTGGCAAAAGTGCCTTCGTAGCGTACCACGCCTGGTGCCATGATGTCGGCGCCGTTGCAGACAAAGCGAACCGCACCCATATCTACCACTGCCTTGGGCAGTTGAGCTAGAACTTCTTCAGCTAGAAGCGTCGGATAAACCGCATTGCCCAACCTGAACAGCAGAGGCTTTCCCTCAACGAGTAGTAACGCTCCAAAATCGGCTTCCACCGTTTCCACGCTGGGCTTTGCTTCCGCGGTGGCGCCCCAATCAATTTTTAGTTTCTCTGAGACGCCTTCAAGAATCTGCCGTGACTCTTTGGATTTCAACATGTATCTTCGATGTTTCTGTGACATAGGTTTTCTGGTTTATTCGTGATTGCAAGGAGCCTATTTAGCCTTACCGATGGCGCCTACGAGGCAGTTGTAGAGGGCTTCTGTTCCGGTGTTGTGTGGGGTTTTTTGCCTTTGATTTTCTGGCTGATTTTCTCCACAAGTTTGCTTATATCCACTTTTAGCAAAATTACCGTGAAGACTACCGTGAGGATGATAGAGAGCGCAATCATGGCTTCAGGGCTTAGTTGCTCTGAAAACGTACTTTGAGTCCAAGCTGCCAGAAACGCCCCCGCCACCGTTATGGATAACTTGCCCAGAAAGAAAGCTGTGAAAAACTTGGCTGGGTTGTACTTCATTAGTCCCAGCGGGATGACCACGGGTTCGTCGGGGATGGGGGTTGCGGCAGCTGCGAAAAGCAGTAGAAACGCCCACCGCTTAACCTTCTGCGCCTCGACATCTAGCCGTTTGCGTCGTTTTTCACTGAGGTGCTGGCTCACGAAGAACGTGACCATGTAGTGTACACTTTTTGCTACTGATGCTCCTATGGCGACAAGGAAGCCGATGGCGACCAGAGTCGGGGAGTCTGTGACGCCTAACACCAGCACCCAATTTGAGGCTATGAACAGGTTCGAGGGACCCGCAAACGGGATGAGACCGAACCCTAAGGAGCTTAGCAGAACAAACAGTAACTCAATAATTGACGCCATTCCACGGGTCCCACGCTTCAGAGTTTAAGAGAACCCCAAATTTATAAGTGTAGCATGTTTCCCGCATACGTTTTCGCTGTGGCAAGGCAGTTTATCGGGTTCGCGGCATTCCTTTTCGGGACATAAAGCTGCTTCTGCTTGATAACCAAATTTTTATGTGGCGATAACAATAGTGAACATTCAAATGCTGACCGAAAAGAAGAAGCGAACAACCGTTTTGGCTTCAGGCGTGTTTGACCTGCTGCATCTGGGACACGTGAAATTCCTTGAGGAAGCTAAAAAAGCAGGGGGCGAAAACGCGCAGTTAATAGTTATTATTGCTCGGGACAGCACTGTTGAGAAAACTAAGGGTAGAAAACCCGTAATTCCAGAGAA
This sequence comes from Candidatus Bathyarchaeota archaeon, assembly GCA_026014485.1. Classification (GTDB taxonomy): domain Archaea; phylum Thermoproteota; class Bathyarchaeia; order Bathyarchaeales; family Bathycorpusculaceae; genus JADGNF01. Next base: position 170,763 of record JAOZIE010000002.1, read on the forward strand.
CCAGCGGCGGGCGTTGGTGGAGTCGTTGAAGGTGGTTGATGAGGCGCTTCTGGGAACCGAAGGCTTCGGCATAGCCGATGTAGTTAGAGCCGTCAAGCCTGACATCATAGCTTTGGGGTATGACCAAGCAGACATGGAACGCCGCGTCAAAAAATATGTAGAGGACAACGGCTTACCCGTGAAGGTTCTTCGGGTGGGCAAATTTGAGGCGGAAGAGCTGGATAGTTCTTCTAAGATTAGGCAGAAAATTGTTGAGAAATTCACATGATGATAAACGTCGTTAGCAGCAGCCAAAAATACAAAGTGACTTTCGTTCTGATTGCCTTAAACGTTGCCATGTACATTTACACTTCCATCGCTGGCGGAGATTTCTTTGTTACCAACTATACTTTTACAACTTTTCAGCTAGCCCAATACAATGCGCTAGTGTTTCAAGGGGCATACTATCAACTGTTAACTTCAATGTTTATTCACAGCAGCATCATACACTTAGCGGGCAACATGATGTTTCTGCTGATTTTCGGTTTACGCGGCGAAGAAATGTTTTCTCTGCCCGAATACCTCGGCGTCTACCTACTCGGCGGCTTAGCAGGCAACGTGCTTTCTTTAGCGTTGGGTCCAAACTTGATTTCGGTTGGCGCTTCAGGCGCTGTGTTTGCCATGTTCGGAGCCTGCGCGGCATACGCTAGACGTAGTCTTGGGCAGTCGATTATGGGTGCGATAATCTTTGGTGTTTTTCTTTTGATGATTAGTTCAGGGGAAAACGTGAATTACTTAGCTCACATCGGGGGGATGGCTGCTGGTTTGGCATTTGGGTATGTTTTGGCAAGAAGCCGCCGACCCCAAGCAGCATCCTACAGGGTTAGCTACTCTTATGCAACGCTGTTTTAGGCTACGGCACAATTAAGACTTCTACCTTCACTTTGTTGCCGTCTTTGAGGTTCAACTGTTTTCGTAGGCAAACAGGCGCGATTATCTCCAGCACTGAAACGTCGTAGTGGCTTCTTAACGCCGTAATCAATGCCCCTTTCACTTTGTTATTAACCAAAGCGGGGTAGCATTTGACTATGCCGAAGGTGCGGTCCTCGTTTCTGAAGCCTTCAATTTCAACGGCTGGGTACGCTTCAAGTTCAGAGCGGGCTTTGATGTCATAGTCGCTGCTTAACCTCAGATTCAACGTTCCCGAGTAGGGTTCGAAACCAAGTTTCTCAATGAACTGTTTGCGGTAACGGTCCTTTCCAATGTAGTATGCTCCCTCGCCTAATCCCGTGAAAACTATGCCTTCCAACGTGACGCTGGGCGGGTACGCAGTCTCCATCAGAAATTTTAGGCTGTTGTAGATTTTTTGGAGCTCCACCGTTCCCGCAGCATCAATTCTCACGAGGCACCCATCGTGGGTTATGCTTCTTTCAATCCAGCCTTCCCGTTCAAGCTCTATTAAGTATCGGCTTGCAGTCTGCTGGCTGGTGCCCAGTTTCTCCGCCAAATATTCCGTGCTGACTTTCGCGGTTCGCTTATGTGCCCCCATCTCAGCCAGCTTTAAAAGCGTGAAGATCTGCCGCCATTTTTGAGCATCTGTCATTTTTATCCGCAGTTATGGTTTATGAAGTTAGATGTATTAGATTTAGTGTTGAATATTTAAATAACTCGAAGAGTTCCGCAGCGAACACCCATAGACCCGTCAAAGGTATATCAAAACCGCAAACCGAAGCTAAAACGGAGAGGCAGCGTCACGGCGCCAAAAGGCGAATTGCCCACCCCCACAGTTTTCGAAGAAACAGCCTCCTACTGGACGGAGATAGCGGATGCTAACCACACAGCGGAACAGGTGAGCTTCACAAAAAAAGCGCTTCCCGCCGAAGGGACTGTTTTGGATTTAGCCTGCTGCACAGGACGGCACCTTATTGAACTGTGCAAGTCAGGCTACCCTGTGGTGGGACTGGATTTCTCGCGGCGCCTACTCCACATAGCCCAAGACAAAGCCGCAGACGCCGGGGTAACAGCGTGGCTGGTGAGGGCGGACATGCGGTTTCTGCCTTTCCGCTCCGCGTCTTTTGGTTCAACGATAAGTTTGGATTCCAGCATCGGCTACTTGCCCTCCGAAGAAGCAGAATTGCAAAGCCTCAACGAGGTAGCGCGGACACTGCGGAACAGAGGCGCCTTTTTGGTTGATGTCTTCAACGGCGCTCGCATTGCTAAACGGCACAGACAAAACTATGATTTGGGTTTGAGGTGGCTGATTCTGGGGTTGCTGCCAAGATTTCCTCTGCTTGCCGCCCTGTTCAAGTGGCGCGACTACCCAAGTTTTCGCCTGCTACAGAAGCGAAGCGTAGTCGACGCAGAAACAAAGCTGCGTGATTTGTGGGTTTTCCAAAACAAGCAAACAGGAAAAATAACCATCCACCAACATGTGATACGGCTGTATTCATCTTCAAAGCTGGCGGATATGCTTGGGAAAGCGGGTTTTGGGGCTCTGCGGTTTTACGGCGACTACACAGGACAAGAATACCGCAAGGACTCACGTAGACTTGCCGTAGTTGCAGAAAAACAGGAGAACCTGAAGGCATAACCCCGTTTGATTCTTCAGAAGCGTACCGCCTGTAGGTTGCAGTTTGTTGCTTAAAGTGGGTATGTGGGTATCATGTCTGGCGGGTCTTTTTCTTCGAGTTCTTCCGGAGGCTCCTTGTCGTATGACCTTTTTAGCCAAATTGGCGGTAGTACTGTTGTTATCATAATCATGCCTAGTATGGCTGCGTAGGTGCTTTGGCTTATGGCTCCTGCGCTGATGGCTACTCCAGCAACGATAAGTCCGACTTCTCCGCGGGACATCATGCCGATGCCTACTTTGAGTCCCTTGTTTTTATCTTTCAGGAAATATGCGGCGGGTAAACCACAGCCGACAATTTTGCTTACGAAGGCAACTCCGACTAGCAAGATGAAGAAGACGTAGAACCAGATGTCGTCGGTGATGAAGCTTCGGATGTTGAAGGCGGCGCCTGCAAGCGCGAAGAACACAGGAGAGAAAATCGTGCTTATCTTCTTGGCGTAGTCACGTATCTTTTCAATTGCGTTGGAACTGGAAACCGCCATCCCCGCAGCGAAGGCTCCCACGATGGGTGACAGTCCGATGTAGGCTGCTAGTGCCGCTGCGCCAAAACAGGATGCGGTGGCGGCTGCCTCAACGGTTTCCTCGGATTTCCCCCTTGATGTTAAATTGATGATTTTGGGTACAAGAAGTGACGCTGAAACCACTAGAACTAGCCACAGCGCAAGCGACTCCATTACTATCAGACATACGTTGAACGGGTTAATTGTGGCGGAGGTTGAGATGAAGGAAACGATAACTCCCAAAATTGCGAGCCCCAAAACGTCGTCGACAACCGCGGCGCTCACCATCGTTTTAGACTCTACTGTTTTGGAACGCTTAAGCTCCTGTAGCACCAGCGAAGTTATGGATATGCTTGTTGCCACCAAAGCTGCAGAGACCACAAGGCTTGCCCCCGCACTTAATCCAAATAACATGCAGAAACCGTAGCCCATCAAGAAGGGAACTACCACGCCTGTTGTTCCGATGATGAAGCTTGATGAACCGACCCGCCTGAAATCCGTGAAGGTCATTTCTAAACCTGCCACGAACAGGATGAGTATGCCGCCGATTTCTCCGAATGCTCGGACGATTTCGTTTAATTCAATCACTGGCGTTCCGCCGATTGTGATGATGGAGCCGAATGCGTAGGGTCCAAGCAGGATTCCTGCGGTGAGTTCACCTAACACGGAGGGGATTTTTATTTTACAAAAAAGTTCACCCAGAATCTTCGCTGAGAAAACAAGAATGCACACTGTCACGATTGCTCGCAGTACCAGACTTAGGGGCACCTTAACCCTCTCTCCCGTTTCTGCAGTTGACGTATGTTGCTTGATGATTCCCTATTTTAACTTAAGCATCCGAAAAAGAACAATTTTCGAATAATTACCCCTGTTTGCGTACTGTTTTTGACCTGACTAATGTAAAACTATTCTAATTACAGGTGCTGAAAGTCAACGGAAAAACATCAAACGTTGCGTTTTTAAACCGTCACAGGCAGAAAACTTATATCTAATCTTTGGCGATTGAGTGCAGCAATGAGCAAATTTAACGACAACATACGCTACTATTTTCTGGTTGTAGGAATCGGTTTAGTAGCCGCTTCCGTTTCAGTGGCGTTTTACTTGCTGTACTTAGAATTGTGGAGTTTAACCCAGCAAGCCTTAGCGTACTCACTTCTCATGATTGTACCCCTAGCGTTTCTTGCGATAATTGGACCTTACTTGGTAGTGAAAACCTTCGCAAAAGTGAAAACCACTGGCTCAGGTACCCATGCCGTGCTAGAAGCATACCATCTCACAAATGGCGAGATAGAATTGAAAGATACGCTGGTTAAGTCTACCGCCGCGATGCTGACCATAGGGCTAGGTGGAAGTGCCGGTCCAGAAGGTCCAAGCCTGCTGGCAGGGGGCGGTGTGACTTCTGCGTTGACCCGGTACTTCAAGATTCACGGGGATATGAAACGACGACTCTTCATCGCGGGAGCCGCTGCGGGGTTGGCTGCTACTTTCCGAACGCCTTTAACCGCTATACTTTTCTCCTTAGAAATTCCCTACAAAAACGATTTAGACAGGGAAACATTCATCGAGGCGATAGTGGCTTCTGTTCCCGCATACTTGTTTTCTATAGCAGTGTTGGGCAGCGAGCCTTTCTTTGGAGAAGTCGGAAATATACCCATTACGCTATACGAGATCGGGCTCTCTTTGGCGCTTGGCTTAATATGCGGCTTGTACGCGGTCTTCTTCACCAAAACTTTTTCCTGGACTGAACACCTGAGTTTTCGTCTCAGAAAGAGCATTGGAAACCTCGGTTTAGCTTCAATAGGCGCCTCAGTGTTAGCTTTGTCAGGGCTATTATCCATCTACACCATCGGGGTTGGCTTAGACTTCGTCGGCGCCGCCATCGGAGGAACCACCTTCAGCCTCGCCGTTCTGGTGGTTTTTGTGTTGCTGAAAACTTTTGCTACTGCCACCACCCTGAATTTCGGAGGAAGCGGCGGACTGTTTTTCCCCACTATAGTTGTAGGTGCAGGATTAGGCTCCATTTTCTCTTCAGTTTTAGGCTTAAATTACCCTGTGATGTTTATGGCTGTAGGGATGGCCGCGCTGCTTGCAGGTACGCACAAGGTAGTTTTGACGCCAGTTGCGTTCGTGGTTGAAACCTTAGGCGGCGTATTCGCGATACCTGCGCTTCTCGCAAGCGGCGTAAGCTTTGTTCTCTCTGGAAAACACTCATTTTATCCTCTTCAGCCCCGAACAAGACTGAAAACCGAGGAGCTAGCGCTAGAAAGATTCTACCTAAAAGGCGAAAAACTCATCCCAGAAAAACTCGCCCACGACACCCTAAAAGAATTCATGACTAAAAAACCCGTTGTGCTCCATCAGGGAACCACCGTGAAGGCAGCAGTGGACACCTTTGAAGGCACAAAATTCAGGGTTCTGCCCGTAACCGACGAGTTCGCTCATGTTGTGGGCGTGGTTACCTTGGAGGATTTAGGGTACGTTGATGTGAGGCGTCAGCAGATGACTCTTTCCGAGACGGTGATGCACAAGCCTACGGTGGTTAAGAAGGGAACAAGCCTGAAAGAGGTTGCTCAGCTCATGATGGAAACTCAGCAGGACCACCTGTTTGTTCTTGATGCCGAAGAACGGCTGATAGGGGTAGTTGCCGCAATCGACGTGGTTAAAAGAATACTGGAGCTGCTGTCTTCCGATTAAGAAAGATGCTTTTTCAGAAGCCGCCCTTCACGGTCCATTTCGCCCCGCCGAATCCGCGTAGTCGAAATCGGTCGGCAATTCTGCGATGGAACCATGTTGATTTCCGCAATCTCCAGCAGATGCATGCCTGTTTTGCCGCGGCGCTCATTAATCTTGTCTGCTATAGGCTTAGTTTCTTGGCTCACAACCAGCGCCTCAATTGAAGTGTCTTCTACGCTGGATCCAAACGAGTCAAACAGCGGCACAATCTCAGCTTTGTCAGCTAATCCTCGCTCTGAAAGCCACACCATCAAAGATTGCTTGCGTTCCTCAAAAGACGCGGTGACATGTGGCTTGCCCAGTTTTGAGACAAACTCGTCAGAGGATAAGCCTATGACGACGCGTTCGCCGATTTCAAAGGCTTTCATGAGCAGAATTTTGTGTCCTCGGTGAAGCTCATCAAATGTTCCTCCAACAGCGACTTTCCCAAACTTCTTCACGTCTTGCCGACCAGCCTTGCTCCTTGGCAATCAATCTTGCTTTTGAGGATGTTTCTTTTGGGTAAAACTTGCTTAAAAGCTTCCTCCACCGAAGCGGCATTTTCTTCGAGAACAACCGCATGAACTGCTTCGCCTAGCATGTTCTGAGCGGCACCGACCGCACCCGCCTTTCTTGCCAAATCCACAAGATGCGCGGTTCGGTTTGTGGCTAAACCTGCGTCCTGAGCAAACCGCCAGCAGCAATCCAGAAAATTCTCCAGCGATGGCTCCGATAAAATGGCTTCCAAAGTTTTTCTGCCGTAACGGTTGACCTCTCGCCTCCGCTCAGGCGAAGCAAGCACGGTTTTTTTGGGTATGCCCTGAAAGACTCCTGCAACAACAACGTATTCAGGATTTAACGGAATGCGGTCAACGATGCATGTGCCTGGTGCGCCTGGTTCAACAACAAGGATGCAGCCGCCGCCTGCCGTTAGAGAACTTACTGTGCCCAGACCTGTCTGGCATTGAATCTCGGCAGCGTGTGCCGCTTGCCCCACTTGATTAAGCGTCAACGGTAAATCCAGCGCTTCTTTTAGTGCAAGCCCAGCCGTTAATGCGCCGCCCGCGCTAGTGCCAAACCCCGCGCCAATTGGCGCTTCTATAGTGTGGTCTACAAAAATGTCGTAGGTGCCCTGAACGCTGCTCAGCAACGTCTGTAGGGTGGTTTTTGTGGTTTGGGCTTCAGGTGCAGCTTTGCCGTTGATTGAGACTTGGATGCGGTTGATTTTTGAGGGGGAAACGGTTACTTCGGTTAAGACGCCCTTCTGCAGTCCGAAGCCTCCGCCTCTGGCGCCGACGTCCTCTAAGTCCGTGATGGGTCTGCCGTCGCTGGTTTGGTCGCAGATCTCAAAAAAGCTAGAGATAGCTGCGGGTGCAAACGCTCGGGCAGTTGTGTTCACTTTTGCTCCCTTTGTGTTTCTTTAGGTCTGAAGGCTGGAAACGCCATGTAGATGACTGCAATTATTGGTGGTCCCAGAGTGAGCATGAACCCAATTTCGGTTGTAAACGTCCAGATGAAGTATGCGAGACCGCCTCCCAGCGTAAGAGGGGTGGCAACAGGCGCAAAATACTGGAAGTAAACGGGCACCATTAGACCAATTATGGCGCTGCCTACCAGTAAGCCCGTTACCGCGCCTATCAGGAAGCTTTGCCATTTATTGCTGAAAAATTGGTGAATTAACAGTGCTAGGGTCACGAAAATGGCGTAGCTAACAGCAACTAGTATGACGTAAATGAAGTCTGTGTAAGCATACGCAATAGCCATCAATAGAGCTGTGACAAGTCCGTAAGCCACAATTGATGTGCTCCAACGCACCCGACGTCTAGCAATATAACCCACTAACCAGAACCCAACAAAATTCGAGGTCACGCCAGCCATCAAACTCAGCAAAGGATTGCCGTTGAGTATGACATCATTTAGGAATATGCCCAGTCCAGCACCCAGCCCGCCGACCCACGGCCCAAAAACCGTGGCAAATATGGCGGGGATTACTGCTTGAGGCCAAAATCTTACTGGACCAAAACTTAGCGGAAGAACTGAATAGAATATTATGCCTGCAGTGACATATAATGCGGCATTTATTGCGAAGGCTGCAATTTTTATTGCTTTAATTTTACGCTCCTCTCTCAAGTTAAGCTAAACATTGAAAACTGGACTCGCAATTAAGCGTTCCGTATGAACAGTTTAAACATGTTTAAACAAAAATAATGTGCAGTGAATCCCGAGTCCAAGCTTCAGGCAAAAACGCTCCAACATACGTAGGCACGAATTCACGTTTTTTGGCAATGCACAATTAAATTCTGGGTTTCTTGTGGAAAAATAATTATACTGTTGCTGACAAAACGTTTGCGGGGGAGAAAAGACTGGAATTAAAAGAACTTCAAGTTCGAATAGAAAAACTATCCGCGATGCCTGCAGCCTACGCTTGCTCGTTTGGCTCCAATCCAGAGGAAGATGCAGCAAAAAAGCTGATGTGCTGGGCAGAAACCAACGACCTGATTGGCAACAGTGGCATACGTCTCTTTGGCAGAAACACCTACCCAACTGACAAGCCAAATCCACGCGGATACGAATTCTACCTTACTCTGAACGGAAAAGCCGAGTGCTGCGGAGACATAGAAACCGCCGAGGTTCCCGAAGGATTGTACGCTGTGCTGCGGTTCAAAAACCTGGAGAACATCGGTTTCGCTTGGAAGAAACTGTGGAACTGGATAGAAGACAACGGATACGAACCTGTACCTACAGAATGGATTTTCGATTTGTGGGTTCCCCTAAAAGAATAACACAACCCCTCTCCTCCTGCAAAATCAATTAGCTTGGCTACGCTAACAGCTAACTTTCTCCTTTATCGCTATAGTTCATCAAACGGAGGTTCACAGGCTACCGACATCCAGAGCTCCTCCGCAGCTTTCTCCTGTTTTCCTGTTCCAGATACAGCAACCAAACAGCTTCCCTCCGCGCCGCAAACTCCTCCAGCCGCAACAACCTCCACATAAGCTCCAGTCAACTGCTTAATCGCATCAATCTCAGTGAACACTTCCCCTGGAATAGGCAGTAGGCGGTAGCCGCCAGCTTCAGGAAGGTTCAGTTTCTGGGCTAAACCATACAAGTCAGCATCAACCCGTTTCTCTAAGCCAACTGGAATAATCAGCTTCACCCTGCGCCCAGCCACCGCTTGCAACACCAAGGAGGCGGTTCCCGCTTTCGGGTGCCCAATAAGAACAGCCGCTTGCCTACGCTGTAAATCCAATGCATTGGCCCCTTTCAAAATGACGTCACCCTCTTTGAGGTCGTCTACGGCATCGTTGATTGTTTTGGCTTTCTGCCAAACACCGTTGACTATAACAACATCCCCTGGAAATCCGCTTTCATCAGCCAACCTGCCCTCGTTTGTCACCTTTTTCTTTGGAGGCAAAATGATTCCTCTAAAGAAGCCCTTCTTAGAAAAATCTTCAACTCCTATGGACTTTAACACTTCTTCCGCTACGTAACCATTCGTGGTGCCTGCAACGATGACAAGCGTGCCCTTCTTTAAGACGCCTCGAATCGTCGGGTTTGACGATAAAGCCTTCGCGATTAACCGTTTGCCCGCTGATGGCGTAATAACAAATTGCTTCATGCGGTGTGTGCCTCTTTTATCTGTGTAATTAAGGGGTTCCCGATTTAAAATTTTAGGATGCTCCAAATCAACTGTGTTTTTTGCAGAAACAGAAAGAGGCTGGGTGGATGAAATTAAAAAGAAATAGGTTAAAACAAGTAGGGCTTTAGGCTTTAACTGCTTAGTATCTTCTTGGCGGTCTCCGCTTACTGTAGCACTCTCGGCAATAAACTGGTCTAGTGCCGTCGGGCTTGAACGGAACTTCACATTCCTTCCCGCAGTCCGCGCAGGTTGCCTTGTGCATCTCTCTCCGATACATTCTTTCTTTTCAACTCCTTCTACGTTATTTTTGTGCAAAGGGATCGGTTTTGCACGCGCTCTCTATATCGTTTCTCCCGTTTAAATTTATCCATTGAGAAGAAAACCCGCGAAAAAAATTGACTCAAAAAAAGCCTAATGAAACTGGAAATAAAAGGGAGTTGGCTAAAAAGCTATTTTTTGTGGCGTCTTATTCTGTCTTGTTTTTGAGATTTCATGCGCCAATCTCTTTTTCTTTGGGTTTGCACCGTTAACCTGTTCCTGCGTTGCTCTGACCTTACGTCTCCTCGGTATTGGGCAACGTTTCGGTAGAACTCTTCAGGGCTAATCTTGTCCTCTTTAAGGTCTTGGATGTTGAGGTTCAGGTTTCTTTTGGCGTCGGCGCTGCTGATTCCGTCAAACAAGTCTGTGTAGACAAGATAAGCAGCGTGAAACTGAAAATTTGAGGGTTCATCAATTTGAAGTTTTTCAGGGGTTTGCTCTTGATTGTTCGTTGGTTGTTCGGTCATGTTAGCCATTCTTCTGCAACGTTTACACCTGTATGGTTTCCTTCTTTATAGCTTTTACACAGGCATTAGGTGCATTTATCGTTGTTTGCGGGAGCTTTAAATAATCAAAACTTGATAGCCTCTATAGAACAAGTTTCTTCTGTGGTGAGTCGCTTGGAAAAATTCTGCAACGAAGCATATCACTCCTTTTTTAAGACTTTAGCAGACAAAACACGACTAGAAATAATTGACGTTTTAAGCGAAAAACCTAAAACTGTTCAAGAAATCTCCACGGCCATAAAGCAGGCGCCAGCGCTCACCTCTAAGCACCTTGAACAGCTAGTAGAATGTGCGTTGTTGCATTCAGAAAAATCCGGCAATGAACTCCTCTACAGTTTGAACATGGAGATTCTTGAGCCTATCGGAAACATTTTAGCATTTCACACCGCCAAATATTGCCCTGGGCTGAAAGAGTGTATCCCCCAAGACAAGCTCAAAGATTACCTAAAAAAGGACGCTTCAAAAGAAACCTACATCGAACACGAGTAAACGGTTTCCGAAAATTCCTAAAATTGAGATGCATTCTCGTCACGCGGGGGACAGAAAGACGTGGCTTATTCTGAACCGCCAAATGAGCCGTGTTCAAGTCTGCCGTGAACCCTTCGAAATTGCGCGTTATGTTCAGCTTTTGTGGCTCCATAGGTGTCCATGTGACGTTTCAAGTCCGCTTCAGTGCAGAAACAGCATGCACAGTAGGGGCATTGACAAAGATTGTTTTCGTTGACTTCTCTGCTGTCTTTCTTTTCCATCACGGTACCCTCTTTTCCCCTTAGAGCAGTAACAGCTAAGGTTGAGGCTTCAATAAAAGGTTTACACAATCCCCTTCCAAGTCAGAGATATTTGACGCAACTACAACGCACCCAAAAGCAATAACCACCAAAGACGCAACCGACCCCAAAGCTACCGACAAACCCCTTGGAACATGAGAATCCGAGTTTTTCAGCGCAAAACACATATCACGGGAGCAGTATTCAAACATCAAAACCTAGAGCACCCCCAAATGAACTCGAACTCACTTAATGTTAAAGGTATAATGTTGGATTTAGACGGTACCATACTGGACACTAAATCTGCCTACGTTGAAACTGCAAAAATTGCGTTTCACGAGACGGGTCAAGGTCCGCCTGATGTTGAAGCCGCACTGGAAATTCCCAAGCGGATTGAGCAAAGGCAGCCCATCAGCGACATAATTGCCGTAGAAACCTCTGCGTTTATGCGTGTTTACATGAAAACGTTTTACAAAATCAGTGCTTTGAACACGAGACCGTTCCCCAATGTCGAAGCTACCCTTGCAGCGCTGTCGCAAAAGGCACAACTTGCAGTTATTACCATGCGTTTCGTACCCGGCGCCTCAGTAGTAAACGAGCTCCGACAGTTCCAACTTAGCCAGTATTTTGCTCATGTAGTGACAGCTTTGGATACGCCAAAGCCCAAGCCTTCACCGGAAGCCCTTATGAAGGCGGTGGCGGCTATGGGTGTTCAAATGTGCGAATGCATCATCGTGGGTGACTCCGTGGTTGATGTGGCAGCGGGAAAAGCAGCTGGAGCCACAACTGTGGCGGTTTTAACTGGGCTCTATTCCCGAGCCGAACTGGAAAAAGCTAAGCCGAACTTCATCCTCAATGCTGTTTCCGAGTTACCCCCGCTCATAAATGGCGCCTAATTCACCTTTTACCATTATTTCTAACTCCGTAATATTGCAGAAAACTACCTAACACGTTATAATGTCATCGGAAATAAAGGTTTAATAAAAGCCGCAAACGGTAACTATAATGGAGAAGGCTTCGGAGCGTATCTGGCAAAAATGAACTTTGTAGAGATTGTCCTAACGGAGAAACTGAGAGATGCCGACCCTGCCCTTGACATTTTAGGCACTGACCGAAAAATGTTGCAGGTTGCCTGTCAAGACTTTACAAACTACCTCAAGTTCCAGTGGGGGCTCGTCGGCAAAGAAGCAAACAACTTCGAACTTGTAGAAAAAATGGAGCGGTTCTTCAGGGAAAACCCCGGGGAAATCGAAGCATTTCTATCTGTGTGGGTGGGCATTTGGCTTAAGAAGTGGAAGGAACGAGTCAAACTGCTTATCGGAAACCAAAACCAGAATAAATGGAACAAAGCCGCGCAGGCAATAGCTGCCGCTGAACCTTTATGGAGAAATCTGCGGCGTAAACAGGATGTCATGGAAATTGTGGTGGCTACCCTCGTAAAGAACGGAGAAATCTGCGGAACAGACATTCTTTCAGAAAACCTCCTGAAAATGGAGTTGGGCGAAAAAAGCAATCACAGCCTAAACGAGCAAGAGCAAATCCTCAACGTACTCAACAGTGCACTACGCAAAGCCCGCGAGATAGCTCTGAGTAGGGGTCCCCTGATATTCGTCAAAATCGACAAAGCCTACTACAGCTCAGACTACTATTAGCTACCTCTTTTCTTTTCCTTTTTGATGCTTTCTAAAATGAATTCTTCTTGGTCAGAAACCGTATCAAACTGCGGGTGCCGTCCGAGTAACTCTGAGTTGTCATCCCTTGCGGTCAAATAAATGCCTTCTCATCATCCGGCAAGGAACAGTAGGCAGCATCGAAAATAAAAGCGTTCCAGAAAAAGCATTCACAATTGATGAACGCCGTTTTCTACAAGAATCCAAAACCGCGGCAGTTAAGCTACAGCAGATTTGCGGCATTCATCTGTGAACCATAGGGCGCCGTCTTTGTAGCCTGTGAATGCAAAGCCGCCTTCTTGATTTGGAACTGCATAGTTAACGTTACTTAAGTCTGGGTGAACCTCGTACTGGTCACCGCTGCCTGAAGCGGTTACAGCTTGGACTGTTGCCCCTACACCCTCCAATTCACCTACAATTGTGAAAGTTCCGTTTGATGCTTTAACTACAGATTTATACTCGAACCCTGTGCCTCCCAAGTTGCCCAAGGTCATGTTGATTTTGCTCCACTGCATGTGCCCCTCCGCATCGGTGCCTATCATGCAAGCCTTATAGATGCCGTCAGCTGAGTCTGCTGTGCCGCCAACTATCAAGTAGCCGCCCTCAGTTTCCACAATCGAGTGCAAAACACACGCGCCATCCATTGCAAAGGGCCTATTCACTTGTGTTTCGCCGTTTGCGTCGGTTTTAACGAACCACCCGTTCTGCATGACCACGCCGTAGATGGTGTACTGCATCTCACCCACTAACCCGTAGCCGCCGTCGCTGGTGGCAATCAATGTGTAAAGCTGAAGTGTGCTGGCTTGGCTACTGCTGTATGTTTTTGTCCACAGCACGTTGCCCTCAGCATCAACCTTCATGAGACCCGGAAGTTCCGTGCCGTTCACGTTGAATTTTCCAAGAAGCACATAGCCGCCGTCTGATGTAACTACAACCGCTGTGAAGCCGTTTCCATCATACGTCTTGGACCATTCTGTGACGCCCTCGAAATCGGTTTTGATGAGTAAACTAACGGTTTCTGCGTTTACCATGTTGTCTATGTTTTTGGTTCCTGCGACTACAAAGCCGTTGTCTGATGTCACTGCAACCGCGTTTCCTGAACCCTGCCCGTAGAACTTTTGCCAAGAAACGGTGCCGTCTACTGTAGGCTTAATATTCATGAGGCCGAGGCTGCCGTCTTCTGATGTTCCCGCCAAGGCGAACCCGTCAGGTGTCTGAGTGAACGTTCCCGCTGAAGAAAACCCTGAGTACTGCCTCTGGATTAGTGTCCATTCAGAGTTGGGGGTGCGGTCAAAGTTCCATGGCAATGGACGGTTAATGTCAATTAATCCGATTGCTAAAACAAGAGCAACCACAGTGAACGCTGCGATTATTGTGCCGGTTCGTCTGGAAACCGTTATGGGCTTCAATTTGGCTTCCTCAGAAGCAGGTTTGTCAGTAGCTTAGATAAATCTTGCCGAGAAGAAAAAAATGGTTAAGGCAACAAGGAAGGTGAGTTAAGGTTTGACCGCTGATAATTTCAGACTTACGGCTGCCCCTAACAGTTCCACCGCTTTTTCCCTTGTCATCTTCAGCTCTTTTAGTATCTGCGCTGTAGTTTCCTCGGTAACCAATGCCTCAACAGGCATGGCTGTCTCTTCGATTACCGTAATGTCGGTGAAGCCTGCTTGTTTTATGTGTTTGAGGTAGCGGCTTTTCTTTTCTGCGCCAGAGATGCAGCCGATGTATGCCGCAACGTTCTCTTGTATTCCTTTGGGGATTTCTCGGAGCAGAACCATGTCAGAAATGACCATTCGCCCTTTAGGCTTCAGCACACGGAATGCTTCCTCAAAGACGCGCTGCTTGTTCGGCGACAAGTTGATGACACAGTTACTTATCACCACATCAGCAGTGTTGTCGGCTACGGGCAAGTTTTCGATTTCGCCTAGCCGAAACTCGACGTTTTTGTATTTGCTTTTTTGGAGGTTTGTTCTTGCGCGGTCAAGCATTTCTGGGGTCATGTCTACGCCGATGACTCTGCCTTTTTCGCCGACTTTTTTGGCTGCAAGAAAGCAGTCTAATCCGCCGCCTGCGCCTAAATCTATGACTGTTTCGCCTTCTCTAAGTGAAGCCAGAGCGGTTGGGTTTCCGCAGCCCAAGTTCAGGTCTGCGCCTTCAGGGACAGCGTCTAGTTCTGTTTTGGTGTACCCTACTTGTTGGCTTACGTTGGTTGCGCATCCACAGCCGCATCCGCAGTTGGGTTGTTGCTTTGCGATTTTGCTGTAGCCGTCTCGGACTATTTTGTGCACTTTTTCTTCTTTCATTTTGTTTCCTCTCCGCTGTTGAATGCGTGGTTTAGGATTGGCCTCATCATGCACTTGAGGGTTTCTTCGAGCGCGTCAACTTTCATTACGACTAGGCAGCATACGTTTTTGCCTTGGTCTATGCCGATTAATGCGAGTTTGTCGTTGGGTTTTATGTTTGCTTTTTCCCGTAGGTCTTTTGGGAGAACGATTTGTCCTTTGGCGTCTACGGTGACTACTGCGTTTATTTTGCAGCATTCTTTGTCTGTTTTTGGCATTGTGTTCATGGGAAAGACTTGCTTACGGGGATAGTTAAATTTTTCTGAAAAATAGGAAAAATCAAAAAAATCAGAGAATTACCTCTGGATTTTGGAGGTTAAGTTTTAGTTCTTGGAAAGTACGCGTTTGTTACGCAAAAATTTATAACAACAAGATGCATAACTCAAAACGAGAAGGCAGTAAGTGGTTCATTTGGAATATTTATTTGATGAAGATAACGGCATAATCCTGGATAAAGTTACCCGAAGCAGATGCATAATACTAACTAAAACCCGAATAGACCAGATTCTTTCAACTTTCATAGACGAATTTCAATCCGCCTCAACCCCAGTCATAACTGAGGCTTTTCGCTTGGCTGGAAAAAACTTCGCTGAAGACGTTGTGGAAACCAAAAAAGCCGACTTTTCACGGTTCCTCACTGTTTCCGCCCAAAGATTCACCGACGGCGGTCTTGGAAAAGTCGAAATCGTCGACTTCAACCAGGATGTACCTGAAGTAAAATTTAGAATTTGGAACAATTTCCTAGCCGAGGTCACACGACAAGAAACCCTGTGTTGCAAGTGCGTAACGGCTTTCGCGACGGGAATGTGCGAAGGCTACCTGCAAAAAACTCCGAAAATCAAAGAAACCCACTGCATAAAAAAGGGGAGTCCATATTGCGAGTGGCATCTAACAATATAGCTTAACACCTCCATCTTGATTTTCGTATTCCAGTTAACCGCGTTACCTTTTTTCTTTTCGTCATATAGACTGATACTTTTGATTGCTGTGTAGAACGTTGTAATGTTATTTCTCGACCAGACTCAACTATAGAACCTACACCTACCGCATCAGTTACTGTAACACTGAGGCGCCAACCCAAACCTCAAACCCCCATCGCAAGTACCTCCACCAAACACACCGACACCATCCGCCACCTACCCCTCTTCTCCAACGCCTACCTTACAACCAACATTAGACCCCACCCCAACGCCCACCAAGCAACAAACATCAACGCCTGACCCAACTCAGACCCCAAAAACCTGCCAGAAGGGCTGTCTTAGGTCCACTGTTGTTGGTTATTACCTCTATAATCATAACAATAGCATACATCAAGAGACGAAAAAGAAGCTGAGAAGACAACCCCTGCCAAACGGCTTGCAGAAGTGGCGCTTCTCCGGTATTTGTACTCTTTGCTGACTTATCAGTCTTGACTTTAGTTTTGTCAAAAGAAATAGTCTGAAAAGCGAGGCGTTCTCTTTGGGGAACGTTGATGTTCCGTAACGAGAGCTAAAAGTAACAAGCCTGATTAGTTAAGTGAGTGCAATGAAGTTTACAGAACTTGTTGCAGCGGGGCTGATTCTTCTAGTTGCCACTTTGAATCTCTTGTCCATATGCGTGGCTGATGGCTTTGCTGAAAACACATGGCAAACCTTAACTCCCATGCCTACAGCCAGAGCCGGTTTGGGGGTGGCAACAGTTAACGGAAACATATTCGCCATAGGCGGCTACAACGGCAGCGGATATTTATCCCTCAATGAAATGTACGATCCTGTCACTAACACTTGGACCACAAAGGCTCCACTTTCTCCGGCAAACAAGACAGCGTTCGCCGCAGCCAGCTTAAACGGGAAAATCTATGCCTTCGGGAAAATGCCCTCAACCCAGCATCCCTACCCCTATTATCCCACAAACGATGTCTATGACCCAAAAACAGATACATGGGAAGGCCGAGCCGCAATGCCCCAACTAATAGAAGGGGCAAGAGCCAGTACCGTGGGAAACAAAATCTACGTAATAGGCGGAAACTACACCTTTGTCTACAATCCTGACAGCGATTCCTGGACCGCCCTTAGCCCTCCGCCCGTGCCCGTAACCTACTTTGCCTGCGCCGCCGTGGATAGCAGAATCTACGTTATTGGGGGAACTTCTAAGCTTATGCAGATATACGATACTATTACTGACACGTGGACAAACGGCACTTCACCTCCGGCAGGAGGCTACGAGGGCTATTCTCCGGCGGGAGGATACTTGGTGGGTGCAGCCACCACAGGAGTTTACGCTCCAAAAAGAATCTATGTTATGGGAGGGGGAAACTGGATGTTTCCTCTTGATTTGAACATGATCTATGACCCCGAAGCGGACTCCTGGGTCAGGGGAACAAACTTAACCATAACCAAAAATGAATTTGGTATGGCTGTCATAGGCGATGTTTTCTATGTTGTTGGCGGAGTGAATTATGTCAAAGCTTACGCCACGGTGGAGCGTTATGCTCCCGTTGGCTACGGTCCACTTCAGGTTTCTATCATCAAGCCGCAGGATTATCAGGTGTATAGTTTGGGAAACGATGTTGGCATAGATTTATTTGTGAACAGACCTGCAACTGAGATATTGGAGTTAAGTTACAGTCTGGACGGGCAAGAACGACTGATGGTTGATGGCAATTTTTCACTTGTGAACCTGCCGAGCGGCGTCCATAGTGTGACAGTTTACGCGACTGACGTGTTTGGCGAATCTATTTCTTCAGGAAAAGTAACTTTTTCGGTGGTTCAGCTTGTCACCGCACGCCCCACCGATGTAGAACCAACTTCCATTCCCACAGCTTCATTTAATCCGGCTCAAACTCCTTCTCCGACACCTGCGCCTTCAATCCCTGAGTTTCCCGTCTGGACCGTTGTGCCCTTCGCTGCCTTGACAGTTTTGATTTTTATTATAGCGAAAAGCCATCGAGTTGTTGTTGGCGCCCCAGAAACCATGTGACGCATTCTCTCAACTGCTCTCCTCTACTTTTCGCATACTGCACTCTCGAAAAAAGGACTGTATTTAGCCCTGACCGCAATCATATCAACTTGAGCCGTACCCACAAGAGGCAACGTTTCACGGATAAACTGATGCCCAAGCTATGTTGCGGTATTCTTGGGTAACATTCTGTATCCTTTACGTTTAACTCAAAGAAGCATTATTCGAAGGAGAAACTGAATACATCTCCAAAGTTGCAAAAACGGAAAAACTCTGCAGTAATCGAGGTAAGGCTTCGAATACGTCACCGAATTCCACGGAGCAAAAACCTTCAGAGCAAGGAAGTAACCAACATGACCCAAAACAAGAATACAGACACGAGAAAAAGCGCTCGAAGAACACGCGAGAACTTACAACATCTTTCTACTGAACAGCAGCCTTGGTCACAAACACTTCAGAAGCCCGAGAGGAAGCATAAACATGAAAAATTTCGTAAAACTCAAAGTATCTATAGGATAAACCCCCTTACTTTTATTTATAATTGGTGCAGGGGGTGGGTTTCGACCCTTTGCTTGCGGTGCCCTTCCCGTCTGCCTCTTCTAAACTGTTTGTTTTCAACATTTGAGGCACCTGAAAGAATACATCGTCGCAGCTTGAAATAAGGTTTTCCTATTAACCCATCAGAAGGTTTGACAACCCTACGCAACTGCGTGGCTTTTCAGGTTTACTCGTTTTCGGAGTCTTCGTCTCTGTCATGGACGCTGCGCGTTCTCTTTCCAAGACACTTGTCCACTTCATCGTCTCCGTAGAGCTCACGTGCAGTTTCCTCATCGTTCGGGCAAGCCTCCAAGAACTCGCGTGCAGTCCAATATCGGTCTAGGATGGCTTGAGGGTCGCCTGCTTCCATCTCGTAGCCAACCCATTCCTCCTCACTCTCCGCATTTGCCCTTGAAGGCGCTTTCCTATGGGGTTCTCTGTGTTTCTTTTTGGGGTGAACGTTGTGAATGCCGATAAGAACTAGGTAGCCGTGGTTTTGGAGAAATAAACCAAGTTCAACTTCATCCTGCCAAATCTTCTCGGCGGGAACGGCTCCAACATACTTTAGTTTCTTGCCGTTCTCCTCTTTGTTGAAGGTCTTAACGTAAACGTAAGCTCGTTTGCCCCGTTTGAACACAGATGCGAGTATTTCAGTATCCATTCCAAACAGCACGAAACCTATGCTCCAAGATTCTCGCTTGGCATATGGGAGCTTTGCAGGTTTGGGCTTCGCGGGCAAGCAAGAAATGCCTTTTTCGTTCAGAAGCTTGTAGGCGGGGTAACCGCTCTTTATCTCTTCCAACTCGTCTTCTCTTAGGCTGCAAACGTATTGCCTACGTTTATCCTTGAATTGGAGCACCTTGTAGTAGTTGACTTCCTTTCCACTCTTCTTCTGCCGATAGCTGCCTGAAGGAACCACACAGAACGGCGGGTCAGTCGCAAGCTGCACCTAACTGCACTCGCCCTGACGGATAATTGCGGTCACAAGTAAGTGTACTTTCGCGCCCCCATTATATCATTATAACTCATAGTTTGATTTACCTAAAAACCTCTTTTTGACCGCGTTTGACCGCAACTCCCCGAGTAGTTTGACCGCGAGAAAACAGTTTTGACCGCAGACCGCACGCTCCTATTCCTCAATTCTCACAATGCAATGTTGCAAGTCTGTAAGTCCACTTACGCGCCCGCCCACTCTAATTATAATTTAGTATTTTTTTGATTCTGCTATTTTTTGTAAGTGTACTTAGCGACAAGCAATCTTCGATTTCAGCTGTCTGTTGGCGCACAAGTCTTGTCTTAAAGCAGTTATTGCTTGTTTCGTTTCAAGCCATATCTGTTGACGTAATATATGCTTACAATTGCTGTTGGAACAAAAGAAATTATCCCCAATGACGAAAAAATCCCAATTATGAGGATTGGCGGTAATGTTAGAATGGGTGGATAAATAGCTGGAAAGAATATGACCAGAACCATGTAGATGTAAGAACTTCCTGACCATACCAAAAAGAATACGGACAGGAACCTTGAAAATGCGTTTTGCTTAATTGTTGCCCAATATCTAAACACGAAAAATGATGCTATTGGAAGAATGAATAGCGCAAAAAAGCAAAGTTTCAAAATGGTGGTTTGGAATACCGCGTTGACAATAAAGAGAAGGGCTGTGGTCAAAAAAGCAGCTCCTTTCAGAGACGCATCATCTTCACGTTTTATTTCATCATCATCTGCCTTGCTAATTTTCATTTGACGTAGTTTTCTAAATATTAGCGCTGACCCGACAACAGCTTCCATTACCATTATGGCTGTTCCAAACATAGCTAAGAAGTATAGCCCTCTAAACTGAAGCCCGAACGCGACTACAAAAAAAGAAACCAAGCAAAGAAATCCAGTGGTGAAAGTTATGAAGCGCATTTGTTTCGCCTATCCCAAAGCTCCAAACACAATGAGCAACATGCCAACCACTAACAGAATTCCAGCAACAAGATAACCCATCAGAGTGTTGCCGATAATCGGCAATAAGCTGCTACCAGTTTTTGAAGCGTTTATTGAACTGTTCACTTCGGAGAATCCAGTCATTAACCCAACAACAATCCCTGCAATTATGAATGCAAGCCCAACTATCACAAGAATTATGCTTCTGCCCTTGTCATCCATTTGCAAGTTGGGTTACCTTTTTCACAATTGGTTAAAGTTATTTGCTCTTTTCAGTCTTTTAGTTTTTGCGTTTGCAGCTTTGAGTCAAGTTTGTTGCTGCTTTTCCGCGTCTTTACCACGACAACAGCCAACGGGTCACAAGTAAACGTAAAACAAGGGAAAAAAGCGCATAAGCAAAACTTAAATTAATACACCTCAAATAAGTGCTTGGTAGCTATCTTGCAAAAACTAAAAGGAGTTGCAGTTATCGCTTTATTAGCACTTACCTTTATAGTTCCCTCTTTAAGCATTAATAATGTTAAAGGGCAAACTGGACAAACAACTTCTCAGGGGAGTTTGGTTGTACAAGGGCTATATCCAAATCCACCTACACCTGATTGGCAAACTCCTCAGCGATATAATATAACTTACCAAATTATGAAGAATGGAACTGTTAACTTGACCAGCCAAGGTACTCTAACTCCAACTGGTGAGGTTGTTATAGATGTCCAAATAACAACAGTGGTTACACAATATTTCTCAGGTCACAGTTATACTTATGATGCAAATGGAAGCTACCTTACTGCTCCTTCTGGACGTAATTGGACTGAAAGTTACTATTACACTTCAATACCAACAAATGATGGCCAATGGCAGACAGTAGATACAGAAATATGTAGCTACCAGCCGCCAATATTGCAATATCCTAACGCATTGCTGACACAGGTTGCAATTCAGTTTACCATAAACGTTTATGAAGAATTGGTTCAATTGCCTACTCCACCACCAGGTACTGCTTATGACATATATTTTGGGACTAAGTTAGGCTCTTCCCAGACTTTAATTACAATTTATAGCGCTCCAACTCCGACCCCGACACCTACACCTTCGCCAACACAATCTCCAACGCCCGCCCCGACACCAACCATAACTCCTTCACCAACACCGACCCCAAGCCCAACTCCAGTCACTCAGGGAACGAACGAACCACAAGTGACTCCGACAGTTCCAGAGTTTCCTTGGACAGTCCCTCTTCTAATAATCATGGCTGCAGTTTCATTCTTGGTTCTAAGAAAAAGACTTGTTAGTAGCGCATGATGGAAAGGTTTTACATACATTGCCTTAGGCATCGACTAAGACGGAATTAGTATCTTGTTTACGAAGAAGATGGGAATTGTGTTCAGAGTGAACCGCCCAATAGCGAATGAATTGTTTGTTCTAGTCTTTCGATTCGTTCTTGGATTTCCAAATCTCTGTCCATGGTCTTCTGGTGAATTTCCTCTGCTAAGAGCCTATCGAGAACGAAGCCGCAAAAGCTGCATCGAACACTGTCTGGCTGATTCTTTTTGCCGCATCGCGGGCAATCCTCAAGTTTGAAAACTCTCTTAGCTTCATCCTTCTTTGTCAACCCATGAAGTTCTAGCACAGCCTCTTCGAGATCTCTAGCCGAGAAGTGCACATACCGCCTTGTCATTTTTGAGCCTTGAACCCAGCCAGCGTACAGTTCAAGTTTACTCTCGGTGAACACTTTAGCCATTGCTGTCAAGCAAGAGTGCCTAAATAGGTACGGCCAGATATCCCGTTTCACATTCGCTCTTTTAGCAAGTGTTTTCAACAGTTTGCGCATGTAGTAATAGCTGACGCAGTCACCTTTCGAGTTGTTTCCAAGCGAAGCCCATAACGGCGCATCAGCGTCATTGCTTCTTGGGTGTTTTGCTAGCCAATCAAGCAGAGGTTTAGTAGAAACTACGAGTGGTATGCGTTTTATACCCGTTTTCCCGTTCACCGTAATTATGCAGTAGTCTTGGTTGAACTGCACGCTCCCAACATTCATTGTTAAGAGTTCGCCAGGTCTGAGGGCAGCTTCAAAAATGACCGTTACTAAAGCCTTGTCACGTTCGTTCTGCGCGGCGCAAATCATGGCGTTTAGTTCTTCGGGTGTTATGAGGGCTTCGGGTTTGACTCTTGAGTCTTTGTCGCCTTTGCCTATCACTATCCATGCGGCTTCGGGCGGAGTGGGGGCGTTTTTGTCGCAGCGTCCAACTTTGGCGTACTGAACCAGCTTTTTGACGACTCGGCGCAAGTCCGCTTTCGTGGAGGACTTGTAGGGCTGCGTGTTTATCCAAGCAATCACCTTTTCTATGTCGCTTCTTGTGGCGGTTTTTGGGTTGTGGGGGCAGCGTTTAGTGAGGGCGCAAACGTGATTTGCGTATTTGGCTACTCGTCCAGTGGACTGCCCTATAGCTTCTAAGTGGGCGATAAAACTCAGCAGTAGCTCTGCGTTTTCTAGCTGGGCGAGTCGGCGTTTGGCGCTTGCTAGCCGTTTGGCGTAGTCGTGTATGTCCTTCACGCTGTATTGGTTTCGTGGGAATTTAAAAGGCAGAACGCTGGGAAGGGCACCAGAAGTTGAGGTAGTGGTGCAGGGGGTGGGATTTGAACCCACGAACCTCTACAGGATAGGCTCCTGAAGCCTACGCCTTTGACCATGCTCGGCGACCCCTGCGCAAATGCGGTTGCTTTCATCTAAAACAGCGCTTACAAATAAATACATTGCCGCCCGACCCGTAACCTGCAGATTGGTGCCGCTTTTGGATAAATAGCCTTTGAAGCGCGGCGTGTTTTGCTTGTTGGAGGGGGGTTAGGAGCTGAAGTTGGGGTTTAGTTCCAGTGTTGTGCAGAGTTTTCTTAGGTCGGCGCCCTTAACCAGCTCGGATTCCAGATAGTCCAGTATGCGTTCTTCGCTTAGGTTTAGGCTTTTTGCTTCGTTGACGGTTACGCCGTAGGCTTCGATTTCCAGTGGGCGGTCCACGTAGCTGACCTTTGGGTTTGACGATTTGCCCTCGAAAACCTGCTTGACGTGGACAAGCTCATGGATTATGTCTAGGTAGATGTCTGTGGGGTTTCCTGTTTGGAAGTAATCGGGGTTAATCAGGAGGCGACCATCATCGGTGACTCTCATGTATATGGTGTCATGCGTGAATTCAACTTTAAGTTCCTTTAAGACTTGTGCTGTTTTCTCCCCGAAAAGTCGTCTAACCGCATCTACTGTTTCAAATCCTCTAAAGTTGTCTGTGAAGCAACATTGGCTTTCAGATATTTCCCGCAGTATTTGCGCGCTGGTTTGAATTTTTTCCATGAGTGTCACCTTCTTAGTTTGGATAACTGTTCCTAAGAAAATTGCTGTTTTACGATACTTATATTTTACTGGCGATTCTAATGGATACGAATGATAGATTAGGCATATCCTTCACCGCCTCCATAGAAGCTTAACCTCAGACCTGAACGTTTCTCAAACTTTCTTTTTGGGCACTCTAACAGTTTTAGGCTGCTCCAAATTAAAAGAAAAAACGTGTGATGAACGGGGAAAGTATGCGGCGATGCGGTCTTTGGTTGAACGCAGCGTGCTCCTCAAAGCGCTCAAACTTTGCCGCTGTATAGTGGCTGTTTGTGATTAGCGGCGCCGTAAGCGGAGTTGCTAGTATTTTTCGAGTAGGTATGGCTTAAGTTTGTTGAAGACTATTGCCTCTTCAGTTATTTTCTCTTCTGCCTCTTCTCGGCTCTGCTCCAACGTTTCCTTAATGAAAACGGCTACTCTGCCAAACCAAAGCACCCGCAGTGCGTCTATCAGCTTGTCTTCGCCATATGTGGGGTGTTTGTGGAATTCGGCGATGAAGGAATAAACGGTTTTCGCCCAGATTTCAGATGAGAAATCAACGTTCACGCTTTCAAGTTTCTTTAGCTGCTCAAACTTGTTTTGAATCTTTTCTTCTAAGCAGGATTTGTAGATGGGCAGATACTGGTCATAGCTGTTTCTGAATGCTTCCACGGTTGCAGGTAGGCAAACTTCAATGGCCTCTGGGGTATCTTCGTAGACGGCTTCTCCAAACATCTCTGTTTGCGTGACGCAGTGAACATCTTTCCATGCTGGTTCGTATTCTTCTATGCAGGTGAACATGCTGCTCATTACCTGACGGAACATGGAGGCTAGTTGGCTGGATGGGTCTTTTGCATCGTGGTTTTTTACTCCTAGACGCGCCTGCTTCACCTTGTAGCCTTTTGCTAGGGCAGTGTGGGTTTCAAAGATGTCTATACCAAAGCGGCTAACGTCGGTGTTGTCCCAAAGCGGAGACTCCAGCAGATCATCTACCAACTCGATTGAAAGCCCAAAGTCGCCGCCTATGGGTTGCCTGATGTCTTTGCCGTAAAGGCTTGCTGTAACGGGGTAGCACAGGAAGTTGGTTATGGTTCCGTCGTATTTTCGGCGGTTATAGTAGGGCGTCACTAAGCCTGTTCCTCTAAGCGTCGGGGTGATTAGGAGCCGCATCCACTCAGGCGTTATGCTCCGCAAATCCGAATCCACCAGTGCCACGCTGCGCACGTTCAGGGTGCTGGCGGCTTCAAAAATGGCTCTCACCGCGGTTCCTTTGCCTGATACCCCCATGTAGATTGCGGGTATCAATTTAACTTCAGAGGGCAAGTGAATTCGCTTTACCGAAGTTAAGGTTTCGTCTTTTGAGTCGCCGTCAGAGACGAAAATCACCGATTTCATGTTTGGGAAATACGTGTCCAGCCCCTTAACCACCTGAGTTAGGACGTAGCTTGCCGTCAACACGTTATTGTATGAAGGA
This sequence comes from Candidatus Bathyarchaeota archaeon, assembly GCA_026014485.1. Taxonomy (GTDB): domain Archaea; phylum Thermoproteota; class Bathyarchaeia; order Bathyarchaeales; family Bathycorpusculaceae; genus JADGNF01. The sequence continues at coordinate 196,058 of JAOZIE010000002.1, forward strand.
ATCCCGACGAGTATGTCGGCTTTCTCTATGTCGTGCAGGAAAATCTGTGCGTCCAGTGATAATGCCGAATCTAAATTCTTATTCATCCTAAACCAACTATGTTGCTGGAAATTACTTTCTTCACTCTAAAATATTATTCGTTTATCAAAGCAGAAAAACCGCCTTAGCTTCTAAGTTAAATGCTGTTATGGGTAAACGGGAGCGCCTTTCAGGTAAAGGTTTAAGAGGTACAGTTATCCTTAATCAGCCAAAGGTCGAATATAATGCCAACTCACGGTTCACTATCAAAAGCTGGAAAAGTCCGAGCGCAAACACCCAAAATTGAGGGTCACGAGAAAACCAAGCTTAGCCCTAAAAACAGGGTTCGCCGAAACTACGAGAAACGCGTGGTTTTGCAGCGTAAGCCTGGTCAAAACTGGATGTAAACAGGTTATCAGGTTTCTTCTTGGATTTAATTTTCATTTTTATAGGTAACGTTTTATTCGACATTTCTCCCAAGTACTTCTTTATAGGACAAAACGCGAGGGGTGCAACATTAAGCTATGACATATCCAAATGAATGGGTTAAGGTATTCACGGCAATAAATGGCGCAACCGTGAACTTTCGCCACCAGCAAGCGGAGGACACGGAGATGCTTTGGCAGATGTTCTCGACGCTTTCAGAGGCAAGTTTGTCAAATTTGGTTCCGCCTTTTACTCGGCAAAGAATTGAAGGGTGGACAAGCAACATAGACCCTGATGTTGTTTTGGCATTTGTCGCCGTCATCAAAAAAGAACACATCCCGCGCATTGTCGGGGTAACCTCGCTCAAGTTCTACCTGCAGGAAGCCTTCAAACATAAAGCCGACTTAGGTATTACTGTACACGATGACTACCAAAATCTGGGTGTAGGCACCGCGCTGCTAAACCACATTCTAGCAGTTGCCCGCAAAAAGAAGATAATCAAAATCTGCCTCAACGTAAACACAGAAAACGACCGTGCCCTTCATATGTACAGAAAGGCGGGTTTCAAAATAGAAGGTACCCTACGTCGAGAAATGTACTACAAGGGCAATTACCTCGACGAGCATCGCATGGCGCTTTTCCTGTAACCCCAACTGCTTGCCTTATTGTGCTTTTTGTTGTTTTTGCAGCGTAGTTTATCTGTTTCTATGTGCGTTTCTTAAGCGGTAAGCTATGCCTAATGTTGACTCTGCCCGCGAAGTCATCGAAGCCCTGATGCTTTTGCGGTCGCCCACACCTGATGATGCCCACCGCCTAAAGCTCGTGGTCGCTGCAAAACATCACCTGCAGCAGATTCCCTCAAACGCGGACTTAATTGCCGTCCTCAAGCCTGAAGAAAAACGTAAACTCTCTCGAATTCTGCGCAGAAAAGCCACCCGCACCATCTCAGGCGTCACTGTTGTTGCTGTTATGACGAAGCCTTATGCGTGTCCGCAGCCTGAACCCTGCGCTTACTGTCCTGGTGGACCTACCACAGGTAGCCCGCAGAGCTACACTGGGCATGAACCTGCTGCTATGCGGGGTGGACAAAACAGCTATGACCCGTATCTGCAGGTTCGTAGCCGACTTGACCAGCTTACCGCTATAGGGCACCGTGTGGACAAAATTGAGCTTATTGTTATGGGTGGAACGTTTCCTGCTACGCCGCTTGAGTATCAGCAGTGGTTTATTCAGCGGTGCCTTGACGCTATAACCGAGCAGGAATCCGCGAGCCTAGAAGAGGCAAAGGCGAATGCGGAAACAAGCCGAACCCGCAACGTCGGCATCACGGTGGAGACGCGTCCTGACTGGGCAAAGCAGCCTCACGTTGATGGCATGCTAGATATGGGGGTGACCCGTGTGGAGTTGGGCGTGCAGAACCCTGACGACGCCATTTACCGTTTGGTTGGCAGAACCCATACGGTAGCTGACGTGCAGGAAGCCACACGCGTCGCCAAGGATACGGGGTTAAAAGTTGTTTATCACCTGATGCCTGGGATGCCTGGTTCCAGCCGCGCAAAGGATTTGGAGGCGTTCATGCGGGTTTTCACTGACCCCGCGTTTATGCCTGACATGCTCAAGATTTACCCTTGCCTTGTTATAGACGGCACCAAAACGTATCAGTGGTACCAGCAGGGCAAGTATAAGCCTTATTCGACGGAGGAAGCCGCTGAGCTTGTGGCGCAAGTCAAAAAAACCCTTCCTCCCTGGGTTCGCGTCATGCGGGTACAGCGAGACATCCCCGCGGGGCTTATCGTGGCAGGCGTGAAGAAAAGCAATCTGCGTCAGCTTGCCCAGCAGAAACTTGCTGAGTACGGGGAACGGTGCAGGTGTATTCGCTGCAGAGAAGTTGGGCACCGATTTGCGGTTGACGGGGTAAAACCTGATTTGGACAGCATCAAAATTATATCCAAAGCCTACGAGGCATCTGAGGGCATCGAAACCTTCATTTCAGCTGAAGACCCCGAAAACGATGTACTCGTCGGTTACCTGCGGCTACGATTCCCCTCAGAAAAAGCGCACAGACCCGAAATTGCCATGGTCCCCTCAGCGATTGTGCGGGAACTCCACGTTTACGGGCCTCTCGTTCCAGTCGGGAAGCATTCGGCTGGAGCGTGGCAGCATAAAGGCTTTGGCGCGGCGTTGTTGGCTGAGGCGGAACAGTTAGCACGGGAAAATTCTGCGAAGAAGCTGTTGGTTACAAGTGCGTTGGGAACCAAACGGTACTATCTGCGGTTTGGCTTTCACGATGATGGTCCCTACGTTTCAAAACGCTTGTAGCGCGATTGCTTTTCATTTATGCTGTATGCTTGGTCTGAGTTTGGTTACGGTTGACTGTTGTGTGGGGTGGTTTGGTTTTTTTCGTCGTTTAGTCCGAAGTCGTTTCGCTGGGTTAATATGTTGTGCAGTAGGCGTTGTTCTGCTTTTCGTAGGTGCTCTATTAGCGTGGAGTTGACTATGTTGAGTTTTTTTGCGAGTTCATCTGAGTTTATTCGGCGTGGGATGTCGTAGTAGCCGAGTTTAAAAGCGGAAATTAGAACTTCCCGCTGCTTGTCTGTGAGTTGGTTTAGCGGGGAGTCTGGTGAAAACTGGGCGTCTCCCATCAGTGTTATCCTGTAGCGGATGCCTTTTGCGTCGAGTTTCTCCAAGAACTCTCTGACCTGCTGGGCGCTTCCGAGGAACGAGATTTTTATGAGTCCATTTTGGATTCCAAGCGGCGGAAACAGGTAGCCGTTTACAACGCCAATCGAGTTTAACACTGAGGCGAAGGTGGGTCCCCCGCGCATAAATATGGTGTAGACACCGTTTTTTTCTTTTTCAAGAAGCTGCACTTCAAAAAGGAAATCCTGCACAAGTAATTCTTCAATTTTTGTTGCTGGGTCCTTGAATTCTATTTTCCAGACGGCTGCAATTTCTTTGTTATCTTGTCTTAGGAAGTGGAGCAGTTCGAGAGATTTTATTTTGTGGAAAGGCGGGATTTCTACGCCTACTTTTGACAGTTCCTTTTCGGAAACTTCCAGATTTAGCCGCCGCATGTGTTATGGGTGGCTTTTTTCCGATTTATGCTTTTCCTGTACCCGAGTATACTCGGTAGAATCTTAATGAGCGCGTTGACGCGTTTGCTTATGAAAACTAGAAAAATCCGAAAATGGAGTTGATGTTGGTGGATTTCGCTAAAGGGAAAACCTTCGAAAAGATGGGTAGACGAATCGCAAAACGTAAGTACGCAGTAATTTTGGCTTGGCTCTTGATTCTTGTTCTTGTAGTGCCGTTTGTGCTTGACACCAGCGGCGTGATTTCTCTTCAGTTAAACAGTGCCTCAGACAAGAATTTAGAGTCAGCACGGGCGTCAGACATAATCAGTGAACAGTTCTCAACAACTGTTGCTGATAACACTTTGATGATTGTGGTTTCCTCTCAAGATGTTTCATCACTGGAAACACAGGCATTCATCAACCGACTCACCTCCGACATTAAAGCCAACGGAAGCATCAGTGGACTTGAAAGCGTTAACAGCGTCTACTCGGTGCTGGTTCCTATACTTAACCAAACCAACCAAGGCGTATACATCGCCATCGACAACGCAAACCTCACTTTCAACTTGCTGTATGGTGTTCCCACAGCATACATGACCGTCTGGGGCACGGCATATAACCAAACTCTGGACTCTTTGGTTTCTGGCATTAACCAAACCAACCAAGGTGTCTATGAAGCTTTTGAGAACGCCAACCTAACCTATAACCTGCTGTATGGCGTTCCAGCAACGTATCTGAATGTGTGGTCTGAAGCGTATAATCAGACACAAAGCATACCCCTGTCCAATGAGCTTGCTTACAACCAAACCGCAGCTATACTCTACCAAGCTGACCCCGCAACATTTGAAACATACACTGCACCTTTACTTGACGCCTTCAATGCTTCTTGGACGCAGAGCTTCCAAAATCCCGAAACAGAACAATACCCCCCTGTTCAGCGGGCTTTAGTTGCGTCGGAGCAAACAAACCAACTCTACATAACCGTCTTTTTAGCAGGCGATGAAAGCGCCCAAACCTTCACTACAGCCTTAACATCGGCTTTCTCCCTTCAAACGTTTCTGACAAACACTCAAGCAGAAAACAGCGCCCAACTTGAGGACTTTGCCATTGACTACGTAGCTTCCTACTCAAATTCGTCAGTGGAGTTTGTTGCCGCCGCATATGATTTGGGCAGAACCCCCGACCCCTCCGCTCTCAAAACGCTCTCTGCAGACATAATTTGGAACCCTCAAACCTACAACATGAACGAAGACTTCCTTACCCTGCTTAACTCTGTAGCATACGAGGAAAGCGCCGCCGTCCTAAGACAAGCCGACCCCGCGTCTTTTGACCAGTACACCGTCCATTTGCTGGATGCATTCAATGCGTCTTGGTCTGAAAGCTTCCAGAACACGCAAACCCTAAACTACACTCTGATGCAGCGTGCCCAAGCAGTCAGTGAACAGGCAAACACCTTATACATCGACACGTATTTGGGCGACAACAAAGACTTCGGAGAGTCCTTAATCAGAACGTTCTCTTTAGAGGACTTTTTATCGGCTTCGCCAGAGCAGATTAACCAGAAACTCTCTGACTTTGCCGTCTCATATGTTTCTAACTCCTCTGGCTTATCCCTACAACTGATAGACTCAATCTGTGACTTGGGCAGAGAATACAGTTCTGAGGCGCTGCAAACCTTAGCTGGAAACATAGTTTGCAACCCCTCTGCCTATAACTTGGGGGAGCAGTTGAATTCGGCGCTTAGCTCGCTTGTTTCGCCTGCTGGAGACGTGACGTTGGTTTCTGTTAGCTTAAGCGATTCCAGCGAAACTCCTCTTCTTGTAATCCGAGACATCATAACCGCGGAGTTGGCTAAGGACTCTGGCGGTGTAACCTCTGCCCTCGTCACTGGTGAAAGTGCGCTTAGCCAAGATTTCGGGAGTTCAGCTACGCAGGACTTTGACTTTATTCTGCCTGTAACCATAGCCTTGCTTCTCATTGCAACGGGTCTATTCTTCCGCTCCATAGTTACGCCTCTTGTAACTTTAGGTGCTATAGGCGTGGGCTTGGGGATTTCACAGATATTCATCGTCATCATCGGCACCTACGTGAACCAAGTTGACTTCATGATTCCCACAATTCTCTTAACGGTGCTCATTGGCGTAGGCACAGACTACAGTATATTCATCATTGCGCGTCACAGAGAAGAACTAGTCAACGGGTTATCCGTTAAAGATGCTGTCATCAAATCTGTAACTTGGGCAGGCGAAAGCATAGCCACCAGCGGAACCACCGTAATCATAAGCTTTTTGGGTCTTGCAGCAACCACCATCGTGCTCCTGCAAACGTTAGGCTTAATTGTTGGTGCAAGCGTGATAGTTGCGTTAGCTGTCTCTTTGACGCTGGTTCCCTCTTTGGCGATGGTGCTGAAAGAAACGCTGTTCTGGCCTAACTGCGGCTCAAGATTCTCCAGTTACGCCGAAAAGTGCCGCATGAAAGCCCAGAAAAAGAACGGCTATTTTGCGCGAAGCGGCAAATTCTCTGTGAAGCACGGCAAAGTCCTCATCCTCGTTGCTATCCTTGTCACTGTGCCTCTATTCTATATCTATGCTTCAACTACGCCGACCTTTAACTTCCTAGGCGGGGCTTCTAAAGACTTAGAGTCTATAAGCGCGTCCAACTCGCTTTCTGCCTCGTTTGGTGCAGGACAAATATTCCCAACCTACGTGGTGGTGAATTTCTCGCAGCCACTAATCAACAACGGCGTGTTTAACGCAACGGAACTGGCGGTTCTACAGTCTCTTTCCTCAGACTTGTCCGCGCACGATGCCATTAAAGAAGTGACTGGACCCACTATGCCTTATGGTATTCCAATAGACCTCAACAGCCTCACCTCAGAAAGCAACGATTATTCGGCAGTGCTTCAAAATGTGGGCGCCGACAATAAAACTGCGATCATAACCCTGAAATTCGAAATTGATCCCTACTCAACCCAAGCCATAAACGCTGCCAGCGATATCCGCGAAAGCATTCACCAAAACTACGATGGCGAAAACGGCGTCTCAGGCATATACGTAGGCGGCACCACTGGAACCATGCTGGACGTGAAGAACGTCTTTGACAACCAATTCAACACTATACTGCCGATTGTTGTGGTCGGCGTTGCTGTGGTGCTGTTTGTGCTGCTCGGTTCGCTGCTTTTACCCATCTGTGCGGTTCTCTCCGTTTTGATGAGTATCGTTTGGACTCTTGCCGCAACCATAATTGTTTTCCAATCTGCCTTCAACTACGGTTTGCTGTTCATCACGCCGATGATTCTGCTGGTTCTTCTGCTGGGTATAGGCATGGACTACAACATCTTCATCCTCGCCCGAGTCCGCGAAGAAGCCGCTAAAGGACAAAAACTCAACGACGCAATCGTCCACGCCATCGAGCAGACAGGCGGAATCATAACCGCAGCAGCCATAATCCTCGCGGGCTCCTTGGGTGCGCTGATGCTTTCCAGCAACCTACTGCTAAGGGAACTTGGCTTTGCCTTCGCGTTCTCGATACTGATTGACGCTTTGGTGGTGCGCACCTACTTGGTTCCCGCAGTGATGTCAGTGCTTGGCAAATACAACTGGTACAACCCGTTGCCGTGGCCAAAACGCTCCAAAGAACTATACCAGAAAAAAGACTAAGCAACCTCCGAGGCTACTTTAAGCCTCCCCTTTTCCTTTTTTATTTAAGTCCTTTTCTGTTTTTGGTTGTTACAGGAACCTTTTTGGCTGGATTCAGTTATAAAGGTGTTAGGCACCAAGTAGTATTATGCGCGGTTGCATAGAGCCGCCTAGAATTCACATTAACAACTGAGGAAGCGAAATGAGCAAATCTGAAGAAAATCTTGGTTACAAGGGTGAAGCATTGGACGCCATAAAGAAAGCTGGATGCGAAGTAGGTGACATTGTACGCGTCAGCGGCGACGACAAAATCTACGAGGGTATTCTTATTCCCCGCTCTGAATCAGGCGACAGCCGCCACGTTGTTGTCAAAATGAAAAGCGGCTACAACATCGGCATCCGCCTGTCGGCAAACGTGAAAATCGAGAAAATCGGCAAAGGCGCCAAACCCACCTTCGAGTCGCCTCCGCTTCCCCCTCAGCGTCTGGATCTGCCCAAAGTCGTCATTATGAGTACGGGAGGAACCATAGCTAGCCGCGTGGATTACCGCACAGGCGCCGTCCGCTCCGCAATTTCGGCAAGTGACCTCTACGGCGTGGTTCCTGAACTTGCAGACCTTGCGCAGGTGGATACGCAGATTGTTTTGAGCATTTACAGTGAGAACCTGACGCAGCAGCATTGGAGGCAAATCGCTGAGGCTGCAGCAAAAAACATCGAGGAAGGCGCGCAGGGCGTGGTTATCGCGCATGGCACGGACACGATGGCTTACACGGCTGCCGCTTTGAGTTTTGCTCTGCAGAATTTGCCTGTGCCCGTTATCGTGGTTGGTGCTCAGCGGAGTTCCGACCGACCCAGCTCAGATGCAGCCACGAACCTGATTGGCGCCGTGAACGCAGCGGCATACGGGCAGTTCGCGGAGGTGGCTATAGCAATGCATGAAACCGTCGCAGACACTTCCATTGTTTTTAACCGCGCCGCAAGGGTACGCAAATGCCACACCAGCAGACGTGACACATTCAAACCCGTTAACGCGTTGCCGATTGCCCGAGCCACAGGTCACGAACTAACAATGCTAACCCCCGACTTCAGAAAACGCGACCCAACCGCGAAGATGGTTTTGAAACCGAATTTCAGCGAGAAAGTGGCGTTAATCAAATTTTATCCCGGCATGGACCCCGCCATAATCGACTGGTACGTGCAGAACGGCTTTCGGGGCCTTCTTCTGGAAGGTTCAGGTTTAGGTCACGTTAGCAGCACCTGCTTTGGCGCCATCCAAAACGCAGTCAGCGGCGGCGTGGTTGTGGCGTTGGCGTCGCAGTGCATTTGGGGGCGCGTGAACATGAACGTGTACGATACGGGACGTGACCTGTTGGCGCTAGGTGTGGTTCCCGCTGACGACATGTTTCCTGAAACGGCTTTGGTGAAGCTTATGTGGACGCTGGGGCAAACCAGCGACGCTGAAGAGGCAAAGAAACTCTTCAAAACCAATATTGCAGGCGAGCTTTCCCCGCGGACGCTTCCCCAAGAATGCGCAATCAAGGAAGGAGGACAATAAAATGGTGGTTGACTACGCAAAAATCGGCTTAAAGGTCGGCTTAGAAATTCACCAGCAGCTTGCCACTGCGTCGAAGCTGTTTTGCAGTTGCCCCCCGCTGCTGTTCAAGGAAGACCCTGAAATAGTTTTTCTGCGTCGGCTCAGACCCACTCAAAGCGAGTTGGGGCAGATTGACCCTGCAGCATACTTTGAATTCCAAAAGGGCGTGAAAGTCCTCTACGAAGCAAACCGCCAGTCATCGTGTCTTGTGGAGATGGATGAGGAACCGCCTCACCCTATGAACATTGAAGCTGTGGAGGTCGTGTTGATGGCTTCGTTGATGATGAACATGAAGCCCATCGATGAAGTGCATGTTATGCGCAAAACCGTCATCGACGGCTCTAACACGACGGGTTTTCAGCGTACCAGCATAATCGCGTTGGACGGCTGGATAAAAGTCGGCGACAAAACCATCCCGATGCAGGCAGCCAGCCTCGAAGAAGACGCAGCAAGAAAAACAGGCACCGAAGCAGACGGCAAAATCATCCGTTACCGCATCGACCGCCTCGGCATACCCCTTATTGAGGTGGCTACGGCGCCCGTGATTTATTCGCCTCAGGAGGCTCAGGATGTTGCCCTCGTTATAGGTAGGATTCTGCGGGACACGGGCAAGGTTATGCGGGGGTTAGGTACGATTAGGCAGGACCTGAACGTGTCGCTTCCAAACGGCGCCCTCATCGAAATTAAGGGTGTCCAGCAGCTGGATTTAATCAGCACGGTTGTGGAGTACGAGGTTCAGCGGCAACTGGGACTAATAGCCGTTAAGGAAGAGCTCTCCGCCAAAGGCATTACACCCCAAAGCATCAGCGAAGACATCGTTGACGTAACCGACGTTTTCAAAGAAACCAAATCCAAAGTCATACGCAAAGCCGTGGACAAAAAGAAGGCGGTTAAAGCTTTGAAGCTGCATGGGTTCGCGGGTTTTCTTGGGCGCGAGTTGATGCCGAATTTCCGCGTGGGCACCGAGTTGTCTGACCGCGCCAAATTCTGGGGTCGCGTCGGCGGCATATTCCACACTGACGAGATGCCCAACTACGGCATAACCCCCGAGGAAGTGGAGGCTGTCAAGAAAGCCGTTGGCGCCGTTGAAGGTGACACGGTGGTTTTCGTTGCTGACTCCGAGGAGAATACGGTGGATGCACTGAAGGCGGTTGCAGAGCGGGCAAAGGAACTGCTGACTGGGGTACCCGCCGAAACCCGCACGGCAAAGGAAGACGGCACCACGCGGTACATGCGTCCCCGACCAGGCGCCGCACGGATGTATCCAGAAACCGACATCCCCCCCACATTGATTACGGAAGCGTTGGTGGAGCGAATCCGCGCAAACCTGCCTGAATCCGCCGAGAAAAAGCAGCAGAGGCTCACCGAACAGTTTGGCTTAAACGAAAAGCTTGCCAAGCAAATCGTGGATTCCGAGTACAACCTGCTTTTTGACGCAATCGCCACGGAAAGCGGGGTTTCCGCCACAACCGTTGCCGTTTTCTTAACTGAGACACTCAAGGCGCTCAGACGCGACGGCGTACAGGTTGAAAACGTCTCTGACGAGCAGGTAACGGCGATTTTTGGCGCTGTCGGTTCAGGTGAACTTGCCAAAGAAGCCGTTTCTGACGTGTTTTCTTGGCTTACAAAAAACGAAGGGAAAAAGGTGCAGGATGCAACAGAGGCGCTTGGGCTGAAAATGCTCTCCAGCCAAGAACTGGAGGCGCTGGTGAATCGCGTGATGGCGGACAATAAGGCGCAGATTGAGAAGCTGGGCAAATCCGCGTTCGGCTTGGTTATGGGTTTAGTGATGAAGGAAGCCCGCGGCAAAGCAACCCCCGACGCTGTTAGTAAGCTGGTGAAGCAGAAACTAACGTAGCTTTTCTGGCGGCTTTACTGATTCGTCTTGTAGGCTTGGCGGAGTAGACGCTGCTTGAGTTCTTCGGTTGCGAAAAACTCTATCTTCCCGCATCGTTGACAGATATAGACCTCCACGGGCATCGTCTGCTCGCCGATTTCTGCCCATTCCCCAAAGAGTAGTTTCCAGCCGCCGCTGGTTCCGCCCACTCGGAGATTTTCCGAATACACATATACCGTGATTGCTCCGCATGAGCTGCACCTTTTGGTTTTCTCGTCCACCTGTTCCTCTGCCTCTTTTCTGCTTTGTCTTTTGATGGGGGTTAGGCGCCTAATTAATTCTGTGGAATCAGCGTTTTTCCCGCTCAATCAGTCATGTTGTATCCGAGCAAAGGATGCCGAATTTTAAGTTGGGTATCCATGCCGTTTTGACATTTTCATGTCACAAATACTAAAAAGAGCAATTCGAGAGTATTACCGTGGGGCATGGCGTTGCAGAAGAAAGGCGTAGACAAAAACGGAGAAGCCTTCTCGCTGCGCATAAAAATCGGCGAGTACGAAGTTGAACTCAGCGGAGCCCATACGGAAGTAATGGCTACCGCCGAAAGCTTACCTGATTTAATCGCCAACGTTAACAGGGCTTTTGAAAGCGCCAAACCCAAAACTGTGGCAACAATAACCGTGAAAACCGCTGAAGAAACTAAACATGAAAAAACTGCGGAAACGCCCGCTCAGAATTACCCGAAAATCGAGGCGACAGAACGCGCTGACCAAGCGGTGCTTCGGCTTTTGGAGAGTGCCTGGGGCAAGTGGCGTCCCCGAACAGTAGAGGAGCTCAAGGAAGCCCTGACTGAGAGTGACCTCAAGTTTTCGGAGCGGGCTTTTGTTTCTGCGCTGGATAAGCTTGTCAAGAAGGGGCAGGTTAGGCGGTGGAATACGAACACGGGGTTTGTTTACATTTTAGCTGAACAGAAAATGAAATTTAAAGGTGAATGATAATTGAAGCGGATTCAAGCACGCGTGAAGACCCCCTTCGGCGAAGTCGTCATTGAAGCTGACACGCCAAAGGAAATCTTGGATATGTTAGAGTCGGTTCCTGAAAACTTCGTGGAGAAACTGTCTGATTTTGTTTCAAGCAGACTTGTGCCCAGCGGCGCCCAACTGAAAGGCATCGTGGAACTCACCACCGAAGGTCCAGTGATTGTGACTCGAGAGAAACTCACCCACTACGAGGATGTCGGTCTTGTCCTGTACGCTTCAGATGACCGCAAAAACACTGCCTCGCAGGTGCAAAAGCTTCTGGAGAGCAGCGGCGTAAAAAGCATGGTTCCCGCCCGACTCAACGAGATGACCAAGCGGGGGCAAGTTTTCAAGCCTGACCCCTCCAAACCCGAATTTAAGCTAACCATCCAAGGCGAAAAGTGGGTGGAAGAGGAAATTCTCACTAAGCTGCGAGGAAAAATGGGTTGACCACCACCGACAAAGTTCACGTTCAAATAGCCTATAACGGTTCAGAGGCAACATTTGAGGGCACCGTTGAGGAAACATGGCTGCTGCTCTGCAGGTTCTTTGGCGAGTTGCTGCCGTCGTTTGAGGTCGCCCAAAAACTTTGGCTTAGCGTGGATGTGCAGCGTCTCGCTCGGGACTGCGAAGGCTTAATCGCGTTTTCCCCCGAAGGCGCAAACGTGCTTGTTCCCAAAACAAAGCTGACCGATAACGAGGCATTGGCGATGTGGCTTCTAGCCAGCTACCTCGGGTTTAGGCTCAACCTGATGAGCAGCGACGCACTCTCCAAAGAGGCGCTTTCGGCGAAACTGGGCAAATCAGGCAAGATAACCAGCACCCGCCTTGGCGAACTCGTGAAAGCCGAGTGGGTCACAAAAACCGCAGATGACACGTACCGCCTAACCAGTTACGGCGTTTCTCAAATGCAAAAAGATGCCCTGCCCAGAATCATCGCGAAAACAGGCATCTGACGCTAACGCATTCAGCAGAATTCGGGTACTGTTTGTTTTTTTTTTAAAAAAAAAGAAAGGAAGGGATTTGTTTGTTTACATTTGGTCGGGGTCTGTAGACTGCGCGTACATGTCAGGTGGCGGGGCTGCCCGCATCTGGAAGAAGGCTATTGCCAAAAGCAGTGCCGCTATCCAAATCAGCAGCATTCCAAGCCCGAAGGCTATGACTAGCACTGCGCCCACCAGCAGCAAGGTTCCAGTGGTGCCGAATAAGCCGACGCCTGATTTTGCAGAAAGCTGTTTGAGGGATTTCCTGTAGAAGAGGGCAACAATTATGGCTATGATGAAGAGTATGACAATTACCGCTAAGAATACGCCCATAAACGGTATGACGTCTTCGGGGGTTATGCGGCTTGTGTCCGGTGTTAGGTTTGCAAGGGATGCCCAGTCGCCGTCCCATCCTGGATAGATTTTGTCAATGAAATCCGGTAGCATAGAGATGGCTGCCCAGACAGCAACGAAGACGGAAACTACGCCGCCTGCTATGCCTACGATTGTTCCGTACAGTATGTTGTTGAATATTCCTGCTTCTCTGTAGTATTGTGCTAAGCCGTATGCGCCAATCAGCAGCAAAATAAAGCCGATGAGTCCTACTATGCCCGTTGAGAATCCCGTTACCATGCCTGTCAATGGACTGATGAACAGCAGAATTGCGCCGACTCCGCCTAGGCTTTTACTTGTTTCAAAGTTCATTCTCTCTCTGTTCCTCCCGTTTTCTCGTTTCATGCTTCCCACCTTAAAAGTTTTGCTATACCTAAGCCTCCGTTCAGAACCCATAAAGCCCAAAGCAGACGTGGCTTTCTGAAACTGTTTTCGGGTTGAAAAACTGGTAACATGCATTAAATATACTTGTTTCACCATTACCTTTTCTGATACATACCTGTCTAGGTGACGGTTTGATTCAGAAATCTGCCAAAGTGAACAACGGGTTCGAAAGGGAAATTCTTGAGTTCTGCAGGCACGTCGCTGGACCCTACAAGATTACTGCGGTTTGCCAGTCAGATGACTACACCATAGAAGAGCCCAGCGCCAAATCCACCGTTGAAGTGCTCTTGGTGCTGCATGACTTCCAGCCTAGACTCATGAGTTATATGCGTTCCATAGACGGCAGAAACGTGATTTTCTTTGTGGTTGACCAGTGGATATTCGAGCGGGATGTTGACCGCGGTTTTCTAGGTGAAGCTCTTGCCAGCCGCCTGATTTTTCCCTACACCTCTCTGGTTGAGAATGATTTTATTCACCGTCAAGAAATTGCGTTGAAAACCCGTTTGATTCTGGAGCTTCTCGAAAACATTGTTCTCAGTTATCCTGAGCTTTCGCATAATCTCCGCATTAAACCTGAATACTTCATGTACGAGGTTATGCTTAACCGCGTCCGAGTTTTCCCGCCGATGGCGTATGGCGCCTCCCAGTTTCTGTGCGGCAACGCAGATAAGCAGAAGGTAGATTTTGTCCTCGGCGGCTACATTAAGGCTCTGCGTTTGCTAGAGAAGAACGGCGACGTCGTTTTTTCCAGCGACTACATTACCCTCACAAACGCGTTCATAAAGGCAAGCAACAACCAAAAAACACGTTTCACTAACATCATAAAAAATGCCCCTCGTACCTTGTTCTCCTCATTTTTCGGGGCTTTCCCGCAGCTTCTTAATTTTCTTTCTCAGAATTCAGAGGCATTCTTTAAGTTTCAGACGCCGCTGTGGCGACGAGAAATCAATTTTTTCGGCAGCTTCATCGACCCCAAAAACTATGTTTTGGTTCCTACTGCTCAGGGCTTTGTCACTTTAGCTGATAAAGTGGACATCCGCGCCTACAGCCAGCAGTTTTTGAAGACAGGCGACTACAACAAAATCAAGGTGGAGCAGTTCGGCGGCGTCCTCAACGACGTTTACCTCATCAAAGCAAGCACTGACCATAGCGAAAAGAAAATTTTGGTTAAACAGTTCAAAGACCTGCACAGCATGAAGTGGTTTCCGTTGTCCATTTGGAGCTTGGGCGCTCGCAGCTTTGCGCTCTTGGGCAAGTCTAGATTGGAGCGGGAATGCGCCATAAACGAGCTGTTGGCTAACGCGGGTTTTTTGGTTCCGAAAATCTTGCATGTGAGCGCTGATGAGCGGTTGGTGTTTATGGAGTTTTTGGAAGGTGAAAACCTTAGCAACGCCGTTAAACGTATAGCCGTTTCAGGTGTAAACACCGCACGTTCCGCCAAGGATTTGGAGCTTATACGTCGGGCGGGCGAAACATACGCTAAGGTGCATGCTTTGAATGTGGTTTTAGGCGACACCAAACCTGAGAACACTTTTGTCAGCCCCAGCGGCGAAATGTACCTGCTGGACTTTGAGCAGGCAAGCCGAAGCGGCGACAAATCTTGGGATATAGCCTGCTTCCTCTACTATTGTGGACACTATATGCCGCTGGAAGGCGAGCAGAAAGCTGCGGCAATCGCACAAGCCTTCATCGACGGGTACCTGCAGGCAGGCGGAAGCGCCGAAGCAGTGAAGTGCGCAGCTATAGTGCGGTACACCCGCGTGTTCAGTATTTTCACGCTGCCAAGTGTGCTGCGGACTATGGTGAACACATGCAAAAGCGTCAAAGGACCAAAGTGCAAGAAATGGTGAAATCCACAACCAGCTTAACCTTCTATGGCGGAGTCGACGAAATCGGCGGAAACAAAATTCTTCTCCAAGACCGCGGCACCCGCGTCTTCTTTGACTTCGGCATGTCTTTTGGTCAGAAGAAACAGTTTTACTCGCCGCCCTTTTTGTCACCCAAGAGTGAAGTGAGCCTGCAGGAGCTTGGCATCTTACCTAAAATCGAAGGCTTATACAAATTCGACAAAGCCCCGCCCCAAGCAGACGCCGTCTTCATCTCACATGGGCACCTAGACCACACAGCCTACTTGTCTTTTATCAAACGCGAGATTCCCGTTTACTGCGGAGAAACCACACGAACCATTCTACAGACGTTGGGGGAAGTTCGCCGACAGGACTTGGAGTTCAGCGTCAAAGACATCAGTTTCCAAGCGTTTCGGACAGGCGACAAAATCCGCGTCGGCACCATAGAGGTAGAGCCCGTTCACGTTGACCACTCAGTGCCCGGCGCCTACGGCTTTGTAATTCACACCTCCAACGGCTCTGTCGTGTACACGGGTGACTTCCGTGACCACGGTGCCAAACCTGGAATGACACAGGATTTTGTTGAGGCAGCCAAAACCGCGGAACCTGTGGCGGTCGTTACTGAAGCCACAAACATGACAGGTGCCTCCGTGTCTAACGAGGTTGAAGTGCAAGCCAAGTTGAACAGCATCATCTCGCAGGCAAACGGCGTTGTGCTGGCAGAATTCGGCTACTCCGATGTGGACCGCCTCAACAGCTTCTTTAGCATAGCCAAGAAGAACGGGCGGTGCCTTGCTGTTTCACTGCGTCAAGCCAAGCTGCTGGATGCACTCCGAAGCGACAAGCACCTTGCAGTTCCTGACCTGTCTGACCCGAACCTGATGGTTTTTCGAAAGTCGAAGCAGCGGTATGAACGTTGGGAACGCGCCCTGATGGAGCGGTTTGACGGGGAAGACAAGGTTTTTGACGTGTTCGAAGCTTCGAAGCGCCAGTGCCGCCTGGTTTTAGCTTTGAGTTTTCACGATTTTGAGGAGCTTGTTGCGTTGGAGCCTGAGGCGGGCAGCTGCTATGTGTTGTCAGCTTCGGAACCCTTCAACGAGGAGATGGAACTCGACTTTGAACGGCTCGTCAATTGGCTACGGCACTACGGGCTGCCACAGTACCACGTGCACGTTTCAGGTCATATGATGCCCCTGCAACTCAAAGCCGCACTAAAAGCCATCAACAGCAAAAAGTTGTTTCCAGTGCACACCGAGCAAGCAGATTTATTCGCTGGGTTCATGCGGGACCTCAAAAGCCAAACCATCCCCACCCAGAAAAACAAGGAATACCTGCTTTAGCGGCTTGCGTGTGCTTAGATTTTGGGGAATCGTACTTTGCCCACATATTGCAGTATCCATTTGACGAGGTCGTCGTAGGTTTTGGCGCCTTTCTTAGTGAGTGTAATGTCGCCTTCTGCGTCGAATTGGACAAACTCCTTGCCCTCCATCCACTCTAAGTATCGGATTAGGCGGTCGTAGGAGAGTCCGGTTGCGGTTGCCAGGGCGGTTCGGTTCAGTTTTTGGCGTTCTTTGAGAACCTTGATTATCCTGGCCAGCACGTAGAGGTCAGGTTTCGAAATCGGCTCTCCTGAATTCATTGTCAAACCACCGAAGTTCCCATAAAAGCGCGTCTAGGTTCCCCACTTGCTCGTACCTTTTTTGGAGGTCTTTTCGGTTAATGAAAACCGCAATAACCACCGAAAGGAGATCCATTGTCAACGTCAGGTTAATTTCCGCAACGTGTACGATGCTGCTTAGGAAGCCTGCCGCGAAGTTAAGCACAACTGCGATTATGAGCCAGCTGATGAAGACTCGGGTTAACCCGTAAATGGTGAATCCCATTTTGGCGCGTCTGATGTCTTTGAAGATGTTTTCCCAGTTCAGTTCTTGAAGCAGCTTGATGGCTCCAGGTGCACCTTCCTCCAGCGTAGGTTTCCACTGCCCCACTTTTACATGTCTGACTCTTCGGTTAACCCAGAATCCTGCAAAAACTACTCCGCCGACGAGCACGATAACCGTGAGGAGCGCCAGAAGCCCCGCTATGCCATCCCATGGGTTAAACCATCCAAAGAGAACGCCAAATTTCGCAAGCATAAGGAATGCTAATGCTGTGGCTATTGAAAGGGCAGTGATTACCGCAAAATCTGCCATCGACGCTACGATTTCTTTGTATTTCCGCACTTGGTCAAGGGCGGTCATGAGCATTTCCATTTTGGCTGTTAAGTTTTGTTCCATCAAATCGCCAAGCCATATCCGCTTATGCTGACGTGGGCGTCGCCTTCGATTTTAAACCAGTAAACATCAATTCTGTCAAGCAAATAGGAGCTTCCTACCCCGTAGGTGAAGAAATCCTCTGAAACATTGGACATTACTGCGGCGTTTATGGGGTGGTCATCCGAAATGAGTATGCTGTATCCTGGGGTTACTGCGCTGATGCTTCCAAAGTGGCTTGCTGTTCGGGTGAGAAACACGTCGAAGGCGTAGTTTTCAGTTATTTGTTTTTGTGAGCCATCCTGAAAGGTCAAGGTTACATTGGCTTGTTGAAGTGTTTGTGCTGTGTAGTTTACTATGTACTCTGGAAATATTTCGATGTGGGCTCTCATGAAAGCGTAGTTTGCCTTAGAGATTACCACCGCAGATGTCTCGTTGGTGATTTGGCTTTCTGAAACGGAGTGGAACGCCGACAGAAACGTCCATTGCGTGGCAATCACCAGTATGAGTACAAGGAGTAGCCAAGCCTTTTTCATAACGTGACTACTACGTGACTTTTGAATATAAGTTAGACTCACCCGCAGAGAGCAAGGCTATAATAACTTATCATCCAAATGGGGGTTCATGACGCTGGTTAAAGCAGAAAACCTAGCCAAAAACTTTGGCAATGTAAACGCTGTTGACGGCTTAACTTTGAGCTTGAATGAAGGCTCAATTACGGGGCTGATTGGTCCAAACGGCGCAGGCAAAACCACCACCATCAAAATGATACTGGGGTTGCTTAAGCCTGACCAGGGCAAAGTGGAAGTGTTTGGGCAAGACCCTTGGGATAACCCTGCGATTCGTCCCCTGATAGGTGTGATTCATGAAAAAGCGTTTTTCCCTGCTCACCAAAAAACCTTAGAGTACCTGCAGAGGGTCTGCCGAATCTTCGGGGTTCCCGAATCCCGTGCAATGGAGGTTCTTAAGCTGGTTGATTTACAGGGCGCTTGGGACCGCCCCATCAAGGGGCTTTCGGCGGGTATGCTTCAAAAGTTCTCTATCTCCCACGCGTTAATTCACAGCCCCAAACTGATTATAGGTGATGAAATGACTGCTAATCTTGACCCTCAAGCTCGGAGTAGCCTGTTTGATTTGGTTTCGCAGCTTCATGACGATGAGGGCGTCACTTTTCTTGTTTCTTCCCATATTCTGCCTGAGTTGAGCCGCATATGCGATTCCGTAGTTATCGTGAATCACGGAAAAGTTGGGGCTTCAGGCACGTTAAATGAGTTGTACGGCAAATTTGCTGCGGGAATAATCAGAGTATCAACTGATAAATCCGCGGAGTTAGCCCAAGAAATACGGGCACTGCCCTATGCGGAAGTAGCTGAAGTTGATGGTCGCGGCGTCTCCGTTCAAGTACCTAATGACAAGGAAGAGGCGCTTTTCGAGGATGTTTCGCGGCTGGCCCGAAAAGTAAACGCGAAAATCTACGGCATTGAAACTGGGAACGCGTCGATTGAGGCGCTTTATGAGCGGGTTATGTCTGCAAGCGAGGGGGGACGCTGAGATGGACGCGAAAAAGGGTAGCGGTAGACCGTTTTTGGAGGTTTTGTCTTCTGCGATTCATGAGGATTATCGTTTTCCTATTCTGGAGATATTTGCCTTCCTTTATGTGCTCGGCACGTTTGTCTCTGTTCGGGGTGTTATCCCCTCTAGCGGAGCAACCTCAAGTGACGCTGTAGCTTACCATTTAACCTCGTCTCTGCTGGGATCCACGGGGCTTCTGAGTCTAACAATGTTCATACTCATAATCGTAATCTTCAAGAACATCGCCTACGGCTTAGGCAGCGACCTCGAAAAGGGCATAATCCAAACACAGTTCTCCTACCCCCTAAAGCGAGGAAGTATCTTAACGGCTAAACTCGTTTCAGCTTTGGCTGTGTCAATTGCGCTCTTTCTGGTGGTTCAGCTTTCAGCCATCTGCCTGTTGGCTCCTGACACAGTGTTCCCTAACCTGGGCATTGTGCTTCTCACGTTTGCTGCAAACCTGAGTTTTCCGCTCATAATCGCCTGCATCCTACTGCTGATTACCTTATTCATTAAACGTGGAGGTCCAACGCTGGTGGTCGGCGTTATCATCTACTTCGCTTTCACGGTTGGCTCTACTATCCTGACCAATGCATCCTATGCTTCGAAGTCTCCCCTGTTTATTCAGCTTCTCTCGGTGTTTTCTCCGGATTTGGCTCTGCAGCAGTATTATCCTTCACATGTTCCTTTTTGGACGCCCGCTTTTTCAGAGGTACTCCTCTACGTTGGGGCAAGTTACGCAATCATCGGGGCCTTGCTTTCGTTAAGTTACTATTACTTCACTAGGAGGCTTAATCTTTGAAACGTCAAATATCCTTTGTAGGCCGCATCGGAGCCATCGCCGTCGCTATAGGGTTAGCTTTGCTTCTGGCGTCTTTTATTCCACCCAACGTGACAAGCACCTTTACCAGCTCAGAATCTGTTGCCCCCGAATCCTTCCAGTTTCTGGGATCCAACAGTCCCATTGGTCTTCTGTTACCAGGCAATGGGTCGTTCCATATCTCTTTCTTCCGCACTTTGACCTCCCAACAGGAGTTAAAAATTGACTATGCAGCCAACGGCACCCTTTGCATATATATGCTGGAAATGGATTACCAAGAAGTTACAGAAAAACTTCCTTCTCGAGACCTTGCTCTTCTGCAGGAATTTGTAAGCACTAACTCCAGCGTCATAGGCTTGCAGCAAGAAGGCGCCTCAGGCTTAATCGACTACATTCCAAACAAATATGCCGTTAACGCAACCTTAGCCTTCGCCAACCCCAGTTCAGACACCATCCACGTAAGCTACGACGGCAACGTCAGCAGCATATTTGCCTCTCCAAGCAAAACCCGAACCCTCGCATCATGGATAACTCCCGTAGGCTGCCTACTGATGCTTCCTTGGCTCTCAATGTGGCTATCACAAAAACGTAAACGAAACAAAGAGGTCGCAGTATCCTGAAAAAGCGTCAAACATTTCAGGGTGGAGGCATGCTTGATACGTATAGAACAACTATTTCGAAATGGTCTATGTTTCGATTGGCTGTGGCAAAATACAGTTCAAACGGCTCTGCTCTACCCCTTTCAAAGGAAAATACGTTGCTGCCCAACCTTGTATCGACCCTTGGATAAGCTTGCAGCGCGTTAATGGTGTTGTTATTCTTGTCATAAAGCTTAACTGCGAAGGAAACTTCTGAGTGGTTGTAACTGTTAACTGCGCTTACCACGCCTGCCTTGTCGTTTTGGGTGTAGTCATTTCTAACTGTTGAGTTTACCACAAAAACGGGGTCACCTTTGTGAATTATGGGTCCATTAGAAAACCAGTCCATGTGCGTGTCATTCTGGGTCCAGTAGCCGTAGCTTGGCTCAGCCGATAACAGAAAGATTTTGCTTTCGTTTCCTGAAGAATAAACTAAGTAATGAGGGGTTTGGGGTTTAATGCTGTCAGCCGAAAGGTCTTCATTTGCCGTGGACACCCCATTGAACAAATAGAGAACTAACAATGTTGATGAGACAAGAAGTATAGCGACACCAATCACACATGCCTTCGCGTGATTTTTCGTCGAACTCATGTCTTTCACACAAACTACTATCGTAGTGGTCTTTACTTAATTCTACGTTTTAGAACAGTTGCTAACTAATTGTTCTGATAGAGAAACTTCTGAGCTGAAGGTGGAAAAAAGTAAAACGTTTGGTTGAGCGGCAGAGAAAAAGAAAAGCTGAAACCAAAACAAGCCCCTGACTGCGTTTAGTTTTCTTCTTGGGTGTCCTCTATTCCGTCTGAGGGTGCCATCTCAACCTTCATAATTGCCCCTGTTATGTCCTCTTCCCAATAATGCTTTAGTAGACCGCACACAACTTTTGGGACCGTTATTCGTCCATCCTTGCACATCTGACCAAAAAACTCTTCCCTGCTACGCCAGTGCCCATCGAAACGCACGGCAACCTGCAGGACTTGGCTGGAGTCAAGCTTGAACGCCCAGCGGATTTGCTTGGGGACTTGAATTCGGTTGCCTTGTCGCAGCGTAGTCTTGAACTCTACTGGTTTTGTCAAAGGCAAAGCATCATCACAAGCGCCGTTAGGAAAAACGATTTCATAAGAATTTCCGTCTCGCAAAAAGGCGATTTAAAAAAGCCATTGGAAGCAGGACAAACAAGTAGGCGCCATTTTTTCTTTGGTTGTTTATGTGTCTTCAAAGATGAAGAGGTCGTCGATGGTTGTCTGTAGCGCTTTGGCTATGTCGTGGGCTAGGTTTAGGGAGGGGTTGTAGTTTCCTTTTTCTATGAAGAGGATGGTTTCTCTTCGGACGCCTATCTTTTTTGCTAGGTCTTCTTGGGTGAGGTTGTATCGTGCTCTGAGTTCTTTTATTCGAGTTTTCAATTCAGTTTCCCTTCCGCGCTAAATAGAGATATGAGATGGCGAATACTAATCCTGCAACCACTACTACTGATGCCGTTACAAGGTGACCTTCCAGTTCGTAGTCAAACAGGATGTCTGTGAGTAGGGGGGCGCCGACGGCGGTCCAGATGGCTGCTATGAAGCCGTAGTATCCTGCTTTGTGGTTTATGGTTTGTAGTCTTTCGTCTTTTGCGGGGAAGCCTTTTGATACGTTTCGGATTCTGTCCCAGAGGATGTAGGCTGCGAAAACTATGAGGGTTGCTGCAATTGTGATGGTTGCTGCTTCGCCGTATCCGATGATTTCTGGGTAGGCGATGTAGGCTGCCATTGTTATTGTTACTATGGCTAGTAGTGAGGTGGTTAGGATGGTTGTTGTTTTGTTGTTCATTTGTTTTCCATTCCTTTGTTGCTTAAAGATAACTTAATGTTATGCATACATAACATCAGGTTAGTTATAACTAATATTAAATACTTAAGCCTTTCCATTAACCCTCAAAAACCAAAAAACATTCAACAAACCCCAAAATAACCAACAGATAAAACCCCAAACAGCAAAAACGGAAAACCCAGCCTGCCTCGTAAACCTCACGTACCCGAGGCTTCAACTTTCCGCATTAGCCGAAGGGCATCCTCATAAGAATGGCTTCAGCCCCCGAATCTGGCAAACCTAATTAGAAAACGAAGAAAAAAATAACCCCACTAACCCACAACAGGGCGCCCCCGTTTTTCTTGAACCCAAACAAAACCACGCCAAAAAAAGACAAACCCCCCAAATCCCGCCATTTTTCGACAACACAAACCCCATAAACAGAACATATCCACAGAACAAGACCTTAATTCATGAAACAGCCTAACCCGACTTCAAAGTTTAAATGAGTAGAAACGCATGTACCCATCAAACAGTAACTATTCAAAAGGGGAAAATTAGACAGTTGACACTCGAGAAAATCGCTGAAGGCGACAATATCCTGCTTTACTTAGATGTACGAAAGACCTACATGATTAAAGTTCAAGCGGGGCAAACCTTCCACACCCACAAGGGCTACGTGAAATTCGATGACCTCATCGGCAAAGAATACGGTTCCGCATTCAAAAGCAGTCTAGGCATAAACTTCACCGTGCTCAAGCCCCAACTAACCGACTACATCATGAAATCCAGCCGCAACACCCAGATAACCTACCCCAAAGATGCCTCACTCATCGTTATGTTCAGCGGCGTTGGACCCGGAAGCAGAGTTGTTGAATCAGGAACAGGAACAGGCGCATTAACCACCGCACTTGCGCATTACGTGCAGCCAACAGGCAAAATCTACAGCTACGACATCCGCCCTGAAGGACAAAAAACCGCTGAGAAAAACCTCAAACGCTCAGGTCTCCTAGACTCTGTGGAGCTTAAACTCAAAGATGTTGTTGCAGGAATTGACGAAACAGATGTGGATGCGGTTGTGCTGGATTTAGCTGTTCCATGGCTTGTGGTTCCCCGAGCGTATGAAGCGCTTAAGCCCTCAGGAACCATCGTCTCGTTTAGCCCAACCATAGACCAAGTTGTCAAAACCGTTGAAGCCCTAAAAGAACACAACTTCGTTGCCATCGAAACCTTCGAATGCATCATGCGCGGAATGCAAATAGAACGCGGAAAAACCCGACCGCAAACCCTCATGACTGGACACACCGGCTACATAACCCACGCACGTAAAGTCACAAAGCCAATTCTTGAACAAACCGCTGAAGCGGAACTGCCCGAACAGACAGAAGAAACCGAATCCCCCGCCATAGTAACCCCAGAATAACCTCTGTAAACACGAAAGCCTTCCCTAACAATTAACAGACGCTGCAGGGGGCTTCTGTTGAGTAAAAAACAGATATATGACCTCCCCCTTCTTTTCTCCAAACAAATAAGCTCATCCGTGAACAGGCATGTCTACGTCTAACCCAGAACGCAACAATGACATGGTCGTTACCCCTTGGGAAGTTAAAGGTAAAGTCGACTATGCACGGTTAATCCGCGAATTCGGTACCCAACCCCTCACCGACGAGTTACTTGGCAAAATCGCAAAGTACACCGACAAACTGCACCTGCAGATTGACCGCCACATTTTCTTTAGCCACCGCGACCTCGATGTCGTCCTTAACCTGTATGAACAAGGCACAAAGTTTGTGCTTTACACGGGGCGGGGACCAAGCGGACCCGTTCACATTGGGCATCTTGTACCGTGGATTTTTACAAGGCATCTTCAAGAGAAATTTGGTGTCCGCCTGTACTTCCAGATGACCGACGATGAGAAGTTCCTCATAGATGATGATGCCACTTTGGCGGAAACACGGAAGTGGTCCTACGAGAACGCGTTGGATCTCATAGCTGTGGGCTTCAAACCAGAAGACACCTACATTATTTATGATGTGCAGGATATGGATTTGCTCTACGACATCACGTTGGAAGTTGCTAAACGCATAACCTACAGCACTGCCCGGAGCACTTTTGGTTTTCAGGACAGCACCAACATCGGCTGGGTTTTCTGGCCCGCCATACAGGCAGCGCCCTGTTTCATCCACAAGAAACTTACAGGCGAAAATGTTCCTGCCTTGATTCCTGCTGCTATAGACCAAGACCCCTATTGGAGGGTAACCCGCGACATCGCCCAGAAACTCGGATACTACAAGCCAGCCCAGATTCACTGCCGCTTCCTCCCCGGTCTGGCTGCAGGCGGAAAAATGAGTGCCTCCATGCCCGAAACCAGCATATTCACAATGGACCCACCCGAGGTGGTGAAGAAGAAAATCTGGAACGCCTTCACAGGAGGCAAAGGCACGGCAGCGGAGCAGCGGAAACTTGGCGCTGACCCCTCAGTCTGCAGCATATTCCAATACTACTTCTACCTCTTCGAGGAAGACAACAGCAAACTGGCAGAGCGCGAACGCAAGTGTCGTGCAGGCGAATTACTCTGCGGGGAATGTAAAATGGACATAGTTGGGAAACTCAACAAGTTTCTTGAAGCACACAGAGAGCGCCGCGAAAAAGCCAAAGACGTAATCGCACAGTACCGTGTAAAACGGTAACTCCTTTTTCTAATTGTAGCTTCAGAGCGGTATCTGCTTTTTCAGTGGCTATTTTTTGTTGAGTTATTCATTCGGAAGTAGCGTGTTGTGCTTCAGGAGCTGATTTGTCTGGGGATGTAAATGTTTTTTAGTTCCCTTTTTCTTTAATCTTATTGTATCTTTTATCAAATTTTGTGGAGGTGAATTGAGAATGGCAGGTATTTGTGATACTGCAGTTGCAGCAGGCAACTTCAAAACTCTTTATGCGGCAACCAAGGCGGCAGGATTAGTGGAAACTTTAAACACAAAGGGTCCGTTCACGGTCTTCGCGCCAACAGACGAGGCGTTTGCTAAGCTTCCCGCAGGCACCGTTGAAAGTCTCCTAAAAGACATCCCTAAGCTAAAGTCAATTTTGACTTACCATGTGGTTGAGGGCAAGGTTTTGGCGGCTGATGCGGCAAAACTCAAGACAGCTAAAACTCTGCAGGGTCAAGAGTTGAAAATTGACGCGGCAAGATGGCATCTTCATAGCAACATCAAAATCAACGATGCTAACGTCATAAAAGCTGATGTCATGGCAGACAACGGCGTTATTCACGTAATCGACAAAGTTTTGATGCCTAAAAGTCCGGGTCAAGCTGTTGTTTCGCCCTTGTAAGGAACCTAAACGTGGGCGTGAGAGCGTTGGTTGAAACAATAGAGTACGAAATCATTCGCAAAGTGGGCAAAGTGGAGATTCGCCGCTACCCAAAGATAGTTATCGCTAAAGTGGACAACCCCCAAACAGACGCCTTTAATCTGTTATACACGTATATTACTGGAGAAAACAAGCAGCAGTCCAAGGTGAAAATGACCGCTCCAGTTATGTCTCAAAAAATCGCAATGACCTCTCCCGTCTTCTCAGAATCTGATTCCATGGCGTTTGTTATGCCCAAAGAATTCACTCTGGAAACCACGCCTGAACCACTGGATGAACGAGTGAAAATAGCTGAAGTTCCAGCCCGCCTTGTTGCTGCTTTACGTTTCTCTGGCGGTTGGTCGGGGGAGCACTTTGAAAAGAAGACGCAAGAGTTGCTGAACGCATTAGTTGAGGCAAAAATCAAACTGAAAGGGCAAGTATTCACGATGCTGTACAACCCGCCGTTTATTCCCGGCTTCTTGCGAAGAAACGAGGTCGCTGTTGAAGTGGAAACCCCTGATGAACCCAGCAACCCTCATCTTCAACCACGCTTCTCAATTGCTCTATCGGGCTGCTTGGATTTTTTTTAGTAATCAAAGTGGCTCCAAAAATTTATAAGCTGAAAACAATAAAGATGGAAATAGAGAGTTGGAGAGATGAAAAGTGGACTATAAAGAAAGGCAGGAGATAATAGCGAACTCGCCAATATCCTTCGGGTACCTTAAGAAGTTTAACATAGGCGCGGGCATTTTGCAGTTGGCAAACGGAATTGCCATTCTCGCCTTGACTTTTCTTTTGACTTGGCCGAAAGGAACCGACATCTACACGTTCTATCTTAGCTTCACGCAGGTAAATCCCGCCAGCCCCGCAATTATCGCCGCGCCTAACCCTCAGGTGTTCTTCACAATTGGCTATCTGGGCATCTTGCTGGCTGCTTTCCCGCTGATTTCAGCTTTCGCTCATTTCATCATTGCTTTTCCCAAAAACAAATCCTACAACGAAAACCTCAAAAAAGGCATGAATCCCTATCGGTGGTATGAATACGCTTTTTCAAGTTCAATTATGATTTGGGTGATTTCTACTTTTGTTGGCATATTGGATTTCTGGTCGCTGGCAATGATTTTTGTCTTAAACGCTATGATGATAATGTTCGGGTACCTCATGGAGGTCATAAACCAGAAAACAGAGAAAACCAGCTGGGCAGCATTCAATTTAGGAAGCATTTCAGGCGGGTTCCCGTGGGTGGTGCTGTTTGCTTACTTCACAGGCGCCGTTATCTCAAGCGAAGGCAACGTGCCCGCGTTTGTTTACACAATATTTGCTGTGTACTTGGTTCTGTTCATGAGCTTCGCAGTCAACATGGCGCTGCAGTACAAGGGAGTGGGACGCTGGAGAGATTACCTTTACGGAGAAAGAGCCTATATTGTCCTGAGTTTCGTAGCGAAAACGGTACTTGTCTGGCTAGTATTTGCGGGTCTGTTTAAGCCATTCTAACGCCGTCCCTTTCTTCTTTTTCTGCTTGTAAAGCTTTTTCTAATTAGCCAAAAACCAGTTGTATGAATGTTAGGGGCAATGAAAAAAGAAATAAGTTTGTAACGCGTGAATGCAAATAGTGAATTGTTATGTCTGGCAAAGTGGAAGTTACCTCTCAATACGCCTATCGGCTTCTTCATCCAATGCACACCGTCTTGGTTTCTTGCGTGGGAAAAACAGGCAAACCTAACGTTACCGCCATAGCCTGGGCAATGCCCACCAGCAGCAAACCACCCCTTGTCGCAATCAGCATATCACCCCAACGGCACTCACACACGCTCATCGATGAATCCAAGGATTTCGTCATAAACATCCCCACGCTGGAGCTGTTGCAGTCCGTTTACGCCTGCGGCTCATTTAGCGGTCGAAGCTTTGACAAATTCAAGAAAGCAGGGTTAACGCCGATTCCAGCCAAAAAAGTGACTGCCCCCGCCATCAAAGAATGCATCGCCCACATAGAATGCACCGTTGAAGACCAATTCACAACGGGCGACCACACGGTTTTCGTGGGCAAAGTGGTTGCGGCATACGCTAGCCCCGGCGTCTTCACTGAACGCTACAGCTTAGAGTCAGCACGAATGCTCTACCACGCAGGCGGCAACAACTTCGCGGTTCTGGACCCCAAAATCTACAAGCCATAAACGTTTGTGGCGTGTGGGTAGGCATTTAAGCGTGCAGGACGTTAACATGAGCCGTATGAGCAGTTGAAGTGAAACCGTGAATGACACTCTATGATGAAGAAGCCTTAGAGAAGTTTAGGCTTTCAGGACAGATTCTGCGTGAATCCCGCGAAGAAATGCGGGGGTACGTACGCGAAAACATGTCGATTCTTGAAGTGTGTGAGAAAGCTGAGGCGCTTATCTGCGAGAAAGGCGGAAAACCCGCTTTCCCATGTAACGTTTCCATAGACGAAGTAGCCGCCCACTATACTTCTCCTCCTGGTGACACCAGCAGGATTCCAGAGCGGTCTGTGGTTAAAGTGGACATGGGCGTCCACATCGACGGCTACGTTACTGACACTGCCTTTACGGCTTGCTTTAACTCCGACTACGAAATCATGACGGAGACCGCTGAAACTGCCCTGAAGGCGGCTATAGCTACAATTCAGGCGGATGTTTCCCCATCCAAAATCGGCAGCGTCATCGAAAACACCATCAAAAACCGCGGTTTCAAACCTATCCAGAACTTGACGGGGCACTCGGTTGGCCGATACATCGTTCACGCAGGCAAAAGCATCCCTAACGTTAATCAGATTTCTTTTGGGAAGCTCAAGGCAGGCGAACTCTACGCCATTGAACCCTTCGTCACCGTCCACGAGGCAGGCGGGGCAGTAGAGGATACCGCTCAGAAAACGATATTTCGGTTGGTGAAAACCAAGTCCACCAAAAACCCCGATGCAAAGCAGCTTCTAAAGTTCATTGAAGATAATTTTCGGACATTGCCGTTTGCTGAACGGTGGCTGATAGGCGTTTTGCCTGAGAAGCGGCACCGCGAAGTCTTCAGAGAGCTTTTAGCAACCAAAGCAATCATGGGGTACCCCGTTTTTGTTGAGGTCACCCGAAAAACGGTAACTCAAGCCGAACATACGTTGCTGGTAAAAGAAGACGGGTGCACCATCCTCACCTAAAGGGTTCACTCAACAAAACATTACCCGCCAACTCCCCCTTCCATTTAGACGGCAAAACAACGACACGGCAATCTGGACTTAAACGCCCTGAGCGCGCCATCCGACCTGCAATTCTATGAAAAGCTTGGATTCATTTAACTCGGCTGGTCAATATATGCCTGACTGGCGCGGTTGCCCCTACAAGAAGACAATGAACTCCAGATAGAGCTGACGAGAAAAGAGGAAAAAGTTTGTGGGTTAACTCGGTTTGAACGAGCGCCCTTTACTACACGGGTTGTTGATTTAGGCGGTTGGGTTTTTTTCTTTTTCTTTCAGGGTTGGTTCACGGTAAATTGCTGTGATTACCTGTGTGTCTTCGCATTTGCTGCATTTGTCGAGTTCTTTGTAGACGTAGTCGCCGCGTTGGAATTCTCGGGTGCTTTTTATGCCGCACTTGATGCATTCGATGGTGGTTAGGATTTTGGGGGTTTCGATTTTTAGGGTTGCAACGTGCTTGCGGGACTGGAACACGTAGTAGCCTGAAAGCGCCAAGGCGATGAATCCTATGGCTAGCAGGTAAGCTGTGACTTCAATGAAGCCCTCGTAGAATGCGGTTACCCCTGCAACTATGGCTATGATGGATAGGATTAAAGTGATGTATGTTACTGCTAGTACAAACGTTGAGATTTTGTTGCTACTTCCTGAAGAGGCTGCTTTGTTTGTCATTTCATGTTCCTCCTATTGCCCTACTCCTATGGTGTTTCCGACGCCCACAATTATGATTTGGTCGCCTTCTTTGGTTCTTTCCTTAACCACGTCTTTGACGCGTTCGATGGCTTTTTCTGCCGCGTTAGAGATTTCTTTGCGCATCATGGAAACGGCGTCGCCGATGTCCTCTTTCACTATAACTGCGTAAAGGGGAATCTTGTCCTCCATTATTGCTTCTTCAATCTTGTACTGGTCAACGCCTGGTCCTCCAATTGCCGCGCCGATGCCTTCCGCGATTTCACCTAACGCTTCCCCTTCCAGCTTTAAGCCAGCGTCAATCATGATGACAGCGGAGATTTTGCCTCTGTTTTCTTCGATGAGTGCTTTGACGGCATCGCCTGGTTTGCCTACGTTTCCGCCTGGGCCTTCGGCTTTCGTGACGAGGGCGGTGCGGTTTTCAAAGGGTACTGTTGCGACGACGCAGTCTTTGGGGACTTTGCGTACTTCGTGTCCGTGCATGAGTCTAGCTGCGATTAGGGGTCCCACGCCGTCTCCGATGGGTTGCCCGTAGGCGAAGGCTTTTAGCGCGCTTGAGTATGCCTCTGCCTCTTTCATGACTAGGGGCAGAATCATCTGAAGCTGCATTATGGTGTAGAGGCTTAGTGTTTTCTTGCCTTGTAGGTAGTAGTGGCGCACGACTTTGTAGATGAAGTTTAGTGCCATCGCTGCTTCCAGCGTGTTTTCTAAGTTGTAAACTTGCACTTCGTCGCTTGCAGGAGCCATAAGCTTCACTTCCTCCTTTAAGCGTTCATCTCTAACGTCAAGGATGTGGTCAAGCTTGTGCACTATGCCTGAGGGATCCATGTTTTGTGGTGCAATGGTGAAATATTCCAGATAGCGGTCCACTTTGCTTGACGGGTCCGCTGTGGGTTTGCCGATTTCGTTTATGGTTTCGATGGCGGTTTTTCTGCCTTCTTCCTTTAAGAGTTTAAGTTTGAACAGCGAACTTTCTACTTCCCGTATCATAACGTACATCTGAATTCTTTGTCCATAGAATATGAAGACGAAAATGAACAGGTACGAAAGTAAACTGATAATTGTTAGTATAGGGTCACCTGAACCGAGCCCTAGTTGATTGTTCAAAATCGAAGGCTGAACCAGCATATTCATCATTTCACCATCACTTCTCTTGAAAACTATTTGCACTTAGTTATAAAGCTTAGCCAAATACCGCTTGCTTTTAAGTGCCTTTTGAAGTAGGTTGCCAGCTTTCCCGGGTTCTCATGGCCGAAGACCACAATACAGCGGGGAACGGAACACGGTTTAACTTCTGAGTTCGGAACGGGATCAGGTGGAACCCGCGCCCTATGACCGGCAAACCCAAATTTACACCTGAGGTTTCCTTCATAAACCTTGCGTTTTGCCTCTACAAGACGGCTCAACTGGCTGTTTTCGTGTTTTGAAAAAAGCTTGTTGAAAGCGTGTTTTGCCGCTGGTGACCAAAGAAAAAAGAAGGGGAAGAAGTTGTGTGGTCACGGTTTTTTCTTCTTTTTCAGCAGAATCATTTCCGCGGAAGCGACAGACGCGATTACCCCGGCGACAGTCAGTATCGCGATGAAACTGGAGATTTCAGGTATAGTCGGTGAAGCTGTTGGTGATGAACTTGGGCTCGGAGACGCTGTAGGAGTTGGGCTAAGTGTCGGGGAGGCTGTGGGGGACGGTGTAACTGTCGGCGTTGGTGAGGTTGTTGGCGCTGGGGATGCTGTAGGGGATGGGGAAGCAGTCGGCGTTGGCGAAGGAGACGCAGTTGGGGTTGGGGATGCTGTAGGCGTTGGGCTAGATGTCGGGGAGACTGTGGGCGAAGGCGATGCCGTTGGGGTTGGTGAAGCTGTTGGTGTAGACGTTGGTGATGGTGAGGCGGTGGGTGAGGCTGTTGGGGTTGGTGAAGCTGTTGGCGAAGTAGTCGGGGTTGGTGAGGCGGTGGGGCTTGGGGAGGGTGTTGCTGTTGGTGATGGGGTCGGGGTCGGCGTGGGTTGGGGTGCTTGTTGTTGTGTCTGTATTAGCCCCGATATTCTTCCTGAGACTTTAGCTGTTAATTGGAAGTCGATGTTGGCGGTCACTAGGTTGACTATTACGGTTATTCCACTTTGAACCTCTGAGTTGTAGCCGTCTGAGGTTGCGGTTACGTTGTATGTTCCTGTCTGCAGTCCTGTGGATATGATGTAGTCTCCTGTGCTGTTTGTTGTTGCTGTGCCGAAGTTGAGGCCAAGTGTGTCTTGTGCTGTTACTAAAGCGAATTCTATTGGGCTTCCTGTTGAGTTGGTGACTTTGCCTGTTATTGTGCCAGATGGCTGAATGGTGAGTTGCAGGTTAACGGTTGTGGCTTGCCCTTCAGTAACGTCTATTCCTGATGTTGAGTTGAAGCTGAATCCGAAAGATGCAAAGACTGTGTAGGTTCCGTTTCCCAGTCCGCTTGTTATATTGTAGTGACCTGACGAGTTGGTTGTTGCAGAACCAAAGAAGTCAGCGTCTTCGGAGGTGGCGACTACGATTACGCTGTCAATTGGCTGGTCTGTGTCTGAGGTGATTGTTCCCGAGATTATGCCGGAGGGGTCAAGGGAAATGTCGACTGTGGTTTGTTCTCCCGCCGTGACTGCGATATCAGTGACCGTTTTCGGTACATGTCCCTCTGGGAAAATTACTGTGACATTGTAGGTTCCGGTGGCAAGGTCTGTGTTCATTGTGTAGTGCCCCGTGGAGTTGGTTATGGCAAAATCTGCGTATTCCCCGTCGGCTGAAACGGCTTGGACAAAAATGTCTGCTAAGGGCATCGAGGAGACCGTGTCGTTGACTGTTCCGGTGATTACTCCGGATTTGGGCAGGGCTATGTTGATGCCGCTTGTGGTTTCTCCTGCGGTTATCGAGACCGAAACAGTTTGGGATATGTATCCCATAGCAAGTGATGTGGAAACGTTGTAGGTACCCGTTGGGAGGTCAGTGTCTAACCGGTAGTTTCCTTCGCTGTCCGTTATTGCGACATCATCTACGCTTGACCCGTTTGAGTGTACGGCTGAGACGAACACGTCTGGCAGCGGCATGTCTGTTGCGGCATCTGTTACATTACCTGTTATGACCCCAGATACTGGCATCATGATGTCCACGTTAGCTGTTTCTTCGCCTGCCGTGACAGAGACGTTTTCAACCATTGTGTTCACGTAGCCTTGGGCGGAGGCAGCTACCGTGTAGTTGCCTGTATCCAAGAAAGTTGTTATGTTATAGAATCCTTGGGCGTCTGTCACTGCGCTCCCGAAGCCAGTGCCTGATGCTGACACGATAGCGTCGGGAACCGGATACGGAGGCTGCGCAGAGGCACCTTGCTGAGAAACCGAGAAAAAGCCGATTGCTGCTCCTGCAATTAACCCAGTTAAAAGCAGCGACACTAAAAAGTTTGCTTTAGCTTTGGTTTTATCTATTTTTGAGACGCTTTGATGCCATGCTGCAAAAGAAGGAGCAAAAAAATGTACATTGGTTTTCATAGAAAAACACCAGAAGTTGCTCTTGGTTTAACTGCATTATCGGCAATAAAACCGTTTTGGTACACATTCAGATGCAACAAACTGCAGAGAAACAACAGCAAAATATGATCTGTGCCTGCCCATACTATGCGTGAATCATGCATTTCTGAGGCAAAGAAAACGAAGTTTTGGTGGGGCGTGCCGGATTTGAACCGACGACCTTTCCCCAAGAGCAGCGCAAGGCTACTCTTTACGGGTATCTCTATGACTGCTCCAAAGCTTCGTCATTCCCCAAAGGGTCGGCATACCCGTTAAAGTTATGCCTCTGGAGCCCGTCGTCATACCGGTCTAGACTAACACCCCAACCAAACAGCCAATAAACGACACTTCAAATATTTAAACCTCTTTCCATCCACAAATTAATTGCTTATGAAAGGAACCCTGGGTTGGTGCAGGGCTGTTTAGTTGTTTTTTCGGAAAATCTTCCATGTTTTTCTCTGTTGCTTATGCTTACTTAAAAGCTGCCCTTTAAGCCCGCGTTACCTTCATCATTTGTATGTTCTGTGGGTTTTTGCCCTTTGTTTGCTCCTTCTGTGGCTTCAATTTTTTCTTTCAACGCTTTGGCAGGTTTTGTGGAGTGGATGATGATTATGCCGATGCCTACGCCCAGTGAGACTGCGATTATCATTTGGGGAATGTTATCCATCACTATTTCGACGGCTGTACTGTAGGGCTGGATAAGTAACAAGGCTAAGGCGCCATGTAATACTTCAATAGCAACGCCCAATAGGATTCCGGGGATGATGCCTAGTAATTTGCCTTTAATTAGGTGGTAGACTAAACCTGCAAGTAACCCCGCCAAAACCGTTGACAGGGCACATGCGAGACTGGAGACGCCGCCAAGGCAGAAACGGTGAATACCTCCAATCAACCCAACCGCTAAACCTATAACTGGACCGCCAACAAGCCCTGCGATAATCGGAGCAAGGTCTCGGATGTTGGTGATGGCGCCTGAACTCTGCGTTGTTCCAATGTATGTGCCGAATACGGAAAATAAACCAAAAAGCGCAACAAAAACCACGTAATCCTTCACCGTAGCCATTTTAAAAATCACGCGTTGAATCAGGTCTATTTTCGTGGCGATTTCCATAAAAACAAAAATGAAAATTTCTGTGTGCGCAAAAAGCTCAAGATACTCACCAAACATGCTTGAGGAACTTGCTGCAAACATAAGGTACTGCTATTGCCCGCACGTCATATTTAAGTTAACTCTGACTTTCCGCCAAGACAAATCTCTACACCGCAAACAGCGTCAAGATATTACTAACCGCCAATTAACGTGTAGCCGCCATATTCACCGACGCGTCTCAAAAAAGGACAAATGTCTCCAATTCTTTGCTTGCGGCAGGCAATCTGCCCGTTAACGCCCTGTTAGGGGAGGGATTTTTCTGTTGTTTCTGAGGTTTTGCGAATGCCTAATTTATTTACTAATTTGAAGTGTTTAGCTGATACGCAGTTAACTGAAGCTCTTAAAAGCAAGTTTTTAATTCATATGTGAACTGTTTGAACAGGAAAACCGCTCTGGGAAAAAGCTTATGCTGGTCAAAAAGAGGAAGCTGCATCATAAAAAAGAGGCATCTATCGCACAGCAAAATGTGCACTTGATTGCTGTAAAATGCGAGTGTGGAAAGGAAATCCTTTTGGTTCCCGACTTGAAAGCCATGGCTGAAGCAATAGACGCGCATGTTAAAGAGCATTGCAAACGGGAAACCAACCCTGAAAAAGCCGCAGCGGAGTCGGAGCGCCTCTGGAACCTGCTGGTCGCAGCCGTTTTCGAGAAGGCAGCCAAAGAAGCCGAATTTACCTAGCGCCTTTTGACAACTGCAGAGTTAAATGGGAGTTCCGCGTTAATTTTGGCTATGCCCTTGGCGTCTCCTCAAACGGTTGGCTGGCTACGCCGAAAAGCGCCGCAACTCATCATTGCATCCTTAGTGTTGGTTGTGGCTGTGTTCTTGATTTTTGAGGTTGTGGAGGATTTGCTTGTAGAGGGTGCTCCGCTAACCAGTGGTCCCATAGTTTGCTTTTTTGTCTCTTTCACTAAAGACGCTACGATGACGGTGCAGTCGTGGGGCTATGGCGGCGTTTTTGTGCTTATGCTCCTCGAATCCAGTTCCCTGCCCATACCCAGCGAAGTTATACTCCCCTTTGCAGGGTACATGGTTTCTTCTGGAACGCTGAATTTCGAGTTAACCGTTATAGTAGCCACCGCAGCGGGGTTAGCGGGTTCACTGATTGACTACTACATCGGGTACCGCGGCGTCCACGTTTTATTAGACCACAAAATCTTGGGCAGAGCCTTCTTCACCAAGCGTCAACTGGAAACCGCAGCGGGCTGGTTTAGCAAACACGGCTCCATCACAGTATTCCTAAGCCGCCTGGTTCCTGGGTTTCGCACGTTGGTTTCTTTTCCCGCTGGAGCCGTTCGGATGCCTCTGGCGAAGTTTGTGGCTTTCACGACGGTCGGATGCCTCATATGGAACGCCCTTCTGATTTATGTTGGAGTGTTTCTGGGGGAAAACTGGCGCCGCGTCGCTGGCGTGTCGCATCATTTAATCTTGGCTGTTTTGGT
Source organism: Candidatus Bathyarchaeota archaeon (assembly GCA_026014485.1). Lineage (GTDB taxonomy): Archaea > Thermoproteota > Bathyarchaeia > Bathyarchaeales > Bathycorpusculaceae > JADGNF01. Next base: position 231,678 of record JAOZIE010000002.1, read on the forward strand.
GGTTTCCGCGGCTGTTTTTGTTGGTTATCTGCTTTGGCGAAGACGCAGAAGAAAACGCGCCCAAACGCAGGGCAACGTTTCATAGTTGCCTTTTTTTAGGGGAACCAGTTGAAAGCTAATGTGCCCCATAGATTAACGGCTATGCCCAGTCCTATGAGCAGTTTATGGTACCAACGTAGACGCGTTCCCATCCCCCGCACCGCCAGCACAAACAGGAACGGGTAGAAATCGACGGCGTAGCGGTAGCCGAACCCCCACCCTGATAAGCCCTTGGTGAAAATCACAAAGGCTATGGCGAATATGGCTGCCCAAGCGGACCACGTGACGGCGTCCCTGATTTTTGAGCGCAAAGCGAAAATGAACGCAGGCGTGGTGAACCAGATGGCTATACCTTGAATGGGCGCGTGCATGTAGGGCGCGGTAAGGTTGAAGGTGGGCAGCCCCATCAGGAACGGCGCAAGATTCTCAGGTATGTACGCAAGGTTAAACAAGCCCAGATGGAACCACGGCTCCTCAAGGATGCCTGGAATCATCCAGTAAGCAACGTCAAATAAGGCTTGGAACCGCGCATAATTGTATGCCATATCAAAGGCAACAAAGACGCCTGCGCCTAAAGCCAGCAGCAGAAGAGGCTTTAGGGAGCTTCTGATTTTAGCGGTCCACTTTGAGGTTTGCTGTCGAGAAATAATTAAGCCTGCAAAGAAAAAGATGCCCAGTATGGTGGGTAGTCTGCACCAGAAGGAGGCGCCGAGAAGCAAGCCCACGACGAGTGGACGCGCCTTGTTGAATGCTTCATGTATAGCCAGAAGCAGGAAAAACGCCGATATCACCTGCGCTATAAGCCACACACTACCCGAGCTGGCGAGCCACCAGAAAATCGTGCCGAACCCGAAGAGCGCCGCAAACCAGATGTATCTGCCTTCATGTTCGCCTTTGCTGTCTGGGGGTTTTCTGGCAACGTCTTTGGCTACGAAGTAGGCGACTAGGACGGTTGCGCTGCCAAAGAATAGGGAAACCAAAGTTTGGTTGAGGCTTAAACCGAATATGGCTACAAGCGGCATCATGAGAACCGCGGGCAGCGGCGGGTAAACCACGTAGTAGCCTGGTCCACTCGGGTTGGGGACGAGCTCGTTTAGCCAGTAGGGATTATCGGTGAGGTATAGTCTGCCATGCAGAAAAGCGTCTGCTAACCGTACATAATAGTCGTAGTAGGTGGCGTGTCCTTCTCCCGTTGCGTAGTACACCGTGAACGCAACTGCGAACATGACCAGACACAGCAGCAGAATCTTACGGTTAGGCTTCAGCTTTTGCAGCATACGATACGTCATCCTAACGGTACAACTCTGTTAATGAACATATAATTCCTTTCCAAAAAATCCTGCGGCAACCCCACTGCGTTTTAGCTTCTTGAGGCGGTCAAGTAAAGAGACATTTTTGCCGTGTCTGCGTTTGCCTTGTTTAGGGTGTACTCGACGTTTACGCCCACCTTTTCAGCGTTAACCAACCCCGCGTCTTTTAGTTTATTCATTTGCCAGGTTATCGCTTGCGAAGAAAGCCCTAAACTGCAGGCTAAATCTCTGTGGAGCACCCCTTTGCCTTCTGATAGGGCTGCAAGAATTTTTCCCGCGGTTTCGTGTCTAAGCAGAGAAATTAATGCTACGTCGGCTGCTTCGTATACGTTGTTTTCAAAGTATCTTTTGTTTTGCCCATCAATATGCGAAGTAAGCAAACCTGCGTGTTCAAGCACGCTTATATGGTACTGCACAACGCCCACCGACAAGTCTAATTCGTCGCAGATTCCCCTAAAGTGGACGCCTGGGTTGCTTTTGACGTAGTTGTATATTTCCAGTCTTGTCGGCTGGTTTAGTGTGGTTGCGTTGCCATGTAGGTTTGTGCCTATTGATACGGCAACTGAAAAGGCGAGGTGCTGATGCCCTTCTGTGTCTGGCATTGTAGATAAGGCGGGGCTTGGGAAGTGGTTGTTTGCAGCGGCGCAGGTTACAAACGAAACGGAAAAAACCATTACAACAAGCAAAATCGCTATAGCCGTTTTTTGTTGCATCCGTTTCGCCTCACGGAAGGTTCCCCTTTCAGGTATTTATCATATTCTGTAAACGGTTGTACTAAAGTAAAGCTTTGTACCAGAAAGGCTATGTTTAGGCTGCAGATTACTCACATGCAACGGAGCAAGTTGAAAATGGCGAACCCGCAAACAAAAAAGAAACGGAAAAAACAGCAGAGCGTCATCGTTTTAGAGGAGCAACTGGAGGCGGAAGTTCAAAACGCCGTTGAAGTCACCGAGGCTTTAGAAGAGTTGAAAAAGCAGGGAAACCGCATAGACATTCAGGTTTGTCCCCGATGCAAAAGTCCTAAAGTTCGACGAGCCAAAAGCACAGGCGGGGACATGTGGGCGCACATAGGGATGCTTCCGCCAAGCTATGAATGCCCCGACTGCGGTTGGCAGGAACGCATAGTTCTGAAGGCAACAAACAAACCGCTAAATGTACGCGACGTCGAGTTGATTCGGGAAGCCATGGAAGTTGAAGATGAAAAACCTTAAGTAGCGACTGCGCCGAAGTCGGTGAGGGTTCTTTGCGTCTTCTCTTTTGCGAAGAGCGGGTATGTGACTTTTGTTCCTTCAACATGGGCTGACGGCGTTAATTCGTGGGTTATGCCGCTATTCTCCGTTAGAATGTGCTTTACCGTTACGTGTCTTGCGACAAGAGCATCCGAGAGTAAGATGCGGTGGCAACGCCACGGAACCGCTTCAGCGCACATAATGGCCAGACAGTTCTCTCCAATCAGCGCCATAAGCCGCAGCAAGTTCTCGCTGAACTCTTTGGTCTGCATGTAATCTGCGTAGCCCCGAAAAGACTTGTTCTCCAAAGCCAAATTAGCTGAGTCTGGGCGGGGTCTGCGTAATCCTCCCAGCTCGGGCACATGCAGATATTTTATGCTTGCTGACTTGAGAGTTTCTGGCAACGCCTCTTTGTTAAACTGAGGATTATGCCTTGAACGGGGAACACTACGCACATCAACTAACACGTTGACACCGTAGGACTTCAGAAGTGAAATGACCTCAGTCAGTGTACGCGTGGAGTGCCCAATCGTGTATGTCAAAAGTTCATTTGCGCGGCTCATTTCGCGTTTGTATCCCCTGCTAAAATGGGTGATGGAAATATATTAAATCACAGTAACGGATGAACGGCGTTAAAGAATGCGGCTCTAAAAAAATGGGTAGGGTGGATGTATGGCGCTAACTGCTTATTTGAACTTGCTTTTGTTGACCAAGGAGGATAAGCTGTCGTGTTTTTTGAACAACACGAAGGCTCCAAAGCAAGCAAATAACGCAGCTAAACCGCCCCACAGGTATTCAGGAACCACGAACAGGTTGCCGCCGTTGCCGCTTTGACCTGTCGTTGCTGAAGATGCTTCGTAGTTACTGTCTCCTGCGAATTCTGCCTTCAAAGCGTATTGACCGTTTGCTAAGCTTTCTGGTACATCCCAGCTGTATTGGTAGGCTCCGTCTGCCCCAGTTGAATTGGTGCCAATTTGGTTCCATGACACGCCGTCAAAGTAGCTGAGCGTGATTGTTTTCCCTTGTACCCCACTGCCAGAGCTAGTTAGGAAACCTGTTATGATGCCTGAGTCTGTTCCTGTTTTGTCCACAGTTTCTGGAATAACACTGATTGTCAAAGATGTAACTGCAGGCGATGATGAAGAAACGTAGTTTGCTGTGACAACTGCATCCGAGCCAGGTACTGCATATGTTCCTGAAGTCCCAGATAATCCGTTGCCGTTTGTCCAGCTGGAAAACTCGTAAACTGTATCATCCCAGCCTGTGAGTGGCGTTGACACAACTATGTTGTGCATTGACCCAATCTGCCAAGTGAAATGAGTTGAAGGCAAATCCCAGTAGTCATATCCGACGCTGTCGATTGTGAGGACGACGCCGCCTGTGAAGGTGGACAGAGTACTTGTGGTAAATTGTATATCGACGGTGCCGATTGCATAGTTTGCTGTGACTGTAGTGTCTGTTTCAGGTGTGGTAAATGTTCCCGAGGCACCTGTCAGTCCGTTACCGTTTGTCCAATCGACAAATCCGTAAACTTTTGTGTCCCAGCCTGTGAGTGGTGTTTCAGCGGTTACGGTGTGGGTTGAGCTCTTTTCCCATTTGAAGCTGGGTATGCTCCAGTAGTTATATCCTGTGCCGTCTATGGTGAGTATGTCATCGTTTACATTGCTTATACCCGAAGTCGCAAACGTCACTGTAACACTTGCTACCTCGTAGTGTGCGGTGACGGTTTTATCTTGGTTGGGCGTCGTGTAGGTGCCTGATGCCCCTGCTAATCCGTCTCCGTTTGTCCAGCTGGAAAATCGATAGATGTTGTTGTTTCCGTCTGTAAAGGGCGTGGTTGCTGCCACAGTGTGTGTAGATCCTTTTTCCCACACAAACGTTGTCCAAGGCAGCGTCCAAATGTCATATTCCGAACCGTCAATTGTTAAGACGACTCCATCATAGTTGCTAAAGCCGTCTGCTGCAAACTGAATCGAAACTGTAGCGGCTGCATTTACTTGAGATACGCTGAGGGGAAAAATGCTCACCACTAACAAGACGGTGGCAATGACGATTGAAGATAAAGTTTTCTTTTGCATGATTCGTATCCCCTTTTATGAAGGCAAACCTGTCACTACACCCGATGGTTGAGCGCATAAAACTGAAGTTCTCAAACTCAGAATATTACCTGAGCTAGAATATGCGACGAACTCGCTGTTATGCCCCAACGAGGTGTAACAGAAAAAACGTTTACTCGTTTTTTATCCCTTCTCTTCTCCTTAGATTTTTATCCGAATGTATCAAACACATAATAAACCTTTCGGCAAAAGACACATAGCCCAATCATAGCTTTAAGCAAAAAATGAATATTCAAAAAATACTCCCTTTTCGAACAGAACTGACAAATCTTTACGCGGTTACCTTATGAGCGGAGACTCGAAAACGCCTTTTCGGGTTTAACGGTTCATGGAAAATGGGTGGCTTGTTCTCTGTGGGGTGTTCTTGTGGCGAAACATGTTGTTCTTTCGGCAGAGCTAAAAGGAACTGTCTTCATAGAAGATGATGTGAGTAATGGATGCGTCCAATCAAAAACTTGAGCAAAGCTTGGATTTCACTTGCCTTTTCAGTGTTGATATTAATTCAGGTTACTGCAGCGTTTTCCATGAGTGTTCAGCCTGCAATGGCAACCACGACCCTTGTGGTGCCCGATGACTACGCCAGCATCGGAGCTGCAGTCGGAAATGCCACTCAAGGCGACACCATACTCGTCCGAGACGGCGTATACTACGAGAACCCTGTGGTTGACAAAGCGGTTAGGTTGGTGAGCGAAAACCTCGAAGGTGCAGTTGTAATAGGCGAAGGAGGCATAGCGCGGGGTGGACAGGGCGTGTTTACGCTTTTTGCTGATGGCATTACCGTCGAAGGCTTCACCATACAAAGCGTTGACTACGCTAACAAACGGTACGCAACAGGGATTATGCTTTCAGGAAACAACTGTACCTTGTCAGGCAACCGTATTGTGGGCACATACTACGGTATTTATGGCTCTGCCCCTGTTTCCGCCACAATTATGGAAAACCAAATAATTAACGTAAGCAAAAACGGCATAAGAATCTGCGGCGGCTCCCAGAACATAATTTCCAATAACCTCTGCACAGGAAGCGGGCAGTCAGGTGCAGCTATCGATGGCTTCTTAGATGTAATCTCTGGCAACGTCTTCACCGACAATGCGCTTCACGGCTTAGGGTTAGGTGCTTCCTACTCAGTGGTTTTCGGCAACAACTTTTCTGATAACGCGGAGGGTGCAGGCATCTATTTTGGCTCTTCAGACTGTGTTGTTGCAGCTAACACGTTTGCTCAAAATGTTTGGGGGATTTTCCTTGAGAACAGCTTCAAAGCGCCAACCAACAGCACCTTCTACGAAAATAACTTCTTAGATAATGGAGTTCATGTAGTTACGGCGTCAACTGGGTTTGGACAGTTTTGGGATAACGGCTCCGTGGGTAACTACTGGAGCGGCATATCCAGCGCTGAGCCCTACACGGTGTTTGCCGACAACGTAGACCACTACCCGCTTAACGCCCCCTTCACTTTAACAGCGGACACCCCGCAGCCTCCGATGCCCGCAACACCCGAAGTTCAAGAGGGAACCGTAGCCGCTTGGAGCTTTGATGAGGTTTCGCAGGACGGTGTCACCCCTGACTCAGTGGATGGCAATGACGTAATTCTGGGCGGCGGCGATACTCAATCTATGTTGGTTGCTGGATACGAAGGCAACGCGATAGCCTTCAGCGGAGTCGATTACGGGTTTGTAGCGCCCTCTTCCACGTTGGATATTGTGGAGGAAGTTACTGTTGATGCTTGGATTAACGTGCAGCAGTTGAAGAACGTCGAGTACAACGTCATCTTTGTTGAATGTGTACGCACCACAGAGTCGTATCCGATTCGAGGGTGGGGTCTTGCCCTAACTGGTGTATCGCCCCAGAGCAGCAGCCAACCTGGGTTGGGTACCTTGCGTGGTTTCATGTTGGGCAGCGATGGTGTCTTCAACGAAATTGACACAACCAATTCGGTTCCGCTGAATCAGTGGGTTCACGTTGTTTTTGTCCGCAGCACAACCAGCGGCATGCACATCTACATCGACGATGTTGAACAAGAGGTAGTTGTTTTCTCGGGAGACCAGAACCCCGCAGGGCAGATTGCTCAGGGAACCGAATGCTACATTGGACATGACTCCTATACAATCATAGACAACCTCTCCATAAGCAACGTTGCAGCGGAACCAAACGCGCAGTCTTCGTCAGTGGGGCTGGAATGGTGGTTCTGGGCGATAATTGCAGTTGCCGCGGTTGCTTTGGTGGCTGGCGCCTTTCTCTTTTCTAGGCGAAGCGGCAAACCGACTTAACCCGCCCCTCTTCTTTTTGTTGGGGTTTGGGGATGAACATTTTAAGCAGCAACGCCCTTTAGAGAGTTAGGTGGGAAAATTGGCTTACCTTCGCAAAGAAAAAGAAACAGTGGAAATGGATCACCCTATTAGCATGGTGTGGGCAGCCACCAACAAAGCAGTTGTCAGTTTGGAATGGAAAATTGAAGAAAAAAATCAAGCGACCCATCAGCTCAAAGTTAAAAGTAAAGCTAACTTCATGGCATATGCCTCAACCCTGACCATAGACGTTGTTGCTAAGGATGAAGAAACCACCCGCGTCTTGGTTTCAGCGGAAACCCCCGTTACCACAATCACAGGCATCGTGGATTTTGGCAGAACAAGCGAACGCATCAGCTCCTTTCTTATGGCTTTGGCTAAGCAGCTGAACGGGGAAGGCTCCAAACTCAAGACTACAAACACAGAATAGACCCCCGTAAATCTTACCTGCTTAACAGGCACCCAGTTGAAATCGAAAAGCGGCGCCCAAACCGCTGTTTGTTTGCTGGTTACAAAAATTTGTTCCCAGGCGGACTGACGAGGCAAGACGTGAACGGTGGAAAACGGGGTGTTGCTGTCCGCGTCTTGTTTAACGTTGTCCGCCAAGGGCAGGGGATTTTTCCATTCCGCGTGTTCTTTTTTCGTATTTGTGGTATAAAAAATGTTGTGACTGTGCCGCTACAACCACAAAAGCGGTTGAGACGCCGCTGGACGGTTGCCTTAAACCCTGTGCTTTTAAATAATTCCTGTAACAAAAGGGCAGTTGGAAGCGGCACCAATGAGTCTACGGATTAAACCTGAGTACGAGAAGATGCTTCCTAGGATGACGCCTGAAGAGTTTGCGCAGCTTAAGAAATCCATCGAGGAAGAGGGGCAACATTACCCAATCGTCGCCAACGAGGATTTGGAGGTGCTGGATGGACACCACAGGTTCAGAGCCTGCACCGAACTTGGGTTAGAGCCTGATTTTGAAGTGCGCAAATTCGAAGACAAATTGCTGGAGAAAAAGTTTGTCATAGAAGCAAACCTGCGGCGCCGCCACCTCAACAACTTCCAGCTTGTAGAATTAGCTGTGCCCCTTCTAGAAATTGAGCGGGCGCTTGCCAAGAACCGAAAAATTCAAGGAGGCAAGACGGGGCGGGAGCTGCAGTTGGGGTTAGCGCCAAATGACGCTGAGCCCGTCCTGAAAGCCAAAGCCGCCGAAGTTGTCGCCAAAAAAGTGGGGCTCTCAACTAGGACGCTGGAGCGGGGCAAGAAAATCCTGCAGGAAGCCAGCGAAGAAGACAAGGAAAAGCTTCGAGAGGGAAAAGCAAGCATAGCCCGAATTTACCGCGAATTGGTCGCCCCCGAAGCAGAACCCGACACCGTGCAGGAAACCCCTACGGTTGCTGCTGCCGCTGAAGACCCCCGCTTAGCGGAGAACAAGGCGGCACTTCTAGAACTGCTAAAAAGCTTGGGCGAGAAACAGCTGTTTTGCCCCTCATGCGGAAACGGCATGTTTGAATGCAGCAAATGCCACAAAACGCTACGGGACCTGCTTGAACCCTGACCTCGCTGTTGAGGGTTTATTCATAATTTATCAATAATGGGGGCACTTAGTTTAAGCAATTGCAATTTTATTTCAGGTTTGTTGTATGGTTTGACCTCAAGATACAAATATTGCCGTAGGCTATTTCTTTGTTGGTTAGTATGCGAAGGAATCGAGGGGTGCTTTCCCTTGTTCTTGTTGTCTTTTTGAGCTTAGTTTTTGTGCAATCTGTGGCTGCCCCTGGAGATTACTGGACAACAAAGACCCCTCCATTACAGGAAAAAGCAAACATCTCACACGCATGCGTAGTAGACAACAAAATCTACACAGTCTCAGGCGGCGGATTAACGGGCACCGTCAAAGACACCGAAATGTATGACCCAGCAGCCGACAGCTGGACACAAAAAACGCCTATGCCCACCAACAGGGAAGAATTCGCCATGGCAGTCTGCGACGGCAAAATCTACTGCATCGGAGGCTCAACCAACGATACGAATTTTCTAGGATTAAACGAGGTCTATGACCCCCAAACAGACAGTTGGACCACAAAAACAGCTATGCCTACGCCACGTGATGACCTGCAAGCTAACACGGTTAACGGGAAAATTTACTTGATTGGCGGTAAACTGCCGACAGCAAATAACCGATACGGTGAGCCCACAGGCATAAATGAGGTTTACGACCCAGAAACAGACAGTTGGATAACAAAAACGCCTTTGCCCCAGCCCGCCTACTATTACGCATCGGCAGTTGTGAACAACAAAATCTACATCATAGGCGCAGGCTACACACAAATATACGACACTGAAACGGACACTTGGACAAACGGCGCACCCTGCCCCCACGAAAACTGGCTTTCTGCAGCAACAGCGACAACAGGAGAAAAAGCGTCCGTTAGGATTTACGTTTTAGGTGGCGGTTTAGGTTACAAGTGGCTGTTTGCGATTAATGATAATTTCAATCGTATTTATGACCCCAAAAATGATTCATGGACTCTTGGCGAGCCACTGCCGCATGCAGTAGGCAGACTGGCTGCCGTAACCATAGATGACATAGTGTATGCGGTTGGAGGAATAGGCTCCACCGAAGCCACCTCAAACATAAATGAACAGTACATTCCTGCAGACTACGGCTCGATTAGTTCTGCTTCCCCCTCACCGAACACAACGCCAACACACGCATCAACCCCCCCACCTCATACGCCCACCCCAACCCCCACAGCCACGCCAACACCGCAACCCACCACAACATCGCCTTCAGATACCGTCTGGGCACAACCCACAGCTTCCCCATCAGGAGATGACTCAGGTGGGCAGGCAAACGGGTGCTGGCTGATAGCCGCTGTGGTCGTCGTTTGTGCTGTTGCGGTGGTTTTGGCGGTTCTGTCCTGCTCAAGAAAAAGAAGCGGCTAACGCTGCTTTGATGTAGATGTTCCCTTTTGTGCCCGCTGCAGCAGGACAGTCACAGACCTATTTGGCGGCTAATATTGTTTCGATGCAGAAATCTATAGAGGGGTAGGTCGCTATTGGCGGTTTTTTGCGTCATTAGCATGTTGAAACATCGCAGAGGCGTAGGGCAAGTTAGAAACGCAGTTTCGCGGGCATCAGATGCGGTAGCGATATTTCTGCAGTTATAGTATAGGGGGCTTAGCTGGCGCCAAGTAACAGAAAGCAGTGTATCTGTCGTTGATGTATAACAGTATGCTAATTTGGACACCACAAGTGTTATTAAATCCAGTCGCATACTTCAACCTGTAATTCAGTTAACAAAGCATGAACCGCTGGAACAATGCGGCACATGCAAAGAAACAAACTAACTAACAGAATTTACAAAATTGGAGGTTAACACTTACGGGAACATCCCAAACATTTACCATAAAGTATGTTATACACGCAAGATTCGAAATTGAAGGTGTAGTTGAAAAACCCGACGTAATCGGCGCAGTTTTTGGCCAAACCGAAGGATTATTCGGACCCGAACTAGACCTTAGAGAACTACAAAAAACAGGACGCATCGGCAGAATCGAAATTGAACTGCACAGCAAAAACGACCGCACCGCAGGCGCCATCACCATACCTACAAGTCTTGACCGCGTAAGCACCGCACTCATAGCTGCAAGCGTCGAAAGCATAAACCGCGTTGGACCCTGCAGCGCAAAAGTCCTTCTAGACAAAATCGAAGACATACGCGAAGCCAGACGAAAAATAATCATCGACAGAGCCAAAGACATTCTCCACAGATGGAACATCGAATCCATGCCCAGCGTTGATGAAATCTACAAAGAAATCAGCGAAACCATGAAAGTAGGCAAAGTCGAAAAATTCGGACCTGAAGACCTCCCAGCAGGACCAACCCTTGAAACAAGCAAAGAAATCTACGTGGTCGAAGGAAGAGCCGACATCATAAACCTCATGCGCTGTGGCATATCAAACACTGTCGCACTTGAAGGAGCAAAAGTTCCTGACTCCATAAAACGTCTCACAAAAGAAAAAGAATCCACCGCACTTCTAGACGGTGACCGCGGCGGAGATTTAATCCTCAAAGAACTTCTCCAAGTAACCAACATCAAATACGTTGGACGAGCACCCCGAGGCAAAGAAATCGAAGAATGCAGCTGCAAAGAAATCGCAGAAGCCATAGCCTCTAAAGTCGCAGTAGCAGACCTCTACAAACCCAAAAAAGCCGAACGCCCAGAAAAACAAGAAAGACCCGAAAAGCGACCTGAAAAACCAAAGAAAGAGTTCCCCGAGCCGATGGTTAAAGCAGCCAAAGCGCTGGTTGGCTCATTGGAAGCTGTTCTTTTGAACGAGAAGCTGGAGCAAACCGAGAAGCTGCCCGTCAGCCAGTTAGCTGAGAGACTACAGCAAGCCTCCGGCGTGGACACAGTGATTTTCGACGGCATCATCACCCAACGCATAGTCGACATCGCCAGCGAAAAAAACATCAAACGCATCATCGCATCCAGAGTCTCCGAAGCAGTAAAACCAACCCTCAACGTCGAACTAGATACATTCCAAGACCTCATCACACCAAACTAAACCCAACCCAACCACCTCTCTCCTCTTCCCTTTCTAACCAACAAAAAAACCAAGCCAACTTAACCTTAATCTACAGTCAACTTCTCCAAAAAACAAAACCGCCTAGAAGGGCGAGCTCACAGCCTATTGGCCATCAGAGCCATCCGTTTATCGAGGAGAAAGGAGAAGGCTTCGAAAACGGAAAATCTTCTGCTGGCTAACCTGATGCGCCTTCAACCTCGCTCGCCCTTCCATGCTACGACTCAAGACTTAAGATAAAGGCTTATAAAAGTTTTATGCATCCAGAATTCATGAGTGAAAATTAGTTTTAGGTTAGAGTTATGGTGCCTTCAAGGATTTGTTTTTCGGGTATGCCCAGTTGTTTGCTAAGATAAGTTTTCAAGAGCAGGGATAATTGTGGCATTTGCCCAGTGTAGGTTATAAGATGATTGTTCTTTAGGGCTTCTATAGTGATGTTCTGGTCTGTTTCTTTTGTAGTGAAAGCAGCTGTCTGCGCTTTAGCAGATAGTTCCCAGAAATCCTCCCACTGCGTGCATTGCATCCGCAACGGCAAACTACACGGCAACGTGGGGGTCATGTTTTCAGATTCGGGCATGGCCAGCGTTGTTCCAGAGGATACCTGTGTTGCCGCGGTTTGCTGGGGGGTTGCTGTTAGTGTTTTGAACAGATTGCTGACTTCAGTTTGGACGCCGTTAATTTTATCCTCAATTTTCTTTACTCTGCAGTTCAGTTCGCTCGATTCACCCAGTTGACCTGCAACAGTGCCCAGCTCGTCTATGAGCCTATCTAAGTCTTTTTCATGTTCCTTGAGAACGTTAACGATGAAGTCTAATGCCTCTAACGCTTCATCTTTAGATGGGGCTTTCTCTGACATATTCCTCTGGACCTCACGCTGCCTATAATAATGCAAAGAACTAATAAGGCTAACGAATCCCAAAAATGTATCTCAGTGAAGACATACCCGTATTGATTAGTAATAATGCATATTTACCCAACCTTTGAAGTTTCTTCACAATACCCAAACCACCCGATTACGCATAAACACACAAAAAAGACCCTCACAAAGCCTGATTGTATTACTCTCCAACGGGCACACAACTCTACTCAATTACCCTTTGAAGTAGCCTTATGCCGTTTCCCATCAGCACAACTCCTGTTTTGAACAGACAATGGCTCCGCTTGTGAGCTTTTACTGGGTGAGCTTTCTATCCCCCTATGTTTCTGCAGGGCTTGTTTTAGGCTGATTTTTTGATTTAGCGTTTAAAACAAACGCATCACACTGCTAAAATGGTTGTTTTTGTCTGTTTTTGGTTCGGGCGACTATGGCTTGGTCTAGACTTAACTTGTTACCGTGTATTGCTGTTTATCAAGTGTTTTGCCCTTTGTTTGGGTCTTTCTGCATGGGTACCCTTTGCAAAAAATGCCTCCAAAGGTTGCACGGCTTGTCTGGCTTGGCTGGTTTTGGGAAAAGGTTATTTGTTAATTTTCCTCAAGCTTACTGTGGTGTCTGTATTGGATGTCTTTGAAGCCGTGAAGACTCGGCGCAGCATTAGAAGCTACCAAGACAAGCCTGTTGAAGAGGAAAAGCTGCAGAACATTCTGGAGGCAGGTAGACTTTCCCCCAGTGCAGTTAACTTTCAGCCCTGCAGCGTTATAGTTGTCAAAGATCCCTTGGTTAAAGAGCGTTTGTCAGAAGCCTATAGTAAAGCGTGGTTTGTTAAGGCTCCCGTGATAATTGTTGTTTGTGCTGCTCCGGATAAGGCTTGGCGAAGGAGTGACGGTGAAGAGTTCTGGAAAGTTGATGCTGCCATCGCCTTGCAGAGTATGGTGCTTGCCGCAACTGCTGAAGGTTTGGGAACCTGCTGGATATGTGCGTTTGATGAGCAGAAAGCCAAAGAAGCACTTGGGATTCCTGCGTTTATGCGTGTGCTTGCGATGACTCCGCTGGGTTATGGCGCCGAAGTAAAAGGGCAAGTTACAGAACGAAAGCCTCTAACTGAAGTTGTGCACCGTGACCGCTGGTAGCCAACGTTTTGCTTTACTTTCTTGATATGATGCCTACGCAAATGGTGGTTCTCGAACGTTTTTGCTCTATGGTACGATGGTTGTGTGCGGTTCTGAAGCCTGCTTATGTTGAATTTTTAAGAATCCTGAAAGTACAATAGTTTTAAAAATTGAGCGCTATTTGCTATCAAATAACATCAAACTAAGCAAATGGTTATTATAGACCCGTGGCTCTAAGTTCCTTTAAATATAAGTTCAAGCAGTAACTTAAGAAATATACGTTAGGGCGATTGCCTATAATGGAGAAAGGAGAAGCAGGCAGACGTTTAACACAGGTTATAATACCCACGTTAAACGAGGAACAAGGTATTGGGCTAACTATAGCTGAGCTTAGGTCACATTTGAATGAGGCTCGAATTCTTGTCGTTGACGGCAGAAGCTCCGACCGAACAGTTGAGGTTGCAAAGAATACTGGCGCAGATATTCTTTTTCAAGACGGCTTAGGTAAAGGCGATGCCATAGCCAAGGCAATTGAATGCGCTGATTTGGCCGTTGATTACGTCGTTTTCACAGACGCCGACTACACGTATCCAGCGGAGACTCTACCGAGCATGGTTCAGATTCTCGAAGAAAACCCGCGTGTCGGTATGGTGCTTGGCAACAGATTTAACCGCTATCTGTCACAGAGTGAAGCGTTGCACAGCGTTTACCACTTTGGCAACAGACTAATAGCTTTCACTCATAACTTGCTCAACGGCGTTCTGCTGAAAGACCCGTTAACTGGACTTCGTGTTATACGTGCCGAAATACTCAGAGACTGGGTAGTCAAATCCAAAAGTTTTGATGTGGAAGTTGAACTGAACCACCTTGTTGAGCGCAAAGGCTTTGGCATCGTAGAGGTTCCCATAAAGTATAGGCAACGCGTGGGGCAGAAGAAGCTGAAGATTGCAGACGGCGCCACCATTTTTAAACGCATCATGCTTGAAACAACATACTAAGCCTGCTTCATTCCTTTTTCAAAGCGCATCTTTTTTCATTCGAAATTAAACAATTCTAAAAAGTGAAACTTTTTGCTGTTGAAGTGTAAAATTGTGTATAGTGCTAAAAGCTACGATGTTTTCTGTAGCTATATCTGCATGTTAGCGTAATGTATATATGCGTCTAGGGCTGCAGATTTGGTTGTTCGAGGAGACAAGGAGACAGGGAGCATAATGCGGCTAAGGATGCAAGTATCTGTCTTGTTATGCATAGTTATAATTGCAACCGCCTCGGGGTCAAGCTTAGTTTGCGCAGAAAATACGGCACAGTGGGGTTTCGCATGGCCATCTGCAGTACCAAACGGCGCGCCCACAGCAAACTGTTTGTTCCCAATTAATGTTCCACTATACATTAACTGGGCTGCAGGCGGAACAGTACGTGTTACCGTCACTGACCCTGACGGCATTGTGACTTTAATTGGAGATGAACTGCCCTCATCAGGATACTTAGCATTCACCCCCACAAAATATGGTACATACATTTTGTCCTGTACGGGAGCGCCATCTTCTTCCTTCTCAACGGGCGGCTGGTTCTTTGTTTTGCCAGAAGGCTCTTTGGGGACGTTAATAGCCGTCGTGGCGGGGTTTGCAGCAGTTGGTGCCTTCAAAATAGTGAGATGCACCCGTAAAAAAAGACAGCCTTAACCTGCCTTCTTTATGCACGAGTATTCTGTGGCTTCAATTCACGTTACGTTATCTATTATTAAGCACTGCGGGCGCACCAGATATCCAAATACCGATAACAGTCTCTCCAATATTTTTTCCTCTTTTCGTTTTTTCTATATTTTCACTTAGGATTTCTACACCTAATTCTTTATTAAGGTACATTAGACAATGGAGAATAAGACGGGGGATGAAGGAAAAGGCAAAAATTGGGCTATAGAGACGCTTCTATGTTTCCTTTCCGCTCTCTTCAGAGGGGGATTTCATAGGTGATGCTATTAACCTTAGCTCTGTTATCTCAACTGATTTTACTCTTTTTATTCAAATCGTCAAACAGTTTACCTATACTCTGTCTTAGGAAGAACCAGTCACAGGCAAACAAGCATCGTTACACCAAAAGCAATTGCAATAAAATTTAATCAATAGGAGGTATGCCAACTAACTTTGAAAAGCAAACCTTGCGGAAGTATTCTGCTATTTCTTATTACAGTTAGCTTATTCCTCTCCTTCAATTCAACGATGGTTTCTGCCCAAAATTCGGGAACAAGTCTCTGTTCAAAGTTGCAGGAGGCAAACACCGCAGTTACCACCGCCTTTGAGGTAGTTTTAGCCGCTGAAAAAGCAGGAGCCGATGTCACCAGCTTACTTAACCAGCTAAACGATGCCACGGAAATATTAGGGCAAGCGGAAACCGCATATGAAGCAGGTAACCTTACTTACGCACAAAATCTTGGGGGCCAAGTGGTTCTCATAGCTAACCAGGTTCTTAATTCCGCCTATGAAGTGGAACAAGCAGCATCAATCTCCTTTAGAAATACGCTATATGTGGTTGTTGCAGCTACCACGATATGTTTTGCTGTTTTCGTGACGGTGCTATTTGTTTTCTGGAGACGATTCAAGAAAAACTATACCCGGAACTTGGCTGACGCAAAACCGGAGGTTCCCGTTTATGAATCTTAATGATTACAAATTGATTTTCATTGTAACCGGTTTAATCGGCATCCTACTCATATCTTCACCCGCCATAGGTATGGTTCTACATCTTCCTATGGAACAACCCTTTTCCAGCATATTCCTGCTCGGTTCAACACAGAAGTTCTCCGACTACCCCTACAATGTCACTGAAGGAACAACTTATCCGCTTCACTTATGCGTCGAAAACCGCGAAGGGGAAGCCGCATACTACAAAGTGGAAATGGGCCTCAGAAATCGAACCGACCTGATAGGTAACGAAACCGACAACGTTCAAAATCCAACACAGCCCCTGCTTGAACACAAATTCTTATGCCAAAATGGTCAAATCGTGCAGAAACCCCTCAATTTCATGATTTCAAATGTCACTTACTCCTCAAACCAATCAGTAATCAATAAAATAGCTGTAAACGGGGTCAAGTTCGAGGTGAATACGTTATCTATTTGGGATAGTGAGAAACAGGGATTCCCCTACGAAATCTTTTTTGATCTTTATATCTACAAAACTTCAGTTGGTTCATTTGAATCCCTGAATCAGTCCTTGAATCTTAAACTGAATTTGCAACCTATTTCACAATATATAATCAACGCGACATGAATTAAGAAAGGAGAATCAACAAACTTGAATACGCAAGTTAAAAAACTAAGAGTAGCCGTAGTCGGTTTAGGCAAAATGGGCTTGCTTCACGCGTCGCTTCTGAACACTCTGCCTGAGGTTCAGCTTGCGGCGTTCTGTGAAAAAAACCCTTTTATGCGTAAATTGGCAAAACGCACCTTTAAAACAACATTCGTTACTGACGAACTGCAAAATCTATCAATACAGAACCTTGACGTCGTTTATGTCACGACCCCAATTCCATCTCACTATCCAATCTTAAAAACGATTCTTTCCGACGGCATCGCTTCAAACATTTTTGTAGAAAAAACACTTTCATCAAACTACGAAGACTCCAAAAAACTTAATTATATTTTCACCCAGAAAAGCGGAGTAAACATGGTCGGATACATGAAACGGTTCTCAGTTACCTTTAAAAAAGCCAAAGAACTTTTAGACAACCAAGCGCTGGGAACTTTGGTCTCTTTTGATGCATACGCATATTCTTCGGACTTCGCAGATGTACCGAAAGGCTCAAAGTTGTCAGGGGCCCGAGGTGGTGTCCTTGAAGATTTAGGTTCCCACGTAGTAGACTTGGCACTTTGGTTCTTCAAAGACCTAACAATTACCTCAGCCAGCGTCAAATCATTTTTGGCGCAGGGGTCCCCTGATTCAGCTACATTTCAAACGGAGGCGCCAGACGGCAACAAAGGCACCTTCAACATTTCATGGGTTAAGTCGGGATACCGCATGCCCGAATTCGGGCTTACAATAACCGGCACAAAAGGCACATTAGCAGTATGCGATACCGACGTGACCTTACAGTTAGGCACCAAGCCGCTCAAGAAGTGGTTTAGGCAAGACCTCAACGACAACGTAGGTTTCCTTTTGGGCGACCCCGAGTATTTCCGCGAAGACTCCCACTTTATCGATTGCATAATACACCACAGCACATCCGAGTCAAGCTTTGAATCCGCTTTAAAAGTTGACCGGCTACTTGATGAAGTAGCGCAAAAAGCAGGAGTGTAAACAAACAGATGCAGCTTTTGGTAGGTGACAACCCTTTCCACGACATAAGTCACCTCTCACAGGAAAGAGCACGAACACGTATAATCGAAGAATCAGACCTTCAAATAGCCGAGGCAGCAAACCTAGTGAAGGCTTCTTTGCAAACTGGCGCCACAGGATTCATGTTTTCAGTCAGCGAAACCACCCTCTCAATCCTGAAGTCAGTTAGCCAAACCGAAAAACTCGAATTGTACGCTATTGTGCCCTACGCCTACGAATATGTGCGGCTTGCCACAAAAACGGGCGGCATCTCAGGGCTCGCAAAAAAAGTCATCCGCGAAATAGCTTTCTCATCAAACATAATTGCAATCGCGCCAAATACGCTTGGGGTCGTCAGGGCTGACCTCAACGTGCTTTTAAAGACTTACATAATTTACGAAATCTCCCGAGTTAAAGCTGTTTCTGGAAAAAACGCCAAACTGAAATCCGTCTTACTCCACGAAATAATCACCGATATGGCGTTGGCTTTAGACCTTGACTGGCTTCTCAAATCCTACATAACGTTTCTCAAAAAACGCAGGATTCGCCCAGGATTTGAAACCCGCAATTTCACGTATCTGGTCGATAAATTCGAAGAATGGAACATAGATTTTAGCGAAATCACAATTACCGCCCCTTTCAATCGGGTCGGCTTCCAGATGAACCCCTCCAAAACCTCTTGCGAGAAAGCCCTGCAAAAGGTTGCGGGTGCAGAAGTTGTTGCCATGAGTGTGCTGGCAGCGGGCTACCTTAAGCCTGCTGAAGCGGCTGGATACTTAAAGATTCTTCCCAATGTCACTCATACCGTGGTTGGCGTATCAAAGATGCGGCACGCAACAGAAACCTTCAGGCTACTAGAGCAGGAATTCGCCAGAAGCACCTCACAAATGTAGTATCACGACAAATCAAACGGCGTTTTGCATGAAAGTTCTTTTTGTAACCCGGGAATACCCTCCCTTCGAGGTTGGCGGCATCGCAGTCCACACATTCAATTTGGTTAAACACCTCAAGAAGTTGAATGTTTGCTGTAGGGTTCTTTCTTTTGGAGACCCGAAATGCTCAAACAGCGAAGTCACGTTTATTGAGCCCTCAAGTTCGATTCTGTACAAGTCAAACGCTTCAGCCGCACTGGACGTGAAAATCCCTTTGGACATTCTCCGTTTGACTCATGTAGCTAACCGTCTCCTTAAGCAAGAGATGTTTGATGTTGTTCACGTTCAGGAACCTTATGTCGGTGCGTTTGTGAAACATAAATGCAAGCTTACAACTGTCCACGATACCAGTTACAGCGAAATCAGAACCATTATGCGTCAACCGCTGAGTTTTTCAAGCATTAAGCGAAGTGTTTTTTTTCTGTTTCTGGGTGTATTTTTTGAGATAAGCTGTATAGCGTCAAGCCGTACGGTTATCGTTCCTTCAGAACAAGTTAAACATGAACTGGCAAGCATTTATGCTACGCCAAAGAGAAAGCTGTCGGTACTCCTTAACGGAGTAGAAATTTCAGCGGCACAATTCCCTTCTGATAAAGCGTTGGCAAAGAAAAAGCTTGGATTGGACACAGGCAAACTGCTAATTTTTACAGCCGCACGGCAGGTTGAACGCAAGCGCATTAATACTTTGATATCCGCCATCAAGGTTATGCAGAATGAGAACCTCCCTGAGTATTCGGTGATAGTTGCTGGAGACGGCCCCATTCGCCCTCAACTTATCAATCTTGCAGAAAAATCTGGGCTTTCGGGGACCATTGCTTTTCCAGGATGGGTTTCCCGCGAGAAACTTGACCTTTACTATCAGGCGGCTGACGTTTTCGTTTTGACCTCGGACTTTGAAACGGGTCCCATTTCCCTTCTGGAGGCCATGGCTTATGGAGATGCGGTTGTAAGTACACGTATTCAGGTCTTTCCCAGTCTTATGCGTGACAGAGTCGACGGATTATTATTCGAGGTTGCTGACTACCGCAAATTAAGTAAACATTTGATAACTCTACTAACTGACAAGTCATTGTTGAAGCGGCTTTCTTTTTCAGCAAGGAGTTTTGCAGAAAGATTTGACTGGGAAACAGTTGCCAAAAAAACTCTCCGTTACTATCAGAACCTTTGTACAAATTAGCTGGCTGTATACTACTATAACTGTTGTGATTGCGGAACTATGAAGATAGTACATACCTGCAACCGTTACTACCCCTATTTTGGGGGGCTCGAAACGCATGTTCAGCACATCAGCGAAAAAATGGTGCAGCTCGGTCATGACGTATCAGTGTACTCGGCTGACCCCAGCGGAGTTCTTCCTCCTTCTGAGATTCTTAACGGCGTTAAAGTGCGTCGTTTCAAATGCTTCGCTCCACAGGACTCATATTTCTTTTCCACTTACCTTTACAAAAGCCTCAAAACAGCGGACTGCGACCTTATTCATGGGCATGACCTGAACGGTTTTCCTCTACTCGCTGGAGCCCTTGCAAAAGGGGCACGCCGATATTTTGCCTCTTTGCATGTGGGGGCGTTTTCTTCTTACTTCCGAAACCTCGCGAGGATTCCTTATGATAGACTTGTGATGCACCGTTTTCTTGGGCGCGCCAGTAAAATAATCTGTGTATCAGAATATGAGAAAAGACTCTATCAGAGTATTCTTAGCCTTCCACAATCCCAATTTATTGTTATCCCCAACGGATATGACCTTCCACTGAATGTTCCAAAGAACGTACTGAAAAACGGTCGAAGCATTCTTTCTGTGGGCAGGTTAGAGAAAGCCAAAGGTTTCCATTATCTGCTGAAAAGCTTCGCTAAGGTAGGTTGCCGCCCAGAATTCAACGATGTAACGTTAACGCTGGTGGGTAAGGGACCATACGAAACGCAGCTCAGACGTCTCATCTCAGAATTAGGCTTGAATGGAACGGTAAAAATTAAGCAGAATGTTCCACGAGAGGAACTGCTTAACTTGTATGCTCAGTGTGACCTGTTTGTTCTTTTGTCCAATTATGAATCTCAGGGGCTTGCCGTATGGGACGCTTTTGCCCTCCGAAAACCCACAATAACCTCGACATCCGCTGTGCTAGGTGAGTATGCCAAACAGGGCTATTCTTTGGGCGTCGAGTTGCCCCCAAACACAGATGACCTCGCGGCAAAAATCGAGAAAATCCTCAGAAATCCTCAGCAATATACGCCGCGTCCGTTTAAGATGCCTTCATGGACCGAAGTTACAAAGCGAATAATTGCACTCTACAATGAAACGCTCAGCCAATAAGGAATCAAATGGAAGATAACTTTGTCTCCTTTCTTTGTTCATTTTTTTGGTCCTGACGGTTCAGGCAAATCCACCCAAGCGGACTTGTTGACCGCCTACCTTAAAACTAAAAATGTTAAGACACGCAAATACTGGTTACGTAGCCCCCACACCCTCGCCTTTCTTTTGTGGGAGTTATCCATAAAAGTGGGCTTCTTGAGGGTGGTTTCAAACGCGTCTGGGGCATACATAAAAATTCCCGCCGTGAACCGAAGCCGTATAGTAAGCCAAGTTTGGGCGCTAATAGAGCTGATAAGCGTTGCGCCTTTGGTTGTGCGTGCGCAACTCTACTTGTTAAGCGGCTACACCTTAGTTGCAGAAAGATACCTTTTAGACACAATCGCATTTGTTGCCTTCTCAATCGGCGACAAATCTTTTCCACACGGTCAAATCGCTAAGCTTTTCTTGGCGCTTATTCCCGCAGGGACCAAGTTTGTCTTCATTGACGCTGACTATGACACAATAACCCAAAGACGTGCGCGTTTTCTGGAACAAAAACCCGTTTCTGAAAACACGGTGGAAGTGAAGGTGTCCTCCATAAAAACTGAATTGGAGCCCCGCGAATTCATTGACTTCCAAAGAGAAATATACCGAACCTTAGCTCAGGAAAAAAAAGCGTTGATAGTGGATACCTCAAGACACTCGCAGGAAGAGGCGTTCAACATGATATTGGCTTACCTTGACCCCCTTTAACGCATTCAGACAAGAATCAAACGGCTAAATTACTGCTGTATACTCTATAGAGGTACTGATTTGCCCGCTCGGTTTGTTCATTTTTTTGGTCCTGACGGTTCAGGCAAATCCACCCAAGTGCGTTTGATGGTAGAATGCTATCAAAATCAGGGTATAAAAAGCAGGCAATTCTGGGTGCGTTCACCTCACACGTTTGCTTTCGTGCTTTGGCAGTTGTTTATCAAAATCGGTTTCTACCGTACCGTAGAGAACGCCTTTGGGATTCCCGTAAAAATTCCTGCTGTTCAAAATAGTCGTGTCCTTAAGGGCTTCTGGGCAATAGTTGAGTACACAAGCGTTCTTCCTTTGGTCGCAAAAGCAAAAATCTGCCTCAGACGCGGTTACTCCCTTATTGCTGAACGTTACCTTATTGACACCGTAACAACAGTTGCTTTCTTTCTTGATGACCCCAGTTTCCCCCGCAGTTTTCTTTCACGCGCACTGTTATGCTTCATAGAACCTGAAACGTCTTTCATATTTCTAGACGCTGACTACGAAACCATCTATGCACGACGCGAAAAATTCTATAACAAACCCCGCTCTACAACCTTAACTTTGTTTAATTACTCCAAACCTCCAGCAGAAAACTTGGAGCCGCAAACCTTTATTGACTTCCAAAGAAAAGCCTACAGCGAATTTGCCACAAAATTTCCTTCCCTACGAATAAATACCGCACAATTTAACGTAAAAGAAACCTTCACCAAAGTTCAAACCTACGTTGAAGCTGACCGCAAAAACTGTGAGCCAAATTAACGAGGAAAACCAAATGAGTCAGGCAGCCCTTCAAGTTATGAAAACCATCGGCATTCCTTCAATATGCAGAGGCAACCCCCCCATTGATTCTTCACCCCAGACCCTCCATTCAGCTTCACTAAACAAAGTTGTACTTCTATATCTGGAATCGTTGGTAAAATGCGGAAAAATAGACCCGCAAGACACCGAATTGAAAGCTTTGCGGGAACGGCAGCAGAAAATTCTTCAGCTTGCCGCTTTTCTGGGTGACTTGTTTGAGCGGAAAAGCATTTCTTACGTGGTTATGAAAACGCTAAGACCCTTTCCGTACACGGGCGCCGATGTAGATGTGATAGTTGGAAATCCGAAGGGTTTCTCTGCAGCGGTCAGGATTCTTCAAGAAAACGGGTTCCTGCTTTTAGGCAATGACTTGTACAGCGCAACACTTTTCCGAGAAGATTTCGACGCAAACGTTGACCTCCAACTAGAAGTTTCAGTTTCAGGACTGCCCTACTTGGACAAAAAAGCGCTTTTGCTGCATTCCTACACTTATGAATTCAATGGAGTATCCATCAAGACTTTGAAGCCATACGCCGAAGTCACTGTAATTGCATCTCACGCCTTCTACAAAGAACACATGTATACACTAGCCGACTTTTACACAACTGCCCTATCAATAAACCAAGACAACTACGTTGACCTATGCAAACTCGCCCAGAAAACCAACAGCACAACTCCCCTTAGCGTGCTACTCTCATGGACCCAAAACGTATCAACACAAATTCTCCACACGCATTTGTCTGCGGTTGATGATGCACTGAAAATTCTTGGCGGCCACGCACTTGCACATTTACTTCCCCAAGAAATGATGTTTCCTTTAAAATTTCCTAAATCTTTTGTTCTTTTAACGTTGGCGCACAAGATTTCAACTGACAGCAATGTCCGATCCAGTTTGCCTGCCGCTTTATCCTCAAGTTTTTCACAGAAGCAACTTCGCGCTCTACTTTTCCACTTCACCCGTGAAAGCTATTAAACAACTTCGCGTGAAATCATTGAATATTCTGGTTTTAACTGAAACCTTTTTTCCACATGGCGGAGGTGCAGAATATTCCACGTACAGGTTCGCTCAGCTGCTAAGCGAAAAAGGCCTAAACGTTACCGTTATCACAAACAAATTTCCCAAAGAGCCAAGTTTCTCCCAAAATGGCAAACTCGCAATATACCGATTGCCTTTACTAAAGGAAAGCAGCAACGTAAAATATCGGATGCTGTTCAACTTCAAGTTCGCGTTCTCAAGTTTTTTCCAAAAAATGTTCACCTGGGCAGACATTGTTTACATCCCGCGTTACTGGTTTTCGGCGATACCCGTAGCCAAAAGGTTCGGAAAACCTGTCATCGTACATCTTCACGACAACATACTACTTTGCCCAATATCAGGAAAGTACGACTTCTCTAAACAGCAAGTCTGCCACTCACACAATTGCTCCACAAAATGCATACTCACCTTTGAACAGATGTTTGGGCGAAACTCAAAAACCGTTTTTGCATCAACCCTCTTGAACTCAACGGTAGGTTTACAGCTGCCTCGGTTAATCGCGCTTAGCGACCGCATAATCTGCGTTTCCAACACACAAAAAAACGATATACTTGAAAAGTTCCCCACTTTACAAAACAAAATCCGGTCAGTATATAACCTGCTCCCAGAAGTTTCTCCTTTAAAGATACATGGTGACGACTACGGCTTCTTTGGCGGACCCAACCCCATAAAAGGCTCGGACATACTATTCAAGGCCCTTGCCGAAATCACCGGCAACACCCCTGTGAGAGTTCATGCGACAAACTTTGAGAAACTACCAAAAAAGCAGCCTACCCCCATGGGTAACGCAGAAGTTTTCTTCTACAAAAAACTCGTCGGAGCGCCTCTTGATGAGTTATACCGGAAAATCCGCGCGGTAATTGTTCCTTCGGTGTGTCTTGAAACATTCTCCTATGTAATGAGTGAAGCTATCCTAAAAGGACGAATCGTCATCGCCTCAAACGTAGGAAGCCTGCCAGAAGTGGCAGAGGGCTGCAGAAGTGTTTTCTTTTTTGAATCAGGAAACCCCCAAGACTTAGCTGAGAAAATAAAGTACGTCAACAGCCTAAACAAAGAAACCGTAACTGACCTTATCACTCAAAGTAGAGAACTCTTCCTCAAAAAATTCAACAACGAACAATCCTTAACAAATTTCATTGGCATCTGCACAGAAATCGCCAACAACCCCTCCTCTTAACTCTAAACGACAAAAAACAAACGGCGACAACACAACCCTAGACAGGATGCACACGCATGGTCAGCTTGCCAACCTTAGACTTCCAAACCCTGCTTGTCGTTTTCTCAGTGCTAATTTTCGCCCTTACTCTCCTTCTAATCTTTCTTTCAGAGAAAAACGCACAAAAAACCCAAGCCAAAAAACTTTTGCTACTGGACTCTCCTGTTTTTTCCAAGCTTCTGTACCGCATCCATTTTGGCTTACTTTTTGTCTTCATAGCGGTCACAGCGTATTCCATCTGGTTTAGCATACGCCCTTCGCTGTACTATGCCCTTTTCGCTTCCCTTTTTGTTACCCTACTCCTTCTGATCTTGACCAGTGCACCAGAAAAACGTGTTCTCCTAAAACGCACGGTGCTTGTAACTGTTATTATTTTAGCATTCACGCAGTCCATGCTTCCAACCTTCCAAAACCGGCTTATAGCTTTCGGACCCGACCAATGGCCCGGTGTGACTACGGCTAAACAGATAGCTGATCAAGGATACTTCGTTCCAGTCACCACTGGCTCTTACTACTACACTATTCCGTTGTGTAACCTTCTTAACACAGCAATCTACTTGTTCACCGGAAACGCATTTATTTCAATAGCTATCTCTCTGGGAACCTTAATCTTAGCAATAACCTTAGCAATCTACTTTGTTTTGTTAAAGCTCACCAAAAGCCAACTCGCCTCAATCATAGCCGTTTTCGTTTTTCTGTCCACACCCCGATTGGCAATAGTGGAAACTATTCCTTCAATTTTTAGTCTAGTCCTCGCAGCAGTTCTCGTTATGCTTTTAATAAACTGCATCCTTAACCCCCTTCGCGCTACGGTGGTCGCCTTAGCAATAATCAGTTTTGCCGCCATTGTAATTCACCCCGTCGGAATTTCTGTTCTAATCGCGATTTGTGGTGGGTTGCTCGTATTACACCATATTGGTCTAGTGCGACAGGAGCACTCTGAATCCAAAATGGTGCTAAATCTATTTGGTTTATTCAGTATAATGACCTTGGCGTATTGGTCTTTCAATCAGCCAATATTCAATTCGATAGTTAACCCCCTTACAACCCTGTTGACTACTGTATCCGCTCCTTCTTCTGGACCCTCCGTCTACACTCCCAACTACTTCGTTAGTACATCTACAAGCTTTTCGCTAGTTTGGGCTTTACCCGTCGGCATCTCAGGTGCATTCGTAATCTCGTATTTTTACAAGATACTCAAAAATCGAAAAAAAATCTCACGCCTAAGCAAAAAAACAACCTTGATCTTACCATTTGTTGCTGGCGCAGTAGGGCTCTTCTTTATCCTTGTTGCATTCGCAAGCATAATTAACGCTCCCGGAGCCGCTGTAGAACGTTATGTTAACACCGCTGCGTATTTACTCCTTATTTTTTCCTCAGCGGTAGCTGCCTTTCAAATAATAAAGTCTAAACAAAGCTTCGCAATTATCACTATGATTTGCCTTTTAGCTGTGTCTATCTTTGTGGGTGTAGGTTCACCTGACTGGGCTGTTTTCGAGAACCCCGGCTTTACCGCAGTCCATTCTACCTACACAGGATATGTTGAATCTACGACAATGCTTAAATTTCTGCCAAATGGAACAACCGTTTACACCGACAATGATTTACCTGATTTCCTTTGGATGCCTGAACTTGTTAATGTTGATTTGTATGAACCTATATCTTATCAGACAACAAGAAATGTTCTTGATTCGGTGAAAAATGGGTTTTTCAATCTTACGAATCCTGAATACTCTCAGATAAACATTAACGCAACATACATAATCAAACTCTCAGAAATAAGTAACCTGACAGTTGTAAACAAGTATATGAATGCCCTTTACAACAGTGGTTCCCATGTAGTTTTTAAAACAGCTACAAATGGGTAAACGGGCGATGCCTCTAATTTCTGACGATAAGTTTTATGTAGAGCACAAAAATGTCTAACTCTTTATTTATATGCGTGAAATATGCTAATTACATTTCTAAATATGCAAAATTTATAGGTAAATGAATCAAAACTTGGAATGATGTAAATGACCTCCCAAAAAAACTTTCCAGACCGTCAATACACCTACGTTTTTCACAGTCCGGGAATAGAACCTTGGATATGTGGTTTACTCAAGAACAGAAATATAAAAAACGTGTTAGATTTAGGCTGTGGGGTCGGTTCGTTTGGTTTCTTAATCAAGAATTATGTTGCTCCACAAGCAGAGCTCGTTGGTATAGAAATTTCTCCTGAAAAAATCGAAAAATTAAAAAATTTCAACATCTACAATGAACTCATCGTAGCAGATGTCACTGCCGTAAACTTTTCTCGAGAGTTTGATGCTATATTACTGATTGAAGTCTTTCATAGCTTGGCTAATTTAGATGCTTTTCTTTTAACAGTAGAAAAAAAACTTTCTAAAAGCGGTATTATCATAATAAGTGGACCCGCTAATCATGCTATTTTGAGGTTGTTTAAGGAACGAAATTATGAAGTGTACGAATATTTTTTGAGGGGTCTTTTTTTAAGAAACGTTAAAAGCGGAGAAATAGTGGTTATGTGGCGAGAATCTATACACCTAAAAATATTGGGGTATTTTATTAGTGCAGTTCGCAGAGTTACAGGGAAAGATTCTGCCTACATAATAGCTTTCAAGTCTTCAGACCAGAAATGACTCATTTCTTGCTCTAATCTGATTAACTAGCGTGTTTTTGTAGTGAGTACGGTTGTTATGAAGGTTGACTTAATTTGCTGTCAATTAATGTGCTTGCACTGAGTGTGCTAGAAGCCGAAAAAACACTCGTTTTACTGAGAAAAGGAAACAAACTTGCGCTTGTCAGATTTTCCAACGACTTTTCCATTCAAACAGAACTCGCTGTTTTTGAGGGAACAGACGGCCGATTACTCTTTGCAGAAGATGATACAATCCTTCTTGCAATCGCAGAACATCTTATTCTGTTTAAAAACAACGTTTCTCAAACTGTATTAACTGCCTGTGCACCAAAGAATTTTTTCTGGCATGCTTGCTCCTTTCATGATCTTGTAGTAGTCCAAGAATACGGCTCATCACCTACCTTTCTTTATACTTCTAAGGATTTACTTAATTGGACTGGAAACATTTCTAGTTTGAATGTGGATAAAAATTCTACTCATTTTCATAACGTTGTTTATGATGCTTACCGAGACCAATTGATCGCCACATTAGGCGATGCCAACTTAGTTAGAGTAATTTGCTCCGATGATTGCCTGAAATGGCGTCCAATGTATGTCGGAGCATGGCAATTCTTGCCTATTGTACCCCTTAATGATCAACTAGTTTTCGGTATGGATTCTGCTTTAGCTAAAGGTGGAATCGGTCGTTATTTTCCAAGTGAGAATAAGTGGCAGTTTACTTTTCTTAAATGGGTAACTAAAACAAAATCTCCAGTTCAAATGTGCGATCTAAAAAAGCTGACTAACGGTTATTGGGTAGCTGCACTTTTTTATCCCCCCTCTATAATTTTTTCCAAAGATCTCAAAACATGGTTTCCTTTATATGTAGATTATTCGGCAAAATTATACAATTTTAATATGTATATAGCTGAAGGGAAAGAATCTGTAATCTGCAGTACCGGAAAGAATTTGATAGTAATTAAAAAAAATGAGTTGAGCAGAATAATTTTACATGCTGAACCAATAGTCTCAGATCATCAATTCCGAGCGAGCAAGTTTGTTGGGTTGGCTTGGAATATGAAAAAGAAAATGGGCTTTTAAAGTAAAATCAAAATATTCTGGAGGAAAACTTCCGTGAAAATATTCTTTCAAGATGTTGGTGACCTAGAAGAATACACTTTCGGGTTAACACATAATATTCTCAGTGATTCGTGTTTCTCAATTACAATTGGGGCATCAACCGCACGCAATTTCATTGGTGCACTACAGTTTAAATCCTACCTGAAGAAAAAGAATAACCGCTTTCACGTTAAGTTGATGAATCCTCCGCTAATTACTCTTGCCAAAAAAGGTACAGCCAAATTTTTTAGTTCTCAGTACCGTAGATTCTTTTCCTCATACGATGTTCTACACATAAATGAACTGGGACGAGCATATCTCAAAGCAGCCTTTAAAACTGATGTTCCCAAAATCCTTACCTACCATGACCATATGCTTGCACAAGAGACCGATAAACAAACATTGGATACTCTCAACAGCACAATATCCAAAATGCGTTTTGTTGTAACACCAAACCAGTTTATGTATAACGTTTTTAAAGAAAAACTAAATTATGAACCATTGATAATACCCCACGGTATTAACACTAACTTATTTAACGATTCTATTTCTAGATCTGTTGCTAGAAAACATCTTGGTATTTCGCAGTCACGAAAAGTCATTTTTTGGAATGCACGACTTGATCAGGAAAAAAATCTGGAAACGTTGATAAATGCTATGCCGAAAGTAGTGCAGGAAGTGCCTGAAGCGCTTTTTCTAATACATGGTCGAAGTGGCAAAAGCAGCTATAAAAAATACGTCTTACAGTATGCGAAAAGAAAAATTGAAGATGCCCAAATCTCAACGAACGTTATTTTAAGTCTTAGACGTTTGCCGCATGAACAAATTCCTTACTTTTATCGATCTGCCGACGTCTTTGTTCACACATCATATCTGGAGGCATTCGGTTTAGTGTTGGCGGAAGCGATGGCTTGTAAGGTGCCGGTAATAGCTACTCGAAGCATGTATTCCACAGATGTATTGGGCAATTTTGGAGTATTTTTCAATCAGGGAGATTCCCAAGACCTTGCTGAAAAAATTACAGATCTTTTGACTAGCGAA
Organism: Candidatus Bathyarchaeota archaeon; assembly: GCA_026014485.1. GTDB lineage: Archaea > Thermoproteota > Bathyarchaeia > Bathyarchaeales > Bathycorpusculaceae > JADGNF01. The sequence continues at coordinate 261,377 of JAOZIE010000002.1, forward strand.
AAAAAGCAAAATAGTTTACGTGAAGCAGCCTTCAAAAGAGTTCTTAGCAATTTCACCTTTGAGAAAGCAGCTGAAAAGTATCTTCACCTTTATGACAAAATGCACGTCGTCAGCTAACTTGGAGCATTGACTTCCTATTTTGCGAAGTCGGTTGTCAAGGAGAATTGTTAGTGGATAGGGTTACCTTGTCAAATAAGCCTTTAGTGTCCATTATAATCCTGAATTTTAATGGGCAGAACTATTTGTATAACTGCATTTCTTCTGTTCTGGAGAGCAATTATTCAAATTTTGAAGTTATTCTTGTTGATAATGCTTCAACCGATCAGAGTGTTGCTCTATTAGAGAATGCATTTGGAAAGAATCAGCGGCTCAAAATAGTAAGGAATTCTGAAAATTTAGGCTTTAGCGCTGGAAATAACGTTGGTTTTAGGTTTGCTTCCGGAGACTATGTTGTTTTTTTGAATAATGACACCGTAGTTGACTCCCAGTGGTTGACTAATGTCATTGATGTTTTGGAGAACGACGTAACTATTGGTCTTGCACAAAGTATGTTGCTTGAAATCGCTGGTAGCGCTGTACAAAGTGCCGGTGTTCTCTACGCGGACTACCTTTTACGCGGCTTTTCTATTGGCGTCGGCGTTGCAGCCACCACGGAGTTCCCTGAGGTTTTTGAGGTATCTTTTGCTGTTGGCGCCGCAATGATAATCAAACGTACACTTATAGAGCAAATTGGGTTATTTGAGCCAATAGTACCGTTCTACTATGATGATACTCTTCTTTCTTTTAAGGTGTGGCTGGCTGGTAAACGTGTGGTTACCGTTTCCACGTCCAAGGTATACCATAAAGGGGGTGACGCGACAAAGAGCGTTAGGTCTCCTTTTAAAGTTCTTAATGAACTCAAAGCAAACGTTTGTCTTCTTTTTGATTGTTACTACAGCAAAGTTGATTTAGGAAAAGCGCTTTTCGTTTTTTCCGTTGCTTCGTCACAGCAGTTTCTTTCCTACCTGTCACGAAAACAACCCGACTGTATTCTAGCTCAAGTCAAAGGCGTGATGTGGTCGCTGCGAAATATTGGTGCTATTTGGCGAAATAGAGTAAAGCATTGGAATAACCCAAAAATTTCTGATGCCGAGTTATTTCCTAAATTCATCAGAATTAGCTTACCCCGTTTTGGTTTAAATTTGGCACCGCACCTCTATCGCAAACGATTTTACGAAGCCTCTGTAAAACGTTATGAACGTACCCTTGGTCTGAACTGATTTCTTGCACTCAAACTCTATTTGTTAAAAAAGCAACGAAGAATATATCTAATAAACAGTAATCAACCGTATCTTTACAATGAATAAATAGGTGAGAGTAACCCGATGTCCGAAGATGCTTTATCAAATATCAATGAACGAATACAGCCTTTAAACGAAAACATAAAAGTGAAGAAAGCTAAAAAAATCCTGCCGAGTATTAAAGATCGCATCCAACTGTCAAACAAAAACACGAAAACAATTGTTAATGAATTTAACAAAATATACTATGACTCCAAGGTTTGGACTAGAACATACTGGTTTGGAGTTCCTATACTCAAGTGCCCCACTGATTTATGGGTCTATCAGGAAATCCTTTTTGAGCAAAAACCCGACTTAATAATTGAATGCGGAACTGCAAATGGCGGAAGTGCCCTGTTTTTTGCTTCTTTATTTGATTTAATTGGGAATGGGGAAATAGTGACAATCGATATCGAAGATAAAAGGGATCGCCCCCAACATAAAAGGATCAAATACTTGCTGGGCTCAACAACCTCTGAATGCATCCTTTCAGAAGTGACAGCATTAGCAAAAAACAAAAAGAAAATACTGGTCATTTTAGATTCGGATCACAGTAAAGAACATGTTCTTAACGAATTGAGGTTATACAATTCGTTTGTCACTAAAGGTAGTTATTTGGTCGTTGAAGACACAAATATTAACGGTCATCCCGTTTGCCTCGATTTTGGTGCTGGTCCCATGGAAGCTGTTGACGAATTTCTGAAGGAGCACCGTGACTTCATTGTAGATACCTCTAAAGAAAAATTTTTCGTCACATTTAATCCTAGTGGGTACTTGAAAAAAATTACCTGACCCCTTTATTCTTTGGGTCAACTTGAGGCTGTCAAAGCTTAATCTAAGGCAGATCTCCTCAAATTGTATGTTCATCTTAGAATCTAATTGTGCGGGTCCTGTTTAACATTTCAGTTTTAGTGAGGTTAGCGTTTGATTTCAGTTGTATGTGTATTTAATGATAAACGAACTTTAGAGTGCAATTTGATAGCATCCCTGCGCCAACAAAGTACCGAATATACGCTTCTTGCTGTCGACAACACAACAAATCAGTATACTTCTCTTCCGAAAGCGCTTAATAATGCAGCCAAAGAAGCAACGACCGAGTACCTAATGTTTTCACATCAAGATGTCTATTTAATTGGCAAATCTTGGCTTACCCGCGCAGAGGCATTCTGCAAAACTCTTGGCAACACCGGCGCAATAGGTGTCGCAGGCGTAAACGATAAAGGTGAAAGTGTCGGGTTCATTGTCGATCGTGGACGTTTTTGGGGTACTCCAATTGAAATGCCCGTTGCTGCTGCTACTTTAGACGAGTGTCTTGTTTTGATTCCGCGAGAGCTTTTTATGAAGAATCAATTCGATGAAGGCTTCCGTTTTCATTCATATGTATCAGATTTATGTCTTAGGTTTAAGAGGCAAAACTTAGATTTGCATGTGATTCCTTGCCCAGTATATCACAATTCCTCAACAACTCCGATATTCAAAGCTGGAAACATAGAAAAAGATGATTCACGACTTTATCTTAAACACGGAGAAATGTTTTCAACAATCTATAAAACAACGGGTACCCTTGTCGCTGACCCGTCAACCTCCAATGTACCGAACTCACTTTTATCTGTTATTCCTGTACCGATGGCGCTATCGGTCCACCAGTTTGATGTGGATAAACGCGTTTTTGCTGAACTATCTTCAGGGTGTTCTTTTCTTGATTTAGGGGTTATACCTTTTGAGCAGTTATGGATTCTGCGTGCCAAAAAGGGGCTATACTCTGTAGGTGTTTCTTCAAGCAAGCCCTATTTAATTTCCAGTAAACGACTTAAAATTCACGATGAATACATTTTAGCTTCCACAGATTACTTGCCTTTTCAGAAGGGCTCTTTCAGTTCAGTGTTGATAAAAGGTTTGCTTGAATACAACAGCAAACCAAACGGCGTTAGTACAATCCAGAGTGCTATTTACACAGCTGACAGAAAGGTGGTTATTGTGGTTCAGAACAATGGCTATCCTTTTGAGAGTCACGGCGAATTTTTTGCCTCCGTTTGGACTGCAAAAGAATTGCGCCTTTTAGGTTTTAAAACAAGCGGTCTGCATCTTAGAAGAGACATTCAACGCTTAATAAAAGTCATTGAGCTGTTGCCTTTCATGAAGCTGATTCTAGCACGGTTTTTCCCAAATCAACTGTCTAAAGACTTGCTTTGTGTTAAAACCCTTCCTGAAAAATGATTGAGACTTTCTTCTTTAAGAAATGGGAACAATCCTTAAGAATTGATTACCTAACTTAGTGATGAGTGAAAATGAAGCGACCTACCCCATCAGTCATTGTAGATTTAGTTTGCCGCGGTCTATCTTTGAATAGTTTTAGAGGCCGATTAATTGCTTCAGTGATACAGAAGAAAGCAAAAAACTGCGTCAATGTTGAAGAGTACGTTGACCTCTGCTTTGATGTTTTCCATCATAAGCCCTCCAAATATTTTGGTTGGTCAATAGAGCCGATACAGGTAAAGCAGGAAATCGAAAAACTACTGAGTATACTTAAAGTAAAGAACATAAAGACAATGCTGGAAATTGGAACAGCCAACGGAGGAACCCTGTTTCTTTTCACCAGAATAATAAATCCTGATGCTCTGATTATCAGCTTAGACCTCCCAGACGGCAAATTCGGGGGCGGTTACGAAAATTCGAAGATAACTTTCTTCAAAAACTTAGCCAAAGAAACACAGCAAATATTCTTAATCAGAGCTGACTCACATGCCGCATCAAGTTTGCAGACAGTCAAAACAACCCTGAAAAATTACCCACTTGATTTCCTCTTTATAGACGGCGACCATTCATATGAGGGGGTAGCAAAGGATTTTGCAATGTATAGTCCTCTTGTTCGTAAAGGTGGAGTAATTGCTTTTCACGATATATGCAAAGGTCCTCCTGAATTGGCTGGCGGTGTGCATGATTTTTGGAACGAAATCAAGCATTCATACAATTATGAAGAAATAATCTACAATCCTAAACAACAAGGTTTAGGAATTGGTATCCTCTACTTTTAGTATTTATATCCTGTTTTTATGGCAAAAAGGTCCAGTTGTTGCTTGGGCATTGAGTGAAAACTTGGTCTTCTGCAGTTTCTTTCTGTGAACTAATCACGTTGCCTTGCAAACTTACGAATGACTGAGGCTTGTTATCATCGTATATGCCATAAGTGCCGTAATCGCGTATGATGTTCTCTTGGATTGTTATTTGGCTGCTTCCCCCCAATTGCCACCCGCCGAAATTGATTCCATAACTATCTGCATTTAAGATTGTGTTTTTTAGAATTAGTCCATTTTCCCAAAAGGCCGCCATTATTCCTGCTTGGGTTGTATTGTAAATGGGCTGTTGCATTTCGACAATGTTGTTTATGGCGGAGGAATTATAGGCTCCTAAGAATTCTATGCCTCCTTCAAGATTAGAAATTACGTGGTTCTCTATTACCGTAACATTTATAGGTGGACCTTGACCTCCGTCAATGCTAACTCTTCCATGTATGGTGTTTCCAATTACCTGAACGTTAATTGCATTTGTAACTCTTAGGCTACCGTCTTCGATTATGTTGTTTCGTATAATTGTGTTCTTGTGTGTCAGCGGGGCTTTGCATTCGATGTCTATTGCGGTGTCACCAATGCTTTTCAGATAGTTATTCTCAATTGTCACGTTATTTGATTGGAATTCAGGGTAAATTCCATCCCCCACAGTGTTAGTGACTGAATTGCCTCTAATTATCGCGTTAGAGCCCTGCAGAACTACAATCCCTGTCCATGTTCTGTCTATTTTGCAGTTTTCGATTAGAACGTTATCGTAGTTAAAAACTGAAATGGCTGAACTTGTGCTGTCTGTTATTTTCATGTTCTTTATTATGATGTTTTTATTTGAAGCTCCGCTGAGAACTAAACTACCATGATTATTTAACGCCTCAAAATTTTGGGTTAAAGTGAAGTTTTCAACCGTAAAATCTGATATGTGTTCTTCACTCATAATGGCGTTGAAGCAACTTGCTTGATCTGAATGCTTGGTTGGATATAGCCTTACTATGGTTCTGTCGACTCCATCTCCCAGCAAGTTCAAGTTACTTCGCACGATTAAAGATTGACCGTTTAAGTCGTAAACTCCACTTCTGATGTAAACTGTTCCCCCCGTAATTGGTAACGAATCTATTGCTGCTTGGATGCTTGTCGCATCTTCTTCGCCGTTAAGGTTTACAAATCGATCTGCAACTATTTGCGTGAATAGACTTGTTTGGGCATTATGGATAGCACGTACACTATACTTACCGCTTGTTGGAAAAACGAATTGTGTCTCAAATGATCCATCTGAATTGGGCGTAACAGTTGAAATTTGCTTCCATGCTGTTTTGTCCTGGCTATACTCGATAACCACAGACAAACTCAGGGGTTCGTTGGTTATCTTTCCGGAAATTAAAATCGGGACGCCCGTTTTCGATGGGTTAACTGAAGAGTACGCCGTCAATGTATTGGTGTGCGGAATTATTGTTCCACCTGACGAAATGGTGTATTGCGTGTTGAGTGCCGCTTCTGTTTGAGGAATCATTGCCGTTACCGTTAGCATAGATGCTATTATTGCAGAAACAAGAACTGCTGAAGTAACGATTTTTGTTCTTGACATCGGGGCTACTACAATCGAGTTTTGTAGCAAGTATTAATAAACGTTATTTGCTATATGAGCTACACAAATACAACAATAGCATAAACGAAAATGTTTTTCAATAAATTGCACCAATCAACCATAAGTCTGTTAAAACGCTTAATCGATAACTCTAAATCGGCGAAAAAACTGTCAAAGACTACAGTCGCAGGGAATAAGCTTTTAAAACATCCCCTTGATATAGAAAATCAGTTTTACTGATATCTCAGGGCAAAGGAGGAAGGGGAAAAATCAACTACTGGAAAACAGCCACTTTCATTCTCATATTAATGTGTATTTGCAGCATAATGGTTGGTATGTGGCGCTTTTCGTCAGTTTCTGCTGATCCAGCCTTTTTGGAAGTAACGATTGAGCCTTCAAGGCCTCAGCCAGTGAAGCTGTCTGTTGGGGAGCCCTGTATTTTTACTGCCAAAGTTGATGTTCCTGCCCATAATGTTACCTTTTGGAATTGGGGTAAATTTGCCTTTGTTACCCAAACGTTTCCAGATTTCGATACTGGACCTCTCATGTACACATGGACTGATTCTGCAGGTAAGATTTTAGGGAACCACCAAACCTTAAATTTTAGTTTTTCCGTTCCATGCAACGGTACCTTTCTTCATCTAACAGTAGTAGGAAATAAAACTGGTTATGGCGAAGCAATCCCGATGTGGGTAGCTGACCCGTATTCACAGCCATCATACTACTTGACTGGTCAAAATGCTCCCTACACAACATTAGTGGAAGCTGACGGAAAAGGGTGGTATCAAGGCGTTAACGGTCTAACAGGCGAAATCAGAGTTGCAAGTATGAACGCTTCATTGGTTATTCAGAATGCCGCAACTTTTGGTGGAATTATCCATGTTGGCTCTGGAAATTATCAATGGAGTGGAACAATCAGGTTACTTACTCCAAACACAATCTTGACAGGTGCTGGTAATTCGACAACAATTGAAGCACCTATTGGTTCACGGGCAAATCTTGTGAGTGTCGAAGCCTCGGGTTGCCAAGTTACCGATATCCACTTTTTAGGGCACCACTGGAGCAGCACAGGGCAGGATGGCTGGATAATCGGTGACGGAACCACAAGATGGGACAGTTGTGCTGCTTGTATTTGGATAGGTGCAACACAACCCATATCCGGAGTCAGGGTTGAAAACTGTTATGCCAATAATTACGGGTGGTTCATAAACGCTGCTGGTGCGGGCAATACTGCAACCCTCTACGATACCTGGATTGTTAATAATTATGTACAGGATATGGGCGATGGGATGATGTTCAATGGAGCTAACAACGATAGACTACACATAGAAGGTAACACAATTATAAACACCTACGATGACGCAATCAACGTGAACGGCGCCCCTGGTGGTATACAATTTCCTGATGACTATTTTGGACAGAACATTATAATTTCAGGCAACACTGTACTTCATAATAATATTAATGGTGGCGGAATAAAAATTGACGCAAACGGTGCAATCCTCAGGAAAATCACTGTTACAAGCAATATCGTTCAAAATAGCAGCACAGGAATTTACATTCAGAATTGGTGGTCAAGTGACACTGTTCATGTTCCAACTGAGCTTACAGTTTCAAATAATGTTGTATCGGTGCAGATGAACCCGGGTCAGACGGGAACCGCTGTGGGTATACGGTATGATAGCAACGGCAATACTCCGCTTGAGGTAAATTCCGAAATCAGCAACAATATCGTGACCTCCCCTCGCAATTGGGGAATCAAGTTAAAAGGAATAAGCAACTGCCGTCTTTCTGGTAATATAATCGATGAGTCATCAATTGGTATAAACTTATTTGACACTTGTGCTTTCATCGATATTGATTCTAATACTATTAGTGGCTATAAAAAGGGTTGGTCTACTGGAATTTATGTTTCTAACTCAGCACAAGTCGATATTCATAATAATCATATTGAACAAACGGTTTATAATAACTTGGGTATTCAAATTATCAATTCTGACTATGTTACAGTGACGAAAAATGTTATTGATGGCGGTTTAAGCGATACCCGAATAGTGCCTTTGTTTATGAGTGGTACAAGTGATTTTGCTATCATAACCGATAATGTCTTTAAGGTAAATCGTGAATCAGCATTCTCGTTTGTTGGGAATCAAACTTATATTAGAGGAAATAGACTGCAGACAACTGATACTCCTCAGGAAACGATTCGGATGAACGATTATTCTGGCACAATGACGGGTGTTACTGGCGAGAGTTTTACGTATGAGAAACAACTTGGTACTGTTCTGATATCAGTGGCTGCAGAAGGCGTTCAGTCCGCAACCGTTAACTACACATATCAATATCCCACTGGCGGTGCCACGAATGGTGGTCCTCCTGTCCCTATTTATTCACTTATTAACCCCACGAACATTGATTTCACGGCAACTCTGACTATTGATAACATAAGCGCCGCGGGCTTCCGAATAAGCGTAAATGTTGAAAATGCTTCGGTCAATAGCACTGCAAAAGTTGAAGTTGCTTGGGTCACTGAGTTACCTGAGAGTTGGTGAGGTATATCAAACTCAAAGACTGCGTCCTGTTGAAACGAAACAAATGTATCTTGCCCATTGTTTTAACATTCATAGTAGTATTGTCGGTTTTTCCTCAAGTGACTGCAACAGAAGTTCATATCTCCGATGAACAGTACTTCGTTATGCCTGATTACGGGACATATCTATCCTTCGCTCAGAAATGTACCGTGGATGCTTCAAGTTATCGTGCTGGGGGATCAACATGGCATTTTGTCAACTTAACTTTAAATGGCGTAATCTTTAACTTCACTGTACGCACAATCAACACAAATATCCAAGTTTCTTCTGTAGATTTTAATGGTTGGTTAAACTTCACGACAAGTGGCGCTGGAACACAATTTGTCGAATCTGCGTATCAACCTTTACGCGTCTTGATAGATGGAACAGAACACAATGCGGCTGATGGCTGGTCTTATGAGAACGGTTGGTTAACCTTTTTCGGTGCTCAAACTTCCGTAGCTGTTGAATACCTATCTTCTTTACCCACGCCCAGTTCGTCCATCTCACAAAGCCCCACACCATATCCTGCCATATCTGCTACACCTACACAAACCCCCATCCTGACACCCTCGCCATCCCCCTCATTAACGCCGAACGTTACCGCAGCCCCAACCCCAACTCCAAGTGATTCCATAGTTGTTACCCCTTCACCATCCACTACAGCATCTCCTTCTTCTGTTCCGACATCATCTGTACCCACTCAAACACCTACTCCCGCTCAGACACCGTCATTGACAGGGTCTCCCAGTTCTAGTCATTCCTTTAGCGCAGAGCCAACTTTTACCGTAACACCCTTTTTTACTGGAAAACAAACTTCTCCTAGCACATCACCGAACGAACCCGATTTCCTTTCGGAAAATTGGGTTATTCTAACAATTGGGATTTTGGCTTTCATTTCACTAGGTCTTTTAACAGCGATTACGTTACGTTCTAGAAACAAGACATAGATACATCTCAAAGCTTAATGAAACAGTTACCGAAAAGATTAAAGCTAAATCGTCTACACTGTAGGCTGAATATACACTCCATGGATGTGTTATCTATGAAGGCACCAACTAGACTTGCATTTGTTTTCCTATGTTTGTCACTGTTGATGCTGTGCTTTTTTCCAACAGAACGATTTGTTAGCGCTCAAGGTAGCGGTTCTATTACTTATGACTCAGGCAGCAACACAATATCCGTAGCGGATTTTTCTGCTTCGAATCCTGCTACTTTTGAAGATTTGTATGTTGCAAGTCAAGCTGGTAACTGGGGTGTTGTTTCAAAGCCCCGCTCTAACGAGTACACTTTTGCTGCTCATATAATCATAAACGCTGACTCTTACCTAAACGATACCAACACGCAAGTAACCATGGATAGCAGAGTAATTACGCATAATGCTGATTTTTTTATTTCAGGCGCTGGCTTCCTAACTTTGGGCACTGTTTATAATGCCGCCGTCAAGATGAGCAGTAACGGTTGCAGCTTTTACGCGGAGTCAACAATCCATTATTTCAACTGGATCTACATGACAGGCGGCTCTTACCTCTACAGTAGTTCCTTTAATGCATCGGGCATTGACCATGCCATAGTTTATGTAAACACCCTCTGGAACGCCTTTGCTACTGGTCTGGGTTTCAGCGGTTTTCGTCCAGCTAGCAACGCAGACTTCTACAACGTAACCTGCGTAGGCACTTACTATGGTATCTACCTTTATGCCGATAAAAATGTTGGAAAAGAGGACCAAGTTACTCTTATCGGGAATGTTTATGGAATCAGAAACTGGGCTAACGGCGATGGCGTAATTTTATCTAACGTTTATGCTAGAAATAACACTTATTTATTCTGTAATCAGGCTGTCACTACCCCGATTAGCCAATATTTGGTTAATATTGATTCTGATAACTGGAGATTCAGCTGGCAATCAAATGATAACACTGTTTATCGACAATACACCTACGACATAACAGTAACAGATGATACTGGGCATAGTATTTCAAGAGCTAATCTCACTTTGGTAGATAATTCTGGGCGCAGAGTTTTTTCAACGTTAACGAACAGTACTGGTCAAGTACCTACCCAAGTGGTTTCACGGGGTTTCTACAATAACACGGGCGGCAACACCTTATACGATTTAGGTCCATTTACCTTAACAGCAACAGCCGCTGGGTACTCCAACTATACTACGCAATTAACTTTCACCCGACCTGCTGTTTCGCAAATCACTCTTGTACCAACGGGTCTTCCATCTCCCTCACCCAGAGACTCCGAACCTTACACAAAGGCTAGGTTCACTTTTTCGCCTTCTAATCCCGCCGTGGACTTTACGGTTACGTTGAATGGTGCATCAAGTGACAGTTCCAGCTTCATTGAAACTTACTTTTGGAGTTTTGGCGATGGAACCAACGCAACCGACTTGGTAACTGCGACTCATGTATATTCTGCGGCGGGTAACTACACGGTTACCCTCACGGTGACGAGTGCTGACGGGACGGATTCATGGTCGCAAGTCATTACCGTAGGTAGTGACGTTCAAGCCACCGTTATGGTTTTTCCGTGGTGGTGGATAGTTGTTGCTGTTCTCCTCCTTCTGCTGTTATTGTTGCTCTTTTTGTTGTTGCGGCGTCGTCGCGTAGTAGTAATTCAAACTCGAAGAACGGGCAACCCTAAGTGTAGCGGCGAAGGAAAATGTGATGATTGCGAGTTAAAACCTTGCTGAACAAGCGTCGTATCGCCTTTTCCGTTTTTCTTTGGCGTCGCCATTTTTTGTTATCATAATGGATAAAGCCTTCCGTGTTTACCTTCTGATAACTTGAAGTATAATTGAACTGTTGGGGAGAGGTCTGATGAGCAAGCCTGCGGAAATAGCTCAAACGTCGACAAAAGGAGGTTTTCATCTCCTTTGGGGTCTAGTGTTATCGTCAATCATCACTTCTGTGGGCGCCATTTTTATTGCTAGGTTACTGGGTTCAGAACTTTATGGCTTGTATGTTATTGTTTTGACTGTTCCTAACCTCATTACTTTGTTCAAGGATTGGGGTATCAACTCCGCAATGATTCGGTTCATTGCTCAGTACACAGCTGAAGGCCGAACCTCCGAGGTTAAAAGCATAATTCTTGCGGGGACAATCTTTGAGATAGGTTCTGGCTTTTTGCTTTCGTTGGGGACCTTTTTTGCTTCAGGTCTTTTGGCAAGTATTTTTAATCGCCCAGAAATTGCCCCTTTGATTCAGATTGCCTCTTTTTCAATTCTTGCGAGTGCATTGATTACCGCCACTACCGCTGTCTTCACAGGCTTGGAACGAATGGAGTATAACAGTATTCTGCTTATTTGTCAAGCCATCGTCAGAACCGGAGTTATCATCGGTCTTGTTGTTTTGGGTTTTGGTACCCTGGGGGCGGTTATTGGTTACTCGGTTTCCTTTGTAGTCGGGGGACTTGTAGGCGTTTTATTTGTATGGCATCTGTACAAGAAACTGCCTAAAATCCAAGCGCCTAGCTTACAAATACGCGCTTATACGAAAGAGATGCTCAAGTACGGGCTACCTCTTTCTCTTTCCACTATATTGTCTGGTGTTCAAACTCAATTTTTCGCTTTTTTGCTGCCGATTTACTATGTCACCGATAACACTGCTATTGGCAACTACGGAATTGCCATAAACTTTGTTGTCTTGATAAGCTTTTTTGCTACACCAATAACGACCATGCTTTTTCCAGCATTTTCAAAACTTGATTACCGAAAAGAGCCAATGGCACTAAAGAAGGTCTTCCATTATTCAGTTAAGTACTCTGCCCTCTTAGTAGTACCTGTTACTGCGATTGTGATTTGTCTATCACAACCTGCTGTTTCGACTTTGTTTGGCTTAACATATACGTTGGCGCCCTTGTTCTTGTCTTTGCTTGCCATTAACTATCTCTTTGCTGCTTTTGGAAACTTGAGCGTGAGTAATCTCATCAATGGTCAGGGTCAAACCACGTTTAATTTGTACATGGAAATTTTAACAATGTCCATAGGCATCCCCATGGGTTTGCTGTTGATTTTGAATTTTGGTGTTTTAGGGTTAATAGTGACGACTCTTACTGCGGGGTGGCCCAGTTTCATAATTTCTTTAATTTGGATAAAGAAGCGTTACGGCGTGGGTGTTGAATGGGTTTCTTCCTCGAAGATTTTCTTTTCTTCCGCTTTAGCGGCGGCATTAACCTATGTGCTTGTTGTTGAATCAAGTTTTGCTGACTGGATTGAACTGATACTCGGTTTGGTTTTCTTCGTGGTGGTTTTTGTATTGATGGCTGTATTTACTCATACCATTGACAGGTCAGACTTAGATAATCTTCGGGATATGACTAGTACGCTGGGTCCGCTGCGAAAGATAATAGCCTTTTTCTTGGCTCTTATTGGAAAGCTTATGGATCTTGCTCGGATTTAAACTGCTTTTGCGGCTTAGTTTGAATATTATTCTATTCTGAGTTTATTCTCATGAAGGATACTTTTGGGTAAATAGGCATGAATGGATAAGTTAAAATGGGTTTACTCGTAAAGTTCAGAATCAAGCACTAGACAATCATGGAGAAACATTTGATGAAGATAATTCTTGGTCCCGCAAGCAAGGCGCTCGGCGAAAGGATTTCGGAGCTAACCGGTTACTCAAAGATTCCTGTAGCCAGCAGAATTTTCCCTGACGGCGAAAGCTACGTGCGGCTGGAAGGCAGCGTAGAGGCTGAGGACGTGGCGATTGTTCAGACTACTTGTCCCCCACAGGATGCGCGGTTGATGCAGTTGGCTTTCATGGTTGCTGCGGCGAAGCGTAATGGCGCCAAAAAAGCTCTCGCTGTGGTGCCTTACCTTGGATATGCAAGGCAAGACAAGGTTTTTCTTTCGGGTGAAAACGTGAGTGTCGAAACCGTTGCTGTGATGCTTGAAGCTGCAGGGATAGACCAGCTTGTTGTGGTTAACGTTCACTCGGAGGCAGCGTTGGAACGTTTTCCTTTTCCTGCAAAAAGTGTTTCTGCTATTCCGATGTTAGCGGAGTATTTTGTCCAGAAAGGTGTTAAGGGTGCGTTTGCGCTTTCTCCTGATAAAGGTGCCATGAATATATCATTGCAAGCGCAGAAGGTTTTAGGCGGCGGTGTTGGGCATTTGGAGAAGCAACGTGACCGATACACGGGGCAGACCACTCAGTCCGCTTCTCATCTTGATGTACAAGGTAAATCGGTCATAATTTTTGATGACATAATAAGCACTGGCGGAACAATTGTGGGCGCAGCTAAAATCCTGCGTGACCAAGGTGCAACGCATGTTTACACGGCTTGTGTGCACGGTTTATTCATAGGCGACGCTGAAAAACGCATCTTAGATGCAGGTGTGGAGGAAATCGTAACCACAGACAGCGTTCCAAGTCACCTAAGCAAGGTTTCGCTGGCTCCGCTCATAAGCCAAGAACTCAAGGCGCAAACATAGTGGCTAACCTATTTTTTTTAGTCAGCGGAGAATTCGAGTCTCTTTCTTTTTCCGAGTTAAAAGCAATCTTAGCGGCTGAAGGTTTCACCTACGCGGTCACGGAGTTTCTGGATCAAACAGTGAGGCTTCAGGCTGATGCCCAAAGCGTGCGGGAAGTTTTGCGTCGAAGTGGCTACACCCGAGTTTGCGCTCAAGAACTGTTTGTCTGTGAAGCAAATGACGAAGCCATCGTCAAAGCTGCAAGCGGTGCTGATTTTGAGGCGGTTCTATGTGATGGGGAAACGTTTGAGGTTAGAATTCGCCGAATCAAGGAGTACGCTACCAAAGAAGCAACCATGAAGTATGAGCGTTTATTGGGAAAGCTGATTCTTCAGAACGCGCCAAAAGCAAAAGTTGACCTTAAAAAGCCCCAGAAAACCTTTTTTGGAGTTCTTACAAATGGCAAGCTGCTTTTCGGTGTAAAAATGGGTGAAGTTGTTCCTAAACCTTTTGTTGAGCGTAGGGCAAGAAAAAAACCGTTTTTCCATCCTTCTGCCATGAATGCTAAACTTGCGCGCTGCATGGTTAACCTTGCGCACGCCCAGTCTGGCTCATACGTTTTGGATCCGTTTAGCGGTACAGGAAGCACCCTGATTGAAGCATCGCTAATCGGTTGCAAGGCAGTGGGGATAGATGTTCAGCGACACATGGCGAAAGGTACCCTCAAAAACATACGTCACTTCGGCTTAGAACCTGAAGGTGTAATCGCGGCTGACTCCCGCAAACTTCCCCTTTCACGTGTTGACTGTGTTGTAACTGACCCGCCGTACGGGAGGTCTTCAACAACTATGAAGAGCAGCACCAAAGCCATCGTAGAAGGCATATTTTCTTCGGTGTACCCGTTTTTGGGCAGGGGACAACGGATTTGTATCGCCTCGCCCAAGACATTGAACGTCAAGCGGATAGGCGAGCAATACGGATATAGGCATCTGGAGTCGCATTTTGCATATGTGCATAGGTCGCTGACGCGTGAAGTTGCAGTCTTTGAGAAGGTGTAGCGAACTGAGTGTAAAACTGGTTTTTTTGGGCACTGGCGCTGCGGTTCCAACTGCGCAGAGGAGTTTACCCTCGGTGGTGTTGCTGTTTGGCAACGAGCAAATAATGTTTGACTGTGGAGAAGCTGTACAGAGACAGATGATTCTGGCAAAGATAAGCTTGCATAAAAAACTGCACGTTTTCATAACGCACATGCACGGCGATCATGTGCTTGGCTTGCCTGGTCTTTTGCAGACGATGGCTTTGATGGACCGAAAGAAACCCGTTGACGTTTATGGTCCAGCTGGTTTGGGTCATTTTTTGGAGTGCCTTCAAGAGACCCTGCAGTTTCAGCTTACCTTCCAAGTGAATGTCCACGAAGTTGCGGCGTCAGGTTTAGTTTGTGACGAGCAAGAATACGCCGTTTCTGCGGTGCCTTCAAATCACGCGGTTACAAGCTTCAGCTTCGCTTTTGAGGAGAAGCCTCGTCCTGG
The DNA here is from genome assembly GCA_026014485.1 of Candidatus Bathyarchaeota archaeon. GTDB lineage: Archaea > Thermoproteota > Bathyarchaeia > Bathyarchaeales > Bathycorpusculaceae > JADGNF01. The sequence continues at coordinate 276,861 of JAOZIE010000002.1, forward strand.
CAGGTTTCACCCCGAAAAAGCGGCGGCTCTGGGGGTTCCTAAAGGTGAAGCATGGAGTAGGCTTCAGCACGGTAACGCGGTCCCTTTGTCTAGCGGTCGCGTTGTTAAGCCTGAGGATGTTGCTGACCCACCTCGGAAAGGCAGAAAAATCGTTTACAGCGGTGATACCCGACCTTTTGATGGCTTTTCAGTTTTCGCAGAAAACGCTGATGTGGTTATTCATGAAGCCACATTTGATGATGCGTTAGTTGAGAAAGCCGAGGTAGATGGGCATTCCACTCCGAGTCAGGCTGCCTTGGAAGCTAAGGCGGCAAACGCCAAACGCCTCGTGTTGACGCATATAAGCGCAAGGTACTCTGATGTTGCCCTTATTTTGGAGCAGGCGCAAAAAGTTTTTCCAAATACTCTTGTTGCGCACGATTTTTTGGAGTTAGAGTTGCCTTTAAGCGAATAGCTGCCGTAGCCTTTGCAGTGTTTCCTCCACGTTGAAGACTGCCTCGGCAAGTAAGGTTCCGGAGAAGCCGCTTTCCTTTATTGTCTTGGCGAATTTTTGCCAGTTTATTGCTCCAAAGCCAAGCCCCAAGTGCTCGTCGAATTCCCCGTGATTGTCGCTTATGTGTACGTGAGCTATTTTTTTGGGGATTTTCTGCAGAAACGGCTCGATTTGCCCTTCAAGGTTTGCATGTCCCGTGTCGAGGACTATGCCGATGTCCTCTAAGCCTGTTTCTTTGTAGAATCGGTTGAAGTCCTCGGGTTTTTTCATTAGGAAATTGTATTTTTCTGGCAGGTTTTCTATGGCGATTTTTAAGTCGTAGCCTTCAGCTGTCGCGTGGAGTTCTTTTATGCTTTTTTGGTTTTGTCTCCAGTCAGCTTCGGGGTAAAATGAGGATATGCCCGATTTGCATCCGGGGTGGAAAACCCACAGATAAGCGTCTAAGTCATGCGCGTACTGCATGCTTTGTTTTAGCCGCTTCATTGAAGCTTTAAGCAGAGGTTTGCTTGGTGAAGCGGGGTTTATGTCGGCGAAGGGCGCGTGCACGCTGTATTTGAGTTCTTTTTTTTCTGCAATTTTTTTGAGGATAGCAACGCGTCTGCTGTTTAGGGTGTGGGTGCCTTCGTCAACAATCTCCACATAAGTTTCGTTGACTGCGTCTAACTGTTTTATCATTTTGTTAAAGGGCTCGCTTAGAGTGTATAGCATAGAACGCCCGATTCTGGGTTTAGTCATTCCAGTTTCGCCTGCTCGGTCTGGTTTTGGGTTTACTCTCTGATTCGCGCTTTATATCTCCATCTGAAAACAAGCTTCAAAATGTATGGGCGCTTCAAATTACGGCGATTCTGCTATAATGGTCCTTTGTCAACCCATTTTTTTGTTTTGAGGTTAAATTCCCAGATTCTGATGCCTCTTTTGCAGTGTCTCATGATTTGCTTTTCGATGTATTTCTCCAGTTTATTGCTTGCCTTTACTTGGCTGTCCATTGTGTAGGGTTCTTGGTAGGTGACGCCGGGTTTTCTGTAGCTGAACATTCTGCAGCGGTTTGAGATGGCTCCTGCGACGATGGGGAATGATCTGCACATTAAAGGGCGTTTAGCGTAAATTTTACATTGGTTTTGCTGGTTCAGGTGAGGACAGCAGTTGACGTTTAACTGGTAGAGAATCACTTTGTCGGGGCCAGTTATGCCGACGCCCAGTTTAGGTGCCACAATCTCTGCTGGATAAAGCTGTGTTTCTGCTTCGGTTAGCGGTAATCCTCTGAGCATTTTGCCGCTGTCTTCAAGCAGGTTTCTGCAGCATGTGGCGCATCGGGAGCATTCAAAGTCTGCAGGGTCGTTCATAGTTCGTGTTAGTACGTTTGGGTTTTTAAACGCTTTTGGGTTCTTGTGTTTGAATATTGATTTAGGATTCGCACATGTTAAATCGGGTAAGCTAGAAGTAAGGTTGGAGACAAGGAATGAAACCTCAAAGTCGAATCCTCATTATAGATGACGATGAAAACATACGGAAGGTTGTTGCTGCCATCCTGCAAGACCAAGGCTACAAGGTGGACACAGCGGAGTCGGGCAGCGAGGCTATCGACAAAACCGGCAAAAGCCACTTTGACCTCATGCTTGTAGACATCAGACTGCCAGACATGGAGGGCACCGAACTCCTCAACAAGGTACATGATACGTCGCCGCGGATTAGGAAAATCATTGTGACAGGGTACCCAACTCTTCGGAACGCCGTGACTGCTGTCAACAAGGGCGCCGACGCTTACATAATGAAGCCGTTTGATGTTGATAAGATGCTTGAAATCGTCAAAGATCAACTGGAGAAGCAAGCTCAAGAGCGGAAGTTCAGCGAAGAACGAGTTGCCGAGTTCATTCAGACCCGCGTGAAAGAGTTAAACACCGAGTAGCCGCTTTCACACTATTCCTTTTTGTATAAGTAAATGGTGTGTGACGGATACCCCACGGCGGGGTTCTCCACAAAGTTCTCAACCTTCACGGGTTTCCAGCCGACCACCTCATAGTCGTGGCTGACTATACGCACGCCCTTTTTTAGTTCCGCCTCCATTTTCGGCTTGACTTTCTCGTTTGCGCTGGTGGTCAAGTACAAGTAGATAACATCTGCAGAGGACAAATCGACTTTGAACATATCTCCGTTCACGATGGTTACGCGGTCGCTTAATCCGTTATCGTGTATGACGTTCACGGCGCGCTTTGATAGATCCTCTCGCATTTCGATGCCGACTGCTCGGGCTCCAAACGTTTTTGCCGCCATGATTACGGCGCGTCCGTCTCCTGAGCCTAAATCAAAAAGTACTTCGCCCGGTTTTAATTCGGCTAGCTCTATCATGCGGTGAACGACCGGCATTGGGCTTGGAACAAACGGCGCTATGAACAGCTACATTTGCCTCCTTCTATAGCGAGAGGGTAAGATTGTAGTCTTTAAAGCTTTTCCATTGAGCTTTAGGTCACGTAGGCGTCTTTTTTTGAGGAGGGTCTTCGGGCTTCGCCGCATTTTATGCAGCTTTGAGCGCACAACTCCAAGTACTTCTTCTCGTCGCCTGACCCTACGGCTTGGGCGGCTTTTTGGCATAGCTGGCTTGGTTCGCTGCAGCCTTCCTCCTTGCAGAGTCCAGCGATGTATTTGCAGATGTCCTGTACATCTTTTGGTTCAAGTACGGCGCGGTTGGTTCTTACCAGAAGGCACAGTTCACGTGCCATGACGCAGGTTTTGACGTATTTGACGCGGTCAAGAACTTCTTCGCGTAGTTTCTTTCGGCTTATCTCCACTTCTGTACGAATCCCCTTTTTTAGCGCTCAGCATAAACAGTATGTTTTTGCCCTTAAAAGTTTGTTGTATGTATGTTCACCGTTGACGATTTGATGTATAAACTCGGTTTTTTTCAAAGACATTTTTTCACTTATTCTTTGTAGTCACCAGTTGGCAAAGGTTAACTGCGGATTACTCCAAAATGCTTTTACCTCAGATTTTCCGCTTACATGATGAATCCGTTGAGGTTAAATTGTGTTGCAGGATGCTTCTGAAAACGCTTTTGAATTACTTGTGAAGCCCGTGCGTAGGCTCGTGGAGCAGAGAGGGTTCCCTAAACCTACTGCGCCCCAGCAGAAAACCATACCGAAGGTTCTAGAGGGCAAAAACGTCCTGCTGATATCTCCGACGGCGACGGGTAAAACGGAAGCGGCCTTTCTTCCTGTGTTAAGTATGCTTCTTCAGGCGCCCAAGTCTCCGGGAATCAAAGTGCTCTACATCACGCCGTTGCGTGCGTTGAATCGGGACATGATGGAGAGGCTTCAGTGGTGGTGTAATAACCTTGACATTCGGCTGGCGGTTCGGCATGGAGACACTGAAACTAAAGAGCGTACCCGTCAGAGCAGGAGCCCGCCTGACATACTGATTACTACTCCTGAAACGTTGCAGTCTATTTTGTCGGGGTGGCTGCTTAGGCAGTCGCTGCAGAGCCTTAGATGGGTCATAATCGATGAGGTTCATGAACTTGCCGACAGTAAACGCGGAAGCCAGTTGTCTTTGGCTTTAGAGCGTGTCCGCAGCCTAATAGGTAAAGAATTCCAGATGGTGGGGTTATCCGCAACAATCGGCACACCCGATAAAGTGGCTCAATTTCTCGTTGGTACTCAGCGCCCCGTTGAAATTATCCGTGTGCCTGTTGCGAAGATGGTTAAGCTGCAGATTCTCTACCCAAAACCCACTGAGGAAGATGCACGGCTGGCGGGGAAGTTGTATACGCATCCTGAGGTGGCGGCTCGTCTGAGGATAATTCGTGACCGTATGACTCAGCATAAGTCGGTTTTGTTGTTTACTAACACGCGAAGTATATCTGAGGTTTTGGCTAGTAGGCTTAAAGTTTGGGATATGGATTTCCCTGTGAGTATTCATCATGGTAGTCTTGCTAAGCCGTCTCGTATCGCGGCTGAAACGGGGCTGAAAAGCGGCGAACTCAAAGGGTTAATCGCCACCAGCAGCCTTGAGTTGGGTATTGATGTGGGGCGCATTGACCTTGTCATCCAGTATATGAGTCCAAGGCAGGTTACTCGTCTTATCCAGCGGGTTGGACGTGCGGGGCACACGTACGGGCATGTAGCGCAGGGCTTAATCATCGGTATGGACAGCGATGACACCCTTGAAGCGTTAGTTATCGCCCGTCGAGCGTTAAAGGAGGAATTGGAGCCCGTTACCATCCCGCCCAAACCCTACGACGCGCTAACCCATCAAATTGCGGGGTTGCTTCTTAAAACCCGACGCTTAGACTTTAGTGAAATTCTGTTTCATGCTAAAAACGCCTACCCCTACGCTGACCTGACAATGGAGGACGTTGAGAAGGTACTCAAGTACATGCATGGACGTTTTCCGCGGTTAGCGTGGGTCAGCTTTGAAGATAAAGTGGTTCTGAAGCCTTCGCGGAGCAAGGCGCTTTTCGAGTACTACTTTGACCATCTGAGCATGATTCCCGAAGAAAAACAGTTTCTTGTCATAGACCAAACCGCCGACAGCAGCATAGGCGTCTTGGATGAGGCGTTTATGGCTGAGTACGGCAAAGTCGGCACCAAATTCATCATCCGCGGCAGCCCATGGCAAATCGTCCACGTCACCGAAGACAAGGTTTATGTTCGCCCAGTTGAAGACCCCAGCGGCTCCATACCCAGCTGGATAGGCGAAGAAATCCCTGTACCCTACGAGGTCGCACAGGAAATGGCAAAACTCCGCGGCTTCGTTGAAGAGAAACTTGGAAGCGGGCTTTCCGTGGCGGAAACCAGCCGTTTGCTTGCGGAGCAGTATCCCGCTGACCCCGAAACCATAATGCGCGCCCTCACCGAAACCGCCGAGCAAATCAACGCAGGAATTCCTGTCCCTACCCCCAGCCGAATCATCTTTGAGGACTGGGGCGAATTCGTCATCATCCACAGCAACTTCGGCTCGCTTACGAATCGTGCGTTGGCGCAACTGTTGGGGCAGGTTCTCAGCGACAAGCTGGGCTTTGGCATCGTAGTGCAGCATGACCCCTACAGGATTTTTGTGCAGACCATGGGACGCGCCGACGCAATCCGCCTTGTCGACGTATTTGACGAACTCAAAGCCATGCCCGAAGAGGTAATCAAAGAGACCCTGAAAAAATCCACCATCAAAACGGGGTTGTTTAAGCGCCGCGTTATTCACGTTGCTCGCCGTTTTGGGGCTTTGAAGAAGTGGGCTGACTTCAGTAACGTGAGCTTGCAGAAGCTGATTCAGAGCTTTGAGGGCACACCCATCTATGAGGAGGGCTTAAAGGAGGTTTTCACTAAAGACCTTGACCAAGACGGGTTGGTTCGCGTTTTGGAGCAGATGGGCAGCGGCGAAATCGAGCTTTTAGCAGTAGACAACCAAGGCAACGCGACCCCCGTGGCGCGAACAGGCATCGAGCGAGTCAGCATGAAAACCGACCTTATCCCCCCTGAACGCATGCACGCCGTACTCGTAGAATCCGCCAAGGCGCGGCTGCTCAACGAAACAGGCAACTTCATCTGCACAAACTGCTGGAACTACTCCGAAATGATACGGGTAGCTGACCTGCCCGATAAACCGCAGTGCCCAAGATGCGGCAGCCAAGCGTTGGGGTTGCTGAAGGTTTCCGAGGAGAAAGCAGACCCGCTTATCGAAAAGAGAGCCCAAAAACTAACCAAGGACGAGGAATGGCTAAAACGCATAGCCGACGAAACCGCCACCCTAATCAACAAATACGGCAAACCCGCCGCCGTGGCTTTGAGCGCCAGAAAAGTCAAGGTATCCGACATAGCAAACGTTCTGGAAAAAGAACCCGCGCTATCCGACGCATTTTACGAGTTAGTTCTGGAGGCAGAACGCAAGGCACTAAGCAAAAGATTCGGATAGAGGACTCTGGCCCCAGCGAAGCCCCACGTATGACCGACATCTTGAAAAGTTAAGTGACGACGAAAAGAACCGACGGGTGCGTTTTTCGGTAGATGCAAAGACGAGCCACTCTTACCAAAGGGGCCCACTCCAGCACCAAAGAAAACACGATAAGCTTAAACCTTTTCAAAACCGCAGATAATAATTATAATACCTTGCAGAAAGTTCATAGCGTCATCAGCAGAAACATAAAAAAGGGGTTGATTTTTGAGTGGTTATTTTCGTCTTCTTTTTGTTATTTCCCATGCCGCTGTAAGCACTGCTATTGACAAAACTGCTGATACGAGAGCAAAGATGCCATCTGGAAATTCTGGAATCTCGTTGGACGAGACTTGATTTTGATCTGGATTGTCACTATTGTCTTGGCTTCCGAGATGACCATAAGTAGTCACATATGCAATTTCCTTAGTGTCGCCCCAAATTCCCACCTGTACGCCTGCAATATTGTTGATTGGTTTAGAGAAATAAACAGTTGCTGCCCAAAATGGGTAAAGCCCAAGTGGGTTTCTGTTTTTGTTTCCTGAGTTCACAGCACCGATATCGTTGTTTAGTTGGGTGTTAAATATTTCTCCGGGTATCATGTTAAGACTGATTTCTACGGTTGTGTTTGACCAATCGGGGTGTAAAATGAACGTCGAACTGTTCTCGTTTATCAAGGTAATGTTGTAGTTTTTAGCTGTCTTCAAAGCCATTACAGTGGCCTCTTCCTCAGTAATGGCGCTGCCACAAGCGACGGTATAGAGACCCCATGTATCTGCAAAAGTGAAGTGATTATTTCCAAAACCGATTCCGAGCCCTCTATTAGGTAGATGTATCTCTTTGAAGACGTACCCAAATCCTATACTCGAATCCGATGTAGCTACCCTCATGTCGCCAGAAATTTCTTCATATTGCACAAAATTGCATATGCTATTGAGATTCTGGGTTTTTTCAGTTACAGGACTGTCTGAGACTTTATTGAGCATAGTTAACGCTGAAGTCACATGTGCATTGTATATCCCGTATTTTTCAGAATACGCAACGTATCTTTCAAGAATGTTTCTTGTTTCAGTAACTGCGCTTTTCGATGGTTGCTGAATATAAATAATAGAGCCTCGAACAACACGCAAGATGATGCCGTCAATGTAGCCGTTCAGAAAAACGCCTGTCACAGATATTTGGCTATCTGTCGAATTAAACATCATGCCTATCGTTTCTTGCTTAACGGAACCCCCAAATTCGGTGGGATATTGGACTCCGCAACCTTTGGCAACAATGGTGTACTTTGTGAGGTCCATCGCCAAGACATCGTTCAAGAACGCGGGTAACTTCTCTTCTGCTGTAGCGTCTGTAGCACTTGAATCGGTCGCAAATGTGGGATACGTAGATAGAAAAGAAATGACTATTATTGAGAGCATTACCGTGCAGATTTTGACTTTTTTTGTTTTCATTATTGTACTACTCTCCGTTTAGGCATATGGCAAATAAATGTCGCTATTGCCAAATACTTGCATCTTCCAGTACCACCAACCTTCCATTCCTTCCAAGTCGGTATAGAACCAGTATCCGTGGTTTAGTATCGAATTTGCGAAGTAGTAAGGATTATTATATTGATCATGACCAAATGTGGCGTATGCTGCGTAATCAAGAGAGTCCATTATAGTTCCATGATACCCATAGAAGTCTATTCCAAGAGCGAATGCATAGAAGTAATATGGAAAATAGCCATACTCGTAATTCGTGCTGGTCCATCCGGCTGGAGGTATATTTTCGAGAAAGGGTGAAGTGGTTTCAAAACCCACGTAACAGTAGTCATTGTCCATTGTAGGGGTGTAATCTGTAAATGCATAAGGCATGCCTACCGCCCCCGTTATGTTCTCGGAGTCATAATAGCCGTAATATGTATGAGTATTCTCCGGTGGTGCACCTGGAAAATCGTCTGGGTAGTCGATTCCTTCAATCCAGGTATGGTCACCATATTGGTTGTCCCAATACTTACCTCCGTTTACGCATGTCCATATGAAATTAAAGTATTGTTTGCTATCACTGTAGCTGTTAATGGCGCTCCACACACGGAAGTCCCAAATATTGTCGCCTCCATAGCCGTTGAATCCATAATGTCTTGTAGTGCCATAGCCAGGGGAATAGAAAGTATCAGATAAATAGTCGCCGACCCACCATGTTGTAGCCCAATCAATACTGCTGCTATCATTTTGCATCCAATAAAGCGAATCCACCACGTTGCTTTGGGTTGTTAAGTTCCAGTAAGCATCCAAATTGTCCCAACTAGCATAATTGAAGTCATAACAAATATAGTCGGTCACAGTATATTCCCAAACATATTCATCGGGCGAGTAAGGAGAGGATAGGTGGCCCCACCCTACTCCAGCATATGATGCTTTGGCTGACTGAATTTCCATGAGCAAGGGATTGGCAATTAAAGCAAATATCAGAATGCTGAGAACCAGCGTTATTTTTCTTTCCATTTCTTTTTTCTCCCTTTTTAAGAACTTTCAGTTCTAATAGAAAGTAGAACTATTCTTGTTAATAAAAGTTATACTTGAACCTTTAACCATACGCATCTGAAGTACACATAAACATACTGCTTAAAATATGTTGAACTTGCATGACCGATCTGTTAAGTTATAAAAAATATGAGAATTTTGGTGACCATTCGCCCGCGAGAATATAACCATGTGCGGAGTGACGAACTGCTCTATAAAAGGATAGACCCCCTTGGGTAGAGCATCTTCTGTCAAAAATGGGGGAATGCAAGAGTTCAAATTTCTTTTGAAAACAGAAAACGTGCGCTTGAAGAATGATTAAAGAAAATGAAAAATATAAAAAGCAAATTTGTTAGTTAGATAAAGCAAGGACAAAAAAACTATCCGACGGACGGTAACGCTTTTAGACATCCGAAAAAGGTACTAGAACCTACCGACCTAGTGGTCCATGGTCTCTGGGGCACCTTCAGTATATAATCTGCCACACAGTGATACAGAATGGTAGGAAGAATTAGGGTGAATGTGTCTCGTAAGGTGTGTGTAGTTGCCCTTATTGTGTTATTGGTGATTGTTCTGGTTTGCGTGGTTGCGAAAGCGCAAACATTAGACAACAAGGTCGAGGATAATGTCTTTGATTTTATTACAGAGGTCATGGGCATTGATACGGCAAAATATGAGGTTACCCATAACTCTTATAGCGCTAATTATCCCTCAAATTTTGGGGGGTCCGTTAAAGAAGAGCTTACAACGCTTACGCTCAGTTCAAGCGATGGAAGCTTAATTGAAGCGGACGTACAATTTAACAACGGATATATGGCGGCTTTCTTTTACTTGTATGGTCCGGTTGTAGAAGAGCAACAATACAATGTTAGCTCATTGGAAAAAGCGCAAGGTATACTTTCGCGTTATCAAAATTTCTCCTCTCAATTAGGCACGTCCAGCGATGAAGTGCCGTCGGCACTGATGATGCTTTCTTCCGTCAAAGAGCTATCCCCATCAAGTATAACAAACGGCAACATGAAGATGCAGATAACCACTTCCGAGCCCAGTATCAACCCTCCCGTAGATTACGATACGCGAATTGCATTCTATTATACAGCTAACGGAATAGATAGTACTCGTAAATGCTTGGTTCTGGAATTTTGTCGTTCCTACGGAGTCACTCAAATTTTATTTGTAGATACATGGGGACTCTTTTCGATCTATTCTGCAGATTTGCCTTGTCTTTCTGAAAGTGAGGCCAGGGTTGTAGCTTGGGACGCAGCCAAAAACTACCAGATTAAGCTGCTAAATACTGAGGATAATTCCACAATTTCTGTTACGCCCACATGGCCTGAAAAAACAACGGTTGAGTCCGACATGGATATGGTAACTGGCCAATTGTATAATGATAGTCGACTGCTTGGCTTAAGTATGGGAAACACTTCGAGGGATGGTTTAACTCTTTATCCGCTTTGGAAATTCCTATTCTACTTTGATAAACCAATTGGAGATATGCAGGGTATCCAAGTGGGGGTGTGGGGCGACACCAAGGAGATAGCATACTGCGGTACCTACGGATTCTATGGTACACCTAACAATAGTTCATCTCCCCCGCTAACTACGCCTTCACCTATGCCATCATCGGGGTCGGTTTCGTCACAGCAGCCGTCTATGACAACAAATGCGCCATCGCCTGAGCCAGGTACGTCAACGTCGCCTATTACATCAAGTACTGCCCTGATTGTTGCCTCGGTGTTTGCCATTTCAGCTGTCGCAGCAACGGCGGTGCTTATTCTAAAGAAGAGACGAAGAAGTGGATAAGCGCTGTACTCACATTGGCTATTCAGAGAAAGTGCCCGACAAAACAGGTAAACCGCGGTCACGCGGGCATATTTTGCTTTTAATATTGACTGTTGCACAAATCTATAGGAGGGTAGGTCCGTATTGGCTGGAAAACTAGCCAAACTGACATGGAAACAGCACAGCAGAAAAACCGCTTTGGGTCTAAATAGCGGGGCTATAGACAAAAATTCGCAGCTATTCTTTTGCCTGCAGCAATTTCTTTAAAACGCAGCAAACAATAATACTATCTTTGAGGAAAAGTATTATGACCGTAGACAAGGTTCCCGGAAAGAACAGCGTTATCTTTGTTTGCCTTAACAATTATGCGGGAGTTCTGTTAAAGACGCCCACAAAAACCCTGCTCATTGACCCTGTGGATGTGAAACCCAAAAGTTTTCCTCAGCTTGACGCCGTTTTAATCACCCACGAACACTACGACCACCTAGACCAACGGTTAATTGCAGAACTCCAAAAAAACACCGACTGCAAAGTCATAGCCGACCAAACCTCCGCCAAAAAACTTAGCCTGCTCCTTCCACCTGACAAACTGTTCGAAACACGCGTTGGCGACGAAACCGACCTTGGCGAGGTCAAAATCAAAACCGAAAACTGCAAACACCAAGCCTCAACACCCGTCACCTACATCATAACAAGCGAAGACGGCATGAAAATCTGGCACACCGCAGACAGCTTGCCCTTCCCAGAAATGGCGCAAATCGGCAAAACCGAAGAACTAGACGTAGTTTTCTGCACAGTCGGGATAGCCCCGGGAACTTCACCTGAAACAGGCAGCCAAATTGCTTGGCTCACCAAACCCAAAGTGGCAGTTCCCTACCACAGCAACTCAGTGGAGCCCCAAAAGAAATTCGCTCAAATCCTAAAAGCGGAACTGCCCAAAACAACATGTGTCATACCTGAAATAAACAAGGTCTATCAGGTTTCAAAGGGGGAAAAGAAAACGTGAGTACCCACGAACAGAAAAAAGTGGAAATGGCAAAAATCCTCACAAACATAGACGCCGTTAAATTCGGCATATTCAAACTCTCCAACGGCAAAATCAGCCCCTACTACATTGACCTAAGAGTAATTCCCAGCTTTCCAGACGCCTACAGAGACATCTGCGACTTCTACGCCCAAACCATAACCCAACAGATCGGAACCAAAACATTCGACCGAGTTGCAGCCGTCCCGATCGCAGGTATACCGTTTGCCAGCCAAATCGCCTACAACCTCAAAAAACCCTTCCTCTACGTGCGCAAAGACGCTAAACTTCACGGCAGAGAAAGACGCGTAGAAGGCATCCTCGTATCCGGCGACAAAGTCCTTCTCCTTGACGACTTAGTGACCACGGGTATATCGCTTAAAGAAGCTGCCCAAGCAGTCAGAGCCGAAGGCGGAGTAACCACGGAAGCGATAACGTTTTTGGACAGAGAAGAAGGCGGAAAAGAACTGCTAGACAAAAGCGGCATTAAGCTCCATGCCCTGCTACGCATAAGCGAGGTCGCCCAAACACTCTACGAGATGGGAACACTTGACGAAGAAAGCCTAAAAACCATCCTGAAACAAGTCAAAAAGAAATAACCGACTACTCTACTCGTAAAAAATCAAAGCTTTAGCTTCCAATAACACATGAAGCTGCTCCACCGCAACAAAAACATCTTCCTCTTTCTTTGCGCCCGTGCAAACGAGTTTGCCGCTTGCAAACAGCAAAATGACCACTTTCGGCTCCTGCATACGGTAAATTAACCCGGGAAACTGCTCAGGCTCATACATGCTTCTGCCCAGCGTATACGCAGCCTTTTCAAGGTCAATCATGCCGCCAAGACTAGCTGAGGCTACGATGTTTTGGATTTTCAACTCTGGCTTACTGATGATTATTATGCCCCCCTTCTTGAGCTCCTTAACCACCTTCATGACTGCACGGCGGGCTTCTTTTTCGCTTTTCGCGCCCGTGCAAACCATTTTCCCAGAATTAAAAATCAACGTTGCCGTTTTGGGTCTTTTAAGCCTAAAAACCAAGCCTGGAAACTGTTCAGGTCGATACTCTACGCCTGGATAACCCTTAACCACCGCGTTCAGGTCAACTTTCTGGTTTAGCGTGGCTGAAGCAACAACGTTTTCGATGCTAATTACAGCTTTGTTCTTAGGCATGACACGCACTTCAGTTAGGTACCCTTCTATTTGATAGACACAGTTTATAAATACATCTACACTGCGTGCACAGAGGTTTTCTGTTCAACAGATGACCGTCTACGTCTAAGCAAAGGCTCCACTAACTCTACTGCTAAGAGCATAATGATGAGGATAACAATCACGGGCACAGCAAGAAACTGGTTGTTGACCCCCAAAACTTCATGCATAAAAATCGCGACATGCCCAAGCCAAGGTACACGCAAAACAACCTTGCCCACAACCAAATCTTCGCTGACTGCTCCCCGAGGAATACTAGCATTTCCCGAATACCAGGGGTCATACTGATACGGCTCAGGAACTATTGGCCACGTATCAGGCGGATTGTTTCCGTCGCCCTTAGTGTAAAAGTAGAGTTTGCCATCTATAGTTGTAGTTGCCACAATACGGTGAACAATAAGCTCATCATGATTGTCTGGTCTGTGGAATACTATGATGTCGCTGTTGGGGTAGTTGGTGTTTAGGGTTTGGGGGTTTACGCCTTGTATGATGATGAGGTCGCCTATGTGTAGGGTTTGGTCGAAGGGGTGAGTCCATCCGTCGCATGCGCCGTCGTAGGGTATGCACATGCTGCCGCTGATTACTGCGAGTGCAGGCGGAATCTCCGTGTTCAAAACAACCTGAGAACCATACCAGAAACCGAAAACTACCGCAACGATGAGAACTACAACCATTACAGTTTGAACGTACTCGTTTTTCAGGATTCTCTTGGTCTTTGATGTCACGTTTTTTCTTCCGTTAACGGTGAAGTGATTTTCAGTTCCTGACTCATTGGGTTTTTGTGGCTATAATACTTACCGCTTACAGCAGGGTTTTGAGAAAAAAAGAAAAAGCCACCAGCTGCTTTAACACGCAGGCTATTGTACTCTGCGCTTTCAGGATTATGTTTGATTATTCTTTTGGTATGTTCCTTTTTTTGTGTCCTTTGTGTTTCTTGTTTGAAGTAGCGGTATAACAAACTCGATTATGATTATCAGTATGATAAGGAGTACAAGTAGCGGAACCAGTATTGAATTGCCTGTTACACCAACCTCGTACATTTTGATAATTACTAACCCAATCCACGGGATACGCATGATTACTTTGCCGTAGATGTAGTCTTGTGAAATGGCGCCGTTGTATGTGCTGGTGAGGTCTGTTGAGTCAGGACGCCAATAATCCGTCGATTCAGGAGGGTCTGGCCACTTGTAAACGGAGTTTCCATCACCTTTAGTATAGAAGTAGAGCTTACCGTTCACCTCTATTTTAGACACTATCCGATGCACAATTTTCGAATTCTCGTCATCTGCAGGCAAATCTGGTCTGTGGAATACTATGATGTCGCTGTTGGGGTAGTTGGTGTTTAGGGTTTGGGGGTTTACGCCTTGTATGATGATGAGGTCGCCTATGTGTAGGGTTTGGTCGAAGGGGTGAGTCCATCCGTCGCATGCGCCGTCGTAGGGTATGCACATGCTGCCGCTGATTACTGCGAGTGCAGGCGGAATCTCCGTGTTCAAAACAACCTGAGAACCATACCAAAGACTGAGACCTGCGGTGACTACAAGAATAATTGTGATGAAGGTTTGAAAGGTCTCGTTTTTCCAGATTCTTCTAAGGTTTGATATTTGTTTTCCGCCTTCTTCCCAATGTAGCTTTATGTTTCTTTCTTTTCAGTAGAAACAATCTTTTAAAATTTGTTAGATAATTAAAAAAACAAAAAAAGGGTTTGGGTTTTAAGGGTTGTAAGCTTGAATCTGCGCTCTGTTTAGATTTTCTTTTTGCTTAAGACTTCTCGGAATGTGGCACTACATTTGGGGCATTGGTAAAGCCCTATTTCGAGTTGCATGCGTTTACCTGCTTTATCGGGTCTTCCCGCCATCTTCCAGGTTTTCTTTGGCTGAGCGACTTCTGCTCCACACTTCGGACATTTTGCCATTCAATTTTCCTCTCACAATTATATTGTTATCATGGTCTCTTGCGTTTAAAGATAAAAAACTTGCTCAGATATTCCCATAGAAAACCTGTTTTTTAACAACCTTATTTTGCTGTTTTCCTGTCAACTACTGTTGTAAACTTCTAAAAATGGTTGTGCATTGCATAAACATAATGCCCGCAAAAGGTTTCTTTTCATGGTGCATACTTTCTCTTACTTGGGTGTATGAAGCTGTTCTTAACTTTCTTTGCAGAACGGCGTTTCCCAACAGGACTAGGTATCCCCAATATGCCCCAAGGGTAGCCACAAACAATATAGCCGAACAGACAAAAAGTATTAACCAAACCCCTTGAGGAATCACGATGCCGCCATCATATTCGCGTTTACTGGGTGTAATTGGTAAACCAAACACGGGAAAATCCACTTTTTTTAGTGCCGCTACGTTAGCTACAACAGACATTGCTAACTACCCGTTTACTACGATTAAGCCAAATCGCGGGGTCGGATACGTACGTACCCCCTGTGTGCACACCGAATTTGATGTCCAAGACAACCCAAACAATAGCCTTTGCCTTGACGGCGTACGATTGGTCCCCGTAGAACTAATTGATGTTGCAGGCTTAGTTCCAGGCGCTTGGGAGGGACGTGGTTTAGGTAACCAGTTTCTTGACGAGATACGCCGCGCAGACGCTCTAATTCACATTGTTGATGCATCTGGCGGAACTGATTGCGAGGGGCGCGCTTGTAAACCTGGGGAACATGACCCCCTCGAAGACGTAAAGTTTCTAGAAACCGAAATCACCATGTGGATAGCCTCAATCCTCAAGAAAGACTGGGCTAAAATTGCCCGAACAGCCGAGACTGAGAAGAAGGGGATTCTTGCACCCTTGGAGGAGCGGTTAAGCGGCTTAGGCATAAAACGTAGTCACATCTTTGAAGCCATTCGAAACGCAGCCTTAAACGCTGACCGACCAGCAGGCTGGAGCGAGGAGGACTTCTTGCGGTTTGTGGATACGTTAAGGCGAATCAGCAAGCCCATGCTTATTGTAGCTAACAAAATTGACTTGCCCACCGCTGAAGAAAACGTCAAGCGCCTCAAGGAACTGGATTACACTGTTATTCCCGCAAGCGCAGAAGCTGAACTAGCCCTGAGACGAGCCGCAGAAAAGAAACTGATTGATTATCGACCAGGCGATTCAGATTTTAAGGTTGCTCATCCTGAGCAACTTTCATCAGGACAAACCAGAGCCTTAGAGGCGATACGTGAAAAAATTCTGTTGCCAAATGGCTCCACGGGGGTTCAGGATGCGGTTAATGCGGCTTACTTTACGCTGCTCAACATGATAACGGTTTATCCAGTTGAAGATGTTGAGCACTTAAGCAACCACAACGGCAAAGTTCTGCCTGATACCTACTTGATTCCGAAGGGGACAACAGCCCGCCAGTTCGCTTACATAATTCATACCGAGCTGGGTGAAAGTTTCCTGTACGCTTTGGATGCGCGCAACAAAACTCGAATCGGCGAAGATGCCCAACTGAAAGACCGCGACATAATAAGTATAGTGAGCACGAGAAGGCGTGCTTAACTCTATCTTACGTTCCAAAGCGTCGCTTGCGGTTTTGGAAAGTTCGAATTGCCCTAAGTAAATCAATGAAGCGGAAGTCAGGCCAATAAACATCCAAGAACAGCAGTTCACTGTACGCAGACTGCCACAACAGAAAACCGCTTAACCGTTCTTCACCTGAAGTACGTATAATCATGTCAGGGTCCTGCTTGGGCATATGCGACGTGTAAAGGTGCTGCTCAAAAATGTTTTCATCCACATCATCAACCTCCAATTCGCCGTCTTTAACTTTCTGAGCGATGGTCTTGGTAGCATCCACTATTTCCGCTCTGCCTCCGTATGCAAAAGCGAAATTCAAAAACTGCGTATCATAATTTGCTGTGGCTTTCTCTACATCTGCAATAAGCTTCTGCAACCCCTCGGGCAAAAGATTTGCCCTTCCGATGACTTTCACATGGACTTTGTTACGGTGAATCCGCTCGTCAGTCAGCAGCTTACGAAACTTTTCCTCAGCGATATGCATGATTTCCTCAATCTCACCTGAAGGGCGATTGAAGTTTTCAGTCGAGAACGTGTAGAGAGTCACAAATTTCACGCCAAGCATCTGAAGCCAATCTAACAACTGCTCTACTGTTTCGGCACCTTGCTTGTGACCAAGCCACGGATTGATTTCCTGCTCGCTAGCCCAACGCCTATTCCCATCTAATATAATAGCTATGTGTTCCGGTTTTATTCCGTTTTTTGTTTGCCACCACAGCCATTTCTCGTATGATTTGTAGGCGCCAATTACTCTGAGAAACCTTTGCAGGACCACTAATGAACCTCACTTTTACTGCTTACTAATTCTCTCGTTGCAAGCATGTGCTATACTCTAAAAACTTTGAGCGTCAATTAAAGCTTGCTATGTTCTTGGGGAAAACCAATGGAAACGTTACTTTTCTGCTTTTGCGTCTTTTTAATCTTCTTCAAATTCGTCGGCGCCTTCCTCTTTAGGTTTAGCAAAGAAGCCTTTGTATGAACGGTGGACGATGAGCATAACCAGAACTGAGGCTATGGCAATCAATATGCCGATTATGATGAAGAAAATTAGGTTTGACAATCCCGCGCTTGGGTTTATTATTACCTCTGCGGCGCCGTTGAAAATAACGCTGGACCACGCTATAGAAACTATCAGGGTTGCATTTCGCAGCATCCTAACGTCATGGACAAAATACATTCGTACTGCTCGCCCAATCAGAATGGTGCATAAACCTACAATAATTAGGTATATAGAGCCTTGAAGATAGTACGCGGCGAGCTTAGGTAAACTGCTTAACCACCCGCCCATGTCTACAGGAAGCGGAACATTTTCTACCGCACTTACATAACCTGAATAGACACTCACTGCAATACACAAGATACCTGCTATAGTGGAGTAATTGCCGATTTGAACAGGCAACGGGGGCGGCGAATATTCTTTAGCCCAACTGTAGAAGTGCCTAGCGGATCGGTCTATTCCAAAACCCTTGATAAGCATAGCAGTACTCAGAACCAGTAGCAACGTTAACGCATAGTAGTAGACCCCTACATCAAACAAGGCAAGGACAATCCAAATAAGAATCAGCGTTCCTGGAAGCCCAAGCGCTATGCGGGAGTACTTGGGGTTTTGTACGAGCATTTTCATGTATTTTCCAAATAACTGAGCACTTTCCTCAATTGACTCGCTGTGTTTAACCACAATTCGCCTCACTGAGGTCACGGGAACCCTTGATTCCACAAGGGGCAAAACGGCTTCATCGCCATAGCCGTCGGTGACCAAAATTACCTCATCAGCGACAAACGACTCCAGAATTGTAATCAGTTCAGAAACCAGTTTTCTGTCCGCGCCCACACCGCCCAATTCGGTGCCGCAGATAGTGGCGATTTCAAAGGTCTCATCGGGTTTTTTATCTTTCATAAGGCGGTCGTGTAAACTGACCGCTTCAAACATGGCGTTTGCATCGGCTTCTTCGGGGTCTTTTAGCGCAAGTGCCACAGCGCCATCTAAGTTGTCAGTTCTCCCGATAAGCGGCGTTTTTATGCCTGCTTTTGCCCCTAAGTCGCCGTCTCTGTCCACACACAGGATTAGGATCCTTTTTTGATTTGGGTCCCCAGTTTGCTCAGTCATTCAGTCTCTAACTCATTGCTATAGGCGACGTTAAAGTTTAATCTTCCGTTTCAGTTTCGTCGCCTGCAAGAAGCTGGAACTCTCTCCAATCCAGTTTCTCTCCCCGTTGAAGCTTCTCTCGGACCGCAGAACCCAGTTTCTCTTTTATCTCCTGCTCCTTTGCCTTCTTGACTTTTTCGTTTTCTATCTTGGTTGCTTCCATCTGCTTTTGTCTTTCTGCGTATTGGCCTTGTCTGACGCCGAAAAGCTTGTTTCTCTGCTCTAAACATCTGCCGATTTCTTCATGCATCGGCTTGATTTTCTCTTTTGCCATGAGAAACTTGAGATGTAGGTTGGTGGCTTCTTCGCGGATTTTATTCATTTCCTCGAACTTTGAAAGCATCATGGCGTGGAGTTCTTGGCTTTTCTTAGCGTTCTCGGTGAGGGCATTGTGGAATACATCCGCCTTGTCTTGGAAAACTTTGAGCTCGGTTTTGATTGCGCTGATTTTTTTGCTATGCTGATCCATCTTTTTGTAAATGCTAAGGTGGGTTTCAATTTCTTTTACTTGGTCAATGAGCCTCTTTTCGTCTTGCAAATCCATAGATGTAGTGGCGATTTTGAATTCTAAGGCTTCAAAAGCTTTCTGCAGTTCCTGACGGTTCCCGCCTGAACGCTTCTCTTTGAGGTCCCTTATTCTTTGGCTGTGGGTTTTTATCTCTTCAATGAACGGTGCCATTTGCTTACGTACTTCGTCCCGTTGAACCTTCAGGTTTTTCACGTTTACGTTTAGCTGGTCTCGTTCCTTTTTGATTTCACCGATTTCTTGCCTGAGAGCCTGCGCTTTAGTGTTTAGCTGGTCTCTCTGCTCAATGAATGTCTTTATGTCTTCGTGTGTCTTGTTAAGGTCTTCCTTTAGGGTTCCGATTCGCTTGTTGATTGCCTCGATTTGCTGGTTGACTGCGGCGATTTCGATTGTTTTTTGTTCAGTCAAACGTTTTCCTCTTCGCGCCAATTTTAATGTAATGAATGTGGCTTTCGAATTAATATGGGTTTCAGATGATGCTTTTATGTTTAGTGGAGGGATACGCCTTTTCTGGCTTTTTATATTATAAGTTTTAAATACTTTGTTGCGCCCTTCAATGTCGGGAAGCCCCTTGGACTACAATTATGATGAACTGTTAAAGCGCGCGCGCTCTGAAGTTCCAGAAGTTAGGTTAAAGAAGGAACGTTTAGAGATGCCCCGCTTGTTTGTTTCAATGGTTGGTATGCGAACCACCATTTCCAACTTCAAAGAAGTCGCTGACACACTAGACCGTGACCCACAACACATACTCAAGTTTCTCACTCGGGAAATGGCGACCGCTGCAACATACCATGATGGTCGAGCAATTTTCCAAGGAAAATTTCCCCGTGACACTTTTGAACGACTACTGCAGAGGTACATGGAGAACTATGTGGTTTGCCCCGTTTGCAAGCGTCCCGATACAACAATCCTCAAGGAAAAACGCTTGTCCTTTGTTGTATGCAACGCCTGCGGAGCAAAATCATCCATCAAACAGCTTTAGATAGATGAGGCAGCGTGAAAAAGTGGATGTCTACGTTAATCTCAAGAAAGTAGGCAGAAACGTGATGCTGGCTATTTGCGACAGCGAATTGTTGGGCAAAACCCTACGAGAAGGCAAAATTGTTTTCCACGTAAAAGAGGAATTTTATAACGGCGGATGCGTGACTGTGGAAGAAGCTGTTGATATGATTGAGAACTCTACCATCGTAAACATGGTGGGAAAATGCTGCGTTGAACAAGCTATCGCAAGGGGCTATGTTCATCCTGAAGCGGTGCTCAACATCGAAGGCGTGCCGCATGCGCAGATAGTGAAGCTTTAGGGGCACCTTTTCTGGTTTGAATTTTGTGTTTCCACGTTTTGTAGTTGCAACAGAGAGAAGCTGTTCTTGGGGGCGTCCAAGACTGGTTTTTTGGCTACCGCGTAGTCGGTTATATGTTTAGGGAATGACTAGTTGGTATGTGTTTATCTGTTCGATTTCTACGGTGGCGTTGTTTATTGTGCATTCCAGCAGGTGTCCGCCTGCGTTGAAGTCGTCGGTGATTAAGTGTAGGTGATATCCTGCGTAGTCGACTCCGCTCATGCTGTTTGGGAACCAGAAGCCGACGGCTGTGGCGTCAACATTGTTTAGAGTGAAAAAAGATTGTGTGCTTAGTGCTTCTGTCAGATTGGGGTAAGGTTTAGTCTGTAGTTGTGGGCTTCGGGTAAGAGCATACTCAAAGTTACCGTGCACTTTTATGGCGTATATTGCCTCATCTGACGGAAAAACGCTGTCAAGTTTGGTCATCAACTGTGAATAGTTGAGGTCTGCAACTTCAACTGTTTCGTCAGTATCAAAGAAGGTTACTGTTGCGTAGGGCACTTTTTCTGAGGGGGCAATTTGCCGCGGGTTGCCATCAGATGGAACGTGGTAGAACACGCCGTCTAAGGCAATCATTTCGCCATTTAAACCGACTAACGTTCCTATGCCAAAGTCGCCGTGCTCCGCTAGCTCTTTGAAGGTTGTGTTGCCGTCATAATTTCCCTCTGAAAACGTGTTGAAGGGTGCAATTTGAAAGAGCGTGGGCTCATCCGCTTTTGCATATAGCCCGAAGCGAAGCTGCCCAAACTCGTACAATACGCCAAGTACCAGTGAAGTGACCAAGACAACTGCGATTACGGAAAACCAAACACGTTTATCTGACATCTTCTCGCCCCTATTTCTTTTGATACCAGCCTGTGTTTCGTACTAAGCTAAATTCTTTACGCATTTAAACTCCTGAATAATAAGCGGCGGCTTTGAACCGCGTCTTGGGATATTCTTTTTTTCGTAATATGTCTGTTGTGGAAACTCAGCTTTTATTCAATCTTAACTCTGACGTAGTCATACACAATACAATGGGTGATTTCACGTTGAAGAAACACTTCAAAATATCCCTACTTACAATCGCTTTTATAGCAACCTTGGCAGCTGTCACGTTCATAAACAGCCCTCAAGTTTTAGCCGCTTCTGATTACACCATGACCGTCAGCTACGCGATTAAAGGAGACGGAAAACCAACGCCGCCCACCCTAAACTACATCGACCCAAGCAACCAGCCGCAAAAGTACACCTTAACCGATACGCCCACCCCGCTACAAATAAAGAAAGGCACAGACTGGTCCGTAAAACCGGGAAACACCCTCATAGGCTCCGCAGTTGAACAATGGTACTCAAGTGACAAGGTATGGTCAGGTACTGCTCCGCGTAATGGCGGCTCCGACACGTACGTTTGGACTTACCTGCATCAGCTTAAGGTGACCTTTGATGCTTCCAGCCAAGTAAAAAGCGACAGCTCGGATGCCTTTCTAACTGTTGAGGGCTCTGACTTGACTGGTGCTCAACTGCCCTATACAACTGGATGGATTAGTAGCGGTGACTCTCTAACTTACAGCTTCAAAAGCCCCGTTGCGTCCTCTTCTGCGCCGTTAACTACACGTTACCTCTGGGACGTTGCAGCCGCGCGTGAACAGAACCCACAATCCAACACTTTCACGGTGACTAAAGCCGAAACAATAACCGGACAATACAGCCCCTCTTTCTACCTAACCGTAACCTCACCCTACGGTAAAACAAGCGGAGAAGGCTGGTACACCCAGATGGAAACCGCCTACGCCGTCCTTGACAAAGGCGAAATTGACCTTGGCAACGGCACAAAACATGTCTTCGTTCAGTGGAGCAAAGACGCCTTAGGCAAAGACCTAACCAGCGAAGCCATCACGATGGATAAACCAAAGACAGCCTTTGCCGAGTGGAAAACTGAGTATCAAGTCTCCTTTGCTGCTAACCCTGAGAGTTATGGTTCCGTTACTCCTTCCGTGACAGGCTGGTATGCCGCTGGAAAAACGGTGACCATTACCGCTACGCCCTACAAGGGATATTCGTTTGCTTCATGGTCTGCTGCTGGAAAAATAACCATAGCAAGCCCCGCTTCAAGCGTGACAACCGCTACAATCAATGGTCCAGGTACCATAACGGCAATTTTCCAGAGTTCCACTCCCTTGCTGACCGCCCTAACGATATCTTTAGACCCCCCCACAGCAGAAGCCTCACAGGTAGTAAACGTGATAGGTCACTTGACAAGCAAGGACACTGGTGTGGCTGGCAAACAGATAACGTTAAGCTACTTTGACGGCTTATCCTGGAACCCCATTGGGACAGCAACCACTGCATCTGACGGCGCCTACCTCTATGGCTGGATGGTTCCCGCGGAATTAGCTAACGGTCAATATGCTTTGAAAGCAGAATTTGCTGGGGATGGCTCCTACAAGGCAAGTTCAGCAACGACGGGTACACTTGGCAACGGAGGCAACCTGTTTGTAGTGCCCGAGTACTTCTTGGGCGGGCTTGTTGCTTTGGTTGCTTGCTTTGCAGCGCTAGCTATTTTCAAAGGACGCGGAAAACTACAGCACAACACGCTCTAATTGCTTTTTTACTTCTTTTTTAACACAACAGGTATAAACCCAAAGCTCTCAAATTACAGCCGGGTGCACTGTGAATGCCAACAATGATTAGTTTACCCGACACTGTTTATCAAGATTTGATTTCCGTTTCTGAAGAACTCTCGGATATGGCTAAAAAACCCATTTCTCTGAGTATGACCGTTTATCTTTTAACCTCAATTTATCGTGCACATCTACACAACGCTTGTGCCAGAGATGTTTTCCGCCATAAACTTGCTGCTTCAGATATCATGTCGCCAGAAGAATTCGAGAAAGCATGGGATTTAACCGCCCCCGAACAACCCCGCAGTGAAAAACCCTAAAATGCAGGCACGTTGCAGACCGTTGTTTCATTAAGCATCTAACCTGGCAAGAAGCTTCAAGACAGTCTGTTTGGGTAAGCACTCTTTTTTTGCGTCTCTAATTGGGTCAAGAAAGGATTACGTGAAAAAGGAAAGCAACACTTATAGGCTAAAGGTGCGGCTTAAAGGTTCAGAAAAAACCAGCATCATGGGCGGGTAGATCAGTCTGGTATGATCGCCACGTTGGCATCGTGGAGGTCGCGGGTTCAAATCCCGCTCCGTCCACCAACAAAAACATCCTGTCTATTTTATTGAATTAAAAAGCAAGGGATACGTAGCGAGCACCTTAGTAGATCATCGGAGCTTTTGCCCAATCTCAGGGCTAATTCGTCTTGTAAGTCGTAAACCCTGCTGTTCCGTCTAACGGAAAAATCAGCTTTTAGGAAAATGTGAATCAAACATAGGAAGACAAGGAAATCAAGTCTTTAGGGAAACAGAACCTGCAATTAGCAAACCCAACATGCTTTTGAACAAAAAAACCGTCAATAGCGCCTACCCCCCTCTGTTTTCTACATAGACTTGCTATTAGAATCCAAATATGTGAAAAAAATCCAGACAACGCAGAAATCTGCCGTTGGGGGCAATCAGTAACCTAACGGTGCAGTTCTCAGAATCAGAATTCATGATTGCGTAAAAACAGAAATTCGTATTCCCGAAAGAAAAACGACTTGTGGTGATGAGGGGGTCCCCGTGGAATTAGGGTAGAGAAAACGGGGTCATAAGGGGGTAGTTATCTTGTTCGATGTTTACGTATTGTGTGGAATTGGGGTCGTTGTTGTTTATTATTTGGCGTTTGAATACTCCAAATGGTGTGTCGCCAATTCCATCGTGGTTTTCATCTGTTCCATTGTAGTTGCTCCAATAGTTGCCTTGGTAGCCATTGTCCCATGTATTCATGGCTTCGGAAGAGTAGACTCCGCTTGCTTGCTGGGTGTTATTGTTGAAGTTATTCTGGTAGAAGGTGTTGTTCATGACATTATTCGATACTAAGACTCCATGGGTGGTTTGTGTAAAGTTGTTTTCTAATACTGTGTTATATGAGCAGGCGCCTTGGAGTTGTATACCGTCTTCGTTTGATGCTAAAACGTTCCTTTTTAGGGTATTATTCGACGAGGATATTATGTGTATACCTTGGTCGCTGTCTGTTACGTTATTTTTTCGATTTTGTTGTTTTCACAAGATTGAAGGGTTATGCTACTCTTCTGGTTGCCTTTAAAGTCATTTCCGAATATGTAATTGTCCGCTGATAATTCCAGTATGATGCCATCATAGCTGTCTGACACGTTGTTCTGGGTCACAGTGTTTCCTGAAGAGGACAAAAGCTTTATGCCGCAGTTCTGATTCGTCAGCGTATTTTGAGTTACGACGGAATTATTGGTGTTTTTGAGGAGTATGCCGACGCCTAATCCGCTGCTTAAGTTCAGGTTTTTCACCGTTATGCCTGTGCAGTTGATTAGAGCGACGTACCCTGCGTCTGTTGGAACGGTTCTGTCATGTTGATTAATCCACATGTAGACGGGTTTGCCGTCTAGCTTGTTTGAAGAGTCAAAGTCGTTTGCGTAGCTGTCGGCGTTGAGGTTAAAGATGTTGTCAGCCATTTTGTTGTTTTTGAAGACATTGCTTGAGGAATACACCATCCTTAAGCCCTCGTAGTTTTCGGTCAGGGTATTATCCTTTATTGTTGATTGCTGGGTGTTTGCGAGCACTAAGCCATTATAGTTGCCAGACAACTGCAGATTATCTACAGTTATGTTTGTGCAGTTCACGAGGGCAACGTAGCCGGCATCCGAAGGAACCACAGAACCACTTTTGCCTACCCAATAGTAAATCGGTTTTCCATTAACACTGTTGGAACAATCGATGTCATGAGCGTAGTGTGATGCACCACTAGCTGAAACGCCAAAGCTATACTCGTTTCCAGTTAAGTTATTGTTCCTCATGGTTACGTTTGTGCTTGCGTCAATTACGACGCCATACGTACAGTTCACAATGATATTGTTGGTTAAGCTGCAGTTGTTTGCGTTCAATAAGTAAATCCCAGACCTTGTCACTGTAGTCAGGGGATCTCCAATTTTTTGCAGGAATGTCCGAAAAATGTCTTCAAGGTAGTTGACGTCATACTGGGTGATGCGTGAGAGGTCAATACCGATAGACTGCAAGAATGCGCTTTGCATTTCAGCGATTACTTCACTATCAACTGAATCGCTATCAATTGGAAATCTGCCGTTTGTAACCGTGAACTCGGTGACTTTGACGTTTGTTTGTGTAATTGTGATTGCGGTTCCGCTGTTGCCACCGTCGATTATTGTTGTTTCCTTGTTCTCGCCCACAAGCGAAATTTGTTTGTTTATGTTTATGTTTTCGCGGTATATTCCAGCTTTTACGTATAAGGTGTCGCCGTTTGAGGTGGCGCCACTGTTAATTGCCTCTTGGATGGTGAAGTACCCGAAAGTGTTGTTTAAGTTGATAACTGGATAACCCTTTTCTGCTGCCCCTGATGTCCACGAAATAACGTTAGCGTAACGGTCTACGATTGCTTCTTGGAATTCGGGGTCGCTGTAAACAATGTCTAAGCGGCTGCCGTACTCGTTCAGAAGGCGGATTGTGTCGTTGTAGATTTGGAGGGTCCAAACATCAGCTTCATCAAAACCCCAAATTTTGTCAGTTACACCACGGAAGCCCATGCCGTACCCTTCAGGCAGAACCAAAGCAGTATCCGCTTTGACAGAACCATGTTTTTCAGGATTTTGCTGTATATAGTCCCAGAAATTCTGCAGGGCTTCAAAATGTTCATCAGTCAAAATGCCAAATTCGTAGGGGTTAGCTTGCCCGTCACCAGCATAGTCAAACACCACAGCGTATTTTGCCCCATTATTGTAAGCCAAAACCAAGTCCGAGTATAACGCGGGACCGCTTTCCAGCCAGCCTGCTGTTTCTGTTGTGTGAACTTGCCAGCAGATTATAGCGCCCCAATCTTTTCCTTGCGCAGTTGCGGCACCCCTGCAAAGGGAAATAACCATTTGACGGTCGTTACCCCAACCGAACTCCGCTAAAACGGTGTCGTATCCCGCTTTGTAGTTAAACCAGTAAAGGGCATAGTCCGCCGTCAAAACAGAAGTACCTGCCATCTGGGCGCAATACTGGTATGCGGAAATTTTGTGGTAGACGTTTGCGGCGTAATTGTTGGAGGCGCCCAAATAGTCACGTGCCGTTGAATACGAGGTTGGATTTGAGAGGTTGACGTCGATGTTTATGCATCCAGGGTCTTTATCTAGAACTCTGCCTGCGGGTTCATCATACACGTAGGAACCCAAAAAGTACGCGCCGTATTTTTCCTTGGCTTTCAGGGTCCATAAATGATTGTAGTTGGTGTCACCAGTGTAACTAGTGAATTCGCCGTTATCAGTAAAGTAGATAATTAAGTGCATACCTGCGTTGTATGCATAATCGCATGTTGCATTCAGCAATGTCTCGTCCAGAGTTATCGCTGGGTTGGATATCACAAGCAGGTTTGTGTAGTTCTTCACTTTGTCAATAAGGGCTTCACATTGCGATGCATCGCCGTAGCCAAACTCGATTCCCACGTAGAACGGAGACTCTTCAGCTTCGGTTCTTGGAAGGTAGTAATCAACAACCGTAAACGCTGAAATCAATAATACGCCTATCAAAGCTACTGCTAATGCAGCCGTTTTTAAGTTCAATCCTCAGTCGCCCTACCCGAATATTCCCCAATAGGCTTAAAAAATTTGTTCAACAGAGCCTCTATCTCTGTAAAGACCTTCGTGTAGCAGATTCTGCACAGACACAAAAAAAAGCATGTTTGAAATGATTTTGGGCAAAGCTCTTATAGATTAATTATCCGTTTTTTATTTAGGGTACTGGGCAACGTGACAAGAATCGTCGCCGTGTTTCTTGCAGTTCTCATGGCGTGTTCTATTCTTTCCGGGGGCGGATTACTCCACTCAGAAGCATGGGCGACGACGCAGCAGACCGAGACTGAATGGACAGCCAACCCGTTTTTCGAGGCAACCCCTGCCGCATCCTACTACACCGCAGGATACTCTCCCAGCCAAATCCGCGCTGCCTACAATCTTCCTTCCAATGGCGGTGCAAACACGACAATAGCTATAGTCAACGCGTTTGATGCCCCCACCGTAACCTCTGATTTATCGGTCTTCTGCAGCCAATTCGGTCTACCCCAACCTACCGAAAGCAACTTCGAAATTCATAAAATGTCACCGACGCTGGCAAGCGACAGCAGATGGGCATCCGAGACGGCGTTAGATGTGGAGTGGGCTCACGCTATCGCTCCCGAAGCGAAAATTCTTTTGGTTCTGGCGGTTTCGTCTCAGCATAGTGATCTTCTTGATGCTGTCGACTACGCGACCTCCCGTCCAGACGTAGTTGCAGTTTCTATGAGTTGGGGTGGACCTGAAGATTCAAAACAGACCTCGTGGGATAACCACTTAACAAGCGCTTACGGCGCCGTTTTCTTTGCAGCCTCAGGGGACAATGCATCCGACTATGTCTCATGGCCTGCAAGTTCAACAAACGTGGTTGCCGTCGGAGGAACCACCCTTAAACTGTACCGAAATGGAACAGTAATATCCGAAACTGCATGGAGCAAAAGCGGCGGCGGCATCAGCGCCTACGAAACAAAACCCGCCTATCAAACCGCCTACGGCCTTTCAGGAAGCAAACGCCAGATACCTGACGTTTCATATAACGCTAACCCATACACGGGCTTTGCCGTTTACTATGAGTCTAGCTGGTACAGGATTGGCGGCACAAGCGCAGGGGCTCCACAATGGGCAGCCATACAGGCGCTGAACCGGTCAGCTACCAACGTTCACTTCTATGCCCGAGCCAAATCACCCTCCAACAGCACCTATTTCCGGGATATCCTCTCAGGCTCAAACGGGTACCCCGCTCAGTCAGGATATGATTTAGTCACCGGCTTAGGTAGCCCTTTAACCATAAACTTCAAATCAGAACACATAACCGAAGATAGCTCTGTAACCCTGATTGCAGCGGGCCAATCAAAATCGCTGAATGCTACAAACCAATTCAAAGCCCACTACTTCTACGACGGTACCCTGCATACAGAATTTCTCTCGAACGGAACAACCCACTTCACCATCGACAAAAACACCTTCATCACCGTCGCTGGCGAATCCTCCGCTTCGTCAACACAGGAAAAATGGGTCCTCAACGCCGCCGGCAACTCAGTTTCCGGCAATAATCTAACCCTCTACTATTACGATTTGCTTTCTCAGACGGTGAGCTTTTTTGTTTTAGGCGGCGGAGACCCCCCAAACCCCACTTTAACGTATGTTACCGCCTCTGCGACTGCTTCAGTTCAGCCCACAACCCAAGTTGCCACCTTAAACTTGACCCAAACCCCTCAAGTGGTTTACGCGCAGAAGGGGACCTCTCTGTCGGTTACTGGCACGCTTTCGGCAAGCTCAACTGAGCGTTGGGTGCCCCCGTTTAGTTTAGTGGTCGTTCAAAATGTTTCCTCTTCAAGGTTTATCTATCAACACCAAGTTTTGCTTGAAGTTTTAGGGTTACAAGTTACCAAGGAATGGTTCACCAGCGGTGAGACAGCAAATATTGACGTTCAAGGGGTCTTCGCGAGGTCGGGCGGTACAGGGAAAAGAGTGACCGCCTACACAGTAGACAATAACGAACCAGTGCAGGTTCAGCCCACCTCTGGCGCAGTGACTTTGTCAGTCGTGATGGATGTGCCTCATCGCGTAACAGTCCAAATGAAAACGCAATACCAAGTGAATTTGGACGCTTCAGCGCTCAGTCAACTTTCTTCAATAACCGCGCCGACCCTCATGGGAGACGACTACTGGTACGACGAAGGCACGCAGGTCAAGGTTACATTCAACGGTATCGGAAGCCGCAGCGGAGGCAGTGGACAGCGAGTTTTTGCGTATACTGTGAATGGGCAGACAACGCAGGTCGCAACTACCGACGCCATAGTCTCCTTTGACGTGCCGTTGTTTTCCACCCAAACAGTCTCAGTTACGTTAACAGACCAACATCAGCTGACCCTAGAATCGGGGGTTCTCAGGTCCATGACTAAGCCAAGCATAGCTGGCGACTCAGGATGGTACGACGCTGGAACAGCCGTCATCGTCACCTTTGACTACTCATGGACCATAGCCTCAAATCAGTTAAGGGTCAACGCAGTCGGATACACAACCAACGGCACCTACACCGCATTACCACGGGCAGCAAACGGAACCTTCTCAGTACAAATTACCCTCACTCAACCCGACACGATTGCTGTTTCTTCAGTTACCCAGTACTGCCTCAACGTTGAAGGCGGAAACAACGTTGCTTTTTCGGAGGCTTCACCAACAGACGACGGATTCTTTGACGAAGGAGCTGAAGTCACGGTGACAACTGACAACGTGTGGAACTCAATGGATGGCGCCCGACACAGCCTTTCTTCGTATCTGCTTGACGGCTCCGAAGCCACTGTTTCCAGTGTCGACGCGGAAAACGTTACTGTGGTGCTTTTGAAGGTAGATTGCGTGCATCAGTTGCGATTCAACTTTGTTGTACAGTACTTGGTTTCCTTCCAATTCACCGACTACTCGGAAACAAAAGTTATCTTGCCTTCCAGTTTCAAAATAGAAACAGACGGAAACCCCGGAAGCATCATTGATGCGCCGCAGTTCCATCTGTGGCTTAGCAACGGCACCCGTTTTTGGATACACAGTATAATCTGGCACGACATGGATGTCCAGCCTTCGCCGTCGTTAATTTATGAGGTGGTCAACGCTGGAGCTAACGAGACAGTTCACTGCCTGATTTATGACGCAAAAATATCGGTGAAAGACTACTTGAACCTACCAGTTTCTGACGCCGCAGTCACCGTGACTTTTGCTAACCAAACTACAATCCAAAAAAGCACTTCAAGCGACGGCACCATAAATCTACTGATGATTCCGCACGGTACCTTCAACGCGACCGTATCATACTTGGGATCCTCAACCACCGTCACAGGTGATGCCTCACAGCCCACGATTACAACGAAGCTTTTCAGCAGCATACCCACATTAAGCTTGGTTGCCGTTGCGGCGATTCTGGCTTTAGTTACAGGGGTTTTGCTTGTTAGAAGACGGCGCGAATAAAGATAGATGTGCCTCTTAACGTATAACGGCAATCTTTCAGAGAAACCACCGCAGTTAGCTCCAGCTTTTTTTATTGGAAGATAGCTGGAAAAGACAGCTTCAGCCCAGCGTCCTCTTTTCTGTCGATGTTGATTTTACGCCGAAATTTGCCTATTGCCAGCACCGCTTTGAGCACAGCCTCGACGGGTTCAGGTCGGCTACAGAAAATAACTTCGCCTCTGTCGTTTGCCCAGACATTCAACCCTTTGGATTTGCCCTTATACATTAAATGAATGAAGGCGTTTTCTTCGTCGATTTGAAGCAGCGCCGCAGCGTTGTGGCCTTTCAGTGTTGATTGAAGCTCGTAGACTGCGGCATCCACGTTTTCTTGTTCATTGAGTAGTTCGCCAAAGTAATGTGGGACAACTTCGGAGTCGACGAAGCCTATTTTTTCGCTTTCAAAAATGTGTGTTTTGAGTTTGGCTTTGAGTTCTTGATAGTTTTCTACGTTGCCGTTGTGGACTGAAACGATGGTAAGTTGGGGTGTGAAGTGTTCAACGTATGGTTGTGCGCTCTCCTTGTAGCTTGAGGCGCTTATATATTCAGAGCTTGGAAATCGTACGTGCCCTAACAGAACGGAAGCCTCAGAAATTTTTGAGTTCATTATTGTCATGTTTTCAACCAGTTCTTGAAGATTCGCTGCAGGAGAACCCTCACTTTTGCCGACTTTCTCACTTATAACGTCTCCATCGGGCAACATGATTGCTATGCCTGCACCATAGCCTCCAAGGGGCAACACTTCGTCAGGGTACTTGCTGGCTTCCAGCTTCTTTAGAATCGTAAAAACGTTCTTTAAGGGTACTGGTTCTCTGAGAATAAAACCGAAAATGCCGCACATAAGTGCATTCTCCAAAAAATACTCTGTATACGCCCACTAATAGACTTTCGCGCCTACCAAGATAACCTATCCAAAACAGTGATGACGCTTATCTTATCTTTCTTTGATGTTAGGGCTTTGTCAAGAAAATTTGACTAACAACAATCGCGTTTAGTCAAGAAACCTTGATAAAAACCTTCTTAACCGATAGGTAAAGAGTCTTTTAATGATGGCAATGCGTAGAAAAAACTTTGCAGCTGTAATCTGTGTTTGTGCGCTTTTGTGCGCGGCATTCCAGTCGCTGCAAGGTGCAGAGCTAACGCGGGCGAATCCGGGACCTGCAACTCAGATTCCTCCAATCGTTGAGGTAACTGACGTTCAGGTGGACGCCTTAATTTCGTGGGTAAATGGAACCTTGTGGGCGGAGGTTGATTCTGAGTTTTTGTTTGGCACCGTTTACGGGTTAGGCGACCAATTTCAAACACGGAATTCTGGAATAGGTCTGCTTAATGGTCAAGACGAGGTCACTGTCACTGTCGTTTATGACCGTTTAGATGCTCAATTTCCTGTGCCTTTAAACTCAACTGACATATCTGTAAAGAGGGATTCTGAAGAAGAGGATTGGGCAGTCACCAACCGAGTAAACCATCTTTTTGCCGCTAACTTGCCTGAGCTTCACTGGACAATATCGCCTGTTCCAAACAACTTTTCTATAACAACCCACTATGAGTACCCTGTTTCTCCAACATGTGAACTCTACGCGTATCTTGGGACCTATTCATGTTTATTCCCTCTAAGTTCGCGTTTTGGCTTACAAGAAGTTTCCCGTTACTCGGGAAATGAACGTCGTTGGCTAGGAACCTCTACCTGCAACCAATTTAACATAGAGATGAACCCGCTTTTCAGCAACCTGCAAGTTTACTTAATTAACGGTTTTGGAACATTGACGCCCCTAAACTACACCATTGCAACGGAAAACCCACAAGTAATACAGTTTGACGTCTATGCAAACCCCTATCCTCACGGAGTTGTTATGGTCTTTGACGAAACCCCGTTGACAACACCGCAGTTATCCCCCTCAACTTCATCAGCACAAGCAACACCAACGCCACCTTCGAGGATTAACCAGAATTTGCAGGCAATGATTTTGCCTTTTGTGTCTGTTTTGTTGGTCCTTGCTTTTGTGACCTCCCTATACAAGCGAAGACTTGGGCATCATCAAAACGAATAATCTAAAAATCGCTCGGAAACGTTTGTAGAGTAGCCAGTTAGATATCGTACAGTTTGGAGCAAGGGAATCTGCAGCTTAACCTGGAGGGTGCTCTGTAGAAAAAAGCTTTGAATAAACCTTGTTGATACCTGAATTTTGAATTCATATCGTGTTTTCATAAGGCAGTTAAATACCAACCGCCTATGTGTGGTTAAAGACTGGTGAACTTTCCTTGAACCAAAACCATTTGCTTAAAGGACGTGACGAAATAGAAACAAAAATGGCGGCTGTCCTCAGTGAAGAAATCAAGGAACTCTCGACAGAATTTCAACAAATATTGATAGATGACCTGGTCACAGCACTCGAAAATAGGCTGAAAGTGTATAACCGCCTCAGAGTTGGAAGTGGATTCTGATGGGCAACCATAACAAAACTATGAATTTTACGTCCATAAAAGCTATATACCAAATCATACGAAACAACGGAGCAGGATTGAATCATGAGACGCAGTAAACTGGAAATGTACGTTGACATACTCAAAGTCCTAGCACACAGAGGACCCCTTAAACTAACCCACATCATGTACAAAGCCAACGTTAACTGCAGCGTACTCAAAGAATACTTAGACTTCCTCATGAAACAGGGCCTAGTCGAAGAACGCACTGTTGGCAAACGCAGAGTAGTCTTTGCCGTCACCCAACGAGGCATAACCGTGTTGAAGTACTTCCGCGAACTCAAACAGGTTCTGCCAATCGTAGAAGAAGCCCGAAATCAAGTACCTGTACCCTACTAAACAGGTAACCCATAACCCACGAGGCGGCGCTATACGCGCCAAACACTTTTTCCTCAACAAACAAGGTAGTTTATCGTGAATTCATACCCTTATTTCGTAAACCTTAATAAACACTACAGAGCTTAACTGTACTACAACAGTACATCATCATTGGGGGAAGTTGGTTGAGTAAAGAGCAGGCATTCGGAAGAAAACCCGTAGCCATCTTAGAAAAGATACGGGAGAATTTGGAGCGGCTAAACGAGAAAATCGAAGTAATGATTGAGCTTCAACGGCATGACCATCGAGAGTCGCCAACTCCAATTCAAGATGTTCCTTTAGATGTCATGACTTTACTTTCAATGCCTGACCATCTGCGTAAAACGGCTATGACTGTTTGCCGTTCAGGTCGTGCAACTGCAGACGAAATCGCTCAGCAGACCTGTCGGGCAAGAGCGGTAGAAAGTGCTTATCTGAATCAGCTGGTGTTGATGGGTTACCTCAAGAAAGAACGTAAAGGTAGAAAAGCGTACTTTTTTGCTGAACGGGACGTTGAAGGTGAAAGATAAGTGGGAAAGATAATTGCCGTACACTCATACAAGGGCGGAACTGGCAAGACATTGCTTTCAGTCAATTTGGCAGCAACGTTTGCTAAATTGGGCAAGAAGGTTTGCCTCTTTGACCTTGACTTTAGGGCGCCAAGCCTTTTTGCAATACTCAAAATTCCAACGGCGGAAAACTGGCTAAACGATTACCTAAACAACACCTGCGACATAAACAAAGTTCTAATAGACATCAGCAGCAGAATCCCCGGCAAAGGCAGCTTATTCGTGGGGCTTGCCAATCCATCAACGGAAGCCATTCGGGACATGTCTGCCAAGGATAGAAAATGGGAAATGCGCGCATTAGGCAGACTGCTCCATCTGAGGAACGCACTACTAAATGACCAACATTTTGACTACATCGTTATGGACACAAGCCCGGGGCTTCAATACAGCTCAATTAACGCCATTGTCGCGGCTGACCTTGTGGCTGTAGCAACGACTGGTGACCGCTCGGACGTTGATGGAA
Organism: Candidatus Bathyarchaeota archaeon; assembly: GCA_026014485.1. Classification (GTDB taxonomy): domain Archaea; phylum Thermoproteota; class Bathyarchaeia; order Bathyarchaeales; family Bathycorpusculaceae; genus JADGNF01. Next base: position 311,341 of record JAOZIE010000002.1, read on the forward strand.
CAAGCCGCATGCTCAAAGAGCTCTATAACTTGTTTGAGAAAAAGACAGGAATTGTTCTCAACAAAGTTTTGGACAGCACTGCAAAAAGCAGACGTGATGAACTCTACGACCGAGTTAAAAACGTCTACAAGGTTCCGCTGCTGGGTATGGTTCCATGTTTCTGCGAGGTTCTTCGTGCAGAAGGCAACTTCATTTTTTCGCAGGACAAACCTGACCACCCATTTTCAGCGCTGCTAACTGAAATGGCCAAGAAAATTGACGCAAACGAAGTCAAATAACCAAAAAGAGTCTCTCTTTTTTCTTTTCGTCCGTCTCGTTTAGCTTGCTCTGTATACAAAAGCATCAACGGACTGGCACCAAAAAAGCTTAATGCCGCGGAAAAAACTCCTTTAGCCTGACAAACCATGTTAAATCGATCAGCTATAGTGCTTGCAGGAGGCTTCTCGGACAAGTTTGGGCAAGACAAGGCAGTTCTGGAACTAAATGGAAAGCCGATGCTAAGTCACGTGATTAGCACGGCGACTAGCCTGGTGGATGAGGTCATTGTGGTTACCCGTAGTGAGGAGCGCAAAGAAACTTACGCAGAGTTTTTGGGATCTGGCGTGAAATTCGCTGTTGACATCGAAGCGGGCAAAGGACCTTTGATTGGTGCGTTAACTGGCTTTGAGATTGCCCAAGGCAAACATAGCTTACTTTTGGCCTCTGACATGCCGCTTGTGTCTCTTGACGTTGTCACGTTGCTTTTCGATTTGTGCCCCGGCAAATCCGCTGTGATTCCCCGGTGGCCAAACCAGCAGATTGCGCCTTTACAGGCGGTTTACCACACCAAGACTGCTCTGGAGGCTGCCCGACTGGCCGTTGCTGACGGCGAGTATTCTCTTTCGGCTATGGTTGACAATATGGGTGGCATACGTTACCTGTCTACGCTTGCCCTTCAGGCGTTTGACCCTGAATTGCGAACGTTCTTCAACGTTAACATGCCTTTGGACTTGAAGCTTGCTGAAGGCTTGCTGACTAGAAAGACAAAGAGACGTTCCAAGTAATTTACTGTATTTTTTAGGCAAATTTTTTGCTGCCGAGGTAACTTCTTTCGAACAGAGACGAAGCTTATATAATCATGAACTGGCAGTTGCTGTTGCGTGTTTTGCAGCGTTTTCACGATACAACTGAGGAGGCGCCTTGCTCAACAAGCACGGTTTTGCCACCAAAAAAGTTGCTAATTTTAGCTTTGCTTGACGGTAACCTTGCCGTTTGTCTCTTCTGGAGCGTTTGTGACGGGAATTTATCCCCTTGTATTCTGGTTTTGCTGTTTGTTTTGTGTTTGTGGTGACTGATTTTTTTGTCTGTTTGCAGCAGAAGCCTATTGCAGCATTTTTGGTTGACCGAAAAAATGTCGAATGTATGTTTTTTACAATAAACAGTTAAAAATGCGGCTTTGGCGGTTACGGATTGTGGATTGTGGACTAAATATGGTGTTCTGAAGCATTCAAGCACTTGTTTTGGACGAAGGCGCGCATAAATTTGTAGGGTGTATTGGCTGAAGATTCTGCGCTGAGGCGGATTTTGTCTGAGAAGCACTTGTTGATTGCTTTCACTAGCGTTTTCTAAATCTGAAACTGCCGCCTTGTTGCGCAGTGCCATCGTATCGCATCGTTATTCATAGTCAAAGAATAGTAAGCTGCCGTTGCTGTTTGAGTATTTGTTAGGCAGAAGACGCCCGGCAGAAACATTTGCTTTTGGTCATGCCCCCTATATCTGACTTATTCCAAGGCGCTCTGTTGATTTTTTGCGTTTGGTGTAGTCCTATGCTTCACTGAGAAGGCGTCGGCTTTTGTTGCTTTGGGTGTTCGAAGAGGACCGAATTATATATAATCATAACAACGCGTGCTATCACAAATGAGTCAAGTCGCTTTTTGAGTTCTAAAACGATTTTTTTCTTTGCCGTCAAGTCGCGGTGCCCGTGTTTTAACCGTGTTTTCTGTTTAAGTAGTTGCTTTAAGAGGGTTTTTTTGGCATGTATTACCTTTTTCTGTATGTTGGACCTGTGCTGTGGATGTTTTTGGACAAAATTTACGCAGAGTGTGTGACGTGTTGACTTTTTTTGTTTTTTTACAGTTCCGATTTTTGTCGAATTATCCTTTTTTACAATAAACAGTCAAAATACGGGGTTCATCAGGTGCTGTTTATCTTGCTGCAATTAAAGTTACGGGGGGAACAGCGGTTTTTTGGATTAAATACAGCGAAAACCTTTGGGAAAAACTTCGTAGGCAGAAGTTTCAGGTTTCGCCCATTACCTGAATGAGCACGGTTCGTCTGCGTGGGTAAACGTCGGTTTCCACAAACATCAGCGACTGCCAGGTTCCAAATTGTACCTTGCCGTTGTTCACTGGTAAAGTTCTGTCAGGCGGCAAAATCACCGAACGCAAGTGTGCATGTGCGTTCGAGGGGTGACTGTATGAACCTCTTTTTGGGGCAAGCTCTTCCAGAAGTTTTTTGATGTCGCCCAGCAGTGCGGGGTCATTTTCAGTCAGGATCAGGATGCCTGTTGCGTGCGGAGCGAAAACATGAACCAACCCGTTTTGTATACCTGACTTCTGGACGACGTCCTCAACACGGTCTGACAGGTCTATGAAGTCACTTTCGCCCTCTGTCGAGAAGGTTATACTGGTATTGGTTACTTTGAAATCAGACATGCCACAATTCACCTGTTCGGATATTGTCACCCTAACCTGAAAAAGCTTTTGCTGTGCAAGTTTAGCGACTGAATAACAGGTTACTTTTTTGGTCAGGTTCTTTCAAAAGCTACTGGTTTTGTAGGTAACTGCATCCTGTAGGAACAATCTGGAAACGTTTGTGCTGATTGCTTTTGTAGCCGCTTCCTTTGATGCATTCAGTCTGTACCTCTGACTCACGCGGACTTTTATGTCCGACTGGGCGGACAGGTTGACCTGTATCTGCAAGTTTCCGTCTGCAGATGCCTCTTCTGAGCGGGTCAATACTGCGTGATAAACCTGACGTACTGACCGTCTGTCGTGTACTTAATCAGTAGGCTAATAGGCTTTATTTTTGTAGCCTTCTAGCGCACATTTCATCGGGTTTTTGTGTTAGGGCATCTGGCGCAAGTGTGCCTAACAACACAGTGGCATCAGTTCTTGGAACCCGTTTCCCGATGCTTCACCGCTCCTGATAAGGCAGCGCAATCACGTCACTATCTGCACTGTTATTCTCTCGCTCAATCCACCTGGGCTGCTTGTCCTTCACTGAGTGTTCAAACGGCTGTTTCTGATAGCGACAATTATGCATAGTGCTGGTTTGCTTTGCCGAAAAAGACGGGGTCTCTGAGTCGTGCAAACGTTTTTCCGGTATAATGCCTGGTCTATCGCGTTGATTTGTGCACATACCTGACGTGTGGTTGATGCTTTTGTATACAGAACTGTTGCGGACGCATTTTGGTGACTTATGGTGACGGAAAAACCGCACAGCAACCCTTGTTGCTAAAGCCACCCAACACTAAATGGCCCCAATCAATCCCTCCAAAAAATGGGCAAGACACGCCCCCCTCACCTGTAAAGCAAATGTGTAGATGGTGACGCGCAAAACTTCTGAGCAAGCGTTAGTCAAAGAACGGGCATAAGCGACAGAGCAGTTCCCGCAGCCTTGCCGAGGGAGGCTGCAAAGAGTAGTCGCGTAAGTTCAGGATACGTTAGCGGTAACTGTAGCCTCTTGTTAGCAATGGGGGCATCACCAGCCTCAACTGCATTTCAGGTAAGTCCAAAGCGGTCTGAGACCTGTCCTGTTTCTCTACGCAGAATTTTTCAGGGTCAGCTCAAGTGGGGTAAAAAAATATTTTGCGGGAAAAAGTTGGGGGAGGCGAAGGTAGAGGCGTTTGTGGAAGGTGTACAGTCTAAGAGGATTGTTTGCGGCGTGGTCGCTTGATTTCTTGGAGGTAGGGTGCCTAACAAAGGGGGCGGCGCTACCGCAATGGCGCTCTGATTCAACAGTAAACTGGGTGGTATAGGGGTCAAGAGTGCCCGTTTATGCAGCAATATTTTCGAGCATCCGTTAAGCTTTTTTTAGCAAATTAGGCTGAGATTGGCTTTTTTTTCTGGTTTCGTGATGCATGTTTTCTTGTTACGGGTCGAACTTTTCAGCCTGAAAAAACAGGCGTATTTTTTTCGTCAACACCAAAAACTAAATCCCGAAATTCAACCACAAATAGCAAAATAACCCCATTTTGGGTGTGTTTGGCTCTTCCTAGGGGGTATCCCATGGGGATTACCGTGGCCTCATATAAGTACCCCCGAAAATCTCCATGCGAACCAAAATGCCTCTCTCTTCGAGGTTGCTTCGAGTCAACCTACGCGAAAAGCAGTGGGTGTGGAAAACTTTGACGGAAAACGATGCTCTGCGACAAAAATTTTCAAGGGGAGTTTTGGTTGTTTGTCGGGTCTTGTTTTGGCGGTTTTCGTGTTTTGCTTTTAGCGATGCAGCAAAGTTGGGTAGGCGCTTGTAAAAGTTTGTGCGGGTGTGATTGTTGTTTGTCGTGCTGGGTTGGGTGCTTGCTTTTGCTTTTTTTGGTTGGTGGATAGTTTGCTGCGTTTGGTTTAATGGCAACTTTTTGACATGTCTTTTTTCGCCTTTTTGTTTGGGCAACATTGTTTGGAGGGGCACTTTTGCATTGTCAGGTGTAGGCTATGTTTGGCAGATTTTGCTCGGTTACATGTATACTGTTCCGTTGTGGGTGACTATGGTTGTATGTGTATTACTTTAAATAATCTCGTCACTGACAGCCACTATGGTTACGGTCAGAACGTTTGGTATACAAAAGCATCACCCAAACACACTTCCACAGCTCCCTGTGCAATACTTTTTTATCACAGTCACCCCAAAAGAAAACAAAAGGCGACCTGCATTGAAGGAAGTTGACAAAATTGCTCTCCGTCGATGGCGCAAACGCGGATTCTACAGCGAAACCGTTCTTGTAAAACTCCTCCAAAAACACGGGTACCACGCCGTCCGCATACCCGTCAGCAACCCCAGTCTTAGTCCGCTTCCCGACATCATGGCACGTAAAGGTCCCCACTCGTTTGCGTTTGAAGTAAAAAACGCCACCTACTACGCCTACTTTCCCAAAAGCCAAATCGACAAGCTGTTTCGTTTCCTCAATGAACTCATCCCCTCTGACCAACAGTACAAACACGCTCTGATAGGCGCGCACTTGGGCAAGAAATGGACGTTCAAGGAGATTTCCTGGGCCGACTGGGAAAAAGACAAGCTGCCCGACAAAGTCCGCATCCTCAAACGCGACCGCGGCAACTTTAATCTTGAAAAGAGCTACTGTGCAGACTGACGCCAAAGTAAGCAAACGTACCTCAAAATATATTATTACCCTGCCGCTATTGCTTGAATATGCTACCCGAACATGAACCCAAAACCCCAGAAGACAACCCAGTAGTTGCCGCCGCCACATTGACCAAAGCGTACGCGATGGAAGACACCGCCGTCGAAGTCCTCAAAGAAATAAACCTCTCCGTGCAGAAAGGCCAGTTTGTCGCCATATACGGACCATCGGGAGCAGGAAAAACCACCCTGCTTAACCTCATAAGCGGCATCGACAAACCCACTAGCGGCAAAATAACCGTGTTCGATCTGGACTTAGCCGAGCAGAATGAGGATGCTTTGGCGGATTATCGGTGTAATCAGGTCGGTTTTGTTTTTCAGTCATACAATTTGATTTCGACGTTGACGGTGGCGGAAAACATTGCGTTTCCTATGGAATGGAAACGATCGCCCAGCGAAGAAATTCAGAAAAGAGTAGCTGAGCTCATCCAGACTTTTGGGCTGGAGCACCGCGCGAACCATTTTCCAGCGCAGCTCAGCGGTGGGGAGCAGCAGCGGGTGGCTTTTGCGCGTGCATTGGCCAATGACCCGCCGTTGCTGTTGGCTGATGAGCCGACGGGGAATTTGGATACGAAGAATGGACAGAAAATCATCCAGATACTCCAAACGCTGAAGAATGAGGGTAAAACGGTTATTGTCTCTACGCATGACCGCGATATCATGCCTCTTGCTGACTTGAAGTTCTATTTGGAAGATGGAAAACTGGCGACTCCGCATGAGTGAAACTGCGTTTCCAGTCAATGACCTGTTTAGGCGGCGGCTTCAGACAGGTTTAACTGTGCTGGCTTTAACGACGTGTGTGGCTTCGACCCTGTTTCTTCTGCTTTTCAGCGGGCAAATCGGCTTTGGCATATCTGCGGTGGGTCAGGACACCCTGACGCAGGGCACGTCGAAAGTGTTTGCGCAGTTCTTGACGTTTGTGGGTGCCCTCATTTTTATTGTCGGCGCAGTCATTGTTTCGTTTATCGTGTTTTTGATGATGGCACAGCGAACCAAGGACTTTGGTTTGATGAAAGCCACAGGATGCCCCAACAACCTTGTCTTTGGCTATTTCATGACTGAGCTTTTGGGCGTGACCTTCTTTGGCTGCCTATTGGGGGTAATTGTCGGTTTCGCAGTGGACTACGCCGTCATAAACCTGAGCGCATTCCAAGTTTACAATCAGGCGCCTAACTTCTGGTTTGCCCCTCTTGTTTTCGCCACATTCTTCGCGTTCGCCCTGATTTTTGGAGCAAAACCCATTCTTAACGCAGCCCGCATGTCCCCCATGAAGGCGCTGTCATCAGTGCAATACTTCGGTTTAGCGAAAGGAACAACGCTAAAACCGCTTTCAAAAACTGGTTTAACCATAAGAATCGCAAATAGAAGCCTTTTCCGCCGAAAAAACGCAACCGTCCGAATCGCCATTTTCTTGTCCGTAGTTTTTCTGCTGTTAACCGTGTCCATTGCAGGCGGCATCATGGCAAATGACACGTCGTCTTCGTGGGTGCAAAAAGCCATCGGCGAAAACGTGGTTTTAGTGGCAAAGGGCAACATGGCAACCCAGTACACGCAGCTACTTCTCACATATTCAGGCAGTAAAGCAAATCTTGATTTTGACTATGCGGATGATGCCCTTGCTATTCCAGATGCAGTAAGTTCACAACTTAGCCAGATACAAGGTGTCTTAACGGTCGATAGGCGGCTGGTGTGGTATGGCGAAATTCAGGAGTTGGGCGGCTACATGATTGACGTTGAAACGCAGGCGACTTATCCTGTTGGTGACGAACGCAAAGGCATGTCGCTTATTGTAGGTCTTGAAGGCGGAAATGTAGTAAGTGAACCCTTCATGAGGGGAGATTTTTTGAATGCCAATTCTAGCTCTGACGCAGTTGTCGGCGACTCATTAGCATACACCGTTTATGCATCATACACTACAGGTGTGGGCGGTAATCGGCACACGGTTTTGGGGGACGCGCTTCGTGAGAGCATAAAAATTCAGGGCGTTCCCTTTAAAATCACAGGTATTTGTCTTGACCCTATTAACAACGGCAACGTAACCTACCTTCCCTTGGACCGACTGGAAAACATAACGGGAATTTCAAACCCCAACGTGCTTCTCCTCAAAATTGACCCCGCAGCTGATTACTCAGCCACCGTAAACCGCATCCAAAACGCTCTCTCCAACGCAGATTCCAACTTAGCTTTAATAGAACTTAACCAAACGTTAGACAAAAACGCTGGTTTCTTGGGTTCTTTGTGGGGCGTAATAATGTTCTTGCCTGCTTTCGCGTTAGCTGCGGCGACTCTTTGCTTGATAAGCTTTCAGATGCTTACTATAGATGAGCAGCATCAGGAATTCGCGGTGCTTCGTGCCACAGGTGCAAAGCCCAGAACAATCGTGTCTATTTTAGCAGTTCAAAGTTTGACGGTTTTGCTTGCAAGTTTTGGTGTGGGCGTTTCTTTGGGAACTATAATCTGCATACTTGTGCTTATTTCGAATCCTGTGGTGTCTGCCTTTACTGTGTTATCCATATCTGGTTGGCTGCTCACCGCACTTTTTGGCATGTTTCTTTTGAGTCTGTATCCTGCTTGGAAGTTTGCCAAGAAGCCGCTACTGGAGATCATGTCATAAATGGTTGAATTGCCTGCGAAAATACCGTAAAGACTCTACATAAAGGGGCAGTTGATTGACGAAATCCTGCAGTTGAAGCACCGGCACAATAGGGATGTCGTCGCAGAATTTGCCGCGAAACGGAACCAAGGACAATATGACTGGGACAAAATTGGCGTAGTCCCATTTTACGCATGGCAAACTCATTTTTGCAATAGGTAACGAATCCGCAAAAGCCGCTACCCGCTCAGCCTGCGAGGCTGCAACTTTTTCTATTGTTGAGGGATGCATGCCGCGGCGCCACCGTTTGCAGTCGATGCATAGCACCAGAGGTTTTCTGCAGCCAACTACATCAATTTCCCATCGGCGACCGCCATGTTTGAATCGAACGTTTGTTTGGGTGGTGTACCCGTTGGGCTCTAAGGCTACGGCAGCCATGGCTTCAAACTCCTGCCAGCTAAGAACGTCGCCGACGCGTTCAACGTCCGCACCTAACTCTGCAGCTTTCACGGCAAGTTTTATTCTATCTTGAGCGTTTACATGAATTAAGTCGTTTTCTACATAAATGAGTTGTTCATTTTGCAGTTTTTTCAGCAACATCGACGTAACAGATGAGGGGAGCTTTGCATCCGTTTTGACGTTTTCCTGCTTAACAGGACCGTTCTGGGTTAATTTAAGGAGCGAAATTAACAAGTTACACTCAAATGACACAACTTAACCTCCACAAAATACGCGCAACCCTGTCTAAACACGCATTTTCAAACACAACGTCACCCGAAATTATCTGCTTTGCATTAGGAAAGCAAAGCCGTATACAAAAGCATCACCCAAACACACTTTCAAAAGTCCCATCACAAAATACTCCCCGTCCAAAGTCAACCTCTGCATTACTTCTTGGATACGCTCGCCTCTTGAATAGCTTTACCCCAAAAGCGTGCCTGGGATTACGGCTCTGTTTTTGCAGTTTTTTCGCTTACCTTCGCAACACAACCTCAAAATTTGGGTTCCACACCCACAAAATTTGGTTATATTAGCCTAAAGCTCCTCATTACGCAACATCATTTTAACGCTATATTGTAAAAAATCATCATTCGACAAAAATTCGACGATATAAAACGGCCAGAAAGAGCCGATAGAGCGAATTCTAGGCGAAAACTGAGCGCTGCAGAATCAGAAAGCCCTCCAACAAGCAGGCTTCTAAGCGAAACTCAGCCATTTTTTGACTCCTGAAGCCGCATTTCCTGCCCGCACTATATCGTCAAGTGCGTCTGGGCAGCTAAAAATCAGAAAAATGCCTTTTACTATGCGTCAAGACCTCTTTTTGGGGCTTTTTTTGGAGTTGCAAAGCTGCTCAAAACTTTTTGCTTGTTTAGGGCAGACTTGGGCTCGGCATGATTATATAAGGTTCGGTTACCTTCGAAAGTTTTCGATTCTTTTTTCAGTCAAAGCCTGTTTTGGGGATAGCTGAAGGGCTGTGGAGGTAGGTTGGGTGATGCTTTTGTATACAAGAGATAGTCCCGGCGTTTTTGGGTGTTTAATCCGTGAATGCTTTCTGAAGTTTGCCTGAGTAATCGATGTAGATGGTTTTTAATTCCGTGAATTGCCTCACGCCTTCCGGTCCGTCTTCACGAGTGTTTCCCGACTGCTTTGCGCCTCCAAAAGGTAGCTGGACTTCGCTGCCAATCGTGGAACTGTTAATGTACGTTAAGCCTGTCTGCAGCTTGTTGACTGCGACAATTGCGTTCTTGATGCTGCGTGTGTAGATCGAAGAGCTTAATCCGTATTCCACACAGTTTGCGATGTTGAGGGCGTCACTTAAGTCCAGCGCTGGGAGCAGCGAAACCACGGGACCAAAAATCTCTTCCTGCGCGATTCGCATGAAGCGTGTGCAGTCAGTGAACAATGTTGGCTCGAAGAACCACCCCTTCATGTTGCTTGGCACTGAGCCGCCCGTGAGGAGTTTTGCGCCTTCGGTCTTGCCGATTTCAACGTATTTGGCGACTTTTTTCTGTGCTGCCTCGTTAACTAAGGGGCCTACGTCGGTCTTCGAATCTAAGCCGTTCCCCAACTTGAGTCTTCGAACTTTTTCGAGCAGCATCTTTTCAAAGTTCTTCTTCACTTTCTCGTGAACGATGACTCGGCTGGCAGCGGTGCATCTTTGACCTGACGTTTCATATCCACCCCACAAAACGCCGTCAACCGCAAGCTTCAGGTCGGCATCATCCATGACTATCACAGGGTTCTTTCCGCCCAACTCCAAATGAACCCTCTTCACCCCTGCCTCCTGCAAAATAGTCGCCCCAGTGTCTTTGTGACCCGTGAAGCTGACAACGGGAACCCGCTTGTCCTTGACAAGAGTCATGCCGACAGATTCCCCAGGTCCCGTAACCAAATTAACCACACCCTTGGGAATACCTGCCTTATCTAGCAGCTCCACAAGTTTTGTTGCACATATAGGCGTGTCCGATGCAGGCTTCAGAACCGTGGTGTTCCCGCAAATCAATGCATAAAACAGCTTCCGCGCAGGAATCGCCAAAGGGAAGTTCCACGGCGAAATCAGCCCCGCTACGCCAATGGGCAGCCGCAGGGTCATAGCAAACTTTTTATGCTTCTCTGAGGGCACCGTGTATCCGCCTAGCCGTTTGCCCTCCGCCGCAGCGTAATATGCAAGGTCTATGGCTTCCTGAACGTCTGCACAGGAATCCCGCAGCGTTTTCCCCATCTCACGGGTCATATAACGGGCCAGCACATCTTGCTGTTCAGTCAAAAACTGTGCTACCTTAATCAAGTACTTTGCCCGTTTCGGAGCAGGCGTTTCTGACCAATCCTCAAAGGCAAATTGTGCAGCTTCGATTGCTTTTTCTGTGTCTTGTTTGTTGCCCTTCTGGAATTCGCCTAAGACATCTTCAGGGTCGGCGGGGTTAACTCGCTGATAGGTCTCTCCATTCTCTGCAGTGATCCATTCGCCATCGATGAAGAGCTTAAACTTTGAGACCACGTGAGTTACCGCCTAAAATAATTTTTAGCCGCGTTCACGGCGAACCTGCTTATAAGAGCCTCTTGCCCGCATCCGCGCCTTCTTCTTAACATAATGCTGAACTAAGGGTTTATCGCCAGTCACCTCTACGGGGCTTTCAACGCCAGTCAGTGTTTCAGGCTCAGGAAAAGCATCCAAAGTTGACATAACCGCGCCGTTTTGAGTCATTGTTTCAAGGGCTTTGTCAACGTCACCCGGGTTCACGTTGATGCCGCGTATGGCGTCAGCAAGAACCACAACGTCAAAACCCAGTTTTCGGGCGTCCAAAACCGAGTTTACTATGCAGTAGTCGGTGGCTAAGCCGCCTATGAAAATCCGCGTGATACCCGCAGACTTCAGTTTTTCGTTCAGTCCCGTGCCGTCAAGCACTGAGTAAGCTTCCTTTTCAGGGTCTGTTGCCTTCGAAACAACCTCCGTGCCTTCAGGCAGTTTAAGGTCAAGGCTAAATTGGGCACCTTTAGTTTCCTTGACACAGTGCGGTGGCCACGGTCCTCCTTGAGCCGTGAAGGACATGTGGTTTAGGGGGTGCCAGTCTCGGGACGCAACGATTTTCGCGTTAGCCTGATAGAACAGTTTAGCGTATTCGTTGATGACAGGAATTATCAGGTCGCCGTCCTTTACGGGCAGGGCTCCTCCGGGCAGAAAATCGTTTTGTATGTCCGTAATTATCAAGGCATCTTGGCTGCCTAAAATCAAATCAGAGGTTTTCATCAAATATAGTTCACCTTAACAAGCATTGCCTTTAGCCTCCGTTGCAAGGCTTTTTAGACTCACAGTAGAATACCCTTTAGTTGTGGATAAAGTTTTTCCGTCCAAAGGCACGATGGAAAAGTAATTAAACCTTCCAGTGAATACCAACTAAAGGTGTAATGTAATGTCAGCGATTATAGCTTATGTCATGTTCAAAGTCGGTTCAGGCACAGAAAGGGAAGTTGCCCAGAAGCTAATAGAATTCGACGAGGTCACGCAAGCAGACGTAATCTTTGGCGAATACGATGTCGTCGCAAAACTTGTGACCAAAGATTTGGCGGCTCTGGAAAGCTTTGTTAGCGAACAGGTAAGAAACGTCCCAAACGTACTCGTTACATCAACCATGATCATTTCACGTGAGTACAAATCCAAAGAAAAACTCTCAAAAACCAAGTAAACCGCCCAATACAACGCCTATCCGCCTACGGTTCCTAACTGCTACATGACTCTTGCCGATTGTCGCGCTAAGCATGTTCCGAGTAATACGATTTTTCAAGGATAGGCTTATCTTTTCTTACTGCGATACAATAATCAGGGCAGTAATATGCAGCAAGAAAACATCACAAGCAGGGACATGCGGGCTCTGGAAACCAACGCGGTTTACTTTGGCATCTCTCTGCTGCAACTTATGGAAAACGCTGGACGAAACGTAGCCGCCGAAATATGCAGTCGTTTCGAAAAGGATCAGCGAATCGTAATTTTCTGCGGGTTAGGTGGAAACGGAGGCGACGGCTTTGTGGCGGCTAGGCATCTGCTTTCGATGGGTTTTTGCAGAGTCGCAGTTGTTCTAGTTGGAAAAGGTAAGAGCATCACTCATGAAGATGCGTTGGCAAACTGGGTTGCCCTACAGCATTTGCAGGACAGTATCCCCATTGTTGAAGTCGGAGGGGTTTCCGATTTGCCGCAGGTTGAAGTTGACGTAGTTGTAGATGCGCTGCTTGGAACAGGCACCAAAGGCAAACTGAAATCGCCCATAGCCCAGTTCGTTAACCACATAAACTCTTTGAGCGCCTTCAAAGTCGCGGTTGACGTGCCAACTGGAATTGACTCAGATACAGGCGAAGTCTTGGGCAACGCCGTGAAGGCAGATTTAACAGTGACTTTTCACAAGCCAAAGGCAGGCTTGGCCGCAGCGAAAAGCTACGTGGGGGCGGTAGTCATTGGAGATATTGGTTTGCCCTCGGAGCTGGAGGCGTTGGCGGGTCCAGGAGATGTCTTGCTGCTCACAAAAAAACGTGTTTTATCGGCGCATAAAGGCGACTTTGGCAAGGTTTTGTTTATTGGAGGCAGCGAAGTATTCTCAGGTGCCCCCGCGTTGATGTCTATGGCTGCCCTGCGTACAGGTGTGGACATCGCCTACACTGCGGCTCCAGAAAAAACCGCACACACCATAGCGGCTATGTCGCCAAACTTGATTTGTGTTAACCTGAACGGTAGTCACCTTGCCCCAGAAAACGTGCAGGAACTGAAAGATTACGTGGCAGTTGCTGACGCGGTGGTTGCGGGTCCCGGTGCGGGATTGCATCCGCAGACCAAAGAGTTCTTTAAAACCCTTGTAGACGCTGTGGAGAACGCGGGAAAGCCGTTGCTGCTTGACGCTGACGGCTTGAAAGCGTTTGCAGAGTTTAAGCGGCGCCTAAAGGTGCCTCTTGTGCTGACGCCTCACGCAGGCGAATTCGAAATACTCACAGGAAAAGCGCTGCCTAAGGAACAAAGAAAACGCCTCGCAGAAGTTAAGCAGGCAGCGGAGGAGCTGGGCGCGGTAATTTTGCTTAAAGGTAAAACCGACATCATATCCGATGGGACGCGTGTGAAGCTGAACTTCACGGGTAACCCTGGCATGACTGTGGGCGGCACTGGTGATGTTTTGTCGGGTGTGGTGGGCGCGTTTCTGGCTCAGAAGGCAGACCCGTTTGAAGCGGCGGTTGCGGGTGCCTTTGTGAACGGCGCAGCAGGCGATTTCGCTGCGGGGGATCTGGGTTATCATTTGGTGGCTACGGACTTGCTGGATTTCATACCGCAGGTTTTGGTTGACCCCTTGAGTCATTTGAAGGTGCAGAAGAGTAGTGGAAAGAGCACTTAGCATTAAAATTAGCATCTACCACGCCAACCAATGCGACCCTAAACGTTGTACCGGCTTGAAGTTGAAGCGTCACGGCTTAGCTCGGATAGTTAAGCAGACGCGGTGGCTACCTAAACGGGCTATAGTGCTTAACCCGTTTGCTAAAACGGCTTTTTCTCCTGCTGACCACGAGCGCATCGCAGACGCGGGATTAGTGGCGTTGGATTGCAGTTGGGAACACGCCGAGAAAGTTCTGTCTCATCGCGTCCGCGGAACTTCCCGATGTCTACCTATTTTGATTGCAGGGAACCCAACAAACTTTGCTAAGGCAACCAAGCTGAGTACGGCAGAGGCGTTGGCGGGTGCGCTGTATATTGCGGGGTTTAGGGATGAAGCCAAGCAGTTACTGGCGATTTTCACTTGGGGACACACCTTCTTCGAGTTAAACGCTGACTTGCTTGAAGCATACGCCGCAGCAAAAGACAGCACGGAGATACTGACTATAATGAAAAACAAGCTAGGCAGTAACCCCTAACTACGCTTTAACTGATACGGGGTAACCGCTTACCCTGAAAGCTGAATTTGAAGCGCTCTGCAGCTTTAGCTGAAAAGGTCCAAGCTTAAGGAAAAGGCTTTCAGCTAAGAATGTTTTATTAGACCAGCAAAACAAGTTTCCGTGGTGTTTGATGGCGGGCTCCTATACTCATGGCGTTCATAACTGACTTTCCCCTTTTCCTGACTTCGGTAGCCTTCATTTCGCTTTCAGGCGTGCTTCTGCCTGGACCCTTATTCGCCGTCACCATTGAAAAAGCTCAAAAACGCAAGAACGCGGGTGTCCTCATCGCGTTAGGACATGGAGTGGTGGAATTCCCGTTGATGTTTCTTATCTTCTTTTTGCTGAGCGAGTTTGAGGTGCCTTGGTATGTTCAGGTGGGTGTCGGTTTAGTGGGGGGCTTGCTCATGATTTATCTTGGTGTAACAACTTTCTGGAACCGAAATAAACCCGCCGAATATGCTAGTTCTGCGCAGGATTCGTTGTTGGCGGGCATACGCACAACCGCTGCTAACCCTGCGTTTATTCTTTGGTGGCTAACTGTAGGAACCGCACTTATCTTGAATGCACAACTGTTTGGGATAGCAGGCTTCTCCGTGTTCGCTGGAGTGCACTGGTCCTGTGACTTCATTTGGTACACGGTGGTGGCTTTCCTGATTTTTAAGTCCTACAAGTTCTGGACGAAGCGGATTCATCAATGCATTACCTTTTTTTGTGTTGCCGTCCTAGTAGGCTTTGGAGCATGGTTCTTTGCCTCAGCTCTATGGCAGCTAGCAACCATGATTCTGTAGGCACAAAACAAAATGGTCCGCGACGAATTTGAAGTGGGCAAAGCAAAAATCCGCTTAGTCAAAGGCGACATAACCGAGATTGAGACCGAAGCAATAGTGAATGCTGCAAACTCTTCGCTTATGGGAGGCGGAGGCGTCGACGGAGCAATCCACCGTAAAGGCGGACCAAAAATTCTTGAAGAATGCAGAAAACTACGTCAAACAGCCTACCCCAGCGGGTTACCCACCGGACAAGCGGTTATGACCTCTGGCGGTAACCTGAAAGCCAGCAAAGTTATTCATACGGTTGGTCCAGTGTGGCGGGGCGGAAGCCGCAGCGAGGCAGAATTGCTGGCGGATGCATACGTGAATTCGCTGGGTTTGGCAGTTGAAAACGGGTTGCGCAGCATAGCTTTCCCATCTATCAGCACAGGCGCGTATGGGTACCCTATAAAAGAAGCCTGCCGCGTCGCTTTGAAGACGGTTAAAGGGTTTCTGGAAACCAAGAACCATGTGGCTGTGGTGGTGTTTGTGCTGTTTTCAGAGTCAGATTTGGCAGTTTACAGGCGCGCGGCATCAGAAATATTCAAGATGGACATTCACAGTTGAAGCTGCAAGTGTGACTGTGGTTAGGTTACAGCAGAATTTTATAAGGGTTTACGGTGGGCTTTATTATAGGAAGTGATTTTATGCCAACGTTCATCGTGAGTTCAGCCATTTTGAAGCCAGCCCATGACCCGCAGGCTTGTGCGGTGGGTGCACCAAAAATGCTAAGGCAAGCAGGATTGAACGATGTCGTATTGAGGTCTTGTTACTGCTGCTCTGAATATGGAAGTGTCGTTTTTATTGTAGACAGCAAAAGCCGCGACGCCGTTCTGGAGGCATTTAACAAAATTAATGTACCTGTAGCGTCAATTGTGGAAGCTGAAGAGATAAAGCAGCCTGTAAAAGTAACTGCGTAATTTCGCAGGTTTCTGCCTTCGAAGGCTTTTGTTGGAGGAATGCTTAAACTCTCGTTGTTCAGGTTTATTGCTTTTTTTAGGTTGATTTGAGTGGTGCCGCTGTTCTTTGTATCGGTTGGTGGTATGGAAAATGTTTTATGCTAAAACCGTACATAACGAGAAAGCGGGAGGTAGAAAAATGGCAAAGTGTCCAGATTGTGGAAAGGATATTAAAACCGCAAAGAAAACTTGGAAGATGGCTGGTAAACCTGACAAAGCGGGAAAACGAACTCAATTGACTATAGGCTTGTTTGAGTGCTGTGGCAAGACTTTTCGGCAAGTCCTAGAAAAGAAGAAAATCTAAACGGCTTATGCCCTTTCTTTTTTTCTTCATGTTTTTTTGTTTCTTAGCTTTTTGGTTTCCACCCCTAAAAATACCTATATAGATTATGGAGAGCAAACATAAAAGCGGCTTTAATATACATAGTTATTGAAAGTAAGAGGTGAAAAAAGAAAATGTTATCAAGAGATTGTGATGGATGCTCCCAAATGAAAGCATGCAGCAAACGATACCGAAACGTCGGCAAAAGCGAAAAAGTTTACTGTGCAGACGGAACTGCACATCTGGTTGACGGAGCTGCCGTAACTCAAAACGCAGACCTGTACGCACAATGCATCGAAGTGTGCCACTAGTTCCTCCCTTGTTTAGAAACCGGGAAAAAACTGTTTTCATGTTTACTTCATGGCTTATACCCAACCAGCAGCGCCACCTCAAGCCACTTCCAATAGCAGTCAACATCCACGAAGCCGATTTGCCTAAGCCAGCCCAATTGAGTTTCAACATCCAACGTCTTATTCGATGGATCCTCTGTTTCAGGCGTCATGCCCACTTTCGCCAAACACTTCAGATGTGCCCTTTGCGTGGGCGATGCAACATGCTCCAAGTTACAGAAAACGCCGTCTGGATTCAGCAAGTCAAACACTTCTTGGTAAAGCTGCCTTTTCCGTTCATGGTGCAGATGATGAATTGCCAAACTTGAAACCACTGCGTCAAAGCAGCCGAGTTCCGAAGCGGGAAGGGGTAAGTTGAAGTCGTGCATAACCAGTTTTACATGTTGGTCATTGGCGAACCGTTTCTTAGCTTGCAGCAGCATAGGCTCAGAGAAATCTAGCCCCACGCTTTCTGCTTCGGGGTGGCGTTGCTTAACCAGTGCAAGGGTCAGTCCATCACCAGTACCTAAATCGAGTATGCGTGTTACTTTGGGGGGAATCTGGTCAAGAAGCGCTGCCTCGGCTTCCGCACGATGAGGAAGCTTTTCTGCTTTAGCCAAGTAATTTGCGGTGTGCTCAACTGTTTGCCATTCACTTAAATCTGAAACAGGTTTCTTCATAGACGCCACTTTTGTGGTAAACCTAAAAGTCTTGCCTGATTTAAACTGTTAAGCCTTTGAAGCAGCAATTGGATGTAGCATCATACAAAACCGTGCATTGTTGACTGTTTAGGTTGAAAGCAGGGGGCATCCTTATATCTAATTTTAGCCTTTTCACATGGACATCAACAGTAAACATTGAGGGACGTTTGTATGGAGTTTTGTCCAGATTGTGGCTCGCGATTGGTGCCGAAAAAAACTGAAAACGCGGTTTCGTTGGTCTGCCCCAAATGCGGATACGTTAAACAAGAGTCCGATAAGCTGGAAGTTAAAGTGGGCGCCAAAGTCATAAAACATAACATACAGCAGAAAGTAACAATCATAGGCAAAGACGACCAAGTAAACACCATGCCCACCATGCGAATGGAATGCCCCAAATGCGGCAACATGCAAGTTTACGTCTGGCAAGTGCAAACACGCGGCGGAGACGAATCCTCAACACAGTTCTTCCGATGCACAAAATGCAACCACACCTTCAGAGAATACACTTAACCCGCGCGGCTAATACCCTACCTGTTTGCCGCCTACTTTTTCAATTCAAAAACGATTTTTTCTTACCGTCTGTTCGGTTTATTTCGAAGCGACCAAACAGCAGACAGAAAAAAGGATACGCCCTAACCAAAAATAAGCTTTGAAAAAGAGAAAATCAAACAAGCCTCAGTTAAAAACAATAAAAACCGAAGCTGTGCAGCATAACCCCCGCTGAAAACCGAGGTTTAGGTGCGGTTTTGCTGGTTTCCGCCGTTTTCTGGGGGTTCTCTGCGATTTTTTTAAACTTCGAAGTACAAAATTGAGGTTGAAAACCAATTTATCTCGTTGTGGAAAAAGGAAGTTTGGGGATTACTTTCATGCAACGCATGCCCGCGCTTTGGCTGGGTTGCCTTCGGCAAGACGCGGAGGCTCCTTAGCCCAACAAAAGCCGTTTGCGCGTCTTTCCCAAAACGTGCTGTAACCCGCCAAAGCCTCTCCCCACGTGCTTTTGGGTATCGACTTTTTGGGAGAAAACGTGGATAGCGTTATGGTTTTGGTGGTTGGGTCCATTTGAAGTTTGAGGTGGGCTGCTGCTGTGAAATGCAGTGTAAGGTTCCTAAGCCATGCACTAAGTCGTTGCAGTTGACTCCCGCGACTTTCCTGTCGGGAAACCATTCTTGGATTATGGACAGCGCTCGCTTGTCATTTTTGTGGCTGAAAACGGGTACCAAGACGACGCTGTTGCCGATGTAGAAGTTGGTGTAGCTGGCGGGTAGCCGTTCCGCGTTGTCTCCTAGGGCACAGGGCATCGGCAGCTTAACCACCTGAAGGTTATTTCCGTCTTGGTCCACGGCGCGACGGAGAAGCTCGTAGTTCTCTTTGAGGGCAGCGTAGTTTTCGTCATTTGGGTCTTCTTCATAGGCGCAAAGAACTGTTGTGGGGTTCACGAATCGGGCAATGTCGTCTATGTGTCCGTCGGTATCATCTCCAACAATGCCAGCGTTGAGCCAAAGGACGCGGCTGACGCCCAAGTAGCTCTTTAGGTACCCCTCGATTTCTGTCTTGCTAAGCGCGGGGTTTCTGTTAGGGTTAAGAAGGCACTGCTCAGTCGTCAACAGTGTTCCTGCGCCGTTAACGTCTATGGAGCCGCCTTCCAACACGATTTCTGGCTCAAAGCAGGGTAACTGCATCTGCTGGTTCATGTATGGCGTGATGCGGCGGTCTTTGAGGAGTTCATCGTATTTTTCGCCCCAAGAATTGAAAATCCAGCGTACCATAGCTAACCTGTGGTGTTGGTCAACCACGAAAGTGGGTCCATAGTCGCGGAACCACACATCCGCATAGTCAAATTTGAAAAACCTGACCCTGCCAAGGTTAACGGCGTTCTCTTTAAGAAGCCCGGTTGCCTTCTGCTCCATGTCAGGGTTTTTGACGAATAGGTTGACGTGTTCGGTTTGGTGAATCAGCTTGATTATTTGGACGTATGTTTCTTCTGCTTTGTCAACTCGGAGAGGGAATGTTGTGGGGTCGTGGGGCCATGATAGCCAGATGGCGTCGTGTTTTTCCCATTCGGCGGGCATGTGGTAACCTAATTCGCGTGGGGTCTTGCCAAGAAACGTGTCAGGTTCCATTTTGTTGTTTCCTCAAGGAGAGTCTTTTGTGAGGGGCAGGTAGGTGTCGGGGCGCCTGTTCGCAAGAAAACCCCAGCCCTCGCGGATTTGCCTATTCTTAGACAAATCTAAGGTAACGAGGAGGGTTTCCTCTTTTTCGCCGTTTGCCTCGCCCAGTACCTGCCCAAAAGAGTCGCATACAAAGGAGCCTCCCCAGAACTTCAGTTGCCCCTCTATGCCAACGCGGTTTACGGCTGCAACGTGGACGCCGTTTTCGATGGCATGAGCGCGCTGGACGGTTTTCCATGCATCGTGCCAGTCGCCTTCGTCAGAGCTGCAGCCCTGGATGGTTCCGATGGCGGTGGGGTAGAAGAGTATGTCGGCGCCTTTGAGGACGCTGATTCGGGCGGGTTCAGGAAACCACTGATCATAGCAGATAAGGACACCGATGCAGGCATAGCGGGTTCGGTAGACGCCGTAGCCCAAATTGCCGTCTGAGAAGTAGTTTTTCTCGTAGAAATACTGGTCGTGCGGAACGTGAATTTTGCGGTAAACACCAAGAATTTCTCCATCAGCATCGATGGTGGCAGCCGAGTTGTAGAATTTGCCGTCGGAGCCTTTCTCAAACAACGGCGCAACAATGACTACACCATGCTTTTTTGCCAAAACAGCCAGTGCAGCGGTGGATTGCCCCGGGATGGTTTCTGCGAGCTCGTGGACTTCTTGATGTTTCTGTTGGGGAAAGTAGGGTGTATGATAAAGCTCTTGGAGGCCCACAATTTGGGCGCCTTTTCGTGCGGCTTCTTCAATTCTTCGGAGGGTTTTGTTCTGGTTTTCTTGGAGATTTTCTGAGGGGGCGGTTTGTATGAGTGCAAGCGTAACTTTCTTTGGGACTTCGGGGTTTTCTTGCGGCGTATCTTTTGCTGTTATTGGGGATTCCTTCCGTGAATTCTCTATTGGGCTGTGGGGTAATAACTTTTCTGGCTTCAAAGAGGCAAATGGGTCTGAGCGGCGGCGTTCTCGGCAAATCTTAAGAAGCAAATGCACGGTTATACTATTGGAACGGTTTGTTTTGATAACCGTCTTCTGGAAGCGAAATCTGCAATGAATGATAATTCCACGTTTGAAAAAATCGATTTTCTAAACAGAACACTCACAGGCATCAATTCGAGCCTCAGCGCCAAAATTTCACGGGTGGAAGCGCATTTGCTCGCGGCAGAGTTGGATTACATGTACGGCAACGTGACAGAGCAGGCATACGAGGAAATTACGACACTGATTAACCAGAAAATTCAGCACATAACCGACGTGCTGCTGGAGTTGCAGAAAGCCGAAGCCTTGCTACGCTAAAACGGGAGGTCACGATTTATATTCAAGGTTTCCCACTTCGCCTTCAAATGCAGGAAACATCGCCCATGATGATAATTGCACGTTAAGACAGGAGGATACAGTCACTTCTGTTTCTCCTGAAATATGACTTGACACATATTTTGTTCTGAGGCGATGCAAGTCGCATTCCTGAAAAATTGTTTGGCGCAAGATAGTCGGCTTTTGGCAAAAATAAGGGGCAAATCGATTTTAATTGTGCATTTGGTCTTTGAGTGATGACAAGTGTTATCGGCGGGTCGTCTGGTGTGACGTGAAGGTTTATACTATACGCAAGGCTAATAGCTATACAGGGGATGTTATAACACGAATTTTTTGGCTAAGGAACATTATTTTAAGAATGGGTGGGCATGTCGCAAGTGCGGCAAAACGACGGAGCACAGAAAGGAAGGTAACGGTGCAGATAGCGAGTTGATTTGCGTGGTTTGCGGGTGCAGTGTGCGCACTGATTCACCAAAGACCAGCTATATGAACTATAAAAGACGGATCCACGCGTGACACATCTACGGTGCAAATGAGCTTTTCAGGATAAAGAAAAAAGACAAAGAGACAAAAGGAACATGCTAGGTTATTGTCAAACTGCGCAGACCCGTTTTTCACGGGATTTTTTCCACTATCTGCGCAAGTTCGGCTTGGCTAAATGCCCTCATTGTGATGGTTTCTTGGTTGCCTGTTGCTGCGACTGCCAAAGCAAATGCTGCCATGGAGTGGTCGTCTGGAAATTCGACTTTAGCTACGGCATCGTATTGCCCCATGGTGAGGTTCCAATCCAGCTGTTTTCCTCCGAACTTTTCGACGGCGGCACTTGCAGCCTGAACATCTTGAAGCAGAGTCTTAGGGGTAGCAAGCCCCTTCGGGGTGGCTTTCATCAAAACAATATATGTCGGCATCGGTTTCAACCTTCAATAATTACAAGCAGATTCAATCACCCTATTAAACCTGTAACGCTTGCCAAAGCAAGACGCGTAGTCTACAGACAGCAAACGGATGATTAAACGAGACCCAAAGAGGTATTTGCTGAGTGGGCGAGTCACCTTTTTGGCAAATGATAAAGTTTATATATCAATCTAGCTGATGATGAATTCAGCGAGTTTTGAGGAAATAAAAATGGCAATTGAAGTAGACACTATTATTTTTATGCTGATTGGCATAGTTGTCAATGTTGTAGTGAATTCTTTGTTTGTCTGGCTTGCTGGCAGAGCATTGGTCGGCGGTGAAAAAGCAAAATTCACTGACGCCGTCTGGATTGTAGTTCTCGGATCCATAATAAACGGTGTAATCGGCGCCTTCTTCTATGGCATAGTTGGCTCAATTATAACGTTTATTCTCTGGCTGGGCTTGATTAAGCACTTCTTTGATTGCGGATGGGGCAAAGCATTCATAATCGCAGTTGTTGCCATAATAATCCAATTCATACTCAGCTTCATAATAGCACTGATATTCGGAGCCGCCATATACATCACAGGGATATAGGCCGCCCAAATCACCTTTTTCTTTTTAAACCGTAATTCCCCCAACTAAAGGGCTTTTGAAAGATTGCAAACGCATAGACATCTCTTCCTTTTGCAAGCTATTGCCCCAGGTTTTTGTTCTAAAGCCTTTTATAGGCTTTTGAGAGGAATTATAGTGAATCAGAGCATTAGGAGGCTTTTAAAAATCAAGAAAATTTGCGGTGTAATCCTGATTGTTGGGCTATTAGCTATGACCCTGTTCTGTGGTGTCGCAGCAGCCAGTAATGCTGTTGGACCAGCACCCAATGCGGGTGATGGCATCTCAGACCAAAGC
Source organism: Candidatus Bathyarchaeota archaeon (assembly GCA_026014485.1). Classification (GTDB taxonomy): domain Archaea; phylum Thermoproteota; class Bathyarchaeia; order Bathyarchaeales; family Bathycorpusculaceae; genus JADGNF01. Next base: position 334,129 of record JAOZIE010000002.1, read on the forward strand.
GGGCTTGAACGACCGGACAATCCTGGCGTTGGACCAGCACCCAATTCAGGCGACGGCTTTCCCGACGGAAGCGGACTTTAAGGCTAAACGGGTATTAGCCAAACCCATTTTTTTAATGAATATTCAGTTATGTGTTTTGTCTAAAAATACTGACCGCTTTAGTCAGGTTCTTTTGGCCAGTTTATCTTTTACGCGTGCATAAATAAACCATATTAAACTTTGCCAGTATTATCTATGAAGCAGGCAATTTCAACTTCAAAGCCCTTTACATGCGGGTGTGTCGTCTGGAGGAATATGAATAATGAAGTATTATAGGGGGCTTAGAAAATGAGACGAAGGGTAGACCTTTTGTTAATCATAGTCATTTCGCTGGTTGCCGCCTCAACAGTTCTCTTGCCTGCTTTGTGCACAGAACAAATTACCGCCCAGAACCAAGCAAGAGCATTCATTGAAAATGTACTTCCTATCGACTTATCAAAATACCAATTGAGTTTAACAAAACAGTCGACTCTTGAGTTACCAAATGGCGATTTAGTAGATACAATTCGGTATACTTTAGATTCGAATGAAAGCACTGTTAAGGTTACCCTGAACATTCAAAAAAGTGTGGTGTTATCATGCCACATAACAGAGAAAAATGGGTCGATCATTAAGGATAAACAGTATCCCAGCCTTGTTGCTGCTGTGAAAGGTGTTCTAGAAAGGTATGCTGCCTACAGCAGAATAGATTCAACAAAGGCGATAGCGATGCTAGACGACATTGACGTAGCTAAGAACGCCAGTATTATACAAGACAACACAAAACTCATCGTTACCAACCTGCTTTCGGGAAATTGCATTACATACTTTGAATGGGCACATTTCGTAAATGGAGCGGAGTATACCTCTTTGCAACTTGGATTCCAAAAAGATGGAACCATGGATTATTTGCGTGATGACCGAGCAATATACACGATTGGGGATACCTCAATAAACATCTCTAGGGAGCAGGCAATTGAAATTGCGCTTGAAAATTTATGGACCTATTCTTATAAAATGCCTGACCAAACCGTAGTACAGGACTTCAACGTCACCAAAGACAAAGACAGGATAGGAACCAAGCTAGTTACTGCTTCTGAAAACGGGGCGCTTAGACCTTACTGGGACATCAGGATGCCGCTAAACCAGACGTACCCCGGCAGTGTACAAGGCATAACAGCTTTCATATGGGCAAACACAGGAGAAATTATTTCATACAGTAATATTGCATATGGCGGCGTCAATTCAAACATTGAAATAACACCCTCCCCCACAGATATTGAAATAACACCCTCCCCCACAGATATTGAAATAACACCCTCCGCGGAAGCTAACTCCCAAACATCTCCTTCTCAATCTGAAGAAAGAAATCCCGCAACGCCAGACTTTGACGGTATAAGCGGTATTGCATTATGCATAACTGGCATTATTGCCGTGTTGGCTGCTGCCCTTCTTTTCCTGAAAGCAAAAAAACAGAAACAAACCGCACCTTCTCCTTTTTTGACCACATTTAACCGTTAAGGTTGCCGGGGCTTATTGCATCAATTTGCTGTTTGCTTTTCTTTTGTGGGGGTTATTGTGCTAGCTGTACGACTGCGGCTACGAAATCTTCTTTGCCAGGTACCCTGCTTTTGTGACCTTTGCCTGTGGTATCCTCAAGGAGGAATACTTCGCCTGCGTGGTAGGTGCGTGTTTCGCCGTCGCTTGCGGTCATTTCAAATTCTCCGGCTAAGCAGCAAAAGAACTGCCGTTTGGGTGCTGGATGCCAGTTGCCAAACCAGCCTGCGGGAAGCTTGAAGAAGACCAGTTGGTTAGCTGGTATGTAGCTTGTGAGGCCCACGGGTGGAGCTGGAGGCGCAAAATTAACCATCTCAAAGTCAACTGCGGCATCCTTAAAATGTGACTCACCAGCGGTGTCTGTGTATAATATTTCATACTTCACAAAAACAACCTCTACCTTAGAGAAAGACATATTCTAGGTTATATCTGTAACAGGTCGCGCTAGGCAGTCGAAACTTACTTTATAATCTGACTGTTTGGCATGTTAGCGGGGATTTGGGCAGTATTTCTTTTTGGCGTCTTGTAGTGCCCTGCTTTTGGGTTAGTAACTTTTTGTTATTTTTGTTAATCAGTTCTTGCGTTTATTGTAGTTATTGCCTCGTTATAGTTCTAAGCCGTTAGGGAAGGGTTGCGGGTGAGTTCAATCTCTAACAAAAAATAAGACAGCGTAATTCAAAAGCGCCAAATACGATGATGTCTTAATAGTTAATATTTATAGAATATTGCCCCTAATACTTTTTTGGTGAAAAAAATGGTTAATGTAACAAGCTACCACATTTTGATATATGGAAGTGCCCAAGGCTACCAAACAAACCGAGCTCAAATAGCACTATACAACGGAACAAAAACAGTGGCTTACGTCAGATTCAACGACCCCGGCATGACTTTTGAAAACGACAGCGAAGCCAACGGAATAATAAGAATGCACCTGCCCTCTACAATGTTCCAAAGCGTCATTGACATCCTACGCAACGAAAAACCCATAAACATCTACTTCGCTCAAGGCCGCGGCTTCTTTGGCACAAGCAGCCTAGAACAAGTAGGCGAAGCAGAACAGTAAAACCTTT
>JAOZIE010000002.1:336873-446878 GCA_026014485.1 Candidatus Bathyarchaeota archaeon
TACCATAAAATCAAATCAAAAACCTTTTACCATAAAATCAAATCAAAAACCTTTTACCATAAAATCAAATCAAAAACCTTTTCCTTTTTTTGGGACTGACTGGCTGCTTTACTTGTATTCAACGCGCTGCCCATTTTGAGTTGAATAGCTTAGCAACACAGTTCATCATTGTAAATACTGCAGATAATCCCCGCTTGTTTCCGTTATTACTTTAGTTATAAGCCTGGCATCAATAGTGTGTAGATGCTTAGGGTGTGTTTGCATGTTACCTTAAATGTTTGAATATCCTGTGATGGGTCAAAGATTAACCTTTGAATGATGTATAGAACTTGGGGGAACCTGTTGAAATGAAGCTGTTGATTACAGGTGCTTTTGGGAATATTGGCAAAGCGGTGATCGAAGAAGCGTATACGCGGTGTCATGAGATAACCGTTTTTGAAGTAGCGAATGAAAAAACCCGAAAGAGCGCTCGGCATTATCGAAATAAGTTGAGTGAAGTAGTTTTTGGGGATATTCGGAATTTTGAGTCTGTCAAAGATGCGGTTCAAAAATCTGAGGCTGTGATTCATCTTGCGGCGATAATTCCTCCGTTATCAAAAAAGAATAGTGAACTCACAATGGATGTTAACTATGGAGGCACTGCAAATCTAATAGACGCCATCAAAGAGACGAACCGAAGTATCCCGCTTATTTTCACTTCATCAGCCAGCGTAATGGGGCCCACCCAACTTCAAAATAACCTCGTCGGCCGAAATGACCCCTTGGTTGTTACGGGAAATTATGAGGAATCAAAAATAAAATGTGAGGCGCTTCTCAACAATAACGTGGATAACTATCTTGTTTTTAGGCTTGCGGGGGTGCTTCCGACTTTTTCAGCACGGTCTGTTAAAGACGTTTTTCCCCTGTTGGAAGAGATTTTTGACATGCACCCCGATATGCGTCTGGAGATGATAAGGGCTGAAGATGTCGCGACTGCGTTAGTTGCGGGGGCTGAAAAACTGAAATCGGGCAGCACTCCGAGAAATCAGGCGTATATTCTGGGGGCGGAGAAAAAAATGGTTGGCAACTCAGGGGGAAAGAGTTCTTATCCCTGTTTTTTGGGGTCTTCGCACTTGAGGTACCCGACCAAAAATACTTCACCCCAGACATCAACAGGTACCACTTAGACTGGTACGATACTAAAGAAGCCCAACAAGAATTCGATTTTCAGAATCATACACTTGACGAATACTTGAAACAATTACACAAGACATTCCAAATTTTCAAGCTACCCACCTGCTTATTTCGAAAAATCATCATGAAAAAACTTGTACAGATGTCGCCCTATTTCGAGCAATCCTGATAGAGCTACCACATTTGACCCCGTATGTGTAGTTGTTGCCGGTGATGAGCTTACGCCTGCCTGTAGATTAGTGAGTTTTGTAAGATTTTTTAAAGAAGTAACAGTAGAGTATAACGCGGCGTGCTAACTTGAGAGTTAATTGGGTTGGCTTGATTTCAGCAGTTCTTATATTTGCAAGTTTGTTTTTACCGTGGTATTCAGCCACCTATTACCAGTTAGAAGGCGCCTTTCCTAATTTTGAAAAGGATTATTCGGTTAATGCTGGATTTTCAATAACCTTTTTTGGAGTTAGTGGGTATGCCAATGGGATTACGCAAACGCTGTTTTTCCCGTACTGGTTCAGCGGGGCTGTCTCTGCGGTGCCTCAAAAAATCTAGGTGAACGAATAGCACAAATATAAGACTCACCTAAAGTTTAATTTTTGTCAGCAAAGAGCACACCTGATTTATGGCTTAGTTGCCGCCTTTTTTGTCTCAAAGATTATATCCAATTCATTACCACGTATTAAATTACAAGACAAATATTTTGTAATGATATAGAAAACAAATATGTGAGGAGAGCATAAAATGAACAAACGTTTTATACAAAAAGTTTCAATATTACTATTGCTGTCAATGTTTTGCTCCACACAATTAACAACCCTCAAAACAGCTAATGCTGATGACGCTTCTGTAACGTGGGGCATAACTGACTACGATGTTCGTCTCGAAGACGATGCATCAGAACACACTTGCACTTACATCCAAGACGCGTTTGAGGCCACATTCCAATATGAAAACTGCTCTAATTTTTATGGTAGTGCTACGCAAAGAGATTCATTCTACAGTACGATAGCCGATTTTGAAGATTACACCTTTGCAACGGTGTTTTACAAAGGCCACACCTTTTCATACTCTGAAGACGACCACACACATTACTTCATCTATGATAACGATTATTATAATTCAAGTGGAGGCTCAGATAGAATCATTGATCACGAGATTCACGGATACATCAATAATGAAAGGCATAAATTTGTCTTTTTGTGGTCTTGCTTCGTTGGTAACGAGATTGGAGATATAGACATAAACGGTCACAGTTGGGGTATGGCGACTTCCTGGTTTAACACAAATGATTTAGACGAAGATGGTACTGACTACTATTGCGAACCCTCAGGGCATTGTTTCATTGGTTTTAGAAATGTCTCTATGCCTTTTGTTCACGAGACAGAATATCAATCCTGCAATTACGGCAATTTTTGTAGAACGTTCTATGACTACGCATTAGATCCTGGAGCGTACACTATAAGACTTTCACTTTATTATGCTGCGTACGATACATTTGGGAAGTCTTACTGGGCATCACCACTGTATTTGGGATACAATTACTACGCAGAAGGTCAATATTGGTACAGCAGAATGGAGGTTTACGGAGATGGAAATCTGGAGTTGCCTGATTTTTAGGAGTGAAACACTATGAAAAAGAAAAGATGCGTCATTTTGCTTTTCGCTATAACCTCAGCGATGTTGCTTCTGCAAGCACAGCCAGTGTTCTCTATCGAAGGTACATCTGCTCCGGATGAAGCATTGGTTTTCGGGAGGGACATTGTTCAACTTGATTTGAAAAAATACAATGCAACAATGGTTGCAAACTCCGTGCGTTATCCAACCCATTTAGCTGGATTAGCTGAAGAAGATGTTGTGTACCTACTCGAAACTGACGGCAGTAAATTAGAGTGGGCCTGCGCATTCATAAATGGCAGTTTGGCTCATTGTGGTCTATTTATTAACGAAGGATCGCCGTTTTTCATGGACGCCCAACAAAACGGAATTACCAGCAAATCAAAAGACATATTGCAGAAATATGAAACGTACACAACTTCACAAAACATTGGACAGCCACACGAGTTGGATACCATGAAAGAAACGCTTGATATGTTTGAGGCAACCAAAAGCAACGAAATAACCATAGGAAACGTCGTACTCAAAGTAGCTACTGAGAAGAATTTCACCAGCTTTCAATGGAATAACATTATAGACGGAGTTCCCTTTCCAAGCATAACACTCGAATTCAGAGACGGAATCTTTTGCGGGTTAGGAGACATTTGGAAATATTACACAATAGGAAATACAAACATTAATATAACAAAAGAAGCAGCCATTCAGATAGCTCTGGAACATCTCAAGAATTTTACATGGGAAGTTGGAGATGCTGAGGTAACAGAATTCAATGTAATAGAAGAACCACTTACTGCAGAGTTGTTTACGACAAAATGTAAAGAACCCTTGACGCTAAGCCCCTATTGGCGAATTGAACTACCTCTCGACAAGACCTACCCCGGTCAAGTTACATTCATTTCGCTCGCAATTTGGGCTGATACGGGAATCATTGAATCATGTATTCCAGTGGGCGGTGGAGGAGTTCCATATGAAGACAACAACGAAAGTGCATTGCCAACTCAAACGCAAGCAGACACAACACCATCACAGGTAAACATTGACGGGCTGATAATTGTGGTGATAAGTGCAGCAGTTGTTATAAGCATTTCAGTGTTGACTATTAAGAAAAAACATAAACCATAACCTCTTCTTTTTGTGAATATTTATTTGGTTTGGTAGCGATAATATGGCCTGTAAATTAAAATGATGAACGTTTCCAAAAACCTGAAATTTTTTGTGCCGGCATTATTTATAATTATGATTCTTTTTCCCGCAACCCCCGATGTTAAGGGACACGTTACCGTGATAATAAACGCGGATGGTACAGTCGATGGAACTAACCTATTTCAGGTTAGCGGAGAAACCTACAGATTCACCGACAACATTAACGCTCCAATTATTGTGAAAAAAGATAACACTATAATTGACGGCGCGGGCTTCGTCCTTCAGGGTGACGGAGTTGGAACTGGGATAGAACTGAAATTGAGAAATAATGTCACAGTTAGAAATGCGACAATTACGAATTTTAATTTAGCAGTAAATCTGTGGGAAGCAACTAAAATAACCTTAAGTAACAATAGTTTCATTGAAAACAATCGCAGTTTAAGTGTTTCAACGATTGCTGATCCTCAATTGTCAACGTTTATGCATGACATAGATGATTCAAACAGGGTAAATGACAAACCTATCTACTACCTAGTTAATAGGCAAGACATGACAGTTCCACTCGACGCGGGGGAAATTGTTCTAATAAACTGCACGCGTATGATTATTCAAAGCATAAACTTGACCAACAACGAACACGGAATCTTGCTTGTATACACAACAAACTCACTAATAGTTAATAATTGTATCACAAACGCTATGGAAGGCGTTTCTCTTTGGGAATCTCATAATAACACCATTGTAGAAAATCAGATTACAGAAAGCAGCGAGGGCATCTATCTTCGTTCTGCACAAAACAACACGGTTCTCGGAAATAACATAACAAACAACTGGTCAGGTATTCGTCTGGAGGATTCTTCTATCGCCACAATTATTGGGAACAACTTGTTTAACAACACGCGCGCAATCTATTGTTATTTCTCATCAACTAACACCATCGCCAGCAACAACATTGAACGCAATTCGTGCGGGATATACTTTGTCACCTCTTCATTCAGCATTTTCTATGCAAACAATTTCACCGAGAATATTCAAATCGTTGATGACATGTACGGAACGGTGCCATCAAACGCCTTGAAACCCTCAGTAAACTTTTGGGACAATGGCAAAGAAGGAAATTATTGGAGTGATTATCAGGTAAAATACCCTGATGCCTCTGAAACAGATAACACAGATATCTGGAACACCCCTTACGTGATTAATGTAAACAATACTGACAATTATCCATTGGTGAACCCCCCTTACACATCTTCAGTAACACCTGCACCCATACCATCTCCATCAATACCCGAATTCACCGCCCTCACGATCATTTTTACAATCTGTGCACTAACAACAATTATAACCCTTAAGGTGGCGCTATACAAAAATAAACAACCTAAATAACCTAAAGTTAAGCATCTTTGAGGCCTCACCCATAAGGGGGTGCTTTGACTGAACTGGAGTGGTGCAGTCTATAGGGCGCGTCGCGCGTAGCGCGCGTTGGATTTCTTTTTAGAGAAGTGTGTTTCAATCTTTTGGGTATTTGGTTGGTTGCTGTGTTATAGATTGGGGCCTCTCTTATTCTTTGCAAGCTTATAAAACGAAGCTAAGAGCATCGTATAATTATTTTAAACAATGATTAGTGCCATGTTTAATGCAGTTTCGGTTGAGCCAAGAAGAATGGTATAAACGCCAAACAATAATGCCAGTGGGGCTGTGTCTGAAAATGCTGAAAGCAATAGAAAATTTTTTGTTATATTGTCTGTGACGGAGCTTACGTTGTTTGTGGGCTTGGCGTGTTGGTTGTAACCCGCCTTTTGTTTTTGTTTGTGGCATTCGGCTAATCGGGCTACCCGCGCCTTCCGGTAGAGTCTTCATTGGCGCCTGTTTGCCCTTTCCACTTGCAGGACAGCCGTTTCACCGTTTCCGCCTTGGCGCACTCTGCGTCTTAAACGCGTCATAGACAAGTCCAAGGGGACGTTTCGTTTCTGCTCTGTTGCCAAGCCTCTCGGCTTCCCCCGAGGGGGTGCAATTCTACTCGTGGGCGGAGTTTCCTCAGTCCCTTCACATTCGGGGACCGATAGCCACACACCAACTCGCCAGCCCAACCAAAACAAAGCGGGCAGGCAGATAAATATACCCACCCAACATAGGTTAAACAGGTTATTCTTTCCAGTGTTCAGGTTTATTGAGTGCATCACAGCAGGTGACGTTGCCAGAAACAGAGCCAATGATGTTTGGGCGAAGTGCCTGCACCATCCATGCGTCTGCGTCTTTTTCAGGGATTGGGTAGGGCGCTTTGAAACCGAGTTTTCCGGCGGGGACAAATCCGTGTCGGGGATAATATGAGGGGTGCCCAAGCACAAACACTAAGTCCACACCGCTTTTTGATTGAAGCTCTAAGCCCCTACGGATAAGGCTACCCCCGACGCCCCGTTTTTGAAATTTCGGCATAACTGCCAAAGGCGCCAAAATCGAAACCACAACAGAGGGAGCATTAACAAGGTGAGCATTAGTGAATAGTATGTGCCCTGCAAGCGTATTCTCAGCAAAAGCCAAAAGAGACAGAAAGGGACGGGCGGTAGGGTCACCCAGCATGTCCCGTGTGAGATCCGCTTCTTTGGGGTAGCTGAAGGCTTCAAACTCAACTTTGAGTACCTCGTTAAGGTCGACAGGAGTTGTTTCACGAATATACATCTGCATGCATGCGCACTAACCACTTGTTTCTCTGCATCCCATTAGAAACCACCCCTTATATAATGGAACACAAACACACCAAACAGAACCCACATCAACAACCATCCAAAACACAAAAACACGAAAATAACAAAGTTCTACAAACAAAGCCACAAACCAAAAAAGACAAAATACAAAAAACACACCCAACCAACAAACCTAACCCACCAAAACAACAAACTGCCAAACATGCACTGCCCCAATTTTGTCCAAATCCACCCAATTCCACCCGTTTTTGGACGCAAGAAAAACCCAAAACAAACGCAGAAACAAAAAAGCAACCTGCTGCAAAGCCCACAAAAAGATAGAGGGGGAGGGTACACGGTACAGTGCACATCAGAGGCGTAAGCGTTAACTATTTGCAGACCCCTAAAGGCACCATGAGTAAACGCGTCATCCTCGTCACGGGAACCCCCGCAGTCGGCAAATCCACTCTCGCCACAAAACTTGCCCAGCAGCTAAACGGGCAATACATTAACCTGACGGAGCTCGCCAAAACAGGGCACCTAACGCTCAGCGAAGACAAGCAGAGGAACACCACCGTAATTGATGAGGCTAAAATGCGCCGCGAACTCAAAACCATCATAAACAGGGCAGAAACAGACCTTGTAATCGATGGACACTACGCAGCCGCCGTCACCCCCAAAACCGCGGTAACCCACGTTTTCGTGCTCAGACGCAACCCCCAACAACTACAGGAAATCATGCAAAAACGAGGCTACAGCCAAACCAAGCAACAGGAAAACGCGGAAGCCGAAATCCTAGACGTCTGCCTTGTGGAAGCCCTGCAGAAGCAGCCAACCGCCAGAGTCTGCGAAATCGACGCCACAAACAAAACCCCAACCGAAGTCTTAACCGAAGCCATAGAAATCATCGAGAAAAAACGACCGTGCCAAGCAAACGGCGTGGACTGGCTGGGAAAACTGGAACGCGAAGGAAAACTCGACCAATACCTAAAAACCTAGCCGCACAGCGCATCAGCGAAAACTTGTCTTCAGCTTGTGTTTGGTTAGAAGCATGATTTTGCGTCTGTTTGAGTAGGATTTGGCGTGGTCACTGAATTTCTCACCTATCATAATGGGGTTAGGCATCTTCACATCCGCCGAAGCGGTATCTAACCCGATAATCACGTTAACGCCGATTGTGCGGTTCCAATCACGCACCCAAACCACCTGCTCATCTCGACCCTTCTGCACAACCAAGTCGAACTGCCGCAGAATCCCGCTGTCACCCTCCACGCTCACCGCTTTCCCCTTCACGATGAAACCTTCCTTCTTAAAGTAAGTAACAGCAAGATCAATCAAACCCTGATTCAACCTGCGTCTCTCAACCCCACTCAAAGCAAACTCTCCGCCAATACTGTTATCTAACTGAACGTGGAAAAGGCTTTCGCTAGAAGGCACAAAAAAATGGCCCCCACATGTATCTACGAATGCCCCAACTGCAACGGATTAATGCTTGCCACAGAAAAACAGAAAACACGCACCTGCCCATACTGCAGCAAACGCATAAAACTAAACAAAGCAAAATGCCTCGCCTCAGCAAAAGACGCCTTCCAAGCATCCTTCATGCTCAAAAAAATCAAAACCCAAAAACAAAGCAACCTTTCTTGACTAAGCAGAACTGCCAGCTTTCGCCTCCAGCGTCCGCAAAAACGAAGCTAACCCCTCAATACACGAAACATCCCGTCTCACTAAACCTGAAAGTTCACGCCAAAAAACCAGATTAGGCTTAATCTTGGCACGCTCCAAACTCTCCCTCAGACAGCTGGTTCCCTGCCTGCCGCGCCTGTCAAAATCCAAAAGCAAAACAACCGCCCCAGCGCCTGCCTGCTCAATCTCATAGACTGCCTGTGCAAAAGATTTTCCGCCTGTCTTCACCGTCAAAACAGGTCCAGTCACGCCTAAACGGCGCAGAGCCTCTAAATCCTTTTTGCCCTCAACAACAATCGGGACGCCTTGGGCTGACTCCTCAATCAAGCCAGCTAGCACCTGCTGGATTTTCTCCTGCCTCGCCTTTAGACGGGTAGACAAAGCGAAGTTACCTTGTGACCTTGGCTTGCCGCACAGTTTCTAAGCAGTCTTTTGCTTCACTGTTGTTGGCAAAGTAACGCCGTACAGGCTCAAGTATCCTGCCCAACTCTTCTGCAACGCCGCTCTTCAAATCCATCGGATGAAGCTTACCCTCAGCGTAAGCAGCCGCCAACTCATCAAAGCTGCCGAATTGGATTGCACCGCCAAACTTTGCGGGACGCTCAATGTTTAGGGCGGGTTTTTCGCGGAAGATTATGTATTTGCATATGTCAAGGATGGGGTTGTACTGAACTGTCTTTTCGGGGCAGAAGGCCTTGGACATCTTCTTTTTGATTTCCTCAGGCGAATCATAGATAAAGATGCAGGTGTCAGGCTTGCTTTTGCTCATTTTCGCGCTGGCAACCGCCTCTTTCTCTTGCCCCTCAGGAATAGGCCAAACCTTAGGCTTCTCCAACCCCTGCAGCAAGTGATGATGCACGCAGATGGGTTTCCAGTAGCCAATTTTCTCCCCGATTTCCCGCGCAACCACGTTAGCTTTACGCTGATCCATACCCAGCTGACAAACCTTCACGTTTAGGTGAAATATATCGGCAACCTGCATGGGCGTGTATAGAAAGTCGCTGACGTAGTGGGCTTCGCCTTCTTTGCGTCCTGCAATCTCCAGCGTCCGGGTGGTTCGGGCTATGGTGAGGCTTTTGGCTATAGCCATGGTTTTTGCCCAGTAAGACAAGTCATCATACAACTCATCAGAGTAAATGAACTCCACCTTATCCTTATCCGCAGGCACCCCCAACGCCAACCAACTGTGACGGAACAGGTCCGCAGCCTTTCGGATGAGCGCCAAATCTCCGCCGAGCTTATTGTTCAAATATGCGTGCCAAGTTGCAAGAAACGCCTTAAAATGGAGACCCGCTTCAGCAAAATCCTTCATCTTGTAAGCGCAAATTACGCCCGTGCCCAGATGCGCAAGCCCGGAAGGTTCCCAGCCATTGTAGGCTACAGGATGCTCTTCAGTCTCCAAAAGTTGCCGAAGGTCATCGGGGGTGAGGACTTCTTCTGTGGGGGGTCTGCAGATTAATTCGATACGTTTCTCAATGTCCAAGGTAAATCAGCCTGTATTGCTAAGCTAATGGCAGTGTGGAACTTAAAAATTTGCATACTAATTCCCAAAGGATAAGACAAAACAAAAGCCTCCGAAATGATGTGTCACGGGCTAAATTGTGTCCCACGTAACCTAACACTCAGCTTCACAGCGGAGCGGTACGCTCCTCTAGGCTGAGCTCTCTCTGGCGTGGGATGTTACGCCCGTGCCCACCGTGTCCCATGATTGGGTAAAACCCAGACTTCACAAGTATAGCAAGATTTGTTGTGCTTGCTTCTTCCGTTGGGTCCGTCGTCATGGATATAGCCAGCGGGATACTAAACTAGAACAAGCACCGCAATTAAGCGTTGCTATCCACTCTACTGATAAACCTAAGTCAGACAACTGTTTGACCCCTAACACAAACACATAGCAAAAACACGCGCCGCCAAAAACAAAATTAAAACGTAAGTGGGGCCGGGGCTGGGATTTGAACCCAGGCAAAAGGCTCCACAGGCCTCTAGGCTACCAAGCTACCTCACCCCGGCCACATTTCCATGCTTTTCCTGCACCTCGGCCGCTTCCGAGGGTTTTTGTGGGTAGCATCTTAACAGACATAGCAAACACCTTATTTTCGTTTGCGGAAGATTTTGCCGCCATCATTGTAGTAGCTTGTCACATATTCGAATCAACCTCAATTAGTTTGCAGGCGTCTTGGGAGCTGAAGGATAATCACGTTATGAATTGGTCGTTGGGTCAGATTCTTGAAGAAGTTTTTCTCAAGTTAGATATATAACCGCGTGTTTTCAAGGTCTTTGTATCCTAGAAACTTTGCTACTACAAGCATGTCTGGTTTGTAGTGGTACAGCAGCATTGTGGCGTCCCATGGTCTCACGTTGTAGAAGGGGATTTCAAGTTTCCAAGTGTTTACTGCTAAGTTGATAAGTACAGACATTTAACAAAAAAAGAAAGGAAGTTTGTTATATCTTACGTTTAGCTACGCATTTTCCTGTGATAACTGCTATTACAACTACGAAAGCAACCAATGCCGCGATTAATAAGGAGTTATTCAATGAATTCGCAGGTTGGGGCTGTGTTGAGGGATTCTGGGCAGGGCCATCATGAAATCCGTAAGAGCTGCAATAAGCGATTTCCTTCGTGTCTCCCCATACTCCGACTTGTACGCCAACAGCTCCTCCAATAGGTTCACTGAAGTAAAAAATAGTTTGCCAAAGCGGATAAAGCGTTAGAGGGTTTCTTATTTTATTGCCCGCACTTCCAAAGTTGAGTATCTCGTTTAAGCTGTTGTTGTACGTTTGCCCTGGAACCATGTTAAGTGCTATGTCTGAAGTCATATTCGTCCAATCTGGCTTCACAGAAATGATTGTTTTGTCTTCTTTTACAATTGTCAGGTTGTAACTTTTTGCTGTTTTCCAAGCTATGCCTTCAGCTTCAGCTTCAGAAATTCCGTCGGTGTCTACTTCATACAAATTCCACGTATCGATGAAGGTAATCTGATTTCCACTAAAAGCAATGCTTACACATTTTTTGGGGGCATCGATTCCGTTGGCAGTGTAGACCCATGCAATCTTTGTGCGCTCAGTTGTTAAATTCGCCACGATATGTGCAGTACAGGAAATTTCCATCTTCATGTTGTCCAATGTTGTGTTTGAAGATTTTAGCTCCGTAACACTGTTTAGCATGCTTAGAGCAGGGGTCAGGTGCAAAGTAGCTATGCCAAAGTTCTGAGCAAAGGTTTGGTACCTAGTGACTATGTTTTTTATCTCGTCGAGAGCATTAGTTGAGGGTTGTTGCGAATAAATAAGCGAGCCGAGAGTTGGACGGAAAACGATGCCGGCCACGAGTCCGTTGTCAAGAATGCACATTCCGTATATTTGGCTGCTACTGGACGTGAGATTGAAACTCATGACTTCCTGTTTAACAAACCCTCCGTAGTCAGATGGATAGCTTGTACTATAGCCTTCGCTTGCAACCTCATATTTGCTAAGGTCGATTCCAATAACTTGGCTTAGAAATGCTGGTAATTTTTCTTTTGCCGTCGACGCCGCTGGACCTGATGCTCTCGAAACTTGAATCTGTGGGATTGCTAAGATCAAAATTATAGTCGCAACAACGATTATTTTCGTCTTAGATAGGTGCATCGCCTCTCCTCCTGCTAAGGCAAGGCTATATCGGAGTTGCCGAAGACCGTCATTTGGTTAAACCACCATGCATCAGTCATGTTTTCTGCCACAAGCCATTCCCACCATCCGTTGTAGAGCGGCGTGTCTTCGAAGTCTGAGGTGAAGTGGATCATCGATGCATATTCTAGACAAAGCCAGATTGGCTCGTGGATACCGCCGGAATCCAATCCCATTGCATACCGATAGAAATAGTAGGGAAAATAACCCATGGGGGTACTTCCCCAGCCCAAGGGCGCATTATGTAGCCATGGAGAATGGTTTTGGAATCCAATGTAACAATAGTCGCTGCTATCTGGGTCGTTAAAGCCATCCAGACTAAGGTCTGCAGTGCCCGTCCACGCTAGAGGCATTCCTACGCATCTGCTCAAGCTATCAAAGTAACCGTACTCAGTATTTGTGTTTGTAGGAACCCAATCGGGCTTGTCTTCTTGATCAGTAAGGTTATTATTCCAGCCGACAAGTCCTTCGATTTCGTCTTGACCACCGCTGGTATTGTTCCACTGTATACCGCCGTTCGTGCAAGTCCACATGAAAACAAAGAATTGATTACTAGGTGCGCCAAGGGTTGAACCAGTGTATACGGCTGCATCCCATATGTTATCATTCTCTCCGCGGCACCCGTAATGTGTTGCATACGCATCGATAAAGAAGTTAAAATCACCAGTCCACCATATAGCCGAAAAATCAATATCGTTAATGGGTTGATGACAGGCTATGAGATAGTTCATCACGTTGTTTTGCGTTGTTTCATTCCAGAATTCATTGTAATTGGTCCACCCATAAGCGTTAAAGTCCGTTTCGATGCAATATGAAACTATGGAGGTCCAATTATACTCGTCAGGGTCATAGTTAGGTGCAAGGTGCCCCCATTCTGAGGCCCCGTTCCACGCATTTGCTGATTTGCTGTTAAACATTGGTGCTGAAGCAGTTAAAAGCAAGACAGATAATAGACAAGAAACGATCACAGTTGTTTGCTTCATATCATTGCCTTCTTTCTTAGTGCAAGACGTTTGTCTTGCGATTTGCTAATGTGCGGTTGAATTCAATAAAAGGTTTGAGATAAAAAAAACGTCAACTACGCCAAAAACAAGACCCACTCTTTGCTTTGAATAGTTTAATTTTAAAACCAATCCTTAGAGCACCATTTAGTCACCCTTAGTTAACAACCCAAAGTTGCGGAGAATTTATAAGTAATCCCACGGTAAATTGATTTGGGGAGATAATGGTTACGAAACTTGCTCCTTTAGTTTTTATGGTAATTTTGGGAGCATCTTTCTTAGGCGTTTCATTTGCATTTGCCTTCAATGAAGATTTCTGGACGACAAATGCACCGATGCTATATCCGATTGGTACAAACGCGGGACGGGCCGCGGTTTTGAACAGAACAGTCTATGTTATTGGGGAAGCTTCTCCTACAGCTATTGAATTGTATGATCCAATCGCAGACAGGTGGTCAGAGAGCACTCCGCTGTCCATGTCTGAAGGCTCATACGTTGTCGCGGCTTGTCAAAACAAAATCTACGTTATAGGCGGTCCAACCGTCAGCGGTTTGAGCACAAACCAAGCCTACGACCCCACAACAGATACTTGGGGAAACAAAGCAGCAATGCCCACATGGGCAATAGGCATGCAAGCTAACGTTGTCGACGGAAAAATATACGTGATTGCCGGCGGGCAGCAGGACGGATACGGGGTCTTCAAGATAATCAAGTCAAACTGGGTGTATGATCCAGGTGACGATTCGTGGTCTCAGATGGCAGACATCCCCACGCCTGTCGCATTCTACGCTTCAGCTGTCCTAGACGGTAAAATCTATATCATTGGGGGAATGGACCATTACTACTATCAGTACCCGCCCTCAACATACACCAACATTGTACAGATATTTGATCCCGAAACTAAACAGTGGAGTCAAGGAACCCCACTCCCAAGGAATATGTCCGAGATGGCAGCAGCTGTGACTACAGGTTTGCAGGCGCCAAAACGCCTCTACGTCGTTGGTGGACGTGCCGCAGATTATGGCTACGCTGCTGTAAACTGGACTTTAATGTATGACCCCGAAACAGACAACTGGTCTTTCGCTGCCTCAATGCCCACTGCACGCAGGGACATCTCTTTGGTAACTGTTGATGACAAACTGTATGCGTTAGGAGGAGTCGACAGCAGTCAGCATTGGCTGGTGACAACTGAGGCATATACACCTGCGGAATACGAGATGGTTACGCCCACGCCTTCAACTGCAATTTCGCCATCAACAAGTCCGACCGCTATGCCCTCAATACCAGAATTTCCAATTTGGATGACTACATTAAGTCTCATTGTCAGTATGATAGTTGCCGTTTATGCTGCTGTTGCAAAAAAAAAAACAAAAAGCATCACACCTGAAACTGTGTGACTAACCACCTATATCGTGGTTGCGCCTAGAAAAGATAGCCCCTCGCCTACAGCAGTATACCAAATAGTTTAGAGCATACGTTACGGCAACCCACGCGTTTAGTTTATTTCGCTTTGGCGTGTTTTGGTGCGGAGGGCTTTTTCTATGTAGCTTTTGAATTCTTTTTCTTTGAGGTTCAATGTTTCAGGCGCGTAGGCAAGCGGCAGTACCGAGAGGAAAAGAAAGACGCTGGCAAATGAGAAAACCGCTGAAGGAAATAGCATTGGCTGAAGTGTTGTTCCGATGGCTTCTAAGAATACGGAGCCGATGAAGGGTGCAAAGCCGAGTGCGTAGTATTTTTCGCTGCTTTTGCCTTGGGCTAAGTCGCCCCAGATGGTCATGAGGAAAATTGCGTATAGTGCGCCCCATGCAACGCCGTCTACAGCCGTATAGAACCACCAGCCGAGATTAACGACCGCATCTGTGCCGCCCACTGAAAGCCCAAGACTAGCATACCCCAAACCTAGCAGTGTAAAGCCAGCCACGACAAGGCGTTTTCTGCCGATGCGGTCACCCAGAAAACCGAAAACTACAGCGAGAACGCCCCCTAAGACATTTTCGATTAAGCTTGAAAGCTGGAAAAACTCGCTGTTTATAGTGCTAACCATGGGTAATATAAGGAAATTTATTATGGAAAACATAAGCCACGGAACAAGGTAGAGCAAAAACGGCTTGCTTCTCAGAATGGTTCCATATGATTCTTGATTCTTCACGGTGATTTCTTGTTCCGCGGGCTTTATTATCAAGGTTAGAGCCAAACCGACGACAGGGCAAAGTGCTAAGATGAAGGCGTTTAGTGCGATTCCACTTGGAATTAGCATTCCAAGAAGAAAAACCATTAAAAGAGAACTGAAAAAAATTATGCCGCCTGTCCGCCCGCGGTTTTCGGTTCTTGTTGAGGCAGCAAAGTAGGCAAGTGAAACAGGCATGCCAAGCCCAAAGTAAATCCCTGTGATTGCGAAAAACATGGTGGAAGCAACTAACCCGCTGATGTCGATGGCTAAGGGAATTAACGATAGGAAAACTCCAGCTATCATCCATATGCGTAGAAAACGCACGCGCTTTCCGAAGCGATAAACTACGAATACGCCAAGCAAGGCAGCCGCTATCGTTCCAAGAACGTTTATGCAACGGATAACCATGATTTCGTTGGCTTCGAGACCACCAAAAGAAGTAACATCAGACAGGAATCTGCCGCTGTAAAAATACCAGACAAAAGCGTTCGCTACTAAAACTCCGCTAGCCAAAAGCGACCGTGCACTACTTTGAATTTTGTCCGTTGCGGGTTCGTTATTCGCTGTCATTTGCTGACCTTGACTTGTCAACTGTATAGTTAAACGTTAAGAATTCTGAAAATAAATTGCAGATACATAAAACGTCCTGTTGATTAATACACGCGGTCTGGCTTGTGGAAAAAAGAGACACAAAAAAAGGAAAAGACGGGTGGATTAGGGTTATGTTTACCACCACATAACAAATGAGGCTGGGCTGGCTTTAGCACGTACTGCCCGTTTCTTAACCGTAGAGGTTCACCTCCTGATTAATCCAGCTTAAAATGTCTACTGTGTCAAGCCTAATGTGGTAGGTTTGTCCAACACAGTTCGGGTTAGTTGCATAAGAATTCAAAGCCAGAACCACGTTGCTTTGCTCCAGAAAAACTGCGCCGCCGCTGTCACCATAGCTTATGCCGCCTTTGCCTTGACCAGGATTAGCTGAGCAACGGATGAATTCGTCACTCCACGCAAAGTTGCCCGGGATGATTTTTGCTTGTGCACTGCAACGCATTAGCAGCCCGACCCAGGTGTTGGCTACACCAGTGTTTCTTGGAGATAAGTGTTCTTGCATGCCGTAGCCGACCAATTCAACAAAGGTTTTAGAGGACAAGGTTTCGGTTAGTCCAGCGGTGGGTAATTGCGCATAGCTGCCGACAACAGTTTGTGGGACAGGTTCATCTAAAATCACCACGGCTACATCATGAGTTAAGAAGTTGGGAAGCCCGTTTCCGCCTTCCTGTAATGCAAATTCAGGGTTGGGGTAAGCGGTTCCGTTGAAAGTCGAAGTGACGCCCTGTAGCTGAATTTGGTCTCCTTCAAGGCTCCATGAGATGGGTCCATTGTCAAAGCACACGGTTACCGATAGGGACACGCAGGCATGTGCTGCAGTTAGGAGAACACGTGAAGAAACCAAAACCCCGCTGCAAGCGCCTACAGGAATCGAATTTCCTGAAGCGTCAGAACCCCAAAAGACCACCAAGCCAACATTAGTTCGTTCAGCGTCAGGCATAAAATTCCCAGTTATTGCACAAGCTGACCCTGCAAAACTGACCAACAATACAGAAAATAAAGCAAATAGGACCCCAATTTTCAGACGCATCAAGTTACCTCAGCGAGGCTTATAATATAACAAT
This sequence comes from Candidatus Bathyarchaeota archaeon, assembly GCA_026014485.1. GTDB lineage: Archaea > Thermoproteota > Bathyarchaeia > Bathyarchaeales > Bathycorpusculaceae > JADGNF01. The sequence goes on from JAOZIE010000002.1 coordinate 353,675, forward strand.
ATATAAGAGTTACGACATCATACAGACGTCGAGTTGCCGTTCAACACAAAGACAGAACAGTGAACCCAATGGAATCCCTCAAAAACCAAATCCAGAACTTCCTCACACAATACGGCACAAACGGCTACCAAATTGCCAAAAAAATAATCCTCACCGACCCCACAATAACCGAACCAATCAAACAGGTTCTGAGCTACTTCCTTGAAGACTGCTGGGCTAACATACAACACCCTGCCCTCATATCTTTGTCTTGTGAAGCAGTAGGCGGAAAGCGGGAGGCTGCCGACGAGGTAAGTGCAGGGCTTGTTCTCTTAACAGGAGCTGCAGACATCCACGACGACATAATGGACAAGTCCAAGATAAAAGCGGGAAAACTCACGCCCTTTGGGAAATTCAGCCAAGACACAGTTCTTCTTGCAGGCGACATTTTACTACTAAAAGCGCTAACTCAGCTGAGCAGAGCAAGCGAGCAATACTCATCGGGCAAAAGGCAGAAAATTACCGCTTTGGTCGAGGAAGCATTCGTGGAAATCGGATGCGCCACCGCTAAAGAGCGCCTCTTAAAGGGCAACTTCAACGTTGACCCCAAAGAGTACCTGACGATAATTAGGGCTAAAGGCTCCGTTTCAGACCGATTTGCACAAATCGGAGCAACCATCGGAGAAGGAAAAACCAAAGAGGTGCAGGTTTTGGGGCATTTTGGCAGAACACTAAGCGTGCTAATGACGCTGAGAAACGAATTCTTGGACATGCAAACCCCAGCGGAATTAAAGAACCGAACAAAAAACGAGACGTTGCCTCTGCCAATTTTATATGCACTGCAAGACAAATCGGTAAGGGAAGAGATAATCGCGCTTTTGAAGAAAGGCGTAACAGTGAAGCGCACAGAATACCTCACAGAGCTTGTCATGAAAAACAGAGAAGTTCAAAACCTGCAGCGGGAAATGCGCGCAACCGCGGAAAAGGAGATTAACTCGTTAAGTGCTGTTGGAGGAAACACTGAACCATTTAAGCTGCTGCTTCAGTTGGCAGTGAAAGACCTCTAGAAGTAATCTATCTAACTGGACTCTGCTGCTTTGTGAAGTTTAAGTTTAATATCCAGCCATCTTACTAATCTACATTGGAGGATTTTGCTTTGAAGGGTCTGAGGAGCTTTCTTGTTATAGGTGAAAGAAACATCTTCGCGGAGCTTAACCAAATCCTAGCCATAGCCTATGAAGCCAATAGCATCATGAAAATTATGCTTCAAACAGGGTACAGCGAACAAGCTTTAGCAGAAAATTTTGTTTCCATTCGAGCTTTGGAGAAAAAATCTGATGACATAGCCTTCAAACTTGGCGAGGACATCACAAGCGGCGCGGTTAGCCCAAACATCATCGATAACCTAATTGAATGTGTACACGTAGCCGATGACATTGTTGACCTGTACTATTATCTGTGCAGGGAGGTAAACCGCATTTTCAAGGCAGACCAAACGGGGTTTGCCTTAAACCAAGATGCAGAGTGGAGTAACCTCTACGATAAGCTTCTTACTCATGCAGGAGAGTCACTGTCTAAAGTGCAGTTGATGCTTTCCAGTAGCAGTGTCCCTGAAATTCTGCAGTTGCGTAAAGAAATCGAAGCCATAGAAGAGCAAGCTGACGACATCAAAGATTTAGGCTTTGACAACCTCTACAGCGTAGCAAAGCAGATGCATTTTCTACAGTTTTATCATTACAGCGAGATGCTGCATAAATGCGACGACATCTTAGACTCATGCGAAGACCTCTCCGACCTTATTGTTTCGGTAGTTACATCCATCCTCAAGTGAGTTAAGAATGCTTTTCACGGTTGTCCTTGCGGCTTTGACGTTTGCTGCTGTAGCGTTAGTTGCAGGAAACAACTTGTCAGCCTGCGTGGGCCCCGCCGTCGGCTCAAGAATACTGAGCAAGCAGTTCGGTGCGCTTCTGGGGGCGGTCGGCTTTTCAGCAGGGCTGCTGGTTCAAGGTTCCTTCATGACAAGGGCAGTTGGCGTGTTGTTGCCTGACGCATCCTCCGTGTTGCGGTCAGAGGCGTTACTTGTCGCCATCGTCGTTTTCATAATCGCCCACGTTATACGGGTGCCTATGTCGTTGAATATGTCTCTGGTCGGCATGTTGGCGGGTTTATCAGTGGCAAAATATGGTGTTGCAAACAGCGGCTACCTCTTTGAAGTCGCCGTGATATGGTTTGCTGCACCGTTAATTGCTTTGGTAATTGCTTTCTGGCTAATCAGATTCTTAAACCGCGGCTGGCCAACTAATTTTTGGCGCCGTCTACAGACCTACAAGCTGCTGCTTATCGTTCTGTCTTTTTCTTCGGCCTATGTTTTAGGTGCAAACACGCTTGGGTTGATTGTTGCCACAGGAGGCTTCGATGCGGCATCTGTTTTGGTGGCAGTTGCAGCAATTTTTGTGGGGTCGTTTCTGCTTGGAAGGGGAGCCATTCGGAGGATTTCCGAGGAGTTCTTTTTGATGCGTTACGCAAACGCCACTGCAACGCTGGTTACATCAACGTTCCTTGTGGAAATTGCCACGGTCTTCAACATTCCCTTGTCAAACACGCAAACAACAACGGCTGCTATGTTTGGCACGGGTCTTTCCTACAAAAAGAAGTATGTTTCCTTAAAGCCCTTCTTGACAATCGTGGTAAGTTGGGTAGCAACGCCCATACTAAGCTTCGCCATCGGATTGGCACTTGGGCGCCTTTGAGCAGTTACCTTGGAGGTTAAGCGCCAGCGGTTTTTACAAAATTAGGGCTAGAGGGAATTGCGTGTAAAGCCGTGCTGCTTTTGTGTTACTGACAAAGCACCGCATCGGCGCACATGAAGTCCAAGCGAGTAACTCTCACCTTAACATGCTCTCCCGGTTTTGCGCCTACAACAAAGATTGAAAAACCCTTGATTTTGGCTATGCCTTCACCGTTTGGACTCACATCTACCACATCAATTTCGTATTCCTTGTCTATGGCAACAGGCAGGTCATCTAAGCCTCTTACTCGCTTATTTTTTGCGTTTCTTGGGGCACGTTTCTTGGGGCTAAACAGTCATCAACTCTCTTTCTTTCGAATATTTAACTGGCTGATAAATAAGCAGTCTTTAGCCTTAAGGGTTGCGTATCAAATAGCCATTTTTTGATGACCCAAAAATTTTTCTGAGCCTGCCCCACTCACAAGAACCCCTGCAATTCGGTTTCTGCAGAAAGCGCCGGTCTAAATGGTGAAACATTAAAAGAATAACAAAGCTAAAGGATAATGACCTACAATGTCCCAAGTAGATACTCTCAAACAACGACGCAGCATCAGAAAATTCCAAAAACGCCCTGTTCCTATGGAAATAATACGTCAAATTTTGGAAACAGCCTCGTTTGCGCCGTCTGCACATAACGCCCAACCGTGGCGGTTTATAGTTCTAACTGGAAGCCAACAGAAAAGCGGTCTTGCAGAAGCAATGGCAAACGCATGGCGGGAGGAACTGGAAAGGGACCATATTCCTCAAGGCACACGACAAAAAGCTGTTAGTTGCTCAATTGAACGTTTTACCTCTGCCCCCGCCATTATAGTAGCTTGTTTATCGCTCGAAGACATGGACAAGTATCCTGACGCGGAACGCCAATGTATCGAACGTGATTTGGCGGTACAGAGTTTGGCTGCCGCTATTCAGACCCTGCTTTTGGCAGCCCACGCAAACAGCTTAGGCACATGCTGGTATTGCGCGCCCCTTTTCTGTAAACAAGCGGTAAGACGTACGCTTGAGATACCTGACACTGTAGAGCCGCAGGCGCTGATTACTTTGGGGTACCCCGATGAAGCGCCAAAAATGCCTCTGAGGCGCCCGCTCCAAGACTATCTGTACTGTGAGAAGTGGGGTGCACCGTTTAGATGAACGTATGTTGACAGCAAGTTCTGGAGTTTAGGTAAAAGATAGGATTAAAATTCTGTTTGGTTCAATTCCGACGCTTGCTTCGTTCTGGAACCTGCCTGAGTCGGAAAGCATCGCGGCTACGCCCTGCGGTGTCAGGGTTGTGTTGAAGTAGGGGGTTGTCCAGCGGAATTCACTAAGCAGAACATATGTTACGTTGCTTCCTTGGCATCGTGAAATCAACACGTCAATGTCGAAGGTGGGGGTGTAGGAGTCAACTGGCAGCACAGGGTATCCCTGTACAGGGTTATTTTTGTTGTTGGTTTGCAGATAAAATGTAACCATGCCGCCGCTGAAAAAGTCGAAGGGGCAAAGAAGCATCACTGACTGGTTAGGCTGAATTCTTTGAGCAACGTATTCAACGGCTTCCTGAACAGGAATTTGAACTTGGTCTGTGGAAACCAAGTTATAGGCATCCACGCAGCTCACAAAAACGGCTGCCGCGGTGAAAACAATCAAACAGCACGCAGCTACCTTGACCATTTCTTTTTTTCTGCGGGTGATTGCCTTTTTCTGCCAAACCGTCTTCAGTTTGTCATAAACAAAGTAAACAACGACTGAGGCAGAGACTGCCAAAACTGGATACAGCGGCATGACATAGCGCCATTGCCTATTCCCAACCAAAGTGAAGGCAACATAGACTACTGTAAACCAGGCTAACAAGATTTTGTCTTGGGGTTTTCTTCGCCACACCAGCAACCCTAAGCCTGCGAAGCCCAATAGGTATAGGAGCGGGCTGATGGGATGTACGTTTGGATAAGGCGAAACCATCTCAAACAAGTAATAAACTGGAACAGGAAACCGCATGCTGTACACCGCTCGGCACTGGTCTCCAGCGGAAATCGCGTAAATCCACCGCCCCAGCGTATCAGGAGCCAAAGCATAGCTCAAAGCAAACCAGGAAAGCCCAATTGCAGCTACAATTACGAGCAGAATCAGGAAATGCTTGAGCCTGCGTTTGATGTAGCTGCGCCCAGAAATAAACAAGACTGCAAGCATCACTAAACCCGCAACCAGAATCTGATACTTTACCAGAAAACCTAAGCCTAAAGTTAACCCGCCTAAGATTAGGTATTTGTTCTCGTCCGTGCGCAGATAGGTTAAGAACAGAAACAAGGAGCCCAGAAAGAAAAACTCCAGCATGGTTTCGATGTACCCAAACCGTGAAACCCATACAATACCAGGCATGACACCAAAGAACACAGCGGAGAGCAAAGCAATTTTTGAATCATAAAGGCGATTAGTTAATTCGAACAGGATCCAAAGGGAAAGAAGCGAGAAAGTCACCGCAACAAGTCGAGCGCTAAGCACGGTTGGTCCTGCAAACACGAAGCATGCCGCGGTTGCCAGGTTGAACATGGGCGGATAAAACGTGCTTAAAGAAAAGTAATCGGCGAATTGCCCATGAAGAAGCTGCCATGCACCAGAGCAGTGGACAAGTTCGTCCCACCGAACCGAGTTATATCCGATATTAAAGAGCAGAAAAAAGCCGAATACACACGTGAAAACTATGAGGGCAACTCTGCTTCGGCTAAGAAGTCGACTCTTAGGGACAAGCGAAGAGAATGCCAGCCGTAATACCCCGTCTGAGATATCTGGAAGATAGTTATAAAATCTTCCAAAAACGCCCTGACGCTGCACAAAGTGGAGCCCGTTGGTTACATGAAGAGGCTTAGAAGCCTAAACGCTAATCCGCCAACGAGCACTGCTAAAGCGGTATCGATTACGGCAATTCCCAGCGACTTTTTCCAGCCAAACTCCTTCTTGCAGGCGGCAATCGTGGCTAAGCATGGGATGTATATCAGGACAACCAACGTGAACACAATCATCTGTACAGCGCTTAGCGAGGTCACTCCTAAGCCGACAGTAGCCAGTGCAGTCGACAGCAGAACCAGTGTTAGTTCTTTGCGTAGAATCCCAAAAATCAGCGGGATAGCAACCACTGCGGGAAGCCCCAGCCACCAGGTCATGAGTGGACTTGCAGCGTTCACAAAGTGGGGCATTAACCCTGACAGCGCAAACGCTTCAACGATGATGCTGCCCACTATGATTATGGGGAAGGCTACGTAAACGAATTCTTTGGTTCGGCTCCACGTTTTGATGACTACCGTCTTAGCTGAGGGCTTCTTGTAGTTAGGCATCTCCATGATTAACCCAACGGGCTCGCCAGGCAGCACTTTAAAGGCTATTCTGCCTAAACCGAAAACCAAAACCAGATCAAACAGGTAAATCCCAATGACCGCAGGCAACCCCACGTATCTGCCGACCAAACCAAGAATCACCACCGTTCGGGCAGCACAAGGGATAAGCATAACCACAAATGCGGCTAAGAACCGTTCACGTTTTGTTTCCATAATTCGGCAGCCGATACATGCGGGTACAGTACAACCGTAACCCAAAAGCAGCGGTATGAAGGCTTTTCCGTGTAAACCGATTTTATGCATGACGTTGTCCATTAGGAAGGCAGCTCGGGGTAAGTAACCGCTGTCTTCCAGCAACGCCAAAATTACATAGAAAGGCACAATGTAGGGCAACGCAATGGTAATACCTGCCACAACCCCGCCGATTACGCCGTTCACAAGCAAATCAACGACGACAGACGGCAAAAACGACGCAAACAAGCCAGCGACGCCATCAGAAAACCAAACTAAACCAGAGTTCAGCCATTCCGAAAGCAGGTTGCCTCCCGCGAAAATTGCCCCAAACACTACAGTGGCTACGCCTGCTAGAATCAGGTATCCAAACACTTTATGTGTGGTTACGGAGGCTAGTTTCTGCTCTAAGCTGATTCTCGGTGACGCCTCCACCGTAACTGCTTCCTTGGCTATTTTGCTTGCGAAAGCGTACCGTTCAGCAGCCATAATCACAGGCGGGGTTTCGCCGTGAACTGTCTCTAACTCAGAACCTATTTCATCAACGAGTCCCAGCAGGGCGTGCCCATCTTTGTACGCTTCGAGTTTTGCTATTATGTCGCTGTCTTTTTCCAGCATCTTTATGGCAAGCCATCGAGACGGGTAAATCGCAGGTAACTGCGTAAGCTTGGAGACAACCAACGTTTCGATTGCTTCAATATGTTCCTCAATTTCTTTACCGTAAACGACTTCGTGGGCAAGCACTTTGGTTTCGCTTGTAGCTTGCTCAACCACGGCGCTAAGCAACTCGTTTATACCTGAACCTGTAACCGCTACCGTAGGAACAACCGTAACGCCTAACGTTTCAGAGAGTTTCTGGGTGTCAATACGCAGACCCTTTTTAGCGGCGAAATCAACCTGATTCAGCGCCATCACAATAGGCACCTCAAGCTCAAGAAGCTGCAACGTCAAGTACAAGTTACGTTCAAGCGCCGATGCATCCACGACATTTATGATGATGTCAGGTTTCTCGATAGCTAGGTAGTCTCGTGAAACAATTTCTTCCATAGAGTAAGCCGAAAGCGAATATGTCCCGGGCAAGTCAATGACGCGGATGTTGTAGCCTTCAAAAAATAGGGTTCCTTCGGCGCGCTCCACCGTTTTTCCAGGCCAGTTGCCCGTGACCTGATTTAAGCCTGTGAGTTGGTTGAATATGACGCTTTTGCCGACGTTAGCGTTTCCAGCGAGAGCTATTCGTAATTCTTTGCGGGGCACCTTTTTGCTTTGCGCAGCGTTGGAGTTTACTGTGCGGTTGCTATCCAGAGTTAGCGTTGCTTTGTTGTGCACCATCAGGTTATCCTTCAATGGGCTGTACAAATATCTGTGAAGATAAACCGTAGCCCAAGGCAAGAGCTACCCCTCTTACTTCAATTTCGATAGGCCCGCGGAAACTGCACTTTCGTTTTAATGTGATTTCGCAGCCTGGAGTTAAACCCATCTCGGAGAGACGACGCACTGCACATAACCCTCCTGAGGTGTGGGTTACTATGGCTTTTGAGCCTTCGGGCAGGCTATTCAGCGGAACAGAGCCATCAACGTTTACGGGCGTTTTCGCTTTGTGGCTGTGGCCGTGTCTGTTTCTTAGCTGCATGGGCATCCCTCCGCTTCTTTTCGTAACAAAATGTTTACTGCAACACTCTTATCTATAGTGCACTCGGTTTTGCCTACGCGAAGAACCATTTGGTCACCGATTCGTTCCAGAACCTTCAACTTTGCTTCCGGCTTGATGTTTTTCTCATCTAACAAATGAAAATTCACGTGCTCCTCATCTATTATGCAACACACAACGTAGCGTTCGCCCAACTCTGCTTCGGTCAAAGCAATACAGGGTAACTCTTCGATTTTTCCGTCTTCGGTTGGTATTGGGTTTCCGTGGGGACAAAACTTTGGGTGTCCCAGCTTTTCGTCTAGGAGGGCAGCTACGTTTTTGGTTAAGGCGTGTTCTAGTTTGCACGCATCTTCATGCACGTTACTCCACTCCGCCTCTAAAACGTCTGTGAGTAAACGTTCGGCGAGTCTGTGCTTTCGGATTATGTCCAGGGCAATTTTTTCGCCTTTACGGGTGAGCTTTACACCACGGTAGGGTTCGTGGGTTACTAAGCCGAGGTTTTCTAGATGACCTATGGTGTTTGTTATGGAGCCAGGAACAACATGCATGGTTTGGGATAGCTCTTTGGTTTTTGCCATGCCACTTCTTTTTTGGAGTTTGTAGATGGTTTCGAGGTATTCCTCGGCTTCCTGTGACAGTTGTGTTTCCATTTTGTTTGCCACCTCACGGGTTATTTACGAGCACTCGTAACTTTTACGAGGTCTCGTAACTTACCTTAGCTGCGCACCTAATAAGCATTTTGCATACACCACCGCATTTAATGACTCAACAGCCCCTTTCAGCAATTCTGAGCACAAACGACCAAAAATCAAGAACACTACACAAGACAACTTCACTGTACCATAAACGCCTACACGCGATTAAACTGAGGGCAAACAAAAACTGAAAAACTTGATGCCCGGCTTGTTAAAGACTTAAACGAGTTCACCTCGTTTCAATCGAAACCCTCTCTTCAGGTAACAAGAATTCTTGAAGCTGTAGCCATTTTGCAAGAAAAACTACACCTTTTTTGGTCGTTGCATATTTGAGCGTATCTGGATGCACTTCAATCAGGCATAAGTCTTGAAGTTGCTGCAGGCAATCTTGCAGACAGCTAAAAGACAGGTTCACTTCTTGCATTATCCCAGTTTTGATTTGTGGCGATTTACATATCTGAAGTATTTCCGTAAGAATCTGCAAACGGCTTCTTTTCAAGATACAGGTTTGCATGGCTTTTGGCCTTCGGCTAGTTTAGATTTATAAGAAGCAGCTTGTACACGAACAAAACATAGAAGGTCATCAATATTCTGCCTCTTTCCAAGCGAACTTTCCGTGTTTAGCCTATTCCCCATTTTGCTCGCCATGACCAAATTAGGAGAAGAGATTAAAGTGCCATTCCTCGGGAGATTATTGATATCTACTTATTTTTCATAGATGCCGCAACCGACGACCCAGAGGGTACACGCTTCTTCTTTCTCAGACGCCTTCTTGTTTTCACACTGTTTATAAACTAAGCAGTTTTCGCAGTGAGATAAAGTGGTTCTGATTTGACAAACTAAAAATTATAGCGGGGTACATTGGTTTCTTCTGCTCTGTTTAGGCAGCAGTTTTTTTCATGTTTTGATCTTTTGAGGTTGCATTTGCTACAGGTTTCAAATTGGCTACTCGCTTCACAGGTCTCAGACAGCATTTCAGGATTACCTCTTGAGGGCATGTGAGGTTAGCGTTGCTTTTAGCAGTATGCGACATAATCTACAGGCACAACTTGAGGCTCCTCATAGCTATTATGTCTATATAGAACCAGAGTCTGCAGGTTACAGCTTTGAATCAGCAGCCTTACGGCTAACTAAAAGCACATTGATGAAAGTGTTTTTTCCCGTCGCGTTTACTCAAGAAGTACCTAAAGCAGGCTTGCGTCCATGAGGCTCAAACGATTGTATTTTTTGGTTGTGGGTTGCTTTATCTGAGACTTGCTTTTTTTCCGGTCGCTATGTAAACAACGGCTTCTGTGAGGTATGTTGCATGGTCGGCAATTCGCTCTAAGTACCTCACCACTAGCACGTTAGTGACGGTACATTCGTTTGTGATTTCTGCGCGTTCAACGATTTTGTTCAGACACTGGGAGTACAGTTCATCTACTTCAGTCTCGGTTTCTGTCACTATTTTGACAAGTTCTGTGTCGAAGCTCTTGAGGGCAGTATTGCTTATCTTCACCATTTGAAGAACTTTTTCGCCCATCACCCCGATGTTTTCATGGACCCATTTGTCACAGCTATCGAGCTTGCCAAAGCGTTTGCCGAGGTATGATATGTCCCAGGCGTATCTTCCGTAACGTTCGAAGTCATAGGCGATTTTCATGTAAGAGTTTATGATTCTCAGGTCGGACGCTACAGGCTGGTATTTAGCTATTAAACTGAAAGATTTCTCTTCTACTTCAACAGTCATAGCTACCAAAACCTCGGAGAGTTCATGCACGTCTTCTGATGTATCTTTGCCCTTAACGAAACCGCCGATTGCAATGGTCAACGCTTTCTCAGCGACTTCACCCATCTTAAAAACGGTCGCGGTTAATTGCTCTAGACCTTTATCCATGAGTCTTTGCATATTCTTCACCTTAACCAAACTTTCCTGTTATGTATTTTTCTGTCAATTCGCTTTTGGGGTTTTCAAACACTGTAGTGGTGTCTCCAAACTCTATCAGCTGCCCCAGATACATGAAGGCTGTATAGTCGGATACACGCCCTGCCTGCTGCATATTATGGGTAACAATGACTACAGTGTAGTTTTCTTTGAGTTGCACAACCAACTCCTCAATTTTTGCGGTGGCGATAGGGTCTAACGCTGAGCAGGGTTCATCCATGAGAATAACTTCTGGCTGCAGAGCTATAGCCCTTGCAATACAAAGCCGCTGTTGTTGACCGCCCGAGATGCTGGTTCCAGGTTTTTTAAGGTCATCTTTCACCTCATCCCAAAGAGTAGCTTGCTCAAGGCTAGTCCTAACTACTTTATCCAAGTTCTTGCCTTTCTTTGTGCCAGTTAATCGAAGCCCAGCAGCCACATTATCATAAATCGACATTGTTGGAAAGGGGTTAGGTTTCTGGAAGACCATTCCAACGCGGCGCCGAACCCTGACGGGGTCAACTTCGTTGCCGTATATGTCTGTGCCATCCAGCAGAATCTGCCCAGACATTCTTGCTCCTGGAACCAACTCATGCATGCGGTTGAGGGTTCGGATGAACGTGGATTTTCCGCATCCTGAAGGTCCAATAATGGCGGTAACTGTATGGGCTTTGATGGACATGCTAATGTCTTTTAGGACTTGTTTTTGACCGAACCAGGCGTTCAGGTTTACGCTGCTCATTTTTTCTTCAAGGTTGCTCATTTTTCTTTTACCTTCTTAGTCTACCTCTACTTGCTAATCTTACACCAATATTGAGAACTAGAACCATCAAAATCAATATCAACGCGGCGCCCCAAGCCTCAGCCTGCAATTCAGCGGAGGGCTGTCGGGAATTAAGGAAAATTCTTAGCGGCAAGGCATCCATCGGCTGATTCATTCCTTGGAAGAAATAGCTGTTTCCCATAATTGTCAGCAGGATAGGTGCGGTTTCGCCTGCAACGCGGGCAACTGCTAGAAGGGTACCTGTAATCATGCCGTTTTTTGCGGAGGGCAATACAACGCTGAAGATAGTTCGCCATCTATGTGCGCCCAGAGCCATTGATGCTTCCCGTACGCTATTTGGTACAAGCTTAATGGATTCCTCGGTTGTTCTTGCAACTATAGGAACCAGCATGAATGACAATGCAATGGCGCCTGCTATCGGTGAGAAGGTTCCGATTAAGCCGACGACTATTATGCTATATGCAGTGATACCCACCACTATGGAGGGGAACTCTGTGAGTATGTCGTTTATGGTTCGCATCCAGGAGGCGTATTTGTTATTTCCATACTCAGCCAAGTAAATGCCGGATAATACGCCCAGAGGAATGCCCATGATGCTGGTTAAGCCGATTAAGATGAGGGTGCCCTGTATGGCGGGTCCGATACCGCCTTGTAACCCGTTGGCGGTCAGAAACTCAAGGTTGATTTGGGGAGCGCCCCTAGCTATGACTTCATAGAGAATGCTTAGCAGGGGAACAACAGCTATGACGACGCAGAGCAAGCATAGTACGAAGAACAGTTTATTCTTGAATTTTCTAAAGCCGTAACTGTGGAACATTACTCTACGGCGCCTCCCTTAACTTTCAGAACCCGTGTCACCATCACATGCGCCACGATGTTTATGATTAGACTTATCAGAAGCAGAACCAGCCCCGCCCCGATGTATGCTGATTTCTCCAGCGGGGTCGGAGCCTCCAAGAAGCCATTTGCAATCAGAGAGGGCAAAGTTTGACCTGGACTGAAAAGTGAGGTAGGCATTGCGTTTGGGGCGTTGCCTATAACCATGGTTACGGCCATAGTTTCGCCAACAGCTCTTCCTAAACCGAGAATTACGGCACCGAAAATTCCTGAGCGCCCGTAGCTGAGTACCCAGTGGCGGATAACCTCCCATTTGGTGGCGCCTATGCTGTAGGCTCCTTCGCGGATGGAGTCAGGAACAGCTGTAAGTACCTCTCTTGAGACGGAGGCTACCGTGGGAATAATCATTATTGCCAGAATTATTCCTGCAGTAAAGAAGTCAAGACCAAGGGGTGTTCCGCTGAAAAGCGGAAACCAACCCAAATATGTGTTCAGGGGCGTTTCAACGTAGTTCTGAACCCAAAAACGAAGAATAAACAAGCCCCAAAGCCCAAATATCACACTAGGAACCGCAGCAAGCAGCTCCACAAGGTAGGATATGGGAACTTTCACCGCTTTGGGAGCCATCTCTACAAGAAAAATGGCGATACCTAAACTGAGGGGAACACCAATCAGCAGGGCGATGCTTGAAGTGACCAATGTTCCCATAACAAATGGAAGCACGCCGAAGGATTCTCTTCCTATGACGGGGTTCCAGTTTTTGCCAATCAGGAAGTTTATGCCTTCCTGCTGCAGAATCAGGGTTGATCCAGTGATTAGGATATATGCATTAATTATGAGGATTACGGCTGCTGAAGCTGCCATGACTGCAGCTAAGACCTTGAAGATGTTGTCGCCGGTTAGCTTCTTAGTCATGCACATCTGCTCGCATTCTTAATCATGAAATAAAAAAAATTGTGGGAATGCATTTGTCTTATGCTCTCAGTGTGTTGTTAGGTGTTGCCCGTTGAACGTTATTGAATTCAGCGTTTCTTCATTGAGCGCCACAAGGTTTGCTGGAAGAGATGCGTACTCCAAGGCAGGTGCCAATGCCTGACCATCATGGACAACATACCAAACGTACTGCACTAGTTGCGTTGCTTTGTCTAAAGTCATTCCTGGGATTACGTTGAGTTCTTGATAGAGTAGCATGTAGGTCGGCGTCACAATCGGATAAGCCTGCTCACCAGAAGTATTCAGCAAGACCACGTTCTCCCAACTTTCGCTACCCGAAGGTAACCCACTTGACGGAAGAGACTGAGCCGCCGCAGTAGTAGACTCCAACGAAGGCAAAACAAAATTACCCGCGGCATTCTGAATTGCTGCGACCGGTACACCGTTTTGGAGAGCATAAGCTAACTCTATGTAGCCAACTGAGTATTGGGTTTGTGATATTGTTGCTGCGACGTTTGCGTTTCCAGCTGCACCTAAGCCTCCTGGCCATTGAACTGAAGTTCCGCTTCCGACATCATTATCCCAAGCAGAGCTTACCAAACAAAGGTACTTAGTGAACCAGTTTGTAGTTCCAGAATTATCTGACCTATGAACGGTGGTTATTGCGTGGTCGGGAAGGGTTACGCCAGAGTTAATTGCGGCTATGGCGGGGTCGTTCCAGTTGGTGATTGTACCGAGGTATATGTTTGCTATGATTTCGCCTGTCAGTTTTAATTCTGAAGAGACACCAGGCAGGTTGTAGGCTACCGTGATTGCGCCGATTGTTTCAGGTATGTGTAGTGCGTTAGGTGCTGCTTCACGTTGAGTGGCTGTTAACGGTGCGTCTGAGCATGCGAAGTCCACGGTTTTGCTGGTAAAAGAAGATACTCCTTGCCCGCTGCCAACGCCTTGATAGTTAATTTGGACGCTGGGTTTGATGTTGGTGGTGTAGTGTACGATGGTGGCGTTTAGAAATGGCTGTGGGAATGTTGCGCCAGCACCGTTTAAGGTTACAGGGGCACTGGATGTGGGGGACACGCTTGGAGATGCGCTCGGTGAGGATGTCGGTGTCTGGGTTGGATTAGTGGAGGGGGTAGGTGTGGGGGTTGCTGCAGGAGTTTGAAGGGCGGTGTATGCAAATACGCCTCCTATGATGATTACGATTGCAACTATTGCTGCTGCAACTGTATACATAGTTTTCATTTTGTATTCCTCTTTGGACTACATACCTGCAGCTGCATTATATGACTGACCCCCATAATGTTTATAGACTATATAGCTATGATTTGTATATAGCAACACAAAGATTAAACATAGAAAACGTAGAAAATACGCAAAGGGGACCAACGAATTGACCAATTCAACTCATGACGAAACCGAGGAGCAACGAAAACTCCAAATCACAGGCGGGTCAACCTACATACTTTCCCTGCCAAAAGAGTGGATAACCAAAAACCAGCTGAAAAAAGGAAGCTCAATGCGGGTCCGAGAAGAAGAAGACGGCTCACTCGCCATTATGCCCCCCAAACTTACAAAACAAGAAAAGCAGGATGACGCCTTCATCAAGGTGCCGCCTACCGACAACCCAGATGCAGTTATGAGAAAAGCAATATCAGCATACCTAGTCGGCTACAACATTATTCACATCAGAGCCCAAGGTCAAAACCCGCTTGCAGCAAAAGTTAGAAACCACCTCAAAAACTTTGCAAGAAACTACCTTGTAGGAACAGAAATCGTTATAGACACACCAACCGAGTTGACGCTGCAGGTTTTGCTTAATTACCCCGAACTGACGGTTCAAAGCGCCCTGAGCAGAATGGCCATTATCGCAGCCTCCATGCATAAAGAAGCCATAAACGCACTCAAAAACCTCGACTGCGCAGTAGCAAAAGGCGTAATCGAAACTGACCGTGAAGTCAACCGATTCGGCTTATACATCGTGCGGCTGCTGAAGATGGCGGTTTTAAATTCGCGTATGGTTAGAGAAATCGGTTTGGAAAACCCGCGAGCATGCATCGGCTACAGGTTAATAGCTAAATCTGTGGAACGAACAGGGGACCACGCAACCAAAATCGCCGAAAAAGTGGTTTTGATGAAAAAACCAGTGAATGCAGAGCTTCTTGAAAAAATTGAGCCCTTGAGCAGCTTAGCAATTTCGATGTTTGAAAGCTCCGTTGAAGCCCTATTTAAGCGCGATTATAACCGTGCAGAAAACGTAATCGCCAAGATAAAGGAAGTGCACAAGTTGGAGAGGGAAGCAGTTCTCTCCTCTAAAGATGTGAACATTGAGGAAATCGCAAACCTGCGACTTGTAATAGAGAGCGTCCGAAGAACCGCGGAGTACGCAAGTGACATCTCGGAAGTTGTCTTGAACATGAACGTAGAATCCGTCATCAGCTAAAACTACACGGATAAAGCGCGGGTTTTGCAGGTTCCAGTTCGCCGCTGAAACACCCCCCTTATTCTATATACCCTAAGGAAGCCTCTATATAGTATTTGGAAACTGCAAATTAACCGATGCCCCACTCAGCTACTAGCAGGGATAGATATGAAGCAGAAAAAGGACCCCGTGAAGGAACCCGAAGGAAAGGAAACAGAAGAAATCATCTACGTTGCCCATATTTGACTGCAAAACGTTTGGCGTAGACCTAATGGTTTTTCTTCGTTTTGTTTGTTGACGAGTAATATTCAATCAGGTCATGGGTAGACCAAGGCAAGCAATCTTCGCTTTTGAATCCGAGAAGAGCAGCGTATCTTTGGGTTTCACTGGCGGATTGGGCCTCTATCTCCAGGAATTCGGGGATGTAAGCGTATTTTCCTTCGTATAAGTCAAAGTCGAAACGTGCACGGTCAAGCGTATAGCTAACCCTGCGTTTAGTCATGCATTCAATGGCTAACAACCCTAAGAATTCAAGAATGCTCCGTGCAGCTTTTGCATCGGAAACTCTAACCGTATACTCCTGAGCCACCTTTGCATTTTTGCTTTTTTGAACTTTTTTAAACGTCAACTCAACTTTGTCGTTTTCTTTCCTGAGGCGCAACAGGTTTTTTGCCTTAATTATCGTGTGTTCTGGAAAATCAAAGAAAACCGTTTCGATTTTGCCATCAAACACTTTTTGGGCGCCTAAACGGGCAAGTTGTTCCTCAAGCGTTTCTCGGGTAACCTCTAAAATCTTGACTTCCACTTCTCTCATGAAGCACCATTAACCGTTCTACAGTTAAAAAATGTGTACGCGGATGGCGCAGGGTGGTGTTTAAGGGGCGCGGGCGGCTTTTGTTAACTGTGAAGAACTGTTTGCTAAAAGGAGGAGATTCCGGTGAAGGGGGGTCCGTGTGGAGAAGCAAAAGGTCAGGGTCCAGACGGCAGATGGTACTTCACCAGCGAGGTCTGTATAGTTTTTGAGAAAATTAACGGTTGTCCAATTAGAAACTATAGGCTATTTAGTTTCGAGTGTGAATGCTTCAAGATTTAACCATGATAAGCAGCATTTTGAACCGTGAAAGAGCCTTAACCGCGTGTGGCTTACCTGCAGGCATAATCGTAACCATACCCGTTTTCAAACGCTCAGGTTTGCCTGAAACTGTAAATTCAGCTTCGCCATCAAAAACGTATACAAAAGCGTCAAAGGGTGCCGTATGCTCACTTAAGCTTTGATCAGCGGCGAAGGCGAAAATTGTGACGGTGCCCGCCGTTTTATCAATTAAGGTGCGGCTTACAATCGAGCCTTCTTGATAGGTAACTAAATCTGACAACTGCTTTGCGTAGGCTAAATTTGGCGTACTTTCGGAGCCTGTGTTATTATTCAATTTTTCACCTAAAACAACATGGGCAGAACAAGTTAAAAACCTATTTTCTGTCGCTGTACAATTTTTGCATAAACACTCAAAAGATGCGGGAACACCACCACATAGTGCAGAGGTAATAGCGGCAAACGATTCTTAGGCAATTCTTTTATTTGTAACAAGCCATAAAGATTAGGCGGGTAAAGCGTGATTTCTTGAACAAAGCAGCCTCAAATCCACTGCGTAAGTTCGGACTTAAACTTGTTGATAATATCCCATGGGGAACACATCTTTGCCAACTCTACCAGACCAAGCAGGATCTGCTGGAAATTTTGGTTCCTTACTTCACCGCAGGATTACAGAACAACGAGTACTGCTTATGGGTCACCTCCGAGCCTCTTGACGTAGAGGAAGCAGAAAAAGCGTTAAAGAACGCCCAGCCCGAATTTTTCGGGTCCCCCCGAGAAAAACAAATAGATATTCAGCCCAATAGCAGGTGGTATGGTCCAGATTGCAAATTTAACGGGGAACAAATTCTTCAGAGATGGCTTGAGGAAGAAAAAGAGGCAATCTCCAAAGGTTTTGACGGCTTAAGAATTGCGGGAAACTTGCCAGTTATCGAAAAAAGCCTCTGGAAAAGCAACTGGGGCAATATAGCTGCCTACGAATACTTGGTGAACACTGTTTTTGCCAAGCACCGAATAATTGCTTTTTGTTCTTTTCCGCTCGAGTGCAGTTCAGGAAAAAGCATAATCGATATTGAACATAGCCACGCGGGGACACTGATTAAGCGAGACAACAACTGGTTCTTGGTGGAAGATGCAGGAAAACGCAAAGAAAGAGAAAACTGGTACCGAAACATCGTACAAACGTCAATTGACGCTTTCTGGATAATGGATTCCGAAGGACGTTTAATCGAAGTGAACGGCGCATATTGCGATTTAGTCGGATACTCTCAAGATGAATTACTAAACAGAAAAATTCACGACTTAGAGATGAAAGGGGCACCCACAGAAATAGCAAGCCACATTGAAAAAGTCAGACTTCAAGGCCATGAGCGATTTGAAGCCCGTTTGCGCCGCAGAGATGGCTTACCGGTGGATATTGAAGTAAGTGCCAACTGCATAAACAAAGATGGCGAGGAACGGATTTTTGTTTTTGCGCACAACATTACACGGCGTAAACGCAACGAGGCAGCTATAAAGCATAATGAACTGCGGTATAAGGAGCTAGCCAACAGCATAGCGGACAGTTTTGTAGCGCTGGATAAGGACTTAAGATACATTTACTGGAACAAAGCAAGCGAAAAAATCACAGGGATAAAAGCCAAAGACGCAATTGGGCGGCACCTGCTTGAGGTCTTCGAAGAAGACGAAGGAACAAGAAAAGTGGCGGATACCTACCGTAAGGTTCTGAAAACAAGAAAACCATGTGTTTTCGTTGACGAATTAATCATGAATAACCGGAAAGTTATCGCTGAGAACCATATTTACCCGTCAAAAACAGGCATTTCCGTTTTCACAAAAGACATAACACAGCGAAAAGAGATGCAGAGCAAACTGGAAGAGTACACCCAACGGTTGGAAGACCTTGTTCGAATAAGAACTGAAAAGCTGAAGACGGCGGAGCGGTTGGCAGCTATCGGCGAAACAGCGGGCATGGTGGGACATGATATCCGCAATCCGCTGCAGACAATTGCTGGCGAGCTCTACTTAACACGAGATGAAGTTTTAGCGTTGCCTGAGAATGAAGCCAAGAAGAACCTAAATGAAAGCCTACAAATCATTGGGAAGCAAGTTGCTTACATAAGTAAGATTGTGACAGACCTGCAAGATTACGCTCGGTCTACAATTCCTTGCCTAGAAGAGGTAGACCTTGGAGAGATGCTTAAGAGCATAATGTCAACAATGATTGTTCCCCAAGATGTACGGGTCACTGTTTCGGTTAAGAAAAAGCTTCCTAAATTCCGGTGTGACCCCCTATACCTGAAGCGTATATTGATTAACTTGGTAACTAACGCTGTGCAGGCTATGCCGTCAGGTGGAAAATTAACCATCACTGCAAATTACGATGAAAAAAATGTGTTCATAAGCGTGAAGGACACTGGCCAAGGAATTCCTGAAGGCGCAAAAGAAAAACTGTTCACCCCTCTGTTCACCACAAAAGCCAAGGGTCAAGGGTTCGGTTTGGCGGTTGCAAAGAAATTAACGAGTGCATTAGGCGGAAAAATAACGTTCAAGAGCGTTTCCGGAAAAGGAACCACCTTTATAATTGAAATCCCCCTGAGCAGCGTTTAGCGTAATAAGCATCAGACGGAAGCGCTGCATAAATTTTTATTTTTAAAGTTTTGTGATTACACGCCTACAACAACAAATTTCTATAAAGGAAATACGAGGCTGATAAAGTAAAGTATCAAACAGTCGTTTCCTATAGTTAACAGGGGGAGAAAGGAATGGCAGGAAGACAGGTTATGACTGAGGAAAAAAGAACAGTGTTAATTGTTGATGATGACCAGTCTATTCTCCGTGTTTTCACGCGGGTTCTTGAAAAGAAAGGCTACGCGGTTACCACGGTAGAAAACGGCAAAAGCTCCTTAAAACAGATAGAACGCAGACGTTTCGATGCCGCCCTAATTGATATGAGACTTCCCGACATAGAAGGAACAGAGCTTCTACCGGTTCTCCAGCAGAAATCACCGGGCACCATCAGAATCGTCTTTACAGGTTCACCCAACATGCAGAGCCTTGCCAACGGAAAACGAAACGATATGGACGCCTTCTTAATTAAGCCCGTGAACCCCGAGGTTCTCCTACGGATTCTCAACGAGAAACTTAAAAAGAAGTAAGCAAGCAGCACAAACCGATTTTATAAAATGCATCAACGCTAAAAGGCAAGAGAATCATTTTTCGGAACAATACAAAAGAGGGCGTGGGTACGCTGACGAATTACGCGCTGCAACTGGATGGCTACGGTTTTATTTGATGGCTATTAGAATTGTACGCAGAAAACGGGGGAGGCTAAGTCCCGCGGAAATGGATACCCCGAACCTATTTGGCTGCTAATATTGATTTGATGCAAAAAACTAATAGGGGGCCTATTGGTATTGGCGGATTTCGCTGTCAAACCAACATGAAACTGCGAATAAAGAACTGCGAAAAACGGGATAACCCAACAAAAAGCCATAAACAGCGCATTCACCAACTGAAACCTTTTTATGTGCCTTTTAAACTTAGTTTCGAACCGCACACAAGAGTGAACCGTTATGGCACTTCAAAAAGGAGACTTCATACTAATCAACTACACCGCAAAGGTAAAGGAAACAAACGAAGTTTTCGACACCACAGTGGAAGAAACAGCAAATAAAGAGCGCCTCCAAAAGGAAGGCGAAATCTACGAACCTAAACTTATCGTTGTAGGCGAAAGCTGGGTTCTCAAACCCCTCGACGAAAGCTTCCAAACCATGGAGCCAAACACACCTGCAACAGTAGAAATTTCACCTGAAAAAGCCTTTGGAGCAAGAGACCCTGAAAAGGTCAAACAAGTCCACATTAAAAAGCTGGCAGAAAAAGGCATTAACCCCGCCATCGGCATGCGCATCGAATACGGCGGAAAGAACGCAATCATACGCAGCATCGGCGCTGGACGCGTGTTGCTTGACTTTAATCCGCCTCTTGCGGGAAAAACCCTTGTCTACGACGTAACCGTAACCAAGAAGCTTGAGACAGCTGAAGAGAAAATCGGCGGACTCATACACCGAAGAATCCCCATTGTGGAAGAAGGCAAATTCAAATTCGCAATCGCAGACAAAACCCTAACCATAGACATGCCTGAAGACACCTTCTACCTTGAAGGCGTACAAATCGCTAAACGCGGTGTAGCCATGGACATCCAAAAGTTCTTCCCTGACCTTGAAGAAACAAAGTTCGTTGAAACTTTCCAGGCACCGCCAAAACCCGTAGAACCCAAGGAACCTGAAGCAGCGCCTAAAGCAGAGCCCACAGCCGTAGAAGAAAAACCTGCAGAACCCGCCGCCGCTAAACCCGAAGAGAAAGCCGCAGAAGCAAAGCCTGCTGAACCAGCAGAAACAAAGAGCTAAAACTAAACCCTTTTTTCTTCTTTTCATTTCGTTTTTTAATGGATTACTTCGGTGAGTTTAGCTACTTTTTTGCATGTCGCATAAGTTAAGTTTAGTTTTTGGAGAATTGTGTACCTTTCTGGACGTATGGTTCCTGCAAGCACGAAGGCTTTAACTAAGTCCTCGTCTGAGACGCCGAGTTCTTCCGCGGTGGTTGGTGCCCCCAAGCATTTGAGGGTTTCGCGTATGCGTTTCCAGTTGGCTCCGTAAAGATGCGCCATCATGATTGAGCCGACGCCGCATTGTTCCCCATGCATAGCTCCTGAAGCCTTCACCATGTTCAAGGCATGACTGAAAAGGTGCTCAGAACCGCTACAGGGACGGCTACTGCCTGCGATGCTCATGGCTACCCCGCAGCTGATTAGTGCCTCAAGAAGCAGTTGCGCGCCCTCCTCATTGCCTTCCTGTATGAGCGCTGCATTTTCCTCGATAAGAGTGGCACTCATAAGTGCAAGGCTAGCCGCGTACTCGCCGTAATATACGTCGCGTTCGCTGTGGGCTAAGCGCCAGTCTTTGACGGCGGTGAATTTCGCGATGACATCACCACATCCGCTGACAACAAAGCGCCAAGGCTCTTGGTTGATGATGTTGGTGTCTGCGATTATAGCCAGCGGCGCCTGTGACATGGCAGAGTAGGGTTTGTCAAAGCCTTTGACGCTGGCTAGGGGGCTTGCGATGCCGTCGTGGCTGAGAGTGGTGGGTACACTAACGAAGGGTATGCCTTGGTGGGCGCTGCTGAGTTTAGCGGCGTCGATTTTTGTTCCGCCTCCTACGCCGAAGAGCACCTGCGGCTTTAGGTCCGCGATGCGTTCCTCAATGGTCAATACGTCTCTTAAAGTGGCGGCGGAAACCAGAATCGTGTCCACTGTAATATCGGACTGTACAAGAAGGTCGCGGACGGTGTTTCCAGCGATTTCGCAGCTTTTTTGCCCTGCCACAATCAACGCGGGTCCTTTAAGCCCTAAACGTTTGACTATTTCGGGGACGCGGCTAAGGGTTCCGTTTCCAACTATAACTTCGCGGGGAAGCTGCATATAATGATAGGTTGTAGGCAAACAGGATCACATTACTTACTTGCAGTATACTGTCACGGCAGGCTAAGGTTTAAAACTTTTTGAATTCACGGCTGAAACCTTTCGTGAAAAGGCACCCTCAAAAGAAAAAATCTGCATCCCGAACCTTCAGAAAGAAGCTTCAGATGACGACTCTGCAGGTTGATTCCTCAAGGCAAAAAGACATATTTATCCAAATGTGCAGGTCTAGCTGGGGTTTTGAATGGTTAAATATTCTAAACCTGAAAGGCCAATTGGAATTTACTTCATACTTGTGTGGATGGTGCTAAACACTGTGCTGCTGGCTCTTATGATACCAGGTGACCCCGAGGACTTGAATAACTACATTGAGCCCGTGCTTTGGGTTGCGTCAATGGTGGGCTTAGCTGCTATGAAAAAAGCGGGAGCCGCCTGGGCAACAACGGTTTTAGGCATAACGCTGGGAACCAGCCTATACAATATGCTGATATCGTTCTACACGGGCAATTTGGGTGAACCCGTCGGATACGTAAATGCCCTACGCATAGCCGTAAACGCCATCGCCATTGTCTACCTGTACAGATGCATCTTCGCAGGCAAATTCAAATAGCGGCTCACCTAAGAAATCTGCTTTTTCGCCCAACCGCTCAGGGCAAAGTGTTGTGTGAATTACTTCTATTTACAGCCACAGCTAGGCGGGTGTGTTCGATGTGGACCTGCGAGAAGCGGGGCTGATTGGTTATTTTTTGATGACTGCCAGAAACTCGTCTATGGGGGTTGCGGGCATGCTCATTATGCTTATGGTTCCGCGTGACCCCAACTCGATGGAGACTCGCGTGATTGCTTGGTTGTCTGGGGCTTCCACGACGTTTACGAAGTCGTATCGTCCAAGCACGGAGTACTGTTGCAGGACTTTGGCGCCGAATGCTTCGATTTCTTTGTTGACTTCCTTGATTCTTTCAGGTCGTTCCTTGAGGGTTTTTCTACCTTCAGAAGTGAGAGTAGACAGAAGAATATAGATGGGCATAAAATCCTCCAAAGAAAAATTCTCAACGCATCAATTAAGCGTTTCCAAACATGCAAAAAACGGAAGAAAACCCCGTTAACGTACAGTTACCCGAAGAACCAATGCAAATCCAAAAAGAAAAGAGGCAGGGGTTGCAGGCGGCAGCAGAGGTTTAGTCCACTATGTTTTCCCAGCTGGCAACGCGGTCGAGAAGTTCCTGCACGGGTTTTCCGCCGTAGCTTTGAAGTCTGTTGCGGAGTTCCACGTTGTTAACGAGGGCTTTTTGGAAATCGGCGATTTGACTTGCCTTCTCAGTCAAGTAGAGGAAGCCGTCGGCGCCTGCCCGCGCAATTCGTGTGCTGACTGTGAGCAACTCTGCGGGTGGAGGCACATCGGTTGGGGTGTCACCTGGACCGTAAACGTATAGGCTGACGTAGAAGGGTTTCTTGAGGAGCTTTTTGAAGGCCCGCGTAAGCATCTCAAAGTACCAGGGGGTCGCGTAGCTTTTGCTGAACATAACCACGTTGAAAAGGTCACAGTGCTTTGCGAGGTCATCAAAGTCCACGCCGTACCGTTCAAGGCTGGTTACGGGGTCAGGCTGGATACACATAACCAGCTCCTTCTTGGTGCGTTCCCTAATTTGGGCGATGTAGTCGGTGACTTCTTTTCTGCGCCACTCAAGCCATCCCAGCCCGCTCTTTTGCCAGCGCTCTGTGCATCGGGGGCAGGTGCAGTGTCCGTGTTCAGCAAAATACTGGCTATTTGGCCACACGCCCATCGATTGCCTGTCTACGTCTTCCATGTAGTCAAGTTGCTCGGCGCGGTGTTCTGGCTGTGTTGCGCAGACGATGTTCCAGTAGATGTTGTAGTTGGTGTTTCCCATCTTGGCTGGACCCAGCGGCGACTGAGAAAGCCAATCAGGGTGGTTTCGGATAGCCACGTTGTCCCCGAAAACCGCGACGTTGCTGTACATGTCGGGTTGCGGGGGGATGCGGGTTCCCAGTTCAGTTTTTACGCGGAGTAAATGGAAATTGAAGCCTTCGGCTTTTTTGGGTTCTAAAGTGAAGGTACCAAACTTCAAGAGGCACACCTGATGAGGGCAAAGAAACAGGGAAGAAATAATAAAGGTTCCCGTTAGGGAAGATTTTTAGCCATTTCAGGTTCTGCTTCGGCGAAAGGGGTGTTAGAGGTCTAAGCCTAATCCGTTAGCTACGCGGCGTCCGTATTCGGGGTCGGCTTTGTAGAACAGCTTGGTTTGTCGAATTTGGATTTCCTTTTTGGCGTTGCGTAGATGTGAAACGATGTTGCCAACTAGGTTTTCGCGGTCTTGGTCGGTCATGACTTTTCGGAACAGGTCTCCTGGCTGCACAAAATCATCGTTTGGGTAAGTGTAGGGTTGGCGAGCAGCTTTTCCCTGAGCCTCAAATGCAGGTTCTGATGTTTGAATGTCGGGTGCGGGTCCACCGAAGCTGTTGGGGTAGTAATTGGGGGTTTTGCCTCCGTTTGCGTCAAACCGCATGTAGCCGTCGCGTTGGTAGTTCTTGGCTTCGACGCCTTTTGGTCGGTTAACGGGCAGCAGATGATAGTTAGGTCCCAGACGGTAACGGTGAGCATCATAATAAGCGAACAGGCGACCCTGCAGCATCTTGTCTGGCGACGCCGCTATACCTGGAACGAAATTTCCTGGAGAAAATGCGGCTTGCTCGACTTCGGCGAAGTAGTTGTCGGGGTTACGGTTCAGCACCATACGGCCCACCTCCACCGGAGGGTAGTCACCGTGAGGCCACACTTTTGTCACGTCAAATATGTCAAAGCGGTATTTCTCGGCGTCTTCAGGGGGCATTATCTGCACTTGCAGCGTCCACGAGGGATATTCGCCCCGTGCGATTGCGTCGTGCAAATCCCTTGTGGCGTGGTCGGGGTCAACTCCTTTCATGTGCTCGGCTTCTTGGCGGGTTAGGTTTTGTGCTCCTAGGTCAGTTTTGAAGTGGTACTTCACCCAGTAGTAATCGCCGTGCTCGTT
Source organism: Candidatus Bathyarchaeota archaeon (assembly GCA_026014485.1). Lineage (GTDB taxonomy): Archaea > Thermoproteota > Bathyarchaeia > Bathyarchaeales > Bathycorpusculaceae > JADGNF01. Next base: position 378,801 of record JAOZIE010000002.1, read on the forward strand.
GTACCATTTGAAGGTGTGGCTACCATAGCCGTTCATGTAGCGGAAAGATTTTGGGGTGCCCCTATCCGAGAAAAGAATAGTCACCTGATGCAACGATTCAGGCGTCAAAGAGAGAAAATCCCAGAACATATCTGCGTCTTTAAGGTTAGTTTCAGGATTTCGTTTCTGCGTGTGTATGAAGTCAGGGAATTTTATGGGGTCACGAATGAAAAACACGGGTGTATTGTTGCCGACAAGGTCGTAGTTACCTTCTTTGGTGTAGAATTTAACTGCGAATCCACGGGGGTCCCGTTCAGCGTCTGCGGACCCCTTTTCGCCGCCAACCGTAGAGAACCTAACAAAAACCTCTGTACGCAAACCAACTTCGGACAGGAAATTAGCTTTTGTGTACTTCGTTACGTCTTTGGTGACCTCAAAGTACCCGCCTGCGCCTGCGCCCTTGGCGTGCACAATGCGTTCAGGGATGCGCTCACGGTTAAAATGCGCCAACTTCTCGATTAAATGGACATCCTGAAGCAAAACTGGACCACGCGGACCCACCGTAACCGAGTTTTGGTCATCATCAACTTTTCTTCCGAAATTTGTAGTAAAATTCTTTTTATTTTCACTCACAAAAGCCACCTAATAAAAAAGCACAGGATATTTATTTAAAGGTTGGCACCCCCCTCCCAGCTAACCAAAAAACCAACCACCAGCAGATTCGGGATGGCTGAAGCTTTTGAAGAAGCCCGCTACACTTGAAACGCAAGTAAACCTACGGCTCCAACCTTTTTGGCACATTTAGCACCTTTTTGGGACGAAACAAAAACCGAAAACGGGCGCTGAAGCAAAAAAGGAAACAGAGTCAAAGGCCGTCAAAAAAGAGGAGGGGTAGACGGAGGAATCGCAACAGAGGCATGCCAAAAACCTCTGCAACGGCAAAATTCGAGTGGAAAATCGGTGTCCTTCCTTTCGGTAGCCCCTTTTGGTTCTCAAAAATAAAGAAACGCTTAACTGCACAAACAGCATATAGCATTCATCTAGAGAGGAATAGTTTGCCAAACGCTGGAGTATTCGACGAAACAGAGAAGAATGAGGAAACCGAAATGGAACAAGAACCCCAAGAAACATCGAACGAGTCAGCACAACCAGAGCAACCAGAAACTGTCGAATCGGAACAAGCTATAGAACAAACAGAGCCTCAAACCGAAGAAGCAGAAACCAAAATCTATCTTAAAGCAATGCCGCTCAAGGATATAGCGGACTTGGAAAAAATCGAAAAAGAAGTCCAAAACGGGAACATACTCATCCTCAAAATTACGCCGTTAGCAAACAAAAACATTTTAGATGTTTCGCGCGCAGTGAATGAACTCTATAATTTCGCGGAAGAAATCGGCGGAGACATTGCACGTTTAGGTGAAGAACGTATAGTCCTATGTCCACCAAAAATAAGGATTTGGCGAGAAAAAACGCCCGCCCAAGACAAGCCTGTACCTACAGCAGCCTAAAAGTCTCCATACCCGCAGGAACAATGGTTGCAACATTCGTCTTGTTCTCGACATAATTAGCCAAACTGATAATCTTAGACTTCTCGCCGTGGCACAAGAAAATCCGTTCAGGCTTGGGAGACAAATTGCTCAAGTAACCCACCAGTTGCCGGCGGTCACTGTGGCCGCTAAAGCCTTCAATGGACTCCACCTGTAACTTAATCTGCACAACAGCCATCTTGCCTTCGTTGTCCATCATCGTAACCTCGTTTATTCCCTTCTGCACTCTGCGGCCCATTGTGCCTTCAATCTGGTAGCTAACGAAGATTATTGTGTTCCGCTCATCCTCAGACCAATTCTTAAAGTACTCAATAACTGGACCGCCCTCAAGCATGCCTGAAGTCGCCAAAACAATGCAGGGTTCACCCTCGATTATGCTTTGACGCACGCTGGGGTGCTCCACAATCGTGAAGTAGTCGCTTTGGAAGGGGTTAACTTCCTCATGCAGGATGCTGTGACGCACCTCACGACCCAGATATTCGGGATAAGCTGTGTGAATCGCTGTTGCCTCGCTAATCATACCCTCGATGAACACGGGAGCTTCCCGCATTAAACCACGTTTCATGTAACCGTCGATAATCAGCATGATTTCCTGAGCGCGACCCACTGCAGGTACAGGAATAACCACTTTGCCCTTGCGCTCTAAAGTCGCGTTGATTACTTGAGTCAAACGCTCTTCAGATTCAACGCGAGTCGGCATCACATCGTCAGGTCCACCGTAGGTGCTTTCGCTGATTACGGTTTCGACACGTGGAAACTCGTTGGCTGCTGCTTCCAACAGCATTGTCCGAGCAAACTTGTAGTCGCCTGTATAAACAATATTGTGTAAGCCTTCGCCGATGTGCAGGTGCGCCATGGAAGCGCCCAAAATGTGCCCGCTGTTATGCAGTGTTAAGCGGACATCAGGTGCAATATCAGTGACTACCCCGTAACGCAGCGGAATCGTATGCAAAACGCATTCGCGAACGTCCTTTTGGTCATAAAACGGCGTAACCCCCTGCTTGCCTGAAACATCCAAGTAATCCAACTGCAGCATAGTCATCAAATTCGAGGTCGGCGCGGAACAATAAACTGGGCCATCATAGCCATACTTGTACAGAAACGGCACCAACCCACAGTGGTCCAAGTGCGCATGGGTGATTACCACCGCGTCAAGTGAATCAATCTGGAACTCAGGTGAATCAAAACGTGGAAAAGACTCAAACGGTCTTTGTGAACCAGGGTTAATCCCGCAATCTAGCAGAACACTGCTCTCACGGGTTTTTACTAGAAAAGCAGAACGTCCAACTTCCTGCGCGCCGCCAAGCACTGTTAGCCGAACGTCACCGACATCATAGGTTTTAGGACGGAAAATCCGTTCGCCTATAGTGCGCAGTATGCGTTCACGTTCTTGGCTTTCTGAATGCAGGTAATGCCGCATGTTCGTGACGATTTTGGATTTTATTGGGGGACTGCGTAGAACGTGTGGCCGCCATTTGGTCTTCCTGATTATTTCCTGCAATACCACACCGTTTCTGCCGATGACTAAACCAGGCTTCTTGGTTTCGATGATTATTTCGCCCAAGCTGGGGTCAAAATTTATGTCGGTTATTTCGGCTTCTTTAGCGATAAGTTCACGCGTAATTTTTTCCGCTTCCACCTCAGGCAGCCGCACAGAGGGGTCAGGACGCACGACTATGCGTTTACGGATGACACCCACGATTTCTGCGATGACGCTGCTTTGTTCAACCAAAACTTCGGGTTTTTTTGTGTATATGCTTAGCATTGGTCCTTCGTATTCGATACGAGTGACTTCTGCGTCGGTGGGTACGTGTGAAAGAATATACTGGGTAATTTCTACTTTGTCTTTGTCTTGTTGCGTTCGGGCCACAGGTTTAACTTCCCTTTTGTAAGAGCTCCTGCTTCTGCGGGTTGCTGAGCTCACGGTAACCTTTTTCGTCAATCACGATGATGTTGTAGTTGTCGCCGCTTGCCACGTCACGTTTCATGGCGGAATTTACGGCTCGGGCAATAACGGGTAACGCTTCCTCAACAGTCATACCCTCGCGGAATTTATCCTCCAAAACTCCAATCGCCAAGGGGGATCCTGAACCAGTACTGGTCATTTTCTCCTCGGTTAAGCTGCCTATCGGGTCTAAACCGTAGATGTGTGGACCTGTGTCGTCTACGCCGCCAACCAGAATCTGCGCCATTAAACCTCTTGCGCTGAAGAGCAGGTTGCTGGTCATTCTGGCTGCTGTTTTAATGGGCATGGGGCGGTTAAGGTTGATTCGGTAAAGCTGTGCGTTAGCGGTAATTATGTCAATGACTTTTTGGGCGTCTGCCACGCTACCAGCGATGGTCATGCCGATGTGCTCATCGATTCGGTAAACTTTTTTGCCTTGCTTATGAGCGACATAGTAGCCCATGGTTACTCTGGTGTCTGAGGCTAAAATCACGCCGTCTTTGCAGACGACTCCGATTGTTGTTGTTCCCTTTAAGACTAGTTGGCTAGCTGCGTTATTGTTTATTGCCATATGTGTTGTCTCCCTAAAACTGAACTTTGGAATCCTCGTGCGGAACGGAATTCCCACTGTAGGAAGTAGCAACATCTTATCACTTCCGTGGGATTTATTAATATTTCGTTTAAATGGGGCATCTCCCGCATCGTCTTTCTCCGCTTTTTCTCTATGCCCCAGACGAGTTTATGCCCCCTGTAAAAGGCATAAAGTACACATCTTAGGTGAAAGATATTTCTGAAAAGGCATCGAGGCATAATGGGATGTTTCTGCTCTTTTTTGGGGTGTACAAGTCTATGAAGAATTCTTCTTGCGGCGTTTGAGACCACTGAATCTATCTATTCATATTTTAGTTCCCAAATCAGGTGCCAACACTCATGGAGGTCTTAGTCAAGAAATTTTGACTAAGCTTCTAGCTGCTTGGTCAAGAAACCTTGACAAAAACGTCTTTATCAACCAAACCCAAAACGGCCAGTAGAAAAGTGAGCTACTTTAGGAGACCCATGCAGAAGTGTTTTCTACTAAAAGTTCAAGCGGTAAAATGAAGTTTCTGTCGGCGGCATTTATTTTTGCAATTGTGGTGGCTGCGTTGGCTGGAGGGTTATCTGCGGGGTTGGCGGCTGCAGGCTTAACCGATGAAAATTCGGTTTATTACAAATTTGAGATTTGCTCTCCCCTAAACGGAGCCCCCGCCAAGGAAGACCTCACCCTGAAATTCATTGTGAAAACTAATGAGCCGCCGCTGCCGCCACAACAGCCCCCAGCAAGCCTACATTTCGGTTATGCTTTAGATATGAGCTACGAAGCGCTGGGGAACGCACATTGGTATCCTCTCCGTGGAACCAGAGAAAGCATAACCAACCAGATTTCGGCTTCGGGCGAAGCTACCTATGAATGCACCGCCACGTTACCTGCGTTATCCATTGGGAACCACAACATAACGATATATCGCGGACCCGAGTACAGTTCAACAAGTTATTGGAAGGAACTTTACAGTTACGTTTTTACGGTGGTGGAACCTCCGCGGGTCTATGTGGGAACACCTACAAACGGGACGGATGCTGCGTCTGGCGTTTTGTTGAGTTTTCGGGTGCATGCACTATCGTTGTCTTGGGTGGGTTACAGCGTTAATGGAGAAGAAAACGTTACGGTTGACGTTACGGGGCTTGTTGAGTCGAAGCTTGTTCCGTTCACCATCTGGGATGGAAACCTGACATTAAATGGCTTGTCAAGCGGCGAGCATAACGTGGTTTTTTATGCTAAGGACGGATGGGGAAATTCAGGTGTCTCAACCGCAATCAATTTACAAGTACCCGAAAACAGCTCGCAGCCCACCTCAACCCCGCAATCCACAGACAACCCAACAGCCACACCAACCCTCACCTCTACACCTACCTCAACCATAACTTCGCCGCCAACAATCACACCAACAAATTCTGCAACAACGCCGCTCACCTCTTCGCCATCAGAATCTGCCTCTGAGCCGCTTACAGCACCACCTTCAGGTAACCAACCAGATTTACAATGGAACAAGTATTGGTTAAGCGCAGTAATTCCTGCTGTAGCCGCCGCAGCGATAGGTCTCTCGTTAATCCTACTCCGAAGAAAAAAATGACACCGAAAACGCTTTAACCACAAAACTGCCCGCAAGTAACCTGTAAAAAACAGTTATGTACTCTGCTGCGCTCAGCAGCCTACCCCCCTCTATTCCAGCGGAACCTGGCTTTGGTTGCTTTTTTGTTTCGGGTTGCAAAACGGGGTTTTCTTGTGGCAGGAAAAGGGTTCAAAAGGCGTAAAATGGCTCAAAACACGGTTGCAGACGGGGGGTGTTCAAGGGGAATGCTGCTTTCTGAACAGAGCCGTCGCTAAAACCGCTGCAACTATAACGGCTGCAACTGAACAGACCTTGAGTGTGGTTTGCAGCAAATCAGATTCGGTTTGGTTGGGGGTGACGAGTTTGAGGAGCCAGATTGATTGGTTTTTTGTGCCTATTACGATGTAGCCGCCGTCGTCTGTTTGAAGTACCGAGTTGAAGTTTGCTTCTAGCCCTACGGGGTAGGTGGCGTTTGTGAAAGTCATGTTCCAGTGCTCTTTGCCTTCAGCATCCGTTTTAAGTAACCAAGCTTGGGTGCAGTTTAAGACGCCCGCCATTATGTAACCTTGGTCTTGGGTGGTTTGTATGCAGGTTATGGCGCTGTTTTCTGTGCCGTAGGTTTGGTTCCACTGCATGTTGCCGTCTGCGTCGGTTTTAACTACCCAAGCGTTTCTGCCTGCAAGGAAGCCGCCAATCAGGTAGCCGCCGTCCGCGGTGGGTATTGCGCAGTTGCATTCAGGAATTCGGTATTTGTCCTCGTCGCCGTAGGTGCAGTTCCACAACACGTTACCGTCTGGGTCTGTTCTGATGAGACGCATGTAGGCTTGGTTTGGAACCACCGAAAAGCTGACATCAGACATCATGTAGCCGCCGTCTGCAGTTTGAATCAGGGTTGAGGGGCAATCAGCAATTGGACCCGAAAAGGTCTTGTTCCACAGCAGGTTTCCCGAGGCGTCGGTTTTGGCAAACCAGATTTCGCCCTCGCCTTCGTGCATTTCCTCGGCGTACCCCGCAATTGCAAAACCGCCGTCGCGGGTCTGGATTATGGAGCGGAAGTAGTTGGCGGGGGCATTTGCGTTGTAGAGGTGCGTCCACATAACGTTGCTTTGAGAATCGGTTCTCACCAGCGTGTAGTTGTTTGCCCAAATACCCGCTAAAGCGTAGCCACCGTCACTTGTTGGCACAAGGTACGGCAGGGAAGTGCATTCTTGGTTGATTTGAATTGCCTTCAGAAAGGTCAGGTTACCCTGAGAGTCGGTTTTGATTAGCAGGGTAGCTGTCTGATTTGTCGCGCTTAAAACAAACCCGCCCTCTTCCAAGGGGAACACGGAGTAGCCTTCGCCTGCCATCAACTTTTGCTCCCATAACACATCAGGCGCTGTTGCTGCAACGGTACTTGGCGTTGAATGCAGCAGGGAAATTGTTCCTGTTAAAGCCAGAACCAGAAAAAAGAAGACTATGGCGACAGTTAAGGGTTTGCGGATTTTTTTGCCTCCTAAGGTAGACAGAAAGATGAAACCATTTTTTCGTTGCACCCTTACGTTGTTGTGGGGCAGGTAGCTTTTAGCTCTACTTGAGGAACGTTTTGTTCCTCTTCGGGAACACGCGATTTAAGCTGACAGCAACTACGGGTTATTTTTGTTTGTGCCTTTTTGTCTCCAGCGGAGCCCTTCAACCAGAAAAATCGTTGCCGTCACGACTGTAAGCGCCGTCAACAGCCAAAGGGACCGTTCTATGGGGTCGCCGATGATTATGTGGGGCACAATCACAGCTATCTCCGCCGTTAAGACGCCAATAAAAATGAAGCCGAAAATGAGAAATCGCGGAATGAGGTTTTTTCCCCACCACACGTAGCCTTTGACGCTGATTTTCTCTTTAACAATGTAGTTGCTGTGGGCGTCTTTCACAACTAAACCTAAGTCTATGAGTTTCTGCAGATTTCGGTAGGCAACGCTGGGGCTGCTGAGGTTTGCGCCTCGCATGACATCGCGTGGACCCACAGGTTTGCCAGTTTTGATGAGGTAAACGTACGTTTGGAATGTGGTTGCGTTTAACTCGTTTTCAGATGCTGACCCCTCGCCCATTACCGATTTACTTCCTGACCACGTGGAAACTGCAAACTGTGGGTAATGCGGAAGTACAATTTAAAATGTTTGCGTAAGATTTCTCCATGTAAAGTCTTGCTTTACCTGAGTGTGGCGTTGTTTGGGTATCCTCTGCGCTCCCAGTACCCCAAGTAGCCTGCGTTGTCTGAAACTTCGATTTGCGTTAGCCACTTTATCCACTTGTAACCATACTGGCTTTCCGCGACCAACTCAAAGGGGAAGCCCCGTTCAGGCGGAATGGTCACATTATTCATCTTGTAAGCAAGCAGTATGTCGTTGTTGATTATGTAGTCCAGCGGCAACGCTGTTGAGTAGCCGTCGGAAGCATAAAAGATGACGACAGGGGCGCTTATGTGGGCTCCTGCGGCGTTCAGCAAGTCCTTCACGAGGACGCCTTCCCAGAGGATTTTAGCGCTCCAGCCATCCACGCAGTAAATGGTGACTACTTTCTGGTAGCGGGGAAAATCCAGCACGTCACTGTAGGTTAGCTGAAGAGGACTATCTACAAGCCCTGTTATGTTGAGGTGGTAAGTGGCTTGGTCGATGAATTGGGTTCCCGCTATGGCGTTTTCGTAGACTTGAGCTATCAAGGAGAGGTCTTCACCTTGGTAATTGCGCACTTCTGAAGGGTACAAAGTTTGGGGTGGATGAGGGGAACCGACAATTAACAACGCCGCAAAAACAACAACTACAACAACGACGACAACGTAGGGCAACGCCTTTCGAAATTTTGGGTTCTCCAATATTACCACAGCTATTGGAACTCAGATTAAGCTATGAGGAAAGTAATGGGTAACCTTAATCGGTGAGAACTGCACGCAGAAGTTTAGGAGGTCTGCTTTGCGGGATTGTTTTATAGGTAAAAGTGGTTAACGCAAAAGGGGCTTCTTTAAGCGGAAAGGAAGAGAGGGAGAATTATTGTTTCTCCTCAACTACAATCATGGTGAGGGTGGAACGCACTTTGTCTAGTCGGCGGATGCGCCAAGTAACGATTTCTTTTAGTCTGTCCATCGTGTCAGCTTGTACGCGCGCCACTATATCGTAGACACCGTAAACCGCCGATGACTCCCTTACGCCCTCGACTGTTCGTAGCTCTTTTAACACATCGGTTTCCGATCCGATTTCGGTATTAATCAACACAAACGCTGTAGGCATGTTACAATCCTCACATACATTGAGGTGGTAAGCATTAAAATATTTTTCTAAGCTTCACCTACCCCCTAAAAGCGGCAACACCACGTGCAACAAGCAGAGTTAATGGCACTGAACGGGGAATTCTTCTAGTTCAACGTGCTGTTCGATTTCTGAGCTTTGCAGTTTCTTCTGTAAACGGCACGTTTTGTAGGCTGCGCAGTCTTCGCAGTTTAGGTTGCCGTTTCGGGTTTGGCACTCGATGATTATCGTGTGGTACATGCTTTTAGACGCTCCGCGCCCGCTTTCGGTAAGTGACAACGTAATCTGCGAAGGCTAACATCAGCGAACCCCCGCCTAAACCTACAAGAAGAAAGCTTGCTAAATCCATCATGCTCTTTCACCTCCCTCCATGTTAGATGTGGGTGAAGTACACGATTTCGGGCTTCTGAGTAGCCTGCTTCTTTTCTGTGTATTCGGTCTTCATTTTTCTTCACCATTCTTTCTTTTTTGTTAGGAAGTAAGCCGCGGAAGCTTAAAAGAGTAGTTGAGATTTGTTCATAAAAATTATGAATAACTAGACACACAAACATCTACAGAACATATTTTTGGTCACACATCACACTTTCAACCAAATAACTAAAAAAAACAGGCACCCAACCGCTAGCTACCTATACAGATGACGTTTCAACTGCAAAAAAATCGGAAAAACAAAACCTCACCGCTGAAACGTTCGCTGCTTCTGCTCCAGAAGGCGGGGGAGCAAACTTAATTTCTGACTTTAATACAACACGTAATTATGAAAGTCACGTCAATTTTAGGCGCGGTAGCCGCTGCAGTCCTGCTCCTCTTAGGCTTCATATTCATCTTGTCGGCAGGAGCCGAAGCGGTCAGCGCGCAGCCGGGACTGCAGGCGTTGAGGCTGATCGAAGGCGGAGTGATGCTTACCGTCGGCTTCGCATTGGTTTACGTTACCTATATTTTCTCGCGGAAACCCACAACCATCGTGCAGCGGCTTGAGCTTTCGGGAGCCATGAAAGCATCCTCCATACAGTGCCCCAACTGCTCCGCCTCATTGGACACAAAGAAAATCAAAATTGTGCAGGGCGTACCCTACGCGACGTGCTCCTACTGCGGAACCACATTTGAAGTAACTGAGGAGCCAAAATGGTGAAAAAACGCTTCCTCCTCGCTTTTTTGGCGGCGACACTGATTTTCTCGGCTGCGGCGACTACTTTTTCCAGCGGGCAGACCCGAGTTTACAGCTTCAATCAGGAATGGACGAAAATCTGGATAAACCAAGACGGCACAATCGACCTATTCTACAATGTTAGCCTAACGCTTCATTCAGGGTTACCCATCAACTACGTGACGTTGGGGCAGCCTAAAAGCGACTTTATTATTGGAGAAACAGTTGACCAATATGGCAACTACTTGGATGCCTCCAAAGCCTCTGATGGCACAGGCGTAAAAGTAAATCTTGACTCGCCGCTGACGGAAGGCAACACAATATGGTTTACGGTAATCACAAACGTTGCAGGCATGATAAGCCCTGACAGTACAAATCCAGGCAACTTAGGCATGATGTTTGCTCCCGAATGGCAAGCTGTACCCATAAACGATGTGCGCATCCAAATTGTCCTGCCGCCAAACGTAACCGTCAACGAGGTGAAAACGCCGCCAAACTATGATTGGAACAGCACCTCAACCGAACCTGACGGGCGACTAGCGGTTTACTGGGAACTCGCCGTTTTACAAGCCAACCAGCAGTACTTAGTAGGCGTTTCGTTCCCTGAACAGTACCTTCCAAACTACAGTAGCAGCAGCGGAATCTCCCCGCTGGAAACCATAGGCATAGTCGTTGGGGCAATCGGCGCAGGCATAGCCTTAATTGTCGTGGTGTTTATCGCCCGCAAAAGAACCTACTATGCACCAAAAGTCAGCATGGAAACCTTGGGGATACGCCGCGGCTTAACCGCCGTGGAAGCCTCCTACCTACTAGGGCTAAAGCCCACACAAATTGTTACAGAAATCCTCTACAGCCTGCTACAGAAACGCGCGGTCTGGACGGAAGCCACCAACCCCGCCTTGAAGCTGCGCATCATGCCCGCTTTCAAGGATAAGAAGGGACCTGAAGATAATCCGCTGCGTTACTACGAAATCGACTTTCGCGAAGCCGTCAAACCTGATGGCACCTTGGATGAGGAAAGGCTGGCGAATGCAGTTATGTACCTGCGGGATACGTTGGAGCAGAAGCTGCGGGGATACAGCCGCAAAGACACCTTGGAGTACTACCGCAAAATTGTGGATAAAGCGTGGGGGCAGGTGGAGCAGGCAGGCACGGGCGAGTTAGCCTCGAAAGCCTACGATGAACAGCTACTTTGGCTCCTGCTGGACCCCAACTATAAAGGGCGCACCCAAACGACGTTTAAGAGTCGCTCCTTTGAACCCAGCCCCTTCTGGTTCTGGTACTGGTACGGCTACACCCACTACAAACCCAACCCCGCTTACAAGCCCAACATCAACGCTCCAGCACAGGCAGCTAAGCCTCCGACGATTCCAGGCGCGGACTTCGCAAACAACATCGCCACTTCGCTAGAGAAAACCTCAAGCAACATCGTGGGTAACCTTGAAAAATTCGCCGCATCCATTCTGCCAGCTGCACCCCCCAAAGCCGCGCATCAGCCAGCCCATCAGAAATCGGACTGCGTCTGCGCCTGTGCAGCGTGTGCTTGTGCTTGCGCTTGCGTTTCTTGTGCGTGTGCATGTGCGGGTGGAGGTGTCGGATAGATGAGTTGGATGAACAGGGTTTTCCGTAAGCGGGTGGTTCCTGCGGGACGATACACTTACCGCGGCACAGGCGAATTCACAGGCATGGCACTGCAGCTTCGTGTGGAGTCAAGTGAACGGGGCGTTATGGTGATTAACGCGAACACGGTGCTTCACCTCAACCCCACCGCGTCAGCATACGCCTACTACTTCATGCAGGGCATGACTAAGGCGGAAGTGGTCAAGAAAATCCGCGGCATATTTCGCGTAAACAAAGCCCAAGCAAACGCAGACTACGAAAAACTCGTCTACACCATCAGTACGCTGGCAAAAACCGAGAAAATCTGCCCTGTCAGCTTCCTCGAAGTGGAAAAAGAGGAACCCTTCAGCTACGACTACACGGCACCATTGCGGATGGACATGGCACTGACTTTCCGCTGCCAAAACAACTGCATCCACTGCTATACTGGCGGACCCCAAGAAACCCCCGAGTTGAACACGCAGCAGTGGAAAGAAGCCATAGACCGCCTCAGCGACGTAGGAGTCTTCATTTTGACGTTTACAGGCGGTGAGCCTACCCTCCGCAACGACCTGCCCGAACTGCTACTCTACGCCGAAAACAAAGGCATGGTAACTGGGCTGATAACAAACGGCAGAAACCTCAAAAACAAAGCCTATGTGGACAAGCTGGAGAAGGCAGGGTTGGATTTTGTGCAGGTCACCTTGGAGTCGCATAAACCCGAAGTCCACGACCTGATGACTGCCACCTCTGGAAGCTGGAAGGAAACCGTCGAGGGAATCAGAAACGCCGTTAACTCGCAGATTTACGTCACCACAAACACTACGCTAAGCAAGCATAATGCAGCGAGCTTCTTGGATACCATAGATTTCATCAAGGGGCTTGGCGTGGACGCTTTCGGTTGCAACAGTCTTATCTACTCAGGGAAAGCCAGTGCGGTCAGCCAAGAATTCGCCTTAACCATTCAGGATTTGGAGTTGCTGCTGCCGAAAATCCGCGACAAAGCACAACATCTCGGACTCAAATTCCTATGGTACACGCCTACGCAGTACTGCCAGTTCGACCCCGTACAGCACGGTTTAGGCGTAAAATCCTGCACCGCCGCCCTCATTAACATGTGTGTGGGACCTAACGGCGACGTTTACCCCTGTCAAAGCTATTTTGAGAGCCTCGGCAACATCCTCACTGAAAGCTGGAGTGAAATCTGGAACCATCCCACAGCCAAAAAAATCCGCTCCCGCGCCTACGTAGAACCAAAATGTAAAGACTGCCCTCAACTGCAGGTTTGCGGCGGAGGCTGTCCACTTGAACTGCAAAACGGCAAGCTCTTCTGCGGCGAATCTGCATGAGGGGTTGGGCGTTAAGAGAAACTCCTTTTAGACGGCTATAAAGTATTACTTGGCGTTGGGGCTTGCTCAAGCGGGTATAAGTGAAAACGTTGACTACACCAAACAGGGGAAAAACGAAGCTTGCGGTTTTCGATGTTGAAGGCGTATTGGTACCCCGAAATCGCCTTTTCCTTGAAGTCGGCAAAAGCATGGGTTTTGTTCGGCTGATGAAGCTGCTGTTCTTTGGCTTACTCTATGAAATCGGCTTGATTACGATTAAACAGGTGCTAACAAGGTCCTTCTTGAACATGAAAGGAATAAACGTTGATTTGTTCTTTCAAGCGCTTGAGACGCTTCCGTTTATGCCCTGTACAATCGAAGCTTTCGCTGCCTTAAAAGCTCAAGGCCGTAAAACCGCGTTGATTAGCGCTGGACTGCCGACTTTTCTGGTTGAAAAAGTGGCTGCCAAGGTGGGCGCCGACTACGCGGTAGGTGTCGAAGCAGGCGTAAAAAACAACGTTCTGACAGGAGAGGTGTGGGGCAACGCCACGGAACCCAACGGCAAGTTTCTTGTCCTCAAAGACATAATGGAGAAGGAACACGTAACGGCGGCTGAATGCGCAGTTATAGCAGATGACAGAAACAACAGCAGCATGTTCCTTAAAGAAGCCCTAAAAATCGGTTACAACCCCGACTTTGTGCTCCGAGTCAAAGCAGATGTCGTAGTAACAGGCAGATTGACAAAGCTTTTGCCTGAGATAAACAGGGAACCAAAAAAGAGAACCTTACCTACCCGACGGGACCTGCTACGAGAGTTCATTCACGGCTCAGGCTTCTTCATTCCAATCCTCGCCATCCTGTTTGGAGTTCCAGCGGTGGCGGTTTTCACCTGCACAGTCATCGCCTTTTACTGCGTATCAGAGTTTGCAAGAGTAAAGGGAACAAACATTCCGTTCTTCTCGTTTGTCACGCGCCACGCAGCATCCCTCTCGGAACTTCGCGAATTCACGCTGGCGCCACTATACTTCGCGTTTGGCATCTTGTTAACGTTGCTGCTTTTCCCCGCGCCCGCAAGCTACGCTGGAATCGCAATTTTCGCGCTGGGAGACAGCACAGCATCCATAGTTGGAGGCACCATAGCAAAAAACCCGTTACATTTCAACAAATCAAAAACGCTGGAGGGAACACTTGCAGGTTTCTTCTTTGCGTTTCTGGCAGCTTGCGCGTTCGTGCCGCCTTGGATAGCCCTAATAGGAGCAGCCATCGGCATGACCGTAGAATACCTGCCGCTACCAATAAACGACAACCTGCTGATGCCTCTATCCACTGGGCTGGTGCTGATGTTCATAGTTTAACGGCGCAATTCAGCATAGACGACGGTTTAGAATGGGGCTAAGGCGTCCTCGTAGTGGGAAACAACGTAGTTTTTGCCTTTCTTAACCACAAGGTGCCCCTCGTTTTCCAGATGCCTCTTTTGCGAGTCAACACCACCCGGGTACTTCTCGTTTAGCAAGCCACCTGTCTTTAGAGTCCTCCAGTAGGGCGTGATTTCCAAGGCGCCCTTTTGCCGTTGCTCCTCGGCGGCGTGTGCGGCAATCCAGCTGAAGATGCCGGTGGTCATGGGGCAGCCTATGGTGGCGCCATGCTTTCGGGCAAGTGCAACCCTGATGTCATTGATTGTGGTGAGTTTGCCTGTGGGCACCTGCCGCATAAATTCATCAACCTCAATGGGCGCAGGAATCACCACAGTGCCGCTTCCCCACCGCTTGCTCATGCGCTCCGTGATTTGCTCAACTTTAGGGTACCCTTTGCTGTTGTTCAATCTGTCAGTCCACGTTGGCTTGGACTTTGGCATAAAAGTTCACCAAAATATATTGGGAAGGCACAGGCTTATCAAACTTGCTCTTCAGAGGAGCCTCCGCCGTTTTGTGCCGCGCCATTTTTTTGTGAGTCAATCAGGTCCTGTTTCTGACGGTGGCTGAGCTTTTTTATGGCTCTTTCCCGCCGCATAGCCTCCGCCCTTGAAGTGAAGCCTTCGACGTAGGCAACTTTTTGGGGCGGATGTGTTTTTGTGTATCTGGCGCCCCTGCCGTTGGCGTGAAGTTTTGCACGTTCATCCACGCTTTTGGTGTAGCCCGTGTAGAAGGTTCCGTCTTTGCAAAGAAGAATGTACACGTAGTAAGACATAGACGCCGTTTCCCCGTTATCTGAGGTAATAATCAATCTGTTCTTCAACACGAACGGGTCTAACGGTTTTTTGCGCCTCGAAAGCGGCTTCATCCTCGGCTGCGAAAATCACGCCTTTGCTTAGGGCACGTTTCATGTAGGCTTCTGGATCCATTTCCCGAACGCTGAGCCTATCAACGTCTATTATGTGGATAGCTTGTATGCGGGCGTTTCTGATGCATTCCTCAGTTACAGGGGGGTTGTTGTAGTATCGGTCACAAAGCGCCTTGATGCGGCTGATGTCTTGGGGGGTTCGTTTTCTGGGCGGAACAGTCAGAGGAGTAGGCAACGGCAAAACGTAGTGAGGCGGAACGCCTATGGCAAATTTCCCCGCGAAACTGCTGTAGCGGACGATTTTGCTGGCTAACCGCGCCGCAGTATAGGTTAACGGAGCCATAGCGTGCTCGGGTGGAATGTAGCCTGTTTCTATCTCCACAATGAGGTTCCCATAGCCCTTAGTAGAGAACAAATCACAAACAAGAATAGGGTCAAGGGGATACTCAAGTTCAACATCGTAGCCTTTGAGTACAAGATACTTTGCACAAACCAACTCCATAACTGAATGATTAATTTTAACAACGTTCTGCTTCTGCAGATTCACCAAGTCATTTTTCAGCTTGTTGAGTTTCCGCTTGCAGTCATCATCGGCGTCAACGGATAAGCGGGCTACAAGAACCTGTAAGTCTTCTTCGAACTTTTTGCTATTAGTCATGCGCTTTACCTGCGGGAGAGGAACACTACTTAGCAAATATATGGGAACTAAGAATAAAGTCTTCTTCGGATTTAAGCGGAAACAGACCCCGAAAGCACCCGTTCAGGAATCTTTTCGGCTGATTTAGGCGGTTATTGGGTACTAAAACTTTAATTCTCTCGGTCAGCTTAGTTTTCTTTGTCTGTTTTTAGGAGTGCTGAATTTTGGATTTCTATGTGGGCACGTCAGGTTGGGCTTATGCGTGGAACAAAACACGCAGACTGGACTGGTTCACATCAAACGCCCACCTGAACGCTATAGAGCTAAACGCCAGGTTCTACCGTTACCCCTCGTTGGAAACCGTGGAGAACTGGGCAAAGAAAGGCAAAGACCTGCGATGGTCAATCAAGGTGAACCGCATGTTCACGCACACCTACAAGTTCAACGACGCCGCAGTTGACCGATGGAGAAACTTCCAAGACCTTTTCGCGGCTCTGGATGCAAACATAGATTTTTTCCTGTTTCAGTTACCACCCAAAACGACCCCTCATTCAGCGCCCCAAATTGAAGAATTCGCCAAGAAAACAGGGTTTAAAGAAAGGTTTGCTCTGGAGGTTAGAAACAGAAATTGGTTCAGCAAAGAATGGATAGGTTGGGCGTCGCATCTGGGTTTGACCTTGGTCAGCGCCGATGCCCCGGATTTGCCCCGAGAAATTTTTAGTGTACACAACACCATTTATTTGAGGATGCATGGACGAACAGCGTGGTATGCCTACCGATATTCTAACAGGGAACTGGAGGAGACAGCGGCAAAAATCGAAGAAGCCAACCCTGAACGCGTTTACGTTTTTTTCAATAACGATTCAGCAATGCTTGAGAACGCCCAAGCCATGCTAAGCCTTCTAAAAGGAAATAAGGAAAAGACAGAATCTGCCCAGGCTGTTGAGGTATAAAAAAGAAAAAGATGGTTACCCAGAGATATCTGGGACGGTTTTTCCGTGGTAGAGTTTTGCTGCGACGCATAAAACGGCGACGACTATGGCGAAGTAGAAGGGCCACTCAAAGGCGGATGTGACGCCTATGCCGATGCTTAAGTCCCCAATTATGTTTTGAGGAATCTGAATGTTCGCAGCGCCCATCAATGGAACATCAAAGCCCACCAGAGTTTTTGCGAAGACAACCAGCACCACCAATTCAACCACGAAGAGCACAACAGCAAACAAGGGCTTGTTGTATCCGAATCCGAGCAGACGCTTCGAGTATGGTTTGGCGGGCATAACCGCGTAAATCAGCAGTATTATGCCTCCAGTAGCTAAGGAAAGCATCGCAGCGACATTCATAGCCCAAATCAGCGGTATCGAGAGCGGGGAGCCCAGCAACGAGAAATTCAGGTTAACGGGCGAGAAGGACGCCTCCGCTATCGCGGGGTTTCCCACCGTGAACCGCCACCAAGGTACAAACAGCGAAACCACGATTAACAGTAGAGTTGCGACCCCACCTGCCAGGGCAATCCAGTTAAATTTGGTTTGCATCAATTCTGCCTCCTAAACCATAGGAACGTAGCCTATGGAGATTGGTCCAGGCTCGGTTACGACGATTTCGTTGACGTTAATCACAACGTTGACTAAGCTGACATCGAGACCAGTTGCACCCGCGTGTTCGGTGACAAAGTGGGTCTCTGCGTCTTGGGTCCATAAGCCAGTTACGGTTATTCGAGTGACTTCACCCGCGGGAATTTCTATGGCATCGTTAATGCCTACGGTTCCAAGCGGATAGCTGTGCTGGGTGCATTGGAGCCCAGCTGACAAAGCTTTCAAAGTCAGGTCAAAGCCCAATGAATTATTGAAGTCAACTGTAACTGAGAAGGTACGGGACACGTTGTCAACTTGGGCGTCAACAAAAACAGGCGTTAGAAACTGACCCTGCCCTGATGGTCCAGATTGATTAGTGAACGGTTGACTACCGGGTATTAGAGTACTGTTACCGTTGATAATATCCTCTATTTCCGGCGGAACTACCAGTTGAAACAAATTATCATGGTACATGACCACAACGGCACCGACTGGCGCCACAACTGTTCCGACACTAATTAATACCAATATAATTCCAACTATCTGTATAGTAAACCACATCCCTCAAGTTTAAGTAGAGATACGTTTCCCCTGACCTTTAAGCTTTTTCAGATTTACCCAAAATCGCTCCGTGACGAGTTCAGCAGGGAAAAGAATCAAAAGGGTGTAGCGCTGATGCTTACTGCATACATAATAAACTTGGTCAAACAAGTAAACATGTTAGGTGGATGTTTTGGCGCCGAAAGCTTACAGACGAGGCTACCCCGTAGCTGTACTCGTTGGGTTAAATGAGAACCAAACAGCCCTCTGGAAAGTGTACAGTCAAGTTGTTAAACCCGAAAAAACAGTCCACTTAAACGGCTACAGAAGCGACCAGAAAGCTCTCTACAATTTCCACGAATCCATCATAAACGCCATACGACCTGCAATAAAAGAAGGCGTCAAAAGCATAGTTTTGGCTTCGCCACCACGTACAAATTACGCTGCAGAGTTCATACGACATGTACGGGAACACCACACATGGCTTTCTCAGGGACAAAGCAAAGCATCCTTTGCAGAGATTGGGGGGGCTGCAATCACAAAACATGATGTGACCACTCTTACCAGAACACCTGAATTCCGCAAAATAGTGGGGGAAACTGCAATGGAGGAAACGGAGAATCTGCTTGAGTTACTGGAGAAACGGCTAAACTTACCGAGCCAAGAGCCCCTTGTATTGTATTCAATGGAAGAAATCGAAGACAAAATTTTAGGGTCATGGATTATTGGAAAACCTAAACCTGAATATCTTTTGGTGACCGACACGTTCCTTTCGGGAAGTCGCCAGCGGAATCGGCTTCAAAGGCTGATGCAAATTGCCACAAACAAGGGTGTGAAGACAAGAGTCGTAAACTCGAAGTCTGCGGCAGGTAAACGCCTGTTACAGCTCGGCGGAGTAGTCAGCATCCTAAAAAGTAACTGACAGAAAGCCACTGTCGGGTTCCTCAACATGCTGTCAAGTCCACTGGTTGCGGTTTTTCAGTAATCTTGATTTTCGCCTTAGCCCGCAGGGCAGATAGTGTAGAAAAAGTGGCTAAGCAACAGACCAAGGAATCCGCCGCCAGTTTTCGCGTTCAGTTCTAAGTGTCAAGCAGACCTGCCCGTTGTAATTCGTCCAGAGAGATTTTCTGGGTGTGTAGCGCCGTAGCCACCAAAACCCCCTGAACCCCCAAATTCCGCAGCGCAGCCAAGTCGTCGATTCCGCGTACTCCCCCGCCGACGAGCACCGCCACATTTGAAGATGTGAGTAAATCCTTCAAAAAGTGGAGGTTAACGCCAAAGCTGCTGCCGACCCTGTCCAAATCCAGAACAATGATCTCCGTGACGCCTACGCTTTCGAGTTTTCGTGTAAGTTCCAGAGCACTCATCTCCTGAAGGCTCGCTGATTGGCTAAGCACCGTTCCAGCTTTTAAGTCGAGGCTAACAACGACGCGTTCGCTGCCGAGTTGTCTAACTGCTTGCTCAATAAAAGCTAGACTCGACAAGGTTTCTGTCCCGATGACCACTTTGGCTACGCCGCAGCGAAGCAGTTGTTCTGCACGGTTCATGTCGGAGACGCCCGCATCAACCATCAGCTTCAAACCTGTCTTCGCAGCGACCCCGCGAACAGCTGAAAGGGTGCAGCTTGTACCTGTTATGGCGTCTAAATCTGCGACGTATAATTCGCTGAAGCCGCAAGCCCTAAACGCCAAGGCAACATCTATGGGGTCGGCGGAGCTACAAAGAGGGCTTTGCAGGGGGAGGTATTGGCTGCGGTTTCCTTTCACAGCGTGGACAACGACGCCGTTTTTGATATCGATAACTGGGATGATGCGCATCCGCTTTGCCTCACTGAGGGGTAGCGAAGAGTAGGTAAAAAGTTTGCCGTAGAGCTTTGCAGATTTAGTTTTTAGGGCAAAAGATTTAAGGTTTAGAAAATCCGCTTCAAGAGCAGAGGGAGTATGAAGCCGCTGAAGCTGTTGGTTAGCCCACTTAACGAGCATGAGGCTTTAGAAGCGGTAGCGGGCGGCGCCGACATCATCGACGTTAAGAACCCAAAAGAAGGCTCGTTAGGCGCCAATTTTCCATGGGTAATCAAACGCATCAGGCAAATCACGCCCCCCAACATTGAGGTCAGCTGTACGCTGGGTGACCTACCAAACCTGCCCGGCTCCGCTTCGATAGCTGCGTTTGGCGCGGCATCCTTGGGCGTCAACTACGTTAAAGCAAGCTTGTTTGGTCTAAAAAACAGCCAAGAAGCCATCTTCATGATGGAGAACGTGGTTAGAGCAGTAAAAGAATGTGACCCCACAATCAAGGTTGTGGCAGCGGGGTTTGCTGACGCACAGCGGGTGGGTTCGGTCGATCCGTTTTCTGTTCCAGAAATCGCCAGCGCCTCAGGATGCAGCTTGGCTATGCTTGATACCGCAGTAAAAGACGGCAAAACTCTACTGGATTTCCTAAGCCCAAAGCAACTAAAGGAGTTCATCGTGGACACTCACAGCTACGGCTTAGAAGTTGCGTTGGCGGGCTCGCTAAAAGCGGAGCAGTTACCCGTGCTCTGCGCGTTGGAACCTGAAATCATCGGGGTTCGAGGGGCAGCGTGCGTGGACGGCGACCGCGTCGAGGGACACATAACTAAGCAACGTGTCCATGAACTGGTTCAAATTTTAAAGAACTGCAGCAGACCATGCAGGGCTGCGGTTTCCTGAGGGCTACCATGCGTGTCAAGGGCTTACCTGAAAAAGATGTTCTCGTAAAACTCCAGCAAGCCCGCCTAAGAGACCTACGCTACGAAGACGGCAAAATCCTTTGCTCCATGTGCACCAATCCACATCCTGCGGCGAAGCAGGCACATAAAATGTTTCTGGAGGCAAATCTGGGCGACGCGGGGCTTTTCCCAGGCAGCGTCCAACTGGAAAGAGAAGCCGTTGCCTCTCTCGCTGAACTGCTGCATGCACCTGAAGGCGGCGGGGGGTTCATTGTTTCAGGCGGAACCGAAGCTAACCTGCTTGCCCTGTACGCTGCACGAAACGCCTCAAAAGTTGCGTCGCCTGAAGTGGTGGTTCCTGAGTCTGCGCATTTCTCGTTTGACAAAGTCTGCGACTTACTGCGGCTCAAGATACTCAAGGCTAAGCTGGATACCTCCTTCAGGGTGGACCCCGCGTCCGTTGAGGAACTCATCAATGAAAACACGGTCGCGGTTGTGGGCAACGCGGGTTCAGCTGAGCTTGGCACTGTCGACCCAATTGATGCCCTCTCGAAAATTGCTGTTGAATGCGGCGTGCCGCTGCATGTTGACGCTGCCTTCGGCGGACTCTTCGTGCCTTTCCTGAAGGAGCTGGGCTATACTACACCCGAATTTGACTTCGTTCTTGACGGCATACAGTCCATCACAGTTGACCCGCACAAGATGGGCATGTCCACAATCCCCGCGGGCGGCATCCTCTTTCGAAGCAGCAAAACCTGGGAGTGCATCAAGACCGCGACGCCGTATTTGACTGAGCCCAATCAGTGCACCTTTGTGGGCACCAGACCTGCGGCTTCGGCAGCTGCAGCGTGGGCGGTTTTTGAGTCTTTGGGGCGTGAAGGCTTCAAGAAGGCGGTTGCAGACTGCATGGATGTGACCAATTACCTGTACGAGGGTCTCGAAGAGGCAGGTTTCGAAGTTTTACTTCGACCACCCATGAACATCGTGGCTTTCCGCAGCGCGGACTCCAAGATGCTCGCGAGCAAGTTGCGGAGTCGCGGCTGGCATGTTTCATATGTTCCCCGTCTGGACTGCATCAGACTCGTGTTGATGCCGCACACCACCAAAAAACATGCTGCTGAGTTTCTGTTGTACCTTGGCAAACTGAAAGCAAAATAACTGCAGCGCCAGTTTTTTGATGCATAGTCAGTATTTTGGATTCGTAAGGTTATTTATAGTCAGGTTGAATTGTTGTAGGTCAGGAGAAAAGACAAGGCGGTATTTGACGTTACGAACGAAAAAAGAGCATATCACATAAACGTCATCACAGAAAACCCAGAGCAAACTGTTCTAGATGCAACTGCGTTCCAAGAGGGCATTGAAGAAGGCATCATCGTCGGAGATTTATGGGGCTATATACATGACGTTAACGAAGTGGTTGTGAAGATATTTGGTGCCGCCGATAAAAGCGAGTTCGTTGGCAAACATGTCCTTGATTTTGTGGTGAAAGAAGAAAGAAGCCGAGCCGTGCAGGAGTCCCTAGATACAATCGTCAGCAACCAAAACACAACCAAAGAACACCGTGTCCGCATAAAAAGCGGAAAAGAAATTCGGGTGGAAGTGACAATAAACCTACTAAGGGATAAGCAAGGCGAGCAAATCGGCTTTGTTGATGTTATAAAAGTCTTGCCTGACACTGAATAAAAATAACCAATTTTGGGGCAACCATCCTCAGAGGGTCGCTGTAACCGCAACCGCCATGATACACGGATATAAGCAATCATATGTGTAATCAGGCAAAACCTTTAAGGCAACAATGTTTCCTTCGGTTTTAGTGGCGGCTTAGCATTGAAGGTTCTACTCTACGAGTATGTTTCAAGCGGCGGATACTCAGATAAGCCAATCCCTGCGGGTTTAGCATGTGAGGGGTACGCGATGCTTCGGGGATTAGCCGCGGACTTCAAGGCCTCAGGACATGAGGTGACGGTTATGCTTGACGCCCGCTTCGCCGCGTTTAACCCGCCAGTGGATGCTGACCACGTTTTTCTGGTTGAGTCCTCCGATGTTTCCAAGGTAATCAAACAGGCTTTGAGGGGGATGGATGCTGTTTACGTTGTTGCTCCAGAAGCTGAAGGGGCTCTGCAGTCGATAACGGAAGACGTTGAGGAGTCTGGAGTGTTTTCGTTGAATTGCCCTGCAGCGTCTATAGGGGAGGCCTCGGATAAGGCAGCTTTGAAGGCGCGGGCTGAAAGTCTTGATTTGAATTTTCCTAAAACAGAAATTTGCCGCATCAACGACACTGCTGAAGAAATTATTGATGCCGTTAAGGGGAAACTCGGATTTCCCGTTGTCGTTAAGCCATTGCGCAGCGCGGGTTGTGAGGGGTTAAGTGCAGTACAGAATCCAAGTCAGCTAAAGAAGGCAACTTTCAAAATCAAAGACAAAGCGGCAGAAAACCAGTTCACTATTCAAAAGTTAATCAGCGGAATACCAATTAGTGTCAGCTTAATCTGCGCGGGCACAGCGGCTTTGCCTATTAGTTTGAACCTGCAGAAGGTTACGTTGGATTCTGCGGAGGGCAGCTCAAGCTACGATGGCGGTGTGGTTCCGTTTGACCATGAGCTTAAGACGGAGGCGTTTGCGGCTGCTAAACGACTTGTTGAGTCTTTTGGTAACCTCAGGGGTTATGTGGGCGTTGACTTTGTGCTTTCCAAGGATAAAGTGTTCGTTATCGAGGTTAATCCGCGCTTAACCACCTCCTACGTTGGACTGCGAAACGTCGCCAACTTCAACCTTGCAGAATCAGTAATCCAAGCTGTATCCGAAAAACAGCTTCCCAAAAACGCCGAAACCCACGGGTTCTCCTGCTTCAAAAAAACGCCAATTCACCATCCAAACCCTTCGGTTTGGCAGGATATATGCAGCTTGGAAGCGGTGACTGCGCCGCCTTTCTTTTTTGCCGACGCCGCTGGCTCCTGCGCTATTATTCAGGCGCGGGGGAAAACGTTTGAGGAGGCATCATCGGGGCTGCGGGAAGCTGAAAAGGAACTCCAGCAAATCTGTCGAGGAGGCACATGCACATAGTAAACGTGTTGGGGCTGGACATCGGCGGAGCCAACACCAAAGCAGTATACATACACGCCCATGCGGGAAGCGTCACGGATTTTGAGGCGTTCTTGGAGTATTTTCCATTTTGGAAACGTAGCTCCCAGCAACTCTGCAGTATGCTTTCCGCATTGAAGGTTAAGGCGGCGGGTTCAGCGGTTCTTGACTGCGTAGCGGTTACGTTAACAGCGGAGTTGTCTGATGCTTACCGCACTAAACGGGAAGGCGTAACCCACATTCTCGACTGCGTCTGCCAAGCCTTCCAAGGAACACCAGTGCAGGTTCTGAACGTAAATGCAGACTTGATTTCGGTTGAAGCAGCCAAAGCGGAGCCGCTCAGCGTAGCGGCGGCGAATTGGGCAGCAACGGGCTGGATGGTTTCACAGCAAATTCGTGACTGCGTTGTTGTAGATGTGGGCAGCACAAGCACCAGTATAATCCCGATTGTAGACGGCGAAGTGGCGGCGGTTGGCAAAACGGATTTGGATAAGCTGATGAACGGCGAACTCGTCTACACTGGAAGCCTCAGAACCAATGTGGCTGCCACAGTAAACTCGGTTCCCCTGAGGGGAGGAGAGGTGGGGGTTTCCTCTGAGTTTTTTGCGCAAAGCGGCGACGTCCACCTTGCCTTGGGCAACATCAAGGAGTCCGAGTACACTGCAGAGACCCCTGATGGAAGAGGAAAAACACGCATCGAAGCACTTGCTAGGCTTGCACGAGTCGTCTGCGCTGACACCGAAATGCTATCAGAAGAGGAAATCCTCCAAATCGCAAAACACACATACACAAAGCAGGTGACGCAGATAGCCAACGGACTAACCCCCGTGTATCAGCGACTTGCGGCAAACGCTAAAGAAGCAGTTCCCGTGGTCGTGACGGGGTTGGGTAGAGATTTTCTTGCAAGAAAAGCCGCGGAAAAGGCAGGCATAGCAAAAATCCTGAGCTTAGACGAGTTAACACCGAGGGGGGTAGCGTTGGCTTCTCCTGCGGTGGGTGTTGCGTTGATGGCGGCAACCAAACTTGAGGGAAGGCGCTTGATGTGGATGCAGTAATCAAGGTCGGCGGCAGCCTTGCAGAAAATCCTGAGGCGCTTAAGGCGCTGGGGTTCGTGTTAAGTGGCGCTGCCAAAAAACATCGCTTGGTTGTTGTTCCCGGCGGAGGCAGGTTCGCGGATGCTGTTAGGGAACTTGACGCGAAATTTGGTTTACCCGCCGTGGTTTCGCACAGAATGGCTATCTTTGCTATGGACCAATACGGCTTACTGCTCTCTCAAGTTTTTCCAGTTGCCGTCGCTTGCGATTCACTTGGAGAAGCATTGGCGTTGGCTGAGAAAGGCAAATTGGCGGTTTTTCTGCCGTCGAAACTGCTGCTTCAGGGTGACCCGTTTTCGCCTTCGTGGGAGGTCACCTCGGACTCCATAGCCGCCTACATAGCCGTTAGACTGGGCGCAACAAAGGCGGTTTTCGTCACGGACGTAGACGGCATATACACTGATGACCCCAAAAGATGCGCTGACGCGGCGCTGCTGAGTAGCGTGTCAGTTTCTGAACTCCAGAAAATGGGAAAAAGAACAAGTGTAGACAAGTTTCTTCCACAGTTCCTGCTACAAAACTGGTTGGAGTGCTGCGTGGTTAACGGTAACTATCCAGAAAGAGTCGAAGCGGCTCTTTCAAACCATCAGACGGTCTGCACAAAAATTACACGCGGGCAGTGAAAGCAATAAATGTAGAAAGCGCCATTTCGTTGCAGTTAGGAGCACCATCTTCTTTGACGGAGAAAATAGCGTCTAAAGTTGCCCTAGTAAAAGGGGAACGCAGTAAAGAACCAGTTTTCAAAGCGTTAGACCTGATAGATTACCAAGCTGCTTTGGAGGGTTACAGCAGAGTTCTAATCAAAGTTAATTTCATAACCGATAAAACTTGGGAGACAGGCGCAACAACCGACCCCGTTGTAGTTGAAGCGATAATCCAAAAACTAAAGCCGCTGCCAGTTACCGTGAACGTCGTGGAGTCAGATGCCACCTTAACCAACGCGGACAGAGCCTTTGAAAAGACAGGCATGAAAGACATGTGTGAACGCAACGGCGTCGAATGCATCAACTTGAGGCATCTTAAAGACAAAGTTAGGCTTGAAATCCCAACTGGAGAAACCCTCAAAAGCATAACGGTTCCAAGAATCGTCGCTGAATCTGCCATAATTAGCGCTGCAAAACTGAAAACGCATTCTGCCACGGGCGTTACGTTGGGCATGAAGAACCTTTTTGGTTTGCTGCCTGACAAATTCAAAGCGAAATATCACGCGCGGGGCATAAGCAAAGTCGTTGTAGACATAAACACCGTCATAAAACCCGCGTTAACCGTCATCGACGGCTTCGTGGGCATGGAAGGACACGGACCAATAGATGGCACACCCGTAAAAATGGATCTCATAATCGCATCAAAAGACGTCGTCGCTGCAGACGCCACAGGCTGCCGCGTTATGGGCATAGACCCCCACAGCCTTCGACACATACGCACAGCACACGCAAAAGGTCTTGGCGAAATAGACAACATCAAACTTCTGGGTGAACCCATCGAATCGGTTATGAAACCCTTTGAACGAGCTTAACTGACCGTAAAGCAACGTTTCCCCCTGTTTGGAGAATGCTTGCTTTAGAAGCAAGGTTTATCAGACCAACTTTAAACTATTATAGTGAGGCAATTGGTATGCCGTTTTTTCTTGTTTTCGTTTCGTACACTCAGCAGGCTTGGGATATTCTGGTTCGCAGTCCCCAAAACCGTGAGGAGCTTGTGCGTCCAGTCATTGAGAACCTTAAAGGAAAACTTGAATGCAGCTTCTTAAGTATGACAAACTATGAAGCAGTTGCGGTTGTTCAGATGCCAGACAACGTGAACATGGCGGCGTTGTCTATGGCGTTTTTGGCGCAGTTCGCTGTGCAATCCGTCAAAACCATTCCTTTGATATCTTGGGAAGAGGGAATTCAGGCTATGCAAAAAGCACGTCAAGCGGCATATAAACCGCCCAAAACAAACCCTATGATTACCCGAAGCGAGTAACCCTTGAAACCTGTTCACGCAAACTTAAATCTCCAATAAACCATAGCAATACTGCAGCAAATCCGAGGAAAATACCGTGTCTTTCGTGTTCAATTTACCCTACAAAAACAACCAGAAACTTGAGCAGGTCATGCGCAAAGTCAAGCAGAACAAGAAACTGCAGACTTACTGGCGATGCTCCAACGTTATGGCCATTGACCGCATGGGATACACGGATCATGGACCAACCCACGTAAAAATCGTCGCAAACCTAGCATTGAAACTGCTACGCACACTCATAGAGAAGCAGGTTACGCCAAGCATCGTCAAAAACTACGCCATGAAAAACGAAGATGCAGAAGTCGTTGTGGTTTTAGGCTCCATATTCCACGATTTAGGCATGATAGTTATCCGAAACCGCCACGAAATGTACAGCGGGCTATTAGCCCTTGAATTCCTCGAAGACTGCCTAAATCCAACCTACAATGAAGAGGAACGGGCCATAATCACCTCTGAAGTGCTCCACGCCGTCGTTTCTCATGAACGTCCACATTCGCCGACCAACTGCGTGTTAACGGTGGAAGCGGGCATCGTAGGAATCGCTGATGCGCTAGACATGGAAGCGGGACGGGCAAGAATCCCCTTCAGGGCAGGAAAAGTCGACATCCACTCTGTTTCCGCGCTCAGCATCGAAAAAGTGGAGCTTTTAGAGGATAACGACCTGAAGAAGCCAATCACCATAAAGATTTCCATGTCTGACTCTGCGGGGGTTTTCCAAATTGACGAGTTACTCAAGCCTAGAATTCAGACCTCGGGGCTACAGCAGTATTTTCATGTGGTCGCAGAAATCACGGGCGTAAAAGAAAAAAGCGTGCTGGAAAAATTCGAAATCTAACCGCCAGCAAACCCTTGAAGAAGCCCTTCACGGGTGAGCAGCGGGCTACGTGGTTGTGCCGTAAATGTCCACTTTGACCGTTGCGTTGGAAGCATCAGATGCTTTTGCGTCTATGTGAATCGCGTAAAGTAGGTCTAAGTAGCCGTAAAGCTGCAGAAAATCTTCGTCGTCAAGCCACACTGAACCGCTGGAAGTGAAGGTTTTCTCAATGGGATTTGAAACTACGTTATCGATGAATTCCAGCCGAAACCGCACCGTGACAGCCTCGTTGCTTTGGAAGCTGCCGTCAACGGTTATCTTCGGCTTAAAACTCGCAATTATCGCTGGATGAAGCTGGAAAATCTGCGCTTCACCGTAATCATCCGTGCCAACTGGAACAGCGATGCCTGTCTGCTTGAACACTGCTCCAATACCGTATATCCATGAGCCATCAGGATTGTATACGCGGGCGGTCCAAGCGCCCAGAATGTTCACGCCTGTACCGATGATGGGGGGTTCGTAGGCTGTCGCGTAGATTTTTATGGCGTACAATAGCGAATCGTTCAGTGGAAGTTTTGCGAAGGATTCGAAAACGACGCTTTTCATTACGGTTTTGTACATGGAACCTTCAATTTGGAGTCCTGTCTGGTTGTATTTGCCGTCTTCTCCTGTCCATATGCGGATGTCCTGCATCTGGCTGTCGGTGAATTCAGCCTTTTCTTCGACTGTGATGGCTATGGAGTTTTCAAGTTGGTTGAAGTAGCATCGGTTGATTTCAGTGCTGGCGTATGACCCCGTGGTGTTTCCATCTGGCTGTGTGCTGGTGGTGTTGGTTCTGAAAACGATGCCTTGGGTGCATTTAGTGAAGTGGGCTGTGTCGATTCGGGTGCCTTCTGTCCAAGTGTTTGTGTTTATCAGTTCTAATCCGACGGTGCAGGTGTCGAAAATCATGTTTGTAACGGTTGTTTTGAAGGAGTTTTCAATTCGCACAGTGCCTCTGAATATGATTAATCCTGATATCTGGTTGTTCTGCGAGTTTTCATAGCTTGTTCCGCTTATAACCAGTTTGTGACCATTCAGATTCAGCGTTGCACCATCACTGTCTATTCTTGCGTTGCGATGGTTAGTCAGGTTTATGTCGGAGTTGAGGTAGTATACGCCTGATTTTATGTAAATGCTTTTGCCGTTGGTGAGGGCTAAGTTGAAAACAACTGCTGCGTCTGTAGAAACAAAGTCAGCGTTACCTGTTATGCCGTTTTTTGCTGCACATATCAATGTGCGAGTTAGGTTATCTCGGTACTGATAAATTATGTAGTCATATTGTTCTATCGGTAAACGCGCGTTCAAGTTATCGATTTTTCCATTTAACAAATTTTGGATTCTATAGTCTGTTTGGTTAAGCTCAGTGTATGTTTGGTTCAAATCTGCGTTAGTCTGGTTTAACGCTTCAATAGTCTGGGTTATTGTTTGGCTGTGTTTGTCTATGGCGTCGGTGGCTTGGTTTATGGCTTGGCTAAGCGATTGGTTTAATGTTTGAATCAACTGGTTCTGGGCGTAAAGGTCTTGGGTGCGCTGCTTCTGTGCAGCATCGTTGTTGTAGAGAACCAAAAAGGTGTTGCCGACTGAAACAGCAAGGAGTATAATAAAAAGTAAAGCCAACACTTGGTTGGAAGGAGCGAATTTCATATTCTTCCGTCCTGAGCCAATTTGTTACTGAGACATTACCCCTTAACCGAGTGTATGTTAAATAAAGTTTCCATGAACTACTTGTTGATGGGTTAAGAGAGCAAAAAGTAGAAAACTTGCAGTAAATCGCTTGTATGGGGACTTTATTAGGCGAACAGCGCGCTTTTTGAAAACGCGGCGATTTGAATGGACATACTTTTAAGGGAGTGAAAAATATATTTTCTTTCAGAATGCTCCCGAGATGTCGTAATGGGCAAGAAGAAAGTGTTAAGTGAAGGCAATCTTAACGAGATGATGTATCCCTCCCAAAACGAGTTGCTTGGGTTAGTAACGAAACTGCTTGGCTTCGACCGCATCATGGTTAAATGCCAAGACGGCAAAGAACGGCTCTGCCGAATCCGCGGCAAAATGAAACGCAGAGTCTGGATACGCGAGGGCGATGTAG
Source organism: Candidatus Bathyarchaeota archaeon (assembly GCA_026014485.1). Taxonomy (GTDB): domain Archaea; phylum Thermoproteota; class Bathyarchaeia; order Bathyarchaeales; family Bathycorpusculaceae; genus JADGNF01. Next base: position 408,612 of record JAOZIE010000002.1, read on the forward strand.
TTTTGGTTTCACCTTGGGATTTTCAAAGCGACACACGCGGCGACGTTGTTTGGCGGTACACCCAGGGACAAGCGGAGGTTCTGCGGAGGAAAGGCTACCTCAACCTTTAAGCCAGCTTCAAGAAGAGACTAATTCATAATTTTCTTAGTTCAGAGTTAGAATCCTTTTATTATACATAAAATGAATGTGTTGTCGGTTGATGTATGTCTAAAGTCCGAGAGAGAATAAAACGTAAAGAACAAAACATTGAGCGCCGAGACCGCATGCTCACCCACGACTTCTCCAGTGAACGAGCCACTATAGAAGAAGTCTTCGACCAATCTACACGTATGGTGCTTTTCAGTTTCCTAAAAAGCGGAGTCATAAACGAGGTCAACGGTGTGGTGAACGCTGGGAAAGAATCACGCGTTTACTGGGGCAAAACCAAAGCGGGGGAAGACCGAGCGGTCAAAATCTACTTGACTAGCTCCGCTGAATTCAAAAAAGGCATGCTCAGGTACATCGAAGGCGACTACCGCTTCAAGAACGTTAAACGTGACACACGCGCCCTAATTACCACGTGGGCGATGAAAGAATTCAAAAACTTGGAGGCAGCCAACAACGTAAAGATACGGGTGCCCAAACCCATTGCCGTGGAAAGAAACGTGGTTATCATGGAGTTCATCGGCAAAGATGGGGTCAGCGCGCCCTCGCTTAAAGAGCAGCCTCCAGAAAACCCAGAAAAAACCTACAAACAACTGTTAACTTACATGAAGAGGCTTTATCGAAAAGCAGAGCTTGTTCACGGCGACCTAAGCGAATATAACCTGATGATTTGGAAGGGCAAATTGGTTATGTTTGACATGTCACAATCTGTGCCAACCTCACATCCTCTTGCGGATTTCCTCTTGAACAGGGACATAACCAACGTGAATAGGTTCTTTAGTCGCCAAGGCGTAGAAGTCCTCCCGAACGAAGAAGTTTACAAGCAGGTTACTGGGAAAAATGTCAAATCTTAACACGTTTATCCGAATACCCAAAGAAAGAATCGGCGTTCTCATAGGTCCAGACGGCAAAGTAAAACTTGACATCGAAGAACGTCTACAGGTGAAACTTGACATCGAAAGCGGGTCGGGCGGCGTACAAATCATCCTTGCCGAAGGCACAACGGACCCGTCGCTGCTGTTAAGAGCCAAAGATGTGGTTATGGCAATCGGCAGAGGGTTCACTCCTGACCGAGCATTCCGCCTGATACGCAACGAAGACACGGTTTTTGACTTAATTGATTTACGCTTGATTTTCGGCAGGTCAGAATCAGATATCCGCCGCGTCAAAAGCCGCATAATCGGCATGAACGGAAAAACCAGAAAAACAATCGAAGAGCTAACCGAAGCAGACATGGTAATTTACGGTCACACGGTCGGCTCCATAGGAACCTTCGAAGAGGTAAACGCGGCAAGAAACGCCGTGCAGATGATTATCCAAGGCAGCGAACACCACACCGTCTACAATTACCTGCAAAGGAAACGCCGAGAACTCAAAAAGCAAAAGCTTGAACTTTGGGAAAAACCCGAAGAAAAATAGCCAGCCAGGTCAAAGGTTGGGGGCTCGCGCGTGAACCCACAAATATCCTTTTTCTAGCGGATTCACGCTTCGTACTCAAGATCGAAATCATCCTACGCGTCTTCGGGCCAAAGTCGTCATCGCCCGCCAAACACAAAACAGCTGTTCGCGCCATTAAAACGTTAAGGCACCAAAGCCAGGTTAGAGAACGTATACTTCGTTTATGCTTACTAAGCCGTTGTCGTCAACGATTCGTTTTAGCTCAGGCAGAAGCGGCTCCAGCTTTTCCTGCGCATCAATTACTTCGATTAGCAGGGGCATGTTTACGGTGACGCCTTCTAAATGGAGGGTGCTTTTGCCGCGTTTGCCGAATCCGTCGACTCCTGTCCATGCGGTGGCGCCTGCGATGTTTGCCTTCATAAGCAGCTCCATAACCAGCGTTTCAAGACGTTTACCGTCCAGTTCATCGTTCTTTTTTATGCGTATGGTCAGATTCCACATTTTCTGTTTCAACGCAAAAGAGCCTCCAGCATTATTGTCGCTACGGCTCTGCCGCCGAGAACCGCGCCCAGCGACAAACCAACGTTTGCTAATATGTTCACGGTGGCAAGGTATAAACTGTTGTTGTCCAGCAGGTTGCTGGTTTCCAATGCAAAGGAGGACATGGTTGTCAAGGAACCGCAGAAGCCAACGGCAACAAGCAGTGAATACTTCGCGTCAAAGTTCAAAGCCAGCGCCGCCACGGAGAAGGCTCCCAAAATGAAACTGCCCAGAACATTCGCAATTAACACGTTAACCTGTAAGGCACCCAAAAGGAGGGGTGACTCAGTGATTTGGTACCGTAAAAGTGCGCCCATTACCGCTCCAAACGCCAGCAACCCGATTTCTGCAAAGTGCATTTTTCTGCCCACCTTCGTTTTCTCCGTTAAGGTAGGCATTATCAGCGGTCCACTGTACTGGTTTAGCGCGGTTTAGACCATGTGGTCTGGGCTAATGCCATAGCCGCTTGCTGTGGATGTGAACGGACAATATTAATACCTATCGCCTTACAAAGAATTATTGCCTATGCTGAAAAAAATTAAAGTTACACCGTTAGCGGCGGAAAGTTTTGGCGTACGCTCCATGTGTACGTTGGTTGAGACCCCAAATGTTACGGTTCTGCTGGACGCGGGGGTTTCGCTGGCGCCATACCGCTTCAGTTTGCTGCCGCACCCCACTGAATTTGCAGCCATAGCTAAACTGCGCATGCGCATCGCCCAAGCAGCCGAAAAAGCTCAAGTTGTCACCATCAGCCACTACCACTTTGACCACCACACGCCCAGTTACGAGGATTGGCTGGTGAACTGGACTCAGAACGGCGAGACTGCCCGCCAAATCTACGAAGGTAAAGCCGTCCTTTTGAAGAATCCGAAAGAGAAAATCAACGCCAGCCAACGCCAACGGGCATGGATGTTCCAGAAAACAGGCGGCAAATACGCAGAGAAACTGGCAGTTGCAGACGGGCAAACCTTCAGCTTCAAAGAAACCACCATTCGTTTTTCAGAGGCGGTGCCTCATGGACCAGAAAATTCCATGCTGGGTTGGGTAATCATGGCAACAATCGAATATGGAGGCGAACGGTTCATGCATGCACCCGACGTTCAAGGACCCATGTCAAACGGCACTGCAGAACAAATCAAAGCTGAAAACCCCGGTGTGCTCATGATTGGGGGTCCCCCGTTTTATCTGGGCGGCTTCAGAGTTGAGGAGACACAGATACGCAGGGGAACAGAGAACCTGCGAAGCATCGTGGAGGCAGTGCCCGTAACCATCATGGAGCATCACGCGCTCAGGGACGCCGAGTGGCACAAAAGAGCCGAGCCGCTCTACGCAGCAGCTGAAAACGCGGGAAACAGCTTAATGACTGCAGCAGAGTACACGGGACAACAAAACACGTTCTTGGAGTCTATGCGAAAGCAGCTTTATGCAGAGAATCCCCCGTCAAACGAATTCAGGCAGTGGACCAAGCTTGACTCTAAAGAGATAAGCCGCGTCAAACCGCCTATAAACTGAAAAACTGTTTCTGCAAAAAACTTTTTCGAAACAAAATTGGGGGAGGTTATGTTTCTGTTTCTGGCGATTTTTGCCATTCTTCTTTGGTTTGCTTGATTATGGCTTCAATGTTGGATGGCGCCGAAAGGTCTTGAATTGCGTTTGTCAACTCGTACTTTATGAGGTAGGACATCTGATTGGGCAACAAGGGCTCAGGTGTTCCCGTCTGGTAAAGTTTCAGCGCCCGCAAGCCGAACCGCACCATCAGACTCTGCAGTTCGCCTCTCAAAACTTCCAGCTCGCTTGCCAAGTCTGTCATGGTTTGACTGTATTCTTTTGATTTTTGTGGGTCAGTCAGGTTGTCGCGTTCAGTCATTCATTAACACTCCACTCTAAAGGTTACCCGTACTTACTCTCTGGCTTACATATAGCTTTTCCATTTTTTCACATAGCCCTCAACTTCACGGTAGAACAAGTTTTCAGCGTACATGGCATATCCCGCTAAAAAAACCAGATTCAAACCCAAAATTTTGAAACTTCTTGCAAAAACCGCTTAATTCCAAGCGCGGAATTGGACAAAACATATAATCTTCGCAGGACACCCAATCAGCGTTTAGAACAAGGCTGCGAATAAAACAATGGACGCAAACCGACCCAAACTCACCCGCAAAACAATTCTGTTGCCCATTGTCGGCTTAACCGCCTTCTTCCTCTACATATTACTATTCAACGTGGACATCCAAGAGATAATTGCCACTGCGAAAACTGCAAACCTCCTAATTCTCTCCACAGCGGTTGCAGTGAGCATTGTTGAGGTCTTCTTCTACGCTGTTTCTTGGAGAAGCATCCTCAATTACCTTCAAGTAAAAATTTCGGTGATACGCAGCTACCTCTATGTCTGGTACGGAACCTACATTGATATAATAATACCTGCTGAGTCCATAAGCGGCGAAGTCTGCAGAGTATACCTTGTAAACCGTGAGCAAAGCGGCACGGGCGGTAAAGTCGTAGCCTCCGTGGTCACGCAACGGTTGCTCGGCATGGGCATGAACGTTGCTTTCTTAATTGCAGGCATAATGCTGCTTGTTGCCAACGCCAGCGTTAACCCAATAATCTTCAACCTGATTCTCTTCTTCACAGCGGCTATAGCCGCCATCATGATTCTGCTGTTGCTGGTCAGCATCAAAGAGACATGGAGTGTAAAAATAATAACCGCCTTGGTTAGAATCGGCGAATTCATCACGCGTGGAAGATGGAAACAGCTACGCCAAATCGAAGAGGAAGCCCTCAAAGACGCAGCAATTTTCCATGGCTCCATGAAAGAACTCATTCGTAAACCCCAAAACCTCATCGTGCCAACGGTTCTGCTGGCGATTAACTGGTTTTGCAGCCTTAGCGTACCCTACTTGGTGTTTCTTTCGCTCGGATTCGAGGTTCCATGGGGCATAGTGTTCATCACAGGCTCCATCGTGGTCGCCGTGAAATCCATCCCCATTGGGGTACCGTTTGAAGTTGGGCTTCCAGAAATCACCATGACCACACTCTACACGGCTATGGGAGTCCCAGCGGGAATAAGCGCTACAGCAACAATGCTCAGCAGAATAATTACACACTGGCTAAGATTAGGAATAGGCTTAGGCGCGCAACAGTGGGTTGAATTAAAATTGGCCCCTGCACCAAAAACGCCGCCGCTAACGGAGAAACCCTAATCAGGCGCCGCATTTAACGTGTTTAGGCAGAAAAATGGACCTGAAAATAGAGGACGCGTCAATTCGGATTCTAGATGACCTTTATGAAATAGAGAAGCAGTGCTTCGACGATGAGGCGTTCTCTAAACAGCAGATAGGCTACCTTCTTGCGGATTACAACGCGGTCGGTTTTGTTGCGCGGGTAAACGGCGAGATTGCAGGGTTCATAATCGGAAGGATAGAGTTAATCCGCAATCAACCCGTAGGGCACATAATGACCGTTGACGTGTTACCCTTTCATCGCAGAAGGGGAATCGGACGGCGACTGATGCTGGAAATTGAAGCGATTTTTAAACAGAAAGGCGCCAAAGAGTGTCGTTTAGAGGCACGGGAAGGCAACGTTGCGGCGCTGAAGCTTTATGGAAGGCTAGGGTACAAGAATGTAGCAGTACTCAAAAACTATTATGGTCAAACACATGGGGTTTATCTTAGAAAAAATCCGCTTTAATATTGGCAACTTCTCCATGCCCCACGGGACCTAGAATAATGTCTAAACAAAAATGCTTAAAAACAGTGAAGCCTAGTTCATCAGGGGCAAAGGATGGCTAAACGGCAAACCAGCGAGCAGGCACTCGTAAGGACCATAGTCGTTTTGATTCGGAACACCACATGGCGATGCGGCAAACTAGAGCGGTCCATCGTTAAGCATCTGCATAAACGACACGAAAACTTTGGTAAATCAGAGATGTCAGTCAAAGACATGATGTGTAACTTGAATCTGAATGGCGAAAAAAGAAATGAATTTCTGGATGCTCTCAGACGCTTAGAAAAGAGAAACATAGTGAAGCTGACTTAAGACCTACTGATGGTCCTCAACAGCCCTTCTTTTATTTTACCAGTTTCTTGGCGCAGCCAATCCACATTTTTACTATTCTAGGAGAAACACCCAACTTCTCAGCTAACTCATCAGCGGATGCGTTCGCCAGCTCCTCTATTGAGGTTACGCCGTTAGATGCCAACTGTTCAGCTCTTTTCTGGTTTATGCCGCGTATCTGAGAAAACGCATTCGCTACTGGAGCTGCCTGAACTTCAGCCTTTGGAGCTTCTTCAGTTACAGTCGGCGTTTCAGGTTTTGGCTCTTCTGCGACGGACTCAGATTCCATCGGCGAAGCGGGTTCTGGCGCGGTTTCGGGTTGGGGGGCTTCCGTTTGAACCTCCGCTTGGGGGGTTTCAACAACTGGAGTTTCTGCGGGTGAACTTTGCTCTGCCGCTGCTGGCTGAGGGTTAGGCGCTGTTGCTGTGGTAGTTGTTTTTGGTTTCAGGAAGTAACCGCCGACAAGGCATATTAGCCCTACAACTGCTGTCAATGTTGCGTACACAATCTGTGTAGTCGGCTCTGTAATGTACGCTACGTCAATTGCGGTTAAGACGAATAAAATTGCTGCTAACCCGTAAAGAGCATAATCCAAACGCATAGGTATTCCCCAGCCCATTTATCTAATCGAATTACTTAAATAATTTTCTCCTAACCAACAGAAATCCCATCTACACATTGCTATCCGCAGAAGGCTTATTTCAGCAGTTGCTCCTGCGAGGGAGCCTGTTTTATCAAGCCCTGTTTCATCAATAATGCGGTGGATTCCCGTGCATTATGAATTATACTACTGGCACGCTCATACAGTTCCTGACGGCTTGGCTTAACTCGGGCAACACCCTGCTCAATCGATTTCAGGGCACAGGCAACTGCTTCCCGAGGAAAAACTTCCCATTCCTCCATCCGCGGCAGGATGTCTTTTTCAGTTATGCCTCTTTCTTCGGCGAACTTGGCAAGTTCCTCAGCTGCTGCGATGCACATGTCATCAGTGATGGTTTTTGCCTTCACATCCAGCACGCCCCGGAAAATTGCGGGGAACCCAAGACTGTTGTTAACCTGGTTTGGAAAATCGTTTCTGCCAGTGGCAACAATGCGTGCGCCTGCGGCTTCTGCTTCCCAAGGCCAAATCTCAGGAATCGGGTTTGCACACGCAAAAATAACTGCGTCGTCCGCCATGGTCTTAACCCATTCAGGCTTTATTGTCCCCGGACCGGGCTTTGACGCAGCCACCACAGCATCAGCACCCTTGAAGGCCTCTGTAATGTCGCCTGTTCGGTTTTCGCCGTTGGTAATCTGGGTTAACTCGTACTTCCACGGGTCGTCGTCTTTTTTGATGTCTGTCCGGCCAGAGTGCACAACTCCTTTGGTGTCAACGAGCATTATGTTGCCTGCCTTTACGCCCCACTTCATCAAAACAAAAGCAGTACGGATGTTAGCTGATCCAGCACCAATAAGCGTTATCAGGGCGTCCTGAGGGTTTTTGCCGACTAGTTTGAAGCTGTTCATTAACCCAGCCAAAATAACGGTTGCCGTGCCCTGCTGGTCGTCGTGCCAAACGGGAATCTGCAGCTTATCGCGGGCTTTCTCTAATACCTGAAAACATTTGGGTTTAGCAATATCTTCAAGGTTAATGCCTCCGAAAGTGGGCTCCAACAACTCGCAAGTTCGAACGATTTCTTCAGGGTCCTTGGTTCTAAGGCAAATAGCAACAGCGTCCACACCGCCTAAATACTTAAAAAGCATGGCCTTGCCCTCCATGACGGGTATGGCTGCTTCAGGACCGATGTCACCTAAGCCCAACACGCGGGTGCCATCAGAGATTACGGCGACGCTGTTCCAGCGGTTCGTCAACTCAAAGCTTTTCTCTGGGTCAGCCTGTATCATCTTACAGGGAGCTGCCACGCCAGGCGTGTACCAAATTGCAAAGTCGTCAGGGCTGTTGATGGCGCATCGGGGCATAACCTGCATTTTTCCCTCGTAAAACTTGTGCATACCCGGCGCAAGCTGTGCGGGTTTTTTGGCTTTAGCTAGTAATTCTTCAACGGTCGGTTTAGCTTGTTTTTCGGCAACCATAGAACAACGCCTTTTCAGGAATGAAAACCTATGTGCAGTTAAAAGGTTTCCTGTACAAAAAGCAGACGAGCCCGACCAGACCTGTGGTTTATTAGCCGTCTAATACATGAGCATGCTGCCTGACCGGTAACCTTCCAAATCTACTGTTACGTATTTGAAGCCAAGAGCCTTCAACTTGCCGTTTATTTGGTCAAAAACAGAAACGTCACAAAGAAGATGCCGCTCGTCTTTTCCTACTTCTATTCGGGCGATTCCGCTGTGGTCTCTGACTCGAAGCTGCTTAACATTGACTATCTCCTTTATTGCCTGCTCCGCTCGTTGGATACGGTCTAGTTTTTCGCGGGTTATCTCTTCGTGATAAGATATCCTTGAGGCTAAGCAGGGCTGGGGCAGCTTGTCATGAACCGAAAGCCCCAGTTCCTTAGCTACACTCCGTATCTCGCCTTTTGTGAAGCCGCTTTCAACCCAGGGACTATAAACGTTCGGTAGCTCATTAACTGCCTGAAAGCCCGGTCTATGCTCGGTTAAGTCACTAAAGTTTGTGCCTTCAAAAACCACTTCAAGCCCAAGGGTCTCAGCCACATTTTGCAGCTTGCGCAGGAGCTCTTTTTTGCAGTAGTAACACCTGTTCTTGGGGTTTCTGCGGAACTCTTCGTTAGATAATTCATCGGTTTTGACAATGACGAATTTAATGCCTATTTCCCGCGCCACTTCTTGGGCGTCCACAACTTCTTGGGCAGTGTACGTGGGGGACTTTGCAGTGACAGCAACCGCTTTTTCTCCCAAAACCAAGTGGCAAACCGCCGCCAATGCCGAGCTGTCTACTCCCCCAGAAAAGGCAATTACGGCGCCATTTTTTCCCTTGTCCTTGATGAAACCTTTCAAGGATTCATACTTCGCATCTGCATCGCTCACGACGGCTCACCTCTTCTGGAAGGTCTCTCGGGCTTTCGCCAGGACTATCTCGGAAACTTCACGTAAAGGCGTACCTGTGGCGTTGGCTATCCTTTTTATGTCCTCATATTCGGGTTTAACGTGGAAGGCTATGCCTTTGCTGTCTCTTGTCACTTTTACGTTCACCCGCTCTTTAACCCCGTTTATTAGTACCGCCATTTCGTGCAGTTTGCGGTTAAGCACGTACCGTTCACAAAAGGTGACCCTAACACCTAAAGTGCCTGTTTCCTCCATGATGACCCGCGACAAATGCTTGCTTGCGTTCTTGTCTGCAATCACCTTCAGGATTTGCCCTGGGCGGCTCTTCTTTGTTAGCATGGGAGTTACACTTACGTCTTTGGCGCCTTCACGGAGCAGCTTCTCGATTGTGTAGCCGATGACTTCGCCAGTTACATCGTCCACGTTGGTTTCCAAAACGGCAATTTCGTCTTTCAAGAGCCCCGCATCAAACGGTTCGCCTATTGTTATTCTTAGGACATTGGCAAGTTCGGGGAAGTCTTTGGTTGCTGCGCCATAGCCCACTTTTAAGGGGGTTATTGCAGGATAAAAGCAGCTTACCTCGTCAACCAAGTTAACCAAAATAGATACCCCCGTAGGAGTAGCTAGTTCTACCTCGATTGGTCCGCCTTTAATGGGAAACCGTTTAGATTGCAGAATAGCCAATACGGCGGGGGCGGGAATTGAAACAACACCATGTGAAAACTTGTGTGTTCCTCCTCCGATTGAGACAGGTGTAGAGTAAATTTTGGCGTCGAATAATCCGAGGTCATCCAAGGCTACTGCACAACCTATGATTTCTGCTGGAGTGTCCACTAATCCGACCTCATGTAGGTGAGTGTCTGATAGATTGTTGCCGTGAATTCCCGCTTCAGCATTCACTAATGTTCGAATGGCGTTTGAGGCGAACTGGATTGCTTTTTTGGAAAGCTTAAGGTTCGCTGCGTTTTTCTCCACGGTCTCTATGAGGTGTTTCCCGTGCGTTTCTCCTGTTAATTCTGCGGTGACATCGATGTGGGTTGCTTTGAATCCCCGACGCATAACCTGCTTGATTGCCACTTGGACGCTTCCGTAACCGTATTCGGGGTTCTCCAAGGCTTTTATGGCAGAAACAATTTTGGTAACATCAGCCCCAAGGTCAATTAAAGCCCCCAAAAACATGTCGCCTGAAACGCCGGCGACTTGGCAGTCGATAACCACTGTTTTGTCAGAAACCCCGCTTTTGTCGGCACACATAGATTTCCCTCAGGAGAAGGTAACCACATAAATAATATATGACTTGTGCGTCTCAAACATTATCCGTTGCGGTGCTTGTCTTATGATAACGCTTAAAGAAGTGCTTGAGAAAGTCGCTAAAAAAGAAATCTCGACAGATGAAGCAGAGAACCTGCTGCGTTTTCTTGCCGTTGAAGAAGTGGACAACTTGGCAAAAATCGACCCCAACAGGGAACTGCGGAACGGGTTGCCAGAAATAATTCTGGGGGAAGGAAAACAAACAAGGGTCCTCACAGAAATCTCGTTGAAAATGCTTTCTCAATCAGGTAGGGCAATAATCAGCCGATGCTCACAAGAGCAAATCCGAGCGCTACGCGAAGCCCTCCCTAAAGACGCAAACCTGCAAGTCTGTGAAAAAGCGCGAATGGCTCTTCTTAAAAGGAAGAAATTTGTGGTCAAGCGTAGCGGAGGGAAAATCGGGGTTATAACTGCGGGGTCCTCTGACATTCCAGTAGCTGAAGAATCCAAGATTATCGCTGAGGAAATGGGCTGCGAAGTTTTCACAATTTACGATGTGGGGGTCGCGGGGATTCATAGACTGCTTCAGCCGCTAAAAGAGTTGATGCTTAAAGATGTAGATTGCGTGGTGGTTGTTGCGGGTCGAGAGGGCGCTTTAGCGTCGGTAGTGGCAGGTATGGTTGGTGTTCCAGTGATTGCGGTTCCAACCTCTAACAGTTACGGTTTTGGAGAGAAAGGCATAGGCACTTTGATGGCTATGCTTCAATCTTGCTCGCTGGGTTTAGCCGTCGTTAACATTGATGCTGGAGTAAGCGCAGGTGCAGTTGCTACGTTAATCGCTAACCGCGCGGCTAAATTCAGAAAAACTAAAAACTAAAAACATAATAAAAAAAGATAAAAAAGAAAGAGACCTTAAACCGAAAAAAGCATAGAAAGGTATGCTTTATTCAATTTAGTATCTGCGGTCTCGGAAGCCGCCGCCACCGCGTCGGTCACGTCCACCGAAGCCGCCGCCACCGCGTCGGTCTCCGCCATAGCCGCCACCGCCGAAGCTTCTTCTGCCGCCGCCTCGGAATGGTCTGCGTTCTTGCTCGTATGTTTTGCTGGAAACGTTGTTCTCTGTGTTTACTTCTGCGGTGAGTGGTTCACTTGCAAGTTCGAGTTTGCCGTATTTGCCTATGTTTAAGCGGATGTTGCCTTTGAAGAGGGTGACGTAGCCGTTTTCGACGCGTATAGTGTCTTCTTCGTTGATTTTAGTGATGTTATCGTCCCATAGTGTAAGGTAGACTACGCCTGTTTCGTCTCCGACTAATGCGTCGCAGACTTTGTGGGCTGACCCATCTCTGCCCATGGGAATCTCGCGTATTTCGCTTTTGGAAACAACCTTTGCCGTTACATTTACGGCTCTTGATTGTGGAGTCAATTCGCCAACTTTGGCGTCAACTGGTTGTGGTCGTTTGTTTTCGAAAAAACCTTCAACTGCCAATCTGATTCAACACCTTGTAGTTTTAGACAGACAAAAGTAAGACTAGCTGGCGTTCTTAAGGTTTGTGGTCAGATATATCCGCAGTTAGCGCCCACGCATTCGCAGATAAGCAGAATTGGACTCACAGCAAAGGTTCTTGGATGAAAATCTGAAAGCCGTTTTGCCTATTAATAAGCAAAGCCACTATACAACAATGACGAAAACAATCACTGGCGCCGCGTTGCTCGCTGCAATTATTCTTTTGCTAAGCGTGTCAATTATTGTTTCGTTAAACATGGAAAATCCAGAGCCCTCGGCAGCTCGACAATACACCTATGAGGTTGTGAACACGTTTCCCCACGACCAACATGCTTTCACAGAAGGTCTTTTTTACGCCGACGGTTTTCTCTATGAAGGTACAGGCTTAAATGGAGCCTCAACTTTGCGCAGAGTAGATTTAGCTTCTGGAGAGGTTCTTCAGGAGGTTTCGCTGTCATACCAGTATTTCGGGGAAGGCATAGCCCTTGTTAACGGCACCATAATCCAGTTAACTTATCAGACGCACATAGGCTTCATTTACGATAGAAACTCGTTTGCCCTTCAAGGGAACTTTTCATATCCAACTCAGGGCTGGGGACTCACCTTCGACGGCGAGCACTTAATCATGAGCGACGGCACAGACAACCTCTACTTCCTTGACCCAGAAACCCATCAGAAAACAAGCCAAATCCAAGTGCAGGACGGCAACACCTCAGTCTCCAAACTCAACGAACTCGAATACGTAAACGGAGACATATTCGCCAACATTTTCGAAGAACCAAAAATCGCCGTAATCAACGTGCAAACGGGGCAAATCAAATCGTGGATAGACCTGACTGGACTCCAAGAGGCGCATGGCTCTACAGGTACGCTGAACGGAATCGCCTACGACCCAGACAGCAACAGGTTTTTTGTAACAGGGAAGAATTGGCCGCAACTTTTCGAGATTAAACTGGTCCCGCAAAGCATGCAAGAAACATAGCGGTTTTGTCTCTTAAGCAAGTTTTGATGGGCATAGTTATGAACAAGGTTTCCTCTTTTGGGGGTTTACCACAAGTCTTATGAGCGCAATGAGCCTAACGAGATACTGAGGAAGGCGTATCCGAATTGGTTTACTGCTCAAAGTGTGGCACCCTTAATTCTGACGACGCCAACGTGTGCGGCAACTGCGGTGCACCTCTCGCTACAGCGGCGAGACAAAAGCAGTACGCGCCCTGGAATCATAGGCACTACCAAAAAGAATACCATACGGGCAGAGGCAGCGGCTTTGGGGCATTGTTTGCTGGAATCGTAATCATTCTTGTTGGCTTAGCTCTGTTGTTCTCCCAAATCTATGGCATCAAAATCAACTGGGATGTGTGGTTTGCGATTGGCATAGTTATTGTGGGACTCTGGCTTATCTTCGTGGCTTTCCGCAGAAGCCGCAGGTACAGCCAAACACAGCAGACTTAGCATAACATCGCCCTTTTTCTGAGGGCACTCTCCAGGCTGTCTTTGTGCAGTACTGCACAATTGTTCAGGCTTCTGCACAAAAAAGTTAAATTAACTGCGACCGAAAGGTGTAGTTTATTATGGGGATATTCGGATGGTGAAGTACCTTTTTGTTACAGGCGGAGTGTTAAGTTCCGTAGGCAAAGGCATTCTAACCAGTTCAATAGGCAAGATGCTTCAGAGCCGCGGATTAAAAGTTACAGTTATAAAAATCGACCCCTACGTCAACGTTGACGCGGGAACCATGAATCCATACATGCACGGGGAAGTCTTCGTCACCGACGACGGCGGCGAAACAGACTTAGACCTCGGCTGGTATGAGCGGTTCCTTGACCTGAGCCTCAAACAGGAAAACAACATCACAACAGGCTCAATCTACAAAGCCGTCATAGAGAAAGAGAGAAGAGGCGATTTTCTGGGCAGATGCGTTCAGATTATTCCCCATGTCACCAACGAAATTAAGAGTCACTTCCGAAAAATCGCCCGAACATCAAACGCTGAGGTTGTTCTCACCGAGGTCGGCGGCACAGTGGGCGACATCGAAGGACTACCTTTCCTTGAAGCCATACGGCAAATGCGCCTGGAAGAAGGCTTTGAGAATACGCTCTACGTTCATGTGGCTTTGGTTCCCATTTTAGATGTAACACAGGAAATGAAAACTAAACCGTTGCAGCACAGCGTTAATGAACTTCGCCGCATCGGTATCCAGCCAGACACGATTGTAGCGCGCAGCCCAAAAATGATAGATGCTGAAGCCCTGCGGAAAATCGCTTTGTTCGGAACCATCCCTGAAAACGCTGTTTTCTGCAGCTACAACGCAGAAAGCGTCTATCAAGTGCCACTTATCTTGGATAGTCAGGGCATGGGCGACTTCATTTGCCAAAGATTAAACTATGCCTGCACTCGACCTTATTTTGTTCAATGGAAAGAATTCGTTGACGCCGTGGTGAAACCTGAACACGAACTGAACATTGCGTTAGTGGGCAAATACGCGGGGTTAACTGACAGCTACGTCAGCATGGGCGAAGCCCTTCGACATGGAGGCGCCGCCAACAAAACCAAGATTTGCATAACATATTTAGAGGCTGAGAAGTTCGAGCAGGATCCCCAATGTATCAGCGAACTCAACAACTTCGACGGCGTATTCGTGCCTTACGGTTTCGGACCTCGCGGAACGGAGGGCAAAATGGCTGCGGCGAAATTTGCGCGGGAAAACGACATCCCCTTCTTGGGTATATGCTATGGGTTCCAGATTGCCACCATCGAGTTTGCACGTAACGTATGCGGATTAAAAGACGCCAACAGCACCGAGATTAACCCAAACACGCCACACCCCGTTATCGACTTGATGCCTGAACAACGGGGTATAGAAAACAAGGGAGCCACCATGCGGCTGGGCAGCCACAAGGTCGTTCTGGAAAAAGGAACCATGGCATACAACCTGTACAGAACTCAAGAAGTTAAGGAGCGTCACCGCCACCGCTTCGAAGTCAACTTGGATTATCTGGACGTGCTCTGCAAGAACGGCATGGTTTACTCAGGTAAAAGCGCGGACGGGAGAAGAATGGAGACGTTGGAGTTGCCTGACCGCTATTTCTACTTTGCGTCCCAGTTCCACGGGGAATTCAGAAGCAGACCAGGCAGACCGTCACCTGAATATTACGGCTTCATTACTGCGTGCTTAAACAGAAAATTGGGAAAACCTAAACCGACGTTTTCTTAATTTTTTGTTCAGCTTTTCCCCTCTTTTTCCATACTTCTTTTTTGAAGCTAAAAGGTTGTATTGTAAACATAATGTTCCGAATTTGAATGTTTTTGTTCGCAAGAAAGTCTTAAATATTACGTATGTTAAAAGTAATTATGTGTCTTTTCGAGTAACACAAATGTTATTGCGAAGTGACTCGAATCCTTACATCGCGGGAGGTGATGGATGTGAAGTTTTTGACGAAAAAGAAATTTACTTTAGGAGTAAACGGCTTGCTTGCCTTAGCCTGCCTCATTACAATCACCATTGCGTTGGTTACTTACAGCGTGACATCGCCGATGACTCCTGTTAAACAGTTTTTAGTGGGTGCAACAGCCGATTCTTGGAACATATACGTTAATGACGTAAACAGCGTCAGGTATCTCCCAGGCGGAGATACTGCACCGACATTAAGTACAGGTGACTCCTCGACTTATGCTTTTAAAGTTGAAACAGACGCAAACAAAGTTTGTGCAATAGCAATCCAGCTAACAACCGCAATTAACAGCAACAAGTTCTCAACTTTCCAGATTGAACTAAAATATTGGAGTGGCTCAGCTTGGGTCGATGCAACAT
Source organism: Candidatus Bathyarchaeota archaeon (assembly GCA_026014485.1). Lineage (GTDB taxonomy): Archaea > Thermoproteota > Bathyarchaeia > Bathyarchaeales > Bathycorpusculaceae > JADGNF01. Next base: position 424,319 of record JAOZIE010000002.1, read on the forward strand.
TATATGCGGGTGCAACAGGAGCAACCACAAAGGCGTTCATCAACGGATTAACCCTTAACGACGTTGGCTACTTGCATCAAAACACATCAACAACAACGTACTACCTGCTGGAAATAACGTATTCATATGATTTGGTTGACGAAACAGCTCAGGTTACACCAACATTCCAGTATACGCCGATGCCGCTGAGTTCATTCTAGTTTAGTCTCAATCACCTTCTTTTATTCAAAAGGTGACAGGCAAAAAGGAGAAGGAGGTTACGTGAAAGAATCGTGCCCGCATGATGATTTGATTTTGCGGGTGTAACAGGCTACCTCACGTAAAAATCGCGTTCCAAGCAGAATGGGAGGAATGCAGGGTTAGAATTACCTTAAAGATGAGAAGGGGGTTGCCGAAAAAACATCTTAGAGCATGCTTCTTCAAAGTTTTAGCAATTCTACTCTGCTCATTGTTCATCACTATTGTTCCCATGAGCGTGCATTCTCTGGTTTTTTATCAAGCAACCGTTACTATAACCCCAATTAAGGTTTTACCAAGTTACACAAACGCCTTCATTGCATACCGCGATTCGACAACAACTTTAAACACCGTTAAAGACCGCACATGGACTGGAACCACTGCAGCATGGAGCATCCAAAGCGTGTTGCCCAATGCGGGTAGCCCTGTTCGTTTTGTGAGAGTTGCCTATTGCCCCCTTCTGGCAAGGGCAGACGAAAAAATCGTGGTTTCCTTGTCTGATGATGGATACTTGGATGCCTACGTTTGGGACGGTTCAACTTGGACAGCCACCAATAACATCGGAAACGTTGGAACAACAGCCAACGCATACAAGTGCTTTGATGTCGCCTACGAAAAAACAAGCGGTGAGGCATTGTTGGTTTACGGATACCAAAGCCCCAACCCCACTCATGACTTCGGCTACAGAACGTGGTCACCCGCTTCAGGATGGTCAACGGAATACTACCTAAACGACGAAGCGAACAAAAAAGACGCGCAGATGTACTGGATCGAGATGGCAGCTAACCCCCAGAGCGGAAGCAACGAAATCACACTAGTAGCCATCGACGGCGCCAGCCAGTACGCAGTTGGTTGCGCTTGGAATGGCAACTCATGGGGCACCACTACTGGATTAGATGAAGCAGTCAGCGAGTACACCACAGGCAGCATAGCGGTTGCGTACGAGCAGCAAAGTGGGCGGGCATGGACAGCAGTCGGTTCAGGAACAACCACGAATACCTTCACGATGCGAAGCCAGACAAACGGAGCATGGAATACAACAATTACAAACCCAAACGTAGGCAACGTGCCGAACTGGTGCACCCTCAAAGCAGACCCCTCCTCAAACAAGCTGATGCTGGTTTCAGTTGGAGCAAGCACAAAGCTGGATGTAATTTACTGGTCAGGCAGCGGAGCGTGGACGGTTAACGGGGGAAGCCCAGCTTTTACACCAGACACAAGCATTGATACGTCAAGTCAACGTTGCGCGGATTTTGCTTGGGAACCCACAGGAAGCCACGGCTTGATAGTTTGGGGAACAAGCGCAGGAAAAATTAAGTACCAACTTTTCGATGGTGCAGGGTGGGGCGCATCAAACGAGCCTTCGATGGGAACCTATACTCATCCGTGGGTGCAGTTACGTACAAATTCAGGGTCGACAAGCGGAGACATTAAGATATTAGGGGCTATTCTAGAAAACACCGTTAACACTTTAGGTTCAGTTACGTGGAATGGCGCCTCATTTTCTGTACTAGGCAGCAACACCATTTCCAGCGGCACAGCAACTACAGCTTACGAATGCTTTGAAATGGAATACAAAAAATACCCATAACCCGTAACCCCAAAAGAAAAGCCCTGAATTGCCTTTTAGCTAACCTGCAGGGAATCTGCTGGGTATTTGAACCAAAAAAATGGGTAGCCAAGCCCACTTTCCTAACTATTTTTGTGAGCCTGAAGCTTCGACTTGAATCAGTTTTTCGACGTTTTGCGGTTGGAAGTGGGTGTTTATCTGACGCGTTTGTAGCCTGGGCTGCAGAGTTCCTTCAGCGACGGAATCATTGATGGAATAGCGAATATGACGTTGTCTGCGGTGAGTACGCCGACTAGTTGTTCTTCGTTTCCAGTTACGGGTAGGTGTTTAACTCCCCAGTGGTTCATCATGTTGACTGCGTCTTCGACTGTAGCGTTTTCGTCGATGGTGAAAATCGGGTTTGTGTATATCATGCGGGCTATGACTGAGGAGGGCTGTATGCCTTGGCTTACCAGCCGGACAAGGATATCATGCTCGGTTATGATGCCGGTTGGTTTCCCGCTCATTTCGACCATGATGTAGCTCAGGTCGTTTTTGGTCATGATGTCTATGACTTCTGCAACACTAGTTTCGTTGTGTACGACGCTTACATCTTTAGTCATGATGTCTTTTACTAGGATATTGCTTGCCATTCTGTTTGTCTCCTGTTTTGTCTATGACAGACGCGGCAGTCATTTATCTATTTTTTGTTGTTTACGTTTGTAGTTACCCTGAGCCTTTAACAGTAAAGTTAAGTCAGCCGTCTATGAAGTTCCTTTAAATAAACAAAAAGGCAAATCCACAGAAAGGACCCGTACAGAAACTATATGCCGCCACAAGCTACGCCAAAGCCTATCAGACAATAAAGGGCACATTGGCTTTTCGGGTTTGGCAAGCGCTGCGGGACGTTGTTTGAAGGGGCGTTTGCCACAGTGTATTTTTACCACTAGCCGCATCACACTATCTGAGATGTGCACGCTTTGAAGATAACTGAAACAAACCTGCGGCAAGGCTACGTCAAAGTCGTCCCTGAAAACCAAGATGACCTCTGGCACCTCTACAATGTCATCTATGCAGGCGATGAAGTCTATGCCTACACAAGCCGAGCAATTAAATCGGACACGGAAGCTAGCCGCCCCAAAAGCGGCGAACGCGTCTCTGCCTTTATGGGTGTAAAAGTGGAGAACGTTGCCTGGGACAAGTTTCTGGGAAAACTGAGGGTGCACGGCATCATAATACACGCTCCCGACATTATCCCGTCAGGCGCACACCACACCATCAGCGTCTCGCTAAACCACCCGATTACCATCGTGAAGAACAGCTGGGAGAAACATTCGTTAGACCGCTTAAAACGTGCCAGCGAAACTGAAAAGCCGCTATTGATAGTTGCCATAGACGACGAAGGCTACGCCATAGCGGAAACAAGGCAGTACGGCGTCGAAGTGAAAGTTGAAGAACGCGTGAAGCTGCCCGGAAAACATGAAGCTGAAAAACGGCAAGGCGCCACCAACGAATACTACAAACGCGCCCTCAATAGCTTAAAGCAGCTTTGGACTCAAAGCCACAACTCCATAGTCATCGTCGGCGTGGGCTTTGTAAAAAACGAGTTCGTCAACTACCTCAGAGACAACGCCGCGGACGCGGCTAAATCCATCGCGGACATCAAAAGCGTAAACAACGGCGGCGTAGCAGGCATCTACGAGGCTCTGCGGTCAGGCGTGCTTCTGAAGGCAGCGCATGCAATGCGGGTTCTGGAGGAAACGGAGGTCATGGAGGAAGCCATGAAACGCCTCGGAAAAGGCGAAAACACCATCACTTACGGTGTTGAGGATGTGGAAAAAGCGGTGCAAGTGGGCGCTATAGAAAAGCTGATTTTGGCGGACACGTTGCTGCGGGAGGCAGAGGATAACCAGCGGTTGCGGTTGGAGAAAATCATGCGGGAAGTGGAGCACCGCGCGGGAACGGTAACAGTTGTCAGCACTGAACATGAAGCAGGCAGCAAACTTTTAGCTTTAGGCGGCGTCGCAGCACTTTTGAGGTTCCCCCTATACACAGGCTAATCCATTTGAATAATTGTTCAGTACTAAACTTGCAAGTGCTTATAAAGGCATGATGTTATATACCCGTGCGTATATAAACACAGTTTGACATGGGATTTAAATGAGCACGAAACGGCAACCGAAAATCTCGATTCAAAATATAGTGGCTTCAGTTTCCTTAAATCAGAAAATTGACCTCCAAAAAATCGTGGAGAAATTTCCCCAGACCGAATATAACCCCAGCGTTTTTCCAGGCTTAGTTTTCCGACTTAAGAAACCGAAAACTGCAACGTTGATTTTCGGCACGGGCAAAATGGTCTGCACAGGCGCTAAATCCGAGAAGGAATCACGCGCTGCTGTGGAGAAAGTCGTCAAGGAGCTTAGGGGGCAAGGCATCCAGATAACGGAGAAACCTGTGGTGAACATCCAAAACATCGTGGCTTCCGCGGAGCTAGGCGGGGAAATCGATTTGGAAAGCCTCGTGTACAAACTGGGCAGAGTCATGTACGAGCCTGAGCAGTTCCCAGGCGCTGTTTTCCGCATGGACGAACCCAAAGTGGTGTTTCTCATTTTCAGCGCGGGCAAACTGGTCTGTGTAGGCGCCAAGAAGGAGGAGCAGGTTTACGCGGCAGTGGAGAAAATTCAGGCGCTGCTTGAGGAAAAAGACCTCATCTTCTACCCTGACGTGGAAGGCGCCGCTATCCCGCCTTAACCTCTTTTCTCTTTTACCTTTTTGTTGCTCTTTTGCCGCTAGTTTGTAACTGGGCAGTTTTATAACTAAGCAAGTGGATAATACTTTTGATGCAACATGCCTTTGGATGGTTACTCAGAGTATAAAACCCGTGAATTCTGCAAGGACGTAAACTGCCCCGTGCAAGCCACGCTAAACACGCTGAAGGATAAGCCTGAGGTCTACGAGTTAATCAGGCAGACTTGCCGCACCGCCTGCCGCTTCAGCACTTGGCAGTTCCACCACTGGCTTATCGATAAAGGCTACTTGATAGTGCGACCTGAAAAATGAAGAAAACCGCCAAGTCAAGGGCTGTCAGACCAAACGCATAGCCAACACGTAGAAGGCTCAACCTTATGGCAGATTCTACACCTAAAGAAAACATCCGCCACATACTCGAAGTAATATTAACAGCGGTCTTGTTCGGTTCCCAAACCATCCTCAACGCAGGCGTCTTCATCAGCGTAATGTCCATTCCCCTGCTGCCGTACCTGTATGCTTTTTTGGTTGGGCAGTACTCAATAGACGCTTTCCTGTGGAATATTCAGGTAATGCTGTTCTCAAAGATGTTTTGGGTTGGACGCATAATAGCCGTAATCGGAGTGGTGTTGCTGGTGGTTTCTGCTGCTCAACTGCTTTGGAGCCGCCATAAAGGAGTACGAATAATAAACACAGGTTTGTACGCGGTGGTTAGGCATCCGCAGTTCACGGGCATCATCGTTGTAACCGTTGGCTTAACCGTTATGGTCTTAACTAACGATTTGAACGGGTACGTTCAGCTGGCGGGTTTGTGGCTGATTCAGGCTTTAGGCTACATCGGCATCGCACGATATGAAGAGTGGCGTCTGTCAAGAAAATACAAAGAGGAATACCAAAGGTACCAACGGAAGGTTCCTTTCCTGTTCCCAGTGAAGAATCCCGCATGGTTCCCAGAGTTAATGTTCACAATTCTTATAGCGGCATTAATCAGCGTAGTTCTGGGGGTTTTCCCCTACCAACTGATTCGCTTCACATAACATGCAGTCTTCAAAAGGAACCCTTGGGTTAATAGCTTGTTGCGTATAGAAAGCTTATTTAGCTCTGTAGCCGAAAAGTTTCACGGAGCGATAACTATGGAGTGGGGAATGAAAAACAGATTATCTCAACTTATCCAGAAAGACGGCAAAGCATTGTTTTTGCCCGTAGACCACGGATACTTTCAAGGTCCAACACACTGTCTTGAAAAACCTGAAGAAACCATAAAACCCCTTTGGCAGTACGCGGACGCGTTGATGCTGACGCGGGGCGTCCTCAGAAACTGCATAGACCCCGCCATACCAAAGCCAATCATAATGCGGGTGTCGGGGGCTGTGAGCGTGGTGGGCGACTTAGCTAACGAAAGCATAGTCACCTCTGTGCGAGAAGTCATCAGGCTAAACGCCTCGGCGGTCTCCATGTCTGTGTTTGTGGGAACCAACGGCGAAAACAAAAGCCTCACTAACCTGAGCAAACTGGTAGATGAATGCGAAGATTATGGCATACCCGTCATGGCTGTGACCTCCGTGGGAAGGGAACTGGAAAAACGTGAGGCACGATACTTGGCGTTGGTGGCAAGAATCTCTGCTGAAATCGGCGCCCGCGTAGTAAAAACCTACTACTGCAAAGATAACTTCGAGAAAGTCGTGGATGGATGCCCTGTTCCCATCGTCATCGCTGGCGGACCCAAAACCGAGACCCAGCGTGAAGTGTTTGACTTCGTCTACGATGGCATACAAAAAGGCGCTATAGGCGTCAACTTGGGCAGAAACATCTGGCAGACACAGCATCCTGTAGCGGCCATACGAGGCATACGCGCCATCATCCACGAAGGCTACGATGCTAAGGAAGCCAACGACCTCTACGAGCAGGTTATTGCTGGAAAAGCATAACTGCCCACCTTCTTTTTCGGTGACTCCGATGCTTGTCGCCATGTACTACAACAATAAAGATGTCCGCATACAAGAAATCCCTAAACCTGAAATCGGCGACGACGAATTTCTCCTTAAAGTCATGGCGTCGGGCATATGCGGAAGCGACGTGACCGAATGGTACCGTGTTCCTAAAGCGCCAAAAGTTCTGGGGCATGAAGCAACAGGCGTCATCTGTGAAGCGGGCAAGAACGTTTCTACTAAAGTTAAGGTCGGCGACCGCGTTTTCGTCTCGCACCATGTACCCTGCAACAATTGCCGCTACTGCCAACGCGGGCACCACACCGCCTGCCAAACCCTGCACACAACCAACTATTACCCCGGCGGCTTTTCCCAGTTTATCCGTGTGCCAAAAATCAACGTTGAATACGGCGTTTACCCACTACCGCAGGACATGTCTTTTGAGGAAGGCACATTTATTGAGCCGTTAGCGTGCGTTGTAAGGGGACAGCGGCTTTCGGGTCTGCAGAAAGAGGACACGTTGCTAATTATCGGCGGCGGACTAGCAGGCATATTACATGCTCAGCTTGCACGAACAAAAGGCGTCAAAAACATCGTCGTGGCAGACATTAACCCGTTTCGGCTTGAGCAGGCAAAGAAGTTCGGCGCAGACCACGCCATAGACGCAAAAGAGAACCTTGCCCAGAAACTTAGAGAGGTAAACGGCGGACGCCTCGCTGACCAAGTCGTCGTCTGCACAGGCGCTACACCCGCAGCTCTGGCGGCGTTGGAGTGCGTGGACAAAGGCGGCGTCATCCTGTTCTTTGCCGTACCCGACCCCACCGTGCGGATTCCGTTGCCCATCACGGATTTCTGGCGCAACGAAATCACCCTAAAAACCAGCTACGGCGCGGCACCGCAGGATTTGGAGGAGTCGCTTGCTTTGCTGGCGGCGAAAAAGCTAAACGTTAAGGACATGATTACGCATCGGCTTAGCCTTCAGGAAGCCGCAGAAGGTTTCCGTCTTGTTGCCACCGCGGGAGAATCGCTTAAGGTTATTCTTGAACCGAACCGCGCATGACAGGAAGCTACAACCGCAATAGAGGAAGCAGAAAAATGCATTTAGAAGAAATGAAAAAAGAAATCGAGAACCTCGTCATCACCAAAGGCTTCTACAACAAGCCTGAAGACATCCCCAAGAAACTGCTGTTCGCCTTCATTGAACTCGGTGAAGCCAGCGACGCATGGAAGAAGGGCGCCGCACAGGAAAAAATCGCTGAGGAACTCATCGACGTAATGTTCTACCTTCTGGACGCAAGCCGCCTTGCTTGCCCCGACGTAGATATGGACAAAATGTTTCAGCATAAACTTGCCAAAAACCTTGGCAGACCATACCAGTACGGTGAAGGCCACAGAAACAAGTAGCGCTGTTTTTCCAGTTTTGGCTGGAGAGTTTTTATCTTTGCGTGTGTAGCGTTTAGCAGAGGATTAACCTTTGGGCTTTGAATACCCAGCTGATATGTGCTTTGACTGCGTGCAATGCGGGTTATGCTGCGGCGACACCGAGCTGAAAATGCGGCGTATTCTCCTGTTGAAATCCGACGCTGAGCAAATAGCGACGCAGACCAAGAGGCAAATAGGTGATTTCGCAACAGAAACCCCTGACAAAGCGCCATACGTTTACGAGATGCTGAAAAACCCGCATGACGGAAAATGCGTCTTCCTCAACAGCAGCGGCAAATGCACAATCTACGAGGTTAGACCATTAATTTGCAGGTTTTATCCTTTTGAGCTTTCAACAAACGAGCAGGGCGAGTACGTGTTTAAGGTTACAGACGAGTGCCCTGGAGTTGCTCATCTAAAAGACGGTGAGGCAGAGAAGAAACTTTCGGTGGACTTTTTCAGTTCGCTCTTGGCGCTTGCACGTGCGCGGTTTGATGCCGTTTAGCCATTTTAACGGTTTTAGCTTTTAGGAGGTTGCTTTTGTGTGTAGCAATAGCCGCGTTGGCAATGGAATGATGATTTCGTCGGTTGGTCAGGTGTTGCATTTTGTGGCTGTTGCGGCTGTTGCTGAACACACGATTCGATTTGGGTGGGGTGGTAGGTAGAGTTTTTGTGTAGTTGTGTGTTACACGGATACAATATGTCTATTTTAGACACATTCTCCAGAAAAAGCAACTGCCAAACAAAATATAAAAGTTATGCACACACGCACAACACATAAACCCACTATTAAAACGCAGACCCTAAAACTGCCGCAGCAAATCCGCCTTTTCCAAAATATACCCGCAGTAAAGACACCTAAGCATCAACGGTTCTTCCGAGTCCACCCTAAACTTGGCAAGCACAGGCTCATTGCTGTTGGTGATGCAGGTGGGGTTTATGCATTTTACAATGTCCTCAATGACCGTAGGCAGTTTAACTTCCTGCTTCTCCACCACTTTGTAGTTTCGAATAATGTTTATGCTAGCTTTGGGTGCAAGAAGCGCTATGCGGTTAAGCTCTTGCCTGCTTAGTGCGCGCCCTTCAATTTTGACGATGTCTTTGGTACGGAAACGTTTACTGGGCACATTCATGGCAATGGTGACCACTTGGTGCTCATGACCCGTGATTCCCAGAATTTTAGCCACATCCAAAGCGTAGCCACCGCTTATGTGGTCTATTACTGTACCGTCTTTAATTTTGGATACACGAACTTCCCTGTTTTCAGCGCTCATGTGGAAACCGCAGCCTAAATCACCATTTTGCACGAGTCATAAATAATTGTTGCTATCAGCACCCCATTTCGACCCGTAAATTCTTTGTAGCCTGTTGCCCTTGAGCTACCGCTTGCCCCTCCTTTTGTATAAAGCCGCGGAGAATTAATGAATGTGTGCGGTTTTCGCTTTGCAGGTTAGTTGCTACACGTTCGCAACAACATACTAATTTATTCAACTAACAGATGTTATTAATGCTGCAAACGACTCGTTTAAAAGTTTTTAATTTGTGAACGATACTTTTTATGGTGTTATCGAGTCATGAATGTTGTTAAGGAAAAATCTTGGAGCGTCAGGCTAGTTGACGGTTACATTTTGAACAGCCAAGTCAGAGCAGAAAGATGCAAAGGATGCGAATCCACAACCAAACTCATTGCAGGCAACAACAGCGACCCCGATTTGATCCTATACGGCTGCAACGGACACAAATGTAAACACATCCTAATAAGAACCAAAGTTTCCAAGGCAGAACAAAAAACAGCGACGCCCCCAGAAATTACAGTAAGTGCAATAGCGGAACTTCAAGAAATCAGCCGCACAGTCTAAAATTTTGCCTCTTCAAAAGTGTCAGCCGAAATGCGCTTTTTCGTCGCGCCAACAATCTATGTGAAGGCGGCAAGTCGCGTTTTTCAAGGTTGTACGTGTGAGAATGCAATCACAAAACTTTAAAGGAGGTTCTTTGTCTCTTCTAAAACTGGGTTGGGTTCAGTGGGAACTGCTTCGATGGTTCGCCATCAATTGCAACTTCCGTACACGCTGAACTCAACCCTCTTAAACCATAATTTTCCTCAAATGCTCAACTTCAGGTCAGCTACTGATTTTCATAAAACGGTTATTCGCTGACCAACAGAACTTAATGCCTAACTAACTGCCTACTGCAGGGCAAACTAAACTTTTTCCGAAAAACAAAGCCAAAGTGCTATCCAAAAGGCTGATAAACCAAAACCACCTTTAACCTATCGTTACCAGTTTTTCGAGGCTCTGAAAATGGCAAAATACAGATGTACTGTATGTAACTACGTTTTTGACGAAGAAAAAGAAGGCAAAAAATTCGCTGATTTACCCAAAGAATGGGTGTGCCCCGTGTGCGGGGTCCCAACAAGCAGCTTTGTCCTCTTAGCCGAAAAACCTGTAGAAGCAAAAAAGCAGGGCAGAACCGTCTCTGAAGTTCTAGTTGACCAAATTGCGGAGTGGGGCGTAACCTACGTTTTCGGGGTTCCAGGCACTTCAACATTAGGAGTCTTGGATGCGATACGTAAAAACAGCAAAATCAAGTACATCCAAGTCAGACATGAAGAAGTCGCGGCGTTTATGGCTTCAGCCTACGGCAAACTCACAGGTCACGTCGCCGCGTGCCTATCCGTTTCAGGACCAGGCGCCACAAACCTTGCCACAGGCTTGTATGACGCAAGCCTCGACTGCTCACCAGTGCTGGTTTTGTCAGGCATGGTTGCAAGGCAGTTCATTGGACCAGGCTCAATTCAAGAAATAGACCAGCATAGCTTCTTTGAACCCATCTGCGTATTCAACAAAATACTCATGTCTGAGAACCAGACAACTATGCTGGCGACGCTTGCCGTGAAAACTGCATTGCTTGACCGCGGAGTCAGCAACATCGGCATACCAAACGATGTACAAAAGCTGCCCTACGACACACCAATCCTCCCCTTTGAAGGAAGAATGCCCAACCTAGCATTCGGTGTAGAAGAATCCGTCATCGAGAAAGCCGCGCAGGCTATAGATTTCGCGGAGCGCCCCGTGGTTGTTGCGGGATTTGGCTGCCAAGGACAAGGAAACAAACTGATAGAGTTAGCTACAAAAATCTGCGCGCCCATAGTGACCACGTTTAGGGCAAAAGGCGTCGTCGATGAGGACCATCCGCTTCTGGCAGGATGCCACGGCGGCATCGGTTCAACCGCAGCTGCAGAACTTGTCACCAAAGCAGACCTGCTGGTGGTTATCGGCGCTTCATTTAGCGACTTCACGTTACTGCCTCAAAAACGCACGGTGCAAATCGACATAAACATGAAAAACATCGCCAAGAAATACCCCGTTGAAGTCGGGTTACTCGGCAACAGCGCCGTTTTGATTCCCAAGCTCACCCACAAAGCCCAAGAGAAAAAGAATCCTGCGTACCTCAACGAAATCTCTCGCCTCAAAGAAGCGTGGGTCAAGCAGCTATCCAAAGAAGCAGACGCCTCAGCTAGACCCATCCGTGCCCCCTACATAATGAAAGTCCTCCACGACAAAGTAGCATCAGATGCGGTTTTCTCGCTGGATGTGGGCGAGAACTGCTGGTGGTTTGGCAGAAACTTCCAGATGAAGAAAACACAGAAGATGGTGATGAGTGGATTGCTGGCGTCTATGGGTTCGGGACTGCCAGGCGCATTGGCAGCGGCGCTTGCGTACCCCAAAAGGCAGGTAATCTGCGTTACAGGCGATGGCGGCTTCACCCAAGTCATGGGCGACTTTGTCACCGCCCTCAAATACAACTTACCCATCAAAGTTTTCCTCATCAACAACAAACGGCTAGGCATGATTATGCAGGAACAGAAACTCGAAGGCTACCCCAGCAACGAAACAGAGCTTTTTGACTACAACTTCGCGGATTTTGCAGCGCATTCAGGCGGCGTAGGCATAAAAGTAACTGACCCCAGCCAGCTTGAAGCTGCAGTGGACAAGGCGTTAGCAGCAACCAAAGCCACCATCGTGGATATAGACACTGACCCCAGAAGGTTTCCGTAGCAAACACAACACAGCAATCGACACTCAGTCTGCAGATGCCTTGCCAAAACACAGGTTTTTCTTCTTAAACACAAGACTTAACTTCCGACGCCCCCATTAATGCCTCAAAGCAACATACCCGTGAGGCTTAAACATGAGCATAAAACGCTTCAGATGGATTCTGCCTGCAATCTTAATCACAGCGATTTTGGCGTCGTCAGTTTTAGCTCCAACTGCGCAGGCATTAACTTTCGAATTCACAGGGAACAACCTGAGTTACCTTAAGGTTTCATGCAGCCCAGACAACGTCAAACCCGGCGGAACCATCAACGTCACCGTTACTGCAAAGCTTTTGTTTGTAACTAACGAGTCCAATATAGCACACATCAAAATTTATACGGACACGACAGCTGAACCAAGAAAAACCATCACGGAAGGAGACATGGTTATACCAATGGACGCCACCGTCGGCACAGCCCAGTACTCGGTTTCTATCCCGACAAACGCAATCAACAACACATATATCCAAATGAGAATAGACTACGACGGCGAAACCTTCTCGGGAATCAACCTCGCGCTAATTCAGAACCCAACCTACAACGACCTCATGGCTATAGCGCTAATCCTCCAATCACAAAACAACAAGCTAACAGAAAACAACAACACCATCAACTTATTTGCCTACGTAGCCACATTCATCGCAATAGTATTCATCGCATCAACAGCCTACATAATAGCCATAACTTTGAAAGCAAACAAAAAACGAAAAAACTTCCGCCAAACAACGCTACCCTCAACCAAAACAACAGATTCAACATAAAACACAGAACAACTATCCATCAACCCAAACCTGCAAAACTGAAAACAGCAGAACCCTGTAATCATGAGCCTATTTGGCGGCTAATATTGATTCGATGCAAAATCTATAGAGGGGTAGGTCGCTATTGGCAAATTATGCAGCCAAACCAACATGAAATCCAGTCAAAGACACCATAGGGGGACCCAGTGCGACAGACTGCAACTCTTGCTGTCTTTCCCAAGAGAGCATCTAATTTTTCTTCAGCTTGTTTGGATTTTAGGGGCAAAAAGGGTATACACGTTTTGTATGTTCCTGCGCGGTACCGAGCCATGTGACCTTTTACGGTAATCTTTAGCATCTTTAGCAGTGCGTCGTATTTCGCGTAAAGGTTTTTGGTTAGATTTTCAATGGTGCGCGGTCACTTTTTACCACGGAGGGTATGTGTCAATATAAACGGAGTGCTTTTTTCTTTTCTATGTTTTAAGCAAAAAAGCCGTGTTAGAGCAGATAGGATTTATGGTTGGGAAGCAAAACCTGCCCTGTTTTTTAGGTTGGTACTTTCGATGTTACCATGGTTTGGTTGGCTAAACCTTTTTCATCGCAGGAAGCATATTAGCCTTTAGATGAGCATTATGAAAGCTACAGATGTGCAAAAGGCAAAAACCGCAGTCAAGGCACTAAGTGAACTAAGCGACGCTAAGAAAGACGCTGCTTCAGCGTTAAAAAGCACATGTATTCAAGGCGAAGCCACGGAGAAACTTTGGAATGAAGGAAACAAATCCCGGCTCATCCAAATCGGAGTCTCTTTAGTTGTGTTCCCTGAACCTACGCCTGTAAGTGAGACTATTGGCGCAGGTTTCATAGCGGCAGGAGCAATCCAGAAGGGAATCAAAAGCCAAGCCATCTACATGGAGGACGTGGGGAAAACGCTGAAGAGTACGCTTAGAGAAATAAAGGGGTCGCAAGAGGACCTGCAAATCGGACAATAGGTAACCGTGCTGTAAACAGTCTTTGCTGAAATTTGACCCCTCAGAGTTTGCAGTAGAATCGTAAATTCTAGAAAAGTTTATTATTGTTACTGAGTAGTTTACAATAGATTATCAGACGGAGGCTACTTTTCTACGCGCGAATCTGTTAGCACTTCGGCGGATTCAACACAGCACAAGCAAAATTTTACGGGTAATTCACGTATGTCTATTCTTGTAGTCAGCTCTAACCCTTCAGCTCTAAAGCAGATGGCTCGCTTTTTAGAAACACCTGAAAAAGTGGATTTCTCGACAGCTAATTCGGCGCAGGAAGCGTTGAACCAACTAAAGCAGAAAGTATTCGACGTAGTTATCTGCTCTGCCGTTTTGCCTGGAGGAGCGGGGCTTGACCTTTTAAGGAAACTGCGGCAAAACGGACTCACGGTTCCCTTCATTTTGGTGGCTGAAGCAGAAAATGACCAAGCGGAAATTGAGGCATTAAGCCTTGGTGCAGAACGTTACATTAATGTCGGCGGTAGACTTGAGGTAGGCAAGGCAGAATTACGCCAAGCCCTCGCCAGTTTGGTCGAGAAAAAAACGATTCTTGATAACTGGAGAGTAAGCGAAGAAAAGTTCTACACCTTGATAGACTCAGCCAAAGATGGCATAGCCATGATTGATGAGCAAGGGAGACTTGTTCATTGGAACAACACCTGTGAGCAGATTTTTGGTTACAAAAAAGAAGAAGTGTTGGGCAAAAAACTTCATTTTCTTATGCCGCCAGAGCGGGTGCCTGCTTTTGAAGAAGCAAATAAGAACATGTACTCCAAGTTTCAGGCAAGTTCTGGAGCTTTCTCAGTAAAAGCGGTGCCGATGCCTGGAGTCCGAAAAGACGGCACAGGCGTTCAGACAGAGATGTCAATGTCCTTTTTGTCAATAGGGACTAACTGGCTGGGGTTAGCAATTATCCGCGACGTTACCGAACGCATAAAGACCGAAAACGAAATCTTGCTCGAAAAAGAACGGTCCAAAGCCATTTTGGACTCTTCGCCAGACGCCATAACCTTTCTTGATTTAAACGGGAAAATCGTTGATTGCAACGAGGCAACGCTTAACCTATTCGGTTACTCAAAAGAGGATCTGATTGGAAGAGATGGGTTAGACTTAGCAGTCGAAACTGACCGCAATATTGTAAGGTTGTTTGGTGAAAAAGTATTAAGAAAAGGTGTAGTCAGAAACGAGGAAGCCCGTGGTCTAAAGAAAACAGGGGAAACCTTCATAGCTGAATTCTCCGGCAGCAGGTTCATAGACAACAAGGGGCAACCATCTGGCTTTGTACTCACCATCAAGGATAGAACGGAAAGCAAAAAAGCTGAGGTGGCCCTTCAGAATTCAGAAGAGCATTTTCGTAGTCTGGCTGAGAATTCTCCAAACATGATTTTCATAAGCATAAAGGGGAAATTGGTGTATGTCAACAAAGAAACCGAGTTGGTTATAGGTTATACAAAAGAGGAGTTTTATTCCCCTGACTTTGACTTCATGCAGTTGATTGCGCCCGAATTCAAAGAGACCGTTAAATCAAAGTTCAACAGGCACATGTCGGGGGAGGAAATTGGTCCCTACGAGTGCAAACTCGTTACGAAACAGGGGTTAACCAGAGAGGTAATAATAAATTCCAGAGAGATACGCTACAATGACGAACCCGCCCTTTTAGGAATTGCCACCGATATCACCGAACGCAAAAATGCCACGTTAGAGGCAGTTCGTGCAAAGGAGCAGTTTAGGGTTTATGTGGAAAATTCTCCTGTCGCAGTTTTTGTAGCGGATTCCGAGGGGCAATATGAGTATGTAAATGACGCTGCATCAAAACTGCTTGGCTACACCAGAGACGAACTATTGACAATGAGTATAATACAGTTAATCTTCCAAGAAGACATCCAAGCAGCTCTCGCGAAGTTTGTTGAAGTAAAGGAGACTGGGCGATCCTTAAGCGAGATCGCTTTAAAGACAAAGAGTGGGTCACCTGTTTATGTTATTCTGAACTCTGTCAAGTTACCTAATGGGAATCTGCTTGCTTTCTGCGAAAATGTCACGGAACGCAAAAAAGCGGAAAAAGAAATGCGGATTCAGACAGAACGGCTGAAAGCCACATTTGCAGCTTCCCCAGACGCTATAATAAGTATCAACATGGAGGGCAACATTGTTGACTGCAATGAAGAAACCTTACGAATTTTCAATTATCCATCCAAAGAAAGCCTGATTGGCAAACCCAGCCTAGAATTAGCGCCTGAATCAGAACGCCCTAAACTAGCTGGAGAGTTACGAGCTGTTTTGGAGAATAGCAAATTAGTTCGAAACGAAGAATTTGTTGGCGTGAAGGGCAGCGGCGAAGAGTTCAATATCGAAGTTTCGGAGAGCACCCTCAAAGATTATTCGGGTCAACCTGCAGGCATAATTGTCACTGTAAGGGATGTAACGGAGCGCAAAAAAGCTGAAGAACAGATACGGCTACTATCCAGCGTTGTACAGCAAACGGTTGAGGGAATCGCTGTTTCTGACACTCAAGGAAAAATTCTCTTCGTAAATTCTGCTTGGCTGAAAATGCACAACTTTAAGGAAGAAGAAGAGAGCACCCTCGCTGGGCAGTGGGTTATGAAATTCTACTGTAACCAACAGCTTGAAGCCATCGACAAGAATTTCCAGCCTGACACCACATTTAGAGGGCGCATCACACAGGTGAAAAAGGATGGCACAACCTTCGCGGCTTTGGCAACTCTTAGTCCCCTCAGAAACGAAAAAGGCGAAGTTATCGGCATCATTCACATGGCAAAACCCCTCACGGAGATAGTCCGCGACATCCGCGATGTTAAATCTGCAAATGCGTGTGCAATAAAAAAAGAAGAAGCGAAGTAACATGACCCACGAACTTTTGCCTTCAGGGATAGACCTGCTTGATTCGGCGTTGAACGGCGGATTCACTAAGCCATCAAATTTTCTTCTTATAGGCACGCCTTTATCGGCTAAAAAGGAAGTCGGGTTGATTCTGCTAAACGGGGGACTGGAAAGAGACGAAGCAGCCATTTACATTTCAACGTCAAACACAGCTGAGGAAGCAAGGTCTCACTGGGAAGACTACGGGTTTAAAGAGCAGTGGGAGGAGGAAGGCAGAGTGAAATTTGTTGATTGCTACTCGAAAATGTTGAGTGCAACCGTTTCCGATACCCCCTCCATACGCAGGGTGCCCAGCATCTTAGATTACACTAAACTTTCAGTTGCCGTAAATGACTGGTGCACCAGCTACTATCTGCAAAACACCCCCGTGCGTCTAATGCTTGACTCCCTGTCTGCTTTCCTGATTTACAGCAGCCTCCAAACCGTTATGCGGTTTCTGCACATTTTTTTGGGGCAGTTAAGAAAGCAGAACGCGCTTGGTTTTTTTCTACTTGAAGAAGGCGCCCACGAAATTGTCACCTTCAATCAGCTTAAGACTTTCTCGAATGGCGCAATCAGAGTCAATGAGGAGAGTAACATGATGCAGCTTGAAGGATACCGTCACGGCATGAATATTCCTTTACCCTCTGCGGTTGTTCCTAAAGCCACCGCGGAGGCTTCCCAAGTATCATGTACACCAACAAAATGAGGCGAAAAGAAAAATGAATTTAGAAAGAATACCCTCAGGCATAATGGGTTTGGACGAGTTAATCGGCGGCGGATTCCAAAAAGGAAAAACCTACCTTATCTCGGGAGAAGCAGGAACAGGAAAAACCATCTTCTGCCTCCAGTTCACGCTGGAGGGCTTAATGAACGGCAAAAACACAGTGTACTTAACCATAGACGAGCGACCCGCACATCTTGTTCAGGATGCAGCTACCTTCGGCTGGGACCTAGACGAACCAATCAGAAAGAAACGCCTAAACCTCATCGACATCACACCAGAGTTTTCGGAGCTGCGAATGGGGAAATTCAAAGGCGACGTTGAGAACCAGAAAATACTCGATGAAATCCGTGACCAAGTCAAAAAGGTCAAAGCTGAACGCGTCGTCATCGACCCAATCGCACCCATGTTTGCCAGCTCTGAGAACCAGTTTCAACTCCGCGAATATATCCGGCAGCTTATGTTTTCTCTGGATGAATTAGGCACAACCAACTTGGTTTCGTCTATCATTGATACTGGTTCAAACATGATTAGCAAGTTTGGAGTTGAAGAGTTCTTCGCGTCAGGAGTCATTGTTCTGTGGATGGAACGGGAGGAGATGGCTTACAACAGGGTGATGATGGTTAGGAAAATGCGGGGAACACCCATAGATTTGAGGGTGCGCAAATTCACCATCGACTCCAAGACAGGCATCACGTTGTACGGGTGACATAATGCAGTACGTTAGACGCCGTAGTGTCATAGTATGGGTCGCGGTCCTCTTGGCTCT
Source organism: Candidatus Bathyarchaeota archaeon (assembly GCA_026014485.1). Lineage (GTDB taxonomy): Archaea > Thermoproteota > Bathyarchaeia > Bathyarchaeales > Bathycorpusculaceae > JADGNF01. Next base: position 442,428 of record JAOZIE010000002.1, read on the forward strand.
CTATCTGGTCTTAACAAAGATAGACCTTATTGTACACTACGACCTCTACCAGTACGGACTCAAATTTGACTTAAGCTGGGCAAACCCCTACTGGTTCTGCTTAACGGCGTGCTTTTGGGGATTAGCAGCGCTGGCGGTTACGTCATATTGGCTTGAAAGCCGAAACAAAAACAAGTACCTCGTTACACTGCTTGCGTTAACAATCCTTATCCCCTACTATTTCGGGTTCGAAGATGTACTGTGGTTTCTTTCCCGCGGAAGCTTCCCCGCAGAAAGCGTTGAATGGTCATGGTTTTGGCTCAACAATTACTTCCCACCCTGGACAACTTCCAGACATATCACCTACAGCGTTATCGGAATGGTTCTGCTGACAAGTTTTTGGGGTTTATTCCTTGGGAAAAAGTGGATAACCTTTAGCTTCAGCTACCTGCGAAAGTACAAACCACGCAAATCAAAGGCGAAGTAAATGTTCAAATCAAACGGGCAAACCACAAAAGTCCCCACGGGTATCTCTATAGTGGATACTCTTCTAGACGGCGGAATGCCCAATGGCGACTCGTTTCTGATAAGAGCACACCCGCTGGCTGACCCGCTATCTATGGTTATCGAATTTTTGCACAATCAACTGAAAAACGGAGGCGTCGGCGTGTTCTTGGTGAACAATAAATCACCCGCCTCGGTTCTTGAAGAATCAGCCATTTTAAAAATGGGTCTACGCGATTTCAAACGGAACGGACAACTGTTCTTCATTGACGCTTACTCAGCGCTTTTTGGACTCAGAAGCAATGAAGCGTATTTTGTGGAAGACCCCAACAACCCCGTTTCCGTCTCAAAAGTTGTTGCGCAAGCGTTATCTGAGTGCTCAAAGAAAGGCAAAGTTTTCTTTGTTTACGATTCGCTTAACACATCCATTGACGAATTTGGCAACGCAATTTTAGCAGAAGCCAACACATGGAAAAGAATCGCCATTGCATTTAACGCGATTTTATGCTTCATTTACACGGAATGGAACTACCCAAAGGATATCTCTGAAGCGGTGGCGAATTTGTTTTCCAGCATCGTTGACCTCATCACGTTAGAACGTATCGTCGCCACCCAAGTTGTAACCGTAAGCAAAAACGAGGGCACCCCAGTTTCAAAACGGATGGTTCCCATAAAGAACGCCGTCACAGGCGGAATAAAAGGGTACGTTCCCAAAATTCTCGTCACAGGCCCATTTCACGCGGGAAAAACCACTTTAGTTCACACTCTTTCAACCCGTGCCGTAAGCGTGCAGCGAATGGGCACCACCGTAGCTCTGGACTTTGGACACGTCAACCACAGAGGATTCACCTTGGACCTGTTTGGAACTGTCGGTCAACCTCGCTTTGACCCTATACTTGAGCGGCTCGGCGGCGAAGCCCTAGGCGCAATACTGGTGGTTGACAGCACAAAACCCGAAGAGTTCCCTCGAGCTAAAGAGATGATGCACAAGGCGGGCGTTCACGGTTTGCCCTATGTTCTGGCGGCCAACAAGCAAGATTTGCCTGATGCATTATCTGTGGAGGAAGTAAAGAAAAAAATGAACATTTCAGATGAGGTCGCCATCGTCGGAACCGTGGGTACCGATAAAGTCAGCGTAGTGAAGGTGCTTGACCTGCTACTAGATAAAATACTTTCAACATGAGGTTTTAAGTGTGTCTACGAAAAGTTTGATTGACGAAATCCTGCGGGGATTAAAATCGGTTGGCGGCGTGGTAGCCTCAGCCGTTGTTACAAGAGACGGATTACTCGTCTCCTCAGACACCTCCCCAGATGTCGATGCTGAAACTTTCGCTGCCATGAGCGCCAGCATGATGGGCGCAGCGGAAACAGCCATAATTGAAGTAAAAGGAGGAAACGCAGGACGCGTAATCGTGGAAAGCAACAACTCCAAAATGATTGCGCTGGGAGCAGGACCCAAAGTTCTGCTTGTAGTTCTAGCATCAAAAGAAATACAACTAGGCCTCATACTGCTCAAGCTAAATGACGCAGCACGAAAAATCAGCAGCGTAGTCGACCTATAAACCGCAGGTCCTTTTGAATTTGGCAGGTGGTTCACCGGAAAACAGAGACCGCAAAGGAAACCAAAGTAAGTAACCCCCTGATACACCGCCACAGCAATTTGACTATAACTTTAGAGCACAAAAAATTCAGTAACATATTGACAGAAAACATCTACACCTTACTAAGGAAGAAAACCCAACGCCGTCGCAATACTTTTAATATCCAACAGGTTAATGCCAACTGGGAAGAAAAAATGCCAACGGCTGAAATACGCTGTCCAAAATGCGGCGCAACAGCAATACAGAAAAGCAAAAATCAAGAATACCGCTGCACCAAATGCGGAGAACTATTCTATTTCGTTACACCTAAATGTGGCTCCCAACTCGACTTGGAGAGATACACACTTTAGTATAGCTGCAATAATGGCGGACCCGACGGGAAAGAAAAGTTAGACCCGAAAGGTATCTTGCTTCATTCGGTATCAGTTCCCTATTGTTTGCTCAGAACGACGAGTTGATGATTTTCTATGTCTTCTTACACATGACGGTATTGGAGGTTTGAAAGTGGTTATTCGCGAAAAGCTGTGGGGGGAAAGCTATGCCAATTGGAGAAAAACTTTGTCAAAGCTTCTTGTAAGCCGGATAAAGTCGATTAACGTCACAGATAGCGGTGACAGAATGCCTGAAGAAGCTAAAGCCCAGATTTTCACGTCGCTGCTCACCACTAAATCTAAAGACCAAGGCGCTTTGGCACGGTTGTAATTAAGAAATTAACAGAAGCTATGGCTGAACCGTAACTTTTCGAGAGCAAAAAGGTTCATGTTCGCTATGCACTTTTATTTTCTTCAAGCTCGAGGTAACGGAGTTTATGTCAAGGGGAATCTTCTCAAATAGCCCTTTAGAAATTTATGGTCATTTGCTAATTCTGTGCTTTTTACAATTTGGCCCTCAAGCCTGTCCAAAGCTACCCTAAACGTCTGTTCCACACCATACCCTTCACCTGAACTGAAAAACGCTCCCTTCTTTGTTCTGAATTGCAGTCGGCAGTGAATTAACTGGTCGCCCTTGAAGTTTGTGCCATGCGTCTTCATGTAGACAAATAGCGTGCCAGCTTCCAAGGTTTCTCCGTATCTGTGGGTGAAAGATTCAAAGTCATCCATCATGGCGCCTCGTTGTATTTCATCAACTTCTACGTCTTTTACTGAAAACTGCACAGTAAGCCTTTGCGCTGGCTGTTCCATTTGAGCTAAAGGTTCAAGAAAGTCCCGTTTAGTTATTAGACCAATAGGTCTTCCTTTGCTGACTATAACCAAAGAGGAAATGTTGAATTTGTGCATCTGCTCTTCAGCATCTCGCAACCTGGTTTCAGGCAAAACAGTGACCACTGGCTTAACCATTATCCCCTTCGCTGGGATACTTAGAGCAGTAACTTTTTCACCTACTCTTTCACCAAACCTTTGCATATGTTTTGGTTGAAAGATATTTTCGATGATATCTTGAATACTCACAATTCCCACTAGTTTCCCATCGCTAATTATGGGCACGTGAGAAATTCCTTCGTGTCTAAAAAGGCTTAGAACAGACCCTAGCGAATCATCTTCTTCAACAATAAAGGGTTTCTTAGTCATTATCTCTTCAACACGAGTGTTACCCCATTGCTCCATTATAGCGCCATGGATAACATCGTCGTCGGTAACAAAACCCAAGAGGTTCCCTTCTTTATAGACTGGAAGTTGCCTAATCTCGCTTTCAATCATCAACTTAGCGACCTTGCTAAGAGAGTCTTGCAGAGTAACAGCGGGCGCTGAGCGCATCAGGGTCTTAACTTTGGTTCCAGACGCATTAAGACTAGACCGAGTTATCCATTTGCGAGAAATAACCCCTTTGTAACTGCCTTTATCATCTATAACTGCTAAAACAGGCGGCGTTTCTTCTTTAAAAAGAGATAAACAAGAAGAAAGTGTATCATTTTCATTTACTTCCAAGAAACCCTTTGAAAAAACGTCTTGGACAATTTTAACCATAAAATCCACTTAGGAATATTCGCACGGTATAATTTAAGTATTAAACGAAAAGCAGAAGCCCTTGGAAATAGGCAACAGTGAGAAGTCGTTTCAAATGACGGCGAGATGTCACGATTGGCGCCAGCATTATAAGCGTGACTTAACAGTTTACTGCTAAGGTGTTTTGGTTGAGTAAAAAGCGACGAGTAAAACCTGCCGGCACAGATTATGTTGAACCAAAGGAGAATCAGGAATCAGAAACAGAAGACATCTACAACGATAAGCAGCGCGAAGCAATGCTTAACGAGGACGAAATAACTGCATCGGAAAATGCGTTCATGGAAGGCAGAGAAATGGGTATGAAAAAGAACAGAAAATCTGGTCATGACGATTCAGTTTCAGTTGAGCTTTCTAAGCAAGAGTA
>JAOZIE010000016.1 GCA_026014485.1 Candidatus Bathyarchaeota archaeon
TGCCGAGTGTCAAGTACTACAGCCACCACCACACCTCTAAGGACTACAACCGCGCGTGTGTTGCCCAATGCTTTGAGTTTGGTTATGATGTCCCAACCCCCCCTCCTATCATCACAATCAACAGTCCATTCATCCCTGACCTTGATTTTAACTTGGGCATCCGCGTGCGCTCGACAGGAGTGGCCCGCGACATCATAACCAAACTCAAAGCATTGGGCAACACACGCGCAGAGAGAAAAACTGCGCAACTCACGTGGACCGCCAACTTCGACGATTCCGATGTTCACCACCACCTCCTCGACGACGGGAAACCGATGATGGTTAAAACGGCTCCAGATTTTTGCCATGTACCCAACGTCAGCGTCAATTCTAAATCCAACCTCTCGCAACTTGAAGCCATCATTATGCGCATCACGGCCGTAAATTCGGACGACGGGACAAAGGAATTTTTAGACGATAAGGAAGGCCCGATCAAGACGGCGTTCCAGCTGTGGGAAAAACTGTTTGGCGACGAGCAGGTTGAACCGCTCACCATCGAAGAAGTCGCCGAACAGAACACAGACGCAAACCAGAAGAAACGCTATGAAGGCTTCCTCGAACGCACAACTTACCAGGACGTCCATAAGCCTGGATCATACTTCACGAAAGCAGAAGCTAACATCGGTAAGGCAGACCCAAAAACCCGCAACATCTCTAACGTGGACGACAGATACATCATTGAATTGTCTCGGTACACGATGGCCCTCAAGAAGCGCATCAATGACATCATGCCTGGGTATTTGTTCTCCAACACCAACGCCGAAACAGGACAATATGTTCACGAACTAGCATCGTATTTCGGACACAAATCTGTGTGCGACGAGAACGACCATTCAGGTTTTGACGGCCACCAAAATGCAGCATCTATGCTTTTGGAACTCGGGCCATATTACGTTACCATGAACAAGCACTACAAGGACGTCGCCAAATTGTTAGAGATGACCCACACCTCGTGTTTCCGGTCCATTGATAACCTGATGATTAACCCCGGGTACACTAGACTCAGCGGGTGCGCGACCACCAGTATCAACAACAGCCTTATCGGCCTCATCATCCCCTGCTTGGCAAGGATTTACACCGATCCATCCAAATACAAGACGTTCATCGACATTTCTAAATACTCTCCAGAACACATCCGCAGACTCTTTAACTTGACCTACGGCGGGGGCGATGACGCCAACACGTACAACATCGACTCAGCCAACTTAGTCTCATTCGCAAAACACATGGGCTTCGACCTGAAGAACGTCTCTTACCCTGCAACGTCCCCTACCACGATCTTAGGCTCTGTCTTCCCTGCCCCTGGCGGCTCCGCAACTGCCCACAACGACTACAAGCGCCAACTGGCTAAGTTAAACTTGTCAGTCATCAACCCCAGGTTCACCATCAACGAACAGTTCGCCCTAAAGACACAAGGTATCCAAGTTAGTAATTTCGGGAGTGCGCCAGCTTTTGTCGCGATGCTCTCAAACTTGACCAAGCTAACGGGGGCCCAAGTTACGGTCGACATTTTTGACAAAGACATGCCTTACAACGTTAGATACGGCCAATACAACGCAACTGACCCCTTCACGGAAGCCTTAGACGTTGAACAAATGCCAGAGGGCTACTACGACATTATGACAGAAGTTGCCACACTCGACACCCCCAGTGCTCTACGGGACTATGCGAATATCGTCGAAGCAAAGCCTACTGACCTCAGCCACGAAAGGGCAAAAGAAAACCTAAGCAAGGCAATCGCTGACACGCAACCTGTTAGAGTCCCCCAACTAGGGAACTTGTGGCTACACCTTACTCAGCAAGAGAAACTCGAATGCAGTAAGGATGTCACCGGGGCAGTTGCACTGGAAGCCGTCAAACAAATCGCAAAGTCAACCGAAAATGGGATCTACATCGTCGACCTGACGCCCGGGCCGGAAATATTAGCCCGCACCATTTGTGGAGCTCTGCCGAGTGTCAAGTACTACAGCCACCACCACACCTCTAAGGACTACAACCGCGCTAAACAACTGCAACAAATCCAACCAGTCGGGAGAAACCACTGCCGCGTCCCTCTCTCGTCCCACCTCACCGAACACATCGAACAAGAAGAAAACAAGAAGGACAAGAAGACCATGGTCCTCATCTTAGACCCGCCTTGGGTTGACAAGCCCATCGCTAAGGGTTTGTTCTCGGGCAACGCTTCAGCAACGGACATCATGGGCGAGGTCTCTAAGTTCCTGGCCAAGGTCAAACTCCCCACCACAGGGTTCCACCCATCGGATATCAAGATCCTGCTGCACCTTCCCAAAGAACTCAAGACTAGGCTCCCCGGACTGAAAGTCGTCGAAGCCCCAACCTATAGCCACGTTTTCTACACCAACTTCCTCGAAATGACGACCATCAAGATAACTGTTTCAGCTACTAAGAGAGACGCTCAGCCCCGAGTTATCACGCGATACCTCGAACGAGTCATCGGCGAACTGCCGAAACATTGCGCGAACACTGGCCCTATGGGACGCACATCAGCGGGAGCCCAACAGCAACCTATCCGCGGTCCTGGCCCACTCACACCACGTTCAACACAGACTGCCCCAGAAAGCGCTAGACTTTGTCCCTCCAATAACCCAGTATTACCCCCTCTCACTAGACAAGAAGTTAAAATGTTGTATGATAAGCCACCCAAGATTCAACCAAAGAATGCGAGACGCGCCCCAGACGCCAGAAACAAAAATGCGAGACCTCAGTCGCCACAGAGACATCACAGACCAGCCACTGATGACAAGTCAAAACGGAGATCAGTGGACCGCCCGTCAGAGCCCAACAGACGCGAGACCGATGACAAGTTAAAACGGAGATCGGCCGACCGCCAACCCAATTCCAGAGACCGACCACAACCAAGACAAGAGACACGGACCCACAACACAGGGAACAAACACCAACAGAGACCGGCGAGCCTCCCGCCCACGCCCCAGCACAGAAGGGCTGTCAGAGACATCGCCACCGCAGCTATGGCGGCATTCAATGCCCGCCTCGGCCCCGAATTCAAACAGTAACAACCTACAACACTGTGATCTACCGAAGACGCTATCTCGAACGACACACTCAACCCAAGCCGCAAAATGCGGCAGCAATCGACCTCACAAACTACTAGCACCACACACTTTTTCGCGTCTAGCGGGCGCCCGAAAAACCGCTACATTTGAGGCAGGCCTAGCCTAATCTGCCAATCTATCGTCGTTACCCCAGCCCGCGGGTTCTCAAACCAAATTCAACAACCATTTACCACACATGTCATCACCCAAGACAATCCCCTCTCAAACCATGGAATACATTTCTATGGTC
>JAOZIE010000005.1 GCA_026014485.1 Candidatus Bathyarchaeota archaeon
AGTGGCGGAGCCGACGAGACTCGAACTCGCGGCCTCCGGCGCCACAGGCAAGCGGAAAGCTTTACCCCAACTGTGGGCCCACTGAAACCTGACAAGTTGGCTTTCACTTAGCTTCATCCCATAAGACGACGTAGCCTAGGAGTGGTTCACCACAAATTCACCGTTCAGCGGTTCAAAAAAGGCCCCCCCCAAGAAGGGCTTACAGGCTAAAATATCTTCGAAGATCATACCCCAAGAATACGTTGAGATACTCGCTCAAAATGTAGACCCAGAATAGCCAACTCTACAACGACAGGAAGGGCTTTGGGCTTGGTAAAAATAGTCTTAAACAATAGTTTCCAATATGCTCGTCGAGCCTTCGAAACCACTCCAACAGCCCACATACTTTTCACAAAGGCCTGAATATCAGTTCGAAAGATTCTTCCCCGTGAAGTTGGAATATAAGAAGAAAGAAAGGTGTTAATCCTATCGTAATACTCACTTGGAGAATAAAGAACACTTACGAGTTTTTTATATCCATCCAGCAGGCCCTCCCGGCCCATGGTAGGAATGAAGTTCAAACAGGCGTCTGTGTTCTCTCCACTCAACCCATCAAGCAGGCGATCCTCTGATTTAAGACGACGCCAGAGCCTCGTGTGCGGCAAAGCGTTGAGGACCCCGACCATCGCCGTTACAACCCCGATTTCCTGAATAAAGTGGATCTGCTGCTCAAAAATTGATTGGGTATCATTGTCAAACCCCACAATAAAACCACCCATTACCTGCATCCCATGTTGATGAATTTCCCGGACCGCAGAACCAATATCGACAACCATGTTTTGCTTTTTCCCACATTCAGCCAGACTCTCTTTCGAAGGCGTTTCGATGCCAATAAAAACCTTATGGAAGTTGGCGTCCCTCATCATTTGCAGGAGTTCCGCATCCTGCGCCAAATTCACACTTGCTTCGGTCATGAGTTTAAAGGGGTACTTGTGTTGGCTCTGCCACTTGGCAAGCTTGGGCAGAAACTCTTTCACGTGAACACTATTGCCTATGAAATTGTCGTCTACAATGAAGACAGAATCTCTCCACCCAGCATCATACAAACTCTGCAACTCCCGCAACATCTGTCCCGGTGACTTCACACGAGGATGTCGTCCGTTCATGACCACAATGTCGCAAAACTCACAATCAAAGGGACACCCGCGTGAATACTGCACAGAAAGAGACACATAATCTTTCAAAGTCAACAAATCCCAAGCGGGAACAGGCGTGGCATTTAAGTCAGGATGATCAGTAGCCTCATACTTTTTTTTGGCCACTCCTCGTTCAAAGTCTTTCAAGAAGAGAGGCATAACCGCTTCGGATTCACCTATGATGAAATGATCGACACCGGGGAACTGCTCCGGATTGCCCCTAAAAGCCGGACCTCCCGCGACCACAGTCTTCCCGGCTTTCCTTGCACGCCTGATGATTTCATGCGCACTCGGAATCTGAACAATCATGGCGCTAACCAAAACAATGTCCGCCCACTCAAGGTCAGTGTCACACAAAGGAACAACATTAGTATCCACCAGCCGCTTCTCCCATGCCGTCGGAAGCATAGAAGCAACAGTCAGTAATCCGAGTGGAGGAAAAGCCGCCTTCTTGGAAACAAAAGGCAATATACTTTTAAAACTCCAAAACGTGTCGGGATAGGACGGATAGACAAGAAGAGCTTTCATGATTGTTCACCTCATACCAACCATAGCCCTTTTCTGGCAGACGACAACCCCTCTTAGATTATAATGTGAGAGAGTGGATGACGTTCTCCCGTGAATTAGGGCCAACCCCAATGTGAGTTTTCCGGCGGAATCGACTATCAGAAGCTAGGAGGATTTCGTCGTGAAAGATCAAGGTACACCGAAGAAAAAATCGCCTTTGCGTTGCGCCATGCAGAGCTAGGAACTCCCGTCAAAGACGTTATCCGTAAAATGGATATCTCCGAACAGACCTTCTATCGATGGAAGAAGAAGTACGGCGGACTTGGCACCAGCGAACTCCGTCGGCTGAAAATGCTTGAAGAGGAGAACCACAAACTCAAGCAGATGGTGGCAGATCTGAGCCTCGACAAAGTCATGCTTCATGACGTGCTGTCAAAAAAGCTTTGAAGCCTGGCCATAGAGGTTGTTCAGGGAATTACTGGCGAACACGTTGCGCAAGTCCTGGCCCGAATCTGCTGCAACCGTTCTTTGCCGGGCAGAATTCAGTGTGACAAAGGGCTGAAATTCATCTCAAAGGCTCTGGATAAAGGGGCTTATGAACACAACGTTGTTTTGGACTTTTCCCGACCGGAAAAGCCCACAGACAACGGATATATTGAATCATTTAAAGGGCTTTTCAGGGACGAATGCCTGAATGTAAACAGGTTCTTGTCTCTGGACGACGCTCGACGTAAAGTCGATGCATGGGGCGTAGACGACAATGCGAGTCGCCTCACACGTCCCGAGGCAACTTGACGCAGCTGGAATTTGCCAGCCATGGCTGGCTCGGAAAAACGCCGGGAACTCACATAATGCCGGACCTAAAACGGGGAGACCTTCTCCAAGGCTCTATTCCAGGGTTTTGATATGACCTTGTATACTCACTATGAGTTTATCTAGTTCCGGGAAATTACCTGCTACTACCTTTTGTTGTTGTTCATACTCCCTGCCGATGTCCTCAACCCTCCTGACAAGGCCTGCTTCCCTTGCCGCCCAGAATTCATCTACCTGGACCGCAGTATAGGACTCAGGAGGAGTATCGCCCTGTCTGGATTTCGCTTCTAGTAGCAATTCAGATTGCTTGCTTTCTTGCTTCCTATTGAGAGCAAGGCCCCCTTCGAGTTTTCGCTTGTATCGTTTTACTTCATTAAGTTGGTGTATCCAGAACTCTTTTCCCTGGATTGCTTCACGAACTTTATTCGAAATATCGTGCAGTATCAGGTCTTCTGAAACAACAATCATATTCGGGTTGGAAAAGGAGAGGTAAACGACAAATGAGAGAAGGAGTATTGTAGGAACTATTAGGATACGCATATCGGCCCCCAGAGTTATTTGTTTGGAGACACATTGTTTGGTCGTGAGAATTTATTACCGAAAAGCATGAGACGGTTCTGACCATATTTTTATACTAATGTTATGACCTCTCCCTGTCCATCTTAAAAAACGCCGCTCAGTGGTCCAACAAAGTGGCCCACTTCTA
>JAOZIE010000026.1:0-2554 GCA_026014485.1 Candidatus Bathyarchaeota archaeon
AGTCGTAACAAGGTAGCCGTACCGGAAGGTGCGGCTGGATCACCTCCTTTCTAAAGAGTAACTTGAATCACTTTTGTAGCTTTAGTCCTCGCTCTTTCTTTATATATTGTTCTATAAGTTTTGAGCGAGCGGTCTTCATAGGCTGTTTTACCTAATGGGCCTGTAGCTCAGATGGTTAGAGCGCACGCCTGATAAGCGTGAGGTCAGTGGTTCAATTCCACTCAGGCCCACTAAATAGGGCGTTGCAAGTTAGTTTAGTTTTCTCTGTTCTTTGCATTCGTTTTTTTTAGCCCTTAATAAGATATTAAGGGGCTATAGCTCAATTGGGAGAGCGCCGCCCTTGCAAGGCGGAGGTTATCGGTTCGATCCCGATTAGCTCCACTACTGTTTCGGACTTTGTCCGAACTTAAGTTCTTTGAAATTTTGAAAGAGTAATCTATCTATTGATAGATACTGAGCCAAAACAATAATTTAATTAGACGTCTTAGAAATATATAATCTTTATACTAAAAATTTGATTTTTTGGTTAAGTTACTAAGGGCATACGGTGGATGCCTTGGCACAAAGAGGCGATGAAGGACGCGATTACCAGCGATATTCTGCGGTTAGGTGGAAATGACCTAGGACCCGCAGGTTTCCGAATGGGGCAACCCATCTCAAGTAATGTTGAGATATCACCAACTGAATCCATAGGTTGGTTGAAGCTAACCCGGGGAACTGAAACATCTAAGTACCCGGAGGAAGAAAAAACAATAGTGATTTCCTGAGTAGTGGCGAGCGAAAGGGAATGAGCCTAAACCGTTCAACATGTTAAAGGGTACGACCATTGTGTTGACGGGGTTGTGGGATTTATTCTGACTAATTCGTAATATGTCGAGAAGTTACAAATTATATTGTTAGTTGAATTTTCTGGAAAGTTAAACCATAGAGGGTGATAGTCCCGTAAGCGAAAACAATATAACTTCTTGGAATAATCTCCCGAGTACCACGAAGTAAGTGAAATTTTGTGGGAATCTGCCAGAACCATCTGGTAAGGCTAAACACTCCTTTGTGACCGATAGCGTATAGTACCGTGAGGGAAAGGTGAAAAGTACTCCTAACAGGAGAGTGAAATAGTACCTGAAACCGTGTGCTTACAAACGGTTGGAGTCTCAGTTTACTGGGATGACAGCGTGCCTTTTGGATAATGAGCCAACGAGTTACTCCTATGCTGCAAGGTTAATTCCTTAAGGGAAGGAGCCGTAGCGAAAGCGAGTCTTAATAGGGCGGTTTAAGTAGCATGGGGTAGACGCGAAACCGGGTGATCTATCCTTGGCCAGGATGAAGTGAGGGTAAAACCTCATGGAGGTCCGAACCAGTATGGGTTGAAAACCATTTGGATGAGCTGAGGATAGGGGTGAAAGGCCAACCAAACTCGGAAATAGCTCGTACTCCTCGAAATAGCTTTAGGGCTAGCCTCGAGTATAGTGTGCTGGAGGTAGAGCACTGATTGGGCTAGGGCCCTCACAAGGGTACCAAACCCAGACAAACTCCGAATTCCAGACACATGTTTCTCGGGAGTCAGGCAGTGGGGGATAAGCTTCATTGCCAAGAGGGGAACAACCCAGACCAACAGCTAAGGTCCCTAAATAGTGGTTAACAGAGAAAGGATGTTGAGTTGCTCAGACAACTAGGATGTTGGCTTAGAAGCAGCCATTCATTTAAAGAGTGCGTAATAGCTCACTAGTCAAGCGACTCGGCGTCGACAATTTGCGGGACTTAAACCACTTACCGAAGCTTTGGATTCATAGAAATGGTAGAGGAGCATTCTATGCGCATTGAAGGTGTGTTACGAGACATGCTGGAGCTCATAGAAAAGCAAATGTTGGCATAAGTAACGAGAAAATCGATGAAAAATCGATTCGCCGAAAGTCTAAGGTTTCCTGAGCAATGCTAATCATCTCAGGGTTAGTCGGACCCTAAGCCGAGGCTGAAAAGCGTAGGCGATGGAAAACGGGTCAACATTCCCGTACCTGGTAAAATTTGTCTGACTGTAAGGAGGGACGCAGAAGTGAAGGTCAGCCACCTGACGGATTAGGTGGTCTAAGTATGTAGGGGGAAAAAGTAGGCAAATCCGCTTTTTCTTAACCCCGAGATACGAACGGGAGTTCTTTGAACATAAACTGACCGTAATCATGCTGCCGAGAAAAGCTTCGTACAGGAGAATTTTATCAGACCGTACCGCAAACCGACACAGGTAGACGGGATGAGTATTCTAAGGCGCTCGAGTGAGTCGTGGCTAAGGAACTCGGCAAATTAACCCCGTAACTTCGGGAGAAGGGGTGCCTCAATTAGGTGAAGTTTTTACTAACCTAGCTGAAAGAGGCCGCAGTGAATAGGCCCAGGCGACTGTTTAACAAAAACACATGTCTCTGCGAAGTCAATCAAGACGATGTATAGGGACTGACACCTGCCCGGTGCTGGAAGGTTAAGAGGAGAGGTCAGCGCAAGCGAAGCTTTGAATCGAAGCCCCAGTAAACGGCGGCCGTAACTATAACGGTCCTAAGGTAGCGAA
>JAOZIE010000026.1:2586-3104 GCA_026014485.1 Candidatus Bathyarchaeota archaeon
CACGAATGGTGTAACGATCTGGGCACTGTCTCAGCCACGAGCTCGGTGAAATTGTGGTACCGGTGAAGACGCCGGTTACCCGCATATGGACGGAAAGACCCCGTGAACCTTTACTGCACCCTAGCATTGGGTTCGGGTAAATCATGTGTAGGATAGGTGGGAGACTTTGAAGCTGGAGCGCTAGCTTCGGTGGAGTCAATGGTGAAATACCACCCTTGGTTTATTTGGATTCTAACTGCAGCCCTTGAATCAGGGCTCAGAACAGTGTTAGGCGGGTAGTTTGACTGGGGCGGTCGCCTCCCAAAATGTAACGGAGGCTCTCAATGGTTCCCTCAGCATGGTTGGTAATCATGCGCAGAGTGTAAAGGCACAAGGGAGCTTAACTGCAAGACATACAGGTCGAGCAGGTGCGAAAGCAGGACTTAGTGATCCGGCGGTAGCGTGTGGAAGTGCCGTCGCTCAAAGGATAAAAGGTACTCCGGGGATAACAGGCTGATCTTGCCCAAGAGTTCATATCG
>JAOZIE010000006.1 GCA_026014485.1 Candidatus Bathyarchaeota archaeon
GCCTTCAGGAAACGCTAAGAGCTTTGACGAAATCAACGGCGTAATTGAGCTTCACTTAATTGATGCTCCCAAATGCGTGTGAGCTAATTCTTGTCTTGTATAGTTTCTATTTTTTTGATCAGCAGATTGAGCACTTCTGGGTCTTGGATAAGGAAAGTCATCAGTTTATCGGCCTTTGCCCGAGTCTCATCCACTTTCACCGCAGTAGCCACATCAAGGGGTGCCCCGCAACGTTTGCAGAACTTTGATGTGGGCGAGTTGCTTTCATTGCAGCGCGGGCAATTAGTTGGTCTGAATGCAGTCTCGCTTTCTGCTGTTTCGACTTTGATTCCCTGTAGCTTTAGGAGGCTGCCATCGACGTCTCTTCCTGAAAGGTGTACGTATGTTGAGGCCATGTTTGATGCTTGAACCCATCCGAAATGATGATTTAGTTGTGCCTCTGTGAGGTGGTTCGCAAGAAAGGTCGCTCTGGAATGCCTGAAAAGATGGGGATAGACCCTCTTTTTTATGCCTGCTGCAATGGCAGCGTCTTTTAGCATTGTCTTGGCAGAGCAATAGCCGAATGGCGAGTGACGGTTTCTTGAGCTGAGGTTCACCCATAGGGGCGAGTTAATGTCCTCCCTTAGTGGATGGTTCTCAATCCATGTGGCAACTATGGGCGCAGCAGCTATAATCCTGACCCGTCTGTCTCCTGTTTTTCCGCTCACTAACAGGACTGCGCCGTACTGGTCGAACTGAATGTTTCTTATCCTGAGAGAGAGGATCTCGCCCACCCTGCATCCCGACTCGTAGAGCGTCAGAATGAAGGCTCTGTCTCTGAGGGTGCCCGCATGCTCCACGAGCTTCTTTACGTCGTTTTCGGTTAGGATTTCGGAGGGCAGTAGGTTTTTGTCCTTGAACGCAGTCCTAATCCAGCTTACCTCTTCAGGATAGTCCTCAGTTTTCCTAAGCCATCTGTAAAAAAGCTTCAGAATTACCTTATAGTCATGTTTGGTCCAAGAAGAATAATCCTTGGCCTCGATTTTTCTTATGAAATCAGCTATATCGGTTTTGGTGGCGCTCTTAAGGGGTTTTTCAAGGAGGCGCGAAATCAGCTCGAGGGTTGTCAAGTATTTCAGTAGTCTGGCTTTGCTCAGCCCTCGGGTCAGGCTGTCATAGTAGAAATCTAAAATCGCAGTCTTGTCAAGAGGTGTGCATGAGGTGTTTATTCGCCTCAGGGCGTTCTCGATTTTTCTGTTATAGTCGTATATCTCAACTTTCTGCCTCACCAAATCACATTGGCCTTAACACCTTTTGTGGGTTAGGGACATGTGAAAGCGCCGTTAACTCCGATGGATTCAAGATGTGCAAAAGCTGCCCTCTTGGGGGAGGGAACAGCAATTGTGTTTATGAGCCCCCAGAGGAAGTCCAGACGCAAATCCACGTCCCTTCAAAGGTATAATCACTAAACCGAAAAATAACGGAATGACAATATTGGCAGTTTAGGAAATTTAAAGCTATCATAAGTTGTGTAAATGTGCAACCTTGGAAGAGAAAGTCCTCAAATCGCAATCGAAGTGGCAAAGTCTTATAAGGGCGAGGCCGACAGGGAACTTTGGGGGAAATTACGAAAAAGGTTCATTTGTTATCCATTTTAGTTACATGTGTATTAGTTATTTCAAGCTCTTGTTTTGTATCAGCCCAAAACAACGGCAACTTTGTGTTGCTTCAGGGCACTCACACTAATTTATACATGCCCGATAGCGGTAGTGGAGTAAATTTTACATATGTCCTCGTAAAATACCAAGCGACAAATGTGACTGATGCTTGTTATGATTTATTTGCACAGCTTGTAGGTTCTGTTCCTTATTCTGGCGAGACCATACTCATTACGGCAGAGGGATACGACGGAGAAGAAAATAAGCCAACCTATGCAGGGCATAGTGGAAATCCCATAACCGTAGTTTATGATAGGCTCTCTTCGCGGAATTATATACTTTCGTACACACCGAACGATGGTGAAAACTCGGTTCCTAACTTCGGTCTTTACGCTCACGAAATGTGGCACGATTTTTGCCCGAGCGGAAATACACTTCTTACCTACTTTAATGAGGAAATTGCCCATCTCTGTTCCGATTACGTGCCAACTCTTGTAGTCAAAAACGGGCAAAATTACGGCCTAGACCAACTAACGATTGACCAAATGAGTAACAATAATGCATGGGCTGAATCTATGCCGCTTAGCCTGCAAGGCAACTGGTCTTCACACCCTCAAGACTTACGGCTAGAGGCTTTCTTTCTAAATATAACTAATTCATTTAAAGCTCCCAATACAGACGGCGTTCTCCAAACATTCTTTAAATTGGCACAAGAACTGCCGCCCTGTGGTAGTGATGCAGATTGGAACTCTGAATTAATCGCTTTGATAAATTATGCAACAAATTCAGACTATCGTTCAGTTTTTTCTTATTATGCATTTACAATGAACAGTTCATCTTACCAAACTTATTTAGACGCGTTAAATGCTGGATTGCCTACCCCATCTCCAACACCAACGCCAACTCCGACCATCGAAGAACCCCTTTCGCCGTCACCAGCAATACCAGAGTTTTCACCATTAATGGTATTCTTGCTGGCAACAATGGCAACTGTTGCCATACTATTCTATGGTGGGCACAAAGTAAAGATAGCTAACCGTTGATTGTTTTGCCAACACCGAAAAATGCTGGTTAAACTTTTACTATTAAATGAAGTTAACTTCTGATGAGATTAAGCCCTTCCATAAAGCCAACGTAAGTTTCGACTATTGATTCACTAACCCCAGCCAGTATATTTCTTATGAGACTCTTGACGTCTATCTGAGATTAACGCCTAACTGCCTTCTAATAAGCTTCTTTTCCAATTACGCTGAGCATGGAAGCCACTCGATCTTTTTTAGGGTCTATTCTGACCTTCCATCATTATCGATGCGTATCCAGTCGACATTGCGTTTAACAATTTCTATCGGAACGGCTATCGGAACGTTAATGACAAATACCGACTTTGCCAATAAAAATAGATGGATAAACCGCTTATCCTCAATGAAGACGCTTTTGCCGAAGTCTTCATTCCGTCAAGGGTTTTGCACCGAGACGAACAGATAGGCGAGCTAAAAAGGCGACTTAGCCCTGCTCTGGAGAATAGGTCGGTCGAAAACATCTTTCTGACCGGAACATCGGGCACAGGAAAGACTGCCATTGCCAAGCACATCCTTGAGAACCATTTCAAGAGCATTGCAGCCTACGTCAACTGCTGGAAACACCGTACCACGTACGAGGTCCTGACTGAGATTCTGCTGAGCCTTCAGGTGCCTGTTCATGGGCGGGAATCAACAGGTGAATTGGCAAAGAAGCTTGAAAGAGTAATCCAGACGAGGAAAATAATCGTTTGCTTGGACGAGGTGGACAGGCTCAATGATTTTGACCTCCTATATCTTCTGGCAAGGAACGGATGCGGCCTAATACTGATATCGACGAGGTGCCATACGATCTCAAGCCTGTCTCCCAGAATAAGAAGCCGCCTTGCCTTGACGGAGGTTGAATTTCCGACTTATGACGATGAGGAGATATATAACATTGTTAAGGACCGTGTCGAGTTTGCCATGCGACCTGGGACCCTGAAAAATGAGCTTTTGAGGATGGCGTCCGTTGCTGCTCAGGGAGACGCAAGAACGGCTTTGGAGATCATCAGGAAGGCTGGCAAGAAGGCAGAGTTCAGAGGACTTGACGAAATCGCCATGAATGAGTTACAGGCTGCAATAAGCGAAACAAGCAAGTTCTCGACTATGCAGCCCCTGAACAAGCTTAATTCGCATCAGAAAATATTGTATCAAATTCTTGAAAGGCACCGGAAAATGCCATCGGGCTTGTTATATGACGAATATCGAACAGCGGCTCAGAACCCGGTAGTTGACCGTGCTTACAGAAACTACATGCGGCGGATGGTCAAGCATGGGCTTATTAAAAGCGAGGGAAAGGGGCGTTGGAAAAGCTACGAAATCATTGCATAGTTTCTGTCAAAAACAAAAATTGGCGTGTGATTTTTTGGAAAAACATAACATATTTAAAGGTGTGAAGTTAAGCATGTGCAGTGAGAAAAATGACTGGACGGGGGGCGCAAGTGGTTGTTCCTTATGTGGGTATAGACCGCGTTATAGAAATCCTTAGGGTAATATACAAAAAAGGGAATCGAGAAATTTCGGTAAAAGAGTTAACGTCCTTAATCGGTTGCGGCGCCAGCAACATTAACAATGTCACACCTACATTGGGACTTCTAGGGTTAATCGACATTAAAAAAAGAGTTATCACCCTAACAAATGATGGTTTCGAATTTATAAGCGCTTATAGTTCAGATAAAATCGAAATTTCTAAGAAAATAATCAGAAAGGCAGTGGAACAAAACGAAGCCCTGAAGTTCGTCAAGTCGCTGTTAGATACAAGGGTCCAACTTACGGGAGAAGAAATAGGAAAAGCAATATCAGATCGATTTGGAAAAAAATGGAAGAACGTTACATCATACAGAAGCTTTGGAAATAGCTGTGCTTCGATAATTGGTTTCTCAGGGCTTGGTTATTATAACGATGGTATAATTTCACTTAAACCAATTACGACAAAATCTGAATCCGAATTTCATCCACCTGAAGTTGGATACCAACCGATAATACGCCTGCTTACAACTTTGCATCCTTTTGAAAAAGCTAAAGGTTCAGATTTGGCTGAAAAACTCAAAGCTAAGGAGGGCCGAATATCTAGAGAATTGTCAGTGTGTGTTACCTTGGGGTTAGTGGAAAAAAACGTTTCCGGAGGATATAGCATCAGTGAACTTGGACGCAGGCTTATTGATCCTAGAGCTGCCCCCGAGAGCAAGGCCGCGGTTTTCAGGGAGTGCCTTCTGCGCAGTCCTTACGCAGAAATCGTTTCGAGGCTGGCACAAACGGAAAACGAATTGAGCTATGAAGCAATAGGAGAAAGTATTGCTTATGACCTGAGGCGAGATTGGACTTCACATTCGAAGCAAATCTATGGCAAAAAATTTGTGACATGGCTAAATGGGGCGAATCTTGTAGAAAAATCAGGACCGAATAGCTTTAAGCTTAAGCAAGTAGAAATTGGAAACGCCATGAAGAAAGAGCACGAACTTTCACAATCAAAGCAAGTTAAGGAAATATACGAAATTGGCAGGATTTTAGGCGGGCTTGAGACAATTTTTCCGATTGAAGAAAACCAAAAGGAGTTTGAAGACAGAATCTCAGTCCTTAAATCAATGTTTAAGGAACACGGTGACCTTGACCTCGTTTTTGAATTGCTGAGAAGAAATTTTCAACTTTCCGTGGATTCAAAAAACATCCTAATATACCGAACAAACATGGACTTCGTTCGGGATAAGATAAAGGAAAAGTTGGGAGTGTAACTTCTAAGGCGGCTTTTTATGACTGAACAAAACCAAGAAAAAACGAAAAAGAAATATATTAAAAGAAATCCGAAATATCCTTTGCCTGACCCTCATCTTTCGTTTGAAAAACACATCGAGATAATTAAAGCGTATGTGGTTATTTCAAAAAATGGTGCTGAAGGTGTTTCGTATAAGAGTTTTAAGACGTCGGTTGATATTTCGCCAACAAGTATAAGCGGAAATAACGAATTCTTCAAAGATATAGGTCTAATCAAAGAGATGGAAGGTCAACGAGGAAAGTATCTTCCATCAGAAAAGGCGCTCAAACTCTATAACGCACTGAAATGGAGCAAAGATGAAGAAATCAGATTAATTTTGAGAGACCTTATTTCTGATTCATGGTTCTGGAAGCTAGCTGATCAGTTGCTTGAGTTGAAAGGGAGTATAACAAGGACTGCTCTTAAAGAAAAACTTGGATATGAATCAGATGCAGATCCCAAAAAACACAATATTTCCCTGAATATTCTTACAGAATACCTCATTCGTTCCGGACTTGTATCTGAAGAAGATGGGGAACTGAGCTATGGGCATGAATTCCAAGGCGAAAATGAAACCCAACTCGAAGCGATTACCCAAAACCAAAGCGTGCCTTTTCTGCCTGTTATAAAAGAAAAAAGAAATGAAAAGAGCACAAAACTAGTTGCAACGAAAGATCATCCCTCGATTATCATTGGTGTACTTATTAATCCTGAAATGCCTGAAGAGCAAATACGTAGCTGTGTTAGAATAATAATGGATGAATGGGAAAAATTGAGGGGAACGAATGCCTGAGACAAGAATAAACCTTCTTAGGAACTCTTGGTCAGACTGTGATGCGGCAATAGACGCCATAGGCATGAAAACAAATGAATAT
The DNA here is from genome assembly GCA_026014485.1 of Candidatus Bathyarchaeota archaeon. GTDB lineage: Archaea > Thermoproteota > Bathyarchaeia > Bathyarchaeales > Bathycorpusculaceae > JADGNF01. The sequence continues at coordinate 6,323 of JAOZIE010000006.1, forward strand.
GCTCAGCAAAAGATGGGGAGAAAGAAATGGTCGGATGTCACGGGCTTTCTTAAGAGTATTGATTTTATAAATTCTGATGGATTAACCGAGATGGGTGGCGATTATTACAAAAGCAGGTTTATCCTACATGACAAAGAATTGAGCACAAAAATCCTTGCCACCACGATAAAGAAATACCTGCCTACTCAGGCTATTTGCCAATTGCTATGGGGACGACCTAATCTTAATAAAGAAAGTATCTATCGATTGCTAGTGCATAATGATTACATCAGTTCAAAGGAGTTTAAAGAGCCCGACATAGGCGGATTCCTGATGCTTCTCAATCAGTGCGGAATCATAAAGTACAACAAAAAAGGGAACTCAATAGCAGTTCTTTACAATCCACGGACAGGTGCAGAGTTTGAAATCTCAACGAAGTTCCTATCTCCTGAAACACCTTACTCAAATATCAGAAATCTTAGAGATATCCTGAGGGACTCAAAAGGTTTTGTACATTGGTTTGACAAGCATTTCAGTATAAAGGGATTTGAACCTCTTCATGACGAAGCAGACGGGATAAAAATTAACGAAATTAAAGTTCTATCTGGTGTTACAAGCCAAAGGGTAAATAATAGGCTGAGAGACGAGTTTATCAGGTTTAAGAAGGAGATGGAAACTCGTCAGATATCCGCCGAGTTGCGGATAATATGCGACAAAACCATTCTAAACGAGATCCACGACAGATGGATAGTTTCAGAGAGCGCGGTGTTTAATGTCCCCCCTATCGACACGATTTTTCAGGGGCAGTATTCTGAAATGAAAAGGACTGATAATCGGCCACCGTTTAAGCAATGGTGGTCAAACGGGTTCGACATAGTCAGTCAATGGCAAGAGATAATCAAACATTTGTAGGGGTATATTGGCAAATTAAACTTGGGTTAAGCGCAGCCTTTACACAGCTTAATTCCGATCCATTTTCGAAGATTTTTCGAATTAGACTATGGTTTGGCGGAAGATGATTTTTGTTTGTGGGGGTTGAGATGTCCTTAACTTGTATATCAAACAGCAAAAACCGAAAATAGACAAGTTGATTTATATATATAATATTTACTCTTTTATTTGTGACTCTTTTTGAAAAATAAGTAAAAATATTGGATATTGAATCTGAGAAAAAGATCTAAACATGTAAACTCTCTTCGATAATCAAGGAAATTATTTTCTCAGAAAGGTTACAACTTTTGCCACAGAAATTTTTTTCCAATTTCTTGATTTTATTTTTTCGATTTTGTTCGATAATTTTGATTGTACATTAATTTGTTGTTGATTTTGTGGATTTTATCAGAATAATTTCGAAATTAAATTTGACAAGGTGAAGATGATTTTTGTTTGTGGGGGTTGAGATGTCCTTAACTTGTATATCAAACAGCAAAAACCGAAGTGAAATTACGTCACAGTTTTCCAAAATATAATGAAACCAATAAAAAAATCTACATTAGCTTACCACATAATGACAAAAAAATGACAACCTTTATATGCTGCTTTTGTGATAATCACAAGACGCGGAAAATCAATCGTGAAAGCGGTTGACCGGACAAACGTTTGAGAAAGGGTGGCGGCGGGGTACCGCACGGACAGTATTGCGGCACAAACCTAAGCGCGCTAGGTTTGCGATAAAGGCGTGTGGTTACCGCCATCCCTCAATTGCATAATCCTCTCTACATCCTCTCTATTATACCTTCTCACATTTTTTAAACAAACTGCTAAAACTATCTTTTGAAATACCCTTCTCAAAACGGCGTTAATTTACATAAACCTGTCAATTGTGTAACGACAGTGTAAACGACGGCGTGAAGCTAGCCCTCGGCACCACCAAAACTCCAAAACCGTTCATTTCAGGATTTTTTGGCAGTACTATTCCCGCAGTAGATTTGCTGGGATTCCCGAGGAATGGGGAATTGTTTGGTTTGTGGCGAAAGAGTAATGGGTGGCCTTGAAGTTTGTTTTAAGGGGCAAGTGTTTTGTTGTGCTTGTGCCAACGGGAAATGCTTGCGAATAAGGCAGAAGGAATAGTGGTATGGCTGGACGAATTGTTGAAGAAGCTTTGACGAGGGTTAAATCTATAGTACCTGCTATTGATGAGATAGTTGTTGATCAAGTTGTTATGGGTCTGGGTTATACAGGTGTAAGGCTGAGTGATGGGCATTCTGGTCTTTGCTATACCTTCCAAAATGAAATAGCCCACGCCACACGACGCTGCCAAGTATCCGACTTAGCTGGAACCCTAGCAGGAACTCCCGCCCTTACGTTAGCTGAAAAGGCAAAATCATGGGAAATCCGTGAAAGTGTGGTGGGTTTTGCCACCTTGAATGCGTTGTCTCAAATCGTCATCGAGCAAAAACTTGAAGACTACACAATCCTAAATGGCGACGTAATAAATCACATAGCCTTGACCAAAGAAGACGTTGCGGCTTTGGTTGGCTACATTGGTCCCTTAGTTCCGCATATTCGGGCAAAAGTGAAGAAGCTCTTTATTCTTGAACGAGCCTCGACAAGACGTGAGGAGGGCATCCTGCCTGATACGGCTTGCGACCAAATTTTGCCCCTTGCCGATGTGGTTTTAATCACGGGGACCGCGTTAGTTAATGGAACAATAGACCATCTGCTTGAACTCACAACAAACGCAAGAGAGGTCGTCATTATCGGCGCTTCAGCTGGAATCCTGCCTGAAGTTCTGTTTGAACGGGGAGTTACTGTCGTTGGCGGAGTCAAAATCATGGATGCAAACAAAATGATGCAAATAGTATCAGAAGGCGGAGGAACACCAGCCCTCAAATCCGCCGTCCAATTCATAAGCATCAAACCGAAAACAAAAAATTAGTCATTTTAGGAGTTTGTAAGCAAATGAAGATTTTACTCTGTGGGAAGGGCGGCAGCGGAAAAAGCACTGTTGCTGCTCTTTTAGCAAAGAACCTGCAAGCCGAAGGTTACCGTGTTTTAGTTGTGGATGCTGATGAATCAAATTATGGTTTAAGCGCCCAACTGGGATTGCCCGCTCCAGAAGAGCTTATGACGCAAATCGGCGGAAAGCGGGCGGTGCAGAACAGAATGGGCAAAGTCCGCGTTAACGGCGAAAAAGCCCCTGTTTTCTCTGAGTTATGGAGCATAGATGATATACCCCATGAGTGTGTTTCAGGGAAAGACGGCTTGTTTCTGTTGCAAATTGGTAAGGTGAAGCATTATGGGGAAGGCTGCGCTTGCCCCATGGGCGTGCTCTCCAAAGATTTTCTTAGCCATTTAACTTTGGGTCAGAAAGACGTTGCCATCATCGACACTGAAGCTGGCGTAGAGCATCTGGGCAGAGGCGTAGTCGGCAGCGTTGACCTCGTCTTAGCCATCATCGACCCCTCCTACGAGTCCATTAAGCTTTCCGAAAAAATATTTGCCATGGTACAAGAAAGCAAAAAACCCGTACACTTCATCCTCAACAGAGCAGACAGCGAACTCGCGGACAAAATTATAGCAAAGTTGGGCAAAAAACGGGTCATAGGCGTTATACCCTTCAGCAAACCCGTACAAGAAAAAGGTCTAACCGGCGAACCCCTCGACCTGAAACTGCCCAGCATGACTTCCGTCACCAGTTTTGTGCTTCAAGCCCTAAAAAAAGAACAAACCGATGATGCATAGAGAAAAGCCCTCAAACAGCGGAAATTGACGGTTGGCAAGTTTCTGCGGGAGAGGTCGCCAACCCCTTACCCGCTTTTTGGTTGTGAATCCGAAAAGAATTAACGTCTAGAATTGCATAGTTTATGTTGGACGTGACTGTTTTTTGTCTTTTTCTTCAGAGAGTAAATCTGACTGGGTTTTCCGCATATTCGACCGCAGAACGGTTTCTGTGAGGGCTAAAAACGAGCAGGTGCGCAAACTCGCCGCCGTAGACATGTCAACCAGCCTGCCCTTCGGCATAGATGTCCCCGCAGACGTGCCCATGACGGAGCTGGAGGCTGAAAAATCATACTTCGCTTCCCTTAAGGTATACACGGCGCGTGATGTAGCTGAAGTATTTCCTGAACTGGTGGATTTCTTTAGGGTTCTGGATGTGGACCAATCCATGGAGGACTTCATCAAAGCTTACTGGCTGTACCCCAAGCTAATCCGCTTTGAACTGGTCAAAACAGAGCCCCTCTAAACCCCGCGGCAAATGTTGCTTTGATTTTTGCTATTTAATTTTTGCCAGAACCTGCTCTATCTCGCCGTAGTTAGGCTCCACGTTGGGGTCTTTGGTTACCCAAGCGTATCTAACGGTGCCTTCGCCGTCTAAAACGAATATGCTGCGTTTAGCCACCGTGTAGCCTTTGAGCCCTGCAAAGTCTGGTGACTCCAAGTTGTAGGTTTTGATGGCTTCGCGGCTGGGATCACTTAGGATGGGGAAGGTCAGACGATTTTTTTCTTTGAATTCCTTGTTTGCGAAGGGGTCGTTCACGCTTATGCCTACGACCTGCCCCTTCAAGTCGATTAGTCGCGCCATGCCATCGCGGAAAGCACACATCTCTTTGGTGCAGACGCTGGTGAAGGCGCCAACAAAAAACGCCAAAACCACCTTTTGCCCCTTGAATTCGCTGAGGCTTCGGGGTTTCATGTCGGTGTCTGGCAACGTGAAGTCAGGTGCGCTCTCTCCGACTTGTGGTGTTTTTCCAATCTGCGTTGGGTTTGACATTTTAAAACCTGACTTAAGGAAGGCGTAGCGCCTATAAAACATTAACTTTTTTGTCAAAAGTGAAGGCGCTGGGGCAAATCTGGTTCAGTATACACCTTTTACAGTTGGGTTTTTTTGCGTCACATACCCGTCTGCCATGGAAAATCAGCAGGTCTGCCAGACGCATCCACTGCGCTTTAGGCACCAACCGCATAAGGTCCTGCTCTATCTTCACGGGGTCATTGCTTTCCGATAATCCCAGCCTCTGAGCAAGCCTGCGCACATGCGTATCCACAGCCACCCCCACCACAGACCCGTAGGCGCCGTAGAGGACGATGTTTGCGGTTTTTCTGGCAACGCCGGGCAATTCTATGAGTTCCTCCATGGTTTTGGGAACTTGGCTTTGGAATTTTTCCACAAACATCTGGCTGGTTTTCTTTAGGTTTTTGGCTTTGTTGTGGTAGAACCCTGTAGACCTGATGTCCTGCTCTAGTTCGGCAAGGTCGGCTTGGGCGTAATCTTCGGGTTTGCGGTACTTCCTAAACAGCGTCGTGGTCACCTGATTTACCCGCTCGTCGGTTGTCTGCGCTGAAAGCATGGTGGCAACCAGCAACTCAAGCGGATTGGCATAATTCAAAGCAATTTTCGCGTCAGGATGCTCCCTTTCAAGAAGTTGAACTATTCTTGCCGCCCGCTCTTTAGGTTCAAGGTAGACTTCAGGCTTCTTCAAAGGCATTCCCTCTTCAGACAAAACTGTGCGTTCTCGACTCACGTCAAGAAATGGGTTTGGCGTATTTTAATTTGCCCACACACGCAGAAGGGTGTTCCTGCGGGGCTGTTAGGCTCTCTTTGAAGAAGTTTATTAAACGTGACCCGCCTATTTCACGTAGAACCAGCCATGGCAGATTCCGCTATGCTCTACACCTTCGGGTTTACGTTAATCCTCGTTGGGGTACTTGTTCTCGTAGCCGCAGCTGTTCTGACGGCTGCTACGCGGGGCAAGAACAGGGAAACAAGGGCTGCAGGAGTCGTTATAGTTGGTCCTGTACCCATAATCTTTGGGTCAAAAAAAGACGTTAAAACCCTCTTGACACTTTCCGTAACCCTGACCGCGCTCCTCATCGCTGGGCTGTTAATTTATCATTTCCTGCTGGGTAGGTGAAAAAAAGTTGCTGAACGATATTGATGAAAGTCAAGAAGCTGGGGCTTCAGGTTCGTCCAGATGGCTTTTTCTGCTGATCGCTGCGGGTTTAGTTCTGATTTTTATGGGTGTGATTGTGATTTTTGCTGCTGCAGCGTTTGCTGGAGACGGCGGCTCGGTGAGCTCTGGAGTAGTAATTTTCATTGGTCCAATTCCGATTGTGTTTGGTTCTGGTCCCGATTCTGGGCTGCTGGTTTTGGTGGGTGCTATCTTGGCTGCGGTTAGCGTGGCGTTGTTTGCTGTTATGCGTAAGAAGCTGCTGAGCGCATTTTAGGTTTTTTCACCTGTTTATTTATTATCTGTCGGCTTCGACATGTGTGTCTTTATGATTGGGTTTTCCTGGATGTTTTTCTATGTTTTCATAAAAGTTATGAACAAATCTCAAATCCCTTTATATTATTCAAAGCATATGTTGGTGTATCGAAAAGGATGGTGGTTGAAAAATGACAAGTGAACTAATGGAAAAATTTGAAGAATACGCCGAAAAGACCTGCACATACTGGATTGAGTCAGCGCTCATGGACTGCACATAACATCTACCGAACCTGGTCGGGGGTGGTCACAGGCACGAGGCAAACTGCGCGTACATTGAGGTGGGCCCGAAGAACCTCTTGCCCTCTTTTTTCTTCGGGCTCGCTTCCTGTTTCCCCGTTGACTGGTCCTTTTTAGAGGTTTAAGGTTTGAACGTTTGTGATTTCTCCGTTGTCTCCCCACACGCCGATGCTGATGGCGTTTACGTTGCCTGGGTATAGGTGGTCAAGGGGCAACAGGATGTACCAGTAGGGCACCAGCGCTAATGAGGCATCTTTGGGGTGTGGAACAAACATCGTTGATATTCCTGCCTCTACAACTTTGAGGTTGGAAACCTCTGTGCCGTTTACGGTCCAACTGTAATTTTCCACGTAGTCTATGGCGATTTGTCTGGCTTGTTGTTCTGAAATGTTCACTTGTGTGCTGCCTATGGTGAGCAGGAACCATCCGTCAGTTAGCTCCGTTAAAAGGCGATTTTGGAAGACAAACCGCAGGCTTTTGGCTGAAAAGTCTATTTCTTGATCCGAGTACATCAGCAGAAGTTCTCCTGTTTCGTTTGAACCTGTAACCTGCACTTTTGTGTGGTTTAGGATTGATGAATTAGCGTTTGTCTCGTCTACCGTAGCCATCAGGCTTTTCATGTCGTTTAAGTAGGATTCGTTAACGTAGTTTTGGTACCTTTCAAGAAGCGCTCTTGTATAGGATAATCTGTCAGCGGGTTGGGGCTGCGAGTAAATCGGTGACCCCTCATCCAAATACAGTTGATACCGCGAGAAATGGTTGTCTCGGAACCTAAGCACGACGTCGATTTTGCTTTGGCTGCTCGTCAAGGAATATTTCAGCACCTCCTCCAGCACGCCGCCTAAATCTGCGCGGTACTGGATGGTGTCGCTTAGCAGAGACGCCCTATACTTTGTCATGTCGATTTGCATGACGTCCCGAATGAAGGTTATCGCTTTATCAGTGCCCGAACCCCAAGACAGCAACTGTTGGTTCTCTGCGTTCACGTCGTTGAGGGTGGCAACTAACGTTTCATTGTCTTTAGCCATCTGATTCAAAGACGCATACTGAAGGGCGGAGAAGCTTGACAGCAAAACAAGAGCGATGGCAAACAGGGCAAAAAGGGATTTCCACCTCAACGGCAAACGCGACAGCTGTTTCGCCTTGTCGGCTGGCGCCTCTTCTACACGTTTCATGGTGCTTACGGCAGCTTCTCCGAAGGTGGACAGTTTGTATTGTCCGCTGTCCAATTTTGATACGAGTTCCCCCAGCGTTTCCAAGTGGTAAGTCAAGTGGGAACTGGAAACCTCAATTTCCTCAAGCATCTGCGAGAAACTCATAGACCTTTCGGAGAGCATCCGAAGGATTTTGCGGCGCGCAGGATGCTTCAAAGAGCTAAACATAGTCGAGTAAATTTCGTCTTCTGAGTTCGCCATTTGGTCGCACCGTGGTATCTGTAGTTAGCCCCTTAGAAAAATCTTTGCAAAAGAAAGAGCCGTCTGCACGTCTAATTCGCCTTTCAGTTTCGTTATCTTTCTTCGGAGGTCCACAAAGTGGGTTTTCAAGGTTTTTTCTTGTTTGTTTTTCACGTTATGCTTTATAACCAACCAGCCGCCTTCATATCGAGAATACTCATGACCCGCATCGCCGTAATGGACTATGACCGTTGCAAACCCAAAAAATGCAACCAGCTGTGCATAAAATTCTGCCCCATGGTGCGCAGCCGAGTGGAGGCTGTACGCTTCGAAGAGAACAAAATTGTAATCAGCGAGAAACTCTGCAGCGGCTGCGGCATATGCGTCAAGAAATGCCCCTTTAAAGCCATCAGCATCGTCAATTTGCCCGATGAGTTGGAGAAGGACTGCAGCCACCGCTTCGGAGAAAACGCCTTCAAACTTTTCCGTTTGCCCATGCCTTCGCCTGGCACCGTGCTGGGGTTGCTGGGGCAGAACGGCATCGGCAAAAGCACAACCCTCAAAGTTCTTTCAGGCGAAATCAAGCCTAACTTGGGCAGCTTCCAGAATCCACCCGACTGGGAGACAATAATCCAGTTTTACCGTGGTTCCTCGCTGCAGGATTACTTCCAGAAGATGAGTGAAGGCAACCTTAAAGTCAGCCACAAACCCCAGTACGTCGACCGAATTCCCATGGCGATTTCAGGCAAAGTAAGTGAGCTTCTTGAAAAGGTTGACCAGCGAAAGGTGCTGGATACGCTGGCGGATGAGCTGGAACTCAAGAAAATTTGGGACCGCGATTTGGCTGTGCTCAGCGGAGGCGAACTGCAGCGGGTAGCCGTAACCGCGGCTTTGTGCCGAGAAGCAGACGTGTACCTCTTTGATGAGCCCAGCAGCTACTTGGATGTGAAGCAGCGGTTAGAAGTGGCGAAAGCCATCCGCAGCCTCAAGGAGCAGCAGAAAACGGTGGTTGTCGCTGAACACGACTTAGCAATCATCGATTACCTTTCGGATCAGATATGCGTGTTCTATGGGGAACCCAGCATCTACGGTGTCGTGAGTCACGTACACGGAGTCCGTACAGGCATCAACATCTACCTGCAGGGCTACATACCCGACGAAAACATAATGTTCCGTAAAGAAAGCATAGTCTTCCACGAAAAACCGCCCGCCGCCCCCAATGTGGTAAGTAGCGAAGTTCTGCTGGCGTGGGGAGAAATCGAGAAGACCTTCAAAGGCTTCAAGCTTAAGGCTCAGCCTGGCGAAATCCGCCGTGGAGAAATCATAGGTATCCTTGGACCCAACGGCATCGGCAAAACAACATTCGTTAAAATCCTCGCTGGCTTAGACGAGTCAGATGACAAGCAGAAGTTTGGCGAGTTAACCGTCAGCTACAAACCCCAATACATAGCCGCGGACTACACGGGCACCGTCATGGAACTGCTCATGAATGTGGCGAAAGAGAACTACACCAGCAGCTGGTACAAAACCGAAATCCTTCAGCCGCTTCACGTGGAGCCGCTTCTGGATCACAACGTGATGGAGCTCAGCGGAGGAGAACTACAGAAAGTTGCCATAGCCGCAGCCCTTAGCCGCAAAGCCGATCTGCTTCTGTTGGATGAACCCAGCGCCTATCTGGACGTTGAAGAACGGTTGAATGTGGCGAAGGCTCTGCGTCGCGTAGTGGAAGCCCACAGCATCCCTGCATTCGTAGTCGAACACGATGTGGTCACCCAAGACTTCATCGCTGACAAGATTATGGTTTTCAGCGGCGAACCAGGCGTGCAGGGCACAGCTAATCAACCTACAACACTGCGCAGAGGCATGAACCTGTTCCTGAAGGAGATGGATGTGACTTTCCGCAGGGACTCCGTAACGAGGCGCCCCAGAGTCAACAAGGAAAGCTCCAGGCTGGACGTTATGCAGAAGGAAATCGGAGAGTACTACTACACACGGGTGCGTCCCCAAAGCGAAGGCGATAAAACAGCGAAGCCCCGCGCCTAACCTCTCACAACCCCCCTTCGAGGCTTCGAACAGTACAGAAAACCCCTGTAGGTCCTGCTTTACTGCGTGAAAACCAAAAAAACCGTGTGGTTCCTGCTGTTTTAGGTGCCGTTTTTAAGGGTGCCTCTGGACAGCGGTTTGGGTGTCTGGAGCCTGTCTTATTTTTCGAGGGGTCACCCCAAATCAAGGTTATTATGGCAAAAGCAGGTAGCGGTGAGGCGCTGTTTAGCACCGTGCAAGTTAAGACTTCGGAGATGCTTCTGTCTTTCTCCTTCAAGATTAGATGTTTTTTGCATTAAAAGTGTAGGTAACTTAAATTATGGGCTTCCACACATTGTTAGAAAATTGACTGCTTGAAACAATCAATTGGTGGCGCTAGGTGGTACAAACATTCGAAGAGATTTCGGCATCTGACTTCTTCTACAGGAACCGCGACATTGCTGGCTTCACCAACCCCAGCCGAGCCATATTCGTTGCTATACGCGAAATCGTTGAGAACTCTTTAGACGCTGCGGAAAGCCAGAAAATCCCGCCCGACGTCTACGTGCGTTTGTCTTATGAGGCAGGAGCCACAAAGGAAACTCAAATTTACAAGCTACGCGTCGAGGACAACGGTTGCGGTATCCAGCCTAGATTTATTCCTTCAGCTTTCGGGCAGATACTGTACGGCTCCAAGTACAAGCTTAAGCAGACACGGGGCACATTCGGTTTAGGCGGCAAAATGGCTCTGCTCTACGGGCAAATCACAACCCATCAGGCAGCAACAGTCACTTCATGCACGGGCGACACCAACAAAATTTACACTTTCCAGTTGATGATTGACATCCAGCGGAACCGCCCCGTAATTATCGACCGCAAAGTGCAAATAAACAAGGATAACTGGCGCGGAACCATAATCGAATTCACCTTGGAAGGCGACTACCTACGGTCTATGCCAAAAATTTTGGAGTACTTCAAACAGACCGCCATGGTGAACCCCTACGCGAACCTCACGTTCGTTGACCCAAAGGGGAGACTGTACAAGTTTACCCGTGCCACCACAGACATGCCTGAACCCCCAAAAGAAACCCTCCCGCACCCCTACGGCGTGGACGTGGAGCTTCTCCAACGGTTAATCTCGGTAACCGAATGCCCAACAATGACTGAATTCTTGAGGTACCACTTCCACAGGGTCGGCGGAATCACCGCACAGAAGTTCCTTGAATTCAACGAGTTACCTCCTAACAAAAACCCCAAAAAACTTACACACATAGAAATCGTCAAGTTAACCCAGAACTTAAAGAAGTTCAAGGATTTCCTTCCGCCAGACGCCAGTTGCCTTTCGCCGCTGGGCGAGGAACTGCTGAAAACGGGAATCATGAAGGAACTGAACCCCGAATATCTTGTGGTTCATCAACGTAAACCCTCTACGTATGCGGGTCATCCCTTCATCGTGGAAATAGGCATGGCTTACGGCGGCGGAGTTCCAAAAACAGGTAATTTTGTGCTTTACCGTTTCGCCAACAAAATTCCGCTGCTGTATGACGAAGCCAGCGACGTATCCTACCGCGTCATTGGAAGCATGAACTGGCGCAGGTACAAAGCCTCCGCAGACATGCCCATCGCAATCGTGGTTCACATCTGCAGCACCAAAGTGCCCTACAAAACCGTGGGCAAAGAATTCATAGCAGACCGTGCCGAAGTGCGCCGAGAAATTGCCAACGCACTGCGTGAAGTCGCCCGTCAACTGGGGCATTTCTTGTCGCGTCGGGAACATGTGGACCGCGAAAAGAAGCGCATCAGTATTTTCTCCAAATACCTGCCGCGTATTGCCGAGTTTTCAGCTATGCTGGCTGGGAAAGAACGTATTCCTGATATTGATAAACTGTTGAAGAGTGTGCAGAAGTATGGGTCAGAAGAAAAGTAAAAACACCGTAGCCGAACACAAGCAGGAAGTCAGCATCGGACTGAAAGCTTTAGGCACCGACATCTACAACCAATTGGACAAAGGCTTTTTCCCCTCAGTCAACATGCCCAGCCGCAGCACCGAAAACATAAACTACGACCCAGCCACGAGACAATACATTCTGGGCGAACGCACCGTAAACCGAAGCGCACGCAACATCCGCCACGTGAAGCCCTTTACTCAACTGGCGTGGGCAGCCATGTTCTCCAACGAGCTTACTTCTCACCGCAAAACCAGCACCCTCAGAGATGTCTACTATTCAGCGCAGGCCTACGAGATGACTTTTTCAGACCAGCAGGAATCCAACAACATAATCACCGACCTAGAAACCATAACGGGTTTCAGCCGAGAAGACTTCAACATTTTCCCCGAGGAGCGCTCCGCAATCTTTGGCGACCTCACAATCGGCTACACCGTTCCAGGCTACGAAGGCAAAACCCTGAATTTAACTTCGCACCCAGACGGCGTCTTGATTGGTCCCGCCTTGACTTCGTCTGAATTTGTAGGCACCAACGCGGACAAAGTTATAGCCATAGAGAAAGGCGCCCTCTTCACCAGATTCATCGAAGAAAACGTGCATAATAAGCACAAGTCACTGCTGATTTCGTGCGGTGGACAAGCGCCACGCCAAACCCGCAGCTTCATCCGTAGACTCCACGAAGAATTGAACTTGCCCGTTTACATATTCACCGACGGTGACCCCTGGGGTATGCACATCGCCCAAGTCATCATCTCTGGTTCCGCTAATGCGGCACACCTACGTGCGTTAAACACGCCTGACGCGGTGTGGAGCGGGGTTTGGGCAAGCGACATAATCGAATACAAGCTGCCGACTGACCCGCTGGACGAAGTGGACATCAAACGGCTCTACGAACTGCAGAGAGACCCAAGGTACCAGAACGACCCGCTTTGGCAGCGGGAAATTAAGACTTTCCTGAAAATCAAAAAGAAGGCGGAGCAAGAGGCTTTCAGCCGCTACGGCTTAACCTACATTGTAGACGAGTACCTGCCTAGGAAACTGGACGGTAACAGCAAAAAGTAACCGAATCGTAGCCGAGCAAAAGATAATTCTTTTTTCCAGCCTTAAGCTGAAATCCTCAAAACCTTGGAAGCACGGGAAATTTAAAATACCCTGACGCTTAATGTAGCAATGCAAAACCCCTGAAGGACAGATGGACATGAGTGAAGAAGGAGCATCATTCTGGATAACCTTAATCGAGAAAGTCATTGGTATAGTGCTGATTGCCCTCAGCATCTTAATGATTTACTTCACCTTCAACAGCGTTAACGTGCTGACCATTTTTACGGGACTTTTCACTTTCCTGAGTGTGGTGCTTATGATCGGCGGCGCCTTCCTAATCATAACCAAGCCCCCAGAGTAAACAAGCACCCTCTTTTACTCTCTTCTTTCCACCACTAACCTGCATTTTGTAGCTAAAACAGCAATTACACCCAACGCAGCCAACCACGGCGCAATAACCGTGCCCACCACACCAACAGTCGCTGGAATCTCCAGTAACATATTGTCTTTTTCGTCCTTCACGATAATCCGCGTCACATTCCCCTCATGCAAAAGCTCCTTTACTCTGTCCACAACGTTGCTGCCTGAAACTGTGAACTCTTCACGACTAACTTTAGCTACGGATGCCCCACACGCTGGGCAGAACTTATCTTCATCTTTAAGAGGTGCCCCACACTTCGTACAGTAAACCAACTTGGCTCAAACTCCAAAACTGAAAAACAAACAACCCAAAGCACCTTAAAAGCGTTGTCAAAACCAGTATCGCCACAAGAAGCTTGACATATGGTTGATTCTTTCGTGATTTGGGCGGTTCAACATAATTTGGGGTTGAATTTAATTATTTGTTTGCGCATTGACGTTATAAATTACGTGTGAACTTGATGTTTGCTATTGGTCATTTTGCGATAGGGTACTTGGTGGGTAAAGCTTCAGGTAACCTGCTTAAGGTGAAGCTACATCTGCCCCTGATGTTTGCCTTGTCGGTGCTTCCTGACCTAGACCTGCTGCTGCAGCAATTCGACGATGTGCTTTTCATGCATAGAGGACCCACCCACTCGATAATTCTGCTTACTGTGCTGATGCTTCCTTTTTTGATTAAGTATAGAAAACAGGCACTTCCCTACTACATTGTGCTGCTTTCCCACCCGCTTCTCGGTGACTATTTCGCTGGAGGCATAGAGCTGTTTTGGCCTTTGACGCAAACTTGGTTCGGCAACTTTTCCATAGAAATCGGAACGACTGTGAACGCTGCAGTAGAGTTAGCCCTATTTGCTGTGGCAACCTCCCTTATGGTTCAAGCTGGGGATTTACAGAGGCTGCTGAAAACCGACAAATATTACTTGGCGTTGCTGGTCGCTTTGGGCGCGGTTGCGGGTCCCATCATTTCGGGGCTTTTCCGCTTTGAGTCCGCCCTTCCCCTTGCGCTAATTCCCCCCAGTCTCTTTTGGGCCGTTCTGTTAAGTTACTCGTTGTTCATTAACTTGAAAAGCAAACAGGCAACAAGCAAACACAACAGCGAATTCAAGCATCCTGGTTAACCCGCTTTTTTGTTGGATAAAGCATAACTATAACTTGTTTCTAATTGGATTTTGGTGTCTGTGTGAGTAAATCAGGTTATCTGATGTTCCAAGAGGAATCTCCCGAAGTAGCCGCCGCGTTCAACAAGCTTATCGAAACAATTGCAAAACCGTCTGCCCTTGACGCGAAAACCAAACAGCTACTATACATAGCTATGAAAATCGTAACCGACGACCAAGGCGCCGCGCTTGCTCATGTGCCCTTCGCCAAGAAACTGGGTGCTACCCGTGAAGAAATTCGGGAAACCGTTCTCTTAACTCTCACCGTTGTCGGGCTAAAAGGCATAAACACCTCCTTGGTTAGCATACTGGATGCTTACGACAAAGCGTGAACTGCCCTTTCAGCGCAGCAAGCGGCTGAGTGTTTATTAACCGTTACCCTTATTATTTCAGAGCACTCACCACTTGTCCATTCAGCACACCGTAAAGGAGTTCAGGTTACAGCATGCCCATCCGCCAACCAATTGTATGCGTTCTAGGCCACGTAGACAGCGGCAAGACTCTGCTGCTGGACAAAATCCGCAAAACCAGCGTGCAAGCCCGAGAGGCAGGCGGAATCACCCAGCACATCGGCGCCAGCTTCTTCCCCGTAGAAACCCTCCAGCGACTTATCGGTCCGCAACTCTCCGCAGCTATGAAAGGCGGCATCGAAATCCCGGGGCTGCTGGTGGTTGACACGCCTGGACATGAGGCTTTCACAAATCTGCGGCGCAGAGGCGGCAGCGTCGCCGACATAGCCATCCTTGTGATTGATGCGTTGAGGGGTTTTGAAGCGCAAACTTATGAATGCATCGAGATACTCAAGACGCGGCGGACCCCGTTCATAGTGGCTGTTAACAAGATTGACCGCATCGCAGGATGGGCATCGCAGCCTGACGCGCCGTTTTTTAAGACTTACCCTAAACAGAACAGCTATGTCCGAGAAGACTTGGATAATAAGCTCTACGATATCATGGGCACATTCTCGCGGCAAAAAATCAACACTGACCGCTTCGACCACATCAGAGACTTCACCTCCACCGTTGCGTTGGTGCCCGTCAGCGCCAAAACCGGCGAAGGCGTTCCTGAGCTTCTCATGGTGCTCATCGGATTAACGCAGCAGTACCTCAAAAAGCAGCTTCAGACCACTGAGGGGTCGGCGAAGGGTTCGGTTCTAGAAGTTAAAGAGGAGGCAGGGCTGGGCTTAACGCTGAACGCCATAATCTACGATGGCACCCTAAACAAAGATGACATCATAGTCATAGGCGGCAAAGAGAAACCCATCGTAACCCGCATAAGAGCCATCCTCGTGCCCAAACCCCTCGACGAAATGCGGGACCCACGCGACAAGTTTTCGTCAGTTGACTCGGTTTTCGCAGCGGCAGGAGTAAAAATCGTTGCCTCCGACATTGAAGGCGCCCTTGCAGGTGCCCCCCTCTACGCCGTAGCCCCAACCGAGATGCCCGAAAAGTACGTGAAGATAATTGAGGATGAAATCAAGAAAATCCGCATAGCCACCCAGTTAGACGGCGTCATCCTGAAAGCGGATACGTTGGGTTCGCTTGAAGCTATCGCGGAGATGCTTAAGCAGAACAACGTGCAGATACGCATCGCAGACGTGGGCGATGTTTCCAAACGCGATGTAGTGGAAGCTTCCGCCGTTAAATCTCACGACCCCATGCAGGGCGTAATTTTGGCTTTCGGCGTCAAGGTTTTGCCTGACGCTGAGGAAGAAGCCGAGGCAAGGGGCGTTAAGATGTTTCGGGAACAAATCGTTTACCACATGATTGAGAACTATACGGAATGGGTCCGTTCAAAGAGTGAAGCCAAAATCGAGGCTGAACTTGAGAAAATGGTTAAACCCGCCAAAATCACGGTTATTCCCGGATACGTGTTCCGCAGGGCAAAACCCGCAATATTCGGCGTCGAAGTCCTGGTGGGCACCCTTAAACCCCGAACCAACCTGATTCGAGCCGCCGACGGCGAAGACGTGGGCGAACTGCAGCAAATCCAAGACAAAGGCAAAGCCGTATCCGAAGCCACAGAAGGCATGCAGGTCGCGGTCTCCATGGACAAACCCACCGTAGGCAGACACATCTTCGAAAGAGATGCCTTGTTTGCTAAAGTTCCCGAGGCGGACGTGAGAACATTTCAGGGAGCTTTCGCCGACAAACTCAGCGAGGAAGAACAGCAAGTGCTAAAGGACTACGTTACTGCCATGAGGAAAAAATCGCCCTTCTTCGCCTTCTAACTTTCAAAACAAAACATAATTGTCCGCCTACACATTTCGCCGCTACCACACCCTACTGTTTTAGTTAACGACTTTCAGGCGCAGGGGTCTTATCCGCCGCCGACTGGTGGCACAATCGCCAAAACGTCCCCGTTGTGCACCTCTGTTTCTAACCCGTTTAGCCCTGAAGCGCTTTGTCCATTTACGAAGAACTGCAGGAACCCCTTCACTTCGTCACCGTTGGAGTTGTAGATGTAGTCGGAGAACTGTTTGCCGTAACGGTTTGACAGGGCTTTGAGAACTGAGCCCACCGTGACCTTTTCGGCTTCCGCAAACTGCGCAGTCTCCTCTCTTTTTCCCGTAATTTCCCTGAGCACCGTGAAGAACCGAACCGAAACCTGCAACGGAGGTCACCTTTCAGTTGAGTTAAGGTGGCTTGGCGGATTAAACTGTTGTGCATGAACTGCTCGCTTGACCTGCCCTTGACTTAACCCTTGCAGAAGACACAAAGCCGTAGGCTTTCAGAATCCGCTTTTCTATCCTCTTTTTATTTTTCAATGTCTTTTAGTCTTAACCAGAGGTTCTCCATGACTTTCCAGCCTTTCCTTCGCGGGAGGCTGCCGTAAGTCAGTATGCTGTTGGAGAAGCTTTTCTCGCTGACGTCAAACATGCTGATCCACCCTTCCGTGTGAACCATCACGCCGTTGTTGTCGGACTTGAGGGCTATCTCGAAGTATTTGGGCGCGGTTAATCCCAGACCGCTTGGGATTCCAAGGCGTCCCCTGACAAAGTCGTCCCGTTCCATCTCTACGGTTATTCCTTCCTCCGCTATCCACCGATGAACCTCCTCCTTTACCTCTCGCAGGGTTCGCCCAGAAACGAATATGTCTTCAATGGTTCTCGGCGGGTTTTCCTCGGACTGCTTCTGGTTTGGCGGTCGAATCATCCTGTAATAGAAGTAGATGAAGACGATGCCTGAAACGAATGCAAACAACCCCTGAGTCATCCTAGCCACACTTATGGCCCCCAAAAAATACAAAGCCAACATGAAAGCTAACCCCGTAGCCTGCAAAACGACAGCCACCACCCAGAATCTCTTCCACCATTTCTTCTTGGTTTGCTCTTGGTTTTCCTTTTCAGGAAACTCAAGCAGCAGCCGCGAAGCAAGTTTGCCTTTCTCCGTGAGCGTATACTGTCCCGCTTCGTCTTTTGTTAAGAGGTCAGCGAGTACCTTCAGATGGTAATTCAACGTTCCAGTGCTGCCCACGCTCAATGCCTGCATCATTTCAGTGTAGCTTACGCTGCCCTTCTCGTTCAGAAGAAGCACGATTTTTCTTCGCGTTTCGTCTTTGAGAACTTTATGCAACGAGCCGAGTCCCGAGTTCATGACCGAAAGGGACGTAGGCTGGGATTTTAGGGTTTTTGACTAAAAACATCGTCAAAGCCGATTCACGTAAATGAAGAATCTAAACCTAACGTTGTAACCGCCACCAGAAAAAGCGTTGGGGCTCTAAAGCAGCCTAAACCGAAAACATGCAGCCAACAACATTCAATACGCCTTAAAGTTTATATTTCCGTTTGATTTTTGCATAAATCCGATAAAACAAGGTTCTACACACGAAAAAGAGGTTAATGATATGGCGTACTTAACAACAACGGGCTCAGGACAACCTGTCTTGATCCTCAAAGAAGGGACAACCAGAAGTAGAGGCAAAGAAGCCCAAAAAAACAACATTATGGCGGCACGCGTAGTCGGAGAGGTTCTTAAGACCACGCTGGGGCCCCGCGGCATGGACAAAATGCTCATCGACAATTTGGGCGACATCACTATAACCAATGACGGCGCAACCATCCTCAACGAAATCGAAGTTGAGCACCCCGCAGCGAAGATGATGGTTGAAATAGCCAAAACCCAAGACGATATGGTCGGCGACGGAACAACGACCGCAGTCGTTCTCGCAAGTGAACTTCTCAAAAAAGCCGAGGAACTCCTCGAACAAAACATTCACCCAACCATACTTGTAAGCGGCTACCGAAAAGCAGCCCAGAAAGCCATCGAAGTC
>JAOZIE010000024.1:0-2037 GCA_026014485.1 Candidatus Bathyarchaeota archaeon
CATCTCGAGCCCGCGATGGAACTTTTAAGATCCTTTTCGGTCTCGACACCGACACGCTTGTTTTTCTCGCGGTTTTGTGCTTCATTTTAGTTGTTCCTTTCCTTTCCCGTTCACAAGTTGTCCTGTGTATTTCTTTGTTGACTTTGTATTTGACGTTTACTTCTGAAAAGATTTCTGAGTTTACTCGCTTTGTGTTTTCTCAAGTCAAAAGTCATTTCGGTTTTGAGGTTGTGCAGAACGATTTGTCGTTCGCCATGTGTTCGAAGTTTTTCATCACGTGCTTTGCCATGTGGAACATGAGCGTTCGATACGGGGAAGATGCAAGTACCTTTGACAAGATCCACGGATGGGCGAAAGCCTTCAAGGGTCAGACGTACAAAGTGAGCGACTTGAGTGAGGCAATTGGCAAGGCCCAAGAGGTCTTGAGGGAGGCCATCGAGTTCACTTCTGCCATTTTTGGCCTGAAGTTGGACACATCACTACTCCAGGGAGAGTCGTGGTTTGAGATTGAACAGCTCAACAACCAGTTTTTGGTTCTCAAAGAGCAGTATGACAAGCGTGAGAACGTTCATGCAGTCGCATCTCAGTTGATGGTCTTGGAAAAGCAAGGTATGACCCTCCTCAACCGTTTCAAAGCAGGAGGTCCCGCATACATTCAATATCGTGATGCCATGATGAGAATTGTTTTGCTAAGGGATGAGCTTGCTAAGATTGGTTGTTTTGGAAATTCAACCCGTCAGGAGCCTCTATTTGTTATAGTCGCTGGCCAGGCGGGTGTAGGGAAGAGTACCGTCTCAAACCTCATGCAATCGGTTATGATTCGGGAGGTGTACGGGCCAGAAGCGGTTCGCAAGTTTGCGAGCAATGACTCAGGCTCTTTCGTTTACGCTCCCAATCAAGAGTCGAAGTTCCTTGATGGATACAACAACCAGGGTATTGTTTTGCTCGATGATTTTGCATCGTCGGTTGAAGCATGCCAAAATTGGACCCAACAGATCATTCATCTTGTGAACACACAGCCACACCAAACCCCACAAGCGTCTTTAGAGCGCAAGGGTGCGGTGTATTTCGATTCCAAGTTCATTTTGGCCACATCCAATGTGACTGCTTTTAGTGGTACACTTGGCCATATGTACTCAAAGGAGGCTGTGGCACGGCGTATGCATTTGTGTCTCAAAGTTCGGGTCAAGCCCCAGTTCGCACTCCCGTGTGATGGTGGAGATCCTAAAGTGAACCCAGACGCAATTGCAGAGTACCGAGAGCAAAATCCCGGGGTCGCCGAGTGCTTTTGGCTTGATTGGTTTACCTTCGACCCTTTGACAGGGGCTGAGAAGCCTTTGTGCCCATGTGGGTTGAAGTGTACCAACATTGACGCATACCCTGACGCTTGTAGTCCCGCCACGTTGAAAGATGCTCTCAAGTTGATCATCAAGACGTACCGTTTCAGGCGCGATTACGAGATCGCTCAAAGGGAGCGCAACAAGTCTCTCATGGAGTTCTTGACCACCGGAGAGGACACCTTGGACTGCCTTGAAAACGCATTCACACAGAGTTCGTGTGGTTTGCCGATTTGCTTCGCATGCGCCAGGAATGGTGACGCGAGGCGGGAAGCTGTGGCCCATGCAGCAATTATTCATTACGAAGTTGGCCCTGGCCACACTCAACAAGAGTCATACGCAAATTTCCTTGAAGCGTGGGCGGCACATCGAGAAAGAATTCGAAACAGGCTTAGGTCTGTTGACATTGCGAAATCATTCTTTGTGCCTATGCCCGAGACGCCTATTTGCTGGCTTACCCATCTCAGGGCATACCCCTTGGTGGCGTTTGGTGAGTTTCGCAATGCTGTCCTTGACTACACAGCCAATGTCAGTTATTGGGATATGTGTGAACGAACGGCCGTGGGGTCTGTTTCGCACGTTTTCCGCGACTATTTCCGTCATGTCGCCGATGCTCCTTTTGTTGAGAAGTTCATTGCAGCCACGACGCAAATTTCCTTGAAGCGTGGGCGGCACATCGAGAAAGAATTCGAAACAGGCT
>JAOZIE010000024.1:2137-2493 GCA_026014485.1 Candidatus Bathyarchaeota archaeon
GTGAACGAACGGCCGTGGGGTCTGTTTCGCACGTTTTCCGCGACTATTTCCGTCACGTTGCCGATGCTCCTTTTGTTGAGAAGCTCATTGCAGCCACGTCTATTGTTGTTCAGGTATATCTTGGATACAAGCTGACAAGGTTAGTGCTTGGTTTTGGGAAGAATGCGATCAACCGGAGGGTGAAGAAGTCTCCGGTCGTGACCCAGAGTGTTGATGCTCAGCATGACCAGGTGGTCCGTTCCCTTTTGAACTCCAACATCCTTTTGATGCACGACGAGGAAGCCTTCCTTGGCTATGCTCTCGGTGTTGGAGGATCCCTGATTTTGATGAACAGACACATCTTTGACGGTCTTCAG
>JAOZIE010000003.1:0-1243 GCA_026014485.1 Candidatus Bathyarchaeota archaeon
AGGAATCACAGTCCATGCACCAATCCTTTTGACTTCATGCTTCTTCTCTAAGCCGCCCAATTTTTCGGGTAATGACAGGGTTATTTTTTTCATTTGCTCATTGTTTAATGGGCAGTTCTCCGGAGAATGCCTAGAAACAATCAAAAATATAGCCATAACTGACGCGCCCAAAAGAAAGAATAGTCAGCCTGACATATAAACCATAACAAACTAAAAACTCTGTAAAAACAGTTTATTAGAAATAGACTCAACATAGTGCGGAATTAGGCTCAAAGCAAAAATAGGAAACCTTAACTGAATTGTACTTGTAGGCGTATATGGAGGAAAATACTGTTTTGTCTTCGCAACCAAGTGACGTGCCTGTTCTAGTTCTAAGAGAAGGATCTGGAAGATTCAGAGGCAGAGATGCTTAACGCAACAATATTATGGCTGCCAAAACAATTGCTGAAGCCGTCAAAAGTTCGTTAGGCCAAAGAGGTATGGATAAGATGTTGGTGGATAGTTCTGGCAATGTAAGCATCACAAGTGATGGACGAACTATCTTTGATAAGATGGATATTAACCACCCAGCTACTAAGATGATGGTTGAAGTAGCTAAGACCCAAGACGAGGAAGTGGGAGACGGAAGAGCATCTTGCCAAGATAGCCGTTGAAGCCGTTTTAAGTGTGGCTCAAAAAGCTGGAGCAGACTGCTTGGTGGATTTAGATGATATTACGCTTGAGAAGAAGCCCGGTGAATCCCTTACTGAAACTAGGCTAATTGAAGGAGTGATTCTCGATAAAGAAGTTGCAAATTCGGACATGCCTAAACGGGTGGAAAAAGCAAAGATAGCATTGTTAAAAAATACACTTGAAATTGAAAAGACCGAGTTTGACGCTAAAATCAGCATTGAACGTCCAAAACAAATTGAATCTTTTCTGCGGGAAGAAGAGAATATGCTCAAGGCAATGGCTGAAAAGATAGTTGCCGCAGAAGCCAATGTCGTTGTGTGCCAAAAAGGAATAGATTATATGGTACAACAATTCTTGGCTAGAAAAGGCGTTTTAGCGGTGCAGCGGGTTAAGGGGTCGGATATAAAGAAACTATCGATGGCAACAAGCGGAAAGCCGGTTGCTAACATAAGGGGACTCACAAAGAGCGATCTGGGTTTTGCCGAACTTGTGGCGGAACGTAAGATTGGTGATGACAGGATAACCTTCATCGAAGGATGTAAGAACCCGCGTTCCGTAGCTATTCTCATAC
>JAOZIE010000003.1:1276-2455 GCA_026014485.1 Candidatus Bathyarchaeota archaeon
TGCAGGAGGGGGCGCTCCAGAGATGGAGATCGCTAAAGTGCTAAAAACATATGCGCAATCTCTGCCGGGAAGAGAGCAACTTGCCGTCCAGAGCTTTGGTGAGGCTATGGAAATCGTGCCATTAACGTTGGGTGAACACGCGGGTCTTGATCCTATTGATATGTTTGCAGAGCTTAGAGACCGTCACGAGAAAGGCGAAAAATGTGCAGGCATCGATGTCTTCGAAGGCAAAATCAGAGACATGGGCAAACTGGATGTCTACGAACCCTTTAGCTGTTAAGAAACAGACCATCAAGTCTGCTGCCGAAGCTGCTACAATTATACTAAGGGTTGATGATGTGATCGCCTCTGGAAAAGCGAAAGCTCCACTTATGCCTCAGGGTGGAATGCCCGGCGGCTATGGTGGTATGTAACTGGAGTAATAAGGCGCATTAACAGCCACTATAAGTGGCGCCTTTTTAAAAGAATCCGTTTTTCTACGTTGCTATACGGTGTCACATTTTCTCTGATAGCTCTAAAAAGGCAGATTCCCTATAGAATATGTGGTTATTTATTCTTACAAAGAAATAAGGTTGATTATTCTTCGCCTTCAGTGCCACTAGGCATTCCCACCGCCTGGGCCCCCTCTTGGCTTTGAAGAAGATATGACATCATCTATGCGCAGTATCATGCACGCGGATTCAGCTGCTGACTTCATGGCTTGCTCTTTAACGACGATTGGTTCGATGACGCCGTTGTCGACACTATTCTGTACTTTACCAGTGAACACGTTTATGCCCATGTATTTGCCGGTTTCTTTATCGTGTGCTGATCTCAGTTCTACTAAAACGTCTATTGGATCAAATCCGGCGTTTTCTGCGAGCGCTCTAGGGATGACTTCCATGGCGTCTGCGAAGGCTTCGATGGCAAGTTGCTCTCTGCCGCCAACTTTATTGGCATATTTACGCAGTTCTTTAGCGACTTCGATTTCCACTGCGCCGCCGCCTGCGACGATTTTACTGTTCTCAACCACATCTGAAACAACTGAAAGTGAATCAGTCATGGCGCGCTCAGCTTCGTCAACCATCCGTTCAAGCCCAGCTCGAATCAGTATAGCTACCGAATGAGGATCCTTGCATTTCTCAGCGAAGATCATTTTGTCATCACCAATCTTGCGTTCTTCGACCAAGCCAGCAAAAC
>JAOZIE010000025.1 GCA_026014485.1 Candidatus Bathyarchaeota archaeon
GATCGTCTTAGGTTTCTCACCTCGCCTACCTGTGTCGGTTTGCGGTACGGGCACCATGCATGCTCCATAGCAGCTTTTCTAGCCAGCGTGAATTCAGCAACTTCGATACTTATTTTCTCTCCCCATCGCACCTTAGCATTGACGGCGCGTACTTCACTACGCCGCCTGCCTTGGTACTTGGACGGACATTACCATCAGTCCGCTTTGCCTATCCTTCTGTGTCACTGCGTCTGTCAAACGCCTGCAGGTGGTACTGGAATCTCCACCAGTTGTCCATCGCCTACGGCTATTGCCCTCGGCTTAGGTCCCGACTTACCCTGGGAGGACGAGCCTTCCCCAGGAAACCTTAAGCTTTCGACGATAAAGATTCTCACTTCATTCTCGCTACTCATACCGGCATTCTCTCTCGTGTTTCGTCCACCGTCCCTTACGGTTCGGCTTCGGCCTACCACACGATGCTCCTCTACCCCACATACCTTACGATACATAGACACGTCTTCGGTGCACAGTTTTAGCCCCGGACATTTTCGGCGCATAACCACTAGACCAGTGAGCTGTTACGCACTCTTTGAATGAGTGGCTGCTTCTAAGCCAACATCCTGGTTGTTTGTGCAGTTACACATCCTTTTCCACTTAACTGTGACTTCGGGACCTTAGACGGTGTTCTGGGCTGTTTCCCTTTTGACTATGTGACTTATCTCTCACAGTCTGACTGCCGTGCATAATATACGGTATTCGGAGTTTGATAAGGTTCGGTAAGCTTTGTGGCCCCCTAGCCCAGTCAGTGCTCTACCCCCGCATATCTCAATCACGACGCTAGCCCTAAAGCTATTTCGAGGAGAACCAGCTATCTCCAAGCTCGATTGGAATTTCTCCGCTATCCACACGTCATCCCCTAACTTTTCAACGTTAGTGAGTTCGGTCCTCCACGGTATTTTACTACCGCTTCAACCTGCACATGGATAGGTCGCCTGGTTTCGGGTCTACTCCACGCAACTAATTCGCCCTGTTAAGACTCGCTTTCGCTTCGGCTGCGGCGCTTAACGCCTTAACCTTGCTACGCATAGTAACTCGCCGGTCCGTTATACAAAAAGTACGAAGTCACGGCAGCTAAGGCCGCTCCTTCTGTTTGTAAGCGTATGGTTTCAGGTTCTCTTTCACTCCCCTCCCGGGGTACTTTTCACCTTTCCCTCACGGTACTGGTTCACTATCGGTCATCAGGTAGTATTTAGCCTTGGGGGGTGGGCCCCCCAGCTTCCCACAGGATTACTCGTGTCCCGTGGTACTCTGGTACCGGCTACCTCACTCCAGCTTTCGCCTACAGGGCTTTTACCTCCTCTGGCGGTGCTTTCCAGCACTCTTCGGCTAACCTTTGTGATGGATGACGCCGGCCCGCAACCCCATAAACCCGAAAGCTTATGGTTTGGGCTCTTTCCATTTCGCTCGCCGCTACTTTGGAAATCGATGTTTCTTTCTCTTCCTCCGGCTACTTAGATGTTTCAGTTCACCGGGTTCCCTCCCGTATGCTATGTATTCACATACGGGTGACCAGACATTACTCTGGCCGGGTTGCCCCATTCGGAAATCCATGGTTCGATGCCTGCTTACGGCTCCCCATGGCTTATCGCAGCTAGCCACGTCCTTCTTCGGCTCCTGATGCCAAGGCATCCACCGTGCGCTCTTTTTAGCTTGATTGTCTTATGATTTCTCTTTATCTTCCTAAGACTTTCGCTTATTCGAAATTGTATGATGCGTTTCCTTTCGGATCCACACCTACCCTTTTTTCGTTTTAGCTTTGCTTCTTACTTCGTATGCAGTTTTCAATGTTCTCTCCCCGGGCAGGGCCCGGTACCATATTTCGCAATGACTTTTCATTGCCATTGTTTTAACAGACTGCGCATTTGCGCTTTTCAGGATACTGTCTTCTTAAGGGCAGCGCCTGTCGCCTCGTTTTCGCAATGTTCCTTCTCGGGGGTTCATCGCTTCGGGCCTGCGCATCTCTTCGCGCGTTCCTATCAGGTCAAAAAAAAGACCTCTCAGATCCTGGCACTCACTCCGACGCGGCTACACAAGCTTTACTTGCTGTTTAGCCACTTTGCGAATAGAAACCAGCTTGCTGGTGGGCTCAAGTGGACTCGAACCACCGACCTCACGCTTATCAGGCGTGCGCTCTAACCGGCTGAGCTATGAGCCCATATTCGCAGGTTACTCATTTCATCAGCTGGCGTTCAGTCGCTCACCCTATAGCAGCTGTTTTCCTCTCACTCAGCTTCGCCTCGCGGCCACGCTGCTGCGTTACCCTCAGGCGCCGCTTCGCGGAAAAATCCAGCTTGCTGGTGGAGATGAGCGGAATCGAACCGCTGACCCCCTGCTTGCAAGGCAGGTGCTCTCCCAGCTGAGCTACAC
>JAOZIE010000015.1 GCA_026014485.1 Candidatus Bathyarchaeota archaeon
GTGCCTTCTGAGAAAGAACCGGGCTCGGTTGCGGGTCTCTAAGGAACTGGCGGTTTTTCAATTCATGTTTTTATATTTGGCGGCTTGACAGCGTTAATGCCTCACTTACCCTTAATTTTGAGTGCCTGTCTGCCCGAGGCTACCAGTCGAGGGAGCAATAAATGGATGTCGATTTTGATTGAATACTGATGCATAAACGCCTGTAAACTTTCAGTTTTACTGCCGCCAGAAAATAAGTAAATGGTAAACCAGATAAACCCAAAACGCGATTTATGAAAACCAGTGAAACAATAGTCCGCCAGATGACAAAGGATAATGTTATGGATACTACTGCAAAGCCTAACCTTGATCTACGCAAGGCTACAGTTGAGCGCAAGAAACTAGATGGATACCGCTGCCTTGGAAAACAGCGCGATGGGAACTACGCACTCTCCGTCGGTGTACCCACGGCTTGCTTAACCCCTCAACAACTCCGCAGTTTGGCTGACGTAGTGGAGCAGTACGCCAGCGTTGGACATTTTTCGACGGCGCAGAGCATGATTATAGTTGGGATCAAGGAACATGACTTATACCAAGCTAAGCGAGCCGTTATGGAGGCAGGCTTTGAGGTCCGTTCCATCGGGCGGGACGTGCGACAGGTCAAGTGCTGCCCAGGGGCTGATTACTCCCCTTTTGGATTACAACGGACACTGCCCATGGCAACTTTCCTCGAAGAGACTTTTCGGGGTGTCCCTACCCCAATGAAGTTTAAAATCAGCGTGTCTGGGTGCCCTAACTGCTGCGCCAACACAAAGATGAATGAGTTTGGCATCCATGGGACAACAGACGGATGGAAGATCTTTGTGGGCGGTAAAATGGGAAACTCTCCAACCGTCGCGCAAGAGATCGCATCATCGGTTACCTCCGATGATGTGCCAAAGTATTTGGCGGCGGTCCTGAGAACCTATAAGAGTCAGGCTGAGCCAAACGAGAGGCTGGCCAAAACAATAGAACGTATTGGATTGCGTGAATTCAAGAACCTAACGGGAAAGTCCCTCAATATGCCCTACGAGGACCTTGCATCCCAGGCAAAAGAGGCACGCGAGTCGGCGGAGCAATCTGAATGTGCAGGGCCTCTCGGCCATCAATAAGAAGCGGTCTATTTGGTGCCGACAAAACCATGTCGATCATCCCATAAAAGGAGAACAAGTATCATGGGCAAAAAAGTCTCTATCTTTCTCTCCGCGATCACGGTGTTTACATTTCTTGTTCTTAGCAACAACGTTTTTGCTCATTGTGACACACTGGATGGACCGGTGATTAAGGACGCCAAACTCGCCCTAGAGAAAGGTGATGTCTCTCCCGTCCTTAAATGGGTTCCAGAGACATCCGAACAAGAAATTAAAGATGTTTTTGCACAGACTCTCCTAGTCCGAACAAAAGGGAAAGAGGCACGCGAACTTGCAGACCGTTATTTTTTCGAGACTTTGGTCCGCTTGCATCGTGCAGGGGAAGGACTACCATACACTGGACTGAAACCTGCGGGCACTATCGAACCTTCCATTGCCGCTGCTGACGCCACGCTTCAAAAAGGATCTGCAGACGGCCTTGCAGAGAAGATTGCCACCGCTGTGCATAACGAAATAATGAAGCGATTCGCTAAGACCATTGAGATGAATAAACATGCCAACGAAAGTGCCGAAGCCGGCCGGGCATTTGTTGCTGCCTATGTACAGTATGTCCACCTCGTGGAGAATATCCACAAACTGATGGAAAAGGGAGGGGAACATAGTCACGAACCAGGATACGAGAATTGATTTAGTAAACAAGTTAACAATTTCTATGTTTTATGACCTGACCAAAGCTTGATCGAGAATTTAAAAACCGTTAGAGACTATCGCGACGATTTTATGGTCCAAAACCCTGTAAATACCTTCAGTCCCTACACCTCGATCCGCCACTGCCTGTATCTATTACAATCGGCAAACCTTCGCTAGGGTTTTGTTCAAGGGGCCAAGAGCTTGCCTTCAAAACTAGCAAAAACGCTCAAGGCAAGCCGCCAGCAATTCCCAGTCGTCGGCCACATAAGAAGAGGTGGACTACCTTGACTGAAAGTAGGCGCCCCCTGAATTGCCCCAGATTTCTTCGACACTCTTGACCTATGGTTAGAATATGTCTCGGAAGTTGTTCTGGATAAATTG
>JAOZIE010000022.1 GCA_026014485.1 Candidatus Bathyarchaeota archaeon
GGATGTTCAGCCCATCTCTCGCACTCTGGACAAAATCTCAAAAACAACAAAAATACTGGGGGAGGTTCCAGCTATCGGTGGACTCATGTCTACCGCAAGCTGGGCTGCGGCCCTTGCGGCTCGTGCTGCGAGGGTGTGGGGCTGGAGTAAACCTCTAGCCCTCAAGGCGCCGGAAAGAACGGACCGTAAGGTTATGGCCTTCTCAGCTGTTTCGGATGTCGCCGCGTACGCGAAACCTCTCGGAGTTCTCTCTGAGAATAGTGTCGCGTTGCCCCCACCAATACCAAAAAACATCGATGAAATGTCCATTGATTTCATCAAACAGGTCTACGCGTTTGCCTACTCAACGACGTGGACCACGGGCCAGGTTGCAGGAACGATCTTGTTCGCTGTGACAACCGCGCCAAATGCGTACACCACCTTTTCGAAGGGGTTGACGTATACACCAGCAAGTTTTGTTTCTCAACAATTTGAACGATGGCGTGGAACCTTAAAATATCGTTTCAAGCTGGTTAAGACGTCGTTCCATCGTGGGAGATTGCTTGTAGCGTTCTACCCGGGAACGACGCCTGCTGACACGGCAGCATTAGCTCAGTCCGAACCCGTGTACAGGGAAGTTGTGGACGTATCGGAGACCAACGAGTTCGAAGTCTGCTGTCCCTACATGCTTCCTGCCCCCTGGCTTCAGAGGAACCAACAGTCCGGAACACTTGTTGTTTATGTTGTAGATCCTCTGGTGGCCCCGACCACAGTCAGCTCCAGTGTTGGTGTCCTCATAGAACACGCTGGTGGATCTGACTTCCAAGTCGCAGTTCCTGTGACTTGGCCCTACGAGCCGTATGCCCCTTCTACGGCTCAAATGGCTGAAGAGTACGTGGCCACCCCGTGCTTTGAACTCGGCCCAAAGAGTTCCTCAGTCAACGACAGAATTCCCGAGTACACTATTGGGGAGTCTGTCAAGTCCATTCGGCAGCTGATCAAGCGCTTATGGACATACGACCACTCAAAGCTCATTGGAGGAGACAGTTACATCGTCATAGCTCCATATGTGTTGGAGCCAGTAACCCAGGCTTCGGGTACTGGCGGAGCAATCCAACGCACAAGTTACTATAGTGACTTTATCAACCTATGGTCCTTCGCTTACGCGATGAACCATGGCTCAATGAGATACGCATTGAGCCAAAACAACACCACGTTGCAATCGTCGACCATGACGATGGCAACCACAGCACAGTCGCTGAATGCTGCGCTGGTCCAGCGGGTCTCCCGACCCTTGCTCACTGGGTTCGTGACCCTCAACAGTTCTAACATTGAGGGCCCCATAGAGTTCCAAACGCCGGTATGGTGCTCTACATTTGGCAGATCGACACCGGCACAAATCGCCAGCATTGGGCAAAATATCAATGTTGTCGTCCCACAAGGTAGCGCAGAGACTGTTACAGTCTTTGGAGACCAGACGAGTTATTCGTCTGCAGCCAGCTCGATAGGTTTTAGTCGAGCGGCGGGTGAGGACTTCGGTTTCGGAGTTTTCGTTGGTGTACCTCCTGTGGTGTCTCGAGTTACGACGTAGCCCTACGTCGTGACCTGTAAAATAAGGGCGCGTTGTCTAAACACTTGGATTTTATCGGATTTCAAAAGTGGAATAGGCTGAAAACGGATTCCGAACGCGCCTTAGGGCGCGGAATTTCCCTTTCGCTGCGGCAACGCAAAAAGAACAAAAACAAAGTAAAACTAGGAAAACTTAGATTTGGATGTGCAGAAACACAGACTGGGTCGAGCTACTGACCACTTTGTAGTTCAAGGGGGAAGACCCTGTTGGGTTCCAGGCGAGATCGATGCCGCCGGAACCCAATTTTCTTTAATGACAAAAAAAAAAAAAACTTGCTGGAGTAAACCTCTAGCCCTCAAGGCGCCGGAAAGAACGGACCGTAAGGTTAT
>JAOZIE010000011.1 GCA_026014485.1 Candidatus Bathyarchaeota archaeon
GCCGGGGGAATTTCACCCCCAGCCTCTCACAGAACCGTACGTGACAGTCTCCCGTCATACGGCTCTTGCTGCTCTTGATAAAGAGATCAGTAACCTGCTGACCAATGATAAAACAGATTTGGGCTTGACTGTTTTAACATCTGGAGATGCTTGACGGCTTTCCTTGTGCCAATCTTGTGCAGTTTCTTAAACCTGCTGATGAGCTTTCGGTCAACCATAAGTAAAGAGCGCCGTAGGCTTCTTTTGCTGTAAATGCCATAGTAGTTGATCCAGCCTCTAAGTGTAGGATTTAGCGCTTTCGCAATGTCTTCAGGTGCTATCCCCGGGTAGTACCAGTATTTGTACCCCCGGATCAGTTCCCTGATCCTACTTTGGTTGGACTGACTAATCTCTGCTGCAAAGGCCATAAAGGTTTTACCGTCCCTTTTGCTCTTGCGGGCTCTGGGTTGGTAGCTGAATCCCAGAAATTCAAACTGAACTTCTGCGTAGGAAGCTTTCCTTGCGTAGTCTTTGCAGTAAACAATGCGCGTCTTCTTTTCATTGATACGGAGGTTGACTTCGGTTAGTCTTTCCTTGACTGCCTGCAGTACTTCCTCAGCCTCTGTTTTACTATCGCAGTGTATGATAATATCATCTGCGTATCTGACAAAGTTGATTGAAGGATAATGTAGACTTAACCATTTGTCCAGGGCATAGTGTAAGTACAAATTGGCGAGTAATGGGCTAATTACTCCCCCTTGTGGTGTGCCTTTCCCATCTTTGGCCGTTTGTTGGCCATCTTTGGTTTGTATAGGCATTTCTAACCACCTTTTGACGTACATCCATACCCACTTCTCCGTCATAACGTGCATTACGGCTTTCAGCATCAGCTCGTGGTCTATCTCGTCAAAGAAGTTGCTGATGTCTAAATCTATCACCCAGTCTTGCTTGTAGCAATTCTGTTTGACTTGATTTAAAGCTTGATGCGCATTCTTCAACGGTCTGTAACCGTACGAGTTCTCGTGGAACATTTTGTCTATGCGTTGTTCCATATATTCCTTCACTACTTGTTGTGCTATTCTGTCTCGTAGTGTAGGAATACCCAGCTTACGAAACCTGCCGTCTTTCTTGGGTATTTCTACCTCCCTGACGGCTTGTGGAAAGTAACTCCCTGAGGCCATTCGATTCCAGATGACATAGAGATTGTCTTCTAAGTTGGCTTCAAATTCCTGCCAGCTTTCCTGATCAATCCCTGTGGCTTTCCCTCCTCTTCTGACCTTTTGGTAAGCGCTTACCACTTCTTGGTACTCAATAGGTACTGTCTTCTTTACGATTTTGTCCATTTGTTAATCCTCCTCTTTTTCAAGAGTTGTTGTAGTGTACAAAATACTGAGCAGCCTAAACCCTTCACTCCTTCCGGATTTCTCCGGCTATCAGCATTACTATGGTTTAGTCCGACTTCCACAACCTGGTCTTTGCGACCATCGCCCAGTTGTGGAGATCCTACGTTCCGTATTGAAGCCCGGGCTTAAGTCATGTCGCCTGTATAACGGTGGGCACATAGCCAGTAATCAGGTTGCTGCTATGCTCGTCTCTACATCCTCAGCACAATGTGATTTTGCCCGACAACTTGTGTGATTTCGTTACTTCATCAGCGATTCATTTGCATTCATCTCTTAAGTCCATACCTGACTGATCTTGTCAGCCTTTTCTCCATCCGTTCACCACAGCAGCTTTGCAGCTTTTGCAGCGTGGAGCGGTTTGGCAACCCCGCCTGAACAGCGTTGCCGATGCTTCGTCCTGCATTAGCCCTGCAGGGTTGCATCATCTTCAATACAGCTTGTCAAAGAACTTCAGTTGGTTCTCTAACTTCGTAGCACAAAC
>JAOZIE010000008.1:0-310253 GCA_026014485.1 Candidatus Bathyarchaeota archaeon
CTGCACCAACTGGCACTACTGAACCTACAACTGCACCAACTGGCACTACTGAACCTACCGTTGCTCCAACTGTTGAACCAACTGCAGAGCCTGAAGGCGGCTTAGCAATCGAATACATTTACGCAATAATCGCAGTCGTTGTGATTGTTGTCGTAATTGTCGGTGTATACTTCTACACCAAACGAAGCTGAGCAAAAAACTCCCACCCTTTTCTTTTTTTTCAGGGCTAAACGCAAACAAATGAAAGAACGGAGATAAAAGGGGCTGAGAAGATCCCTGCGGACACCATCATGATTAAGACTGATTGGTGGTTTTCCATTTATATCACATCTTATAGCCGCAGGAATCCCAGCAAACTCTGAACTCCGTTTCACTTTTCCTCATGCTCAATCAAGCGTGAAAAAGGAAGTCTTTGTAACCGCAAATCCTTTTGCACTCTACACTAAAAATAGGCTTTTGCAGGCGAAATCTACTTTTGCTTTTAGATTAAACAAAGTTTTCTTGTGTTTTCTTGTTAGATGGTTCCGCTTAGGGCATCAATGTTTGCCACGTTACCCGTGTCGCCCCAAACGCCTACGGCTATAACGTTGACTTCTCCTGGGTAGGTTTTGTCGAGATGTAGCGTGACGTACCAGTAGGGGTATAGCGTTAAGTTGTCTCCCTTTGGATGTGGATAAAACTCCGCCGTTGCTGGTTCATCCAAAACTATAAAGTTGGACACTTGAGTTCCGTTGACGTTCCAGCTAAAGTTTTCTGCGGCGTCTTTCGCGATTTGTATGGCTTGCTCTTGACTCGTGTTAACTTGTGCGCTTCCAATGCTGTAGAGGAACCAGTCGTCAGTTAGCTTAGTTATAACGTTGTTATGGGATGTGATGTGTATGCTTTTAGCTGAGAAGTCTGTGCCGTCCTCCGCGTACAGCAAAGTGATTTCTGCGTTGGTCCCGTAAGCGGAGATTTCCAATTTGCTGTTTCCCAACATCTGCACACTGCTACCCGTTTGATTAGCAGACGCCAAAAGCGTAAGCATGTCGTCTAAGTAGGAATAGTTCATAACCGACTGGTACCTCTGAATAAGTACCTTGCTTGCTTCAACGGGGCTGGTCGGTTGAGGCTGCGTGTAAATTGGCGGAAAGTTTGGTGCCCCTTCAATTTGGTCCAACTCAAAGAACGAGAAGTGGCCATCCCTAAACCTCATATTCAAATCAAATCTGCTTACCTCGTTCACCAGCGAGTACTTGCTTATTTCCTCGACGACTCCGCCCAAGTCAGCGCGAACTTCAGCCGTAGGGCTACCAACTAAACTCGCTTGATACTTTGAAACATCGATTTGAACGACATCTTTAAGAAAAGTCATAACTTGACTGGCTGAACTGCTCCAAGATATCAACTGCTGATTTTCAGCTTTGAGGCTTTCGTAGTCCTGCTTTAACCCCGCAAAGTCAGCTGATAACTGGTTAAACGAGGAATACTGAATATAGGACATGCTAGCCAAAAGCACTATGCTTATGAGAAATATGGCAAAAAGGGATTTCCACCGCATCGGCAAGACTGAGAACCGTTTGGATTGGACTTCTGGGACTTCTTCAGCGCCCTTCATCATCGCAACTGAAGCTTTCCCGAAGCTGGACAACTTGTATTTCCCATTTTGGTTTTTGATGACTAGTTCGCCCAGATTTTCGAGGTGGTACGTTAGGTGAGAACTGGGGATTGCGAGTTCTTCCAGCATTTCCGAGAAAGTCAAAGTTCTCTCTGAGAGCATCCGAAGGATTTTTCGGCGTGCAGGATGCTTCAGAGAGCTAAACATTATCGAGTAGGTTTCTTCCTCTGAACCGAACATTCCAACCCCTTGAGGAATAATGTGTGGTACTGCTTTAGAACTTATCTGCAAAACCCCCCTTTTTACGTGTCAAGAAAAATTGACTAGAAAAAAGTTAGTACATTTTTCTTGTGACAAGAAATCTTTACAAAAACCGTTTTATGCCAAGAGCAACCCACCATATTTTGTCTGAGGCTTCGTAATGAAAAAACCTTCAAGTTGGCAACGATGCTCCCTCGCGGATGCCCCCCCGCTAGAGCTTGATGCCAAAGTGAAATGCGTGTCTGTAATGGTTTTCGAAAAGTCAGGAAAGACCATAATCCAGCCCCTAGTGGCAGACAGCGAAGCACAAGCTGTGCACGAACTGTTACAGAATAGCACGCTGGAAGTGTGGCTGCCTAACGGTAAGCTTGACCCCACCCAATTCGATGTAGCCATCCTTAAATACAAGCAGCTGATGCAGCCTTCAACAATGTGCAGCAAAACGGAAAACCGAGTTTGCCTAAAGAACTATTTTGAAACCATAACTTCCTGCGAGCAGTGCCCTCTCAACGATTACGGGGCCGAAGACCAGTATGGCAAAGGACACTAGCTCAGCTTCCCGCCTCTATTTTTAGGTGTGGAAGCTGGGCTGGGTCTTGAAGAGGTTTAGGTTGGTGTGATAGCGTGTATAAACCCCCCCTGTTTATGGTTACTTGGCGTTGCACGCGGAGATGTGTCGGCAACTGCATTTACTGTAGCTATACGCCTCCCGTGAAACCTGAAGATGCCGAGGTCAACACTAAACTGGGTTACAAAATCGTTGACGAAGTTTACGACTTTGGTTCTCCATGGTTCGGAATAAGCGGCGGGGAGCCACTTGTTCGGGATGACATATTTGACATAATCGAGTACGCGAAGCGAATCGGCTTCGAAGTTAGCTTGATAACCAGCGGGTTCGCTTTTGACGAGAAAAGGCTGAAAAAACTTGTAAAAAACGAGGTTCACACGGCAGTCAGTATAGACGGTTCACCCGAATCCAACGACCGCATCAGAGGCAAGGGCAGCTATGACAAGGCGCTTTTTGCAATGAAAAAGCTCTCCGAAAACGGCATCCTCGATTGTGTGGTAACCACCATGACCAAATACAACATCAAGGACATGGAGCACCCTACCAAACTGGCTGCGGAACTGGGCGCAAGAATGGTTGTCTACCACAACTTAGTGCCCGTGGGACGCGCAGGAACCAACATGCCCGACTTGGCACCCACAGCCGACGAATACGAAGCGGCATTCAACCAAATATACGATTTACAGGTGGCATACGCCGGCAAAATAAAAGTAAACGTCTACGCCCCATTCTACGCCAGAATCGTCCGCCAGAGAAACCCCGTTGACTTCTGGGACTGGTTCCGAAACGGCTTTTTGGGGAAATGCAGCATAGGCGGCAACTACATAAGCATCACAGAAAACGGCGATTACCGAGCGTGCGGATTCCATGAGGGTCACCGCGTTGGAAACGTGAGGAACAAAACCTTGACGTCAGCATGGAACGACCTGCAGAACTCCGACCTCTACCAGCGACTGCGCGACAAAAGCAACCTTAAGGGTAAATGTGGTGTTTGTGAGTACAGGGAAATCTGCGGCGGATGCCGAACCCGCGCCGAATACTACACCGGCGACCTCTTCGAATCCGACCCCGCATGCAACTACATACCCAAAGTTATGCGAGGGGGATAAGTCCTATCACATCTTTCTCTCTCTCAGGTTTCCTCCATTTGTGGGCTCAACGCCCACCCCCCCGCACCCAACTCCATATTTAAGCTTCTTTTTCCCCGAATGTTAACCGACCTTTACAGGCGATGCAGGTTGGTGCCTGTTTGTTCCATTCGTTTTCTATACCTGCCTTAGTCGAGTGTTTTTGAAGATTGCTTTGTGGTGTTTTGGAAAGCAAATGTGTGCCCCTTGAAGAACTTTAAAAAAGTGCGTGCCCATTGTTAGTTACCTGCGCGTGAGTCATTCTAACCCCTCACACGTTGTTTGAGGAACGTTGATGACTAAAATTAGCATTGCTAACCCCCCTCGTAGTTCATGTTCTTTGGCAAAACAGCAGTGCCTCAACTGTCACAGCCAGTTCAGGGAGATTCGCCCGTTAGTTACAGGCGCCGTAATCACGCATCGCTTCATAAAAGATTTCCGTGACGCTGAAGAAGCCAAAGCCAACGTCAACGCCATCTTGGAATGCTCAAACCTTGACTACCACGAAATGCACAAGTTCGAAGAAAACATCGACGGCAACCTTGTTTTCAGAGCAAAAAAAGACGGCGTGCACCTAGTCTACGTTTTGGATAAATCTATGCGTATAATATTCCTTAGGGCGTTTAGGAGCTTTAGTGAATACGGCAAGTTTCTGAGCAACAAAAAAGAAATCAGGAAAATCCTTGCCCGCGTTTAACAACGTTTAGAACCACGTTTCCCTTCACTGTTTGCTGAAGGGTTGCACAAAGAGCACCGGGAGGGTTTGAACCTGCTGGAGTTTGCTTGGTTCCCGTTTGGTGCGTTCAAAATACGCTGATTTTTACCGTTTCCTGTTCTAAGTTTAGCGATTATTCCCTTTCTTTTTTGCTGTATCTGGTCACGCGGTTAAATACCGCTGTTTAATTTTATATACTGCTTCTTCTAGTATTCCTTCGCGCAGTCTTAGTATAGAGAGTCCCCGGTCAAAAGGAACATTTGGAGAGTTCCCAAAAATGTTGAAGGATGACAATCGCAAAGGTATGCTTGAAAAAGTATTGAAAGAAAACGATTATCAAGAAAGTGCCCTTTTAGAAATCCTCCATAAAGCCCAGGAAATTTACGGCTACCTAGACAAAAACCTGTTAACGTACGTCGCTAACGTTCTGAAGCTTCCGCCCAGCCACGTTTTTGGCGTTGCCACCTTTTACAGCTACTTCAAACTCAAGGCTCCTGGGCAACATGTGGTTACTGGCTGCTTGGGAACTGCGTGCTATGTTAAGGAAGTGGAGGACATAATGTCCGCAATCGAGAACGAGTTTAACGTGAAGCGGGGTGGCTCCACATCCGACGGGAAACTCTCGTTGTTCATGACCCGTTGTATAGGCGCGTGTGCTATGGCGCCAAACATAATTGTAGACGACGAAGTCATAGGCAAGGCAACCAAAGAGGTTGTGCTTGAGCGAATCAAGCTTGCACTTGAAGGAGGAGCCTCAGCTTGAAGCCCGCAGACATTCAGAAGATAGCCGAGCACGAGGTTGACTTCCAAAGAGCCTACAAGCACCGCATAAACGTGTGCACCAGCAGCGGCTGTGTTCCCTTCGGCGCCCTTAAGGTTCTCAAAGCCTTCGAGGAGGCAGTTAAGGAATTCGGTGTAGAAAAGGAATGCAAAGTCGCCCGCACGGGATGCGTGGGCACCTGCTCCGTTGGACCAGCCGTGATAATTGAGCCAGGTGACTATCTGTATCAAAGTGTCACTCCTGAAAAAGTCCGCGAAATCGTCCGCGACCACATAGTTTTGGGCTTGCCCATGAAAGAAAACTTGTATAGCAACGAGGCTTTCTTCACCAAGCAGCAGCGGATTGTGCTGAAAAACGCTGGCAAAATCGACCCTCACCGCGTCGAGGACTACATAGCCATGGGCGGCTACTCTGCGCTGGTGAAATGTATAACCCGTATGACCCCGCAGGGAGTCATAGAGGAAGTTAAGGACAGTGGGCTTCGGGGCAGAGGCGGCGCAGGTTTTCCCACTGGTCAAAAGTGGAGCCTAGTGGCGCGAGCGCACGGTTCACCTAAATACATCGTGGCGAACTTGGACGAAGGCGACCCTGGTGTTTTCGCGAATCGAACCCTCGCTGAGGCTGACCCTCACTCCATTATTGAAGGCATGGTTATAGCGGCGTATGCTGTGGGTGCAGAGAAAGGATACATCTACATTCGAGCCGAATACCCATTAGCAATTCAAACGCTCAAACTCGCCTTAGAACAAGCCAGAGTCCTCACCCTTTTAGGCGATAACATTCTCGAAACAGGCTTAAAATTCAACATAGAACTCAGGTTCGGAGCAGGTGCCTTCGTGGCAGGAGAAGAAACCGCCATCCTTGCTTCGGTGGAGGGCCGCAGGGCTAATCCGCGTCCTCGTCCCCCTTACCCCGCAAACTCTGGCTTATGGGGAAAACCAACGTTGATTCAAAACGTGGAAACGCTGGCTAACATCCCCAACATAGTGCATTACGGCGGCGAATGGTTCGCCAAGTACGGCACACCAAGATGCACTGGCACAAAATGCTTCTCCCTGACAGGCAAAATTAACAATCCAGGCTTAATTGAGGTTCCCATGGGCATAACGCTTAGGGAAGTGGTTTTCGACATCGGCGGCGGAATCCCCGACGGCAGAAAATTCAAAGCTGTGCTGGTCGGTGGTCCTTCAGGCGGCTGCTTGCCTGAGACGCTGCTGGATTTACCCATAGACTACGAAGCGTTAACCCGCGTGGGCGCCATCATGGGTTCAGGCGGCATCGTGGTGATTGACGACCAATCCTGCATGGTGGACACCGCCAAATTCTTCACGGATTTCTGCGTGGAAGAATCCTGCGGCAGATGCAACCCCTGCAGAGCGGGACTCGCAAGAGTCAAGGAAATCTTCGATGGCATAACCAAAGGCGAGGGCAAAATGGAGGACATCACAACTTTGGAGAAGTCAAGCGGCTACATCAAGGAAGCTAGTCTTTGCGGGCTGGGGCAGACCGCGCCTAATCCTGTGGTGACGACGCTGCGGTATTTCCGCGAGGAATACGTGGAGCACGTAGTGGAAAAGAAGTGCCGTGCGGGTCGATGCTTCAAGAACCTGAATTCGGAGGCAAACAAGCAATGAGCATCGGAACCACCACTTTGAAAATCGACGGAATCGAAGTTACTGTTCCCGAAGGCACAACCATCCTTAACGCGGCAAAGGCAAACGGAATCAATATTCCCACGCTCTGCTATCTGGAAGGCTTAACTCCTTGGGGCGGATGCCGCATCTGCATGGTGGAAATTCACGGCACCCCCAAACTCTTTCCCGCCTGCGCAACACCCGTGAACACAGGCATGGAAGTTATCACCCAATCTGAAAAGCTACGCGAATACCGTAAAATGGTCGTTCAGCTTCTGCTTTCCGAGAGAACCCACGTTTGCTCCGTCTGCGTGGCAAATAACGCTTGTGAACTGCAGAAACTGGCAGACGAGTTAGGCGTCGACCACGTCATGTTCGAACGTAACTGGACAAGTCAGGAAATCGACAGCACCCACAAATCCTTGGTCATAGACAGGAACAGATGCATACTTTGCACCCGCTGTATTCGGGTCTGCGACGAGATTGAAGGTGTACACATCTTAGACCTCAAGAACAGAGGCAAAGACTCACAGATTATAATTGACCTTGACCAGAAATGGGGTGACTCTGACTATTGCACGTCCTGCGGGAAATGCGCCAAAGTCTGTCCAGTCGGAGCCATCTACGTGGAGTCTGAAGCGCTTTCCGAAACCAAGGATAAACATATAGCTGAATTCATCTTGTCCAGGAGGAACCGCTAATGGTAACCGCAGAGAAGGCACGTGTGGCGACGATTTGGCTAAGCGGCTGCTCAGGGTGCCACATGACTTTCCTTGATCAAGACGAAGCGCTAATAGACTTAGCCAAAAAAATCCAGTTAGTCTACAGTCCCATAGCAGACGTGAAGGTTTTCCCCGAAAACGTTGATGTGACTCTAGTGGAAGGTGCCGTGGCAAACGACCACCAAGAGGAAATGATAAAGTTCGCTCGGGAGCGCACCAAGATTCTGATTTCCTTGGGTGACTGTGCTGTCACAGGTAACGTTCCCGCCTTGAGGAACGCTTGGGTTAAAAGCGATGAGGCGGTTCTCAAACGGGCTTACATTGAGACGGCTGATGTGAATCCTCAGATACCCACTGAGGTTCCTGAACTCCTGCCGAAAGCTCATCCGCTCCATGAGTTTGTCAAGGTAGACTATTATATTCCTGGTTGCCCACCGCCCTCTGGAGTAGTGAACTACGTCATAACGGAGTTGCTGGCGGGGCGAACGCCTAACATGGAGGGCAAATCCAAGTACGGATAAGTAAACGGAGGAAAATGAAATGAAAGAAATCGTGATAAGTCCAATAACCCGCATTGAAGGACACGCCAAAGTAACCATATTCCTAAATGACGACTCATCCGTCAGAGACGCACGCTTCGAAGTCGTGGACTTCCGAGGCTTTGAGAAATTCAGCGAAGGCCGACCGTTCTACGAGATGCCCAGCATAACCGCCCGCGCCTGCGGCATCTGCCCAGTTAGCCACTTGGTAGCGTCAGCGCAGGCATGCGACGACATCGTAGGCGTCACTGTTCCCCGAACGGTGGAGCTTCTGCGGCGGCTCATGCACATGGGGCAGCTGATTCAGTCGCATGCGCTAAACTTCTTCCACCTGTCCGCTCCTGACTTCCTTCTAGGCATGGACTACGACCCCGAAAGACGAAACGTATTTGGCTTAATTGAAAAGATGCCTGATGTAGCTAGACAAGGCATCAGACTACGTAAGTTTGGGCAGGAGATAATTGAGAATGTGGCAGGCAAGAAAATTCACTCCAGCGAATGGGTGGTTCCAGGCGGAGCAAAGTGGCCGCTAACCAAGGAACGCGCCGACTACCTGCTTTCTAACTTGCCTGAAGCACAGGACACCGCCCTCAAAACGATAAAGCTGTTTAAGGACTGGCTGGCAAGCTGCACCGAGGAGATGGAGACCTACGGCGACTTCCCCTCCTACTACTTAGGTTTGGTTACGCCTAACGGGGGACTGGAGCAGTACCGCGGCAAAATCCGCGTGGTCGACAGCGACGGCAAAATAGTCGCCGACATGATTGACCCCTACCAATACTCTGAGTACATAGGTGAGGCTGTGGAACCGTGGTCTTACATGAAGTTCCCCTATTACAAGCCGCTGGGCTACCCCGACGGCATGTACCGTGTTGGACCTCTCGCCAGACTGAATGTGTGCAGCCACTGCGGTACGCCCCTTGCAGATGAGGAACTGAAGGAATTCAAGAAACTCGGCAAAAACGGAGTTGTCCAAAGCAGCTTCCACTACCACTATGCACGGCTGATTGAAGCGTTGTTCTGTATCGAAACAGCCAAAGACATCCTTGAAGACCCCGATGTGCTGTCGGAACGCGTCTGCACAAGAACCCGCCCCATCAAAAGCGAGGGTATCGGCGTCGCAGAAGCCCCAAGAGGCACACTGATTCACCACTACAAAGTAGACCCTCAGGGTATAGTCAAAAGCGTTAACATGATAATCGCCACGGAACACAACAACCTCGCCTTCAACAAAGCCGTCACGCAGGTCGCCAAGAAATATGTGGAAGCCGAAAAACTGCAGGAAGGCATGCTTAACCGCGTAGAGTCAGTGGTACGCTCCTTTGACCCCTGCCTAAGCTGCGCCACACACATGGTTGGACAGATGCCCTTAGAATTACGGCTTGTGGACAGCCACGGGAAGTTGATAGACCGTCAAATACGGTAAACCCTTTTTTCTCTTTTTCTTTCTACGCAAACAGCGTTTTTTCCGCAACTTACCCGCAGTGATGCTGCGTTTTTCGGATTGAAGCCTGATAGTTATCTATAGCTTAAGCGTCTTTGTGGGCTAAAGCGGGTTTTGCGCTTCACAATGAATATGCTCCAAAGCATGTTGTCCAAGCCGCTACATTTTTTCTGGGGCGGTTACGCCGATGAGGTTGAGGGCGTTGCTCAGTACAACCCGTATGGCGTCGGTTAGTGCGAGGCGGGCATCTGCCAGTTGGGTCGAGTCGGCTTTTATGACGGGTAGTGCGTTGTAGAAGGTGTTGAACTTGTCTGCAAGCGCATTTGCGTAATCCGCAACCATGTTAGGTTTAAGGTATTCAGCGCATTCCACAAAGACATCTGGGAAAGAAGCCAGAGCCAGCACCAGTTCACGCTCCAAGTTTTCTTTCAGGAGCTCGTAGGCTGGGTTTTGGGGTTTTCGCGCTGCCTTCCGCAGGATGCTGCATGCCCTCGCGTGCGTATACTGAACGTAGGGTGCGCTGTTGGTTTCGAAGTTGAGTACGCGGTCCCAGGTGAAAACGACGGGTTTGCCTGTGTCCACGTCTATGAGGGCGTAGCGTACGGCGCCTATGCCCACGAAGTCGGCGATTTCCCGTTTTTCTTCCTCGGTTAGCTGGGGCGAGCGGTTCGAGACTTCTTCGAAAGCCCGTTTAACGGCTTCGTCTAGCACCTCGTCGAATGTGATGTAGTGTCCGCGGCGGCTGCTCATTTTGTAGCCTGGCAACGTAACCAAGTTGTAGGCGAAGTGCACAAAGTTCTCCGCCTGCTTCTCGTAGCCCAAAGCGTAGAGCGCGATTTTCAGTTGTAACTGCGCCAGTGACTGCTCCATGCCAATTACGTTGACGACTCGTTCGGCGCGGTCAAACTTCCAAAGTGTGTATGCCACATCTCGTGTGGTGTAGAGGGTGGTGCCGTCGGCGCGTACCAGCGTCAGGGGCGGAACTTCCTGCTCTGCCCGCAACCCCAATTTGCCCCTTAAGTTCTGGGTGTCGACTACTTTTTTCGCGTCGAATTCGAGGACGCCGCCTTCGCTGTACACGTAGCCCGAATCCTGTAGTTGCCCCAGAACGTCGCTGACTTGGCTGCTCCACACGAAGTCGCTTTCCCAATCCCACGAGTCGTAGGAAATCTCCACCCGCTTCTGTGTCTGGCGGAAGCCTTCCAAGCAGATGTCGCTTACTTCGCGGATGAGCTGTTTGGCTTGGGGTTCGCCGTTTTCGTAGGCGCGGTTTAGGCGGTTAATTTCCTCTTCAGGGTTGGCGTCTTGGCTGATTTTCTCTGAAAGCGCCTTGAATAATTGGGGGTGTTTCTCTTCGAGTTCGGAGGCTATGGTTGTCCATTCGTTTAGTTCTCTGCTGAGTTTTTCGGTGTCCTCGGTTGCCTGTACGGCTTTTGCTTGTTCTAGTTGCCGTTTTAATCGGTTGATTTCCACGAGGCACGCGGTAATTGTGTATATTTTTCCCACGAAGTGGTCGGCTTTTTCGTCGGGAACGGGTTTGCCCAGCTTTACGTATCCGTAGGCTACTACGCTGCTTTGGCGTCCTACATCGTCGATGTAGTAGTGGCGGGAAACTTGGTTGCCTCTCCGCGATAGGATTCTGGCTAAGGCGTCGCCGAGCATGGGGTTTCGGGCTTGTCCAATGTGGATGGGGTGCAGCGGGTTCACGCTGGTGTGCTCCACGATGACTTTGGCGGGCTGGTCGGTTTTTGTGAAGCCGTATTCCCCGCCCAGTTGTCCAATGGATTCCAAAGTTAACGTGGAGAACCTGTCGAAGTTAACATGAAAGTTGACGTAGCCGCCTGCCGCCTCCACCTTAGCAATCAACGTGAACCGCGTTTGATCCACGGCTTTGGCAAGCTGCGCGGCGAGGTCTGCGGGTTTGCGTTTAAGATGCTTGGCTAGTTCGAAGC
This sequence comes from Candidatus Bathyarchaeota archaeon, assembly GCA_026014485.1. Taxonomy (GTDB): domain Archaea; phylum Thermoproteota; class Bathyarchaeia; order Bathyarchaeales; family Bathycorpusculaceae; genus JADGNF01. The sequence continues at coordinate 11,341 of JAOZIE010000008.1, forward strand.
TGACGGAGGACGCGAGTTGCCCAAAGCTGGGGTTTGACGGTTTACCCATGGGCACCGTTTCAACTTCGGCTTCTGGAAGCGCAGTTTTTAGCGCCTCGGCTAAGATGTTTTGGCATTCTTGACGGAACTCGGCGAAGGGATTCACTGAGACCATGGCGGTTCTCCTCTGATTTGGACACCTTAAGCTTTTATTGGATGCGGTACTCTTATTGAGGCGTCTCTTATCTACGTAATGGAAGCAGAACGGGTATGAAGACACCTATAATCTACTCCGAAAAGTGTCTAAGCTACGGTAACTGGCACATCGAAGGACCCCAGCGAATTAAGAAAGCACAAGAAGTTTTAGAGGCAAAGGGCTACAAGTTTTTGGAGCCCCCGCCAGCCTCCGAAGAGGACCTGTTTGGCGTACACGACGCGGATTACATCTTTAACCTAAAAAAGGGTTTAGCGGAGGACCCTGACACGCCCGCGTACGACAACATCTTCGAGTACGCAAGCATCAGTGCTGGCGCAGCATGCTTGGCAGCGCAGGTTCATGGTTTCTCGATTACGCGTCCGCCTGGGCATCACGCTGGCAGAAACGGCGCGGCTTTGGGAGCGTTTACCCGCGGGTTCTGCTACTTAAACAACATCGCTGTAGCTGTGAAGGCTTCAGGTAAGCCGACGGTGATTTTGGATGTGGATGGGCATCACGGGAACGGGACAGAAGAGATTTTTTTGGGCGACCCAAAAGTCCAGTACGTTTCTCTGCATAGGTACCCGCATTTTCCAGGTACAGGCTTGGATTCTAAGGGGAACTGCATCAATTTTCCTTTGCAAGCCGACTGCGGCGAGCAGATTTACATGGAGACGCTGGAGAAGGCGCTGAAAAAAGTGGACTGGGGCAAGGTGGACGTTGTTGCTGTTTCTGCGGGGTTTGACACGCACATGGCTGACTTGGCTTCTTTGGGCTTAACTGAAGGCAGCTACTTCAAGATAGGCAAACGAATCGGCGAATTAAAGAAACCCACATTCTTTGTTCTGGAAGGCGGCTACCGCGGAGAAACAAACGGATTAGACATAGACCAAATGATTCGCGGCTTCGAAGAAAACCATTAAAAACAGCTTTGGTCTTGAAGAAGCTAAAATTAGGCTTTTTCCGATTTTTCCCGTAAGTTATGTGAGAGGCAAAAATGCCTCGGTGACTTTTAGTTTCTCGCTTTATGCTCTACTGCGGCTTCTTTTTGTTTTTGCTTTTCTTTTTGAGGGCTTCGAGTTTCTCGGAGACTTTTGCGCTTCGTTCTTCTGCTTCTGCAAGTAGCCGTTTCCAGTCTCTGTTTTTGACTGTGACTGTTAATTCTTCGCATTGGGCAGGCATCTTCTCTACAGCTGCGTTGAAGCGGTTTTCTGCTTCTTCATCGGTAGCTACGAGTTCCAAGGCTTCTTCGGGGCAGAATTCCACACATTGGGGTTCGCCGCCGCAGAGGTCACATGTTACTGCTAAGCCTGTTTCGGGATGAATGGTAATTCCACCGTGTTCGCAGGCTTGGACGCACCAGTCGCAGCCTTTGCATTTCTTGTCGCTGACCATGATTACGCCTGTGCCTTCTGCTTGGCTGAGCGCTTTTTCTGGGCAGGCAGTTACGCATTTAGCGTCTTCGCAGCTTCTGCATGCCAACGCAAAATTGAACAGCGGCTTCATTCTGACAACGCGGATTCTGGACTGCAGTGGGCTGGCTTCGCTTTTCTCTTGGCTGCATGCTAATTCACAGATACCACAGCCAGTGCATTTGGAGGGGTCAACAGAAACGAATTTCCTTTGAGTGAACTTTACCGGTGGCATTTCTGTAATCAAATCAGCTTGGTCTATCTAAATATTTCTGTAAAAACCGCAGAGATTTCACGTTTCTGAACCTGATTCTTGATTGCTGCAGAAACCTTTTGGACTTCCCGTTTCCCCCTTTTTCCCAGCTTTAAACGCTATCCGCAGCTATGCGAGAGCTTACTTTTAGTTTATGATTGCATCGTTTTGAGGAAGGCTCTAACTTTCTTTGCCAGAACCTCTGGGTCCTCCACTGCTTCTCCGTCCCAGAGCAGGTACGGTGCCGCCCAAGCGTCGGTGAAGCACCACTGCTGGATGCCGGGGCGGCTTATGATTCGCAGGTTCACGTCGAAATAATCCAGATGCTCGTCCATTGGCCCCGAGGCTACCACGATGTTGAAGCTGCCATAGCCCTGTTCATGGTAGAAACGTAAAACTTTGGAGATGCCGTCTGCCAGCCCACGCCACTCAGTGTTGTTCAGCTCCAGAAAATTCGATTTTCCAGCCACAACCGCTTGGGCTTCGTTTAAGCCGCGCAGAGGCGCAAACGGAACCAGCCACTCCACACCTGAATCGCCAAAGAGATAGCGTTGCCCATCTTTTTCTGCCTTGAGTAGGTCGCTCCAGAAGCTGCTGCCGTTCGCCGCATAGTACGCTTTGCTTTTTTGCAGCATCAGGTCTGCGAGGTAGAAGGGTCTGTCTCGGACAAGGATTTGCATGTGGGGGTGAAATATGCTGGAGCCTGCAGGCGGCAGATAATTAAAAGCAAAAGCTGGGTACCTTATGGAGGCGTCGACTTCGCGCAGCCGCTTCAGGTACTCCACGGCGCCCAAAAAGCCGTCAACAAGCAGGTTAGGCGTGAACTCGTCCAGCCGCAAATGATGCTTCTTCGAAAGAATAGCCAACATGCTTTGCTCCGCGTGCCCCAGCAGATTCGGCAAAACCACCGCGTCTCCGCAACGGATTCTGCCTTCCTCTAGGAAGTCTTCGGTGAACATGGGCGTTTTAGATTGTACGTTCTCGGGGCAAAAAGGGCATGAAACCCGAGTTTTCTCAACCAACGAGTTCAACTGTTCCACGTCGGAAACGAGAAATTTGCCTTGATAGTCAAGCATGCCCCTGATGACGGTGGTGTTTCTGCCCGTGAGGGGGTCCGCGCGGTACTCAAACATGATGGTTTCTTCAGCGAAATTCTTCAGAGGGCTACGAATCCTTGCTTGCTTGACGGTTTTCTTAAACTCTATCACGGACGGAACCCCGTTGGTATGCCCTCCGCTGCCGTTAATCTTTTTCCGTACAAAACACAGAAAAAAGAGGGGCAAAATGCGTGGGTTGTTATTCGCTGGCGGCTTTCTTTTCTTTCTGTAGCTGCTCTTGCGGAATCCTCCAAAACTCTGCCGATAATACATCGCATGTTACCTTTCAAATCTCACCTGTTCGGCTCTGTTTGTTTCTGTAACCTTGCGTTTTTCTTGTTGCGTTTTTTGTTTCCTGCAGTTGAGTTGGCATAACAAATTTCAAATATTACCCTTTTACTTTCATCTCAGAAAAAAGGTGCACATTAATGAGTGACTCATATTTCCAAAAGAAGCTTGAACCCATCAAAGTCAAGCCGAAAACCGTCAACGAGCTCCTCACGGAGATGGCGAAAACCGCCTATCAAGGACGCAAACTCGGCGAAGCCGTTGACATCTGGGAAAAGATGGTTAAAGACCCGAACCTCACCATAGTGATGGGGTACGCAGGCAGCATGGGCACCGCTGGGCAATGGACTATCGTGAACTGGCTTATCGAAAACCGCTTCATAGACGTCCTTGTCAGTACAGGTGCAAACGTTTCTGAGGACATAGTGGATGCCATGGGCTTCGGCTACTGGCAAGGCAGCCACATGGTAAACGACCAAGAGCTCCTCGAAGCAGACGTGAACCGCTACTACGACGTATTCGGCAAAGAGACTGACTATCGCAAAATGGAGGAACTCGTCACCGACTTTGTCATGACGCTGAAACCCGACTACCACTACAGCAGCGCAGAATTCTTCTACCTGCTCGGCAAGTTCTTGAGCGAGAAAAACATCCCCGCCATAGCCGCCAAAGCCTACGAAAACGGCGTGCCCATCTTCAGCCCAGCGTTTCTAGACAGTGCATACGGCGAAACCATCCTCATGGCGAAAAACCAAGGTCACCCCATCGTCGTTGACTCCGCCAAGGAATTTGAGCAGTTCGTAACCATAGGCACCAAAACCAAGGACGTTGCTGTGGTCTACATCGGCGGCGGCGTTCCCAAAGACCTCACCCAACTCATAGCCATCTCAGTTTCACCTATGACCAAAGACCAAGGCGTAGAAGGCAGAAAAGGCGGCCTGCGCAAAAGCCTACAGGAATACTACTACCCCCACAAATACGCCATACAAATCACCACCGACGCTCCACAGTGGGGCGGCTTAAGCGGCTGCACGCTGGAGGAAGCCATAAGCTGGGGCAAAATAAACAACGAAGACAACACCCGCGCCGTCTGCTACAGCGACGCCACCATCGCCCTACCGTTAGTGACTCACGCGCTGTGCGAACGCGTCCAAACCAAACGGAAAGGACCAGACTTTAGCTGGCTGTTCAAAGGCGTCCAATAACGCCTCTCTCCTTTTTCAGGTCAATTATTTTCAAATTTATGTTGCCAGAAACCTGCGTTCCAGTCGCCTTAGCCATGCCGGCGTTTTCCTAAGCGCATAAACAAGCGTTGCAAGCAAAGCCGCTTCTAGTACAATTCCCAGCGGCGCAATCAGAAGCATCAGCGTCGGAACGCTGCCCTGAGTGAGCATACAAAACACCAACCCTGAAGATACGGCAATAACAATTGAAGCTGCAACTATGCCTATCATCAGGAATGATTTCACCGTTGGCTCAAGGCTTGTCTTCTGTGCCTGCGCAGTAATTCTGAGGTATTTTTCATCGTCTGCTGTGACTTCCGAGGTTAACTGTCGCAGTTGGTTGCAGGCTTTTCTGCCCAAAGAGGTCAGAACATACCTGCGGTTCTCATTCTTTTCTATCAGACCCTCTAGTTGCTCAAGGTGGTAGTTCATTTTGCCCGTTGAAAGACCCAACTCAGTTATTAGCTCTGTATATAGGGTTCCTTGAGGGTTTGCTTCCAAAATCGTTATTATAGTGCGTCTCATCGGATGGGAAAGCGCTTGGAACACGACTGTTTCAATTTCATCGTTGCGTTTTGTCAACCTTAACCCCGTTTGTTCAGAGGGGGCTTTGTGTTTAAATCAGTTTTCGACAAGAACTGTCTGACAACTATTCCTGTCAAGGCTTAACCCTGTTATTTTTTGCCCAACCGACTCAACAGTGCACTTGTCATTACCGGCAGCACAATCGTGGCGTCGCCCTCCACCATGATGTGTTTGGCTTTTTCGCTGATTTTTCCCCATGAAACTGCTTCTCGGGGTCTTGCGCCGCTGAGGCTTCCATCCCATTCTTCGGCTGTGCTAATGTAAACAACGTAGTCTAAGCCATCTTTGAATTGGTTCCACCAGATGGTGTGGTGTTTGCTGATTCCGCCGCCGACGATGAGTGCCCCTGACTTTGGGGCGTCGAAAATGATGTTGCTTAGGTCACCTTCGTCTTTGAGCAGGTTAATTTTGAAGTCTTTGTGGTCTTGGCTGAAGAACCACAGTTGATAGCCCACTGCACCATCGGTTATGCCTGGAACAAAGACGGGTATGTTGTTTTTGGCTGCCCAATAAAGAATTGAGCTCTCATCACAGCAGCGTAAGCCGATTTCGCGGTTAAGCTCGCTGGTGGAAAGCTCTCTTTTGCCTTCTTTGTAGAGGTCTTGGAGCATCTGCTGGATTTTTTGTTCGATGATTATGCCGTAGCTGTCGTTTGGGACAAGCACGTTGCCCAGACGGTTGACGCTTTGGTGGTGCAGTTTGGAGTCGTTCATCATGAAGCTGCCTTTGTAGTAGTCTTTCCAGCAACGTGCCACGTCATGGTCCAATGTGCCGCAGGTTGTGATTAATATGTCGACGAGTTTACGTTTAACGAGTTCTTTGATTACGCCTCGGGTGCCCGTTGCCACTATGTCGGCGGTGAACGAGAAAAACTTGACGCAGCCCTTTGAGTTAATCATGTCCTCCATGATGCTGACGCCCGTGGCAAGCTTGCCCGCGGTGAAACCCCACGCATTATCCATCTGGTCTACAAGCTCAGCAACCGACATGTTTTCTGTGAGCTGATAATCTTTAACGGGGATTTTATGCGTTTTTTCTTTGGGCATGGCGTCTGGTCTCCATTTACTGGATAACTAAGCGTTGAAATAAATACATGTCGCAAACGCAAAGCAGGCGGGTTTGGCGGCTACGCCGATAAATAGCTGATTATCCTTGCGTATATGTCCTTATCTTTTTGGTCTTCGTATCCCGCGTAGATGCTTGGGTTATCGTTGATTTCCACCACCACAAAGTCGCCGTCAACCTCTTTGAGGTCTACCCCATAGAGCCCCTTGCCGACTACGCTGCAAGCCTTCAAAGCAACTTCCCGCAGCCGACTCGGAACCGTTTCCCGCTTTAACGCGACGGTTCTGCCCCACGTGAAGGTGGCTTTGCCTCTGAGTTTTGCGCCATGTTTCCATTTGCCCTTCGGAATCATGTATTTACAGGCATACAAAATGTCGTTGTTGAGCACGCCGATTCTCCAGTCAAAGGCTGTAGGCGTGAACTTCTGCACTGCCAAAACGTCACTTTTTTTGAAGAACCGTTTAGCTACCTCACGGAAGCTGGATTCGCAGGCGGTTTTTTCCACGTATTTGCTAAAGCTTGTGTATGGCGCTTTGAGGACGACTGGTTTGCCTAGCTGTTCGAAGATGCCCTTGATTTTTTTGTGGTGCAGTTCATCTTTGTTCAGAAATATGGTGGGTATGCGTGGCACGTTGTACTTTTCTAGGAGCGCGTACTGGTGGATTTTGTTGCCGCAGATGGTTATCGATTCGGGGTCGTCGATGACTTTTAAGCCGAGTTCCCAAGCCGTTTTGGAAACAACGTATGCCGCGTTGAGGGGGTCAGTTGTTGCTCTGATGAAGACCGCGTCAAACTTGGGTATGTCGGAGATGTCTTCGCGGAAGAGGAATTGGAATTCCTGCCCTAACTTTTCTGCAGCTTGTTTGAAGTTCTGCAGCGCTGCTTGCTCGGTAGGGTCAGAGAAATTGTATTTTTCAACAAAACAGGCGATTTTGGACAACTAATGTGTCTCCTTGCTCAGAAAAGAGCATAACCTCTTTAGAAATCGTTTTGAGGTCTTGGTCTGTTAGTTCTTGTTTGTTTATGGGTTCCAGTCCACATAGGAAGGCTTCATCGGGTGTTTTCTGGATATGCAGTTTGCATACTGGTATGTTGAATGCTTCGTAGAGTTTTCTGCTGATATTCTGTGACGCTATGTCTTGGCTTTCGCATTTGCCAAAGAAGCTTTTGAACGTGACCATTTCGCCTTTGAGGGGTTGGGCACAGACAGCGAATTTGTAGTTCATGCCTAAGCTTTTCATGGCGCGGTATAGGGCGCTCTTGTTGTGTGCGGTTTTGAAGCCTTCGTAGATGAAGGGGTTTACGGCGAAAAGCACTGCTGGGAAGCCCATTTCGGTTGCGATTTTCTTCACCGAGTCCGTAACCAAGAAGGGCAGGGTTGGTATTCCTGCTCTGGCGGCTCTGAGAAGCAAAACTGGGGTTCTGCTGGAGTCAATTATGTTTTCGCAGGAGGGAATCACTTTATTGCCTAAAACTTCGGCGTGTAGAGAAACGTAGTAGCCTGTTTTCAGGTAGCGGTATTCATTGTTGATGTTTAGTGTTGCTTCCTTAATTGTGGAACCTAAAAACGTTGAGGGTTTCACTACACTCGAATCTATTGTTAGGTCGAGATTAGAGACGACCAGCACTCATGTGACACCAGGTAACCAATTGATTGGTGTCAACGTGGTCATATTTAAAATTAACTGAACGCTGGTCAGCTTCAGGGGGTTCTGCTTCGCAATTCTTATTTGCCCCCTCTAAAGAGTGGACCTCTGATTTGTGGGTGTACGCTTTACTTTGTTTCTTTACTGTTACCCACAAACTGTTGCTGACTTGATGATGCCGCAAACCCTTAAAAGCAAAATCCATCCCAGAATTATTTGGGTGCGTTCTGCAATCAAGAAAGATAGTGCATCTGCGGTTGTTCAGTTCACCGATTATGTCCAAGTCTACGAACCTGCCCTTTCGCATGAGGATATTATGTGCATCGCGGAAGAGTTCGTTAGAGCACACCCCAAAGAAATCCTGCTTTTTGGATCCATGACGAAATCTCCAGATGAGTTCTCTAAAAAACCCGTTAACAGGCAACACTGAATCGGCTTAAGCAGAACTTGTTTAGTTAACAGTAGCATGCTCCAGAAACCAACATGACTCTAACTAACGAGTAATTGAAACCGGTTGCAGTTCAAATAGCAAAATCATTTTCATCATCTTTGGATTGGTTATCTGGCAGATTAAGCGGGTTTTGTCTGCGTTTTCCTGAATAGACAAGTTTAAAATCATCTCTTCATATACACGCTTCTTGGCAAATCAGTCAAGCAGAGAGGAAACTTACGTATAAAACGCTTGAAGTCTTGGGTCCCGAGCATGAATTCTCCTTAGTGGACGATGCGCTCAAGCCGTTGCCCATCGCAGACCAGGTCATAAAGGGTTACTGTGGAAAAATCATGAACTTCGTGGAGTTGCCTGGCTTCACTTTCGGCAAGGAAATGCAGTTGCACGTTATGGAGTTGAAGGCGAACGCGCCGTTTCAGGGTCCACGGGTTTTTGAGGAAACCATGCAGAAAGGGGTGACGACGCTTGCAGCGTTCCTTAAACAAAGGTATGGCGCGCATCTGCTTGGGGCGGGCATGCATCCTCTGCTGAAGCTTGATGAAACAGGCATCTGGACTCACCGCCACAGCAAAATCTACCGCGAATACGGCAAAATCTTCAATCTCCAGCAGCATGGGTGGCTTAACATCCAAAGTTTCCACCTGAACCTGCCATACCAAAAAGAAGCTGACGGCGTTCTTCTGCATAACCTGCTAGCCAACATGTGCCCTTACTTGCCCGCGGTTTCAGCGTCCTCCCCCATATATGAAGGTGCCCTGCATGGAAAAGTGGATAACCGTTTGGCTTTCTACAAGGCTAACCAGCAGGAGGTGCCCTCCATTTCAGGAGATGTTGTGCCTGAGTACATTTCATCTTTTGACATGTACCGCAAAGACGTTATTGGACGGTACTCCCGAGATTTGGCTGCGGCGGGTGCTTCGGAAACGATTCTGTTTAAGGAATGGGTGAACTCGCGTGGGGTAATCTTCCGTTTTGACAGGTCAGCCCTTGAAGTGCGTATGATGGATGAGCAGGAATGCGTGAAATCTGATGTTGCCTTAAGCTGTTTTGTTCGGGCTGCCCTACGCGGATTAATTTCTGGCGCCCCTGAGCTTCTGCCCCATAACCTGCTTGTCTGCGACTTTAATGCGGTTCTTGACAAGGGACTAGACGCAGAAGTGCAGAATCCTTATGGTCCAACTGCTCGGCACGTTTGTCAACACCTGTTTGATGTGGCTTGGCAAAACGCAACGGACGAGGAAAAAAATTATTTGCCTCTGGTTAAGCGTAGACTTGAGGAAGGCAACTTGTCCGATGTCATCAGGCAGAAAGTTCTGAAGAGGGCGCAGCGCACCGATTTGACGGAGGCAATAACAGATGTTTATTCAACGCTTATTAAGTGCCTTGAAGCTAACAAACCTTACTTCTAAAAACCACAAGAGGCAACCAGATGTCAGAAGACAAAAAAGGCAAAACATACTCGTTTGACGTTTGCTCCCAGTGCAAATTTACCTGTTGCCAAGATGCTAATCCGCCTTTGACGCTTAACCGACAGAAGATTATACGTAGCTACTTAAGGGAACAAAAAATCCCCATACAAACCCCCTTTGCAGGTAAAGACTATGTTCATCCCGCCTCAGACTCCGACGGCATCTGTGTATTCTACAACAAGGAAACCCAAAAATGCGTGGTGCACCCCGTTAAGCCTGAAACCTGCAAAGCTGGACCCGTAACGTTTGACATAAATCTGAAAACGCGCAAAGTGGAGTTTTACCTAAAGAAGGGCGAAATATGTGGCTTCGCACAGTTTCTTTATGATAATCCTGCGTCTCTTAGGAAACATTTAGAACCCGCGAAGGCAGAGATTATGCAGTTGATTTGCGAGCTTGACGCTGAGGCTTTGGGCGCAATCCTTAGGATTCCTGAACCTCAAACTTTCAGGATTGCTGAGAATAATTTGCCAAAAGAAGTTATGCAGAAACTTGGAATAGATGAGTAGCCTAAAGCCTTTTCTGCATCAAGTTAATTAATGTCAAGGTGAAAGTTAAATTATCCAATTGGGGGTAAATTAGTGGTCTTAAAAGAAATAGAAAAGAAAATGCTTTCTGAACTGATTAAGAATTCAAGAAGAAGCGATAGAGAACTAGCCAAAGCAATCGGTGCTTCACAGCCTACCGCAACAAGAATCAGAACTAAACTTGAAAGAGAAGGCTACGTGAAAGAGTACACCACCATTCCCAACTTCAACAAAATGGGCTATGCCATACTAGCCTTGACTTTCATGAAGCTGGACGTAAAACATGCTATGCCTCCTCAAGACCTTGAACAATTTAGACGCATTCACTATGATGCGGTTTCTAAAACTCCAAGTACGGTGATGTTTGTTAAACGTGGAATGGGCTTAGGCTATGACGCTGTAATTATCTCTCTGCATCAAGACTACGCTTGCTGTGACCGATTCCGAACCTTCATACGCCAACATATGACTGAAAGAGTTTCCGCCATCGACACGTTCCTAGTTAATCTTGAGGAGGAAGAAAACAGCTTACCCTTCAGCTTCAGCTTGTTAGCAACTCAGATGATGGCAATTAACTGCAAAGACAAACAGCAGGCATAAACACCCTTCTCCCTCTCAGGCTGAAAATTCTTGATTTCTCACTCAGAGGAATCCCGCTTCTCTGAGCTTTAACGCTAAAGCAATGTTGCCCTTGAACTGCACTTTTCCAGTGAAGAATGCTTTCTCCGCGCTTATTTTGCCGTTGACCAAATCCAAATAGTCTTTCTCTGCCATTTTCAAAGCCAAATTAGGTGACGGATACACGCCTTCTTTCACATCCAGTTTTTTGTCTTTAATGGTGATAATCCAGTCGCCTCCATTGGCGCCTGTAATGGAAATTTGAACGATAACATCGACATCGGCGGCTTTGTCTGGGTTAAATTTTTCAGGCAGAATCTTTTCGAAAAAATCTCTTGGTGTTGTAGCTTCCATATGGTCTCCCTTCATCTGAACATATCTCTTTCTTTTTGTCTTGTTAACTTCCTTGCAGAAACTTCTGAGGTCTGATACTTGTAGCCTCTGATTATGGCAGCTGGGATTCCCTCATTTGCCTGTCCAATAACCAGCTCCGCTGCTGAAGCCAACTCGTCAGCAATGCAGGTCTGTTTGACCCTTAGAACGTAGCCGTAGAGATCTTTTTCGCCTCGGCGGTCCCTCAGAGGCAAAATTCCGGCGATGCCTATGGCGATGTTGATTTCTCCCATCCGCAGAGGGCGCCCGTGGGTGTCGGAGACAATCACTGCGATATTGCAGCCTGTGCTTTCCTTAACATATTGTCTTATGTTCCGTGCGGACAGGTCTGGGTCAACGGGTAGCAGCGCCACGTTTCGGTTTCCTTCAACGTTTGATTGGTCTATGCCTGAGTTTGCGGCGACTATACCCTGTTTCGTTTCGGTTATGATGCTGTTTGGACCCAACCGCACAATCTCTTTGGCTTCCCGCAGAACAACTTCAACAATCGCAGGGTCTTTGCCGACTTTAGCTGCTATCTCCAACGCACGGTTCGAAGGCGTTACCTCGTTAAGGTTCACGATGTTTCCTTCAGCTTTAGAAACGGCAACATGCGTCACGACCAGAACGTCGCCTTCCTGAAGGGGGGTGCCCTGTTTTTCAGCGGCTTCGCAGATGAGTCGACCTATATTGTCGCCTTTCTTGAAAAGAGGCAAGTTTTCGACAGCGATAACTTTGACGACGTCCACTGGCTGCTCCCTTCGCTTTTCGTGTGACTGGCTACTACTACAGGAAACCTTTAAAGTTTATCTGAGTTCAAAGCTGAAAAACCGCCTTCAACATGTATTTGCCACTTACGCCTCAAAAGAAACACAACAGCTGTACCGTTCGTTACGTGGGGTCGTTATTTGCGGTGGCTTTGGCAAATTATATAACCCTGCACTGTACTATGCAACTAAACATACAACCGCTTCTCTTAGGCATCAGGTGAATTTAGGGTTGGGAATCGAGAACCTCAGCCACATCTTTAACCCCAAACGAGTAGCCGTCATAGGTGCAAGCGAAAGAGCCGAATCCTTTGGCGCAAGGATACTTCGCAACTTAGCCAGCGCAAGCGATGTGGAGGTTTACCCTGTGAACCCTTTCCGCCGAAAGGTGCAGGGGATACCCGCCTACCCAATTATAAGCAGAGTCCCCGCAGAAATTGACCTCGCTGTCGTTGCGACGCCTGCGCATACAGTTCCCCAAATCGTCGAAGAATGCGGAAAAGCACACGTGAAGGGGATAATCATAACCTCCGCAGGCTTCCAAGAAGATGGAAGTAACAGTCAACTTTTAGAGCGGCAAATTCTGGAACACAAAAAAACCTACGGCATGAGGATACTTGGAACAAGCAGCTTTGGCGTCATAAGACCCAGCATAAACCTCTACGCCACTTTCGGTAAACAGGCGGCGCTTCCAGGAAAAATCGCGTTTATCTCTCAAAGCGCTGCTCTTTGCGCTTTAGCTTTGGATTGGGCTGCTGAAGCCCAAGTTGGCTTAAGCGCGGTGGTTTCCACGGGTTCCATGGTTGATGTGGACTTAGGAGATTTGATTGACTACTTTGGGATGGATCCGCAGACCCGTAGCATCGTGCTGTACATCGAATCCGTAAAGAATGCACGAAAATTTTTGAGCGCCGCACGGGGTTTTGCCCGAACCAAACCCATTATCGTGTTAAAGGCTGGATGCTTCCAAGAAACCCGTTTGCCTGCCCTCTGCCACAGTGGACGCTTAAGCGGACAAGACGCTGTGCATGATGCTGCGTTTAGGCGCGTGGGTATCGTCCGAGTTGATGCTGTTAGTGAACTTTTTAATTGTGCTGGAGCCTTAACGATGCAGCCTAACCCTGCTGGACCTAACCCTGTTATAGTTACCAATGCGGGGGGCTTGGGGATAATGGCGGCTGACCGTTTAATCGCCGAAGGCGGAAAACTTGTGGATCTGAGCCCTCAGTCAGCTGAGGTGCTTGCGCATGTTTTGCCCTATTACTGTAGTGTGGCTAACCCGCTTGACATCTTTGAGGATGCCTCTCCTGAGCGTTTCAAGGCGGCACTGGAGATTTGCCTTGGTGACTCTCAAACCAGCGGGTGTATAGTGATTTTTACGCCTCAAGGCATCACGGAGCCTTCTGCCCTCGCTGCCGTCGTCATGGAGCTTGCGGGGAAACACCGAAAACCTCTGCTGGTGGCTTTAACGGGCGAGGAAAATAGTTGCCGAGAAGCACGCAAACTTCTGCATAGCAACAGGGTTCCCGCGTTCAGGACACCTGAAGAAGCCGTCTCCACCTACATGTACATGTGGCGCTACACCCAGAACTTGGAGCTTCTGTACCAAACTCCCAAAGAATTCTCTGTAGATTTGGATGTGCCCCATTATCTCAAAGGCATACTGAGGCGTGCTTTCTGCGAGGGACGCGCCGTTCTCACCTTGCCTGAATCGCTCAGGTTTTTGGAGGCTTACCAGATTCCAACGGTAAAAACTGTCATCGCAAAAACCCGCCAAGAAGCTACCACGTTAGCTGGACAGTTGGGTTATCCGGTAGCCATGAAGGTTGTGTCTCCGCAGTTAACGCATAAGTCAGAAATCGAAGGCGTCATACTCAACGTGTGCTCGCCAACGGAAGTTCCCGTCTTCTTTGACGAACTAGCCTGTAAAGTCAAAAATTGTGGCTTCACCGCCGAATTCCAAGGCGTCGCCCTGCAGCCCATGGTCCGCAAACAGGGCTACGAGCTTCTCCTCGGCTCAAGGAGGGACCCTCAGTTCGGCTCCATAATCCTTTTCGGTACAGGCGGAACCTCCACTGAACTCTTCAAAGACGCCAGTGTCGGGTTTCCTCCGCTGAATCAGGTGTTAGCGAGGCGGCTGATGGAAACCACGGCAATCTACAGGTACGCTTCTTCTGCTAAGCATCCGTTGAACGCGGGGATTCTGGATGAGATACTTGTCAAGTTTTCCCAGCTAGTCAGTGACTTCCCAGAAATTGACTCTATCGACATTAACCCTGTAATTGCTGATGAATCCAGCGCCGTTGCCGTTGACGCCCGCATAGTTATAGACGCCAGCCGAGTCATGCGGGAAGTCGCTGAGCACCATGAGCACCTAGTGATTGCTCCCTACCCCAAAAAGTACATAATCCAAAGAAAACTCAAAAACGGCGTTGAAGTGCTACTGCGCCCCGTAAAACCCGAGGATGAAGGGCGCTTCAACGAGCTTTTCCAGTCTCTCTCCCCGCAAACGGTGCATTTCCGGTTTTTCCAGATAATACAAGAGCTGTCCCATGAAACGTTGACGCGTTACTGCAACTTAGATTACGACCGAGAAGTAGCCTTGGTTGCCGAACTTCAAGACGGCGGCGATTCCAAAATAATTGGCGTTGTCAGAGTGATTTTGGAGTCAGACGGCGAAACGGGGGAATTTGCCCTTCTCGTAGGTGACAAATGGCAGCGTCTTGGGCTGGGGTCCAAGCTCATGGACTCCCTAATTGACGTAGCCAAAGACCTGCATCTGAAAAGAATCTTTTCGTATGTGCTTTCCAACAACTACAAAATGCTTCAGTTATGCAACAAAAAAGAGTTTAGGGTGGAAATAGTGGATGAAGAGACGGTAAAAGCGTCTCTTACTCTGCGTTGAAGTTTAGGTTCGGAACTTCTGCAGTTTCTTTAGCATCTCTTTGTCGCCTTCAGCGTCACCTGCGCATGTGGCGATGATGCCGTCGACAAGGCCTTCCAGCTTTGCAGCTTTCTCTTCCACGGTGTCCATGGTTGCCGCGACTGGCCAGCCAATCATCTTTACGGTGTCCACGTTTTTGGGTGTTCCCACAAGGAAGTATGCGTAGATGGGTTTGTTCATCTTTTTGCATTCTTTGGCGACTTGCTCAAGCACTGGGAACGATTTGTCTTCGAGTCTCATGAAGTAGATGAAGTCCCAGTCGCCCTTTGCGCGTTCAATGGTTTCCTCAACGGATCTGCGTGCGGTGAGCAGGCAGCCCAGTTTGAGGTTCTTCAGCTTCACGTTTGAACGCAGGAAATCTCGGGCTTCCTCAGAGGAGGGCAACATTTTGATTGGGTCGCCGAATCTGGGGTTGTCGCCCATTGTGACTGCTAAGCCGTCAAGACCGATGATGTCTGAGGCTAAAGCTAAGCCGCCCACTTCCACTGGACCTTTATATTTGAGGATGAAGATGGGGCAGACGTATTTCTCTGGGTATTTGTATTTCAAGATGCAGCTTACAACTACGCCGCTTGGAGCTGGGAAACCAGCCGCGCCGTCTGTGACGTTCCATCCGTCAACTAGGTCCTTGATTTCGTCGGCTAGCTTCAAGAATTTGCGTGTTGGAACAAACTCGTTTAGTATTTTCATGAGTATGTCATCTCGGCTTAAGAGGAGATAGGTTTGGCTTAAAAAGTCTTTTGCATACGTGAAATTTCCACGTTTTTCTCTGGGTCAAGGCTTTTTTGTGCTTCCGCCTCACGCACGGCAAGCGCTTTTTTGTGCGCGTTCTTTTTTGAGCTTGGACAGCCGTACGATTTCTTCTTTTTCGGCAGCTATCTTAACGATATCTATCCCTTCCAGTAGCTTCTCTGCCGCGTCTGACCTGACAATAACCGTTGAGTAACCCGCTGGGCTGCCTGCTGAGCCGATTGAGAGGTCTGCAGACCGCGCTGAAAAGTCGCTACAGACGCGGCATCCTTCTTCGACTGCTCCGTCAAGGTCCCTAATCCTGCAGTTGTGCTCTTTCCCGTCTGTGTGCACTGTGAATTTTCCTTTGTGTATTTGGGTTTTTTCTGCTTTGTCTATGTCCACGCCCAAGATTCTTTGGGTTTCCTTTTTCAGCTTGGCATAGTTGAAGGCTTCAAAACAGAACAGCCCAATAACTGTGACCTCCACGTCTGGGGTTTCTGCCTTTAGGGTTTGCTGCATACTCTTTGCCACAAAAGCCTCGCATGGTGTGCACACAACAGCAATTCTCCTTTTTCCACATGCAACCAACTCCCGCAGCTTAGACGATGTACTCACCCTAAGGTACTCTGTTCTCCTTGCCGCCATTACTTCATCAGGGGTTTCTGCGGTTGCTGCTTGGGCGCGGTATCCTCCTGTGCGTTGAACCACCACGGCGGCGTCAAACAAGCCCTTTTGCATGCCCCAAATCAGCAGAGCAGTGACCATTCCGCCGTCTTGCCCGTCTATGCCGCTTCTGGCTGAAAACACTTCGCTGAAGACACCTATGTTTTCGTCTTTTTGCACTGCAGCTTCTTCTTTGTTGCCCTCAGCCATATGCTCAACAAGCTTTCTGTTGGAGCTATGAGGTTTTCTCCAAATAAAGTTTCCACGCAAAAACACCTGCCCCTTTCGCCGCCATTTTGCGTCTTTGGCGGGGTTTGATGAGCTAAGAGTTAAATGGGAACCCGCATTTTTGCTTCTTATAGCTTGGCGATCGCGGATGGGTAAATCTGAAAACGGCGAACTTTGCATATTTTACGTTTCTGGAAACGAAAGCTTGCTGGACGATGTTGAGCCACTGTGGACTAGCCTAAACAGCATGCTTTTGGGCTGCTCAGCCAATTTTAAGCAGCACTACAGGAACATGACGTTCCAAAACCGCAAGCGATACCTGCAAAAGAAAGCGGCAGCGGGCAAAATGCGGGTAACCCTCGCCGTGGACGACACGACAAGCCAGAGGGTCGGCTACTGCGTAAGCAGCTTGGATGCGGAGAAAACAGGGGAAATCGAATCCATCTTTGTCGCGTCCGCTTACAGGGGCAAGGGTGTTGGGGACGCTTTGATGAAGGATGCTTTGGCTTGGATGAGTGCGGAAGGCGCCGAAAAACGGGTGGTTGCGTTTTCAGCTGGCAACGAACAGGTTTTCGGATTCTATTTGCGGCACGGTTTTTACCCAAGAAAAACGGTGCTGGAACAAGTTTAGCTGTACATATTTGGATGCTAATAGCGATTCATTGCAGAAAAGATAGAGGGGTAGGCCTCTATTGGCGTTTTTTTTGCTCAAAAATATGGTGTGGGGACGACAAAACCTTATGGACAGCGGCTTGCCCTAGTTTGTATATGTAACGTTTACCAGTTACAGCAGCCTTTTATCTTCTCAGAATCTACTGGCTGTTGATGCGTATGAAAAGCGTCGTGGATAGACTTCAACGGGTTGGCTTAACCGAGTACGAGGCAAAAGCGTACTTGGCGCTGCTAAATGCGCATCTTAGTACCGCCACGAAAACCGCGGAGAAGGCAGGGGTGCCAAGAACCAGAATCTATTCCGTACTTGAATCGCTCAGGGACAAGGGCTGGGTGCGCGTGTACTCAGGCGTTCCTTTGTTGTTCAGGGCAGTTAAGCCGACGTCGGTCTTTGAGAAAGTCAAAGAGGACTACACCCGCTTCTTGGAGTCCGTTCAGTTGACGCTAAATAAAGAGGTTAACAACATGAAAGAGAAATTTGTTATAAAAAACTTCGACTTGGGACTGGAAGGTCTCAAAAAGGAAATCAACAAGGCAAAAACCGTGGAAATAAACAACGCTACCACGAATTTCCTCAGTAAAGTCAGCGACTCCTTTGGCAAAGACGCAGCAGTGAAAGTGCTCATGTTTCCAGGCGAAGCTCGAGCAGTTGGCTTGCCCCGTGTCGAATTCAAGGAGGCAGAAGTGGCAATAGTGAGCATTGTTCGAAACAGGGAAGTTCCCTCGATGTCAGTCATCTTGGATGAAGAACGCACTTTCACAGCTTTCCAAGACCCCGTTGATGGCAAATACATCGTTGACGAGATGCTCTACGACGAATGCCAACGCTGCTTCGCAGGCTGGAGCAACATGAGCTGGAACGCCAAGAACCCATAGGAGACGAAAGAAAACATGCCGATTGTCGACGGAAAATACGAGGCAAAAATTTCAACCACTTTCGCATCGCCACAAGAAGGCATAGACGAGCTGAAACGCATGATCCAAAAATCGCGGCGGATACGAATCAGCAACATCCCCATGCAGCTCTTAGAAGCGCTTACGCCTCTCCTGAAGAACAAGGACCTGATGATTGTGTTGCCGCAAGGCGAGAAACCAACTGAAGAACTCAAGAAACTGGCGCCAGTTGCCACGACGAAAGCGCGGATTTACGTTGACTACATGGGGCAGGAAGCGAACTCTGGGGCAGTTAACTTCGCCAGCCGCAGTTTTGGCATCATCTGGGCAAAAGACAAAGTGCTGATGGTTTCCGCGATGGAGTACAGCAAATGCGCCAAATGCCTCTTGGAAGCCTTTGAGGGCGGCTGGCACTACGCCCAAAAATGGTAAAAGACACGAAAACGAGTTTCTTCTCCTTTTTCTGGAACCGCCCCTTCTTCGGTAGCCCTGTATTCATTGAGTCATCGAAGAATTTGCAGGTTTTTTGTGGAAATGTAAATTAAATGCTGAAACAAAAATTGTAACGGTGAATTTATGAAGGTTGCAGTTTCCGGTAAAGGCGGCGTAGGCAAAACCCTCATTGCAGGCGGCTTAGCTCGAGGGTTCGCTGAACGCGGCTTCAAGTCAATGGCTATCGACGCAGATTCCTCGCCAAACCTTGCATTGACGTTGGGTTTGACGGCGGAGGAAGCCCGAAAAATTGTGCCGTTAACCGAGAACAAGGAGCTTGTTGACTCCAAAACAAGCACTGGGTACTCGGGTGTTTATAATCTGAACTTCAGGGTAGACGACATCATACGCGACTACGCCATGAAGACCCCGCTGGGTGTCGACCTTATAGTCATGGGCACCGTTAAGGCGATGGGTTCAGGTTGCATGTGCGCCCCCAACGCCATCGTCCGCGCCCTTCTTCGGCACCTGATGGTGGAACGCGACGAAGCCGTCGTTTTGGATTTAGAGGCGGGTGTGGAGCACATCGGCAGAGGAACCGCCAAAGCCGTAGACAACCTGCTTATCGTCGCGGACTCTAACCTTAAAAGCCTCGAAATTGCCAAGCACATACGCGACCTGACCTCTGCGGCGGAAATGAAGCAGATTTACCTTGTAGGCAACAGGGTTATGAACAAAACGCAGGAAGAAGCTATCAAAGACTTTGCGCAGAAAAACGGCTTAGAGGTTCTTACGTTTGTGCCCTTCGACCAGAAAATCATCGAGGCGGATATGCTTGGGGAAACTCCGTTGAAGAGCAAGGAAAATGCGGCGGTTCAGACCATAGACAATATATGTGATACGTTGCTAAACAAAAACAGTTGAGGTTTGTATGTTATGAAAACTTTGGTTACTATTGGTCGCGGTGGAACAGGAAAATCTAGCTTCACCGCGTTGATGGCAAAAGCCTTCATCGAGGCAGATAAGTCGCCCTTGTTGCTGGTGGATGCTGACCCCGACCAGAACCTTGGCGAAATGCTAGGTATAGACCTTAAGGATGTGGGAAAATCCACTCTTGCCGACCTCATTGTTGATACGTTCATCCAGAAAGGCGGAACCACCGTGGGCGTCTCTCCCACTGACCGTATAGAAAGCAGAATCTGGGCTAACGGACTATACGAAGGCAAAAACTTTGACTTCATATCCGTCGGCACCAAATGGGTTGAAGGCTGCTACTGTATGCCAAACGCCGCTTTGAAAGCAGCACTGGAGCACTTAACCAAGAACTACGAGTACATGCTCATCGATTCGCCCGCTGGCTTAGAGCACCTGAACAGACGCATCGCCTCAAAAGTGACTGACATATTCGAAATGCTGGATCACTCCAAAAAAAGCGTAGAGCATGCAAAACGCGCTTTCCGCATCGCCAAAGAAGTTGATATGCAGTTTGATAATTTCTACCTCGTCGGAGGCTACCGTTTTCCTGATGAGTTGAGCAGCAAAGCTGAAGAGGAGTTGAAGTTTAAGTATGTAGGCAAAATCGTTGCTGACCCGCAGGTAGACGATTACGTTCTTAACGGAAACTCGCTTCTAGACTTGCCCTCTGACAACCCTGCCTTCGCTTCTGTAAAAGCAATCATGAAAGCAACGGGTTACATACAACAATAACCCCCCATTCCTTTGTATAATAATCCCCTTTCAGCGATTACATTTTTCGGCGACAACATGACTTTTCAGCGCGAACTCTGGAAAGGTTTAAAACGGCGAAGTTTAAGCTATAATGTCAAAACCTTTACTGAGGTTTGATATTGACCACCAAAAATGTACGCGTCAAGATAGATGAACTGAAGACCAATCTTGGTCTTATAAAAAACCTCGACCTTTCTGTAGGAAAAATTGTTGATGACTCTTGGACCGAACCCATGGGGCCCACCCCCATGCCGGGTTTAACTACCCTCCGAGACTGGGACATGACCCTCCTCAACAAGTACAAACCCTTCTACATGCCCGATTGTGACCTTTGCTGTCTCTGCACTTACGGCAAATGTGACTTGACAGCAGGGAAACGTGGAGCTTGCGGACTGAACATAGCTGACCAGTCCTCACGTATCGTGCTTATCGCATGCTGCATTGGCGCCGCAACCCACAATGGCCACGCTCGACATGTGGTTGACCACCTGATTGAGAAATACGGTCGACGTTATCCGCTGGATATCGGCGGCTTAAACGTGAAGGTTGAAGCTCCAGTCACCAGGCTTGTCACTGGAGTACGACCCCAAACTCTAGGCGATTTGGACGAGGTTTTAACCTACTGTGAATCACAAATAACCCACCTGCTCTCTGTTGCACACACAGGTCAGGAATCCAGCAACTTAGATTTTGAATCCAAAGCTCTCCACGCTGGCAGAATCGACCAAGTAGGCATGGAAGTTGCAGACATCGCTCAAGTTTCGGTCTTTGACTTCCCCAAGGCTGACCCTGAAGCACCCCTCATTAAGATGGGTATAGGGACAGTTGACCAATCAAAACCCGTTATCATGTGCATCGGCCACAACGTAGTTCCTTCCGTTGGTATCATCGATTACATGAAAGAACAAAAACTCGACGACAAAATGGAAGTCGTCGGCTTGTGCTGCACAGCCATCGACAACACACGCTATTTCGACCGCGCAAAAATCGTTGGCCCAATCTCTTGGGAACTCCGATTCATACGCGGTGGATTTGCCGACGTAGTCGTTTTGGACGAGCAGTGTGTACGTACCGACGCTTCTTTAGAGGCTGAACGTGTCAAAGCGCCAGTTATAGCTGCATCCGAGAAGAACTGCATTGGCTACAAGAACCGCACAAACGACCCTGCAGACCAAATAGTTGAAGACCTCGTCAGCGGCAAAGTTCCAGGTGTTCTGATTCTGGACCCTGAGAAAGTCGGCGAAGTCGCAGTTAAAGTAGCTAACCGAGTTGCTCCAATACGCAAGAAAATGAAGTCTCTTCCAGAAATAGAAGAAATCAAAGAACTGGCAAAGAAATGTAGAAACTGCAACATGTGCCAACGAAGTTGCCCGCAAGACTTGAGCATCCCTAAGGCGATTAAAGCAGCAGCTGAAGGAAACTATGCGCCACTAGCTGACCTCTACGAAGAATGCATCGGATGCGGACGCTGCGAAGAAGCCTGCCCAGTTAAACTGGAAATCCACAGCTTCATACTCAAAATCGGCGAGAAAAACATGCTTGAAGAAACAAACTATTGCCGCTCAGGCAGAGGCGCCATCCAAGACGTAGAAATCAGAAGCGTTGGCGGTCCAATCGTGCTCGGCGAAATTCCAGGAATCGTCGCATTAGTGGGCTGTGCTAACTATCCACACGGCGGCAAAGACGTCTATGACATATGCAGAGAATTCGCTCTCCGACGCTTCATCGTGGTAACTTCTGGATGCTCAGCAATGTCTGCAGGTTCATACCGGAACGAAGAAGGCAAGACCCTCTACGAAGAATTCCCAGGCGGATTCGAAGCAGGAGGAGTACTCAACGTCGGCTCTTGCGTTTCTAACCCACACATCGCAGGCGCAGCAATCAAAGTCGCAAACATCTTCGCCAAACGTAACCTCCGCGGAAACTATGAGGAAATTGCAGACTACATCCACAACCGTGTCGGCGCAGTCGGCTTAGCATGGGGCGCATACTCACAGAAAGCCGCCTCAATTGCTTCAGGCTTCTGGAGCCTTGGTGTTCCAGTACTCGTCGGTCCACACGGAAGCAAATATCGCCGCATGCTGCTGGGCAGAGAAGACAAACCAGATAACTGGGAAGTCTACGATGCACGCACAGGCGACAAAGTGAACGTTGGTCCAGCGCCTGAACACTTATTCCAAACAGTTGAAACCCCCCAGGAAGCAATGGTAACAATCGCCAAACTTTGCATAAGACCCAACGACACATGGAAAGGACGCAGCATCAAACTGTCACACTACATTGACCTGCACAAGCGTCACTACGGACTCATGCCACCCGACATCGACAGATTCATCCGAACCCCCGCCGACATACCCATGACCATGAAAGATGAAATCACAGCACTTCTCAAAGCCAAAGGCTGGAAGGAATCAATTATACCTGACCCGACACTGCTTCCTAGAATGATCAGGAAAACTAAGGAGTGATTATGAATGTCATGTGAACCTTGGCAATGTGCAGAAATTGCAGCAACAAAGAAAGCAAACCCCATACAGAAACCAGAAATAGCTGTAGCCATGATAAAGAGAGCAGTGCGCCCCATTCTTGTGGTGGGCAGCAACGCTACTGCTCGTTTCATGGAAGGTAAACCCCTCATCGACTTCCTCATTGACTTCGCAAATGCTTCAAAAGTTCCAGTCGTCGCAACAGCCCACATGGTCTCAGAATTCCTGAAACGCGGTTATACTCCCGCGGGCTACATGTCCGCCATGGACATTGGCAACCGCTTGGTTGACCCAACGTGGCAGGGACTAGACGGAAAAGGACACCCTGACCTAGCTATATTCGTGGGCTTACCCTACTACATGGAATCATTGATTCTCTCTGGACTCAAACACTTCGCCCCTGACCTGAAAACCATGACCATCGACAACCTCTACCATGCACACGCAAGCTGGTCCTACCCCAACTCCACCCTAGAAGCGTGGGCGGAAAACCTCAAAGTTATGACTTTAAAATTTAAAGAAGGAGGAAACTAAGAAAATGTCAATGTTTAAAGATATACCAGTCGAAGTTGGCGTAATCTACGAAGGAGAACGCATCCGCAGAAACGACATGCAAGTCGAACTCGGCGGACCCACAGTAAAAGAGAAATTTGAGCTCGCAAAAGTCCGACCAATGGATGCAATTGAAGACGGAAAAATCACAATAATCGGTCCCGACCTAAAAGACATCAAAGAAGGCAGCGCCGTCCCCTTCGGCATACTCGTCGAAGCGGCAGGTCCAACCCTCGACCAAGGCCTCGAAGGCGTAATCGAACGACGCATCCACGGCTACCTGAACTACATCGAAGGCTTCATGCACCTGAACCAGCGCTACGACATCTGGATGAGATTAGGCAAAAAAGCGTTCCAAAAAGGTCTGAACAGCTTTGAACCAATCGGCAAAGTTCTCTACCGCCTATTCAAGAGCGAACTGTCCATCATTGAGAAAGTCCAGATAACCTTCATCACCGACCCCGCCAAAATCAACGAAATGTACTCCGCAGCAGTCGCCGACTACGAAGCAAGAGACGCCAAAGCCCGTGGTCTCAAAGATGAAGAAGTCGACAAATTCTATGGTTGCGTCCTGTGTCAGTCATTCGCGCCCAGCCACGTCTGCGTCATAACCCCGCAGAGGTACAGCAACTGTGGCGCCATCAGCTGGTTTGACGGCAAAGCCTCAGCAAGCATCGACCCTAAGGGTCCAGTGTTCGCTATAGACCGCGGCGAAATCATCAACGCGGAAAAAGGCGAATTCAGTGGCGTCAACGAAACCGTCAAGAAACGCACCATGGGCGAAGTCCAGAAGGTCTGGCTCTACACCGCATTTGATCACCCACACACTTCATGCGGATGCTTCGAAGCAGTAACCTTCTACATCCCAGAAGTCGACGGATTCGGCGTAGTCAACCGCAGCTTTAAAGGCGCAACTGTCAACGGTTTACCCTTTAGCACCATCGCGGACTCTGCAGCAGGCGGAAGGCAAGTTGACGGCTTCCACGGTATGTCCATCGAATATATGCGTAGCAAGAAATTCTTTGCAGCAGACGGCGGATGGAACCGTGTAGTTTGGCTGCCCAAAGAAGTCAAGGAACGCGTTAAAGACTTTATCCCTGCAGACGTAGTTGACAAAATCGCCACAGAAGAAAACGCAACAAACGTAGAAGACCTCCAAGCTTTCCTGAAAGAGAAGAACCACCCCGTCGTTGCAAGTTGGGTAGCGGAAGAAACCGAACCAGCAGCCGAAGCAGAAGAAGCGCAAGTAGTTGAAGGACAAATGATGCCCGTGATGACTGCATCCTCACTGCCGATAATGGCTGGCGGATTCAAGATTATCCTCAAAGATGCAAAGATCTACGCCAACAAAGTCATCATCAAGACCGTCAAAGACGAGAAAGCCAAGTAGACGGTGACCACCTTGCCTCACCACGACAAAAAAGACAACAAAACCGCCGCTGCCGAAGGTCTGGGCTTAAGCCCCGAACTTCTGGACCTTCTTGCGAAGTTCCAGGAAATCGAGGTTGAAGACTTCCAGATGGACGTCAGTGAGATGGAGTTGTTCTTCACGCCAGGCATAGCTGGGCAAATGCCCACGCTAAAATTGCCCTCGGCTCTGAAGGCCAAACCCACTGCTATGTTGCAGGCGGCTTTTGTACCTCCAGTGGAGACTTACCCTGACAAAATTGCTGAGGTAAAGCTAGGCGGAACCCGAAGCGAAGGCGGCACACGCGGCAGGTCTATAGTGATAGGTGGAGAGACTTCTCCCGCTTTCTACACTTTTGAACGGCCTATAGTGCATTCACCCATTGTGACATTGGACGTTTTCGACATGGAAGTTCCGCTCTCCAAAGCCGTCAAAATGCACGTTAAAGATGTCATCGGCGACCCCGCAGCATGGGCAAAACTGGCAGTGGAGAAGTTCGGCGCAGACATGGTTACTGTACACTTGATTAGCATTGACCCCTTGCTGAAGGATGCCACTCCAAAAGACGCAGTGAAAACGGTGGAGGAAATTTTGCAGGCAGTTGATGTTCCGCTGGTAATCGGCGGATGCGGTGACCCAGTTAAAGATGCAGATGTGTTTGCGGAAATAACTGAAACCTTCAAGGGCGAACGCTTCCTAATCAGCTCACTGACACGCGACATGAACATTGACCGATGCGCGAAATTCGTCAAGCAGAACGGTCACGCAGCGCTCTCATTCACTCCCATGGACCTGAACTTGGCACGGGAACTTAACCGCAGACTCTACGACTACTTAGGCAAAGAAGACATAGTCATGGACTTGACAACCGCTGCACTCGGCTACGGCTTAGACTACGCTTTCACGAACATGGAACGTGCCCGCATGGCAGGCTTAATGGGCGATGTCGAATTGGCTCACCCGATGTCTTCTGGCACAACTAACGCTTGGGCAGCACGGGAAGCTTGGCTAAAGATGTCTCCTGAATGGGAACCACGGGAACTCCGAGGTCCACTTTGGGAAGTCACCACCGCGCTGACGCTTCTGCTTGCAGGCGTAGACCTGTTCATGATGATGCATCCTGCAGCAGTCAAAACCCTCAAGGAAGTGACTAAGAACTTGGTGAAAGGCGGAAAAGTCGACACAGCAAAATTCGCCGACTGGGTTTCCGTCAAGGCATAGGAGGAGATGCAAGTGAGCAAAAAAGCTGGAATAAAAGAACTAAGCCCAATAGACGTCTACAAGCTTCTGCCAAAAACTAACTGTAAAGAATGCGGTCAAGAGAACTGCATGGCGTTCGCCACAAAAATCGTGAACCGCGAAATAACCCTCGACAGTTGCAAACCGATACTGAAGAAGGAAAACGAGAAATCCTACCTCAAACTGAAAGATATGCTAAAGCCTGCAGTGAAAGAAGTCATTGTCGGCGTCGGCGAAAAAGCCAAGAAACTCGGCGGCAAACTCGTCATGTACCGCCACGAATTCACCTACTTCAACCCCACAGCCCTCACCATAGACGTCACCGACGAGATGCCTGAGCAGGAAATCGTTTCCCGCATAAAACGCACCGAGAACTTCAGCTTCGAATACATCGGCTACACCCTGAAACTGGACATGATTGCGATACGCTGCACTTCAGGTGACGCAGAAAAATTCAAAGCAGTCGTGAAGAAAGTCTCCGAAATAACCAATCTACCCTACATCCTGTGTACACTCAACGCTGCCATAGCTGAAGCTGGTTTGATGGCTGCTCCCAAGGCAAATCCGCTTCTGTACGCGGCGAACAGCGAAAACTGGAAAGACATGGCCGAACTCGCAACAATGTATCATTGTCCGCTGGTTGTTTCTGCACCCAACGACTTGAACCTGCTGGTTTCAATGGTGAAGACCCTTACGGCTTACGGCGTAACCGACTTAGTGCTTGACCCTGGAACCTTCATGAACGAAGGCTTAGGCACTACCCTGAACAACTTTACAATGCTGCGCAGAGCGGCATGCAAAGGAGGCGAAGAACTAGCTGGGTACCCGTTGATAGGTGTTCCCATGATTGCTTGGGTAGGCAAAGGCGAAGCAGCCGACGAAATCATAAAATGGAAAGAAGCCTATCTCGCTTCTATGCTGGTTGTCCGCTACGCAGACATACTTGTCATGCACGGCAACGACGGCTGGGCTCTGCTTCCAACTGCAGTTCTGCGACAAAACATCTACACTGACCCACGAAAGCCAGTTGCGGTAGCTCCAGGCTTGAAGGTGTTTGGCACTCCAGACGAGAATTCACCTGTGCTGTTCACCAGCAACTTTGCACTGACATACTACACTGTAGCTTCCGACATTGAAAGCAACAAAATCAACGCATACCTGATTGTCGTCGAAACTGAGGGTTCAGCAATCGACAGCGGCGTTGCAGGCAGAAAACTCACAGCGGAACGCGTTGCAGACGCCATCAAAGCTTCAGGCGTAGAAGACAAAGTCAAGCACCGCAAACTTATCATCCCAGGCAAAGCCTCACGCATCAGCGGCGAAATCGAAGAACTCAGCGGCTGGAAAGTTCAGGTTGGACCACGAGACAGCAGTGAGATACCCAAGTATCTCATTGATAAGTGGCAACCATAAAAACAGCCTTTTTTCTTTCTTTTTTGTTTTGTTTCTTGAATTTTGGTTATTGTTTTTTTAGTCCGTGTTTTTTGCAGTATTCTTCTGCTGTAGGGTAAATGTCGCAGATGCGTTGCATACGTTTCTCTGCGTTGGCTTTGTCTACCATGACAATGACGTCTTTGGGTTTGCTGAAGGTTTCTGTTTTGCCGTCTGGTCGTTTCCGTGTGACTTTGATGCAGTCATCAACCATACAGCAGAGCACACAGGCGTCGCAGTGTAGGCATAAGTCGTCGATGACTTCGATGCCGTTGTTGGTCCAGTAGAGCGCGTTTGTGGGGCAGGCTTTTATGCAGAGTTTACATTGCAAGCCAACACAGGTGTATCTGTTTATGGTTATGGTGCCTTCTGGGTAGAGGTCTTTATCCTTATATTTAGTGGATGCAAGAAGCTCTTGCCGCTGGGCATTCTGAGGGGTTTCTGTTTCATCTGCCTTTTTTTCGCTGTCGGAAAGCATATCGAAGATATCTATAGATGAAGAATTTTCCTGCGGCATCTCTTTTTCCTGTTCGACGGTTTGCCTTTGTTATTTGTAGCTATAGGTTCCGAGAATTATAATTACTTATCCCACCTCTTCGGCGTTTGTACTACATATAACTGCCCTGCTTGACCTCAGGGAGGCATATGGACACGCGGTAACTGCAACGCGGCTCGCATGAAACCAAGCAAGCTCGTATCTTATACCAAACTCCTGATGTCTGCTTTTCTAAAACTCTAACTGCCCTGTACCTTTGTAAGGTGCCTTCTGATAGAGAAAGACTGTTCATTGTATAAAACGGGCAACCGGTAGAACGTGCACGGGTTTATCTGTAGATTAGCTGGTGCTCTCTGTTTCTTTGTATAATCTGCCTGTGTTCCATGTTTTTTCAAAGTAGTGTTCAACTATTTCCAAAATGCTTTTGCTGGTTGTCCATAAACATGGATGCTTCCCCAAATTTCCTGTTGGGAGAGATGACATGTATATTTGTTGGTTGTCTAGGATCATGAATTTGCCTTTGAGGTTTTTGGTGACGGTTTTTAGTTTAAAGTTGCGGTATACTGTGAAGGGTTGTGTGTTTATTTCGCTGTTTTGGGTGTTTATGTTTCCGTTTTTGTCTGTAATTACGCGGATTTTTACGCCTCTTTTTAACGCTTGTACATACGTTTCAGAAATGTAAAACAGCCATTGCGTAAAAACCCAGGCGGGGCACATCATGTCTATGTTTTTCTGGGCGTTTTCCGCTGCTTTTTTTATCCTGAGGATAACTCCGTCTTTTTCAGGAAGCAACACAAAATTGGACGTTTCTTCTTTACCCGCGTTTGCTTGGGTGTCATTGAGGTCCTTTAGTTTTTGGATTAGTTTATCCGTGTTTTCCTGTAAAGCCTGTAGTTCTATGGCTTTTCTTTCGATTAAACTTGATAACCCCCTGTCTATTGGGGCGGCTTTGTACTTAGTTGGGGTTGATACTATTTTTTCAATTAGCCCTTTATCTTGCAGTTCAGAGAGTAACCGGTATATCTCTTGTCTGGGTATCTCTGACTGCTCCGCGATTGCTTTTACTCCTGCTAAACCAAGTTTGGTTAGGGTGATGTAGACTTTTGCTTGGGCTCTGGTGCATCCTAATTGGATGAGGGTTTGAATATCTTCATTATGAATTGCAACTCCCGTCATACAATCAAACGTTACTACTATAATGGTGCATCTTTTGATTCTATGTCATAACAAACTAGTATGACATTTGTTTAAAACGTCTTCGTATCTGCCCACAGTGCCATAAATAGAGAAAAGATGTGTGAGGACAATAAAGCAGCATGCCCGACCCGCAATTTTTGCAATCAACAGCCGCCCAGTCGGGGAGGACATCATCGTGCAAAGCGCTTATTACCGTGTTTAGGGTCATTTTATTGATGGTGAATGTGTTATGTGTGAATTCAACGTTGTAGTCAACGGGAAAACCCAGTTTAAAGACGTGGTTTACGCCAAAGCAGACGGCGGCAACGTCTTGGTCAAGAATGTACTCGGCGAATCCATGGAGTTCAAGAACTGCGTTATAACCGAAGTGGACGTGAACTCCACAAGGCTGGTTTTAACCACAACAGACACTTAATTCTTCTCTTCTTCCGCTGTTGCTGCCCACAATCTACTCCCCCTCAGTTCCAGCGGGCTTTGCAGCTGTCTGCTTTTCTGCTTCAGAACTTGAAACGGCTTCTTCTTGAGTACCAAAAAGGCGAAGAAAGGCTGATTTTGGCTCATTTTGGGCGAAAAAGGCAACTTGCCTGTCCTTTTTTTGGGCTAACAGGATGGTTTTCTGCGGGGTCTTTGTCTTTGGCCGCGGTTGCGTAAATGAGGGCTGAGCCTCCGTTGCTTTCCCAAAATTTTACGTTATCCGCTTTGGCAGAAGTGTTTGTCGTCTACCTATTTTGGTATGAGGTCAGTGTGCCAGAATCGGTTTTCCCTGAAAACTGTTTCGCCCTTCGCGAACGCTATGGGTTTGGTGAGTATGGGTCCGTTGTAGACGAAAGTGTGGAATTCGCCGTTTTCTCCGCATGGGTCCACGCCTTCTGGCAGATCCGCTAGAAACTGCTTGTTGTATTCTCTGCCTGAAAATTCTTTGCCCAGCACCGTTGAATCCACCACCGTCACCACCGCTTTGAAGCCGAGGTCAATGAAGTGCTCTGCAAGAAAGCTTGTGTCGCGTTTCCATAGGGGGTAGATTCCGTGCATGCCGATTTTCGCGAGGAGGGTGTCGCGGAACTTTTTGACGTCTTCAAGGAATATGTCGCCGAAAACAACGGTGGTTACGCCTTGGGTTTGGTGTCTTTGCAGGCGCGTGAGGAGTTCTTTTTCGTAGTCTTTGTCTGCGGCGCCCGTGGGCAGAAGCATTTCCTCAACGGGAAATCCCAGAGACTTCGCTTGTTGCTCCAGCAGGATGCGTCGTATGCCGTGGATGCTGACGCGGTCGTATTCTTGGGTTACTGTTGTAAGTAGCCCCACTACATCCATTCTTGCTTTCAAAACTTCGTAGAGCGCCAGTGCGCTGTCTTTGCCGCCGCTCCAGCCCACAACCACTTTCTCTATCATGGTTAGCCACCACACCATTACTCTGGCTCTTTTTTAAGCTTCACAGGTGGAAACCCAACAATCTCCATGGTTGCAGATGCAATTTTAACTTTTTCTGCCTTTTCAATCTCCGAAAGAATCAGCCTGCTCAGCTTGTCGTGTAAGACTCTGCGTTGCCAGACCTCCGTGATGTACCTGATGTCAAAGGTTATCCAGTTATCCGTCAAACTCACAAAAATGGCTGGCTGCAGTGAGCGTTTTGTTACATAGTACTTCTCTTCTATCTGCGTCATGTTTTTCTGGGCGTTGTCCACAATTTCCTTGGTTTCCCGTTTTACAATTTCCAAAATTAAGGTGTTAGCTGCGTTCCAGTCGCTGT
This sequence comes from Candidatus Bathyarchaeota archaeon, assembly GCA_026014485.1. Lineage (GTDB taxonomy): Archaea > Thermoproteota > Bathyarchaeia > Bathyarchaeales > Bathycorpusculaceae > JADGNF01. The sequence goes on from JAOZIE010000008.1 coordinate 42,138, forward strand.
CATACGTTATGGGAATTGAGATTTCATCCCAAATGAAGTCAAAGTCCCTTGTGTAATTTTGGGTTACTCCCGACAGAACCACGCCGTTTGGAATGATGGTTAACCGCCCCGTTACTTGGTCTCCCGAGACCCACTCACGTGTCTCCATTAATGTAGTGTAGAGAATTCCCACGTCGATTACGTCGCCCATTTTCCCATTGATTTCCACGCGGTCACCCGCACGGTAGACCCCGTTCACGAAGAGCATGAGTCCCCCAACGAAATTCTTGAAAACATCCTGCACCGCAATCGCCACACCCGCACCGACCAACCCAAACGTAATCAAAATGTTTTGGGTTTCCCCAATCCAGATGCTTGCAAACGTGACCAAGAACGTTGCTAACGTCAAAATGGCAACCACTTTGCGCAGGGAATACCTTGTCTTGGACTCCTTTACCCTTTTACGAATAACTTCGGAAAGCACAATTTCAAAAATGAAATAGATAATGGTCGAAGCTAAAACGGTGTAGAACGTTTTGACCAGATAGTAACTTGGATACTTGCAGTTGACGAACCAGAGCAGAACCGAAGCAACCGCTAAAACTACAAGAACCGCCAGTCTAGAGCGCTTAACCACACCCTTAACCTCGCAAAAACTATCCGCTAACTGCGTATTTAACCTTCACCGAAAACACCCACACACAAGAATCTGCAAACATAAGTGGCGGACCCGCTGGGATTTGAACTCGGGATTCTCGGCTCCGGAGGCCGACGCCTTAGTCTGTGCTACAGCACACTACCCGAGTAGACGACAAGTGGAAAATGGTGTTCATTATGACTAAACTTTTAGTCCAAACACCTTAAATTTTGTGCTCCCGAATTAAAACTCTGCTAAAACCAAGAAGAGCCTGTTACTGGAGAAAAATCAATGATCAGCAAGCCTTTGGGGATAATGGGGGTTTCGAGAATAGTTGGGTGGAGCAGGCTTCAAGTTTTTGAAGCACTCTACTTCGCAAGCGACCGAATAGTGGTGGTTCGCACAGCGACAGGTATACATTGGGGTTGGGGAGCAGGAGACGCCTTTCGGGGTTGGAATCAATCAATAAAACAAGAGGAACACATGAGCGACCTTTCAGTTGAAGAAGTTCTAGCCGCAGACATAAACAACTTCGCCGTTACCTACGACAAAATCCAAAAAGTGGAACTGAAAAAGTTCGGGAAAGGAGCCTTCATAACCTTCTACTTTGACGATAAAAAAATTCGATGGAACCTGCATCGCCTCTCGGGCAGCTATAAAGTGGAGGACTTTGAAGCTTTTCTGCAATCACTTTTTGGAGAGAAATATGTGAGAAAAAGTCTCCTGAACCTGTAGCCGCTTCAGGGAAGAATATTGGTGTTTTTAACTTGGTAGAGTTTTAAGTCGTCGTTGACTTTGGCGAGGTAAAGCATTGCGGTTGCAGCAAAAGCCACAATCACTACGTTTATTGCTGCGGTTTCGCTGCTGAAAGCGCCGCGCGTATAGAGTAAAAAGTTGGCTGCAAGCATTAAGGCGGAGACGAGGGCTATAGCGAACCATTGGTGCCACAGCGGATTAATTTTAAGCATGCTGTTTGCGTTTTTGATGCTGCGCTGCGAGTTGTAGGCGAATACACCTTTCTTGGTCAACGTGTACTGACCCGTTTCATCTACAGACACCACGCTGCTTAAGGCTTTAAGGTGGTAGTTCATCTGTCCGCTGCTGTCCACCTTTGCGGCTTTCATAAGTTCAGTGTAACTTAACCGTCCGTTTTCCCGAAGCAAATCGACTATCTTCCGCCGGGTCTTATCATTTAGTGTTTCAAGCAGGGAAGTATCGGTGCTGCGGCAAGAACCTAACCTGCTGCTTTGAACCTTAACAAAAACAACCAACGCTGCCGAAATCGCGCACAGCGTGATTGAAGTGCCCAGTAACCATTCGAAGGTTAGGTGCTGATGGTAAGTTAAGAAGTAAATCGCCACTAACCCTAAAGCAATGGCGTTGCGTCCGTATTTTATGGTGGTGGCTAAGCGGGTTTTTTGGTTGTATGAGAAGTCTTGAAGCATTTTCCAAGTGGTTGTGCCCTGTTCGCTGAGGCTGTAGCCGTTATCGGTTTTGTTTAGCAGTGGCACTAACGTTTTTAGGTGGTAGTTTAGTCTGCCGCGGTCTTGCATGTGGAGGGCTTCCTGTAGGTCGGAGTAGGTGAGGACGGTGCGGTCGTGTAGCAGGATGATTATCTGGCGTCTTGTTCCGTCTCGGAGAATCTTGTTCAGCCCAGCTAAATCAGAATGCATAACATTATTTTGTGGTTCACTGATTTAGGAGTTGTTGACTAAATTTTTAGTCCATTAACTTGGTTTGTTTGTCGCTTGCTGTTTAGCCCAAACTGCCTGAGGAAAACGCTACAACCAGCCAGCCGCCCAACACAAACGCAGAACCCAAAAAGCAACCCTCCACCAAACCCGCTGGTAGCTGAAGAATACGGGCAACATTCTCTTCTTCTTAAACTAAAAAACAAAAACACCTAAACAATTGTTGGCGGACCCACTGGGTTTGACCCTCGACCCCACCTATTGTTTTAGCTTTAGAGCGAAATCTTCTGCGTGTTTTAGGTCTTCTTCGTTTGGTCTGCCCTTGTTTATTCCACCTAGGTACTTCAAGAATTTGTTTGTGTTGAACCCAGCACAACCAAACTCGCCCACAATCGCGTAGCCTTTTGATTGAAGGGTTTCTTTAAGAGTTGTGTGGCATTTGCTGGTGTATTCTTCTACTCGCTGTTGACCAGAAATTCCAATAGGCATTCCACTGGTTGAGAAGACGAACGCTTTCTTACATGCAACTTGAGGTAGCCTGTCTGCAAAGTCAAGGAGCTCCTTGTAGTTTTTACCACTGTCTATCCCTGACCCAAAGCCTACTAAGTCATAATCTTCAAGCACTTCTGGGTTAGTCTGTTGGGGCGTTTTAATTTCTGCATCAAACACTTTTGCCATCGCTTCCGCTACTTTCTGGGTATTATTGTGATGGTACGAATATACAACTAACAAACACTTCATCGGAAACACTTCCTTTCCCACTTAATCCTTTAGCCGCCCTCATACGTACAGCCTTTTGTATCGATACCCAATACAATGAGTCTTGAGCAAATGTGTGATGCCAAGCCAAATGTGACCCTAAACATGAGCTAAAAAACCCTGCAGTTCTTACAGTCTTGCGTGGCGAACGATTTGTGACTTGGTTTGTTGTCGTACTGGGGCTCCTTGGCTTTTCATTTACGATGCATACTGCCTATAAGCTTTTCTCAAGCATACAATCACAAGATAGATGAACATAGCCGGAAGGCGTTTTCGTTGGACGGGGACCAATTAACTCTAAAAGCTTAAAAAATGACCCGTTTATATGGATGACTGGTTGGCATGTCCAAACAAACAATAGGCGAAAGTGACATTTCAATAGTTGACCTCACGCCGGAGACTATCGCCGATTTCGGCGTCTGCGGCTACAAAGACGTCAACAAACATGTCGAATTGAGAAGAAAAATCGCTTGGTTCCAAGAGTACTATCCTAAAGGTCTTAGAATCAAAGCCGTCATGTCCAAAACCGGCGGCTACCAAGGCATGCTCGAGTACCTCCCCGGCAAATACGCCCACAGACCCGTCGCCGCAGCCGATTACATGTTTATCCACTGCATTTTTGTCGGCTTCAAACGTCCCTTCAAAGGCAAAGGGTTAGGCTCTGCTCTACTTGATGAATGCATAAAAGACGCCAAAGAGGCGGGGCTGCAAGGTGTTGCTGTTGTTACAAGAAACGGGCCGTTCATGGCTAAGAAAGGTATTTTTCTGAAAAAAGGCTTTAAACTGGTGGACAAAGCGGAACCTGACTTTGAACTCTTAGCCCTAAAATTCAACGCAGCAGCCGCTGACCCCAAATTCACAATCCCAACAGCGGCATATCCTGACGGGTTAACGGTTATCCGTTCGCCCCAATGTCCCTACTCGGAGAAAAACGTTAACGAAATCTTGAAAACCGCCAAAAAACTGGGAATCCCAACTAAACTTGTCGATTTGCAGGATTTTCGTGAGGCACAACAGTCACCATGTGCTTTTGGCACCTTCTGCATAATCTACAACGGCAAAATCATCAGCCACCACCCAATCAGCAACACACGATTCGAAAACATCATGAAGAAAATGCGCTGAACCCCAAAAGTTTTGAGTGGCGGGCCCGCTGGGATTTGAACCCAGGGTCTTCGGCTCCGGAGGCCGACGCCTTAATCCGTGCTCGGCGACGGGCCCAACCGCACAGAAACAGAGTTTAGGCGGATTTAAGTTAATCGCTATTCTTCCCCGATTACGTCCTCGTTTATCCACCACGCCTTCTTTTTTCCTGATTTTTCGCCTGCGTAGTAGTCGATTGCTGCTTTGCCCAGTTGTTTGCGGCTAGCTTTCTGCATTTTTCGCAGTCTGTTTAGCACTAGCCACCGGTTAATCTGCAGGTACTCCGCCAGCTCAGGCGTGGTGGCGCCCTTATAATGCAAGAGGTAGTCCACGATTTTGTGGTCTAAATCGTCGATGCAGAAGCTGTGGGGATTTACCTTCTGGTGCCCAAAAGTGAGCAGCTCTAAATCCGCCAGAGTTTTGCGTATGCTGCCCAGTTCCCCCTCGATTTTTTTCATGCGGTCTTCCAGATGCAGGACTCTGTCTGCCCGCGGGGTCTTCTGAAGCTTGTCCATTATGGCTTCGCGGATGAAGTCGCTTCGGTCGCCTTCGGGAATCCGCAGAGCTAACTCGTTGTAGACTTCTTCTGGAATCTTAGCTGAAACCACTTTGACCTTGCCCATCTAAGCTGCCTCTGCAACATCTGTTACGTGGTCTTAGTATTTCACGATTTCTTCAAAGACCCGCAGTTCAGAAACTAACTAAAAACTTAAATTCCCATACAACAGAGGTTTATGTGGGTTGTTTGTGCCCAAAAAAACTACAATTTCTCTGATTAAATGTGACGTCGGCTCCTTAGCTGGTCACCATATTGTTCCTAAACCTCTTTTTGATATCGCAGAAAAAAACATGAAAAACGCCGCCGAGACGGGTTTAATCAACAGTTACTACGTCTTTAACGCTGGCGATGACCTTGAGCTTTTGATGGTTCACGAGAAAGGCGAACATAACCACATGATTCACGAGCTTGCTTGGAACACCTTCAAGGAAGCCGCCGATAAGGCTTTGGAACTGAAGCTTTACGGCGCCGGGCAAGACATCTTGAAAACGGCGTTCAGCGGCAACGTCTGCGGCATGGGTCCAGGCGTGGCGGAGATGGAAATCGAGGAGCGCGGCGCCGACCCCATCGTGGTTTTCGCTGCTGACAAAACCAGTGCAGGCAGCTTTAACTATCCGCTTTTCCGTGTGTTTGCTGACCCGATGAACACCGCGGGGCTTGTCATCGACCCGAATATGCTTTGCGGGTTCAAATTTGATGTGGTGGACACTGTTGAAAACAAGGCGATAACGTTGAAGTGCCCCGAGGAAACCTATGAGCTTCTTGCTTTAATCGGGACTGTGGGTAGGTACGTCATCAGCCGTGTCCGCCGAGCCAGCGACGACCTGATTTGCGCTTCCAGTAGCGTCAGCAAACTTTCTTTGATTGCGGGAAAATATGTGGGGAAAGATGACCCAGTTATGATTGCCCGCGCCCAGCATGGGTTACCTGCGGTGGGCGAGGTCTTGGCGCCTTTCATGCACACCTACTTTGTTATGGGGTGGATGCGGGGTAGCCACTGGGGGCCTCTTATGCCCGTCGGATTGAACGCGTCCAAATGCACCGTCTTTGATGGTCCCCCCAGAATCGTTGCTTTAGGCTTCCAAGTCGCGGACGGCGGAATCGCCAGTGACGAAGGTAAACCGCTTATCGCTGACCTGTTTGATGACCCCGCGTTTGATTTGGCGCGTCAAGAAGCCGTAAGAGAAGGCGCAACATTGCGGCGGATGGGCGAGTTTGAACCCGCACGTTTAGGTCCTGAAGAGATGGAGTACACCACAATTCAGCAGGTGCTACACAAGCTTGCCAAACGCTTCACAACCGTAACATCCGACGACTAAACAATGCAAGCGTTCACGCAGGGGGACTTGCTTGCTCCATTGCCTTTGATAGCTTCACGCATCGACTTTCCACCAATTCATGGATTTTCTCTCGAAGCTTCTCCACAGGCAGCCTTTTGCTCTTAAGAAGCCCAGTTTCCTTTGCGAGTTCTGCATCGCCAAGAGAACTAAACCACGCTTCAAAGTCTCCGCGGCTGAAGTGAAACATAATTGAATCCGCGTTGATTTTTCCTATTTTTTCGCGGAAATCCAGCAGGTCTTGGGCGTGTATGTTTAGTGGTTTGCCTATGTCTGTGTAGAAGTGGAAGGTTTTGTTGTGGGGTGTTTGTCCCAAAATCTTCAGTGCGAGGTCCTTGGTGACTTGAGGTAACCCTAACGCTTTTTTGCCGTTTTCTGAGATGAGGTAGCACCCTTTTGCAGGAGACTCTGCGTAGCCCATCCTGACTAAGCCGATGAGATGCATCTGAACGGCGGGGCGCTCCTTTCCCGTTTCTCCAGCGATTTCTACGGCTTTCACTGGTTTTTCGTGAAGCAACAGGGCTTCAAGTATTTCAAGTTTAACAGGTGACAAATCCATTCGACTACGCTCCAAGTTATAATATTCGCATTTGGGCTAAACAAACTTTTCTAGCATAAAACCCTAAAAGCGGCGCCTTTATCTTGGCTTTTGGAAACCTTAAGAACTAGATTGGGCAAAGTATTAGTAGAAACAGAACTTCTATGTTGAAAACGGTGAAGAACTATCCATGAAGATTGCGGTTCTAGTTTATGAGTATCCCCCTAAGATTGTCGGTGGACTGGGAACGTACGCTGCGGAAATCACGCGTAAATTTGTTCTTCAAGACAACGACGTAACTGTTTTCACCATGAACGACGACGCGGGCACTTTGCCGACCCGTGAGATTTGGCGGGGTATCGAGGTTCATCGTCCCCTTCACCTTGACATTTCTGACTCTTTACCTGACGTGATTGCTGAAGACATCAGGAAGTGGGGGCGCGGCATTCACCTGTTTGGTAAACTCATGGTCTACAACTACTTGTCAGCGGCAAAACTCGTCAACGAACTCATCAAGAGGGAAGCCATGAAATACGATGCAGTGGTCGCGCATGACTGGCTTTCGGTGATGGGTGGCATCACAGTGAAGCGGGAAACCAATCTTCCCTTCGCGTTTCACGTGCATTCAACCGAGCAGGGCCGAACTCTGGGGAACGGCAGCAGTGTCGTGAGCAACATCGAGTTGCGAGGCGGCAAAATGGCGGATATGGTGGTGACTGTGTCTTACGCCATGAAAGACGAACTTGTCCAGCTTGGGTTCCCACGGGATAAGATTGAAGTGAGCTACAATGGTGTGGACCCCCAGAAGTATAATCCAGCGGACATCACGGCTGAGCAGACCCGAAGAATCAGGGCGCTCTACGGCATAAAAGATGACGATTTAATGATTCTCTTTTTGGGGCGGCTTGTAGCCGTTAAAGGTATCGATAAACTCATCATGGCTATGCCCCACATCCTGCCCAAGTTTCCAAACGCCAAACTCGTCATCGTCGGCGTAGGCGACCTGCAAGAGTACCTGCAGAACCTTGTTAGAACCGTGCGGCTAGACGAGTACGTGCGGTTCCGCTTCGACTTTATCCCTGAGGAAGAACGCATACTCCACTACGCCGCGTGCGATGTCGCAGCTTTCCCCAGTTTCTATGAGCCGTTTGGCATTGTAGCTTTGGAAGCCATGGCGATGGAGAAGCCCGTGGTGGTGGGTGCTGCAGGCGTCAGCGGCATGCGCGAAATCGTCATATGCTGCGGTGAAGAACAATGCGGCTTCCACATCGACCCAAATAACCCCTCAGACATCGCATGGGGCTTATCCAGCGCGCTTGAAAGCCCCGAAAAACGCAGGTGGCTGGGCAAAAACGGCAGAAAACGTGTCCTTAGTGAGTTCACATGGGACAAAATCGCGCGTAAAACCGTTGAGCTCTACGAAAAAATGACTCGTCGTTGACCCACTTTGCCGCAGCGAACAAAAAAGCAGAACTCCGCAGGTTCACGAAGCAAAGTTGCCAAAGAAGCTGCTTCGCTTCTGTATTCTGGGTTAGAAAAAGAGTATCGGCAAGCCAAACTGAAAGCTGCAGAGAACTTGGGCGTTCACGTTCTCCCCTCAAACCTTGAAGTTGCCTTGGCGCTGGACCAGATAGCGGAAGAAACTGAGGGTCCCCGCAGACGGGAACGGCTGGTTCAGATGCGGATTGCCGCTTTAGAAGTTATGCTTGTTCTGGAATTGTACTGTCCCGTTCTGATTGGCAGCGTCTGGAGAGGAAACATCCGCAAGGGCAGCGATATAGACATCGAGGTGTATCATGATGAGCCTCAGGTTATCGTTGCCGCGCTTGAGGAACGCAAGCTGCCGATGCCGAAAACTGAGTGGGTAACCGTAACTGAACGTGGGGAACTCCGCAGGTCATTTCATATCTACGCCGAATCATCTCAGGGATACACCGTTGAAGTTGTGGTACGTAGCTTGGAGGAAGCTGGACAGAAACGGACATGTGACACTTTCGGAGACGAAATCCGCGGGCTCACCATTCGGGACCTCGAAAAGCTGCTTACAACATACCCCGCTGGGCGCTTTCTTCCCCTTTAACTGCATCAACGCGTCTTTGGTATGTTGAAATCTTTTTTGACGGCAAAAAGGAACATAAACCTGCATTTCCATGATATACTAAAGCACTCTGATGTAGGCTGACTGCTGTGGGAATCGACAGAAAATCCGTTAAAAAGATGTTTCCGAACCTGATCAAGGAACTGGAAGGTAGCGAAAACAGGGTTTCCATAGATGCCGTGCGCGCCGACGCCGCCAAAGCCGAAGTTACCGTGGATGATTCCGACGAGGTGCTGCAGGCTGAAGCAGAAAACGCTTTACCTGATAAATTCCGACATTACAACCCGACTGTTGTCGATTTTATGCGCCGATGCGACACTAATGCTCAGGCTGAAGAAATAATTTCTTACATGCAAAAGAGGGGCGAAATAACTGAGGAATACGCCTGCGAATTAAGGGTGCAGCTGAAGAAAGATGGTTTGCGGAGTTTCGGGCCTAAAAAGGAAGAGAACTATTACTTTAAAGAAGGCGGACTCTGCTAAACGGCGCTTATGCCCTTCTGGTTTCTTGTTTTCTTTTTTGGTAAGAGAGGTTCTAGACGAAAGTCTAAATATGTCCAACGCGTAGCATGGTCTAAAAGTAAATAAACAAGGTCACCTTAAAATAGTGAAAACTGTCAACTGGAGGAAATCAAGTGAAGAAACCCGCTGTAATCTTTGCGTTAATCATTTTCTCAATGGCTATTTTCCTGCCCTTCTCTCTAAGCAATCAGGCAGCTAACGCCCAAACATCAGGCTATACAATCCAAAACGTGGACCAAACTGTTCAAGTGCTTTACTCGGGACACGTTGTCGTACTGGAGCAAATCCAACTTTCAGGACAACTCCCCGGCACCTTTGAGCTCGGGCTTCCCTACAAATACGCCACTCACATCCTCACTGCTTCCGCCTTTGACAGCAACAACAACATTCTCCCAATAACCTTGGGTGTGCAGTTGCAGGAGCAAAGCGGCTTCTATGGCGCCATCGTAAGCCTACCTTCAGGCACCTCCAACAACTTCACCGTAGCCTTCACACTGTCAAACGCAGTTCTCACGAAGGATACAGATGGGTTCAGCCTTGATTTCCCTGCTTACCCCGCATTTGTCCAAACCGTTGCCGAATGCAACGTGAACTTTAATCTCCCCACAACAGGCGCCCTTATGAGCATAGACAAACCTGACGGCGTGGTTTACAGTGCAAGCTACAGCAAACAGAATTTGCCTGCTTTCACTTATGCACCTGCGACGGCTGAATTCAGCGTCTCAAGCGGATACCTTGAGAAAATAGACGTTCTGTCTTTAACTCGTCAAGTTAACATCAGCCCATCAGGCGCCATAACGAGCACTGACTCCTTCAAAATAGCAAACAACTCTACAGGTTACATCCGTAACTTGCTACTTAACCTGCCGCTTAACGCGAAAAATGTGGTCGCGCGGGACCAATTCGGCAGAATCTTGAGTGCATCCAAGCTGACACAACTTGACTCTCGACAGCTCGTGTACAACGTGACGTTCGCTACCTCTGTAAGTCCAGGAGCCTTCAACATCGTTACTCTGGATTACTCTTTGCCGAGTGTTTCTCCATCTCAGTTCTCCCAGTACACTTTGGACCTGGATCTGTTCCCGTACTTGAACTGCTACGTTGACTCAGCTTCGGTTACATTTACTCCGCCTGAAGGCGCCAAAATTGTGACTCCTGATTTGTCCCAGCTTGGCTCTTCCACGGACCTGTCTCGAAACGTCTTCCAAGAAACCCTTGTGGTACACAAAGACGGAGTCAGCTTCGTCGATAGCCTCATACCCTCTGGGGATTTCGTTTCCTTAACGTTTGATTATAACCCGCTGTGGATAGCTTTCCGTCCAACATCCTGGATGTTCGCACTGGCAATCGTGGGCGTCATCATCGTCCTTGTGTACATGCGGCCCAAAGCCAAGAAAGAAGCGCCGAGAATCTCTGTAGTGAAGATGGCTCGGGGCGTAACATTAAGCGCTGAGCACATCACAAACTTCACCGAGGCATACGAAGAGAGAAGCAAGATAAATCAGGAGATAAAAGCGCTTGCAGCCAGAGCCAAACACGGCAGGATACCCAGACGCCGATACAAGGTACAACGCAGAACCCTAGAGCTCCGCTTGGAAAATCTGTCGCAGACCATCGCCCGTCTAAAAGCAATAATCAGCAACGCGGGAGGAAGCTACGCTGACATCGTTAGGCAACTTGAAGCTGCCGAGGTTGAATTAAACGAGGTTCAGTTAAGCCTTGAAACCATCGAGGTTCGGCACGAAGCAGGAGAAATGCCTCTGGAAACGTACCGTAAACAGCTAACTGACCTAGAGCGGCGCAAAGAAAAAGCTGAAGCTGCGGTGGACGGACTTCTGCTAAGACTACGTGGAGAAGCCTGATAGTTCACCTAAACGCTTTTATCCCTCTTTTTCGTTTTTGATAAAAATCAATAGAGGTATGAGATATGGTAAAAATAATGGTTGACAACGAAAAATGCAACGGATGCGAGACCTGCGTAAACACCTGCCCAGTAGGCGTTTACGAAATGAAAGACGGCAAATCCACACCCGTCAAAGTTGACGAGTGCCTTGTTTGCCGTGCTTGCGAAGCTCAGTGCCCACAAGGCGCAATTCAAGTAATCGAGTAAGCACAGCTTAGCTTGCCACTTGCAACGTTGGTTAACTCTTCAGAGGCAGCGTCAGCTGACTCTTCCTTTCTTTATCAAAACTTTCTAGCCGAACCTTTCATGTTCTGATGGCTTTTCTTTATTCATTAGCTTTTGTTTTTAGAAACAGTTGGTTTATGTATTCGCCTAAACTCAGGTTTTGTTTCTTAGCCAACCTCTTAAGGGCGTTGCTTATTCCTGTGCTGTACTGCACCGCCTTCTTTGGCTTCTCAGCTATGCTGTTTGGCAGTCCCCAGTTCTTTGCGGTTCTCCTCAACGCCAGCTTCCGAAGCGAATCCGCCTTACCCTCAAACTTCAATTCGGTGGGTAAGCTCATAGCGAACTCTGCCAGCTCAAACGACGCAAACGGCAACCGCAACTCCACATCAAACGCATTACAGATTTTTTCGTCACGCTCAATGTTGCTTTCATGAATCACCGCGACATCATGGAACATGGTTCGCCTCACCTTATCATCTCCCGCCCTCAGGTATTCGTTGACATATCGCTGGTAGCCGCCGAAAAGCTCATCTGCACCCTGACCCGCAAGCAGCACTCGGTAACCTGCCTCTGCAGCTTTCTGTGCATTCCAGTAGAACGGCACACCGACGCTGGCTTTTATGGGGTCAGGTTCTTCGATGAGTTCCACAACTTTGGGAACCGCTTTTTCCACGTCGGCTTCTGTGAACAGGTGAACCTGCATAGGCAAATCAAGCTGCACGGCGGCTCTGCGCGCCTCATCCGTTTCAGGTTGCCCCTCCAAGCTCACATGAATCAACTGAACATCCACGCCGCACCGCTTAGCCAACCACGCGACCACGCTGCTGTCCAAGCCACCTGAAAAAGCCACCGCAACCTCCTTCAACCCAGAAACGCGGCGCCGCACTGACTGCTCCAGCAACTTCTGCAGTTGTTTAGCCGCTTCATCCATGCCGATTGCTTGTGGCTCAGCAAACGCCAGCGTCTGGAAGGGTTTAAACATGAAGCCCTCTTTGGTGGCGACTCCCAGATGCCCCGGCGGAAACGATTCAGGCTCAGCTATCCCCAGCGCCCACAACGTTTTACGGTTCGATGCCAACGCCGCCACAGCTTGGTTCTCGCCATAGTAAAGCGGCTGTACCCCCACAGGGTCTCTTGCCGCAAACAGGCTTCCAGGTTGTGCCATCAAAACGGAAAAGTCGCCCTCAAGGCTCCCCAGGAATCTAACTGTTTCTTTTTGGTCGCTGCAGATTTCTTTGGCGACAAACTCGGCTGCCGACGCCTCAATTTGGGGTGCGTAGATTCTGCCGTCAAACGCCACCGCTGAATCTTGGGTGTTCAGCATCTGTGTCTGGTTTCGCTCAGGCGCGGAGGAGACCGAACAGATGGCTGTGGCGGATTCCTCTTTTTGGGGGCACAATGCTTTGGTGTTCTGTGCTGTTGTCAGTTTTGAGGGGGTTGCTAACCAGAAATGGGTGTTACCGTCTGGAACCGTTTTTTCTATGGTAGAGACCGCCGCTTGCGCTGCGTTTTGTGCCGCTTTGTCTAGAACTGCAACTGTTACCTTCACGTTTCCATCTGTCCTGCTTGGTGTTGTGCACTAGTGTGTTTGGTAAAACATTAATCTTTAAGCCGCATAACATTGTGCAAGGAGACTTACACTTGCCCATTTTACCCATAGATACGGGTCGCTACGGAACCCCCGAAATGCTTGGCGTCTTCCAAGAGCAGACGCGCATCCAGAAACTACTTGACGTCGAAGCGGCTTTGGCTTGGGCGCACGCCGAAGTCGGAGACATATCCAAAAAAGACGCTGAAAAAATCGCTTCCATGGCTTCTACACAGTACGTTAAGGTTGAACGGGTGAAAGCCATTGAGAAAGAAATCAAACATGACCTTGCCTCGCTGGTTCGTGCGCTTGCGGAACAGTGCGGCTCCAGCGGCGCCTACGTGCATCTGGGTGCCACAAGCTACGACATCGTGGACACCGCCAACGCCCTGCAACTCAAAGACGCCACAGCAATTATTGAACGGCGCCTCAGCTGCTTGAAGGCTGTTTTGCAGAAGCAAGCGGGGCAGCACAAAGAGACCGTTATGATGGGGCGAACCCACGGGCAACACGCTCTGCCCATCACGTTGGGCTTCAAGTTTGCGGTTTGGGGACGCGAAGTGGAGCGTCATCTGCAACGGCTAAACCAAAGCCGAGAACGCGTTTTAGTCGGCAAAATCAGCGGCGCAGTCGGCACGCAGGCAAGCCTTGGCGAACAAGCCCCCCGCATACAGGAACTCGTCATGAAACGCCTCGACTTACGGGCGGCGGAAATTTCCACGCAGATTGTGCAGCGCGACCGCTACGCCGAATTCGTCTGCGACTTAGCAATGCTTGTGTCTTCGCTGGATAACTTTGCCACAGAAATCCGCGAGTTAGCCCGACCAGAAATCGGAGAGATGTTTGAGTCTTTTGAGGCGGAAAAGCAGGTGGGTAGCTCTACGATGCCGCATAAGCGGAACCCCGAAACCTGCGAGCGAGTCTGCGGGTTAGCCCGCGTCGTCCGAAGCCTTACCGTTGTCGCATTAGAGAACATAGTTACATGGCATGAACGTGACTTGACCCAGTCATCGGCAGAGCGGTTTCTGCTGCCTGAAGCATGCATACTCACCGACTATCTGCTGTCGTTGATGAACCGTATCGTGGCTAACCTGAGGGTGGACGAGCAGCGGATGCTGCAGAACGTGAGCTTAACGCAGGGGCGATGCATGTCCGAATCCGTCATGATGGCAATGGCACGCAAAGGCGTAAACAGGCAGGACGCCCACGAACTCCTACGCAAACTCACCATCGTAAGCGAGGTCGAAAAGAAGCCCTTCAGGGAAATCCTGCTAGCAGACCCCCTCGTGCACAAGACGCTTAGCTGCGAGGAAATCGACGCTGCGTTGAACCCGAAAAGCTACTTGGGCACCGCAGTTAAGCAGGCGGAAGCCTTCGCCAAAGCCTAAGGCTCGTGTCCACAATGATTTGAAACAAGGTTCATCCTCTGCTTGGCTTCCTTTGGAGCAGTTTCAAACATTATTCCAAATGTTTTTTGATTTTGTTCGTCAAACCTGCATTGAATAGCTCTGAGAATTGTTTTAAATAGAGTATCGTCCAATACCTATTGTCAACAATACTAATGGCGAAGGAGAAGAAGCGAAAAATGAGCACAGGATGGGAAGATGTTTTTCGACAAAGAATTGACAAGTTTGAAGCCCCATTTTTGGACAAAGATTATGGACGGCCAATATCAATAAAAATGCGAGTCAATGGCGGTTGCTTTTGCCACGGCCACGCTCCTTATGCATGGCGGGAAATCTCTCGGGAATTAGAGTCCCGTTACACCAAAAACGCAAAATTCTCTTTCGAAGACCACGAGACAGGTCCCGAACTACTCGTATATGTTACTTTTGGCGCCGCTGGAATTACTCTCGCTGCAGGTATCATCAATTTAGTTACGGCAATAATCAAGTCTCGCTCAGAAGGAGTCATGCACGGTGACCATCCATACAATTCCATCGAACTTATTGTTCGCGGATTTGATGACGATGGCAAAATTAAGCAGGAAATTGTCCACAGATTCGAATCGCGGGACCCTGTTGATAAGGAATTCATTGAAGCATCTTTGAAGACGGGTATTCGCGAGTTGTTGTCAAAACCCCCCAAAAAGAACAAGCGCAAAACGTAACTTTTCGCAGTGAAGAAACAGACTTTAGTAATCCGATAGGGCTTTTTGCTTCCACTCTTCACCTTTGTCAAGTTGCTCCCACTGCTGTTTCTTAACAAAACCGCCGACCTGCTCCTTGAGTTTCTTAGCTAACCGCGGACCAATCGTGGGCAAATTAGTCAAGTCGTCTAAGTTGGCGTGGCGGACGTCTTCGACGGTTTTATATCCCGCGTTGAAGAGGATTCTGCCGCGTGTGCGTCCCACGCCCTCTAGCTTCACGATGGGCAGCAACTCTTTTTTGATGCCTTTGGAGACCCGTTCATTAAACTCGTACAATAGGGGCAGCACTTCTTTTTCGCCCAGCAACCCTGCCAACTCGCCTGTGGCGTGCAGTAGCCACTTGCCGTTCTCCACGATGCGGTACAAGTCGCCGGGCTGCACCCTGAACCTCTCCAGCAGCTGCTCTTCGCTGGTTTCCTCCATCCACGCATTCATAATCATAGCGGTCTTCAGCTCGCCAAGGTATTCTTGGAAGGTGACTGGGTCTTCCCATTCATTGGGGGGTGGAACGAAGAGTTCTTCGCGGTGCTGTTCGGCTTGGACGGCTATTATCTCGATTTCTTCGCCGTAGGGGCGCATGACGGGTCCCATGTCAGGCGTACGTGTAATGAGGTGTAGCATGCTCAGTTCCGTTAGCCTTTGCGGTTTCTGTTTGAGGGCTTGGCGGATGGTTACTGCGGTGACGGGGTCGATGTAGAGTTCGCTGGTGCGTTTGCCCAGTCGGGTGGCGATGAGGTTTTCTCTGTCCACGTACAGCAACTGCTCGTCGAAGAGGAACTTGAGTATCTTGGCTATGACGGCTTTGATGGCTTTCACGTCGTACTGATACGCATAGAAGGTTTTGCCAAAAAACTCATACACCCCCCTCTCGGTGTGCGCAAAATCCGACGCCACCGTCGCAAGCACGTGTCCCCGCAGGATTTTCTCCACTGCAAGCCGCGACCAAATCCGCTCTGGACGCGCCAAAATGAAGTTGTCCATGAGGTAGTCTTGTTCGTCGGCGTTTTTGGCTATAAGGACGGCTTCTCCGTTTTTGTCGTATTTTGGTCTGCCTGCGCGCCCCGCCATCTGCTTGTACTCTAAGACGCTTATGGGGTAGTAGCCGTAGCCTGCCTCGTAGCGGCGGTAGTCCTGAACGATGACGACACGTGCGGGCAGGTTCATGCCGAAAGCCAGCGTCGGCGTCGCGGTGAGCACTTTGATTTTTCCCTCGCGGAACAGTTCCTCCACGATTCTGCGGTGAGCCCCACCCAAACCCGCATGGTGAAAAGCTGCGCCGCAACTAACCAGCTCCGCTAAGGATTCGCTGAGGCGGGTTTTCTCGTCTGCCGTGCGGATTCTTTCGGCTTCACGCATCAGCGTTCTTTTGGTGGCTTTGCCCAGTTCCTTGCCTGTTTGGTCAGCGATTTTTCTGGCAAGCGACGCGGCGTTTTTGCGTGTGGAAGCGAAAACCAATGCTTGCCCACCTGTCTTCATGGTGGTTAGGGCGAGGTTGACGGTGTCATTGCTGGTTTTGCGTTCGATTTGGCGGGCGTCGCCGTCTTTGAATTGGATTTCGGTGTGGAGCAAAACGCCCTCTTTAAGGTTGACCGGTCGCCACTCGGTGATGACGTACTTTGCTTTGAGCCACGCAGCAATTTCATCAACGTTGCCCATGGTGGCGCTTAAGGCGAGGACTTGGATGTCGGGGTTAACCTGCATGAGCCGCGCCAAAACCACCTCCAACGTAGGACCACGCTCCGACTCGTTAAGCAGATGCACCTCGTCGGCGACAACCAACGAAATCTCATCCATCCACTTAGCACGATGCCGTAGGAGGCTGTCGGCTTTCTCGTTGGTGGTTATGATGATGTCGTATCTGCCCAGCCACGGGTCGCCGCTGTCAAAGTCGCCTGTGCTGATTCCGACGTTGACTGTTTGTCCGTTCTGTTTTCTGAGTTTGGTGTAGCGTTGGAAGTCGTCGAATTTCTCGCTGGCAAGCGCCCGCAACGGAGCCAGATAGATGACTTTGCCGCCCCGCTCCAACACATGCTTAAGACTGCAGAGCTCGGCGACAAGCGTTTTGCCGCTGGCGGTCGGGCTGGCAAGCACAAGGTTCCTGCCCCGCAGAGCCCCCGCTACCACAGCTTCCTCCTGCGGCGGATACAACTCCCCTATTCCACCCTGCAAGATGAGCTCCTTAAGCTGCATGGGGATGTCGAGTTCAGCTACCTGCACAGTTCACGCACCAACAAACGTCAGTTCTTGTCTGGGGTATGGGGCTGTGGGGGTTAATAGTGTTTATTCGCCAAAAATGTCAGTTTCGACACGGGTTTGACGTTGTTTTTGTGTGTTTTGTTGATGCTTTTGTATACAAAAAACAAACTTGCCTTGAGGTTTCGATTTTTCCCTCAAACTTTCCGTCACTTGGGTTCTTTACAGAGCATATCAGCGAAAATTCTCGTGCATACCCTACACTTGGTGCCTTCAGACTTTTCTGTTGGCTTATGCCTAAGCTTTTTCTACTTGAACCCACAGTATTATTTTAAGCCTGTTGTTATTTCTGTGATTATGGACGTGATTGTGTGGTTGAAAATGTAAAGGAGCTTCTCAAACTTCATGAGGGCATAAAACACGAAGTTTACCTTGACAACGAAAACAGCACCGTCGTCCCTCAAGAGGTGCTGGACGCGATGTTGCCTTACTACGGTAAGCTCGCCTACGGGAACCCCACATTGACTCATAAGCCTGGGTGGGAAGCCTTCACTGCCATTATGACTGCCTCTAAGCAAATTGCGGAGTCCGTGGGCGCCAAAAACTTGGAGGAAATCACGTTTACGCCAGGCGAAACCGAAGCTAACAACCTTGCCTTGATGGGAGCAGCCGCGGCGAACCCGCAGAAAGGCAAAAAAATCGTCATCAGCGAAATCGAGCCTATAAACGTCCTCAACGTCACTGACCTGCTCAAGAAGCAGGGTTACACAACCACCAAAGTCCCCGTAGACAAAGAAGGTACCCTCAGCCTCGAAAAACTAAAGGAAGCCGTGGACAAGGACACCGCGCTGGTCAGCATTCATCTGGTGAACAACGAAATCGGCACCATCCAACCCATCAAAGAAGCAGTTGAAATAGTCAAAGACCAAAATCCCGCTGCCATTTTCCACACCGACGCCTCCGATGCGTACGGCAGAATTCCTTTCAACGTGCAGGACCTTAAAGTGGACATGGCGACGCTGAGCAGCTTTAAGATTCTGGGGCCCCGCGGCACAGGTGCACTGTATATCCGCGAAGGCATCAACGTTGAACGCATCTTGGAGGGACCGATTGGCACGCAGAAGCTGTGGCCAGGCATCGAAAACACGCCGCTCATCATGGGCTTCGCCAAAGCCTCCGAGTTGGCTTTCAGTAATTTCAACGCTAACGTTGCCCGAATGCGTTACCTGCGGGACAAACTAGTCAACGGTGTACTGCAAACGATGACGGATGTGAAGTTCAACGGAGCCACAGGCGACAGGCGTAGCCCTGACAACGCTAACATTAGCTTTTTGCGGTGCGAAGGCGAAGCCCTCACTATCGAGTTGAGCCTTAAAGGTGTCTACGTTAGCAGTGGTAGCGCCTGTAGCAGGCGGCTTTTGCAGCCTAGTCATGTTCTTGTTGCCCTTGGCAGGCATTTTAGTGAAGCTCACGGCAGCATCCTCATGAAGACGACGCGGTACCAGACAGAGGAAGATATTAATTATGTGTTGGATTCGATTCCTAGCTCAGTGGAGCGCATAAGAGGCATCGTGGGCTCTACAGGAGTGGATTAACCTTGTCGCGTGTACCCCTACCCTACACAGCTAAAGTTTTGGATTTGTTCCGTAACCCAAAGAACCTTGGAAAAATGGAGGACGCCACCGTCGTTGCCGTGGCAGGCAACCCCGCATGCGGAGACATGGTGACCTTCTACCTGAAAATCTCAGACCAAGAAGTCATCGAGAAAGCCACGTTTGAAAGCTACGGATGCGCCGCTAACATAGCCACCAGCAGCATCGTCACCGAAATAATAAAAGGCTTAACCTTGAAAGCCGCGTGGGAAGACATCACGTGGAAAAAAGTCACTGAAGAAGTCGGCGGGTTACCCAGCATAAAATTCCACTGCGGCGTCCTCGCCGTCGGCGCCTTGAAGCGGGCAATCAGGCTATACTTTGAGAAGAAAGGCGCAGCGCCCGAGTGGCTGCCTAAAGACCACACGTTTGAGGAGAAGCAGGCGCTGGAAGAAGAGGAACTCGCCAAAATGCTGAGTAAACGGCTCAAGACTGCTGAGGAAGAGAAAAAATAGCTATGTTCGACGTTCAACGCGTTCGCGAAGACTTCCCCATCTTGAAGCGGAAAATCAACAGCTACCCCCTCATCTACTTCGACAACGCCGCCACCACACAGAAGCCTCAGCAGGTTCTTGACGCGGAACGGGACTTCTACGAGAACCACAACGGCAACGTCCACCGCGCAGTGCACACCCTCAGCCAAGAAGCCACTGACCTCTACGAAGCCGCCCGCGAAACCACCGCCAAATTCATCGGCGCCAAAAACTCCGCAGAAGTCGTTTTTGTGAGGGGCACCACCGAAGCCATAAACCTTGTCGCGTACAGTTGGGGAATACCCAACCTTAAGGCAGGCGACGAAATCCTTGTTTCTACAATGGAGCACCACAGCAACATCGTTCCATGGGAACTCGCCGCGAAACTCACGGGCTGCACCGTAAGATACGGCAAAGTCCACCCCGACGGCACCTTGGACACCGCGGATTTCGAGGGCAAATTCAACAAAAACACCAAACTCGCCAGCTTAAGCCAAGTCAGCAACGTCAGCGGCGTCATAAACGACGTGAAACACATAGCCAAAGTCGCCCACGAGCATGGCGCCTTGATGCTGGTGGATGGCGCGCAGTCGGTTCCCCACATGCCCGTGGACGTGGCGGATTTGGATGTGGATTTTCTGGCGTTCAGCGGGCACAAGATGCTGGGACCCACAGGCATCGGTGTGCTGTACGCTAAGAAGCCGTTGCTGGAGCAGATGTCTCCTTTCGAAGGCGGCGGCGAGATGATACGGGATGTCACTGTGAATCAGCAGACGGAGCGTTGTGGCATAAGCTGGAATGACCCTCCGTGGAAGTTCGAGGCGGGCACCCCCAACATATGTGGCGCCGTCGCCCTCGCAGCAGCCATCAAGTACCTGCAGCATTTGGGTATGGCAGAAATTTTCCAGCATGAAAAAGAGTTAACCGTGTATGCCATGGAGCAGATGCTTTCCTGCTGCACTAAACTGAGGCTTTACGGAACCACCGATGCCTCCCTCAAATGCGGCATCATGCCCTTTGGCGTGGAAGGCTTAAGCAGCCACGACGTCGCACTGTTCTTGGACAACTACGGCGTCATGATACGCAGCGGCTACCACTGCGCCCAGCCTCTACACCAAGTTTTCAACTTAGCATCCAGCGCAAGAGCCAGCTTCTACATCTACAACACCAAAGAGGAAGTGGACCGCTTCGTGAAGATTCTCAAGGAGATGGAGCAGTTCTAATGGCAACCCTAGAAGATTACGTGGCGCGCGTCGAAGGTACCTGCGGCGCAGAAAAAGATGTCATAGTCACCTTCCGATACGAAAAAAAGGAGCAAGCCATCGCAAGCATACTCAAAAAAGCCACCCTCAAAAACAGCCTGCAGGGCATAATTCACGAGTTAACTTTCGATGGCATATCCTTCCGCGTTTACAGCAGCGGCAAAGCCATCTTCCGAAGCGTAAAAAACAGGGAAGAACTCAACCGCCTCTTGTCGACGCTTCTGCTTTAACGCCTTTATCTTTTAATCCGCACTTTGGTTCGGCTAATCCAGTTAAACACAGGCACGGCTGAACCCTTTAGCCAATTTGGCAGGGCGTCTTTTGCTTCTCTATGCAGCCCCAGCTTAGTTGCCAAGCGACCCTTTTTGGTGAGGCGAACAAAATACCGCGTTAGCGTGCATTTGGTGAAGCCGTTGTTTATCTTGAAGTTGTCCAGCGACGGGTGGTTGCCCATTCTGCCGTACATGAGCCACGACGCATTTTCCGCGGCGCAGACCTCCACCGCTTTTGCCACAAGCGCGTTGTTAAGGGCTTTATCCCAGTGTTTCTGCAGCGAAAGAATCTGCGCCATAACCGTTATCTGGTCACCGTCTACCAGCTGCACAAACCCCACCAATTCGCCTTCCAAGTATGCTCCGATGAAGGTGCTGTTGGCCGTAGCAAACAACACTCTTTTGACATCCTGCGGTCTCCAGCCGTAATGTGAAAATGCTCTGCCCTGCCGAATCGGCGTTTCATTGAAAATCCTGCTTATACCCTCTGCCAGCTGCTCCGACGCCTCAACCACCTCGGTTTTCACGCCGCTTTTCTCGGCTTTGCGAATCATGTTCCGCGTTTTCTTTCCAACTTTAGCAAGCCACTCGCTGTAGGGGATGATTTGGAGAAGCGCGATGTTATCCTCTGCCCTCAGCCACTTGCTGGACGGTGCGTTGATGGGGCTGCACCATGTCCGCTCCACAAAAGAGTATATGTCTACTCCCCGCTCTGCAAGCTTTGCAAGGAAACCGTCGGATGGGTAGCCGTCTTTTACGTATTCGTACTGTTCTTGGTACTTGGCGACTTTGGCAAAGCCCCGTTTTCGCACGGCTAAGTTGTCGAACTGGGTGTCCACTTGCAGAAGTGTCTTGAGCGTTCTGTAGTAGGGTCCTCTGTGGTTGAGCGTTCCCCGCTGGAACAGCCATTCAGGATGCACATGCAGGACCTCTCCTTTGTTGATGCTTTCTTTTGCTAACTGTAATGCTTGTTCACGAGATTTGTCGTAGCAAACACGGTCTAAATGTACGGTGGGAAAATCATAGAAAGACTTGAGCGGGAACTCTTTTGGAATTGGCGCTTTTGCCTCCCAGAGTTTTCTTCTCCACATCAGGCGGGCAAGCAAGCGGGCGGTGCCGTGAACCGTGTAGTACTTCACTTTACGTCCCGTCGCTTTCTCTAAGTTTTCCCATTCCACATACGGCTTTGTCGCCACATGCAGAGCAACTTCATGTCTTTCGGGATGCATCAAATCGAGAAGTTCCCTGTCGGGTGTGGTTTGGGGGGTGAAAAACCAATAAGCCATGACTTCTTCAGGTGACTCGTTGACCATCTTGGCGATTATCTTGGAGTTTTTCACGTAGTCCCTGCTTGTTTTGATGTTTAGGGCTGTGAAAATGAAGCTTTGCAGCCGCGACGGGTAAGGATAGTCAACGTCAAGTCTTAACTTAATCATGGTGTCAGTAGCCATCTCATAGTGAAGCCCAACAGATTATAAATCCTCTGTTAACCCCCACATCTGATGAGCGCTCGTTTTCCGCCGTTAGTTGTTTGCAGCCCAAGGACGCGTTCCCTTTTCAGGATTTTATTCTTTGTCGTTTGGTCACTTTGAATAGGCGTGGATGGCTTTTTCGAAGGCGTTTTCCATATGCTCGGCATATTTTTCCCATGACAGGTTGTTTTTAACGTAGCTCTGAGCGGTTTGCCCCAGCTTTCTGCGTAAGTCCGGGTTATTTATGAGTCGTTCAATTTGTTCTGCGAGTTTTTCGGGTTTGCCATGTTCGACGACTACGCCGTTTACGTTGTTCTGTATGATTTCGGAGGCGCCGCACCTGTTGCTGACCACCACGGGTTTGGCGGCAGCCATAGCCTCAACAACCGCTAACCCCCATGTGATTTGCGCGGGAAACACAAAAACATCGCACGCCGCGTAGACCTCTGCCAGTTCCTCGTCGCTGCCGCTTCGCAAAAACAGCACCTTGTCCAGTACACCCTGTTTTTCGCAGAACCGCACCAACTCGTCTCTTCTGCCGCCGCCATCGAAAACCAGTTTGAGGTCGCTGTATTTTTCTGAAAGAATCTGCAGGGCTTTCACCGCGTCCGTTTGCCGCTTGTTTAACTCGATGTTGCCCACCTGCAGCAGCACGAAGCTTTTGTCTAAGCCATGTTTTTTCCTAACTTCTGTTCCCGCTGCCTTGATGAATCGGTCAGTGTCCACACCGCTCCTAACCACCCTTGACGTTCGGTTGTATGCTTTGGTTACGTATTTGCCTGCGATGTTTGAAAGAACCATGATTTCGTCAATGTAATTCACTGCGGTTTTGTCCAGCCCATTGTAGATGGGCCAGTTTATTCTGCGTAAGCCACGTCGAAGTTCGGGAACAAAAAACCAGAACGGCGGCTCATTACACATCCAAACCACGGGGATGTTAAGTCTCTTTTTTGCCCAAACAGCCGCCCACTCGGAGGGGTAGTTATGGTTGTTTATGACGTCGAAGCCCTTGGGGATTTTTCTGCCAATGTTAATCATAGTGGGGACTTCGTAGGGGATGGTGTAGAATTGCCTGCCCATGTTCCTCTGCATGTACTCTCGAAGCGCTGACTTGCCCGTTGACGCCGCCTCTGCAGTTTGCTTGGTGGTTTTTTCCAGAGGTGTCAGCATCTTTGGCATTTTTTTGCCCAGCGGATGCGGAATCACGGTTACGTTCAGGTTTCTGAGCATGTCTGGGTAGCTGTTTTCTTGGTTGACGGCGCTCACAAAAATCTCCACGGTGTGCCCCCGCTTCTGCAGTTCCGTGGCTAAGGTGAGTAGTTGTCGGTCTCCTCCGCCTCTTCCCAGCATGGGCGTGTGAATCATCGCTATCTTCATGGGGCTGCCCAGCGCTTTTTAACGGTGTAGTTGAACGCTTATATATTTGTACTTTAAGAGTGAAACCAACTTGGGAGAACTCGGAATGCGCAAAATTGAAACCGCAGTTATCCTCGTCGGCGGTTCAGGGTTGCGGATGCGTCCCTTAACCCATGACATGCCTAAATGCATGGTTCCGCTGCAGGGGAAGCCTCTGATTTACTGGATTTTGAATTGGCTCAAAAGCTACGGGTTTAAACACGCGGTTTTAGGCGTAGCTTACCAAAAAGACGTCATAATCAACTATCTGAAAGAGAACAGTCAAGGCTTAAAGATTGACTTCAGCGAACACACGGTTGAGGGCGAAACAGGTGAAGGGTTTCGTCTGGCAATCAGCAGGTTTGTTGACGACGAAGACTTCTTGGCTATGAACGGCGACGAAATCACCAACCTCAACATAGAACGCCTAGAAGCACAGCACCTAAAGAGCAAACCCGCCGCCACAATCGCGGTTTCGCCTATGCGGTCGCCTTTCGGCATACTCGAAGTGGACGGAGACAACATCGTGGACTTCCACGAGAAGGTTCTGCTGGAAAACACGTTGGTCAGCATCGGCGTGTACATTTTCAACCGCCAAATTCTAGGGTACATACCTGAAACGGGCTCCATTGAGAAAACGGTTTTTCCGCTGCTGGCAAAGAAGCGGCTTTTGAAGGCGTTTCGGCTCAGCCCCCGCGAGTCTTGGTTAACTATTAATAGTGTCAAAGAGCTATCTTTAGCCGAAAAAGAGTTCGCGTTAATCAGGAGACCCCAAACATGACCCGCGTGCTTATAACTGGAATCATGGGCTTCATAGGCAGCCACCTAGCCCAAAGACTCGTCAACGACGGCGCAGAAGTCTACGGCGTGGTTCGCCGCGTCGCAAACCGAAACCTCGACGTTATCAGCAACATAATTCGCGATGTCACGTTAGTTTCAGGCGACGTATCCGACTACGTTTCCGTCCGCAACGCCGTCAAAACCGTCAACCCCGACGTGATTTTTCATCTGGCGGCGCTGTCGCCCGTGCGGGACTCGTTTGAGCGTCCCTTTGAGTATCAACAAGCCAACTACATTGGCACCATGAACGTGGCACATTCGATGCTTGAGCTTCAGGACCCGCAGACACGCAAGCTGATTGCCGCGTCCACCGCTGAGGTCTATGGCATTCAAGCAAGTGAACCGTTGAAGGAGACGTTGCCGCTGCATCCGTCCAGCCCCTACGCAGCAAGCAAGGCAGCGGGGGACTTGTACCTACAGATGATGTTTAATTCCTTCAGCTTAAAAGGCACCGTTCTGCGTCCCGCGAACTCTTACGGACGCAAGTTCGACGCAAGCTTCATGGTGGAGTACCTTGTAACCAAGATGCTTGCCGGGGAGAAAATCTACATAGGCGCCCCCGACTCAGTGAGGGACTACATGTACGTGGATGACCACGTGAACGGCTACGTGCTTGCCATGAAGAACCCTGCGGCGAACGGGCAAGTCTACAACGTAGGCACCACCATAGGCGTAAGCAACCGCGAACTCGCGTTGATGCTTGCCGGCAAAATCGGCTTTAACCCGAAAAACATCGCTTTAGGCTCCTACCCGCCGGGGTATCCGTATCGTCCGCTGGTTTCAGATCAGTCTTCGATTGTGCTGGATTCCGCTAAGATACGGCAGCAGCTGGGTTGGCAGCCTACTGTTTCCCTAAGTGACGGGCTCGATAGGGTAATCGGGTACTTCAAGGCAAAACGCCCCAAGTAACCCTGCTTATTTTTTGATGCCGACGCGGTTTTGGGGAAAGCTTTATGCCCCCATTCAACGAAGTCCCTATGAAGCTTGCGTTTGCCGATGGGGAACCGTTTGATGTCAAACAAAAAGGTGTGTGGGGTGCCCAAGAAAGTTGATTTGGTTATGTGGACCTACAACGGCGCCGCCACGTTGCCCGCGGTTCTGAAGCGCATCGGCGAGGTTATTCCCGCAGGTTCTGTGTGCCAGCGGATAATTTCCGACGACAACAGCACCGACGCCACCCGCCGAATCGCCGAGTCCCACGGCTGGACAGTGGTTCTTAACAAGGGCAGAGGCATCAGCGACAACGCCAACACGGCTCTTGGGCATGTGGAGTCCGAGTTTTTTGTGAGTTTTGAGCAGGATTTGCTTTTGGCGCGTGACTGGTGGAGCAGGGTTCCCCGCGCTTTGGCTGACCCCAAAGTGGCTGCCGCGTCTGGGATGCGGTTTGCCGATAAGCCCCGTGGCGTGCGTAGACTGCAGCAGTACGTGGCAAAAAAGTACCGTGGCGAGGCGCAGTTAGAATCTTGGCTGCGGGGTAGGGAGATGGCGGCTTTCACTTTGGGCAAAACATTGGATAATACTGTGTATCGTACGGCGGCTGTGCGGGAAGTCGGCGGGTTTCCCAAGTTGACCTCCAGCAGCGGCGTAGACACCGTTCTAGCCTACGAAATGGAGCAGCACCGCTACCAGTGGTTCGTTGACTACGGCGTACAGTCCGTGCATCTGAGGATGGGCTTAAAACATGAACTCAGCCACCAGTTCTGGTACGCCAAACAACTGCCTGAAATGTGGCAGAAAATCAGTGAGGTAACCCGCAGGCAAGCGCCGCCCGTCACCCGCTTTAGCGTGGTCTACCGCTTCTTCATGTCGCCGTTCACAGGCTTGTTTATGGCATACAAAACCCGTGAGCCCACGCTTGCTTATGTGCACCCGTTGATTCGGCTGTATTATTTGCGGGGTTACTTGGCTTCAGGCTAAAGCTACGCTTCGGTTTTGAGGCAGCGTTCGATGTAGCGGGTCCACACGGGCAGGGGCGACTTAAGCTTTGCTTGGGCAGCTTTCGTGTCCATTCTGTATTGGTGCGGGTTTTGCAGGATTTTTTTGGCGGCTTTGATTATGTCGTTGGTGTTTGGGCAAATCTGGATGGGGAAACCTTTCGCGTGAAGGTAGCGTGCCTGCACATCCCAGAAGTGAAAATTAATTGTGGGGACGCCTGCCAGCGCGGTTTCTCTGCAGGCGGTTCCGCCGCTGCCCACCATCAAATCGATGTAGGGGATAAGCTGCGCCGTCAACACAGGCTTAGGCTGCACCCACACATTGCTTAGCGTCTTGAGCCGCTGCTTCTCCTCCTCGTAGCGGGGCAGATAAACGACGGTGGCGAGTTTGCTGAGTTCCTCCAGCAGCCGCTGACTGTCCACTTTGACTTCGCTGCAGTAGCTGGCTTTGTACTCGATGTCTCGGAAGAGAACCACCGGTTTTCTGCCGCGAAGCTCCTCAAGGAACTTGGGCTGTGCGAATTTGGTTTTGAGCCACGCGCACTCCTCTAGCCCGTCGTAGTGGATGATTCGGCTTTTGGCTATGCCATATTTGCTCCATGTCTTCCCAAAGCATTTGGGGGCGACCAGCCAGTCCACTAGCGGCGAAGCAAGCTTAGCCACATGATACGCAAAAACGGTGTCATTAGCATACACAATGGGGATTCCCAGCCCAAACGCGGTGCGGATAGCCGCCACATCGCCGTGCGCCCACAACACTTTGGGGTAGCCGACGCGGTCAAACAGCTCCAGAAACCCCAGCGTGCGTTTGGCATCCGCCGCCAACTTCTCTTTGGGGGTGTCGCCGTAGTCGCCCACCGTCTCGTAAGCCACACCCAAAACATCAAGCATGTCAGTGGTCTGCGTCTGCCGCTTAGCCGTAACCAACGTGCTATAACCCTTCTTATGCAGACAAGGAAGCAAACTGTGAATGGCTATGCTAATTTTAGGAGTAACCGTATCCAACCAAACATCAGGCATCTGCAATCAAATAGGAAGGGAGCACCACTGCTGTAATAAGTTTTATCCATAACACTAGACGGGCGATAGGCTGCAAAGAGACGCAAGAGACAGTGAACAAAAAATTCTATTTGGATGCCCATATTGATTCGTTGCAGAAATCTATAGGGGGTAGGTCGCTATTGGCGGATTTTCAAGCCAAAAGCAGGTTCGAAAATGGCTACTGTGGCTTTTTTTGTTTTGTGAGCCATTCGCGGTACTGCTTGTCTACTTGCATGGCGGCGTTGAGCAGTGTGCTTGGTGCCAGTGAGGTTACGTAGCGGATGTCTTTGGGTAGGCAGTGTCTGCCGATGCCGTCTCGGGCTTCAGGCAAATCCACATTCCACTTCGTGTTCATAGCCGCACGTAGCGCCTCAAAATCCATGCCGATTTTTGCGCACAGCATCTTCAGGTCCTCCGCAAACGCAATCTGCAGGAAGCGATGGCTGTTTTCAGTTATCTTACACATCTCCGCCACCTCCGCCGACGGGCAAGCGTGCAGCGGAATGCCAAAAACATCGCGGTACAGCGTCAGCCCTGCTTGTAGGCTTTCGTCGTTTACGGCTCCGATGACGCGAAGCTGGTTCACGCCGTGCTCCTTTGGCTGGTCTGCCCAGTACCTGTGCGGCGCATGCACAAGGCGGACTTTGCCCCCAAACGTCTCCGCAAAAACCTTCCTACAGGTGCCTGGAACGATGGTGCTTTCGATGGAAACCAACGTAGAAGCGACTGCGGTTTGGCTGATTTTTTTGCAGACGTCAAAAACCGCCGACAAGTTGGGGCAGCCCTCCACTTGGCTTGTAGTTACCGAGATGATGTAGGCGTCGACTGCGGGGATTTCCTCCCAGTTCGCCGAGGCGGCGATGCCTGCTTTGGCAGCGTTCTCAACCGCGGAGGCGCTGATGTCGTACCCGTAAACCTCCAGCCCCTTCTCTTTAGCGTACTTTGCAACTGGAAAACCAATCTGCCCCAAACCAGCAATGCACACTTTCGGTTTGCCCTTGCTCATAGTCAACGCTCCCACGTTCTCCGAATTCACCGTGGCAGAATTCTTAAGCTTTTGCCTTCCCACTGTTTTTCATTTTACACGCAGAAACTGGCAGCCCACAGCCTTCGCTGCTTGCTCGTCGTTGTCCATGTTGCCCACAAACAGGATGTTCTGCATCGGCACGTTGAGTTTCTGAGCCGCCATTTTCAGCTGTTCAGCCCTGTTAACTGAATCTTCCCGCGTAATCACCGCGTTGAAGGACAGCTTAAATTTGTCTATGAGGACTTTGGCGGCTTTCCTGCTCTGCATCGTGACCAACGCTTTAGGTTTATCTGTATGCGCCCGATAGACGCGTATGCCTCCCTCATGGACGATGGTTTTCGGTACAGAAGCCATTTCATACCTTTCCCAAGTGTCAAAGAGTCGCTTGCGGGTTTGAAAATCCGTGATTTTCGGAAGAGTCTCCAGAATCGGCTGAACCTTTTCTGTACCCATGATTTGCTTGAAGTCAGCAAACATCGCCCAATAGTTTATGGGTAAATCCACAAGCGTGCCGTCAAGGTCAAAAATGAACGCTGCCGTTATCACGTGTACATGGCTCCCAGAACTTTGCCGTCTTTAACTAGCCTTGCAGGCGCATCCATGTGCCTAACCCAGTAGACGTCAGCAGGCAAAACGTTGTACTTGGGCAACTGCGGAACGGTCTCCTTGAAAGCCAACCGCGCATACAAATAGGGAATGTTAGCGCCAAAATCCCGCCGCAGCGTTTTGCTGGCAAAGCTAAAGAAGTAGCTGGTTGTGAACATCCTTCCCGGGTTAATCTCCGTCACACACGGCGCACCCGCAGCGTTCTCCTTCAAATCCACGCTGGCTATCCCACTAAACTCCGGGTCTATAGATAAAACCGCCTCTGTCCCCGCCCTGTTCACAGCGTCATCATGCACCGTCCGCTGAACCGCAGGCGTCCCCGTGATTCCCGAAGGCGCCAAATACGCATAAATATACTCCAAACGCTCCCGAGCCATCGAAGTCACCAACTCACCCTCCTTCCACAGACTGTGAAACGCGATGTTTCTGCCCGGCAGATGCTCCTGCGCAATGAACTCCCAGTCCACGCCCCTGCCCCGCCAATACTTAATCCACGCAACAGCAGTTTCCCTATTATCCGCAGGTGTGCTTCCCTTGCCCCCAGCGCCGTGCCTCGCCCTAACCCATATAGGGCTACCGAACTCCTCAAACGCCCTGTCAATGTCACCGTCACCACGCACTTCAATGGTTCGAGCAACCGGCACATTCTTTCTGCGCCACACCGTCGCGGACTCCAACTTGTCTTGACACGCCTTCACAGCGGCTTTAGACGGCAAAAAAACGGGGGCAGCAATTTTGTCGCGTTTCTCTGAAACAACCTCCACCTCCACATCGGGCTGCGCATGCAAAAACTCGATTTTCTCCTTGCGGATAATCTCGTTTAACCTGTCGATGTAGCCGTCGTCTTTCGCTTTGGGAACCTGATACTTCTGGTTAGTGATTGCCAAATTCACGAAATACTCGTTAGAGTCGGTGCCGACCAAAAACATCTCTTCTGAAGCAGCACGCAGCGACATCGTAAAATTTATGCCTGCAGGTCCACCCGCACCCGTACACAGGATTCGTTTCATACCATCCACGCCCAACAAAACTCAAGCAACCACGACTGCCGAGTTTGTTGCCATTATGAGACGCACCGATTTATATTTATTCTCAAACACGCACGACCCAACAGCCACACCCCATTCGCGCAAACAGCCGTCGCGGGCTTTGATTGTAGACTTAGCTGGGGGAAGCTGGCGGTATTTTGGGGCTGCAAAAAGTTAATTAAGAAATTATTCGCTGAAAATATAAGAGGTACACGTTTTGTCTTGGGAAATAATTAATGAAGATACGCTTAGCAAGATAAAGCAGCAGAAAGAGTTTGAGGACCAAACAGCAAAGAAGTTGACTCCGCTGTATGAATCAGCAAAAAACCCGCTCATTAAACTGTTTCTTCACTGCATAATCTTGGACACCATGAAACACTCCGAGACCTACCAGATGATTATCGACTTAAACTCCAATGCACTCATGGGCAAGGAAAGCAAAGGCGTCGGGAAACAGGAACTGGCAAGTCACGTAACCGAAGAAGCAAGCATGCTAAAGCAGGCAGAGGAAATTAGCGAAGTTGTCAAAGACAAAAAAGTCAAACAGCTTCTCATCAACATAGTGGAAGACGAAAAAAGACACCACAAAGCACTAAAAGAAATGCTTGAGATGCTGGAGAAAGAATCCGCAGAATGGGACGCCTACCTATACGACCTGATAACAGGCTTCCCCTAAACCCCTTTTATCCGCCAGTTTCTCCGCATAACCTGCCCCTTTTTGATTTAACAAACAGGACACCCCTCAAACTGCTTGATTTGACTTAACCAGTCAAGCACAACTTGAGCAGGAAGCCGTTTATCCAGCTAAAAAGCCTTCAAATCCCCAACTTAACAAAACACTTAGCCGCCCCAACAAAGAAACACCTCAAAGAGCCCGCCGCAATCAACAAAACTTATCAACCAGAACAGAATCCAATACTGTAGCCTCTGACTCTACAGAGCCAAGCAAAAACGAACCAAAACAACATCAAGGGCCGATCGTCTAGCCTGGTTAGGACGTTGGCTTTACGAGCCAAAGGTCGCCGGTCCGAATCCGGCTCGGCCCACCATTTCTATAAGCATCCGTTTTTGATTAGTTACGCGGGCTTCAGAATCGTCCGTGTTTTCTTTGGGTTGAAAACGGTGAATTTGGTTTTCCTGAGTCTTCTGCCGATGCGTCCGATGAGCCCTGTGGCGTCCGTGCCCAACTTGCACACTAACGCGTGCTCAAACATGCTTAACTCTTCTACTTCAATGATGTCTCGGTCAAGTCTTTCCTGCCTCACTGCGGCGTCTACCTCAAGACGGGATGCACCCAGAATCAGCAGTCTATCCAGCAGAGATTCTTTCCATGAGAGGAACTCCTTAACTTGCCCCTGATGCAGCTCTGCTTCCACGCGGTTTTCCTCGGCGTTCACTTGGAGAACCTTGATTTCTAGGGGTAAATTTTCACTTATGCCCCAGAGTTCAGCCAGTTTTCTAAGAGGCATCTCTTTTCCGTCTGCGAGTTGAGATTGCAGCCGCTTCAGAGATATAGCAGCATAGGTTGTTTTCGGCTGTAGCACTCCTATGTCAACGAGGAGTTCTTGTTTGACGGGGTCAAGGTTTGTTACGAAGCCTTTTAAAACCGCAAATTTTTTCACGTTCTCTAAGCTGACTGGGCAGAACCCTGTTTCTCTCTCTAACAGTTTAGTGGCTATTGCTTCGTCTTCGCCTGAAACCTCCAACTGGACCCACTTGCCCGCTAACGTGCCCCCTACGGTTGCTTTTACACTTAGGTCTCCCAACAGACCTGAGAGGGTTTTGTCTATTTGCTTTAACTGGTGACTGTTGTAGATTTTCGTTAGCAACGTTAACTCGGTCAAAGGTCTTCAACCAGCTTGGTTATTTCGTTGTGGATTTTGCGGACTCTCTCCGCGGCTTCAAACAGTTTTTCCTGCCTAAGCTTGTTTATGGTTGACTCAATAGGCTCCCTTTTGGATGTGTCAACTAGCTTATCCGAATTAGAAACAATTTTTTGTTCTAAAGTAACTGGCATATAGTTGCCCTTTGGCCAACCTAGCTCTTTTGCTTCAGCATCGGTTATGCCGCCGCCCATGTGCCGCTCAATAATGGCAATTACCCCTTCAGGTAACCCCTGCTTTCGGGCTATCTCCGCTCCAGCAACCACATGGTCAACCGAATGCGTTTTTGACCGCCCGATGTCATGCAAGAGCCCGCCGATTTCCACAAGGTCTACATCCACTTCTAAGCCTTTCTTTTTGCATGCCTGCGCCGTTTCCACAGCGATTTCAGCCACCGCCTTGCAGTGTGCGATGACTTTAGGTGGGCAGTGGTTTTCTTGCAGTAGTTTTAACGCTTGCTCCCTAGAGGGAAGCTTGCTACTCACCCAGTTCCTTCCTTAACTGCTCAACTTTCTCTTCCAATTTCACAATCATTCTTTCATTGTCGGAGTGTGCCAGAGCTTTCCCGCAGACCCCGCAATGGAAAACCTGCTCCACGGCTTCCTCAAAAGTTAATCGCCTGCAACCGGGTGTGTTGCAGTAGTAAAAATCGTGGGTTGCTTCATATTCAAGCCGCACGCTAAGTTTTTCTAGAACTCTGCGTTTCTGGCTCAGGATGAATCCTTCCAGTTGGTCAGGTTGAAGTCTCCAGTGAAAAATAAACCATCCCGTTTTGGGGTCTCTTGTTCTCCGTAGACTCACCAGTGAGTGGTCGTAGAGTTTGTAGAGGATTTTGCGGACGGAATTTAGCCTGATGCCTGTTTTGTTGGCTATCTCGTCGTCCGTTATTTCATCTAGATTCTTAAGGTTCTCAATTAATGTAACTGCCTCTTCTTCCCCTAAAGAAGATGCGACCTTCATCAAAGTTGCGTCGTCAATAGTTGATAACATAGTCTGTTCCTTAAACAGTATATTACTTCATTGTCCTTCCATAAAACTCTTCTTAATTTAAACGTCAAAAAAGTCCATGCCCACGTTATGCGACTCTATTCTTTTTCCTCTTTCCTGAGGAATAATCTTCATTTTGGCGTTTTCGAACGTTTTGTCCAGTGTTTCTCCTTTAAAGAAGCGGTCAAGGAAAATGGCGAGTGCAGCGCACTCAGAATGGGGCTGATTGCCCACTGCAACGTTAAAGTCAGAAACCTCAGCCGAGTAGAATTCTCTGGGCACCTTCTGGCTACCCACCAGTACCAACACGTCTTTTGCGGTGCTCCATATTCTTTCTAAAACGTTGCTGGTCTGCAAGTTTTCGCCGTAAACAGTCAAATGAGCCACCACGCCGCCTTTGCCTTTCCAATCCCTGACTACAGTTTTCCATTTGGTGCCCATTTCAAAAGAGAACTCTCCGCCCCATCTTTCGTTGACTTTCTTCACGGTTTCCTTGATTTTTTCATCCGCAACATCTGAAAGAACAAACCCTGCCGCGCCCAACGCTCGTGCCGTGAGTGCAACGTGGGTGGTCAGCCTTACATCTCGCTGTGGTCTGTGGCCCCACCTTAAAATCATGATTTTCTGTTCCATTTCGGATTCTTCACTGTGTTTTTGTCGCTGAGGTTTCCAGTTTTCCGTTGAGTTCCTCAACGCGGCTCTTCACTTTCTCGACGAATTCGGGGTCCGCTTCAAAAACAACCTGCACCGCGTTTTCGGTGTAGTCTGCTTTTTTCACGTCGGCTTTACTGTAGACCCAAGACATCAACTGCATCGTTTCGCTTTTCACCGGAACCGTAAAGGAAGCCTCAATGTATCCCTCAAGCTTTTTCAGTATCTCCTTCCGCAGCACATCAAGGTTTTTGCGTTTCAAAGCGGAAATCAGGATGGGATTTCTGGTTTTCTCTTTCAACGCCTCAATTTTCTCTTCTACTTCTGCGTCGGTTAACTTGTCGATTTTGTTCAGAGCCGTGATAATGGGAACTCCTGCGGCTCCGATGCGTTCGATGGTTTCTTGGCAGGTTGTTATTTTCTTCTCGACGCTGTTTAGGGGTTCGTTTATGTCAAGCACCAAGATTATGAGGTCCGAATAAATGGTTTCTTCCAGCGTGGAGTGGAAAGCTTCAACCAGCGTATGGGGTAGCCGGTCGATGAAGCCCACGGTGTCGGTTAGCAGGAATTTTCTTTTGGAAAACTCTATCAGCCGCGTGGTAGTCGAAAGCGTGGTGAATAACGTGTTGTTGACCCTTGTGGTTTCCTCTGCGAGGGCGTTGAACAGGGAGCTTTTGCCCGCGTTTGTGTACCCCGCCAGCGAGATAGAGTGGAATCCGAGTTCTGTTCTTCGGTCGCGCTGCAGAACCCGTTTTCCACGGATTTTCCCGAGTTTCTTTTGGATTGTGTGAATCTGCCGTTTAATGGCTTCCGTGTAAACATCAGCTTCGTAGATGCCTATGCCCATGAAACCCGGTTGCTCTCCCCTTTTGAACAGCCGCACTTTTTCTCTGGCGTGTCTGCGTTCATTTTTCAAGGTTGCAAGCTGGATTTGCAGGTTGGCTTCGGTTGTTGTGGCTCGTTTGGTGAAGATTTCCAGAATCAACTGGAATCGGTCGATGATTTCGATTTTGGTGGCTTTCGCCAAGTTGTAGGCTTGAACTGTTCTGAGGGTGTTGTCAAAAATTATCTTTTCAGCGCCAGTTTCCTTGGCTAAGTCTGCAAGTTCCTGAACTTTTCCCGCGCCGATTTGATATCTAGCATCG
The DNA here is from genome assembly GCA_026014485.1 of Candidatus Bathyarchaeota archaeon. Lineage (GTDB taxonomy): Archaea > Thermoproteota > Bathyarchaeia > Bathyarchaeales > Bathycorpusculaceae > JADGNF01. Next base: position 77,126 of record JAOZIE010000008.1, read on the forward strand.
GCTCTTCTGGTTTGCTCCATTTCCGCGGCGACTTCGTAGCCCGCAGCCTCTGCCAGCCTTCTAAGTTCGGGTAAGCTTGAGGGTTCACGGTTTAAGCGGCGCTGCACTATGATGGCTTTCGTCTTGGGGTTTACTCTCCCTTGCCTTTCTTGCCTATTTTGATGGCGTCCCCCAAGGTGAATTCGTGGCTTGCTGTTTTGGGTAACGAAACTTTTTCTTCTGAGACGGGAACAAGAAGCTTGATTTTCAGATTATGCTCCAGTTTTGAGACCAGCAGGTTGTTGGGTTTCATTTTGCCTGTTTCGATTTTACGCAGAACCGACTCTTTCTCGTTGATTTTCTTGCCTAAATCTTCATGGCTTAAACCCGCATTCTTTCGGGCATCTCGGATGACTTCTGCGTAGTCTTCCACTATTTCTTGGCTGGTGTCCACTCTTGCTTTTATCACTCTTTTTCGAATTTGGATTGGTCCCTGAATCGGTTTAGCTTGCCCTGTTGCCGTTTGTCTCTGAGGCGTTAAGGTTGGCTTGGCGGGTTCTTCCCACGCTACCTTTCCGTGTTTTGAACATTCAGTGCATACTGTAAGTTTGGCGCCTTCAATAATTACGCGCATGGGCGCTTCCCTGATTTTGCGTCCGCAGACTTCGCATCGCAACGAATAATTCACCCAGATTATTTTTATTGTATAACCCAAGGTTTATACTTGTCGAACAAGAAACGGCTTATTTACGGTGAAAAAAGCGTGGATACCCCCATAAGACGCGTAAGAAGCACAGCAGACTACCAATTCGGCAAAGGCATAGGAGACACCCTTTTCCCAGATAACGTCACCGTCGAGTTCAGCCGCTCCACAGGCAGGATACGCTACATCAACCTGAACGGCAACCGAATCGCCACGTTGCGCCCCACAGATGGGCTGCTTTCGCTGAGTATACCTGCAGCTCAGTCCCTAGCCAAAAAATGCCCTTATGCGCACTGCTACGTCACCGTCCGACAGGACATCGCCCCATTTGTCGTTAAAGGCGGAGATGTCTTTGCTGCACATGTTGTCAAAGCTGACCCAGAAATCCACGCAAAAGACGAGGTTATCGTTCTTGACGAAGCTGGGCAGGTGGTGGCGGTTGGGCGTGCAGCATTGTCCAGCGTGGAGATGTCGGCTTTCAAAGCAGGGGTTGCAGTGAAGGTTCGGCATGGAAGGGGCGGCGAAAGTTAAGTATATGAGTGGCTGAGATAGAGTAAAACAAGGCGAAACAGTATGCAAAGACGTATGAACCCCCGAGATGCACGGCGCATGATGCAGCGCATGGGCATGAACATGCAGGGTGTAGACAACGTTGAAGAAGTCATCATCCGCACCCCCACAAAGGAAATCGTCATCGAAGCCCCCGAAGTCGCCATAGTCAACATGCAGGGACAAAAGATATTCCAAGTCGCAGGCGGACAAGTAACTGAACGCGCGCCTGAACGCAAAGCCGCAACAGCCAATTTCTCCGAAGAAGACGCGCAGCTTGTGGCGGGCCAAACTGGCAAGAGTCTTGAGCAGGCAAAGGCAGCGCTGGAGGAATGCGAGGGCGACTTGGCAAGAGCAATTCTGCTACTTCAGTCTTAGACAGGCAGCGGGCACCTTCTTTATATAACCTGTCGGTTTACGTTTTCTTGTGAATTTGATGGCTGCAACAAGCCCCGATGTCGCGGTGGTCGGGCATTTCTCAGCGGACTCCATCAAGTTGCCCAGCAACGCCAAACCATACCCCATTTTAGGCGGCGCCGCAGCCTACGTTTCACTATCGGCTAGGCAGCTTGACGCTTCAGCCATGGTTATTTCAAAAGTCGGCGCCGATTTCCCCAAAACTTACCTTAAGAGGCTCAGAGGGGAAGGCGTCGACGTTACCCACGTCATCAAAACCCCTGAAGAGGCGACAACCAGTTTCGAGCTTACCTATAACCAAGACCTGTCGTCTAGGACTCTCAGGTTGAGACGTCACGGTTCCCCTATTCTTCCAAGTGAGTTGCCCCGTTTTCTGCATGCCAAAGCCGTTCATGTTGCGCCCATCGCCGATGAAATCTCCTTCGAAGTCGTTGCGCAGCTGAAGAGTTGCGGTGACCTTTTGTGTTGTGACCCTCAGGGTATGACGCGGCGTTTTGATGCAGACGGCAACGTGGCGTGTTGTGCTCAACTGGATAGGCGAATTTTGCCTTTGGTTGATGTTTTCAAGTGTTCTGTTGACGAAATCAAAGTTTTAACAGACAAATCTGAACTCAACCAAGCCATAAACGCCGTCCACGACTTCGGACCCAAAATCGTTATAGCCACAATGGGCACAGCGGGCTCCGTGTTTTCAGTGCAGAATGAAATTCGTCGTGTTCCCGCCTGCGAGTCCATGCGGGTTGTTGACCCCACAGGCGCGGGCGATGCCTTCATGGGCGGCTTTCTTGCCGAGTACACCCGCAAAAAAGACCTGTTTTGGTGTGCCTGTGTGGGTTCCGCGTCTGCTTCGCTGGTGGTTGAAGATGTGGGAACACGGTTTTTCGGCGACAAAGCAGAGATTTATCGTCGAGCACGTGTTGTTTATGAAAAAGAAATAAAGCAATGAACCGTATTGTACTCTTTAACATCATGTGAGGCGCACAACGTTGGGTCGCATAGATAAAGGCGTGAAGTGCAGCGTAGTTGGCTGTAGCAGAGACGCTGAACGTTCTATTTCCATAGATAAAGCTCGGTCTGCAGGGTTAAAGATAGGTAGCGCTGAGAAACGTGCTTACCTGTGTAAGGAGCATTATAAAGAGTTCAAGAAGAAATCTAAGAAAGATAAGACCCTTGAAAAGTGGCGTTACGGCGCATAGGAGCCTGAATGAGTAATGCGGATACTTCAACTTCACTCTAACTTTATAGCTTATACTCCCGTGCAAAAAGAAATCCAGATAGCCGAGGAGGCAGAAAAAAAAGAAAACCGCGTCGAAGAAGTCGTGGTGCTGTTCACCGCCGTTGAAGAAGGCGACAGCGAAGCGTTAGCGCAGAAGGCAATCGACGATGTCCGCGCGTTTCTGGGCAAACAGAAGACGAACCGCGTTTTGATTTACCCCTTCGCCCACCTGAGCAGTAGCCTGAGCAACCCAAACGACGCCCTCAAAGTCATCAAAGCCATGGAAACCTACGCCAAAGAGAAGGGCATAGAAACCTACCGCGCACCCTTCGGGTGGAACAAGCAGTTCACAGTATCCATCAAGGGTCACCCGTTAGCTGAGCAGGCACGCGCATACGCCCCCGCCGCTGAAGCTGACCAAGCCAAGAAGGAAGCGGAACCCGTTTCTGCGGCGTTGAAGGCTGAAGATAAAATGCAGTCTTTTTGGCATGTTCTGCTGCCTGATGGCTCTTTGGTTCCTGTTGAGGAGTTCAGGTTCAAGGGGCATGGTAATCTGCAGAAGTTTTCGCAGTATGAAATCAAGAAGGCGCGTGCAGTTACCTCGATGCCTCCGCATGTGTCTTTGATGAGGCGGCTGGAAATTGCTGATTACGAGCCTGGCAGCGACCCTGGAAACCTTCGTTGGTACCCTAAGGGGCGCATGATTAAGTCGCTTCTGGAGCAGTATGTTAATTTGCGGATGAACCAGTACGGCGCCATGGAGGTGGAAACGCCCATCATGTACGACTTTAACCACCCCAGTCTATCAAGCTACCTGAATCGTTTTCCCGCCCGCCAATATGTCCTTAAATCCGAGGATAAAGACCTGTTTTTGCGGTTCGCTGCCTGTTTTGGGCAGTTCCTTATGGCTCATGATGCGCAGTTCAGCTACAAGCAGATGCCTGTTAAACTGTACGAGTTGACGCGCTACAGTTTCCGACGGGAGAAAAGCGGCGAAGTAGTCGGGTTAAAGCGTTTGCGTGCCTTCACGATGCCTGACTGCCACGCGTTCTGCATTGATTTAGAGCAGGCAAAACAGGAGTTCCTGAAACGCTTCGACATGTGTATCGAAGTTTTAAGCACCATCGGGCTAACCAAAGACGACTACGAAATCGCCATGCGCTTCACAAGGGGCTTCTACGAGGAAAACAAGGCTTTCCTTGCAGAGTTGGCAAGCACTTTTGGCAAGCCCATGTTGGCTGAGGTTTGGAACGAGCGGTTCTTCTACTTTATTCTCAAATGGGACCTCAACTTCATAGATAACCAAAACAAAGCCGCCGCGCTGAGCACCGACCAAATCGACGTGGAAAACGCGAAGCGCTACGAAATAACCTACGTGGACGAGAAAGGCGAAAAACAGCATCCGCTGATTCTGCACTGTAGCCCAAGCGGCGCCATCGAACGCGACGTCTACGCGCTACTGGAGAAAGCTTACCGCGAACAAATGCAGGGCAAAGCACCCATGCTGCCGCTGTGGCTCTCACCAACGCAGGTGCGGCTGATTCCCATATCCGACAAGTACATGGGCAAAGTCGAAGAACTCGCCCAAAAAATTGAGGCTGCCTGCATCCGCGTAGACATAGACGACAGCGCCAGTACGCTACAAAAGAAAGTCCGCGAAGCCGAACAGGAATGGATACCCTACGTTGTAGTTATCGGCGAAAAAGAAGTTGAATCAGGAAACCTGTCGGTGCGTGACCGAGAAGCCAAAGCCCAACAAACCATGACTGCGGATACGCTGGTGGCAAAAATTGCCGCTAAAGTCGCAGGCAAACCCTTCAAGCCGCTGCCGCTACCACGAAACCTCAGCAAACGCCCCCAGTTCCACGGATAAGAGTAATCATGCCCTTTTTCCGCATTCTATTTTGCCAGTATGGTTTTTTTTTACTACTTCTTCGTCCGCACTTTGGGTAAAAAACACTGCAATTGAGTTAGGACGGAATCGTCGCAGGTACACAAAGTTACCTTTTCGAGCAGCGTACTACGCTTTCTACTCTGAGAAAATTTATGCTTTACTTTTCTCACACTCTTTCTTTATACTGTCCAGATTTTCGAAGGCACAGTTAAGATAGGACTTAATAATTAGAAGAATGGGTTTCTTTTTGGGGGTTTTCCAAATATGATCGCAGCTTTCTTTTTCTTTGCGTAGAACGTGACAGTCTCTTTTTTCGGGACCATCTTTGTTGCCGTGAATGTTACTTTTTTCGTTCCTTTTTTCGGCATTTTTTCTCCCCAGATAATATTTGTTTTCTGGATATAAATTTAAGGTCTATGCTCAATTGAACTGAGAGCCAGCGACACTACAACATAGATAGAAAAAGGAAACAAGCGGTTCATTTCTCACTATGAATCGTATAGTTCATTGGCAAAAGCTATAAGAAATCAGTGTGCTATATGAAGAGTTCAGCTTTCGAGGGAAAACTATGAGCAAAAAAGAAGAGCTGCAAATCTACATAGACGGGAAATATTACCTGAAGTCAGAGGCGAAAGTCAGCGTTTACGACCATGGCTTCCTGTATGGGGATGGCGTTTTCGAGGGAATTCGCGTCTACGATGGTGTAGTTTTCAAGCTGAAAGAGCATGTGCAGAGGATTTACGCTTCAGCGCATGCTATGATGCTTAAGATACCGATGACTCAGGAAGAGATGGTGCAGGCAGTTGTTGAAACAGTCAAAAAGAACAACCTGAAAGACTCTTACGTGCGCCTTATAGTTACGCGGGGCGTTGGCGACTTAGGTTTAGACCCACGTAAATGCTCTCTTCCTTCAGTTATTATCATAGCTGACCACATTGTGCTCCACGACGGGGAAGCTAAAACCAAAGGCATCACAACCATGGTTTCATGGGTAAGACGAAACCCCGTTGACGGTTCCTCTCATGAAATCAAATCCCTCAACTACCTCAACAGTATAATGGCGAAAATAGAAGCCAACATGAGCGGCGTAGACGAAGCCATCTGCCTCACCCCAAACGGGTGCGTGGCTGAAGGCGTAGGTGAAAACATCTTCATGGTCAAAAACGGCAAAATCTCTACTCCGCCCACATCAACAGGCGCCTTAGAAGGCATAACCAGCAACGCAGTCATGGAACTCGCCAAGAAGCTGGGCTACGAAGTAGTAGTGGAGAACCTCACGATGTTCATGCTTTTCAACGCCGACGAACTGTTCTTCACGGGCTCCGCAGCCGAAATCGTGCCTATCCGCATGGTAAACTGGAGACAAATCAACAACGGCGCCGCAGGCACAATCACCAAAAAGCTGATGGCTGAATTCCGAAAACTCACCCGCGACCCAACACAGGGCACAGCCGTTTACTCCTAAACCAAAAAAGGGACATGTGTCCCCTGTTTTCTTATTTCTGTTTTTTCATGAACCGCTCTAACTCGTTAAACGCATACTCTAGCGTTTCAAGGGGCGGCAGGAAAACCGCGCGGGCATGTCCAGCGCCGTAAACAGGGTCAAAGCCTGAGCCGTTCACGATTAGCACGTTTGTTTCCCTGAGAAACTCCACTACGAACTGCAAGTCCGATTTCCACCGTGTGCCCACGTCGTGGATTTTGGGGAAAATGTAGAATGCCCCTTCAGGTTTGCTGCAGCTTATGCCCTCGATTTCGTTGAGCCGCTTCCACGAGTAATCTCGGCGTTCTCTGAGTTTCTCAACAACCTTTTTCATGTGGTCTTGGGGTCCGTCAAGCGCTGCAACTCCAGCCTTCTGAACAGGTGTGTTCGCGCACAGGCGAATGCGGCACTGCTTCTCCACCGCCTGCTGTAGCGTGTCGAGTTCCCCGTTCTGTCCTCTAAAGTACATGTAGCCCAGCCGCCACCCCGTCATCTGATAGGCTTTCGAGAAACCGTTAAATCCCACCACAGACACGTCTTTGGCTAATTTGGCGGTGCTGACAAATTCCTGTCCGTAAGTTATCTGGTCGTAGATTTCATCTGACAAAACCAGCAACTTGTGCTCCGCCGCCACATCCAGCATTTCCTTAACCACTTTCGGTCCATACAATGCACCCGTGGGGTTGTTCGGGTTAGTTATAACTAAAGCGCGGGTCTTCTCCGAAACTTTCTTGCGGAGGTCATCAACATTGGGCTGCCACCCTTCTTCCTCGACGGTTTCATAAGCAACTGGGGTACCGCCAAAGAATTTGGTGTAGGAAATGTAGGGTGGATACGTGGGGCCCGGCAAGAGGATTTCATCGCCTTTCTCAACCAACGCGGCAAGCATCATTTCTATGCCTTCAGAGATGCCCTCCGTAATCAAAACGTCTTCTGGCGTGATGTCTACGCTGTTTACAGTTTTCTCTTTTCGCGCAACTGCTTCCCTAAGCTCCGGTAATCCCTCTGAGGGTGAATAGTAATTGTCGTTTTCTGTCACTGCTCTGCAAAAGGCTTCTTTAACGTGCGGGGGCACGGTGAAGTCGAAAGCTGCGGGGTCTCCGATGTTTAGGTAGCAAATTTTTCTTCCTTCCTTCACCAGTTGCTCAGCGTAGGGTATAACGTCCCGTATGGCATACTCGATGTTTGCTGCTCTGCTGGTGACTTTAACGTTCGCCACAGTTTTAGCCTTCAAGAATGCACTCATATTGCTCCTTGTAAAATAAAGCTTCCGAGAAAAAACCCCACGTAGCGCGGTTTGAACGCTGTTGTTGACTTGGAGGCAGCCGCTTGGAGTTAAAAAACAGGATGCCCCCACGTAAGCTGGTGCCCTATGCATCCTTTTGGTTCGCTAGTTTTCAGCACCCTTTTATTTTTCGAAGAGGTAGTTATAGTCTCTGAAGCATTCTACAGGTGTCATGGCATGTTGGGATGGAACGGCAAATTCTTACGAGCGAACCTGAGCACTGGCGCATTCAACACGCAAACATACAGCAGTAGCTTCGCTTCCAGCTTCATTGGCGGCAGGGGCTTTGCAGCAAAATTCCTCTGGGATAACCTTCCCCGCGGCACCGACCCGTTGTCGCCCCAGAACCTGCTTATCTTCGCCGCTGGTCCCCTAACAGGGTTCCCGTTGCCCAACAGCGGCAAGCTTGTGGTGGCTTCTAAAAGTCCCCTCACTGGCGGCTACGGCGACGGCAACATCGGTACCTTCGCGGTGGTTCAAATGCGCAAGGCAGGCTACGACGCCATCATCGTGGAGGGCAAAGCCGAGAAACCCACGGTTTTACACGTGAAAGATGGTGCAGTGGAGTTTTTGGATGCAACAAACCTGTGGGGGTTAAACAGTTTTGAGACTGAAAAGCATCTACACAAGACATATGGACGCGCGGCAGGCATCGTTTCCATCGGGCAGGGCGGCGAGAACCTTGTCAAGTTTGCCTGTGTGGTTTCCCAAGAGGGCAGGGCAGGCGGGCGACCCGGCATGGGCGCCGTCATGGGCTCCAAAAACCTCAAAGCCATAGTAATCGAGGGCACAGGTTCGCTTTCTGCGGCTCATCCCAAAGAGCTCAAGGAGGCGGGTGCGGCGGGTTACAGGGAAATCCTTGGTCGCCCAAACTACAAGACTTGGAAGCGCATCGGCACTTTAGGCACCGTTGACTGGGCTAACCTGAACAGCGCACTGCCCACATGCAACTACCGTGAAGGCATTTTTGCCCAAGCCGAAAACATTAACGGTTTCTCTGCGGAAGCCATCAAGGTCTCCAATCGGGGCTGCCCTAACTGTAACATGACCTGCGGCAACGTCGTCAAAGACGCAGCAGGAAAAGATTCAGAGTTGGACTACGAGAACGTGGCGATGCTGGGCAGCAACATCGGCTTAGGAGACTTAGCAGAGGTTTCCGTGTTGAACCGCCTGGCAGACGAGTTCGGCTTAGACGCCATCTCATTGGGCAACGTGTTGGGTTTTGCCATGGAAGCCTCCGAAAACGGCTTAACCCAAGACAAGTACCCGTGGGGAAGCTTCAAACACGCAAAGCTGCTCTGCGAAGATATAGCTTACAGACGCGGGTTTGGTGACGTTTTAGCTGAGGGTGTCCGAGTTGCAGCCGCGAAAATCGGCGGAGGCTCCGCTAACTGGGCAATGCACGTGAAGGGCTTAGAGGTAAGCGCTTACACCTGCCAAACAGTGCCTGGGATGGCTTTGGCTTACGGAACCAGCCCCATAGGCGCCCATCACAAGGACGCTTGGATTCTGGCTTGGGAAACGACGCATGACCGCTTCAGCTACGGCGAAGAAAAAGCGGATTACCTTATCGCCACTCAGCATGCTCGAGGCGTCTTTGAGTGCCTTGGCGTCTGCCGTTTTCCGATGGTGAATGTGGGTTTTAACCGCGAATGGTACCCCAAATACCTCACCTTAGCGACGGGCGAGGAGTACACGTGGGATGCCTTCAACTTGGTGGCGGAGCGCGTTTTTAACCTCATGAGAGCTTTCTGGATACGAGAACACAACGGCGAATGGTCAAGCCAGATGGATTCTCCGCCCCCCCGATGGTTCAACGACCCCTTAACCGAAGGCCCCCTAAAGGGCTCAAAGCTTAACCGACAAAAATACGCCGAGCTTCTGCAGAACTACTACAACAAAAGAGGCTGGGACAAAAACGGAGTTCCAACAAAGGAGACGCTAAAGCGGCTGGGGCTGTCGGATGTGCCCTTGCAGCTTGGGCTTTAGTAGCTTCGGGCGAAGTAGGCTACGTCTTTGGCTTTCTGTCCGCAGTAAATGCAGCCCGTTTGCGGTTCTTCTTTCTTGAAGGGGATGACTCTGATGGTGGCGCCTGTTTCCTCCTTGATTTTTGCTTCGCAGTCTGCGTTGCCGCACCATGCTGCCTTAGCGAAGCCGCCTTTGCCTGCCATTACCTGCTTGAATTCGTTGTAGGTCTTCACTGCGGCAGTGAGCTGTTCCAGGTTCGCTTTGGCTTTGGCGTAGAGGTCATTCTGGATTTCCTCAAGCAGCTTCTCTACTGCGGCGACGGCTTCGTTTTCTTTTATGAAGCTTTTCTGTTTTATGTCTCGTCTGGCGATGGTGACCTGCTGTTGTTTGAGGTCTCGGGGACCAATTTCTATGCGGACAGGGATGCCTTTGAGTTCCCACTGGTTGAATTTCCAGCCTGGCGTGTACTCCTGCCTGTCATCCAAAATCACGCTTAACCCCGCTTCACGGAGTTTGTCGGCGATTTCTTTGGCTTTGGCGGCTATCTCGGCGGGTTCGGCGCCCTTGTATGGAATCGGCACCACAACCACTTGGGTGGGTGCTATTTTGGGGGGTAGAACTAAGCCTTTGTCGTCGCCGTGAATCATAATTAGTGCGCCTATGGTTCGGGTGGTTATGCCCCAGCTGGTCTGCCAAACCTTGTGCTCTTTTTCGTCTTCGCCGATGTACTTTATGTCGAACACGTGGGCGAAGTGTTGTCCGAGGTTGTGGCTGGTTCCCATCTGCAGCGCCTTTCCGTCGGGCATCATGGCTTCCAAAGCGGTGGTGTAGTCGGCTCCTGCGAATTTTTCGCTGTCGCTTTTGACGCCTACAACTACTGGGATGGCCAGATAATTCTCCATTATGTCTTGGTATTCTTGGAGGGCGTACTTGACTTCGGCTTCTGCTTCCTCTTTGGTGGCGTGGGCGGTGTGTCCCTCTTGCCAGAGAAATTCGCGTGTGCGCAGAAACAGCTTGGTGGCTTTGGTTTCCCACCGTACAATGTTGCACCACTGATTAATCTTCAGGGGCAGGTCACGCCAACTGCGTATCCACTTGGCGAATGTAGCGTACATGATTGTTTCGGAGGTTGGGCGAACCGCAAGTTTCTCCTCCAGCGGCGTGTTTCCCCCTTGGGTGACCCAAGCGACTTCAGGGGTGAAGCCTTCGAAGTGTTCAGCTTCCTTCTTTAGGAATCCTTCAGGTATGAACATGGGAAAGTATACGTTGCGGTGACCCGTTGCCTGGATTTTTCTGTTCACGATTGCCTGGATTTTCTCCCACATGGCAATGGCGTCTTCGCGGAGAATCATGCAGCCCTTGACAGGCGCGTAGTCTGCTAAACCTGATTTGAGGATGACTTGCGTGTACCACTCTGAGAAGTCTTCGTTTTTCTTGACTGTTACTCCAACGTCCGACATAGCTATCTGCCCTGTTGTTTCTATTCTCCAGAATATAAAACGTACCGTAGAAAACCAGAGATGCTGATGCTGCCTGCTAAAGTAGCCCGTTGCAAGCGCTTCCCTTTTTCTTTGCATCCAAGAGAGCAGTTTTCCCATAGCAACTTTCTGTACTCAGTACGGGCAGGCAAAAAGCATTTATCAAAGAACGGCTTCCATTTTCTACTGTGGGGGGAACTGGTGTGAGAAGAAAATTTGGCCTAGCCCTGATTGCCCTTTTGGCATCCTACGCCGTAACGGTGTCTCTTCTGCTTGGAGCTTTCTCCCCTGATCTGGTTTCTCAGACAAAGCCGCCGCTGGTGACGTTTAACTGGGAAACTTTGCAAACAAACGCCGCTCAAGGTGGCTCAGTCAACATAAACTGCACCGTGTTCAACACTTCCTATAATCAGTCCGCGAAAACAGGCTTCCGTGTTCTGCTTGCCGCCATAAACAACGAAACCTACTGGTACAACTGTAGCCTTTGGAAAGACATCTTTACCCGGTCCTTCACTCCTGAAATGCTGCTTCTGGGACCCCGCGAACAGCAAACGGTGACCTTGACCTTAACTTTAGCCTCTGATGCACCAGTTGGAACATACTCTTTTGCGTTGCAGGGCTTCAGAAACAATTTGAAGCTGAACGTAACTCCCACCAGAATATAGCGTGGCTCCACTTTTTCTTTTACTGCTCTAATTAGCAAAACAGGTGAGGTTTACCCGCTTGTTAAATCAGCAAGATGCCTGTTGCTTCCTGCTTATCAACAATCAAGAAAGCATATATTGGGGATGTTCAAGAAATATGCGGGGACAAGAAATTTGGAAAAACCATTTGTAACCAAAGACAAGTTTTTAGTTGGAATAATAATCGCAATTTTAGCTGCAAGCTTAATTTCAGTTGCTTTCTCCATGCAACTCTCCGTCGGCCCCCAAGGTCCTAAAGGCGACAAAGGCGACACGGGTGCTACTGGTGCTACTGGTTCGCAGGGTCAAGCTGGACCCTCAGGCGCTCCTGGCGAAACAGGCGCTACAGGGTCACAGGGACCCCAAGGCGAAACGGGAGCAACGGGTGCAACAGGAGCAACCGGCGCTACGGGAGCATCTGGTGCTACGGGACCGCAAGGTGACACTGGAGCAACGGGTGCTACGGGAGCAACGGGTGCTACTGGTGCTACTGGTTCGCAGGGTTTACAGGGAATACAGGGTGTTCCTGGTCCTCAGGGGCCATATTTGCCTGACTATGACAGTGGCTGGGTGAACCTAACTGACTTGGAGGGGCAGTATTACCCGCTGACCCATGGTTTGAACGACAGCGAAAACTTGCTTGTTGACATCACTGGAAAGACCTCGGCGGACGGCTCTGTGCATGACCAGTATTTGGGGCTATCTCGAGTTTACAGTCCAGGGTTTAACCTGACTTATTCTGTGAATGGCTCAGAAATCTACGCAGAAGATATGGTTCAGACCTACGATGGAGGGTACCTATTAACTGGGTCCATAATGCCTGACAATAGTAGCGAAGACATCTTTGTGCTTAAAACTGACGCTTACGGCGTGATGCAGTGGAACAAAACCTACGGTGGATCAAACGATGAATTCGGCAGGGTCCTCTTATTGACAAGTGATGGTGGCTGCGTAATTATGGGTCCTATCTACCTTGACTTCGAGAATGGCACTTATCTTGACAAGTTGTTTCTGATGAAGCTTGATGCATCTGGCAATCTTGTTTGGAACCAAACTTACGGCGAAATGGATGATGAATACGGTCGTGATGTCATACAAACAAGCGATGGCGGCTTCATTATAGCAGGCAGCTTATACTCAGCGACCAACGGAACTCAATACGCTTTGTTGCATAAAACGGATGCTAATGGCAATTTGCAGTGGACTAAAACTTACATTGGAGCTTCTGACTTAAGCGCTGCCCGCATAATCCCCGTTGATGATGGATATGCGGTCGCTGGCTACTTGACGACAATAACTGTCTCTGGGAACGATACCAGTTATGATGATGACATCTGGCTGTTCAAAACCGACTTGACTGGGAACATGCTGTGGAATATGACTTACGGGGGGTTAGACGATGAGTATGTTGATTCTCTGTCTCAGACTCCCGAAGGCGGATATCTGCTCTTAGGTGATGCCTCCAATTACAGCGAAGATACCTACTCCAGCAGCGTACTTATGCTTAAAACGGATGCTTCTGGAAACCTGCTGTGGAACACTACTCACGTTATGTCCAGCTTCACCGTGCCAGAGAACATTACTGAATTCACAGCTGCAGAGTACTACGCGACAAACGCTATTCCCACAGTTGACGGCGGATACTTGTTTAGCGGTCTAGAAGAAACCATTCACGTGAGCAACGACTCTTACTCCTTTGAGGTTCAGTCGCTGGTTACCAAATTCGACGGACAGGGAAATGTGCAGTGGACAAGAAGCTATGGCGACGAAGGCTACACTCTACTGTTCACCGTAATTCAAACGCGAGACGGCGGCTACGCATTAGCAGGCTTCAAAACAGACGCAGAATTCGAAGCATACCAGCTGTACATAGTTAAGACAGCCGTCAACGGAGAAGTCGGCTTAGCCATGACGGGCTTAACAGACAACGCAGTCACACTGTACCGCGGCGAAAGCGACCCCTACTGGAACTACGTCCGCGTAAGACTCTGGGTAATCGAATAGCCAACCAACCCAAACCATCCCATCTCTTCTTTTTCTTTTTTCTGTGCTTCTTTTGATTCGTCAAGTAACTTGATAGTTCTTGTGGATGGTGTTTTTCTCCAGTTTCCTTAGCACGAACTCCACGGGAAAAACCCGTAGCCCTCGGTTTTTTACTGGAACCTCTTTGGGTTCGGTAAACCCGCGTTTTTCTCGCTTTAGAAACTCGATTTTTACGTGTAAGCCTCCGCCGTAGCCTCCTATCCCTAAGCTTGATGTGACAACTCTGTGGCAGGGAACCAGCGGCACAAACGGGTTTGACGCCATAACGTTGCCGACTGCTCTTGCTCCGCCTCCTGTAGCCGCCGCGACTCCGCCGTAAGATGCCACGTACCCCACGGGAATCAACGTAACTGTTCTGAGCACAAGCTGAGTGTAGACGGACAACCGCTCCATGTCCAACGGAACCTCCTGCGGGGTGCCTTTGCCCTCGTAAATATTCTTCATAAGGGCGAGCACGTTCTGGGCAAACGTTGAAGGTGCAGCAACGACGTGGCGCGGCGTGTTGGGGGGCAATTTTTTATTTAGGCTCTCTTGAGTTGTCTTCTCGTCGTAGCCGAATGATGCAGCCGCCACACGTTGTTCTCTGCAGGCAACTCCGAACCATGCAGTTCCCAGATTCTTAACGTAGACTTCCAGCATACTCTTCTGTTTACCTGCAGTTTCGACGCCCATTTTAGCGTTTTGCCAAAACCATTCGGTTTCCAAAAGAATTTGGCTTTGCGATTAAGCTTAATAGTTGGTCTTGTGTTATCCAACAGGAAAAGGTGCAGATTTATGGAAGGATATGGACCTCAACCGCAACCCTCTCAGTCACAAGCCCAAGGCATGATGTGGATTCCAGGCGCAACCACCGTTGGTGTCGTGTGCAAAGACGGCGTAATTTTAGCTGCTGAAAAACGCGTCTCCTACGGCTACTTCATAGCCAGCAAAGGCGGCAAAAAAGTTTTCAAGCTAACTAACACCATCGGCGCAGCCTGCGCGGGACTCGTCAGCGACATGCAGGTTCTCGCCCGAGACGTGGAAGCCAACGCAAACCTGTTCAGCATGGATGTGGGTAGGAAAATCAGCGTCCGCGCCGCAGCTAAACTCATGAGCAACATCCTCTTCAACCGCCGTATGGCTCCGCTGATAACGCAGACCATCGTGGGCGGAATCGATGATGAAGGTCCTTCGCTGTGGGTGCTGGATGTTCTCGGCTCGGTGTTACCCGACGACTATGCTGTGGTGGGTTCAGGAACTGAAATCGCAATGGCCGTCGTAGAGGAAGGTTACCGTAAAGACCTGACCGTTGTCGAAGCCAAAAACCTTGTGACCCGCGCCATCAAATCCGCTATTAGCAGGGACGCCATGAGCGGTGACGGCATAGACTTCTTGGTCATAACCAAGGAAGGCGTGGCGGAAGAAACCATAAAATTCTAAACCTCCCACTTCTACATGTTTCAAGCGGGGATAGCATGCGCGCTGTGCCCTGAGGAGATGAATCTGTGCCGTTTGAATTAAGTGACGAAGAGGGAAAATTCCTAATCCAGCTTGCCCGAAACACGGCGAAGACTTTTTTGGAAACAGGCAAAACGCCCCAGCCTCCACAAGACACGCCAAAGAAGCTGTTTGAGAACTGCGGCGTATTCGTCACCATAAACACTGTTAGCGGCAGAGGCAAAGGGCTTCGCGGATGTATCGGTTACCCGTATCCGACTAACCCGCTTGTGCAAGCCGTAATTGACAACGCCATCAACGCCGCCACTCAGGACCCCCGATTTGAGCCGCTGAGCAAAGAGGAGCTTGACCGCGTCGTTTTTGAGGTTAGCGTGTTGACGCCGCCTGAAGCCGTCCAAGTGGAAAAGCCTCTGCAGTACTTAGAGCAAGTAAAAGTCGGCGAGCATGGTTTAATCGTGGAGAAAGGCTTCTGTAAGGGTCTGTTGCTTCCGCAGGTGCCCGTGGAGTGGGGCTGGTGCAGCGAAGAGTTTTTGTGCCAATGCTGCGTCAAAGCTGGGTTGCCGCCTGACAGTTGGCTCACCAAAGGCGCCAAAGTGTATCGGTTCAAGGCAATTGTTTTTGAGGAGGAAACCCCCAGCGGCGAAGTGAAACGCAAAAGCCTCGCCGACGCATAGTTTAGCGGTTGACTTCTTCGATGATTTCGGCTGCGCGGCTCAGCCCGTTGGTTTTGTTCGACGCCTCGTTCAACGCTTCCATGTTGGCGCTGTATGTTTCGCGGTTTTCTTCGATTTCTCGAACAGCATCCGCCAACTGATTTCTGTTTTTTGCCACTATTGAGCAGCGCATATCCGCCAGTTTCGCCGCATTCGCCAACTGCTCAGGCTGCGTCGGGATACAGATGCTTGGCTTAGCGTACTTCACGGTTTCAAAGCATGTTATGTGTCCGCCGCTGAAAACCACAATAGACGCGTTCCGCATGGCTTCCGCCCGCTCCTGTGCAGACAGCCACGAGTGAATTTCACAGTTGCCCACCTTGACGGTTTTCCGCTCTCCTGGAACTCCAAGGCTGATTATGCTTTTCACGCCCCGCTCTGTAAAGACGGGGGCAAGCATGTTCAAGAGTTTAGCTCTTGTGCCGTATGGTCCGCTAACGGGGGCGAACACGTGGTTTTCCGACGTTTCGGTCGGTTTAGTGTCAAAGAAGCTGCCTGTGTACTCTGTTTTTTCTGTAATTCCGGCATCGTTTAGGTTGCCAATGTTGTATTCGCATATTGTGTGCGGCGGCTTATTGTCGGGGATGATGATTTTTCTGCAGTTCTTCACGTACCGTTCGGTTATTCTTTCGCCTGGGCTAAGCAGCGAAGAGAACCCGTAGCTTGGTCTAATGAGGTTGGTTATGTAGATGTCGGGGATTTTCCATCTTTGCGCCATCCGCAGCGCGTTTAGGTCGCCGTCTGCTATGAGGGCGTCGGGGGCGATTTCGTAGATGCGTTTTCTGAGGTCGTAGTAGCGGTGGATGATCTCCATGGCGTTGGAGGTTTTAAGCTGGAACTTGTCGGCTTCGCCGTCGTAGACGGGCAGCGGAAACAGGATGTTGATGAGTGACGCCGACGTGATTATGCCGCTGCTGTTCTCGTACCACGCCACTGGGGTAACGGGATAAACGTTTTTGAATTCCTTCTTTAGCAGGTTGTAGGCTTTACCGCCTGAGAAAAAGAAGACCTCGTGCCCCCGCTGCTCCAAAAGCCTGCCCAGCGCTGCTGTGCGGGAGGCGTGTCCTAAGCCCAGTTCGGAGCAAGCATACAGCAGTTTCATAAGCAGACATGCGTGAGTAGCTTATTTTAATTCTATCCCAAACCGTGAAGGAAACCGACGCTGAGGGCAAGAGAGCAAGAAGTATTTTAAGCCTAAACGCAAGAATAGAAGCCATGTTTGTGCCGCGCAGAATTCTGGAAGAGAAACTCACCAAACTCCTCGCAGAAGACATCGGTCTAGGCGACGTAACAAGCTCCGCCGTTATCCCATCAGAATGCACCGCCGAAGCTGAAGTGATAGCCAAAGCAGAAGGCACGGTGGCAGGAGTCGAAGAAGCTTTGGTTCTGGCAGAAGTTCTTGGACTCCAAGTTGATGCAGAAGTTGACGACGGTGATGAGGTCCAAAAAGGCGAGGTGCTGGTGAGGCTTTACGGTGACGCAGCCACCATATTATCCGTTGAGCGGACGCTGCTGAATTTGATGTCACGGATGAGCGGCATCGCCACAGCCACAAAGCGCTTGACCCAGAAAATCAAGAAAGCCAAATTGAAAACCCGCATAGCGGCAACCCGAAAATCCGCGCCTGGCTTGCTGTATTTTGACAAAAAAGCCGTTTTAGTCGGCGGCGGCGACGCCCACAGGCTACACTTGGACGACCTGATACTCATAAAAGACAACCACTTAGCGTTGGCTGGAAGCCTGCAGGAAGCGTTGAAGCTTGCCAAACTTCATGCTTCGTTCAGCAAGAAAATCGAAGTGGAAGTAACAAATTCCGTTGACGCGCTTAAAGCTGCAGAGCTTGGCGCTGACATCGTGATGCTGGACAACTTTGCTCCTGCCCAAGCCAAAGAAACGGTTGCTTTGTTTAAGAAGGAGGGCTTTTATGGCGAGGTGCTGTTGGAGGCAAGCGGCGGCATCTCCTCAGAGAACCTGCTGGAGTACGCTGAGGCAGGGGTTGACCTGATTAGTTTAGGCGAGTTAACTCACAGCGTCAAAGCTTTAGACATAAGCTTAGAGATAGTCAATGCCGCGTAGCATCAGCCGTTTATATGCCCGCCAACAGCAGCACGAGAACAATAAGGTTCATGCCTGCATGCGCCGTCGCAGAAACCGTGTAGTTCCAACGGTAATACATGTACCCCAACGCGAGTCCCGTTGTGAAAGCAGCAATCGTGTACACAAGTTGCGGGTCAAAGTGGAACAGCCCAAAGACTAACGATGAAATTATAACCGCTACCGCGAAGGAAAACTTTGGGGGCTTTGACTTGGAAAACGATTTGAAAATTGAGTTCTGCAGGAAGCCTCGGAAGGCGAATTCCTCGCAGATTCCCGCTAAGGCTAACGAGGCAGCAACCGCTGCAAGTCCTGAAGGGGTACCGCTAAGACCTGTGAGGAGTGCGTTGGATTGTTCGACTGCGGTGCTTTCTCCAAAGATTAACAATAGCGTGTTTGAAACGGCGATGTTCACGAGAAGCAGCAAAGCGGCGCAGGCTAAGCCGATGACGATGTGTTTGGGGTTCTCGTCAATTTTTACGTAGTTTCTGATGTTCACCCGTTTGGTTAACAGGTAGATGAGGGGAACGGCGAGGATGAGCAGTTCGCCTACGATAAGGGCGGTGGCGTCTCCGAACGCAAACTGGACCATCATGCTCAAGTAAACAAAGATGAAGAAGGTAACTACGATAACTAAGCCTGCTTCTCCTGGCGAAACGGTTTTGGGTCTTTGGCTTTCCAACATATGCCGCCCCTTCCTTCTATTTCCTCTCTGACGCAGACAAAAACCTTTGCCTAAACCCTTGAATCCGGATCAATTCTACGGGTTAACTCTTGACGTGTCCCTGCTTGATGTACCATTCTGCGAACTTGTGAATCGCCTGTGCCCGATGGGAAACCCTGTTCTTCTCTTCAAGGGTCATTTCCGCAAACGTCTTAGCCTTTCCCTCTGGCTGGAAAACAGGGTCAAACCCGAAGGCAGACTTGTCCTGTGTCTGCTCCTGTGTGGTGATTTCTCCTGTTGCTTGGCCTGTGAAGCATACGGTTTCGCCGTTTTCGCTGTCGCAGTAGGCTATGGCTGAACGGAACGTGGCTTTCCTGTCTTTGACGTTTTCCATGAGCTTTAGCAGTCCCTTGTTTGCGACTGTTTGGTAAACGTAGGCGGCGTAGGGTCCAGGGAATCCTTTGAGGGCGTCTACGAATAAGCCTGCGTCTTCCACAATCAGTGGCAGGCGGCAACGTTTGTAGGCGTCCTGTGCGCTTACAGATGCAATTTCGGTGAGACTGTCGCTTTGAATCTCCACGGCTTTAGCTCGAAGCATACCTGTTGCTATTCCATGCTGTGCCAGCACGACGCGTGCTTCATTGAATTTGTGGATGTTGCCCGTGGCGAAGATGACCACTTTGCCTTTCAGCTCGAAACTGCCGTTCATCCCTTATGCTTCCTGTTGCCTTTCTGCTACGTAGCGCCCTCTTTTTTCTATTTCCCTTATTTTCTCTAAAACCGCCGCTGCCGCATCTGCCCCCCGCGCGGCGCCGTAGCCTTTCAGGACGGCGTGGAAGCATTCGTCGGCAACTTGGAAATGTGTGCTCTGCAGCGCCCGCCTAAACAGGTGCAGGTCCACGCCTTGTGCTTCCAGCTCCCCGGAGCGGTCGCCAAGACCAAAGTCCACAAAGAAAATTCTGCCCTCATCTGTCAGAATCATGTTTGACGTTGTCAAGTCACCGTGAACCAGCCCGTGACTGTGCAGCGCACCAATTAGCCCCCCAACTTCCACGCAGAGCCTGCACCTTTCGGTTGGGGAAGCCGCATCCAGCAGCTGCTTGATTTGTTTGCCTTGGATGTACTCCATGGTTATTTCGCCGTTTTCTACGTCTACAAGGAAAACCGTCGGCGTCGCCACCCCCGCCCGTTTTGCTTCATGCATCAGTTGCGGTTCATGTACTGTGCGGTAGCGTCTGATGGTTTGGTCCAGCTGTTTTGGGCGGTAGCTTTTGGGTAACCTTGCTTTGATGACGACGCGTTTGCCGTGCCAGTCGGCGAGGTAGAGGCTGGCTTCGGCGCCTTTCTTTATGAGCGTTTTCATGGCTGCTTCACCCATGGAACATCCACTTTGTCTACGCGCCACCGCAGCTTCACAAAACTCTCCGCTACAGGAACCGTCAAGCCATACGTGTAAGCAAGCACGCCTGTCCACGCTATCATGGCGCCGTTGTCGGTGGCGTACTGCTGGGGAACCACGGTGAAGTTGGCGTCGTGCTCCGCCGCGATTGAGGCAAGCATGGCTTGGAGGCGTTTGTTGGCGGCGACTCCGCCTGTGAGCAGCACCTCCCGCTTTTCCGTGTGCGCCAGTGCTCGTTCGGTGACTTCGGTGACCATAGAGAACGCGTTTTCCTGCAGGCTAAAGCAGACATCTTCCAAGCTGAAGGCGCCTTTCTGCAGGGCGGTGGAGGCGGCGGTGAGTAGCCCGCTGAGCGAGAGGTCCATGCCTTTGACGACGTAGGGCAGCGGAACCAACTGTTTGCCTTTGGCGGCGAGTTGCTCGACGGCGGCGCCCAGCGGCAGCCCTTTTTTGTGTTTGAGTCCTGCTTCCCTCGCGAAGACGTCTAGGCAGTTGCCTAGGGCGATGTCGAGGGTTTCTCCAAACACGCGGTATCTGCCTGACGCGTAGGCGGTGACCATGGTGTTGCCTCCTGAAGCATACAGGGTTAGGGGGTCTTTGGCGTGGGTTTGGAGTTTGCCGATTTCTATGTGTGCTACGGAGTGGTTGACGCCTACCAGCGGCTTGTCTATGTAGCTGGCGAGGGCGCGGGCTACGGTGGCGCCTGTCCGCAGGCACGGTCCCAGTCCTGGTCCCTGCGCGAAGGCGATGGCGGTGAGGTCTGCGGGTTTGATTTTGGCTTGGGTTAGGGCTTCCTGTAGCACTGCGGGGGCGGCTTGGGCGTGGTGTCGGGCGGCTTCGCGTGGGTGTATGCCTCCTGTTTCTGGTATGTAGGCGCTGGAGGTGTTGGCTAGGATTTCGCCGTTGAAGTCTGCTATGCCAACGCTGAAGTCATCTGCGGTGGATTCGATGCCAAGGCAGAACTGCTGGTTTTTTTGGTTTATTGTCATTTGGTGTTGGTTCCTTCATTGCGGTTTAGGCTTTTTTGGGTACATGTTTTTATCTTGCCACCTGCGCTTATATATACTGCATTTATTGGATTGACCTGTGATGCCGAAGCGTAATGATTTGGAGCAGCGTGCTCTACATTTTGTTGTAAATACGGGTTATCAAGGCGTTTTGCAGTCGGAGCTATGGCGGGAGTTAAACGCGAGCAGCCGTGAGGGTTCGCGGGTCGCCATCAAGTTGGAGGAGAAGGGGCTTATCCGTAGGGAGAAGGAGCTTGAAGGCGGACGGTGGACGTACAGGCTTTACCCGAAGCGTATGCCTGCCAGCATCGAAACCATCGTGGATTGTCCGTGTTTGATGTGTCAGGATAACGCGCGGTGTGACCCAACGACTGTGACTTCGCCTAAGAGCTGCGAGAAGCTAACTGTATGGATTATCGGTTTAGATAAGCCAAAAGAGGAACTTGCTGTTGACTCTGACTCTGTCGATGCGGTTCCTGAGGCGCCTGTGATGGGTGAAGTTTCCAGTGGGCAAGACGAAAACGTGGATTAGTCAGCGCAAGAAGGAGTACTACTACAAGAAGGCCAAAGCGGAGAACTACCGTAGCCGCGCCACCTACAAGCTTGCCCAAACCATAGAGAAGTACCATTTTATCCGCTACGGCGACGTGGTGGTGGATTTGGGGGCGGCGCCCGGCGGCTGGATTCAGTCTGCGCGGAAAGCCGCAGGCAAGAACGGCTTCGTTTTAGGTGTAGATTTGAATCCGATTGAACCCTTCGAGCAGACCTACATCCGCACAATTGTCTGTGACTTGACGGATTCAGGTGCAGTGCGGGAGATTTTGAGTTTTCTTCCGACAAAGGCTGATGTGGTGCTGTCGGATATGTCGCCTAACATAATTGGCGTTTGGGAAGTGGACCACGCGCGGCAGATTGATTTGGCGACGAAGGCGCTGGAGGTTGCACAGCAGATTCTGTGTCCGCATGGGAACTTCTTCACGAAGGTTTTCCAAGGTGACCTGCTTGACCAGTATTTGGCGAAGGTTAAAGTGGCATTCGACGAGGTTAAACTCATCAAGCCCAAGGCTAGCCGCGCTCAAAGTAGCGAAATGTACATTCTTGCGTTGGGGCTGAAGGTTCCTGAAGAGTAAAACTAATTTTCTCTAAAGCCCACTTACCCGCTGGTGATACGGCTTGAGAATTGTCTGTGCAGATTCCGCAGCTGCCGTTCTGGACGAAAAGTTTGCACCCGTGACGTTGGTGGCTTCCGTTGCTGTGCTGGTTGAGCCGCCCTACCGCGAGGCACACATACGCTTGTCAGAGCCCATTTGGCTGGCAGTGGACGACAGCTTCGATGTCATCGTTGAGGAGGCGCAGCTTTGTCAGGCGCTGCTGGAAACCGTAACAGCCGATGTCGTGCACTTGGACACTTCGCTGGGTGGTGTGCCCGTGGATGAGTTGTCGCCTGTAGAGTTGTCGAATATGCGTCTGTCCAGCCGCGCACGGGTAAACCTGCTAAAGATTCTGCCTAAGCTGAGGCGCACAGCAGGGGAAATCCGACGCAAACACGAAATCGAAACGTTAGCTATGGGCAAGGAAAGCGTCGCTGTCCGCATAGCAGAGTTAACCGCAGGTTCCGAGGCAGTGCTGTACGCCTGCACAGAAGCGGTCGAAGAGAAAACGCCTCTGCTGCTTGGATTACCCATAAAATGCACCCACCGCATAAGCAACGACGCAGTGTGTCTGCATTCGCTTATGCCCGCCGAACACGACGTACGCGGATACGCAACCGACAAAAACGGTGTCCTCCAAAAAGTCACGTTGACAGAGATGCCAAACCCCACCGCAAGAGGCTTCAGAACAATAAAAATAACCCCCAACCCATAACGCCCAAAGCATCCACGTAACCCGTTGAAAACAAAAGAAGCCTATTTGCCGCCAAATATTGATTCAGTGCAAAAATCTATAGGGGGAGGTCGCTATTGGCGTTTTCTGCAGTCAAACCAACATGGAACCCGCAACGAGGTTGGGGTGCGGACTGGCTGAAAGGTAGTTTAGTTAACTGTTTAGCCCGTTGCTATATGCCTGGGGGTTATAGCAGAAAATTGTGGCGGCAAGTAAGGCAACCGCATGTTGATAGACGAGGATTTTTGGGGCTTCTACAGTTATTCTTAAATATGCGTTTCATGTGGGTAAAGGTGCAATAAGTTAAGGTAATAGCTATGCCAAAGCAGGAAAAAGGAAAATCACATTCGATTCGTCCGGTAAGCAGAAGACCACCTAACTGGTGCAAATACGAGCCAGAAGAAGTCGAAGCATTCATCATTAAACTCGCCAAGGAAGGCCACAACCAAAGCAGCATAGGCACAATTCTGCGAGACCAATACGCCATTCCACTGGCAAAGCCGATTACAGGCAAAAGCGTCAGCCAAACCCTCAAAGAAGCCAACCTCGCTCAAGCCCTGCCCGAAGACCTCAGCAATCTGATGCGCAAGGCAAAACGCATGGCAGTCCACATGGACAAAAACAAGAAAGACGCCCACAACAAACGCAGCATGGTTATGATTGAAGCCAAAATCCACAAGCTCGGCAGATACTACAAACGCAAAGGCGTCTTAGAAAAGAACTGGAAGTTTAAACCAAAAATCGCTTCCATCGCATAACACACGCGCAAACGCGCACAACCTTCTTTTCCCCATAATTCTACTTTTCACGCGCAAAACATAACAGCAACCCCGCACACACCTTCTTCAAACCGCCTAACCTAAAGAGCGAACCAACATGCCCCAAGAACCAGACCCAACAGACACCCAAAACTTCCTAAAAGACGCCAAGGCAGCCGCCCAAGTCATCCAAGAAACAATACAAAACGACGGCTTCATACACATATTCAGCCACCTAGACGCAGACGGCATCGCAGCCGCAGCCATCATCTCCAAAGCACTCCAACGGCAACACGCACGCTACCGCGCACGTATAACCCAATGGGTCGACGAAAAAATCGCCACTGAAATCCAAGCCGACAAACCCGAACTGCTCATACTTACCGACTTCGGAAGCGGCTACCTAGAACTTCTCACCCAACAGCTTCCTAACCAAAAAATCGTCATACTAGACCACCATCAACCCACAGGAACAAACCAAAACCCCAACATCACCCAAGTCAACCCCCATCTACACAACATGGACGGCGCAACAGAAGCCAGCGGCTCCACCGTTACATACCTCGCCGTCAAAGAACTGCACCCGCAAAACACTGACCTGTCCCCCACCGCCATTGTCGGTGCACTTGGTGACATGCAAGACCGATACAACCAACGGCAACTAGGCAGATTAAACACCATACTTGTCCAAGACGCCCAAAAAGTCGGGTTGCTTAAAGTGGAAAAAGACCTCACCTTCTTTGGCAGAGAAACCCGTCCCATTCACAAAACCCTCTCATCCACCACAAACCCTTTCCTTCCCGGTTTAAGTGGGGAAGAAGACAAATCCCTTGCCTTCCTTAGCAGCCTCAACATTCCCCTCAAAAGCAGCGAGAAATGGCGTAGCCTCAGCGACCTAACCGAAGACGAAAAAAAACGCCTCTGCAGCGCCCTAGCCGAACATCTGCTCTCTAAGGGGTTGCACTACGAAATCACCAACCTCATTGGGCACATTTACACCTTTACCGCAGAAGAGCCCTCCACGCCTCTTCGGGATGCACGGGAATTTGCGGTTCTTCTCAACAGTACTGGACGTATGGATCGACCCAGTTTGGGCATAGCCGTTTGTATGGGTGACCGTAAAGCTGCGCTGCAAGAATCCAACCAAGTTCTAGAGGATTATCGTAAAAGCATTAGTAAATATCTTAACTGGGTCTGGGAAAAACCCGAACGCCTCAAAGAACTCGAAAACATCTATGTTGTCAACGGCGAAGATTTCGTCAGCGAAAAAATCATCGGCACCATCTCCTCCATACTCATAACTAGCCTTCCTAACCCTCAAAAACCCCTCATCGCCTACGCCAACGTCCCCAACGAAGGCCTAGCCAAACTTTCCTCCCGAACCACAGACATGGCAATCCGCAAAGGCATCAACTTGGGCATAGTGATGCGGGCAGCCGAGCCGTTAGGCGGCAAAGGAGGCGGACACAACATAGCCGCAGGCGGTCAAGTGCCCATAGACAAAGCCGACGAATTTGTTAAAGCCGCCAACGACTTAGTAGGCAAGCAACTGCGGGGAGAGAACGTTGAAAGCGACAATAACTCTTGAGTACGGCAACTCAGAAACAGCCGCAGCAGTCGCCGACGCGGTTTCACCCGACAACTCCACAGCACCCTCTGGGCTAAGCGTGAAAACTGAACATAAAGGCACTTGCGTGGTGACTGAGATAAACTTGAACGGCGCAGTTGCCACGTTCATAGCCACAATCGACGACCTTCTTGAAAGCGCATCCACCGCCGAAAAAACCCTACACATAATCAAAGAAAAACAGCCCTAACCCCGCAACAGAAGCCACCCTTATTTATCTGCTAAAACGCTTGCTCTTTGTTTGTTTTCTGAAAGTTAATATTTGTTTTTCAGCTTATTGAGATGCTATGTCGTTTCATGTTCGCCGCAGAGACCGCGAAATCACCGACGCCGCCGAAATGCGTGCCGTCCTCAAAACCGCCAAACACGTCACCATCGCGCTTTGCCTGGGTGATGAGCCGTATTTGGTTTCGTTAAGCCACGGCTACGACGAAGAAAATAGTTGCCTATACTTTCATTGCGCCCCTGAAGGCAAAAAACTAGTTTACGCGCAGGCAAACCCCAAGGTCTGGGGGCAGGCGATGTTGGATTTCGGCGTCACCGACGAATGTGACTACGCCTACACTTCGGTGCATTTCTCAGGTACAATGCGGCTGATTGAAGATTTAGCTGAGAAACGCCATGCCATGGAGGTTCTGGTGAGGCAGCAATCCAAAACCCCTGAAGCTAAACTGGCAAAAATCTCCCCCGAAAAACTCGCCAAAACCACAATGCTCCGCATCAACATCAACGACTTGACGGGCAAGAAGCACCAAAACCCAAAAGTCAACACAAACACACCCTAAACCCAGCCAGCTACGCAACAGTTTTGCAGTTTCCCGAGAAAAGTTAATTAGCTAAGGCATATGTATTGTTTCGGCGTCTTGCCCAGGTAGTATAGTTCGGTCTAGTATATGCGGCTGTCGCCCGCAGGACCCGGGTCCGAATCCCGGCCTGGGCGCCACTTCCCTTTTACAAACTAACATCCGCTTCGAAAGGCTTACGTGCTTCTTGTTTTATTTTGGGCGGTGGGTTTTTTGTGCTGTTTTTGTGTGGTTGTTAATCACAATATTTATATCGGTATCGACATATCTATTCCGATATGTTGGTGTAGATATGGCAATTAAAGGCATTCAGGATGTGTATATGTTGAACTCTTCTGTATCTATCAAAACGATGAATAAACAAGGGTTACAAAACCCATTTTCAAAGAAAAAAACGGGGGCAAAACCATGAAAATTCTAATCTGTGGAAAAGGCGGCAGTGGAAAAAGCACCCTCGCCTCCCTTCTGGCAAAAAATCTACTCACCAAAGGATACCGAGTTCTCGTCGTAGACACAGACGAATCAAACTACGGACTCAGCACCCAACTTGGCATGGAAGACCCCAAAGCACTCATGGACCAACTCGGAGGAAAAGCAGCCATACTAAACAAACAGTTAAGCGCATTCAATGCCGGCAAACCCGTAATCACACTCAACGAATCATGGACCATCGACGAAATCCCCAGTGAATGCGTCACAAAAAAAGGCGACTTGTACCTGATGCAAATCGGAAAAGTACACCACTTTGAAGAAGGATGCGCCTGCCCCATGGGCGGATTAGCCAAAGATTTCGTGTGCCAACTAAACTTAGCACCAAAAGATGTTGCAATAATTGACACTGAAGCTGGGACCGAACATCTAGCCAGAGGTGTAGCAAGTGGCGTCGATGTCGTTTTAATGGTTTTGGACCCATCGTGCGAATCCATTAAACTGTCCGAAAAAACCTCTGCAATGGCCAGCGAAGCACACAAATCCGTCTACTTCATCCTCAACAAAATCAACGCAAGCCTCGCCGAAACAATGCTAAACAAGTTAGGCAAAACTCGAGTAATCGCCCAAATACCCTTCAACCAATCCATCCAACAAAAAGGGCTAACCGGAGAAGAACTAGAAACAGACGTCCCTGAAATCGAAGCAATCGCGAATTTTGTAATTCAAAACTCGTAAGCAACCTCAACGAATACCCAAACAGGTCTCAAAGCAGGTACCAAAAATGAAAATGAAAATCATAGATACGACTTTTCCCTACGAAAACGAAAATACTGCCTTAGACAACATCCAGCTGAATGTTGAAACAAATGATGTCCTATCCATTTTAGGACCCACTGGCGCAGGAAAAACGACCTTACTAACACATATCCGCAGTCTGCTGGAGACCTGTGGCGACACAGTCATGGTTGACGGTGAAGAACTCCGCAGAATGGGTCCTATTGAAGCTGTTAAAAAGATGCGGTCTGTGCCTCAGCGAACTGGTTTCTCGAAAGCTACTGTTTTCGATTCTGTGATGCTTGAACAAACACCTCCTGTTTCAAAAAAAGACATTGAAATCGCGCAGGACCTCATAGGCCAGCTTGGTTTAAGCGAGGTTTCTTTGAAGCATCTTGATGAAATAAGCATTGGTGACCTGCAGAAGGTTCAGCTTGCTCAGGCTTTGGTTAAGAAACCAAAAGTTCTGTTGCTTGATGAACCGACCAACAATTTCGATGTATCTACTCAGCATCAGATAATGTCCGCGATTGTTGACTTTGTGAAACGAAACGACTCAACAGCAATCATGGCGCTATATGACATTAATCTCGCATTGTGTTGCTCTAACAAATTTGCCATGTTAAAAAACGGAAAAATCTTCACTGCTGGACAATGCGACGTTATCACACCTGAGAACATAGAAGCGGTCTACGGTTTTCCTGTAAATGTAGTAAATTTCATGGGTAAACCCATGATAATGCCGCTATAGCGCCGCCTGAAAATCCTTCGGCTAACCCCATCAGACCTGATGGTCCTTGTGGGGTGTGGGCTATAGCACGTTTCTATTGGACTTCTGCCTGTTGTGGATTAATTCAAAATCAATCCTGCAGCTTGTAGTTGTGGCTAACTTTTTCGCGAAAAGCTTATAGCTATCGGTATCGATATATGTCTGTATCGATATAGGGTGTGGCTGATGACAAACGGATTACTCAAAATGTGTATGCTAAAAATAATCTCCATGGGCGAAGTTAGCGGATACCAGATCATAAAGCGCGTTGAAACGTTAATAGGCAAGAAACCCAGCGCAGGTTCGGTTTACCCCCTGCTAAAATCTATGCAAGACCAAGGATGGATAGTTGGGAAAAAAACGGGCAATAAGATTCTCTATGAAATAACTGATCAAGGGAAAGAAATCATTCAGAAACACGATTTATTGAAGGAGCATATCTCTCAAAAAGTTCGTGAATCCATTTTGCTGGCCCACAACACATTCGAAGATTTCACTTTGGCACTGAAAAAAGATTTCCATCTTACCTTCATTGAAACTTTGGATACCCTAAGTCCCTTGTTAAGTGAACTTTCAAGGCTCAAAGCAGAAGGTGTAGACCCCGAAAAAATCAACAAGGTCCTTTCCAAAGCAAGAGACGAGCTGCAAAAACTGAAGTAAGATGCACGACCGGAAATTCCGCTCTCAAGATGAGGGGGTATTTCGACGGTTTGTTTTTCTCAACGCTGGTGGCGAAATGAACATGGATGAAAGTTCAAATCGTATTAGAAGCAAGCAAACTCGGTTTGGGCTTTCTCCTAACCTCCTAATCTTCATGACTGTCTTCATAGACATGACGGGGTTTGGGATGGTGATTCCCCTGCTTCCTTTCTACGCGGCAACTTTTCAGGTAGGCGCTTTCTGGATAGGTGTTCTAACCGCAGCTTTCTGCCTTATGCAGTTCATTTTTTCACCGATATTAGGCCAATTATCTGATAGAATGGGAAGAAAACCTGTTCTTTTACTTTCTATTCTTGTTTCCAGTGCAAGTTTCACTCTTTTTACCCTGTCAAACTCTTTCTTTTTACTTCTCCTCTCCCGCATAATCGCTGGCATCGCAACAGAGGGCGCTGTAGCCCAAGCGTACATTGTTGATATAACAAACGAAAAAGAACGAACCAAAGGACTAGGCAGAGTAAGTGCCGCCCACGGCGCTGGCCTCATAATTGGACCCGCCATCGGAGGTTCCCTTAGTATCTTCGGATTCTGGGCACCCGGAATTACTGCGGTCGCTTTAACTTTGCTTAATCTTCTGTTTGTTTTCTTTTTCCTGCCTGAATCTATAGGGCAAAAACATCCTCCCCAGAGGAAAACCGTCGTCTTGGACTATTTTGTTGGTCTACCAAGAAAAATTGTGGACTTGATCTCCAGACCCTTGATTGGTTATGTATTGACTATTTTTTTCCTTCAAGGCATTGCCCATTCAACTATCCCAGTTATTTTACCTTTACTTGGGGCATCTTTTTTTGGATTTGGAGCTGTGGAAATGTCTTATTTGTTCATCTATATTGGCTTCACTGAAATCATCCTGCAGGGTTTCCTAATTGGAAAGATTTCACGAAGGTTTGATGACGTTAAACTAATTGCAGTTGGGGCTCTTCTAATGATGTTGGGGATGCTGTTTGTTTCTCTCAGCCCAAACTTTTTGCTCTTTATACTTTCCGTAACCCTAGTGGCGTGTGGTATAGGGATTCTGATGACGGTGGTGAGAAGCTTTATTTCGAAAAGAAGTTTGGCAAGTGAACAGGGGAGTATTATGGGCATAACTAACTCTGTATTAAGCATCGCAACAATTTTTGGGCCCCTTATTGGCGGCTTCCTCTTCGATTTTGTGGGATTGAACGTGCCGTTCCTCCTTAACGCAATCATGCTGATGGCTGCATTTGCTTTCAGCATTAAAATAATTCAAAGCAACAGAGGAGAAAAAGAGTAGTTGTCAACTCAAATAAATTGTCATCTGCCGTGGAGTGGATTATTTAGTTTGAACCCTGTGAAGAAAAATCAGTGTAGTCATCATCTCAATAACAAAGGGGCTGCCCGTAGGTGCGGTTCCAGCAGTTATGGGATGCATGATCCAAAAATTGTTTTTCGTGAACTAAACCTCAAGGTAGGCGACTGTTTTCTTGATGTGGGCTGTGGATCTGGAGATTATGCGTTGTGTGCTTCAAAAATTGTTGGTGATTCTGGATTGGTGTATGCGTTTGATGTATCGCCAATGGTGATTGAGGGTTTACTGGACAGGCTTACTTCTCAAGGAGTTAGGAACGTGAAAGCCCGCGTCTCGGACATCACCTGCCCCTTACCCTTAGAAGACAACTGCATCGATGTTTGCTTCATTGCCACCATGCTCCATATAATTGACCTTGCCAAAAACGGAGAAAAAATATTCACCGAACTTCTCCGTGTTTTAAAAACCAACGGACAACTATCAATCATCAACTGCAAAAAAGAAGAACAACCCTTCGGACCACCCATACACATGCGGCTATCACCCACAGAAGTCGAAAACACCGCAAAACTATGCGGTTTCAAAAAAACAAACCTAATTGACCTCGGATACAATTACCTGATAACCCTCAAACACCCAAAAAACAAAACACCCCCTTAACCCAAAACCCAAAAAACCCTCAAAACAAACCAAACCCGCTCCCCCCTCACACCTCAACCTCCAACCCCCATCCACCACTCACACCAAAGCAACACCTACACCCCACATCCACAACACAAACCCCAAACACCTCCACAAAAACAAACCCAAACCACACCTTAAACCATATACAACCCCCCTCAATAGACCAGAAGGTTAAGATTTATATACTTGGATGGATAATCCATCCAATGAACAAGTTGCAAAGCGTTGGAGTCAGCCACTGGATCCGTGTTTCGTCACAATCGCGGTGTAACTTGTAAGTCCGTCGTAGATGCAGCCGTAAGCCGAGCCGTTGAGGTTGCGGACTTGCCTCCCGTAGCCTCAACGGCACAAATTTTGGTTTTTTCAATTTTTATATGTGCCTAGAGCGGTTGGCAGGACTGTTGCTGTTTTTTGGTGTTGCGTTTTTGGGTTGTTTTCTTTTTTGAGTTTTGTTTGGTGTTTGTTGTTGGGTGATTTGTTTTTTGTGCTGGTTTGTGTTTTGGTTTGTTAGCCTAAAACTTATATGTATGGTTGGATAATCCAACCATTAACGAGGGTGTGGAGGAACAAACAAATGAAAACCCGACAGTATATCTCTGTAGTTATCTTGGTAATTATTTTGTTTTCGGCTTTAACGGCTTCTTTAGCGTTTTCTTTTAACGCTACTTCTATTAAAATTGCTGGTCTCGAATCTTCTTTGGACTCTCAGGACAGTCAACTTGACCTGTTCAATGAGCTTCTCAGCAACCAAGATGCTCAACTCGACAAACTTAACCAGACTCTTGCTGCCCAAAACAACACGCTTAACGAGTACAACCAAACCATTAGCGGTCTCCAACAGCAGCAAAATCAAGATTTAACTAACCTGACTGCGCAAATCGCCGATTCAAACAACCAAATAATCGATTCCCAAAACCGCCTTCTTGCTGAATACAATCAAACCCTAAGCAGTCTTCAGCAGCAACGTAATCAGGATTTAGCGAACCTGACCGGGCAAATTGACGCTTACTCTTCTGATCTATCTGGTCAAATTGGCGAATATTCTTCTGTTCTGAACAGTCAAATTGCAGACTTGGAGTCTCGGTTGCCTGTCCAGCAATACGACTACATAATTTATTCTTCCCCGGGCAATGACGACTTTTACGTTGCACAAAACGGGCAGACAGGTGAAGTTGATTTCAACTCAACCGATGCGGCACAGGTAATTAACAGTGCTCTCGAAAACGGTAACAGTGTTTTTGTGAAGAGTGGCATCTACATTTTAGGGTCTGATGTTATTTGTTATAACAAAAAGAACTTGATGTTGGATGGTGAAGGTGCAACTTTGAAGTGTACTCACCACAAAATAATCATACGTGGCTCAACATATTTGGCTTCACAGAATAATCGTGTTTCTGGCTTTATAGTTGCGAATGGCGGCGTCAGGATTGAGAATTCTGCTAGGACAACAATCACGAACATGATTTTTGAAAGCTGTGAGGTCGGGGTTGAGCTTGTTAACACGAACACTTGGTCGGAATGTACAAAAATTGATGATTCACATTTCATTACCTGCACTGAAGGCATAGCTTTTCGAACCCCCAGCCCGGGGGCTACAGGTTCCTATGGGAATGCTGCGATTTCGCGTTGTTATTTTAACCTCCGTGATAATTCCATTGCTATAACAGTAGAGCGCGGGGCAGAATTTACTGATGGTCAAATGCAGAATGTCCGCATCTGGATATGTGGATATTCTGCGCAGCAGTATAATCAAACTGGGCTCAAAATCAGCGGTTCCCTATTTCAAACAGTGATGGAGGGCGTGGTTTTTGAGTCGTTTGCATACGGGAACCTGAGTGATTCAGAGGTTTATGCCGTGTATATCGATACAAATTACCAAACTCCTATCCTTCAGGCAGGCATCACTTTTCTTGGTCCTTGGACAAATATAATTTATAATCCTACAAACAGCGAGGTCCAAGGTGAAGGCTTAGGGGTTGCCTTTAAACAGGAAAACATAACCATCCCCGTGAGTGCTTCTTCAAACTACCTGAACGAACCAACTGTTATTCAGGTGGCGCCTTCCACCATTACGAACTTTAAAGCGCTACTTATGGTCAACGGGGATTTTAGCCAAAACGAGACAATCACGGTTCGATTCCGCCTTGGTTTTGTTGATAAAGACGTTGCGGCAGGCTCCGGGATTGTGGAGAAGACCTTTACTTCTTCTTCTTCGTTGTGGCTGAGTGATGATGACCTGTTAAGGCTGATGCCCTTAAAAGATATGGTTCGGTCAATTTTAGTGGATGCCAAGGTGGACTCTGACTCTGCGGATGCAACTGTTCAGGTTAGCGTGTTTGGTGTAACTACGTGGTCTGCAATGTAGGCTGACGTGTTAACCTTGTTTGCCCTCATTTCCCCTTTTAGGGCGAATCTGTTTTTGTTTGTGATTTTTTACGTGTGTTTTAGGTGTGTCTGGTTGTTGGTTTGCTGCTGGTGCCTTTTTGTTTGCTTTGGGGTGGTTTTTGGGTGGGTTGGTTTGTTCAACTTAGGTTGTTCAACTTGTGATTAATTTGGGTTAAACTAACGTTTATATAATTTTCCTTGGATAATCCATCCATAAACCTGGGGAACATACCTTGCAGTTTCAACCCAAATCCTCATTTCCATTAAGCTCAACAGCGAGTCAAGAAAAAACGACGCTGTTTCAAGTTCTGAATATTAATAACCCCACAATGGGGAACCCCATTCTTAGCGGACTGATGAAGCAGTTTTGTACTGAGATGAACAGGTGCCACTTACTTTTGGACGAATCAAACGTTACATCTGTTGCTTCATTGGTTTATGCCAACCTGTTTCACGATCCCGGGATAACTTTTAGCGGACTTGGAGGTGAAAAATCGTGAAGAAAACGTTCCTTGCGCTTATAACGGTTATACTTATAGCGGTTATTGGCGCTTCCTCTTTCGGTATATATTCAATTTACAATCCTTCAGCTACTCCTACTCCTTCAGCCAGTCCTACTCCTGAGCCTACTGCAACTCCCACTGTTACTGCCTCTCCCGAATCCACCCCAACGCCTACTTTGACCCCTTCCCCCTCTGCTTCAGTGACCTCTTCGCCTACTGCAACTCCTGAGGCTTCTCCATCCGAGACTCCCCAGGTAACCTCTACTCCTGAGCCTACGCAATCTGTTGCGCCTTCTGCTTCTCCATCTGTTGCGCCTTCTGCTTCTCCATCTGTTGCGCCTTCTGCTTCTCCTACTGTTCAGCCCACGGTGACTGCTACTCCTACTCCTGAACCTACTGCTTCCCCGACACCTTCGCCCACTCCAAAACCTGAGAGCATCACCTATACAGATGTAACTGGAGCAAACGTTATCGTGAAGCTTCCAGTGAACCGTGTAGTTTCAGTTATGGCAACTGACCTTGTCACAGCAATCGGTGCTCACGACAGAATTGTGGGTCGTGGCAATATTGATGCCACCGGGCTTTCTCTTCTTCCCGCAGCCATTGCGGATATACCTGTAGCTGGAAGCGTTGAGACTGTTCTGGAGATGGCCCCTGACTTGGTTATTGTAAGTGAACTATACGGCGACGCAAACGTTGAGTTGCTGAGAAACGCTGGACTAGCAGTTATCGTCGATAGGACGGTGCAACCAAGACGTTCGATACTTGTACACAACTTAGGTATAATGCTGGATGCAGAAGAAATGGCTGAGGAATTCAACTCTTTCGAGGCTCATTACATGAACCTCGTTACAGAACGCGTTCAAAACCTAACGGATAGCCAGAAGCCCACAGTTTACTTCGAATTCTACATGCCTGGATACAGTTGCGGTCCAGGGAATTCCTTCCATGACTTGATAGTCGAAGCTGGTGGAATAAACATTGCTAACGAGACTGTTGCGATGCCTATTTTGAGTGCTGAGTATGTGCTAGAGAAGAATCCTGACATTATCGTTAGGATGTTGACGTACTTGGATGGTTTCGAATTGTCTTCCTTCAAGTATCTGCAGACTGAAATGATGTCTCGAGCTGGCATGAGTGAAGTCACCGCCGTAAAAAATGGTGATGTCTACATCGTTAGAGATGCTGTAATCGTCTCACGGGAAACCATTGGATTGCTGTACTATGCGACATGGTTCCACCCTGATTTATTCGCAGACATTGACCCCGCAGCTGTAGACGCCGAGTATCTTCAGAAGTTCTACGGAGTATCCTTGACAGGAGTCTACACGTATTCATGAGCTCAACAGAAATAAAAACGCAGTACACTAAAGCCAAAGCGAGAAAATTTCTCGCGCTTTTTCTAGTTTTTATAGCCTTAATAATAACAATTATACTTTCCATAAGCCTCGGGGCGGGGTCTCCTCGATTTTCTGAGGCGGCAAACGTAATTTTTTCTAGAGCTTTTCCATTTCTCAATATTGCTCCCGAAAACTCAATAACTCAGTTTATAATAATGGATGTTCGGTTGCCAAGGGTTTGTTTGGCCATTCTAGCAGGAGCAGGACTTGCCTCTTCTGGAGCCACAATGCAGGGCGTGCTGCGGAACCCTCTTGTTTCCTCCTATATCTTGGGTATATCTTCAGCTGCAGGGTTCGGTGCAGCGCTGGCAATCGTCTTCGGAGTGAGCGTTTTTACACCTATAGGCGGTTACGTTGTCGTTGGAAACGCTTTCGTATTTAGCCTTTTAGCGATGTTTACTGTGTACGGAATTGCCCGCGTGAGGTCCATAAATACTGAAACAGTAATTTTAGCAGGGGTCGCCGTTGGTTTTCTTTTTTCAGCCCTGCTTTCTTTAGTTCAGTTTGTTGCGCCTGAATATGAGGCGTTGAGGTCGGTCGTTTTCTGGCTTATGGGCGGGTTAGGTTCCGCGAAATGGCAGAATATCCTGATAATTCTACCCATCATCGTAGTTACGCTTCTACTTATGTCCAAGAAGTCTTGGGACCTTAACGTCATGAGTCTAGGTGAAGAAGTTGCTACCAGCGTCGGCGTGAATTCTAAACGCACGCTTACCGTCTGCATGGTGCTGGCTACCTTAGCAACTGCCAGCATAATCGCCTTCACAGGCGTAATAGGCTTTGTATGTTTAATTTCTCCTCACATCTCAAGAATGATGATCGGCAGCGACCATCGGTTTTTGATACCTTGCAGCGTACTCGTAGGCAGTGTTTTGCTCTTAGGGTCTGATACTGTGGCGCGGTTAGTGCTTGCGCCCACAGAACTGCCTGTAGGAATTGTAACATCGTTGTTGGGTGTACCGTTCTTCATTTACATGTTGCTTAGTAAAAGGAGGCAAAGTTGGCGTTGAAATTAGTAATAGACAATCTATCCTTCAATTATGCGTCTTTCGCTGTGCTGAAAGATATCAACATCAAAGTTGATGTAGGTGAAGTCTTAAGCATTGTAGGTCCAAACGGGTCGGGTAAAAGTACTCTCCTAAAATGCATAAACAGAATACTGAAGCCCCAGCGGGATACGATTCTAATTGATGGACGATGCACCACCAAGATAAGCATAAAAGAAATGTCCAAGTTGATGGGGTATGTTCCTCAAAGTTCAATCAGCACCTTTCCGTTCACCGTTTTTGATATAGTGCTTATGGGGCGCAGACCTTACATCAACTGGAACCTCAGCGAAAACGACAGTCGAATAGCTGCGGAAATGTTGGATTTTCTAGGCATCGGTTCGCTGGCTATGCGCCACTTTAACGAGTTAAGTGGAGGCGAGCAGCAAAAAGTTGTCATAGCACGAGCCCTTGCACAGCAACCGCAAATCCTGCTCTTCGATGAACCTACAAGTTCCCTTGACATCAAGCATCAACTGGAGATTCTGTGCATACTCAAGAGTTTAGCTCAAAACTTGTCGTGTTCTGTTGTGGTGTCTATTCACGATTTGAATTTGGCAAGCCGATTCTCAGACACAATGGTTATGCTCAAAAAAGGGCGAATATTCGCCGTTGGCTCTCCTGAGGAAGTCTTAACTGAAGAAAACATTGCAGCGGTGTATGATATCAAGTGTAAAGTGACGCATTCGCTCTTGGATAAACCCCAAGTTGTTCCCCTGATATCTGAAGACCGCGTAGTTAGGTCTCTGAACTTACCTACTCAAGCTCCGCTTCCCACTCAACGGCTTTAGGCAGGCTTTTCCATGTCTGCCTTTTTCGTTGTTGCTGGGTTCTTGCGTGGCGGTATTCACCGGAAAAAAGTTTGCCTCAAAGAAAGCCAGCGTGTGAAACATTACCTGTATATGGAGGGTTGTTGAATGTTGCATAGAAGTTGGGCAAGCATGACTTGCGGGCTAAAAGATTTGGTTGAGGGGCTACTGGAGGTTAAGGCTCCTGGTCCGCCGCTGTCTTTTTCAGTATTTCACTTGTTTTATGCTCTGGAAATGCTTTCTGAAAAAACCGTTGGACGCAACAGACTTGCTGAACACCTAAATGTGGGTGAGGGTGCCATACGTACCATAGTGCGTCGATTTGTCGAGGCTGATTTAATGACGACCTCCCAAATGGGATGTTGCCTTTCTGTCAAGGGTTTGAATCTTTGGCGGGGGTTTGAATCG
This sequence comes from Candidatus Bathyarchaeota archaeon, assembly GCA_026014485.1. Lineage (GTDB taxonomy): Archaea > Thermoproteota > Bathyarchaeia > Bathyarchaeales > Bathycorpusculaceae > JADGNF01. Next base: position 114,407 of record JAOZIE010000008.1, read on the forward strand.
GTTTTTCCATTGCGCGCTGAGTTCTTGCAGACCGAGTTGACTCCATGCGAGCATAATTACGCTTTTTTGGTAAGAGGCTGTAGCTGTAGCGTAGGGTCTGGTATTGAGCAACGGGACGCAGCGGTTATGGCTGGTGCAATACGCGCCTTGATTATCGTTTTTCGAAATGGACGTTTACGCATTGAATCGGTCAGTGAAGACATTGGAGACGTGTTTCCTGATGCCGCAAGTCAGATACTTCAGGAACTCAACCCCCAAGACAACGACATCATCGTAGTTGCTGGAGGCGATACCTCTTTAAACGCTAAACGCGGGGCTTTCGCAGCTAGTTGGTCGCTTCTTGACGGAATCGGCTGAGTATCCGAAAAAACAAAACGTGCTTTTTGCTGATGAATACGAGAACGACCGTGCATAGCCTGAGGCGTAAGTGCCGATTAGCTCTAAATATCTCGGGCGCTTACTAAAGCCAAGTTGAGCACTGCTCTTACCGAAAAAACCGCGGTGAACAATCCCTTCATTCTTAATTTGGACTAAAAAGAAAGAAGACGGGTGGATGTTCCTATGTCTTCAGGGTATCTTGGTTTTTTTGACTTTGGACCAGATTGCGAAGGCAGCCGCGAACGCTGTTAGTGCGCTTAACGCCCCAAACGCCGACTCGGGAACTACTGTTATGTGACCTAAGATACAGATGTTGGTTGAAGTGGTTAACCCAAAGGTGTCTTCTATGCCTATCAGGTCTTGGTTGTCAGGATTAGTTAAATCCACGTACCTCTGAGGCCAGACGCTGTGGGTAGCTGCTTGAATCTGTATAGTTGAGCCCAACGCAGTGTCTGAGGGAACTTGCACGGCAACCTGCACCATTCCTTGACTGTCCGTGAAACCCTCGGCTGGAACCACATACGTCGAGTTTAGCTGTATGCTTGAGCCGTCGCTATTTAGTGTAGCTGTGAACTGGACTTTGACGTTTAGCCGTGGCGTCCCCACAGCGTCTTTGAGTTGCGCCGTGAACGTCAACGTTTGGCCTGGGCTGCCCTGCACGGAGGCACCGTCAACAGTTATGGGTGCTACCCAACTTAAGTTGTCCCCTTGCCGCACCACATCTTTGCCGCTTGCTATGTTTGCCAAGGTGGTGCCTTCGTTGTTTACGGTTACGTCCAGCCAAGGTTCAGACACGTAGCCCGGGTCCAGCAGTTTCCATATGGCTACTTGGTCTACTGCTGCATCGTGGCTGTTGCCTGGGTCATACCATGATAGGACGTAGCTTACTGCCCTCCAAGTTGATGTGTCAGAAGCTGTTGTTAAAGTAGCGGTGTACGTGCTGCCTATGTAGACGGTTCTGTCGGGGTCCATGCAGTAAGATAGGGTTTGATAGGTGGTGGAGCCGCTGGTTATCCTGATGGGTATCTGTCCCACCCAGTGGCCACTGTATGAAATTCCAAGTCCACCATGTGAACTCGGGTCCAGTATGGTAACTGTATAGGTTGTTTCTGCATAAACAACTGCGGACATGGCCGTAACAAACAACAGCAAAGTTGAAACCGCGACTACTGCTTGTTTTCTCATGTGACATACGTCTTCTGTGTTTTTGGTTGCATCATCGTGTCGCAAAACTTGATATAAGCGAGATTTCCGTTTTTTCAATGAGTCCGTTTCCGATATATTGAATAATGCGACAGTTGACACCGTGTTTTTCTCGGATTTTCTGCCTGGTTCTGCCCTGCGGCTTTACGACGGCTTTGAGCTTCTGTCTGCGGAAAACATATCAGAACATCGTGTCCATATTTTTAGCAAGATGACTGCCGCCCAAGAAGACCGCGGAAACCCAAATCCTGCTAACTCTGCCAACTGGCTACTGGATGTTATAAATCAGGTGAATCATTCCGTGTTGGATGAAAACCCGATTGCTACGAGGGTTCGCCAGAGCAGCCAGTGCGTTCTCTGTAAGGGCGCCAGAAACCTTTGCGGCAAAACCCGCTGCCCCCTCTTGGTCAAAGTAAACTATTTCCTCAAAAGCGTCCCCCTGCTCAGCAGCGAAGACATCGACGGCGCTTCGCCCCCCAGCGTTTTCATAGGCAGAATCGGCTACCCAAACGTCTATGTTGGTCCGCTTGTGCCTCCCGTTCACGAGGACACCACCGTTTTTGACTTGCCTGAAAGGTGGTTTGGCAAATCCCTTGACGAAATCGTTGGGTTCCGCAGCTTACTCGTCCGCGGCAAACACCGTGTTAACGTGCAGGATTTTGCTTCGGCAGGCAAAATTATGGATCAAACCCGAGAGCTGGCTTTGGCGGATAACTGCGTGGATTTGGAGTTGAACCTTACCAAGAAGCCCCGCGGCAGCATATCGATGGATGACGAGGTTCAGCCGTTTGGTCCGTCGGCGCCTATTCGGGACTTACATGTGGGTAACTCCCGCTTTAACCATCATGTGGAGAAAGCCTACTATGACAGTGATTTGAGGGCGACGGAGGCAGTGCAGGAACTGTACAGCCGAGGCGTGTTGGTGAGCAAAATCCAGAAGGCTTTCAGCGTAGGCGCCTTTGGCATCGAAAAGAAGCGTCGCCTTGTTCCCACACGATGGAGCATAACCGCCGTTGACGACATCATAAGCAAAAGCCTCATGGAGCAAGTCAAAACTTTTCCTGAAATCAACGAGTACCGCGTCTACGAATCCATCTATCTAGACAACGTTTTCGAAATCCTGATGATCCCCGCCGCGTGGAGCTACGAGTCCATGGAGGCCTGGTACCCCGGCACCACCTGGAACCCCAACGGAAACAAAGTCGTTATCTACAGCGACAGCGAAGGCTACAGCGGCAGAACCACTTACGCGCAGATAGGCGGATGCTACTATAGCGCGCGGCTAGCCACCTGCGAGTTGCTGGTGAAGGAGAGGCGCCAAGCAACCGTTGTTGTCTTGAGGGAAGCCCGACCCGGCTACATTATGCCCATCGGCGTTTGGCAGGTCCGAGAGAACGTACGCAACGCCATGCGGCAGAAGCCTCTCAAGTTTAACACGTTGGGAGACTCGTTGAAGTACGTTAGCGGCAAATTTGAGATTCCCATGCAGCAGTGGATTGTTCAGGGCAAGTTGCTGCGAAAGGCGCTTTTCCAAAAACGGATAAGCGACTTCTTCAGCGGCAAGTAGTCGTCCGTAGGTCTTCTACGTGTACACGGACAGTCTACTTCGGCAAGTTTTTGCTGTTACACTGAAAAAAGCAGGGAACTGGTGTATTCTGTCAACAGGGTAATTGCCCGAATTTCACGGGGTTCGGCTTTGCGTAACTTGTTTTATCACTAGAACGCTCATTGGATTAGGTAACATAATTTATACTAGGGCCGCTAATCTGATTTTATCTCAACTGATACGTTGATGTATATGGCTGAATTAATTACTCAAGAACTTCTTAGACAGATTCTTCAGGCTGTATTGATTTTTGTTTTTGCATTTGTGTTGGTGAAAGCAATAAACCATGTTTTATTAAAGACGACTGATTGGACAAACGTTGATAGAAAGAGAATAGTGGCAAATTTTCAACGATTCGTTCAGATAATTGGATACTTAATTGCATTCGTTTTGATTCTTTGGACTTTTAACATCAATGTAACTGGCTTGGTTGCTGGTCTTGGGGTAGGCGCATTGGTTATTGGTTTTGCGCTTAAAGACCTTATTGAGAATTGGGTTTCTGGGCTGCTTATATTTTCGGGAAAAACCTTCAAAATTGGTGACGTAATTTCTGTGGGGACCCTGAAGGGTGTGGTTACTGAGGTTAGTTTACGTACTACGACGCTGAAGACTTATGATCGAAACATGATAATAATCCCCAATTCGGTCTTGCTTAGAGAACGGATTGTAAATCTTACTGGCGGTAACAAAGAAACGGTGGCTTCTCTAGTTTTTTCTGTCGACTACATTTTTGATGTACCCACGGTTAAAAGCTTGATTCGAGACGTTTTGCTCAGTCATAGGGAAGTGGTGGTTGATGAAAAGCGAAGGCGAGAGATTCGATTCATTGTCAGAAATAAGGAGTGGGCTACCGAAATAGAGACGCTGTTTTGGGTTTCCTCCGCTGAAAGGGAAGAATTCATTAAATCCGAAATTACTGAGCGCGTTAAAGAAAAATTTGTTGAGGAAAAGATTTTGCCTCCCCTTCCTAGTGTTATGCGAAAAGACTATTTAGGTCCTAAAAAATGAGCGCTTTTTAGCTGCCATTAGTGGGTTTTACCTGTAAAAAAATTAAGCCTTCGTTTGCCAAGTCTACTTTGATTTCCAGTCCAAGGGCATTATATGATGCACCGGTTAACGCTGGAAAACTTTGGGTTTGGTTTTCGGAAGTTACTTGGAAAAGGTTTTGTTGCCCTGCGGGGAAGTAACTGAAAACGTAATGTGTATCTTTCTGGTCGTAGTCAACGGATTGATACAACGCTAAGTTTAGAGTTGTGTATTCAGTTGATTGTTCAGGTGTCTCATTGAAAAGGGATGTTAAAAAGGGGCTTGCAAGAGCAATGATGGCAACGGCTAAACTTACGAGAAGTATTATTGCTAATGCCTTTTTGAAAATATGTGCTGGCTCGCCAGAGGGTTTTTGTTCAGCAATACCTGCTGCTTTGACAAAGGTAACCATCTGCTTCACCAACTGGCTTTTAACATGTACTTATGTATGAATGGAAAAAATAAAAAAGTATTGATTGTTTACCGAATCTTGCTTGGAGTAAATCGAGTTGATTGTTGATGTTTGCTATGAGTAGAGCCATCCTGTGATTGCTTTTCGTGAAGCGCGAATTGCTTTCACTGCGAAAAAGAAAACGAAAACCACGACTATGATTAGAAGGCTTCCACTTACGGCAGGGTTAACGTTGACTAGAAGGGGATAGTACAGTAAATACAGAATTACTACGAAAATGGAATAGAGTACCTGTTTTGAAACAACATTGCCGTCTTCACGGATCCATCCTCTTTTGACGAGGTATTTTCGGGCGGGAATTGCGGCGAATGCATCAATGAGCTTTTTGAAGCCTCCGACTGCTTTGGAGATGCATATTGTGAAACCTGCCAGAATTAAGACCGTGCACAAAAGCCCCACACTTGAACCGAGGGCTGCTGCCATGGGGAGGAATAATAGGACGCCGAAAATCCAAATTAAGAGCGCCGACAATAAGCTCTGCGCTGTCTTTGCGCCTTCAGCGTGAAATACTCGCTTCAAGTTCTCTGCATCTTTTATTGCGCTCATTTGTTTGTCCTTCTGTTTAGTAAAAAAATGGGGGTTTGGTGTTTATTGATTCTTTGCTTGTTTCTCCAACTCTTCGGCGGCTTTTGATGTGTATTTGCCAATTATGGTTGCTACTGCTCTGCTGCTTCGGTAGAGCGCGAAGATTGCCCATATTACAATCAGTACTAAGAGGATGGCTGGAATCGCTGGGTGTATTGTTGCTAGGTAATCTTGGAACAAGAGGTAAGTTAGCGATATGACAATGACGTAGATAACTCCATCTAGAGCTGTTCGGTAGCTGTTGAATTCTGATCTGTTAACTTCTCCGCTGGCTTTTCCAAAGTGGTATGCCATTAATCCTGCTAGACCGCCTGTTAATCTGCGGATGTCTATGAATACTGTGAAGATGATAATTGCCAATGCAACTGCGATTACTGCGCCTACGATGGATGTCACTGGGTACCCCAATAGTTGGTCTGTTACTCCTTGGGCTAAGGGGACAAAGATTAGTTTTCCAGCTAGCCAAATTAGTATGGCTGCGCCCACTGATAGAATTACTCTCGCACCAACTTCTCGTACTGCTCTTGCTGATTCCGCGTACATTTCAGCGCCGAACTTTTTGGATTCGTTTTGGTTGGTTGTAGTTTTAGTTGCTTCTTTCCCTTCTGCCATAGAAAACACCAATGCAGTATTATGTATATCAAAATGGTTATAAGTATTGTTAAAAACTTATTTGAACGCGTAAGGGAAACACCTGCAACTTATTCTAAAAGACTGCGCTTCACGGTTCTTTTTCATTTCTGCAATATCCATTTCCTCTTTTTGAAGTAAGCTAGCATCACGACTGCTATCAAAACCATAGCTAACAAGACAAGCGGGTATCCCCACTGTGCACTAAGTTCAGGCATGTATGTAAAATTCATCCCGTAGATACCCGCAACTAAAGTCAACGGGATAAATATGGTGGCTATGATTGTTAGAACCTTCATCACTTCGTTCATTCGGTTGCTGACGCTGGAAAGATAAATATCTAGCATTCCCGAGAGCACGTCACGAAACGTTTCCACCGAATCGATAACTTGAATCGTGTGGTCATATACATCTCGCAGATAGATACCTGTGGCTTTGCTGATTAACCCTGACTCGCATCTCTCTAAGCCATTTACGACCTCTCGTAGGGGCCAAACATACTTGCGCAAAGCGATGCTTTGTCTCTTTAGGTTATGTACAACCTGAACGGTGGCGGGTTCGGGGTTAGCGATTACTTGGTCTTCTATGTCTTCGATTTTCTCTCCTAACTTTTCAAGAACTGCAAAATAGTTGTCTACCACCGCGTCTATCAGCGCGTACAAGAGGTAGTCGGCGCCCATTTTTCTGATTTTTCCCTTTTCATTTCTTAATCTTTCTCTGACTGTGTCAAAAACGTCGCCCTCGCTTTCTTGGAATGACAACACCAAATTTGAGTTGAGAATCAGACTAAGCTGTTCGGAAATAATCTCGTTTCCTTGTTGGTCATACCGTAGCATCCTCAAAACAACATAGATGTAGTGCCCAAAGTCCTCCATTTTTGGGCGTTGCTCAGTGTTTGCGATGTCCTCCAGAGTAAGCGGGTGAAGATTGAAGTGTTTCCCGATTTTTTCGATGACATCGACTCTTTGTAATCCATCAACGTTTATCCACGTAACACCCTCTTTATTCGCGGAGTCAAACGTTTCGTCAATTTTCTTGTTTTCTTTTTCTTCAAAATGCGTGTCGTCGTAGCTGATGCTTCGGATCCGTGTTTTTTCCGTTTTCTGCTTGCCGACGTAAACTACTGTTCCTGGGGGTAAACCTGCTTTCTTGGCGCTGCCTCTGGACGCGGGTCGGGTCATAAATTATTTTTATCCTCTGGAGGAATCATATAAGTTTTTCATGAAGTCTCTTGTTGGTTCGATATATTTTTCAACAACGTTTCAGGGTGCCCGCGCGAGAAGACGCAGACGGCATTAATGCTTCTCATTTTGATTTTACGGGGTTCCACCTTACTGCGTCAAGGCTAACTTGGGCAAAGCAGAAGCCAACCTTCTCGTGGAAATGCTCTGCAGAGACACGCCTCTGCGGCTTGCAACTAAGCTAAACCTGGAAAAACTCTCGGCGGATGATGCTATTTTCACTGTCCAGGTTTTTTTCCGTCGAGTTGGCGGTACTTCTCCATTGCGTAGTTGATGACTTCCATGGCTTCTTTGGCGTTTTTCCACTCTTTGGTTTTTGCCCACTTGTGCGGTTCCAGCCGCTTGTAGGTTTCAAAAAATTCCTGAATCTCCACCAGCTGATGCTTGTAGACGTCGCTTATGTCTTTGTAGTCTTCGAACCGCCTGTCGCTGACCAGTACACTGAGGATTTTTGCGTCTAAACCTGCCTCGTCTTCGATTATCAAGGCGCCGATGACTCGAACTTTAACTACGCAGCCAACATTAAGCGACGCGAAACTCAGCACCATAATGTCGAGGGGGTCGCCGTCGTCGTACCACGTTTTCGGGACAAACCCGTAATCCACGGGGAAAACCACCGACGAAGGAATAACCCTGTCCAAAACGAATGCTTCCCACTCCTTGTTGTACTCGTATTTGTCTCTGGAGCCGCTGGTGACTTCGATGACCATGTTTAACTGTTCAGGTGGATTATCGCCTGCTGGAAGGTCTCGCCAAAAATTCATGCCGTTTCTCTCCGCTCAGAGAAAACGCGGTTTCGGTAATTAAGCTTTCTTGGAGACGTCGCCGCTCTTTGGTTTGAAGAAGGCTTCCAGCTTTGTGTTCCCCGGTTTTTTAAGAACTTCCGCACAGGTTTTCGGGTCTAACGGTTTGAACTCCAGCCCCATCGTGACCAGCATCCTCTGCACGTCTTTGCCTAGGCTTGGCGCAACCAGCACGGCGCGGACTTCGCGGTTCACCTTCGCTTTTATGGGCTCCACGTACTTGGCAAGTTGCAGCGCCGCATCTTTCGACGCGGTTCTCCGCTTAACTTCGACGATGACGAGTTTCCCGTTTTGGTCTTCGCCGTAGATGTCCACAAATCCTGGTTCCACATGCTTTTCCCAGCTAATCGGCTTGAATCCTTCCTCAAAAAGCTCGGGTTTGAGCAGGATGGCTCGGTGCATATCGTCTTCGGTGGCGTGCAGCAGGAAATCCCCTGCGTCGGTTAATGCGAGGGTGGAAACCATGTAGACGGCGTCGAAGGTTACGCGGACGTTTTCACGGGGCTTCTGGCGTACACCGTGCACTTCCAACTCGTCATCTTTTTGTTGGACGTGGAAGACGCTGCCTGCGGGTTGCCAGTTGACGGGTTCGTAGCCGACTGGACGGTGAACCAGCAGTGAGCCATCTTCTTTTATTATCAGGAGTCGCTCGCCTGGCTCCAGCGTGGATCTTGCGCGTCCGCTGTAGTGGACATGGCAGTTGCCTGCCGCGACGAGGGTTCGCCTCTGAGAGAGCGCTTTCTCCATAGCCGCGGCGGCTTCCTCCAGCGTCGGGTTAACCAGAACGACTGCTTTAGTTGTTGAGGGCAAGTGCTTTCTACCAAACTGTTTTAGAAGCGGCTATTGTACATAAGAGTTCTGAAGGCTTTGGCTGTGAGCAGTTGGAGACAGAAGCGTTCGGTTATGCGGCGATACGATTTGACGGCGCAGATGTACGACGAACGGTACCTAGAGGAGCAGGAAGCCAAATACAAAGCCGCCTTAGAAGACCTAAACCTGCGCCCAACCGCGGCAGTTTTGGATTTGGGGTGTGGAACAGGCTTATTCTTTAGTTACGTAGCCGACAAAGTTGCCATGGTGGTTGGCGTGGATGCTTCAAGGAAGCTGCTGGCTCTGGCAAGAGACCGCGCCAAGGCGCTCGGAAACGTGTATGTGGTTTTGGCAGACGCAGACCACCTGCCGTTTAGACGCGGCTTTTTTGGATTCGCGTTCGCTTTCACGGTTCTGCAGAACATGCCTAAACCTGCAGAGACGCTTAAGCATCTGGTGGAGGCTTCGGCGGAGGATGCGCGTTTCGTGTTGACTGGGTTGAAGGCGGCTGTTTCTCTGGAGCAGTTCGGCGCGTTTTTGGAGGCGGCTGGATTGCAAGCTGTTTCTCTCAGGAATAACGATGCACTTCGCTGTCACGTTGTACGGTGTATTCAACGGGGAAACCGTTAATTCTTGGTCTTTTAGTGAAAAATCGGATTTCTATCTTTATCACGGTTGATTAACTTCATTTTTCAAGCAATATTTATATCACCAGAACCCCACTCAAACTTCCAATAGATAGTTATGGGGTGCCCTTTTCGCATCCTGTGTTGCATCTATTATGGTGGAAAAGATATGCCGTACAAAAACCAAAAACTCGACACGGCACAAGCCCTGACGTTAGAGTGGATTTTGCAAGTTAAAAACTACAAGTTAACCCTCGACAAGAACCTCTGCGTGGGCTGCCAAATTTGCAGTTTAGCCTGCCCCAAAGAAGCCATAACTGTCACCAAGCAGCCGAAGGTGGCGGGTGAAGCGGCTAAGAAGGGGAAAGTTGACATTGACTTGGCTAAATGCATCTTCTGCGGCATCTGCGACGTCATCTGTCCGTACGGTGCAGTGAAAGTTACGTTGAACGGCGAGCATATCTTGAACGTGGTGGATAAGGAAAGTTTCCCGCAGCTTGTCCGCGACATAAAAATTGACACTCGCAACTGCCCCAAGGACTGTGTTGCCTGTGTTGAAGCTTGCCCCCTGGGTCAGCTTAAACTTACTAAAGTAACCTACGACGGCAAACCTGTTGAAAACTTGGACGCGTTGTCTCCCAGTCAAAGGCAGCACGTGAAGGTAACTGTTGATATCCCTGAAGATAAGTGCCCCACCTGCAGAGTCTGCGAGTACAAGTGCCCTGAAGGCGTAATTAAAATGCGCAAAACCTTCGAGGGAAAAATGGCGATAAACACCTCCAAATGCCCCGAAGGATGCCACGACTGCGTAGACGTCTGCCCCATAACAGGCACATTAACGGTTGCTGACAACGGCAAAGTTCAGGTTAACGAGTTAACATGCACCTACTGTGGCGCCTGCAAAGTCGTTTGCCCCGTAGATGAAGCTTTAACGCTGAAGCGAACCAACGTGTTACACACCCCCATACATTCAGGCGCATGGAACAAGAGTCTAGAACGCATCGCTTCTCCTTTGGATGCGGCTAAGGAACTGAAGGCGAAAAGCGGCATGAAAGCCCAGAAAATGGTCAGCAAACGTTTCGTAACTGAGGAAGTTATTAAATAAGCAACAGACCTGAAGCGCCAAAAGAGCCATTAAAAACCCTGCAACAGCAACTGAAGACCTTCGCGTAGACGTCTTCGTGGTCCGTCAGTGATTTTGGTTTATGTTAAAACTGGCGCTGGTTTAAAGCAATGCTTATATCGACAGGTGCTCAAAAGAAGGAAAGCGGTAAGAAAGAAGAAATGGTTATTGAGGAATGTTATAGAATGAGCAATCCACAAACACAAAAACCATCTGAAGCTCCCAAACAGGCAGAACCTTTGCGTGTTGGAGTTTTTGTCTGTCATTGCGGTTTGAATATCGCTGGGACTGTGGATGTTAAGCAGGTGGTTGAGTATGCTAAAACTATACCTGATGTTGTTCTTGTTAAGGAGAATCGGTATACGTGTGCTGACCCTGGACAAGAAGAAATCCGAAAAGCCATAAAAGAATACAAGCTAAACCGTGTTGTCGTAGCCGCCTGCAGCCCCAGAATGCATGAGCCGACATTTCGGAAAACCGTAAGTGAGGCAGGGTTAAATCCCTTTGTGTTTGAAATGGCGAACATACGTGAGTTCGCTTCGTGGTGCCATCCCAGTACTCCAAAAGAAGCTACAGAAAAAGCAAAAGATATTGTAAGAATGGCTGTGGCCAAAGCGCGGTTGCTTGCGCCTCTAGAAACCATGGAGGTTCCTGTAAATAAAAACGCCTTGGTTATCGGCGGGGGAATTTCCGGAATCAACTCCGCTTTAGATTTGGCGAATATGGGTTTCAAAGTGTATCTTGTCGAGAAGAACGAGAGCATAGGCGGCCACATGGCACAACTTGACAAGACCTTTCCAACTTTGGATTGCAGCATATGAATCGAAGGCCCTAGGATGGTCGAGGTATTACGCCATCCTAAGGTCGAAGTAATATCTAACGCAGACATCCTCAAAGTGGAGGGGTTCGTAGGTAACTTTAGAGTAAAAGTTCGCAAGAACCCTCGATACGTCATTGCTGAACGATGCACTGGCTGTGGGGAATGCAAAGACGTCTGCCCAATAGAATATCCCAATGAGTGGGACTTGAACTTGGGCGTAAGAAAAGCCATTTCCATTCCGTTTGACCAAGCAGTGCCTCTTGTATACTCGGTAAACAGGGATTACTGTATAGAGTGCTTCAAATGCGTGGATGCTTGCGGCACCCGTAAAGCCATAAACTTTGACCAACAGCCTGAAGAAGTTGAATTGGATGTTGGAGCAATCATAGTGACGACTGGTTGTGACGTTTATGAGCCCTATGAGGACGCTAGGTACGGCTATGGACGATACGATAACGTGGTTACCGCTCTGGAGTTTGAGCGACTCATCACAGCTGGCGGTCCAACAACTGGGCATGTAGTTCGCTCATCTGATGGAAAGAGACCAAAAAGCGTTGCCATCATTCAATGTGTCGGTTCAAGGGACGTAAACAAGTACGAGTACTGTTCAGGTTTCTGCTGCATGTATGGGCTAAAAGAAGCCATCCTTCTGAAAGAGCACTATCATGATGACGTGGAAGTCTACATTTTCTACATGGACATACGCACTCCCTCCAAAGGCTATGAAGAATTCTATCGACGCGCACGGGAAATGGGCATCACCTTCATCAGGGGAAAACCATCCCAAATAATGGAAGACCCCCAGACCAAAAACTTGGTTATACGCGCAGAGGACACGGAGCTGGGGCAACCCATCGAAGTCGAAACCGAACTTGTTGTGCTAAGCACAGCCGCCATACCCAGCAAGGGCGCCGAAGAATTGGCTGGCATTCTCCACATAACGCGAGGTGCAGACGGTTTCTTCATGGAAAGTCACCCTAAACTCAAACCCATGGATACACCTATGGACGGCGTATTCCTCGCGGGTGCTTGCCAAGGACCCAAGGATATACCCTACAGTGTAGCCCAAGGAAGCGGCGCGGCAGCAAGAGCGGCAACCATCCTTTCTCAACCGAAATGGCAGATAGAGCCAATTGTCTCGATAGTTGACGCCTCCAGATGCAGAAACGTGAAAGCGACCTGCGGTGTATGCGTGAAAAGTTGTCCCTTCGGAGCCATAACTGCGGCTGCGGGGCAACCAGCCCAGATTAATCCAGCCCAGTGCCACGGATGCGGAACATGCGTTGCTGAATGCCCCCAAGGCGCCATAACTCAGATGCATTTCACGGATGAACAGTTATTCTCCCAAATCAGAGCTGCTCTAGAAAAAGACCCTGGCGAGAAGATACTAACGTTTATGTGTAATTGGTGAGGTTACGCCGGCGCGGACCGAGCGGGGACGAGCCGGCTTGAATACCCCCCAACGACACGGGCCATCAGGGTAATGTGTACTGGGCGGGTAGACCGGGATTTCGTTATGGAAGCATTTAGGCTGGGTGCTGGAGGGGTACTGATTACTGCTTGCCATCTTCCCAGTGACTGCCACTACATCTCTGGAAACGCTAGGATGAAGGCGCGCATGGATGCCTTGTCTGGTATGCTTCAAAAGCTTGGATTGAGCCCTGAAAGACTCAGGGTTGACTACGTGTCATCTGCTGAAGGAGAGAAATTCGTCAATATAGTCAAGGAAATGACTGACCAACTGAAGACAATAGGGACCGAAAAGATACAAGCGGAAAACGCAAAGCTTCGTCCAATCTTAGAGAACATGCTAAAACGCAAAGCAGCAGCAAAACAAGCCGCGGCACAATCTGCAGCTTCGGCAGCCAAAGCAACTGGTGACGCAAACCCGACAAAATAGTCGCCCTCTCTTTTTCTTTATTTTTTGCAAGTATTTTTTGCTTTGTTAGTGTTTTATTATGGCGCATAGAAAGTGCAGGCAAGTTTTTTGGGGGATGATGAGCTGTTGGGTGCTCTGTAGCGACGTGTATCCTTAAATAGTTTCGTGGTATTTGGTTTTTTTCTAAATATTCATGTGATTTTGATTTTCATTTGAGAATAAATGTGTGAAAAATTGAAGAGATTAGCGGGTTTGTTTTCCGTGGGGATTGTTGCTTGACCTGGGGAATGTTTATATTTCCATTAGAAAAGTTAATGTGTAAAATTAAAAAAACTAATGCTCTTGTCGCCCAAAAAGAAGGGACGCGGTTGAAAAAAGAAAGGTTAAGGATGATGTTATAGAATGAGCAATCCACAAACACAAAAACCAAACGAAGCCGCCACACAACCCGAACCTTTACGTGTAGGCGTTTTTGTCTGTCATTGCGGTTTGAATATCGCTGGGACTGTGGATGTTAAGCAGGTGGTTGAGTATGCTAAAACTATACCTGATGTTGTTCTCGTTAAGGAGAATCGGTATACGTGTGCTGACCCAGGACAGGAAGAAATCAGAAAAGCCATAAAAGAGCAGAAACTCAACCGTGTGGTCATCGCTGCCTGTTCACCAAGAATGCACGAACCCACTTTTAGGCGCACCGTTAACGAAGCAGGTTTGAACCCGTTCTATTATGAGATGGCTAACATCCGGGAGTTTGCTTCGTGGTGTCATCAAAGTACCCCTCAGGAAGCAACGGAACGGGCAAAAGACACGGTTCGCATGGCAGTTGCAAAAGCACGATTCTTGATGCCGCTTCAAACAATTGAAGTTCCCGTAACCAACAAGGCGCTTGTCATCGGCGGGGGAATTGCAGGAATGAATGCCGCCTTAGACCTTGCAGAAATGGGCTTCAAAGTGTATATGCTTGAGAATACTCAGAGCATTGGCGGGCACATGGCGGCTTTAGATAAAACCTTCCCAACCCTTGACTGCAGCATCTGTATTGAAGGACCAAAAATGGTGGATTGCGTAAGGCACCCTAACATCACGATTTTTGCTTATTCAGATTTGGTTAACGTTGAAGGTTACATAGGCAACTTTAAAGTGAGAATTCGCAAAAGGGCACGATACATTCTTGATGACCGCTGCACGGGGTGTGGACAATGCAAAGATGTCTGTCCAATCGAATACCCAAACGAATGGGACATGAACCTTGGCACCCGAAAAGCAATTTCAGTTCCCCTCGACCAGGCTGTACCTCTGATTTATGCCATTAACAAGGATTACTGCATTGAATGCTTCAAATGTGTGGATGCTTGCGGTCCAAGAGAAGCTATAGATTTTACTCAGAAGGATGAAGAAGTCGAGATTGAAGTGGGTGCAATTATTGTCTCCACCGGCTTTGACGTTTATGAACCATACGACATGCCCCTCTTAGGATATGGTAAATACCCCAACGTTATTACCTCCATGGAGTTTGAAAGACTTATTCTCGCTGCGGGACCTACAGGCGGTAAAGTCATCAGACAATCAGACGGACAAAAACCCCACAAAATCGCCTTCATCCAGTGTGTTGGCAGCCGCGATAAAAACAAGTATCCATATTGCAGTAACTTCTGCTGCATGTACACGCTTAAGACATAGAAGTCTACGTTTTCTACATGGACATACGAAGCCCAAGCAAAGGCTATGAAGAGTTCTATGACCGCGCAAGAGACCGCGGCGTAAACTTTATTCGCGGACGCGTCAGCCGAATTGATGAAGACCCGAAAACCCACAACATGGTTGTTCACTCTGAAGATGCTAACCTTGGGATGCCTATCGAGATTGAAGCTGACATGGTGGTCTTAGCAACCGCAGCTATTCCCAAAAAAGGTTCAGCGGACATTGCACGCATAATTAACCTGTCAAGAGGTGCCGACGGCTTCTTCATGGAGAGCCACCCTAAACTAAAACCCATGGATGCCCCCACTGACGGTGTCTTCTACGCAGGTGCCTGTCAAGGCTTAAAGGATATTCCATCAAGCGTCTCCCAAGGAAGCGGAGCAGCAGCCCGAGCAGCAACAGTGCTCTCCAAAACCAAATGGAAAATTGAACCAATCATCTCAATAGTCGACGAAACAAAATGCAGAAACAAGACCGCAAAATGCGGGGTCTGTGTCAGCAAATGTCCTTACGGAGCAATTGAAGCTGAGCCAAACAAACCCGCGCATATAATTACTGCCAGTTGCCATGGTTGCGGAACCTGCGTTGCTGAATGCCCCCAACACGCAATTACTCAAATGCACTTTACTGACGCCCAAATTATCGCTCAAATTCGAGCTGCACTTGAAGAGAAACCTGAAGAAAAAATCATGGCTTTCCTATGCAACTGGTGCAGTTACGCAGGCGCAGACTTAGCTGGGATTAGCAGATGTGAGTACCCGCCAAGCGTAAGAGTTGTTCGGGTTATGTGCTCTGGAAGAGTTGACAAAGATTTTATCTTGGAAGCACTCAGGCTGGGCGCGGGTATGGTGTTGGTTGGCGCTTGTCACTTGCCCTACGACTGCCACTACATTAACGGCAACTACAAGATGAAAGCAAGAACAGACGCACTCAAAGGAATGCTAATCAAGCTAGGCATGAGTCCAGAACGATTCCGAGTAGAATACGTCTCAGCCGCAGAAGGAATACGCTACGCTGAAGTCATCACAGAAATAGATGCCGACATGAAGGCATTGGGCAAAGAAAAAATTCTGGCAGAAACTGCAAAGTTGCGACCCATACTGGAAAACATGCTGAAACGTAGATTATCAGCCCCCGCCTCCGCAGCTAAACCCGCCGCTTAAACAGCCGCAAAGGTGGGCAACGAATTCGTCTTTGAGGCGTTGTGGTTAGACGCGGGTATGGTGTTGGTTGGCGCTTGCCCTTTGCCCCATGACTGCCCCTAAGTCAGTGGTAACTATAAGATGAAACTCGGATAGATGCGTTAAAAGGCGTTTTGGAGAAGCTTAGCATGAGTCCCCCGTGGGTCAGAGCGGAATATGTTTATGTTGCAGCGTGAAGTCAGATTATTCAACGCCTGACGGCATCATTGGGGCGTCCTACAGCTAGGTGGTCCTAGCATCGGACTTCAAATCCGGTGAGTCCGCAAGGTCTCGGGGTCCGATTCCCCTTGGACGCCGCCACTATGCCGCTGTCTTATGGCTACCTGCTGTTATGGAATCAGCTAAAAGGGCTCGGAAATATTATATAGTTTATCCAGTAGCTAAGCGACTTGAAATCAGAGCTGATGCTCGACAGGATTATAAACCAAAGATAGGATAGACAATAGGGGAAAACGTGTGTCGCAGAGTTACCCTTACCTGCTTATACTGTGCGGATTGCCTGCTTCAGGAAAGACAACCGTCAGCAAAAGCGTCGCCTCCCTGCTTGAGGACAAACATGGCATATCAACCATGGTAATCAGCTCGGACGATTTTCGGGGTATGCTCTCGTTTTCATCCAAAGGTTTCCAACCTGAGCGAGAAACGTCGGTGAAGACTCTTTATGAGAAGGCGATTGCGACTGGTTTGGAGAATGGTTTTCTCGTTATCAGTGATGATTTAAACTACTACAAGTCGATGAGGAGTGACCTGAGGCATATTGCCAAACGATTAGACTCTGACTATGACATAGTCTTTGTTGATACCCCCGTTGAACAAGCCCTCAAATGGAACCAAGAACGCGGCTCACCACTACCCTCATCCCTCATTGAGGAAGTCAATCAGAAACTTGACCCCCCAAAGGGCGATTACAAATGGGACACCCCCCTCGTGGTTGTCGACCCAAGTAAACAAAGCTACGAAGAAATCGCCCAAACCATTGTCACCGCAGTTCTAAAACGACTGGAAAACCCGAAAAGATCCAAGCCCAAAAAGATTGTGGAAAACGAGAAGTCGCTCAGAGCAAGAGGCATCGAAAGGGAAACCCGAAAGTCTATGATGGAGGTCATGACGCGGTACAAGAATCCGGATTTGGGCATTTCTCTTTCAAGAATCAGAAAAGAAGTGGTAAAAAAAGCGTTGGCAGACGGTTCAAAGCCTGTGGATGCGGTTGACTTATTTCTCAGAGAGGCCAATGCAGTCGCTAAAAGTTACAGCATGGCTGATGAGGGCAAGGGTCTTGTTCCTGTTCATGTCGGTCTCTTTGGGCATGTTGACCACGGCAAGACCATGCTTGCTCGTCAGCTAACTGAAAAACCTTCGACCGCTGCTCTGGACAAGGCACCTGATTCCGTCAGGCGCGGAATGACCCTAGACATGGGCTTTTCTGCTTTCACTTTAGGTCAGTATCTGGTTACTCTTGTCGACTTGCCGGGGCACTTCAGCTTGGTTAGGCATGTGGTGGCGGGTGCCAACATAATTGACGCTGCAGTGTTGATTGTGGCTGCCGATCTCGGTCTTCAGGTTCAGAGCGTGGAGCATTTTTCTATAATTAAAAACCTTGGAATAAAGGACCTTGTCGTTGCTCTGAACAAGGTGGATTTGGCTTCTCCAGAGAGAATTGAGGAAGTTAAGAAGAAAGTTCTGCTTCTTCTGAAAGGAACTCCCTATGAGAAAGCAAAGATTGTGGAGATTTCAGGATTAACCGGTAAGGGCATTGATGAACTCAAGAGCGCCCTACAGGATTCTCTTAGTCCGCCTATTCGCCAATGGACTGGCCCGTTCAAGATGCCTATAGACCACGCATTCACCATAGCCGGAGTAGGAACCGTCTTAACTGGCACAATCCACCGTGGAAAAGTGAAGCTGAAAGACACTATCGAAATCAAACCCGCCGACAAAAGAGGTCAAGTGCGTTCGCTGCGGTCATTTGGCGAGGACAAAGAGGAGGCTATCGCCGGAGAAAGGGTGGGCGTTGCTGTCAAAAACCTAAAACCTGATGACGCTCACAGGGGTTACTTAGCGGTTTCTCCTGGCTCCATAACTTCCACCCGTTATGTGATTACTGAATTGGACGTGGACAAATACTATAGACGTTCGTTGACGCCGTACAGCGATGTAGACGTGTTTGTGGGGTCTTTTGAAGTGTTAGGAAACGTTGTGCCCGGGGTCATGGAAGACGGCAGATTCGTTGTGACGCACTCGGTGAAGGCTTCTGAAAAATGCTTAGTCTACATAGAACTCCGACAGCAAGTCGTGGCGGAAAGAGGCGACCCCGTCCTTTTGATTAATCCTGGGCTTCAAGCCCGCGAATTCCGAATAATCGGTGGAGGAAGACTCACTGAAACAAATAACAAATTAGAGTTCTTCTCAAAAAAGACCAAGGAAGGAACTGTAGGGCAAACAAGAGGTGCCAACGAGTATTCAGTGAAGGGTCTCTTCAGCACCTTGGAGGCTGCCTCTAAATTCGTGGGAAACCAAGTTGTTACTGCCTCAGGAGTTAGAGGCGAAATCAGGGCGTCGCTGTCACCTGGTGAAGTTTCAGTCAAGTTCAAAGAGCCCGTGTCTGAAGGCGAAAAAGTATTTCTCTGCCTCTACAAAAAGTTAAAAATCAAATAACCCTCTCTAAGCGTATTTCCTCAAATACCAACTCAGACTCAATAGAGAATGAGAGGCGGATGTCGCGCAAAACTTTATTATTAATGTGAAAAATTACATTCGATTGAACCAAAATTTACTGGTTCCCGCGCCTTTGGTTGAGGTTGTTTAGGATGGTGAACTTGACAGATTTGGGTTTCTCAAGGAACACAATTGCCGAAACCATAGTCTCCACCTACAGCCGAGACGGAAAACCCAACGCCGCCCCAATGGGCGCAACCATGGAAAACGACGCGCAACTGGTAATCAGCGTTTTTGATTCCTCTTTGACAAGCCAAAACCTCCGATTAACCCGATGTGCCGTTGTGAATTTAACCTCAGACATAGACGTATTCTACAAAGCAACCTTCAAAGAAGCAAACCCCAACGGAATTCTGCCTCTTGAATGGTTCAAACAGGCAGTAGCCGTTAACGCCCCTCAACTGTGCATGGCCGAGGCAACTGTTGAAGTCGCCGTCGCCGACATCACCCCCATAGATGCCCAGAAATCCAAAGTCACCTGCAACATAAAACGCGTGAATGCCGAACCCGCTTTCCCCAAAGCCCCCTGCAGGGCTTTCTCCGCCACCCTCGAAGCTATCATATATGCAACTCGCGTGAAGGCTTTTGCAGACAACCCCGCTGAGAAACCGCGGGTTGGCAAGCTTGTTGATTTGATTGGTAACTGCAGTGATGTGGTGGAGCGGACAGCGCCCAATTCCCCTTACTCAGGGGTCATGAAGGATTTAACCGTAAGAG
This sequence comes from Candidatus Bathyarchaeota archaeon, assembly GCA_026014485.1. Taxonomy (GTDB): domain Archaea; phylum Thermoproteota; class Bathyarchaeia; order Bathyarchaeales; family Bathycorpusculaceae; genus JADGNF01. The sequence continues at coordinate 133,944 of JAOZIE010000008.1, forward strand.
TCAACTTGTGGAGGGTCAACAGGTGAAGGTCTACGTTAAAGCCCCTGCCCAGAACGGCGTCTGCATCTCCGACACGGTTCCGCCTCTGATTTTACGTCAGCCCTTCCCTGATGAAGGTCACATGATAATGGAGGGTAAACCTTGAATGTGCTTTTAGTCACGGGAACTCTCGCAGAAGAAACAGTTAGGCAATACGCAAAACAAGCAACCCAAGTAAAAACCTCGGTTTTCGTCATAAACGTTCCAGTGGCTGCCTTCTTGACCCCCAAAACCATAAGCGATGCCCTTGGCAAAACGCCTCTTCGAGAGTTCGATGCGATTCTGGTTCCTGGGCTGGTGCGTGGTGACGTTGCTGCTGTTTCTGAGGCAGTTGGTGTTCCAACCTTTAAGGGTTCACGGTACGCTGCTGACTTGCCAACCGTGCTCGAATCGTTGGGTGAAGTGCCGTTGTCAACTACAACGCCTGCATGTGACCTGCTCAAAGAGAAGCTAAGACAAAAAGCCCTTCTGGAGCTAGCAAAAGTTGACGAAAACCGAGCCGCTCTGCTACGCAATCCTCATAACCTGTTAATCAAAAATCTGCCTGTCGGCAAAGATTTTCCCATGCGCGTGTTAGCTGAGGTTGTGGACGCCGCCTTGATGCCCAACGAGGAAATCCAGCGGCTGGCAAAGCAGTTCGTGCAGCATGGCGCAGACCTAATCGATGTGGGTATGGTTGCGGGTGAAAGCCGCCCTGCAGACGCCAAACGTATAGTTGAAGCCGCCAAAGGCGCTGTTAACGTTCCAATAAGCATAGACACGCTTGACCCCGCCGAAATTCAAGCTGCAGTTTCTGCAGGGGCAGACCTGATTTTGAGCGTGGACGCAGGAAACATAGAAGAGGTTGCGCCCATAGCCAAAGACGTTACTGTAGTAGCTATTCCAACGAATCAACGTGAAGGTTTTTTCCCCAAGCAAGCCGCCAAACGTGTCGAGTTCCTTGAGCAAATCGTGACGAAGGCAAAAAGCCTTGGCGTAACTAAGATTTTGGGCGATTTGATTCTTGACCCCTCAAACGTTTTGGAGTCTTTTGTAGCCTTTCGCCAGTTTGCGGAAAGAAACCCTGATGTTCCCTTGTTTATGGGTGTTTCCAACGTCACCGAGTTGATGGATGCGGATTCCGTTGGGGTAAATGCGTTGCTTGCCCGTTTATCCTCCGAAGTGAACGCAAGTGTCTTGCTGGCGACAGAGAAAAGTGACAAAGCAAAAGGAGCCATCAGAGAAGAAGCTGTAGCTGCGAAAATGATGTTTTTGGCTCAAAAGAGGGGGTCTGTTCCTAAAGACCTCGGGATTGACTTGCTTGTTTTGAAGGATAAGCGAAACCGCGAAGAAATCTACAACAGGGACTTGGAAACAAACGTGACCATTAAGACCGCAACGGAGGGTCCCTCTCAGTTTCTTGCAGACGAGAAGGGCGTTTTCAGAATTGTCGTGGACAGGCAAGAAGCATTCATAGTTGCTCTTCACTTTGCATCATTGGATTTGGATAAGCCTACTGTTATATTCAAAGGCAAAACATCAGAAGGCATCTACAAAGAAATATTGGCTGCGGGGTTAATCTCCAGCATTGACCATGCAGCTTACGTGGGCAGTGAACTTGCGAAAGCCGAAATCTCACTTAAAACAGGCAAAGAGTACCTGCAAGACAAGCCGATGTTTTAGAAAAAGACAACTGCCGAGGCGGCTAAGAAAACGCCTGTGGGGACGTTTTTGCTCTATGGATGCTGTCCTGTTTTGTTGGGGAAGGGTCGTTTTGACCAATCTGCCAGGGCCCTCCAAGCTTTTCCACTGAATAAGCCTCAATTCACAAATGCTGGTCAGGAACCGCTAATCAACAGTTCAGTTCCGAATCATTTTTCCAAGCAGAAAGCCTGTTTTTGGGTCTTTCCACACTAAATGAGAGTAAAAACTCTCTATTTCCAACTTCTGAGCCTTCTACACAGGGGTTATGGCAACACAGTCAAGAAGCGAGGCTTTACACAAATTTTAAATACGGATACCATACAAATGTAGAAAACCGAGGTTAAACCCGTGGCCAAGAAAACCGAAAAAAAAACCACTGCTAAAAAACCCGTAAAGAAAGCTGCAAAGAAAACCACAAAGAAAAAATAAACTCACTAACACAGGCGTATCCGCCTCTCATTTTTCTCTCTCACAGCAAAGAGCCTTTCTTCCTTCATAACGCAAAAACCCCCCCTTCTCATTACGGCAAGTATCATCTAGAGCCATTTTTGCCCGTTTCCCGCCATTTTTAGACGTGTGAAAAGTCCATTTCAGGTCCTGAAGCAAAAAAGCAACCAAACGCAAACGCTGCAGAAACCGAGAGGGGTAGTGTATAAAAAATGCATCAGAGAGAAAATAATCCGCCAGAACCGTTTTTGGCATCTAAATACGGTTTATGGCTGTTGTTGAGCGTGTTGCTAACTCTATTTTCCCGTTGTATCCCATTTTAGCGTAAACGTTGTCCAACGCGATTTTCTCTCCCATTACCAGTGTGCTTGCGGTTTCTGAGTGTTCCCGCCATGCCGTAACCCGTACTACACCTGTTTCATCCTTTAAGTCAAACGACGTCAGCGGCACTGTTTCCCCTTTGGATGTGTTCACTTCTTTGGAGACGGGTAAAGAGGCAACTTCGCCTTCCACGCAGATGTCGCTAAACCCTTCCGCATTTAAGCTGTCAATCTTCACCAGATTCTTCGGCGCTTCCGTAACCTCCACATAGGCGCCCAAATCAACATGAAGCTCCACTTCGCCATTCTGGCTTAGCTTAACTCTGGCGTTCACAATCTGAATTTGAGAGCCTCTTCCAAGTTTCGGCTCAACCTCGTCGGCTTTCTCGTTCCAGAAAACCACCGCAACCTCCCCCGTTTGGTCAGCAACCTTGGCACGCAGAACTTTACCCGCTGTTTGGTCGCTTCGGGTGAAAGTGGATGATGCGTAAACATCTTTCACGGTGCCTTCCAAAGTCACGTTTTTCTGCTCCAACTTTATCTCTTGGATTTTGACGGTGAACCTGTCAATTGTCGGGTAATCTTCAGGTTTCACGTTTTCTGGGTTAAGCTCAATTTGGCTTCGGTCACCAAGATGCAGCTCTGCCGCGCCGAACCTGTCTGCCTTCGTGTAGCCGTGCGCAAACTTGACAATCTGCCCAACCTGCAACTCGCCTGACTCAACCACATCCGCTTTTTCATTCCACATGATAACTCGAACGGTGCCATCATTATCCGCGATGGTTACACTGGCAAATTTTCCCGGTTTTGCGCCATCAAACGTTCTAACCGGATAAACCGCGATGACCCGTCCAGTTACCGTGGCATTTCTCAAACCAGTAACCAAATGTCCAAGCGAAAGCCTGTGACTGAAGGTTTCATCTCCGTTAGCGATTTCAACGCCAAGTTCCGCGGCAATCATCTTCAAAAGCGCAACATCAGCAATTAACCCGCCTGTCATGCTTCTGGCAACAGACAGTCTGGTGAGTAGTTGTTCCTTGCTGAGTTCGGGTTTTTTTTCCAGAATTTCCTGAATTACAGTTTCAGGAGTTGCATCTTTCTCGGTTGCCATCACAAGTAATCTGTTTGGGTGATTTAAAATGCTTTGCAGCCTTTTTCTATGATTATCAAAACGCCGCTGAGTTGCAGACGAAATATTCCAACAGAACAGGTACTGATTGGCAGAAAACGAAAACGAAAAAGGAAAAGCGGTAACGAAAAGAGAAAGAGTGGTTACTTGATGTAGTCGTCAAAGGTCCAGTAGTGGTCTTCTTCTTGGCTGATTATGTCTTCAAACAGCAGTTTAGTTTTGGTGTCTCCCCGTTTTGTGGCTTCGGCGATTATTTTGCGGTAAAGCACCAACGCGTAGTTTTCGGCTTCCCGATCCAGCTTCAAAAAGTCCTCTGTGGTTTCGCCTACTTGCGGCAGTGGCTCTGGGTTGTATGTGGCTTCGCCTTCCAGCAGGTAGATGCGTTCGCTGATTTTTTCCATATGATCCATTTCCGCCATGAATATGGTTTTCAGCAGGTCGCTGACGACTTTGGATTTGTTGCTTTCCTGAATCGCTTCAAGAGGCGTACTTTTCATGCGTAAACGGAGGACGCTGGCTTTTTCATGCTGGTTGGTGTATTGGACTATGGTGGAGATTTCTGACGCTAATGCTTTGTTGAGCAGGTCAAAGTAGTCGGGGGTGAAGATTTTTCGCCACTCCGAAACCGAAGTAGTTTCTGGCTCTTCTGGTTCATCCTTGAAGTTCACGTACTCTTGGAACTTGAATAGGTGTTGCTCTTCTTCGTTGTAGATTTTTTCGAACATTTCACGCGTTTGCCAATCTTCCAGTTTTCCCGCTTCATCAATGATTCTGCGGTAGAGCACAAGAGCTTCTTCTTCAGCTTCAACTCCGTTTCTAGCAAAAGCGCTTAAGCTGTCACCGATGTTGGGCTTATCCGACTTTGTGGTGGCTGACCCCCCAAGGTAGTAGATGCGTTCCATTATTGCTGCGGCATGCTTCATTTCTTGAATAGCAAAGTCCTTGAGAAATGTGCCAACCGCGTCGTAAGTTGTTTTGTCTAGCAGGATGTTTTCAGGGATAGTTTTACGCATTAATTTCTCCATTTTCGTGTGCTGAAGCATATACTGAACGGAGACTTGAAGTTCCCGTGAAACCGCTTGATTTAAAAGGACAAAATATTCTGGTGATGTTTTAACTGCCATACAAACCACAACTCTACTAGCAAATGTGTAAAGATAGGGTATAAAAGACTTTTGTGTGTCCAACATAACGCCTTTTAATGTTGCGTTTGTTCCAGCAAATTTCTCCTACCCCTCGGTTTCTGAAGCGTTTGCGTTTGGTTGCTTTTTTGCTTCAGGACCTGAAATGGGCTTTTCTCGCGTCTTAAAATGGCGGGAAACGGGTGTTTTGGGGTCAAAATGGTTTTGTAGGCATGTGCTTTTGGTCTGTTTTGAAGAGGAGGGGGGGACAGTTGTCTAATGTTTTTGTCAAGGTGGCTTGGTGTCCCCGTTTAAGCTGCAAATTTAGGGTGCAAATTGTTTTCGGAGGCTAAAGTAATTAAGTTTGAAATCAGATTAGCAGATTGAGCATTCATGAGGATAGTAAGTGCCTGTTTATTGGGTGTCAAATGCAATTTTGAGGGGAAAAACTGGAAAAATCCAAAGTTGCTTGAGGAGTTTTTGAGCGGCGATTTGTTTCCTGTTTGCCCTGAAGTAATGGGCGGTTTGTCTGTGCCAAGGGTTCCCGCCGAAATACAAGGAGGCTCTGGGTTGGCGGTCTTAAAGGGCAAAGCGAAGGTCGTGAACGAAAAAGGCGTTGACGTAACCGACGAGTTCGTAAAGGGCGCGTTTGAAGTTTTAAGATTAGCTAAGCTGGTCGGCGCCAAGGAAGCTCTACTCACCGAAAAAAGCCCTTCATGCGGCTGCGGAGAAACCTATGATGGCTCTTTTTCGAACCGCACCGTTGAGGGCGACGGAGTTGCTTGTGCTCTGCTGAAGACGAACGGGATACACGTAACATGCGTGAAAACCTCAAAAATGTAGCTGTCGGTTTAGGCAGAATCACCGCCCCTGTAGCTTTAGGTGGTTCTTTTCTGGTTCTGAATCCGCAGTTTAAAATGAGTTTATTTACCCAGAGCACAGAGTACCTTTCGGTTGGTGAGTGACTCGATATGCCCCTGTTCCTTGCTAAAAAAGAAGTCTACACCTGGCTCAAAGAAGGCACAAAAACCATCGATGTCCGCAAAGGAAACCCAAAGTGGGGGGACATTGCCGTCTTTCAGTCGGGTGCAAGTTACTTGCGTTTTCCTATCGTTAAAAAGGAAACGGGGATGCTTGAGGAAGTCGTTAACGCAGAAAACTATTGGTTGGTGATTCCTGAGGCGAAAACTTTGGGGGACGCTCTTGCGTATCTGCGCGAAATATACCCCGTTGCAGACGGCGTTTTCACTGCCTACTATTTGGCACAGCCCAAAAAGCCGTAGCTCTCACAGGCTGCGCAGTACAATCATCGTGTTGGTTTTGGTGATGCCTTGTACACGGCGGATTTTCTCGACGCAGTCGTTGACTTCGACGACGTTTATGCCGCTGATGACTGTAACAATGTCATACTCGCCTGCGACCTCGTAGATGGTGTCCACGTTGGGGATTTCCTGTATACGTTTAGTAACTTCCTGTGTGGGCAACGAGGGATTCACTGAAAGCAGGGCAACTGCTTCGGCGCCTTCCGCCACGCCGACTTTAACCGTGAATCTGCGGATGACTTCTGCATCGGACAGCGTTTTTACTCGTTTTCTGACGGCGCCTTCAGATAAACCAATTTGCTTGCCTATGTCTATGTATCCGGCTCTTCCGTTGTTTTTGAGGATTTTTATGATTTTTCTGTCTATATCGTCCAAGCTGGTTTACTCCTGCCCCTATTGTTGGCAGATTGTAATTTAACAATTTCGTAACATTTAGGGGGAAAAGGTGCGGATTTCGTTGCTTTTGGGTTGTATGTTTGTTTTTTTCGGAATGTATGGTGTTGAACAGTTGCCTATTACTGTTCTGTTTGGAACATTTGAAGTCTAATATGTTACAAATAAGTCACAATGTTTAAAAGAAACGCGCGTACCTCAAAAAGTTATTTCCAATAAAATAAACGTGAGATAGCAAGATGAGTAAACAAACGACAAATTTGGGAACACAAGAGGTGAAGGCAATGAAAGCTAAATGTCCCGATTGCGACGCAGACTTGGATGTTCCACAAGACACGGCGAAAGGAGAAATTCTAAGCTGCCCCAGCTGCGGACTCGAACTCGAAGTCAAGCAGATAAACGGCGGATGCGTTGACCTTCAGGAACTGACTCTGGAAGGAGAAGACTGGGGCGAATAAACAGTATCCCCAAAAAGCATCCTTACCGCGCTTCAGGATACACCCGTTAAATTTATCTCCCAACCCCTTGTTTAATTATTTTTCAGTCGGAGGCTACCCACATGAGCATCGGTCTTCTTTATGAGCGCTCAGAAAACGACGAAAACGGCATCAAACTCACCGCCCAAGAGATGGGCATAGACTTAACCTACATACCGTTCCGCAAAATCGCTGTCTCCATAAGCAAAACAGGTTTCCGCGTTGCCAGCAAAGGCAAAGACTTCACAGAAACCATCAAAGACATCGCCGTTGTCCTGAACCGAGCACAAAGCAAAAACCGCCGCCTCTACGCCGCCAACACCATGGAATCACTCGGGAAAAAAGTCCTCAATCCCTCCAGTGTAGAATTTACCTGTTACAGCAAATTCCGAACCCTCATGCACTTGTGGGCGGCTGGATTACCCATTCCTAAAACATCGTATGTGCCCTGCGACCCCTCGGATGTGACAAAGGACGGCAGAACAATCCGCAATGAACCCGACATCGCCGACCTGCTGGAGCAGGAAATCGGTGAAGAGGTCATCATTAAACCCGACGCGGGCACCCACGGCAAAGGCATCGTGCTCTCCAAAAACCGCGATGAACTCCTCGTCAACATTGGTCAAACCGAACCCTCTATAATTAACCCCGTGGGCGTGGTAGCCCAAGAACTCGTAGACAAATGGTTCTACGACCTCCGAATCATAGTTTACAAAGAGAAACACAAAGACCCCGTATGCTACCCCGTGGCGTTGGCGCGTGCAGGCTTCAGCGACTTCCGCACCAACACGTTCCTTGGCAACTTGGTGTTCGACGCCAAGCTTCCCCTGTACATTCGGGAACTCGCCGCGAAATGCGGCAAAACCCTTGGCGGAGACAACGAAGCGTGGGTGTTCGCCATGGACGGCATGATGAATGTGGGCAAAAACAAGAACGCCGCCGACGAAGCCCTCAAAGCAGAGCTCGGCAAGGCAGCCGCGGCGTGGGCGCCTGTGCAGAAAGTCAAGCGCGATGACACGCGACTGCGGGACTTCAAAGCATGGAACACGCGGTTGGAGGCTGCAGTTAACGACTACAAGGCAGCGGAGTCCTACACTAAAGTGAAAGGCATAATCGAAGAAAACGTAGCTGCCAACCAAAACCGCATAGTCTTCCACGAGGCAAACAGCTGCCCCGAATTCTGGGAGCAAACCCGAACCATAACAGGCTTAAACGTGGCGGTTCCCCTCCTGAAGGGCGCCCAAAGCCTCATATAGTCACGAAATCACAGGAGAAAAAAGTATGATGCGAATAGGCATAATAGGCGGAACAGGATACGTCGGCGGAGAACTTCTCCGTTTGCTGCTTCTACACCCCGAGGTAGAGGTAACCACGGTTACCAGTCGGCAGAGCGCAGGCGAATACGTCTTCAACACTCATCCCAACCTCCGCGGATTAACTCAACTAAAATTTGTACCCATGGATATAGCGGAGCTGCAGAAGAGCTGCGACCTTGTCTTCACAGCGACACCGCACGGCGGCAGCGTAAACCTCGTGCCCAAACTGCTCGACGCGGGACTCAAGGTAATAGATATGAGCGCGGACTTCCGCCTCAAAAACCCCGCCGACTACGAAGTCTGGTACGGCTGGAAACACGCCCACCCCGAACTCCTCAAAGAAGCCGCATACGGCATGCCCGAGTTTCACCGCGAAGAAATCAAGAAAGCCCGCCTCATCGCCTGCCCCGGATGCATGGCGTCTGCTGCGATATTCGCGTTGGTTCCTCTAATCAAGTCGGGGTTGATTGACCCCAAACACGTTGTTGTTGACCTGAAAGTGGGCAGCAGCGGAGGAGGCAGCAAATCTACCCCTGCGTCGCATCATCCTGAACGTTTCGGTGGTGTGCGCCCCTACAAGGTTGTTATGCACCGCCACATCGGCGAGGTCGAGCAGGAGGTAAACGCCTTTGCCAGCGAACCCATATCAGTCGCGTTTACACCCCACGCAGTGAACATGGTCCGCGGTATACTCGCAACGGTTCATGCGTTTCCCAAGCAGCCCCTAGCCGCCAAAGACCTCTGGAAAGCCCTCCGTAGCACATACCCAGACGAGCCGTTCATACGCTTTGTTAAGTACCCGAAGGGCATCTACCAGTTGCCCGACCCAAAGGTGACGCAGGGCACTAACTACTGTGACTTAGGCTTCGAAATCGACCCCCACACCAACCATCTGCTCATGTTCAGCGCCATAGACAACATGGTGAAAGGCGCCTCTGGCCAAGGCGTCCAGTGCCTTAACCTCATGATGGGCATTGACGAAACTACAGGCCTAAAAAGCGCGGGTTTCCACCCGATGTAGGTGACCTGCAATGCTGCTTGTCATTAAGATGGGCGGAAGCATCCTCAAAGAAGGTGCCTCAACAGACTTAGTTACCGACCTCAAGGCACTCCTCGCCGACAACAAGGTGGTTCTGGTGCACGGCGGAGGCGTTGAAGTCACCGAAATCGCCAGCAAACTCGGCAAAGAACAGCAGTTCATCGTTTCCCCGGATGGTTTTCGCAGCCGCTACACCGATAAGGAAACCATAGAAATCTACACCATGGTTATGGCGGGCAAAATCAACAAGCAAATTGTGCTGGCGCTACAGAGCCAAGGCATACCCACCGTGGGTTTGTCAGGCTTGGACGCAGGAGTTCTGCAGGCGGAACGCAAAAAACGCCTCATAGCCGTAGACGAACGCGGACGAAAACGCGTCATAGACGGCGGCTACACAGGAAAAATCAACCAAGTTAACAGTGAACTGCTGCTTCTGCTGCTGGAGAAGGGCTACGTGCCCATCGTGACGCCCATAGCCACCAGCGAAGATTTTGAGCCGCTGAACGTAGATGGCGACCGAACTGCAGCTATCCTTGCGGGCGCACTCAAAGCCGACAAACTTATTCTTCTCACTGATGTGCAGGGGCTGATGCTGAAGGGCGAATGCATACCCAAGATTTCGGCAACAGAAATCAAGGAAGTCCTAAGCAGCATAGGCTCAGGCATGAGCACCAAAGTGCACGCGGCAACTGAAGCCCTAAACCAAGGCGTCGGCGAAGTTCTGGTAACCGCAGGTACAGGGAAAAACCCCATATCTGCAGCCCTCAAACATGAAACGGGAACCGTGATAACGCAATGAACGAACAGGAAATCATAGACGCCGAGAACCGCCTCATGGCAAACGTTTTCGGCAAACGCCAAATCGTCATAGCCCAAGGTAAAGCGGCGACGCTGTGGGACATCAACGGCAAAGAATACGTAGATTGCATGGGCAGCTTTGGAGTTGCCTTGCTGGGGCACTGTCACCCCCGCGTGGTCGCCGCCATCCGAGAGCAAGCCGAAAAGCTGATTTCGTGCCACGGAAGCCTCTACAACGACCAACGCAGCGAATTCCTCCAAAAACTCGTTGCCATCACGCCGAAAGGCTTGGATAAGGCGTTTCTTTCCAACAGCGGCGCTGAATCCGTCGAATGCGCAATTAAACTCGCCCGCAAATACACAGGCAAACCCGAAATCATCGCTCTCATGGGCGGATACCACGGCAAAACCATGGGCGCCCTTTCAGCGACTTGGGACAAAAAGTACCGCGCGCCGTTCCAGCCGCTGGTGCCCGAATTCAAACATGTCCCCCCAGACAACCTTGAACGGCTCACGGCTGCCATAAGCGACCGAACCGCTGCGGTTTTGCTGGAGCCCATCCGCGGAGAAGGCGGCATACGCGTGCCCCCAGACGGCTACCTCCAAGGGGTGCGGCAACTATGCAGCGAAAAAAACGTTCTCCTAATCTTGGATGAGGTGCAAACCAGCTTCGGGCGCACGGGCAAGCTTTTTGGTTGCCAAAACTGGGACGTAACCCCTGATGTGATGACGCTTGCCAAGCCCTTCGCAGGCGGATTACCCATCGGCATCACCGTCGCCAAAGCAGAAATCATGTCTGCATTCAAAGTGGGCGAGCACTCAACCACATTCAGCGGGGGACCTCTGGTTTGCGCTGCGGGATGCGCCGCCATAGACGCCCTCATCGAAGAGAACCTCACGGAACAGGCAGCCGCGAAAGGCAAATACTTCAAAGCACGCTTGGAGGAGCTGCAAGCTAAGCATGATATCGTTAAGGAAGTGCGCGGTTTAGGCTTAATGCTCGGCATGGAACTCCGCTACGACGTCTTCAACATCATCCAGAAATGCACCCAAAACGGCGTGTTAATCTTAGATGCGGGGCGGAACGTGCTGCGTTTCCTGCCGCCGCTGGTCATCACCACGCAGCAAATTGACCAAACCATCGCCGTTCTCGGTTCGGTTTTGGAGGAAGAGGAAAATGAAAGAGCAAACCAAAGCAGTGCATCTGCTAACTAACCTGCTGGGCATCTACAGCCCCAGCGGCAAAGAAGAAGAGATAGGTAACTTCTTAGCTCAAGAAATGACAAAGCTCGGTTTCCAAGTGGGCAGAGACGCCATCGGCAACGTCATAGGCGTAGTCGGCGAAGGCGAACCCACAATATTTCTGTGCGGGCACATGGATACTGTTGAGGGGTATCTGCCGCTTCGGGTGGAGGAAGGCAAAATCTACGCCCGCGGCGCTGTTGATGCGAAGGGACCGTTGGCTGCGATGGTTATGGCTGCCGCTCAGGTCGCCAAGGAACCCGCGTTTAAGGGGAAAGGCAAAGTTTTGGTTGCCAGTGTTGTGGAGGAAGAAGCCACTAGCCGAGGCGTTCGTTACATGATTACGCAGGGCATCCAAGCGGACTACGCCATTTTCGGGGAGCCCAGCGGCGCAGACAACGTCACAATAGGCTATAAGGGGCAAATCCAGCTGAAAGTTATCTGTAAAACGCGGACGGGGCATTCTTCGTCGCCTTGGCTGTATGATAACGCTTTGGATAAAGCCTACGAGCTTTGGGTAAAAATACGCAACAGTTATCTGCCGCTGGAAAAAGTGGAGAGCCCCTTTTATGCAATAACTGCGTGCCTGACCAAGTTGGCGGGTGGAAACGCGACTTCGGTGATTCCGTTTGAAGCTGAAATGTTCATTGACATACGGGTACCTCCCCAATTTACAACCTCGCAGGTTTACAAGCAGACGCGGAAAGTAATTACCCAATTCCAGACGGAGAACCCTGAGGTCACGGTGAAAGCAACGGTTATGGATACAGTGGAACCTTTTGAGGTCAAAAAAAGCTCCCCGCTGGTACATGCTTTATCTTCTTCAATTCGCAAAGCGCTCGGTAAACCCGCTACGTTGCTGCGGAAAACAGGCACAGGGGACATGAACATTCTGGGGCACGCTATGAACATGCCCATCGTCACCTATGGACCTGGTGACAGCCGCTTAGACCACACCACCGACGAGCATATAGTCATAGAGAACTACCTGAACGCCATAGAGATCTACAAAGCAACCCTTCTGAAACTCTCCGAACTCTACCACCGAAACGCCAACCTCAACTCAGGACACGAACATGCCTAATTTAATGGACCAGTACCACTGCCCAACAGGCGAAGAAGGCAGAGTCGTTGCTGCTTCTATGAACCGCGACCATGAACCGCTGACGCTGTGGGGTTTATCCCACGTAAAAATCGGATCAGACTTCACGATTTTGGATGTGGGCTGCGGAGGCGGCAAAACCCTCAACCGACTAGCCCAGCTTGCACCCCTAGGCAAAGTCTACGGTATAGACTACTCCCCCGACATGGTGACATATTCCAAAGAAGTCAACCAAGCTCTAATTGCCCAGAACCGCGTCGAAATCGTTGAAGGCTCCGTTGAGCAAATGCCCCTTCCCAGCGGATTTTTTGATTTAGCAACGGCTGTAGAAACATACTATTTCTGGACAAATTTCCACGAAGCACTAAAGGAGATACATCGGGTTCTGAAGCCTAGCGGTAAGTTGCTTTTGGTGAACGAAATGATTCAGAACGGCAGCTACGAGGTTGAACACGCAAAGCTAATTGAGGAAGCGCATGTGCGGCTTATTTCTTTGGCAGAAATCCGACGTGCCCTCGAAGAGGTCGGGTTTGTTGGTGTTCAAATGTTCACTAAAGCTGAATCGCCTTGGAACGTGACTGTTGCCCGAAAAGAATGATTGGATTAAGAAAAGTGGAGTAGTCGATAGACGGCTGCTCAGATTTTGTCTAGTTTGAATTCTTCATGGATTGCTTTGACTACTGCTGCTCCGTCTTTTTCTTTTACTACGAAGCTGATGTTGAGTTCTGAGCTGCCTTGTGCTATCATGCGGACGTTTATGCCTGCGTTTGCGACGGTTGCGAAGATTTTTGAGGCTATGCCTAAGGTGCCTTTCATGTTGGCGCCCATGACTGCCACAACCGCCACATCGTCTTCTGATGTGACTTCGCTGACTAATCCTCTGCCCAGCAACGCTATCTCCAGTGTGCTTAAGGCTCTACCTACGATGTTTCGGCGAATAACCATGGAGATGTTGGCTTCGGAGACTGCGGTGGAAACCATCATGATGTTGATGTTGTTTTTGCCTAGTACCTCAAAGACTTTGGCGTAGCTGCCTGGCGCGCCCACCATGTTTGCGCCGTTAACGTTTACCATAGCCACATCCTTGATGAGTGCAACCGCTTTAACTGCCCCCGTTGACTTGACACTTTGCGCGTCAGTTATGATGGTGCCTGGGTTCTCAGGGTGCAATGTGCTTCGAATCCTCACGGGAATCTTGGCTTCGATGATGGGTTTCAACGCACGGGGATGCATAGCTTTAGCGCCGAAAATCGCCATCTCCGCTGCCTCCTGATAACTCAACTCAGGCAGCATTTTGGCTGACGGAATAACCTTTGGATCTGCCGTCATGATGCCGTCAACGTCTGTCCAGATCCAAACCTCGTCAACTTCGAGGGCGGCGCCCAAGATTGTTGCTGTGTAGTCTGAGCCTCCCCGTCCGACTGTGGTGACTATGCCATCTTGATTAGCTGCAATGAAACCCGTGACAACTGGAATAACCCCTTTCTCAAATAGGGGTCCTATGCGTTCGCGGATAAGGTGCGTGGTGTAGTTCATCAGGGGCTCGGCTTCGCCGAAGTTTGAATCGGTTACTATACCTGCTTCTTTGCCTGTGAAACACTGGGTTTCCCCTTCGTAGTCTTTTATGGCACCCCAGACGATGGGTGCAGATAATCGTTCCCCAAAAGAAACGACATAGTCTTTAGATTTCGGGGTGAGTTCGCCGACGTAGCATACGCCTGTTAAGACTTTTTCCAGTTCACAGATTGTCTTTTCGGTGATTTCTGTGACTTCTTTTTGGATTGATTCGCTTTTGATGGCAGTTGAAATTGCTTCCAGATGCTTTTGGCGTAGTTCTTGTGTGACGGTTTCAATGTGTTTTGTGTCGCTTTTCTTGGCTTGGCAAGCAATCTCAAATAAGCTGTTAGTGACGCCTGCCAACGCCGAAACTACAACTGCAACTCTGCAATCCTCTTTAGCGTGTTGTGTGACTAAGCGGGCAACGTGACGTATGTTTTCACCCGTGGCAACACTGGTTCCGCCAAACTTCATAACGGTCTTCATTTCTGGTCAGCCCTACGTTAGCCTATTAGCCAATTTATGTCTAATGTCTAGAAGGTCCCTTAAAACTGCACTGGCAGTTTCCATGCTGCCTGCGCCTCGACCGATGAGGGTTTCTTCACCTGCATATTCCGTGAAGAAGGTTATCGCGTTCAGAACACCGCTGACGCACAACGGATTGTTCTTGGGTATCTCCATGGGTTTAACAGTTGCCTTTCCGTTTTCTATCGAGCCGATGAGTTTGATGGTGTTGCCCTTTTTGGCGGCTTCGTCAAGTTCCTGCAACGAAACATCCCGAATGCCCGTTCTATCCACATCTCTCAGTGTTATTTTCTGGTTCATCACCCAGTTTGCCAAAATGACCACTTTGCAGGCGGTGTCAAATCCGTCGATGTCCATGGATGGTTCTCTTTCTGCATAACCAAGTTTTTGCGCGTTCGTGAGTGCTTCTTGGAAGGTTACACGATTCTGAGGCATCTCTGTTAGTATGTAGTTGGTTGTGCCGTTCAATATGCCTCGTATGCCCAGGATTTTGTCTCCTGCAAGGCATCGTTTGGCGAACTCAAGCATGGGTGTCCCACCACCGACTGTACCGCTGAAACGGAGATACACGTTGTTGTACTCTGCAAGTTCTGTCAACGCAGGCATAGCCAAAGCTAGGGGTCCTTTGTTGGTTGTTACCACATGTTTGCCTGTTTTGAACGCTTTGGTGATGTGGGATAAGGCTGGTTCGGCGTTTTTGATGTTGACGGGTGTGACTTCAACAACCACTTCTGCTTCAACCGACTCAATAACGTCTAACGCTGACATTCCTGGATGCCCAAAGTCAGGGTCTGCTGATATCGGATTTGTCGGGGCACGCCTTTGTTTGAGCTCTTCAAGTTTTTCAGGGCTTAACCCTCTTGGGTTAATAACCGCGCCGTCTATGTCGGCGATGGCAACGATTTTTGGGCTAAACCCGTAATCCTTCACCTTCTCTAAGTATCTGCGCGCAATTATGGTGGTTACGCCTTTTCCGACTACGCCATAGCCAACTAAAATGATCCTCATGCAAGACTCACCGCGCCAGAATCTCCATATGCTTCAAGCCTAACGCGTCCTCTATAGCTGTCATTTCTGCCTCGACTTCAATGGGCTTTTCACTCATCTTAACCGCCGTGTCAGGGTCTTTTAGTCCATGTCCTGTCGTGACGCAGACCACCCGCTCGCCTTTGTCTATGACGCCGTTGTTGACGAGTTTAATTAGCCCAGCTATGGATGAGGCGCTAGCGGGCTCCACAAAGATGCCTTCCACACGTGCCAGCAGCTTCTGCGCAGCCAAAATTTCGTCGTCCGTCACGGTCTCTGCGGTTCCCCCGCTGTTACGTATGGCGTTAACGGCTTTCTTCCAGCTCACAGGCGCACCGATGCGGATGGCGGTCGCCACGGTTTCTGGAGACTGCACAGGCACCATCTCGGTGCTTCCGTTCTTAATCATTTGGGCGATAGGCGCGGAACCTGCTGCTTGGATGCCTGTCATCTTGGGCAATTTGTTGATGAAGCCGAGCTTGTGGTATTCGGTGAAGCCTTTCCAGATGGCGCTTATGTTACCTGCGTTTCCCACGGGAACCACGATTCTGTCTGGAGCTTCACCGTCAAGTTGGTCACAGATTTCAAAGCCCAACGACTTCTGTCCTTCCACGCGGAACGGGTTAATGCTGTTAAGCAGGTAAATACTGGGGTGCTTCTCTGACAACTTGAGCACCATGTCCAGTGACTGGTCAAAGTTGCCTCGTACTTGGAAAACTTTGGCGCCGTAAATCATGGCTTGCGAAAGCTTGCCGTAAGCGATTTTGCCCGAGGGAATCAGCACGGTGCAGCGCATGCCCGATTTCGCCGCGTACGCCGCTAACGACGCCGAAGTGTTCCCTGTCGACGCACAGATGACGTTTTTGGCGCCGAGCTCGTTGGCTTTGGAGACGCCCACGGTCATGCCTCGGTCTTTAAAGCTGCCTGTCGGGTTTTCGCCTTCATTCTTCACGTTGAGTTGAAGAAGCCCCAACTGTTTGCCCAGTTTATGGCATGAGTGCAGTCCCGTGCCGCCTTCGTTGAGGGACACGATTTTGCTGACATCTTGGATGGGCATAAAGTCCTTGTACCGCCACACGGAAAGCGGCACCTGTTTCCAGTTGGTTTTCTCCAGCTTCTCGGCTAATTCGTCAAAGTTATATTTGACCTCTATGAGGTCTCCGCATTTCTTGCAGAAATATACAATCTCGTTTATGTCGTATTTGGTTCCACAGTTTATGCATTCTTGATGTGTCACTTTTTCAACTCTCCAGTAAACGTACGCCTCTGCCGGGTCTGGTAACGAAAGCCGTTGCCTCGAAACCTGCCCCTTTGAATCCTTCCTTCATGGCTTCAGCAACCTTGGCGGCGTCGCTGCTTCGCTTGTTAACAACCGCCAGCATGGTAGGCCCAGCGCCGCTTATGGTTACCCCACATGCGCCTGCCTTCAAAGCGTTTTCCCTAACTTGGTGGTAACCTGGAACCAGCTTTGCTCGTGCTGGCTCCACAACCTCATCCACCATAGACCTGCCTATCAAGTCCACATCGCCCCTTGCAAAGCCGCTTACCAAGGACGCTGCGTTGCCGACGTTCTGCGTTAGCTTTCTGATGGTGACCATTCTGGGCAAAACTAACCGTGCTTTGGCTGTCTTGTGTCTGGGGGTCACCATGTGGGGAACCGCTGCGCAAACTTCCATGTCTGGGGGTGCTTTCAGGTTCACGATTTCTAGCGGTTGGAGGGATTTGAGGATTACGAAGTCGCCGCATACTGCGGCGGAGACGTTGTCGGCGTGTTCGGTGCCTGCTGAGGCTACTTCGCCTTTGGCGGCGAACTGAATTATCTGTTCTGTTGTTAGTCTAAGCTTGAACAGGTGGTTGATGCCGTAAGCTACGGCTGCAGCCGACGCTGCGCTGCTGCCTAAGCCTTTGCTGGGCCAGATGCCTTTCTTGATTTTGATTATTAAATCTGTGTTGAGCGAGAACTCTTTTATCATGTAGTTTGCAACTACGCCTGCTGTGTTCCGCTCGGGTTTGGTTGAGATGGTTTCTGCTTGGACGCCTGAAATTTTTATCCAGACGCCTCTTTTCCTGTTAGGTGCCACCGTCAAGGTTACTTGGTCGGTTGGGTAATCCAAGGCTAACCCGAAAACGTCAAATCCTGGTCCTAAATTGGCGCTTGTAGCGGGTGCCTTCAGGGTGACTTGACTTAGTGGCTGCATATCTCATCTCAAGCCTGCACATCTATTCTTTTTGACTATTAATATTGTTGGGTTTTGTTTTGGCGACTTTTTACCCTATTATGTTGGTCAATGTTTCGTAGGCTTTGAGGCTGTCCTTTTTCTCCACGACAATTATGGTCTCTGTCCAGCATGAGATAAACTCGACGATGTTCACGTTTGCCTCCGCCAGAAGCGTCGTCAAAAATGCAACCACCCCCACGGTGGCTTCCAACTCTTCAGGTGAATTCACGACAATCATGGTGCAGTTGTCGTGCTTAACCAGCGTGTTTATCCGCTCAGGCAGGTCTGCTCGGTCAAGCAGGTAAACGTACTTGTTGGGTAAGTCAACTTTAAGCCCCGTTTTAGACTCGATTTCTTTGGCAGTTATGATTACGCTTTTTTGGTCATATACCGCTATGCCGCTTCGCTTCAGCAGCGTGAGAACTTTTTCTTCCCTTTTTTGTTTGTGCCGCCGTAGTTCCTCTGCGTATCGGCGTAGCGCGGCTTTGGTGGCTGCGGTGTTTTTGGTTTTTAGTTCTTTTTGGATTTGGCGGCTGAGTTCGCTGAGGTTGACGATGTCTTTTTCTAGTGCTTCTAGTAGGTAGGGTTTGTTTCTGAGGTAGTTGCGTACGTTCTGTGCGGTGGTTGTCATGAAGCAGGGATGTATCATTTAGGACATTTAAAGCTTGTTATGTTACAAAAATGTCGTAAAGTTTAAAAACGCTGTCTGGAAGGTAAGGGGAATAATTCAGATTTCAAATACGGGTGAGCAAATCATGACTGAAAAATTCGTCCTAGCCTACAGCGGCGGACTGGATACTTCCGTCCTTATCAAGTACCTGCAGGAAAAATATGACGCCCAAGTCATAACGGTCACCGTTGATGTTGGTCAGCAGGAAGACCTTACTTCAGCAGGTGAAAAAGCGCGGAAACTTGGGGTTCTCAAACACTACCACATCGACGCTAAAGACGAATTCGTCACCGACTACATTTACCCCGCCATAAAAGCTAACGCTATCTACGAAGGCAAATACCCTATAAGCACTACCCTTAGTCGCCCCCTTATAGCTAAAAAGATGGTGGAAATCGCCGAGAAAGAAGGCGCCACAGGCTTAGCCCACGGCTGCACGGGCAGAGGAAACGACCAAGTCCGCTTCGACATTACCCTGAGCTCTCTTGCCCCTGACAAGAAAGTCGCCGCGCCAGTCCGCGAGTGGGGCATGACCCGCGACGAAGAAATCGAATACGCCAAAACCAAAGGTATCCACGTTTCTACAGCGGCGAAAAAGTACAGCATAGACGCCAGCATCTGGGGACGTGCAATCGAATGTGGTCTTCTGGAAGACGCTAGTCAGGAACCTCCAGTTGACGCTTATGAGTGGACGGTTGCGCCTGAGGATGCTCCCGATGAGCCTGAATACGTGACCATCCAGTTTGAGGGGGGTGTCCCTGTTGCAGTTAACGGCGAGAAAATGACGCCTCTGGAACTCATCGAAACACTCAACAAGACCGCTGGCAAACACGGCGTTGGACGCATCGACCACATTGAAGACCGCCTTGTAGGAATCAAATCCCGAGAGGTCTATGAGTGCCCAGCAGCCACCGTGATTCTTGAAGCCCACAAAGACCTCGAAAAGATGGTTATGACCCGCCATGAAGTTCTCTTTAAACAACAAGTTGATGCGGAATGGGTTTTTCTGGCTTATGCTGGTTTGTGGGTGGATCCGCTGAAAGAGGACCTTGACGCCTTCATTAACAGGTCACAGGAAAACGTCACTGGCGAAGTTCGGCTGAAACTCTTCAAGGGCGGACTCCAAGTTGTGGGGCGTTCCTCGCCGATGTCGCTATACGACAAGAACCTTGCAAATTACAACATCAAAACATCGTTTAACCAGTCCTACAGCCACGGCTTCATTGAGTTGTGGGGTCTGCAAACCCGCATGTACAATGCATTGAAGCATTCAGCCAAAAAACAGCAGGAAAACAAGAAAACTTAGCTTGAAAAGGAAAAAATGTGGGGGTTGAGTATGTCTAAGATACTGCACGGCGGAAGACTCGGGCAAATGCGCATCGACGTTTCTAAGTTCACTTCCTCCATCGAAGATGACGCCCGCCTCCTCAACGCTGTAGTCGCCATCAACAAAGCCCATGTCGTTATGCTTACCGAACAAGAAATTATCCCAAAAGCGGACGGTGCCGCGCTTCTTGACGCCTTAGAAAAAGCCTCAGATTTAACACTTGACTCTTCAATGGAAGACGTTCACATGGCAGTTGAGGAAGCTGTCCTTAAAGAAGCTGGAGCAGAGGCAGGCGGAAACCTGCACATAGCTAAAAGCCGCAACGACCAAGTTGCAACAGCCATCCGCATCCAGCTACGTAATGAGCTTCTCACTCTGCTGCGTTCCCTGACGCATGTGCAGGAACATCTGGTTGAAGTGGCAGAAGACCATGTGGAAACGGTCATTTTAGAGTACACGCATCTGCAGCCCGCCCAGCCTGTAACCTTCGCACATTACCTTCTTTCTTATGTTGATGCGTTGGAACGCGACGCGCAACGAATCCAAAGCGCCTATACCCGCGTTAACCAATGCCCGCTGGGTGCAGGTGCATTAGCCACAACTAGCTTTCCAATTAACCGCGACCGCACTGCTGAACTCCTCGGCTTTAACGGCTTAGTTGAGAACTCTCTTGATGCCGTGGGCAGCCGCGACTTCATAGCTGAAACTCTTGCTGACCTCACATTAATAGCCGTTAACTTGAGCCGCCTTGCAGAAGACCTCATCATCTGGAGCAGCCCTGACTTTGGTGTAGTTGAACTTCCAGACGAGTTCACCAGCACCAGCAGCATCATGCCCCAAAAGAAAAACCCTGAACTCCTCGAAGTTATACGCGCAAGAGCCAGCGACATCTTAGGCAACTTCGTGGCAGCAACCGCGGCGGTGAAGAGCCTTCCATCCACATATAACCTGGACTTCCAAGAAGTCACGCCTAAACTCTGGAAATCCCTCGACAGCGTCCGCGCCTCGCTGGATATGCTGCACAAACTTATGCCTAAACTCAAAGTAACCACCACAGACCTGACAAACAAAGCCTTGAAAAGCTATGTGGCGGCAACCGAGTTAGCTAATTTGCTCGTCCGCAAATACAATGTCCCCTTCCGTTCTGCACACAAAATAGTCGGTGCCCTCGTGAAGTCGCTGATAGATGCAAAGCTGACTTTTGCAGATGCCACCCCGCAGATGTTGGCTAAGGCAGCCGAAGACTCCGCTGGTGTCAAATTGTCTGTACAGGCTGCGGATATCACTGCGCTTGCTGACCCACTTAAGCTTGTGGAAGCCTGCAACGTCAAAGGTGGACCTGCCCCCGTGGAGATTAAACGGGCTTTATGTGAGCGTGAGAAACAGGTGTTCTGCACCAAATCCAATATATCTAAGATGGACAAGGAACTTGAGAAGGCTGAGAGTAAATTGGACTCAATTGTTCAACAGTTAGCCTCTAAACCCCGTGGAAACGGAACGTTTAAAAATTATACATGATAGGTAGAGTAGGGCTTTGTTCCAAAAACTTAACTCCTGCAAAAACAAAAAAGCGGCTCTGGTCTTAGAAGACGGTACCTTTTTCCTCGGCAAAGGCTTCGGAACCGCCAAGAAACTAACTGGTGAAGTAGTTTTCTCCACTTCTATGGTTGGGTATCCAGAAGCGTTAACTGACCCTTCATACAGAGGGCAAATTCTCACTTTAACCTACCCTCTTGTGGGCAACTATGGCGTACCACCCTACGACCTGAAAATGGGGCTTCCGCTATATTTTGAGTCAGAACGCATCCAAACTCAAGGCTTAATTATCCACGAACTCTGCACCGAGCCGTATCATTGGGCTTCAACGCGGACTCTGGACAAGTGGCTGCTGGATGAGGGTATCCCCGGAATCAGCGGTGTAGACACTCGTCGCCTCACCAAGACGCTGCGAACCCACGGCGTTATGCTTGGCATCATCAAAGTCTGCGAGGAAGACGAAGAACTCAACCTCGACAGCCTTGTGCAGGAAGCCAAAAGCATCCCTGACCCGAACCTGACGGATTTGGTGGCGGAGGTCAGCGTGAAAGAACCCGTACAGTATAAGGTGGATGGCAAACGCACTGTTGTCCTCATTGACTGCGGCGTCAAAAACAGCATCATACGCAACCTCCTCAAACGATGCATAAACGTGATACGCGTGCCCTACGACACGTCAGCCAAAGACATTCTCGCTTACAACCCTGACGGAGTCTTCTTAAGCAACGGTCCAGGCGACCCCAAGAAATGTGTCAAAACCATCGAAACCATGAGGGAACTTGTAGAAGAGAAACCTGTCATGGGCATATGCTTGGGCGCCCAGATACTTATGCTCTCACAGGGTGGAGACACCTACAAGCTTAAGTTTGGGCACCGCAGCCAGAACCAGCCCGCGCTGGACCTGAAAACCAACCGCTGCTACATCACCACCCAGAACCACGGATACGCCGTAGACGAGAACTGCTTCTCGAAGACGCCCATGGACTGCTGGTTCATCAACGCCAACGACAAAACCGTAGAGGGTATGCGGCACAAAACCAAACCTGTCTTTGCGGTTCAGTGGCATCCTGAAGCATCGCCAGGGCCATACGACACTGATTTCCTCTTTGACGGGTTCGCCAAGAACATGGAGGCGAAGCAGTAATGCCAAAGCTTGAATGGATAAAGAAAGTTCTGGTTCTGGGAAGCGGCGCCATCAAAATCGGGGAAGCCGCAGAATTCGACTACTCTGGCAGCCAATGTCTCAAGGCACTCATGGAGGAAGGCATAGAAACCGTTCTGATTAACCCCAACATCGCCACCATACAGACTGACCCGCGGCTTTCAGGCAAAGTTTACCTGTTGCCAGTCACGCCTGAATACGTCGAGAAAGTCATAGTTAAAGAACGTCCTGATGGCATTCTGCTGGGTTTTGGTGGGCAAACCGCTTTGAACTGCGGCATCGAGTTGTACAAGCAGGGCATACTGGAAAAGTACAACGTTAAAGTTCTTGGTACCCCAGTCAGCGCCATAGAGGACACTGGCGATCGTCAACGTTTCCGAGAAGTCATGCTTAAAGCGGGTGTTCCGCCGTTGCGAAGCAAAGCCGCAACCACCGTTGCTGAAGCTCTTGGTGTAGCGCAGGAAATCGGTTACCCCGTTATTGTTCGTGTGGCTTACACTTTAGGCGGCAAAGGTGCCGGTGTAGCTCACGACGCTTGGGAACTTAAAGAAATCGTCACCCGCGGCATAGCCCAGAGCCGCATCAGCCAAGTTCTCGTGGAGGAGTACGTGGGTCACTGGAAAGAAGTCGAATATGAGGTCATGCGCGACTACAACGATAACTGCTTAACCGTCTGCAACATGGAGAACTTTGACCCCATGGGCGTGCACACTGGCGACTCAATTGTGGTGGCGCCTTCGCAGACCATGACGAACCGCGAGTACCACCTTATCCGCAGCACCTCTATCAAAGCCATACGTGCCTTGGGCATCGTGGGCGAATGCAACATCCAGTGGGCTTTGCACCCGAAAAGCGAAGAGTACCGCGTTATAGAAGTCAACAGCCGCATGTCCCGAAGCTCCGCGTTAGCCAGCAAAGTCACAGGTTACCCGCTGGCGTACATAGCTACGAAGCTGACTATCGGCTACACGCTTCCTGAACTTGTAAACAAAGTAACCGAAGTCACCACCGCCTGCTTTGAACCCGCCCTCGACTACATAACCATCAAGATTCCACGCTGGGACCTACAGAAATTCAAGCTTGCCGACCGCCATGTTGGACCCCAAATGCGCAGCGTCGGCGAAGTCATGTCCATCGGTCGATGCCTTGAAGAGGCACTGCAGAAAGCCGTGCGTATGCTGGATACAGGCAAGCTGGGTCTAGTCTGCAACCCTGAAGACTCAGAGTTCGAATCACTTGACCGCATAAAAGACGCCGTAGCAAACCCCACGGATGAGCGTTTGTACAAACTGGTGAAAGCCCTCAAGATGGGCGTATCCATCGAAGAGATTTATCACCTCAGCGGCGTTGACCCGTTCTTTTTGCATAAAATCCAAAACATCATCGACATGGAAGCCCAACTGCGTGCCCTGCACCTTAAAGACAGCACCGCCAAAGAAACCGTGCGGGAAGCCAAGCGGCTAGGCTTTTCTGACGAGCAAATTGCCCTCTGCACAGACACATCAGAGCCTGAAGTGCGGCAGTTCCGCAAAACCGCAGGCATCGTTCCCGTGGTGAAGCAGATAGACACGTTAGCCGCTGAGTGGCCAGCCAAAACCAACTACCTCTACCTGACTTACGGCGGAGACGAAGACGACGTAGAATTCGATAAAACCCAAAGCAAGGTTCTCGTTTTAGGTGCAGGTGTTTTCCGCATCGGCTCCAGCGTCGAGTTTGACTGGTGCGGCGTAAACACTGTTTGGGCGCTGAAGAAGTATGGTGTCCAAGAAGCCATCATGGTTAACTATAATCCTGAAACCGTAAGCACCGACTACGATGTCTCCGATAAGCTGTACTTTGAAGAGTTAACTCCGGAACGCATACTAGACATCTACGAGAAAGAAAACCCGCAGGGCTTAATCGCCAGCGTAGGCGGGCAAATCCCCAACACGTTAGCCATGAAACTAGCGCATTCAGGCGTAAAGCTGCTGGGAACCGCAGCCGAAGACGTTGACCGCGCAGAAGACCGCTCCAAATTCAGCGAACTCCTTGACCAACTGGATATTCCGCAGCCTCCATGGAGCAAACTAGCCTCCATTGAAGGCGCCAAGCTATTTGCGGAGAAAATCGGATACCCCGTTATCGTGCGCCCCAGCTACGTGCTTTCGGGTTCCGCTATGCGTGTAGCCTACGACGAAGCTGCACTGGACAACTTTTTGAAGCTCGCCGCCAAAGTCAGCCGCGACCACCCCGTGGTAATCTCCAAGTTCATTGAGGGCGCCAAGGAAGTGGAGGCGGACGGTGTCTCTGACGGCGAAACCTGTCTCATCGGCGCAGTAATCGAGCATGTAGAGAACGCGGGTGTACACAGCGGCGATGCCACTATGACTATTCCGCCGCAGACTTTGACCCGTGAGGTTCTCAAGAAGGTGGAGGATGCCACCCAGAAAATCGTTAACGCCCTCAAAATCAAGGGACCCTACAACATACAGTACCTCATGAAAGACGGCGAAGTCAGCGTAATCGAATGTAACTTGCGCGCCAGCCGCTCCATTCCCTTCGTGAGCAAAACCCGCGGCGTAAACCTCATTGAGCTTGCCACGTTGGCTATGCTTGACAAGAAGTTCAGCACAACCCTGAAGACCTGCGATTTGCCGCCTATACGGCATGTGGGTGTGAAGGTGCCTCAGTTCAGCTTTATGCGGCTTAGCGGCGCCGACCCCGTTTTGGGTGTTGAGATGCTTAGCACAGGCGAAGTTGCTTGCTTGGGCGAGAACTTTGCGGATGCCTTCTCTAAGGCGTTGCAGTCGGCAGAGTTCCGTATGCCTCCCCCACAGGGTTCCGTACTCATCACTGTTGGCGGCGACAAACCTAAGCGGCGTTCAGTGGCTTTAGCTAAGGCGTTCGAGGAGATGGGATTCAAAATCTACGCAACCAAACACACCGCTGACGTGATGCGCGCGGGCGGCGTCTCCAGCGTAACCACCCTCTGCAAGGTTAAAGAGGCAGACGAGAACCCCAACATTCTGGATTATCTGCGAGACCGCAAAATCGACTTAGTCATCAACGTGCCCGTGCCCAACAAGCGAACCAGCTACGCCGAGGTCTTGACCGACGGCTACATCATCCGGCGGCAGGCAGTGGAGTTCAACGTGCCCGTCATCGTCAACCTAGAGTTGGCGTCAGCGCTGGTGCATGTTCTTCAGCAGCACAACGGCACCACAATCCGCTCGCTCAACGAGTACATGAACGCGCTCCCATGGAAACTCTGGTAGAAACCCGCGGCGGCGCCAAACAACCTTCTTTCTTTCTCAGAACAATGGCAAGAAGGCAATCAACAAGAAATTCCAAATTAAAGCGTTACGTAGATATTATGGTTACCATACCTCTTTAGCAAACAGTTAATCGGAGCGTTTGTAGCTTGTTTGGGGACTGTGAATCATGAAGTACCTGTTGGTTGTAGGCGACGGCATGGCGGATTACCCTGTGCCTGAACTGGACGGCAAAACTCCGCTTCAGGTAGCCTACAAACCTAACTTGGATGCCCTTGCAGCCAAAGGCAAAAACGGGCTCGTCAAAACCGTGCCTGACGGCATGAATCCTGGCTCCGAAACTGCTATCCTCTCGCTGCTGGGCTATGATCCGCGGCTTTACTGCACGGGAAGGGGACCTCTAGAGGCTCCAGCTCGCGGCATAACACTGGGCGAAGCTGACGCGGCGTTTCGTTGTAACCTGATAACTGAGAAAGACGGTGTGCTGGTTGACTACTCCGCTGGGCACATAACCACCCCCGAAGCAAAGCAGCTGATTGAAGCCGTCGAGAAAGCCTTTGGCAAGCCCGGCGAAATCGAGTTTTATCCTGGGCTGGACTACCGGCATTTTTTGATTCTGCGCAACGTGCCCAGTGCCCGCCAAATCGAGTGCACTCCCCCGCATGACGCTTCAGGCGCCGAAATTTCAATGGTTCTGCCGAGAGCTAACTCTGTGGAGGTCGAGGAAACCGTAGCCACGCTTAAAACGATGATTCTGCAGTCAAAAGACGTTCTGGCTTCTCACCCCGTCAACGTCGCCCGAGTAAACGCTGGCAAACGCCCCGCAAACATGATTTGGCCTTGGGGCGGCGGACCCAAACCGCTAATGCCCACCTTCAAGGCGCTGTACGGTTTGAACGCCGCGGTTATTTCTGCGGTGGATTTGGTGAAAGGCATCGGCAAATACGCGGGCATGGACGTCATAACTGTTGAGGGCGCCACGGGGTTGGCGGACACGAACTACGAGGGCAAAGCAGACGCCGCGCTGAAGGCTCTAACAACACACGATTTCGTGTTTGTCCACGTTGAAGCCCCCGACGAAGCAGGACACGTTAAAGACCCCGCACTGAAAGTGAAAACCATCGAGGACCTTGACCGCAGAGTCCTGGGCAGAATCCTCCACGGACTAAAAGACCCCGTCGCGGTCGCGGTTTTGCCCGACCACCCCACGCCCATCACGGTTGGCACGCACACACGCGACCCTGTGCCCTTCACGATTTACACTCCAAACAGCGCTGGCGATGGCGTTGAAAGGTTCGACGAATCCTCAGCGGCAAAAGGCTCCTACGGGCTGGTAACACAGCAGTCCCTCATGTCTCTGTTCGTTTCCTCAACCACGAAACCGAACTGAGACGAATTTCATTACGCCGCAATCTGGTGGTTTAGCGTTGTTTTCTAAGCAGCACAGCGTTTAAAGCTACGGATACAGCCGCAACTGCTGCGATGGCTACCCAGAGCGTGATTTGCTGTAGTTGTTTGTCTTGGTTTGGTGGCTCTGCGGTGCAGGTGGGAAATGGCGAGGCGCTGGGCTGTGTTGTCGGTTGTGTTGACGGCTGTTCGGGTGAGGACGTTGGTTGCTGTATAGTCGCTGGTGAGGGTGATGGTGCATACTGCTGGGCAATGTTGCTTATTGGAATGTTTATCTTGATTACGTGAGAGCTGTGCGTGTAGTTGAGAGTTAAAAGCCAAGAATCAGCGATGGAAGATGCAGAGTAGGGCACTTGGTTTCCATCAAGGTACACTGTGGCGTAGCCTACGTTATCCGTGAGGTTTTTAGCGATTGCTACCTTGAAGTATCCGAAGGTTCCTGAGGGTCCACTAGCTGTGAAGCCCAGTTGCGAGGATGTCGAGTCGAATGCCAGCGAGGAAATCGTACTGTTTGACTCAACTAAGAAGACATATTGGTTTTGGCAGGGCACTGAGCTTAAGGTGACTGTGCTGTTTGTGCCCACAAAAGTGGCGTTGCCTTGCCATTCTGCTTTTAGCGTAAAGGTTCCTGTTGCCGTGTTAACCCATTGGATATAGTAAACGCCGTTTTCGTTAGTAGCACTTGAGCTGATGGGCAACCAAGAGTCGAAGCCGGCAAAGGTGTAGGAAAGCACAACCGTTTCTTTGCTGAGTTTGGTTCCGTAAATATCAGCGAGTTCTCCGCTTATGCTGACTGGAGAACCCACAACAGTGGACGCTGCTGTTGAAATGGAAACCGAGGTTGACATTTTCACCTGTACTGTCTGTGTGGAGGAAGAGTTTTTGCCCGCGTTGTCATACACCGTTAATGTAACGTTGTACATGCCTTGCACTGCATAGGTGTGGGGTATTGCAGGTTGATTTGTCGTTGTTGTGTTTCCGTCACCGAAATCCCATTTGTACGCTGTAATTGTTGCGGGTTGGTTTACGCCGATATTTGGCTGAGATAGCGAGGCGTTGAACAAAATGGGTCTGCCAACTGCGCTAGACGAGGGTGACCAATCAAAGATGGAAACAGGTTCTGAAAACTGAAGGTAAAGATTCTCAATTTCCTGAGTAGTTAGTCCTTTATCGTAGACCATTACGTTGCGCATTTGTCCTTTGAAGTATACAGGAATTCCCCATCTGCCCTGAGCGTATATGCCTAGTGAAGGTGGCCACCCAGAGCCAGGGTTGTAAAGATTCAAATCAGGGATTACCTTTTCCTCTCCCATCAAGACTCCATCCACGTAGACCTTCAACGAAGTTCCTTTAACCCACACCCCGAGAAGTTGGTGCCAAAGATTTGGCTCCATGGGTGACGAGGAGTAGACATTGTACCACTGAAAATTTGATAGGTGTACACCGAATCTGGCGAAATTTATGTTTAAGGCTGGAGCATGCCCGTTGGTCAATTCGCCATTAGCAAGTTCAAATTCGCCCATGTTGCCTTGTTCGTACACATATCCCACTTGCGTTACGTTAGTGTTTATCCAAGCAGCCACAGTAAATGAGTCCACCGTTGTTAGAGGTAAAGAGGGAAGACTGACGTAATTTGAAATACCGTCGAAACTGAGAGAGTTGCCAGTTTGGTCACTGCCCCAAGTTGCCCCCTGAATTACTCCGTGGTGATTGTTTCCTGACGAATCTATGGCAACAACTCCTGTTCCTTCATTCATTTTCCACCATGCCATCAAGTCTGGTTTTGGCGTTGGATTTTGAGTGGCTGGAGGCAAAGGCAGGTTTGTTGTGTTTTCAACTTTGAAGTAATCAAAGCCAACGTCAGCCCGTCTGGCTCTTAATCCTGCCAGTCCACTGCTGTAACTGATG
Source organism: Candidatus Bathyarchaeota archaeon (assembly GCA_026014485.1). GTDB lineage: Archaea > Thermoproteota > Bathyarchaeia > Bathyarchaeales > Bathycorpusculaceae > JADGNF01. The sequence goes on from JAOZIE010000008.1 coordinate 162,959, forward strand.
TCGGTTCCAGACATCACTTCTTGGTCGTTAACGAAGCATCGGAAAACGCTTCCCTGAACGACCACTTTCAGAGTATAGTTTTGGTTTTGTTGAATGGGGAATGTTCCAGGTGCCCCGTCTGCTACAGTTCCCGTATTCAAACCTGCAACGGGGGTTCCGTATCCTGGGTCTTGCGGGGTGTACTTAACTATCGCTACAGAGTCATATTCGTTGCTCAGTTCAAATGAATAGTAGTTTTCGTTGTCTGTGTATCTGAAAATTATGCCTGCTCTAAACCCAACGGTGTCTGTGAAATTCAGTTTGGTTTCTATTGTACAATCCGTCAGAGGCATGTCTGTTACCGTGGTTATGCCGTTTTCGATTATGCCAACTGAAACGGAGTATTCTCTATCTATAACTTGCCAGTTTCCAAGGTTCCTTGCCCAACCATCCGAATTTCCATCTGAAAAATCATCATAGAAATAAGTGTCAGATGCTTTTGCGAATTGAGGTGAAATAGCTGTTACTAATGAAAGCATCAAGAAAACTGCGATAAGCAATCCAGTTTTCTTTCTCATATTTTTTCCTCGGTTGCCCTGAACGTTTTCTCATTCATAGGCATCAATTAGACCTCCGTGATTTTTTGCCTAAAAGGGTATTTGTAAAGAATTCTTGTGTCAAGAAAAACTGTGTAACTTTTCCCTTTCCGATTGAGGAACCTGACAGTTCATTGTTGGTTGTCCCAGCGGTACTTCTGTTTCTTTTCTTTTAGCTTTTCCAAATCACAGTTGAAGCATAGTCCATTGTGGCAACAAATCAGCCCATCGCATTTATCGCACTTCCAAACCTGCCTTTGGCTGGCAAGGAAGCTTTCCATTCCGGATTCCTTGATGAACTTCAGGTTGTCTATCATGCTCATCCTGTAGCGTTTTCTGTACCCGCGGTCCAGCGCCTTTAGGTTATCGCAGGGGAAGCTGGCGCATTCGAAGCAGAAGTTCACTTCGCCGTTGAGCAGTTTTTGGCACCGTTTTTTCAGGAACGCACAGGTTTTGCCTCGGGGACGGCACCCGATACAGTAGGGAATTTTGACACCTTTGCTCTTTACATCGGTCTTTGCCGCTAAGTAGCTTGAGCATAAGGCACAGTTCATGCCGCACGGCGCCACTAACTCGACGTTTTCAGGTGTATTCATCCAAGACCAAACTCCAATTAGGGCTATCTGCGGATAAGGTTTTCTTAGATTTTTAACTTTAGCAAACAGAGTGCGTGAGGTGCAAAAATTAGGGGCGTATGTTAATTGTTGGGGTGTTTGGCGATTCTGCTGTCAGTGGGTATTGAGTCTATACTTTTGCAAAACCTATTAATACGTGGAAATCATTCCTCGTTGCCATCGGTTGGAGGAGAAAGCGCTCAAACCACAAAAAAATACCCGTACAATTGAAGAAATAAATCAGAAAATCAGAAATGGCGATGTCCAAGTTTTAACCGCTGAGGAAATGAAAAAGCTTGTTGAAAGCAGCGGTGTAGAAGTGGCTTTTAGGGAGGTTGATGTAGTCACCACAGGTACTTTTGGTGCTATGTGCAGCTCAGGAGCCATCGTAAACATCGGGCATCCCGACCCCCCCATAAAACTTGAAAACGCTTGGATGAATGATGTGCCGATTTGTCATCCGGGCGCAGCAGTAGACCTGTATATTGGGGCATCTGCCATGTCCACAACGCAGCCCTATGAGTATGGCGGTGGACATTTAATTGAGGATTTGGTGGCGGGCAAAGAGGTTGAGTTGAAAGCTAACTCTTACGGCACAGACTGCTATCCCCGAACTCAGGTGAAGACGAACCTCACTAAAGATGACCTTAACCAGTTTTATCTGCTTAACTTCCGCAACTGCTACCAACACTACAACTGCGCCGTGAATAGCCGAGACGAAACCATCTACACTTACATGGGCAAGTTGCTGCCTCGAATGCGTAACGCAACTTTTTCTGGTGCGGGCGAGCTTAACCCGCTTATGAACGACCCCGACTACGAAACCATCGGCATCGGAACCCGCATTTTCCTTGGCGGAACCCAAGGCTACGTCATCGGCGAAGGCACGCAGCATGAAGCCAGCAGCCTGAATGGCACTTTGATGGTTAGGGGAAACGCTAAGAAGATGAGCCCAGAGTTTCTGCGCGGCGCCGCATTTACGCGGTATGGCACTACCCTTTACGTGGGCTTAGGTATCCCTATTCCCATCCTGAATGAGGGGTTAGCGCGGAAAACGGCTATCCGCGACGAAGAAATCTTCACTAACGTGGTGGATTATGGGGTTCCCCGTCGAGACAGACCGAAATTGGCGAGAGTCAGCTATAAGGAGTTGAAGTCTGGCGGCGTCACGGTTGGCGACAGAAGAATTAGAGTTAGCTCGCTTTCCAGCTTGAAGAAGGCGCGTAAAATCGCTGGCACCCTCAAAGATTGGATTGTTCAGGGCGAATTCTTTTTGTCTGCGCCTGTGGAGCGTTTGCCCCTTGACGGCGTCTTTAAGTCTATGAAGCAGACGGAAGCCATAGTTTTTGTGGTTAACGTGATGCAGAAAGCGGTTACCTGCAGGGAAACCGACGCGGTAAGTGCCATCGCAAAACGCATCGTTACCAAATCCGTAAACCACATAGTCGTTGTGGATGAGCAGGGTAAGCTTACTGGCATCGTTACTTCATGGGATATTACGCGTGCGCTGGCAGAAGGCAAGGATGCATTGGCAGAAATCGTTACGCGGCATGTGTTTACCGCTAAACCTGATGAACCCTTGGAGACTGCGTCGAAGCGTTTGGCTCAGCATAACATCTCTGCGCTTCCAGTTATAGACAACAAAAACAAAGTGTTGGGGATAGTTACCTCTGAAGACATCTCCAAACAGCTTGGGAGGAAGTGAGCGCATGGTGCGGATTCTCCTAAAGTTCTCTGAGCAAACGGTGGAGCAGCCTATCGTTTCGCAGATTATCCTCGACTTGAAAGTGCCCCTAAACATCTTGACCGCTTACGTGAACAGTAAAGGCGGCGAAGTTCTAGCTGAGATTCCTGATGAAGCGTTAGAGAAGGTTGTGGCGGCTTTCCGAATGAGAAACGTTACGGTTAGCTTGCCAAAGCTCATCGAGGTCGACACGGAGAAATGCATCAGCTGCGGTTCCTGCGTGGCGCTGTGTCCTGTGGAAGCCATCACGTTAGATGAGGAATACTCGGTGGTTTTCGACAAGGAGAAATGTGTAGGCAGCACTTGCAGCGCCTGCGTGGATGCTTGCCCGGCGAGAGCCATCAAGTCGGTTAAGCAGAACAATCATGAACTCCACAGTTCTCGTTAGAGAAAGAGGCGGTTAGCCAGCCAATGAAGAGCCTGTTCAGGGAAGCTTTTACCTACAAGGATTCTCAATGCAGCCTAATTGCTGACAGGGCAAGCGGCATCCAAACCGCCAAGCAGTCGCTTATGCGTAACCGCACGCGGCTTGAAGAGTTCATTGCGGCTAACCCGAAGTTCGAGTATGCACTGCAGCCTGTTTCTGTACCCAACGAGCCTTTAGTGGCTAAGCTTATGGCTGAAGCCGCAGAAAAGGCAGCGGTGGGTCCCATGGCTGCGGTTGCGGGTGTCTTGGCGGATTTAGCGGTGAAGGACATGGTTGCGGATGGCTGCAGGGTTGCTGTGGTTGAGGACGGCGGCGAAGTCTGCGCGGTTTCCGATGTGCCCATTGACGTTGCGGTTGCGGCTGGGGAAGAGGCGTTGTCGCGGCGGTTTGGCTTTCGCCTCACAGAGTTCCCTGCTGGTTTGGGGACGAGTTCGGGCAGGTTTAGTCACGCGTTAAGTTTTGGCGATGCGGAGGCTGCAACAGTTTTCTGCGGCGAAGCTGGGTTGGCGGATGCCGCTGCCACGGCGGTTGCAAACGTTGTGAAAGGTGAAGATGTCCAAGCGGCAATTGAAAGAGGGCTTTCGGTGGGCAAGGCAATCGTGGGCGTGGATGGCGTTTTTGTGCTTTACCGAGGCTGCGTTGGAACTTGGGGCAAACTGCCGCAAATAATCAAAGTCGACCCCCAAGTACCCTAACAGAATCCCTGTGGTTCTGTGCTGTCTGCTGTGATTTTGGTCTACCCTCTATCTTTGTGATGCGCTTGTTTTGGGTTGCTTTTTTGTTTCTGGTTGCGTTTTGGGTTTTTCTTATGTCCTAAAAAGGTCTGAAATGGCTGGATATGGTCTGTTTTGGCTGTTCTGTCTCTTCTACAAATGTGTTTATCTGCTGCCTTTTGCGCCGCTCATAAGCTGATGTTTGGGTAAGCTTTTTTGTTTTCAGGTTTGTCTTTTAGGTAAACCTTAAAACCTGAACGTTGCATTAGTATTTTGCTTGGTGGATTTGATGCAGCAGGGTGCTCAGGGAAGAGTTTCGAAAACTGTTTACGCCGTTTTCTTCTTGACTTTACTTGTGGCGGCAGTGGGTTTATCTCCAGTTGCCTTCGCTTCCGACTCAAGTTTTGGCAACCAAAGCCAAGGCCCCTACAGCGCCACAGCTTTCGGAGGCTTATACGTTTCCAACTTTGTCAGCCCCGCAGACATTGGAGCCATAACTCAAATTCAAGTTTACCTAGCTACAGGCGGGACATCCGTTAAAGCCGTAATATACTCTGACAATAATGGACAACCCGGCGCCTTGTTGGCGGCAAGTGATTTCGTTGCGGTGGAGGGCACATCTGCACGTTGGGTCAGCTTTGATGTTTCTTACGCTGGGACAACACCCGACACGGTTTACTGGCTGGGCGTAGTCTTCGAAAGCGCAGGAACCTACTATTACACCGACGTTAGCGGAAAAACACTTTACTCCGCCTCCAACACGGATGCACCAAACGAGTTTCCCGAGGGAACCCCGAACCAACTAGAGTCCTTGAACGTCTACGCAGCTTACACACCCGCATATACCTCCACTCCCACCCCAGAAGACAACCCTGACCCGATGCAGTCAACACTGCTGTGGGTCATCATAATCGGCGTGATTGTTGCTGTAGCGGTTGCCGTCGCCTTTGTAATGCTTAAGCGAAAGTAGCCCTCGCAGTTGCTTTTTCGCCTTTTCTGCAGCAGAATCCCCCTTCATTTAACTTGTATCTGGCAGTTTAGACTCGGCTTAAACTGGATGTTCCGAAACGCTTTTATTTTTGAAAATCAGTCTGAATTAACAGATTCGAGGCTATAACGATGGATTCAACGCTTAAGGCGAAAAAAATTTCTACACGCTTCTATAGCTTCGAGTACTGCTTTTATTATTACTTTAACTAAGCCCAGAACAAAATTTTTGGAGAAAAGTTCTGGGCGTTGAGGGATGGTTATGAAAACGGAAAAATCTTGCAAAAAAATCGTGGTCAAATTCGGTGGTTCTAGCCTTGCTGACCCTGAAAGGCTTTCCCGAGCGGTAGCTGCCGTAGTTAACGAGGCCAAACGTGGTACACGACTTGCCGTTGTTGTCTCGGCTATGGGCAAAACAACTGATGTCCTTCTCAACACGGTCAAGAACACCTCCAATGGCAAACTTGAAAAGCATGAGCTTGACGATATACTATCCATGGGTGAGCGGACCAGCGTTCGCATTTTCTCTGTTGCTCTGCGAACCAACGGCGTGGACTCCCGCTACTTCGACCCGCGGGACGACGATTGGCCAATTATCACTGATGCTTGTTACTCGAACGCGAATCCTCAGCGCCAGCAGTGTGAACAGCGAATCCGCGACTGCATTCTGCCTTTGGTTGAAAAAGGTGTTGTCCCAGTTATCGCTGGGTTCGTGGGCAGAACCACAGAGGGCAAAATCACCACTCTGGGACGCGGAGGCAGCGACACAACCGCCTTCCTTTTGGCTGAAGCCCTTGGTGCAGACGAAGTTGTTTTAGCAACCGACGCCGACGGCATAATGTCAGGTGACCCAAAGGTTGTTGCGGAACCTCGGCGTCTATCTGAAATCGACGTTAGCACATTGGTGGGCCTCGCAGATTCAGGAGCTAAATTCATTCACAGTAAAGCCCTCAAGTATAAGCCTCAGTCTGTGGATGTCCGCGTCATAAGCAGCGCCCACGGTGACTTAACCCGCGAGGGCACCATAATCCGCGGCGCCTTAGCTGCTGAACTGGATGTGGAGCAGGCTCACGGTTCGCCCATGGCAGAAATAACCATAGTGGGACAACGCATATCCGACAACCTTAAACTCATTGAGGATTTAGTCGCCAAAGCCAAGGTACACACCACCCTGCTTGCCATGTCCATGAACACTAACTCCGCCATCCTGTACGTCTCCGCCGAGAAGAACCTTGACGCACTCTTCAACGCCATCCACCAAACCGTTCTGGAAAACGAGGAAGCCAAAGCCATGGCAGTCAAAAAAGACATCGTTTTCCTCAAAATCCGCGGCGTCGGCTTAGAGGAAACGCAGGGTATAATCGGCAAAGTCAGCGAGGTTTTGCGTGTTAACAGCATCAACATAGCTGGCATTCTCACAATAACCTCCAGCATCCTGCTTTTTGTAGACTGGAATGAACGGGAGAAAGCGCTGGAGTTAATCAGAAAATCCTTAAGGAGCCACTAAAATGAAAAACACAAACCCCAAAACCCAAAGGAAGGACCCAGAATGATTTCAGGCAAAACCCGCAGACTCAGAAGAATTCTCCAACCCGATAACCACACAGTCATCGTTCCCATGGACCACGGCGTCACCATTGGTCCAATTAAGGGCATCGAGAACATGCAGACCATAACCAACCAGCTGCTGGATGGCGGCGCAGATGCCCTTGTCGTTCACAAAGGTATAGCCAAAAACATCGAGGCAAAAACCGCTGGGCTAATTGTTATGCTTTCTGGATCCAGTAACCTTAACCCCAACCAGAACAACAAGGTCCAAGTCTGCTCGGTGGCCGAAGCCGTCCGCATAGGCGCCGACGCCGTCTCTGTACACGTTAACGTAGGCGCCCAAGACGAGGACAAGATGCTTCAGGTGCTGGGGAAAGTTTCTGACCAATGCGATGTCTATGGTTTGCCTCTGCTTGCCATGATGTATCCGCGTGGACCCAAAATCACCCTTGAACATGCGCCTCAAACGGTGGCACACGCAGCCCGAATCGGAGCGGAACTCGGTGCAGACATAATCAAAACCAACTACACAGGCGACGTGAACACCTTCCGAGCCGTCGTGGAAAGCTGCAGCGCCCCCGTTGTTATCGCAGGTGGACCCCAAGCAGGAACCCCCCGAGATGTGCTGCAAACCACCCACGAAGCCATGGAGGCAGGCGGCGCAGGACTCTCCATCGGCAGAAACATATTCCAACACGACAAACCCACGTTGATGGTTAAGGCGCTCTCCGCCATCGTTCACGAAGGCGCCTCCGTGGAGGAAGCACTTAAAATTCTGGGGGACTCCCCATGAAGGAACTCTGGTTTGAAACAGCCGCAGCCGCCCAGGAAAAAGAAAGCCTGCTCCAGCAAGCCTCCAAGGTCTGCGACGCCACAGTGGAGGGCGCCCAAGCTGCCCTTGTTAAAGGCGAAGGTAACGTTGCCGTCTTGGAAGGCTTTAGCTCTCAGTCCATCACGAAGCTGAAGGGTGAGGGCAAACAGGTTGCGTTGCGAGTTGCCATACGGGGCAAAGAGGACGAGAACCAAGCTGTTGAAGCCGCTGAACTTGGAGCCGACTACATCATCATAGACTGCCTTGACTGGCGTGTTATTCCACTGGAAAACCTCATCGCCAAAACCCACGGCAAAAGCAAGCTCCTCGCCCAAGTCTCCAACGCCGAAGACGCCCGTCTGGTACTGGAAGCGCTGGAGTTGGGAACGGACGGCGTGTTGCTGAAGACCTCTAACCCTGAGGAACTGGCAAAAACCGTTGCCCTCATAAAGGACCAAACCCCAAAGCTTGAGTTGACGCATGCTAAGGTCTTGACGACTAAACCTATAGGAACTGGCGCGCGGGTCTGCGTGGACACCTGCGACCTCATGGAGCAAGGCGAAGGCATCTTGGTGGGTTCACAGAGTGCTGGTTTGTTTCTTGTAGAGGCAGAAGTTCACGAGAATCCCTACGTGGCATCGCGTCCCTTCAGGGTAAACGCGGGCTCCATATCCATGTACACGTTGGGTTCCCTACAGAACACTCGGTACCTGTCCGAGTTTAAGGCAGGCGACGAAGTCATCATAGTCAGCAAGGACGGCGAAGTGCGGAAAGCCAACGTGGGCAGAACCAAAATCGAATTCCGCCCCCTCATCCTTGTTGAAGCCGAAGTGCAAGGCAAAACCATAAAGACCATTCTACAGAACGCTGAAACCATACGCCTCGTCACCCCCAACGGCTCCACCCCCGTTACGGACCTGAAAGAGGGCGACGAAGTCGTAGTTCATGTGGCGGCTAAAGGCGGCAGGCACTTTGGCGTATCTGTCCCTGACGAAAAAGTGATTGAGCAATGACCATGCGAATCTGCGTTTCGATTCTTCCCAAAACCGCAGCGGAAGCCAAACAGCTTCTCACCAAAGCGGAAGATTCCCACGTAGATTTCATCGAAGTTAGACTGGACAACTTAGAAAACAGCGGCAAGCTGACCGATTTGGCAGCTAACTCCAAAACGTCGCTAATCGCAACTGACCACTCACGCAGAAAAGAGGCAGACCGAAAGGCGCTTCTGCTCGCAGCGGCGAAAAGCGGCTTCCGATATGTGGATGTTGACCTGCAGACGCCCAAGCTGCAGAATTTTATAGCTGAAGCCAAAGTGGCAGGCGCCAAATGCATAGTGTCCTTTCACGACCAAAACAAAACTCCCAGTATCCCCACGTTGAACCGCATCTTAGAGCGGGAAGTCTCCAGCGGCGCGGACGTGTGCAAAATTGTCACAACCGCCACAAAAATGGAGGATAACCTTACCCTGCTGCAGTTCCTTCAGGCAGCCCCCGTCAGAAAGAAGCCTGTGTGCTTTGCGATGGGTGTATTGGGCAAGACCTCGAGGTTGCTGTCGTCAGCGTTCGGCAGCTTCTTCACTTTTGCCTGCTTGGAGCAGGGCAGCGAAACGGCTCCAGGACAGATGACAGTGCAGGAGATGCGGTCGGCTTACAATTTACTGGGGCTCAAGTAACCATGAACCTATCGGGAAAGACAGCGGTTTACGGCGTTATAGGTGACCCTGTAGCGCACTCTCTGAGTCCAGCGATGCAGAACGCCGCCTTCGAAGCCTTAGGGCTGAACAGCGTTTTCCTTGCGTTTCAGGTGCCCGCAGTCAAGGTGGAGTTTGCCTTGAGGGGCATGCGGGGATTGGGTATTTGCGGCTTAAACGTGACCATGCCAGACAAAAACGCCGTCATCCCCCACTTAGACGAAGTCGATGAGACAGCTCGGTTTCTTGGCTCCGTAAACACAATCCTCAACGACAGCGGCAAACTCCGCGGGTTCAGCACCGACGGCGCAGGTGCCCACCGAGCGCTGATAGAAAACGGCGCGGAGTTAGCGAAAAAAAAGCTGGTTGTCCTCGGCGGAGGCGGCGCAGCCAAAGCCGTAGCTTACACTCTTGCCCAAGAAGTCGCTGAGCTAACCCTGCTGAACAGAACACCGCAGAAACTCGCCGATTTAGCCAAAGCCATAACCCAAAAATTCCAAACAAAAGTCACCGTCGGCTCAACCTCACCAAACGAAATCCAACGCAGCCTGCAGGACGCCGACGTGCTCGTCAACGCAACCAGCGTGGGCATGCACCCGCACACGGCGCAGAGCCTTGTCAAGCCTGAATGGCTCAAACCTACCTTAACAGTCATGGATATAGTCTACAACCCGGAGGAAACCAAGCTGGCACAGGACGCAAAAGCAGCAGGAGCACGCGTCGTCAGCGGAGTGGAGATGCTTATTTACCAAGGCGCCGCATCGTTTGAAATCTGGACAGGCAAACCTGCCCCCGTGGAAGTAATGCGGAACGCCGCACAAAACCAGCTTAAACATAGGGCAAGCGGAGGAGATGGCATTGGGGAAAGCTGAGGCAGTAGCTCACGGTGCAGCCACCATTGTAAACGCCATTGCTACAGGTGCGGGCGCCGCTTTCGGCGTGGATCTCTGGACAAAGGCAGAGGTTGAACTCACAAGCGAGGCAGGTTTCATCCAAGCTGAAATCATATCTGACCCCTCCGAAAGCACCCTGCTAATTGAGCGGGCGGCGATGCGGGTTCTGGAGCACTTCAAGGTAGAGCAGCAGTTCGGCGTCAAAGTGAAAACCAACTCAAACATACCCGTTGCCCGCGGCTTGAAAAGCAGCAGCGCCGCAGCGAACGCGGTTGCATCGGCGACGGTTGCGGCTTTGGGCAAGTCGCTGGACGATTTGGCGATTGTCAATTTAGGCGTGGATGCTGCTTTTGACGCGCAAGTCACAGTGACAGGCGCCTTCGACGATGCCTGCGCATCATATTTTGGCGGAGTCACCGTAACCGACAATCTCAAGCGCAAGATAGTTAAGCGTTCAATTCTGCCCGAAGGCTTCGTTGTTCTTTTTCATGTACCCTCCAAGAAAGCGTACACGGCAAACTCCGATGTTGCTAAACTGCGGTCGATTAAGCCGCTGGTGGAAGTTGCCTACAGGGAGGCGATGCAGGGAAACTTCTGGACTGCCCTCTCACTGAACGGTTTAGTGTACTCGTCAGCGCTGGGATACGATGTCTCCGTGGCGCTGGACGCTTTGAACGCAGGCGCGGCTGCAGCGGGACTCTGCGGGAAAGGACCTGCAGTGACCGCGGTGTCTTCCCAAGACAAAGCCGAACAGGTAAAGGCGGCTCTGCAAGGGCATGAAGGCGAAGTAATCATTGCAGGACTGAACCGGCAGAAAGCCAAAGTGGTGACTAACCCTTGACCAACATGTCTGTACCGAAAACCCAAAAGCTGAAAGGAGCCGTCTATGCGCCTCCATCAAAGGCTTACACTCAGCGGATGCTCATAGCTGCGGCGCTCTCAAACGGCGCCTCAAAAGTGTTAAATCCGCTGATTTCCGAGGACACCCAAGCAACCTTGCGTTCCGTCGAGGCTTTAGGCGCCAAAGTGCAGGCGACAGAGGACTGCTGGATTGTCCAAGGCACCAACCACATAAAAGGCGCTGAGGACCCCATTGACTGCGGGAATTCAGGCGCCACTCTGCGCTTCATGGTTCCCGTCGCTGCCCTCGCCCCGCAGCCGTCCACATTCCTGCTGGGCGCTGGCTTAGCCAAGCGTCCCGTGGAGCCCCTGCTTACCAGCCTCAAGCAGTTGGGTGCTCAAGCTGAAGTGCAGCAGGTTAACGGAAGAACCCAGGTTCGTGTGGAAGGTGGAGGCATACGCGGCGGCAAAGCCACCATGCCTGGTGACGTAAGCAGCCAGTTCGTTTCGGGGCTTATGTTCGCGTGTCCCTTGGCGGAGGCGGATACGCAGTTGACGTTGACATCGACGCTGGAATCCAAAAGCTACGTTCTCATGACCGAGAACGTTCTTGTCAAGCACGGCGTCAAAGTTGGCATATCCGAAGACTTTAGCAAAGTGAAAATCTCCGCAAACCAAGCTTACCAGCCTTTGGAAGGTGGGGTTCCAGGGGATTTCTCTTCTGCGGCTTTCTTGCTGGCGGCGGCAGCCATCACCGAATCCGAAGTCGCCGTTAAGAATCTTGATTACGGTAGCGTGCAGGGCGACAAAGCCATCTTGCGTATCCTCAAGCAGATGGGCGTAGATGCCACGGTCTGCGAAAACCAAATCGAGATAGCTGGCACGGGCGAGTTGCTTTCCGCTGTGGATGTGGATGCATCTGATATACCTGACCTTGTTCCCGTCTGTACAGCGCTTGCCTGCTGCGCGAAGGGCACTTCGAGAATTCATGATGCAGAGCGGTTGAGGCTGAAAGAGTCCGACAGGCTGAATTCGTTGTACGTTGAGTTGTCAAAGATGGGCGCCGACATAGCCATGGACGAGGGTAGCTTAACCGTGAATGGTCCCTGCAGGTTACATGGCGCCGTGATTGACTCGCATAATGACCACCGTATAGCTATGGCCTGCGCCGTTGCAGCGCTGCGTGCGGACGGCGAAACCGTAATTCAGAACGCCGAGTGCGTCAGAAAGTCTTATCCGCAGTTCTTCACTGATTTAGGCTCGTTAGGAGTAGATTTGGTTGGCGGGAAACTCGATAGGTAAAGAATTCGTGGTTACAAGCTTTGGCGAGAGCCACGGCAAACAGGTAGGTGTGGTGGTTGACGGTTGCCCAGCTGGACTGCCATTCTCGGAGACGGATGTACAAGCGGATCTGGATAGACGGATTCCGCTGCAGAAACCCGAGCTTGTCTCAGGCAGAGTCGAGAAAGACTCAGTTCAGGTAATTTCAGGGGTCTTCAACGGCTTAACAACAGGTGCCCCCATAGCTTTAGCGGTTGAGAACAGGGAAACAAGATCCAGCGACTACGACTCCATACGGAACCTGCCCCGACCCGCCCACGCAGACTACCCCGCCACAGTCAAGTACGGCGGCTTCCACGACTACCGCGGCGGCGGACGCTTCTCAGGCAGGCTCACCGTAGCCACCATAATGGCTGGCGCCGTAGCAAAAAAGCTGCTAGGATACTTCGGTGTAGATGTGCTTGCTTACACCAAATCCATCGGCAAAACACAAACCGATAACCCGCTAAGCCCCCAAGGCATCCGACAGAGAACTTATTTGTCTGCGGTTCGATGCCCAGATTTGGCGTGTGCAAAGAAAATGGAGGATGCCATCTTGGATGCGCGCAAGGCAGGCGACAGCTTAGGCGGCGTGGTTGAATGTGTAGCCTTGAATGTGCCTGTGGGCGTGGGTGAGCCGTTGTTTGACGCGTTGGACGCGGATTTGGCTAAGGCGCTTTTTTCGATTCCCGCCGTGAAGGGCGTGGAGTTCGGTGCAGGTTTTGGTTTAACAAAGATGCGGGGCTCCGAGGCAAATGACGCTTATCAGATTGTCGAGGGTAAAGTTGTGACGGTGACGAATCTTGCAGGCGGCATCTTGGGCGGCATATCCTCAGGCATGCCCATCACCCTCCGAGTTGCTGTTAAGCCTACCCCGTCAATTGTAAAAGAACAGCAGACCGTTGACTTATCCAAAATGGAAAACGCCAAGATAAAGGTGGGCGGCAGACATGACCCCTGCGTGGTTCCCAAAGCGGTTCCCGCAGTAGAAGCAACCGTAGCCGTAACCTTGGCAGACCACATGATACGGGCAGGGTTTATTCCCAAAGTCCTCAAGAGGAAAAAGTGATGGCTGACCTAAAGAAAATGCGTGGCGAAATCGACGAGGTTGACGAGCAGATTTTGCGTTTGTTAGCTGACCGCGTGAAGGTTTGCGAGGAAATCGGTTCTGCCAAGAAAGCGCAGGGACTGCCCGTGAAGAACAACGCCCGAGAAGAGGAAGTTTACAGGCATATCCGTTCGCAAGCCGTTAAACTGGGTATAGACCCTCTTAAAGTGGAAGCGGTTTACCGCCAAATAGTTAATATGTGCAGTTCCGTTCAAGAATAGAAACCAACTCTTTACGGAGAGCAACCAAAATGCTATACGAGATAAACGAAAAAGCTCTGAAACTGGAAAGCGAAGGCAAACGAATAATACGCTTAAACCTAGGTGACCCCGACCTAGACACGCCCCCCGCGATAGTTGAAGCCGCATACGACGCCATGAAGGCAGGCAAAACTAAATACTCCTCGTCATACGGAGAAAAGCCGCTCCGCGAAAAAATCGCTGAACTGCACGGCGTCAAACCAGACAACGTTGTAGTTACTCCAGGCTCGAAATGGGGCGTCTTCGCAACCATGTACCTTATGTTGAGGAACGGCGGAAACGTCATCATCCCCACGCCTTACTGGACCGCCTACGGGCTCATCGCAAAAAGCTTAGGCGCCGAAACCCGCCTTCTGAAAACTGAGTTGGAAAACGATTGGAAAGTGGACCCCGCAGAGTTAGAGGCACTCATCGATAAAGACACCAAGATGATTATCCTCAATAACCCGAATAACCCAACCAGCAAAGTCATGGACGACAAAACTCTCGATGGCATAGTCGAAGTAGCCGAAAAAAGGGGCGTTACAATTCTCTCCGACGAAGTTTACGGTGCTATCGCCTTCACGAAGACCAAAAGCATCTTGGAGTATGATGGCGGCTTCAAACACATTCTTACTAACGGGTTCTCCAAAACCTTCTCGATGACCGGCTGGCGCATCGGCTACATCGTAGCAGACAAACTGCTGGTTGACAAAATAACTAGACTAAATCAGATAACCATCAACAACGTGCCCATATTCATCCAAGACGCCGCATTAAAGGGCATAGAACTCCGAGCTCAAATTGCCACCGCCATAAAGCAGGAGTACGAGGAACGAGCCGAAGTGGCAAGCAAAATGCTCACAGCAGCAGGTTTCTCGTTCTCAAAACCCGATGCGCCCTTCTACGTGTTCCCCAAAAAGGCAGGGTTGAACTCGGAGAAGTTCACATTGGACCTGCTGGATAAAGGCGTCGCCATCGCACCTGGCTCGTCGTTCGGAGACTACCTCGAACACTTCCGTATTTCTCTGACTGCACCCAAAGAACAAATCGAGGAGGCGCTGAACATCATCTGCGAGGCTCCAAAATGAAGACGGCGATTCTGGGCGCAGGAAAAATGGGCGTCTGGTTCGCCAAATTCTGTAAAGAGAAAGGCGACCATGTGATTCTTGCGAGCAGAAACAAAGAGAAACTGGCAAAACTGGGAAAACAGCTTGACGTTGAAACCGCAGACTTCGCTCAAGCCGTGACCGACGCAGACCGCGTCATGATATGCGTGTCCATTAGCTCTTTTGAAGAAGTCGTAAAGCAGATTGCCCCCAACGTGCGGGGCGGGCAAGTCGTCATGGATATATGCTCCATCAAGGATTTTCCCGTTAAAGTCATGCATGAAAACATCCAAAACGGCTTGGTTCTGGGTACTCATCCCGTTTTCGGTCCAGGCAGCCAAGGTGTTCAGCACAAAGCCTTCATTTTAACGCCGACCAACGAGCAGGAAGCCGAATACGCCGAAGGCTTCAAGAATTGGCTACAGCAGCAGGAAGCCCACGTGTTTATTATGCCCCCAAAAAAACATGACGAATTAATGTCTGTGGTGTTGGGGTTGCCGCATTTCTTGGGTTTAGTTGCCTGCGAAACATTGCTGGAGCAAAAAGATTTCCCCGAAACCAAACAGGTGGCAGGCACAACCTACCGTATGCTGTTTACGCTTGCAGAAGCAACGGCGATGGAGACTCCTGACCTTTACGCTAACCTGCAGATGAACCTGCCTGAAATGGGGAAAATCGAAGACCAATTCATTGCCAAAGCGCAGGAGTGGCTAAACCTCATCAAACAGAAAAACTCGCAAGCCATAATTGACCGCATGGAACAGCTTAAGGCGAAACTCCTCAAAATCGACTCTGACTTCGCCGAGTCATACGAAGTCATGTACAAAATGTTAGAATCCACAGAAAAATAGTTTCTCATCGAACCTTTGTAACCAGAAATAAGTTGTGTTTTAGCCTGCTTTCTTTAAGAAAAAAGAAGTTGGGGTGAACCCTAAAGGTTCAGCGTTTTGGTTACTCGGTGGGTGTAGGTTCATACCTTGACAGGTAGCCTTTGGTTATCTTTTTGGGTCGGGGCTTCCACTGTGAAAGGCGGTTCTGGATTTCTTCGTCTGAAAGCTTTACGCTTAGGACGCGGTTGGGGATGTCAATGGTTATGATGTCGCCGTTTTGGATGGCTGCTATGGGTCCGCCTTCGGCAGCTTCAGGTGCAACGTGTCCGATGCATGGTCCTCGTGTAGCTCCTGAGAAGCGCCCGTCGGTGATGAGCGCCACGGATTCGCTTAAACCCATACCTGAGATGGTGGCTGTGGGAATGAGCATTTCGGGCATGCCTGGTCCCCCTCGGGGTCCCTCATAGCGGATAACAACCACGTCGCCAGCTACGATTTCGTGACGTTTCATGGCTTCTTCTGCTTCTTTTTCTGACTCGTACACTTTAGCTGGACCTGAATGCCTAAGCATAGCGGCGGAAACTGCCACTGCCTTCACGACGCCGCCTTTTGGTGCAATGTTGCCTTTCAATATGGCTATACCGCCTTCTTTATGCACGGGGTTAGTTAGGGGTCGGATAACCTCGGAGTCTATGACTTGGGCGTCTAGGATGATTTCGCCTACAGTCTTGGTTGAGACTGTGGATGCGCCTTGGTTCAGGAACTGTTTAAGCACGTTCATGAGCGCTGGCAAGCCGCCTGCGTTATGCAACTCCTGCATGTCATGGTCCCCGCTGGGCACCATGTTGGATACGTGGGGAACTTTGCGGCTGATGTCATCAAACGTCATTATGGGCAGCGATACCCCTGCCTCTTTGGCTATGGCTGAAAGATGTAGCACCGTATTGGTGGAGCCTCCCAGCGCCGTGTCTACAACCACCGCGTTCTCAAAGGCTTCTTTAGTCATGATGCTGGAGGGCTTTATGTCCTTGTTAATGAGTTCAACGATTTTTTCCCCTGACTCCTTAGCAATGTGCATTTTCTGAGCGCTGGTAGCTAACGATGTGGCACAATACGGCAGAGACATACCTAACGCCTCAGTCATGCATGCCATGGTGTTGGCGGTGAACATGCCGTTGCAGGAGCCGCAGCCAGGACAAGCAGCATTTTCCAGCTGAGTCAACTCATCTTTGTCTATTTTACCTGCGAAAGCTTTGCCTACCGCTTCAAAGACGTTGTTCACTCCGACTTTTTTGCTTCCGACAAAACCTGACTCCATAGCTCCCCCCGTTACCGAGATTGCAGGTACATCTATGCGGGCTGCCGCCATGAGCATGCCAGGCGTGACTTTGTCGCAGTTAGAAACTAACACCACGCCGTCTAGGCGGTGGGCTTGTATCATGATTTCCACAGAATCCGCGATGAGTTCGCGGCTGGGCAGGCTGAAGCGCATGCCTTCATGTCCCATAGCTATGCCGTCGCAGACCGCAATTGTGTTGAATTCAAAGGGGACGCCGCCTGCGGCTCTTATGCCTTCTTTGACTGCTTCCCCGATGCTTCTCAGGTGCACATGACCTGGGACAATGGATGTGTAGCTGTTTGCTACGCCGATGAAAGGTTTAGACATGTCTTCATCGGTTATTCCGTCAGCTTTAAGCAGCGCTCTGTGAGGCGCTCTTTCTACTCCATGTTTAATTTCGCAGCTTCTCAATTTATGTTTCCTCTTATATATGACGCCGCAAATTTTATATTTAAGCGTGCCGCTCTTGAAAAGAGACTAATGTGAGAGATGTAAAATGGGGTATTGCTTTATCCAACCCTGATCCTTTCCCGAGCAAAATACGAATTTTTGACACCACCCTCCGCGACGGTGAACAAACTCCCGGAGTCTCCTTGACTCCTGAAAACAAGCTTCGAATCGCCAAGCGCCTAGACAATTTAGGCGTGGATGTCATTGAAGCTGGGTTTGCAGCGGTTTCTGAAGGTGAAATGGAAGCCGTCAAACTCATCGCCGATGCTGGCTTGCAAGCGGAAATTTGTAGCGCTGCCCGAGGTACCCGAGGCGACATCGACGCGGTGGCGAAGAGCGGAGCCGACAGCATCCACCTGATTATTCCCGTTTCAGACCTGCACATCGAAGCTAAGTTGAAGAAGACCCGTGAGCAGGTGCTCCAGATAACCCGTGACATGGTGAAACATGCCAAAGACAGTGGCTTAACCGTTGAGCTTTCAGCGGAGGATGCCACACGCGCAGACCGCGAATACCTCAAAAAGGTTTTCTCCACAGGTGTTGAGGCTGGCGCGGACCGCGTGGTTGCCTGTGACACTGTGGGCGTGTTGACTCCTGAACGCAGCTACGACCTATTTAGGGACCTGCGTCAATCGCTGGATGTCCCCGTGGTCAGCGTGCACTGCCACAACGACTTCGGCATGGCAGTAGCTAACACTGTCGCGGCTCTGCGGGCAGGCGCAAACCAGTTCCATGCTACCATAAACGGCTTGGGCGAACGTGCAGGAAACGCTTCGCTGGAGGAGATTGTGGTTACATTGCACAACCTCTACGGCTTGAAGCTCGACATCAAACTGCAGCAGCTATACAGCATTTCCCAGTTGGTTTCACGTTTAACAGGTATCTACGTGCAGCCCAACAAGGCAATCGTGGGCGAGAACGCCTTCACGCACGAGTCAGGCATCCACACCCAGGGCATGCTCGCGCACACATCCACGTATGAGGCGATAAATCCTGAACTGGTCGGCGGCACCCGACGGTTAGCTTCTGGCAAACATTCAGGCTCTGCAGGCGTTAGAGCAACTTTGTCCGCTATGGGTTTAACGCCGACCGAGGAACAGTTCGCGGAGCTTTTCCAACGTGTCAAAGCAGCAGGCGACAAAGGCAAAATAGTGACCGACGCGGATTTGCTGGCTATCGCTGAAAGCGTGCTTGGACTAAGCAAAAAGAAGCCTATCCAGCTACTGGAGATTACGGTAGTCAGCGGCAACACCGTGACGGCGACGGCTTCAGTGAGGCTGAAGCTGAACGGCAAAGAAGTCAACGGCGCAGCCATAGGCGTCGGACCCGTAGATGCGGCTATAAACGCAGTTAAAAAAGCCATCCAAGAAGTGGAACCCATTAATCTAGAGCAGTACAACGTCAAAGCAATTACAGGCGGAACCGATGCCATGGTGGAAGTGATGGTTCGCATGCGCAAAGGCAACCGCACAGCAACCGCCATGGGCGTCCGCGAAGACATAGTTATGGCAAGCATGGACGCGGTAATTAGCGGCATGAACGTGCTGATAGCCTACAACGGCAACGGCGCCCCAAAACCAAGCTGAGAACCCAAAAGCTCTCCAACCGCCCCTCTCTTTCCTTTTTGTTAGTTTCTGTGCACCCGTTTTTTTGCGGCTACCGCCGTCAGCGTCACCACCGCTATAACTGCCAACGCAGTTGCCACTGGAAACTCAGGTATTACCGCTACGTTGCTGTTTGGATGCTGGTAGCTTACGTAAACGTAGGTGTTCTGGCTGTCTGTCCAGTTCGTAAACGACTGAGGCTCACCGTTCAGCACGACCGTGTAGTTGTTTTCCCAGTTGTCTTGGATGACACGGTTGGGGATGGTTATCCTGCAGAAACCCACGGTGCCTTCAGCGCCTGAAGCAGTGAAGCTTATCGTGTTCGCCGAAACCTCCACGTTACTGAGTGTGCTGTTGCTTTCTAACTCCACGTACACGGGGTTTCCGTTTGTGGTGCCTGCATCAAAAATCTGAATGGGTGCTGCAAGCGGGTAGAAGTCCCAGTGAATGTATGCTTCATCGATTATTCCGTCGCTGCCAAGTTGCCCCTGCGAGACTCCCATGTGAAAGTCGGCGCCGTTGAAGCTTCCCCAGTAGTTGCCGCCTGATGGGTACGTGATGTTCCAGCCGTTTGCCGTGAAGTTGCCCACGGATATGCTGTTGCTTATGAAGTTGTTGTTGTAGATGGCGTCGTTAGTTGTGTCCAGCAGGTGTAGGGTTTGCGAGTTATGTGTCATGTTGTTGCCTATGATGGTGTTGCCGCTGGAGTGTTCTAGCCAGATACTGTTTGTTCCAACTGACAGGTTGTTGCCGATGATTGTCGCGTCGGAGGATTCGTAGACTCGGATGCCTGTCGAGTACTGTTGGATGTCGTTGAAGGTGACGGTGTTGCTGTTTGATTGGTTAACCATGAAGATTGTGTCGCCGTTTTCTCTGAAGGTATTGTGGGTGATCAGCGAGTCTGTGGTGTGTGCAAGAAGCAGCCCGTACAGATTGTTGGTTAACGTCATTCCCTGAACGGTGGCGTTCCTGCAGTTTATCAACGCAAGGTAACCGACTTTGGGGTAGGTGGTTGGGTTTACGTTGAAGTTCTCCTGATTTGTAATATAGTAGATTGGCTTGCCGTTTGCCGTGTTGGTTGTGTCAATGTCTAAGGCGAAGTCGTCAAGGTTGTAGCCGAACACCCCGAAAGCATACGTTGAATTGGTGATTTTGTTGTTCCGCAGCAATGAACCGGGTGCCTCGCTGATGCTGATGCCCCTCCAGCCGTCAGTTACTTCGTTGTTGACTAATACGGTGTTGGGTGACTTTTCGATTTTTATGGCTTGGTTAATGTTGATGGTAAGTTTGTTGTTGGAGAGGGTGTTGTTGGCTGAGTTGGTGAGGATTATTCCGTTGTCTGGGTTGGATATGTCGTTGCCGTCGATGAGTATGTCATTTATCCTGTCAAGAATTATGCAGTAGGATAGGTAGTTGTTTTCTATGACGTTTTCAGATATGGTTCCGCCTGTAACTGAGGCAAACCTGATGCAGATGCTCCCAATGGCAGTGAAGGTGTTTTCGAATATGCTTATATTCGTGCATGATTCAGCTTGAATCCCTGCGTCTTCGTTGCTGATTACATTATTGCTGATTACACAGTTTGCTGCACCCACTACATGCACGCCATAACGAAAGCCAGCAGCGTTTTTTATAGTTAGGTTGGCTATCAAGACGTTGTCCGCAGCGACTTCAAACACGTTTCCTTCCCCTTGAGAGTTAATAGGTGGAGATTCTTCAATGCCAATAACTGAAGTCGTCGAGGGGGAATCGCCGATTATCGACACTGACTTGTTAACAAACACGTTTTCGTAGTATCTTCCCGAAGAAACAAGGATAGTGTCGCCGTTGCCCGCTGCATCTACAGCTGACTGGATGCTGAGGTATTGGTCTGGAACCCGCAAAACCCCCGAATCGGCACGGGCAGGGCTAAAGGTAGGCGCTGAACAAAAGAAACCGATTACGAGTAAACAAAGCAGGCGCGCAAGAACTTTTTTGGGATCCCCAAAAGTCCTTTGCATGACTAATTATGTCCTAGCAGCTAATATAAACTTGGCGAAAAAGCCAGCAACACACTATCCCGCCATTAATGGCGAATTCGGCTTCTGTTGCGCGGTTGGTTTATTGGGTTTATTGTGAAAAGTCTTAAAAACCCATTAAGTGTAAGAGGGTGTCTGATGCAACTTGGCTGATGTCGTCACTTCGGCACTTATGATAAGTGCCTTCGTAATCATAATTGGTTTCGTAGCGGACTACCTGTTCAAGAGGACACGTGTTCCCGACATGCTTGTCCTGATTTTTGTGGGTGCCCTTGCGGGTCCAATTTTGGGTGCTTTTGAGCCCTCTGCAGTCATGGGCTTTGCGCCCTACATTTCTGCTTTGGCGCTGGTTTATATCCTGTTCGACGGCGGCATGGGCTTAAGCATCCACAAGGCTCTATCGCATAGTCCCCGCGCGTTAGTTTTAGCTACGTTAAGTTTCGTCTTCAGCATCCTCACTACAACTTTGATTATGGTGGTGGCTTTCGGAGTGCCCTTGCTGTACGGCTTACTCTTCGGAAGCATATATGGGGGAAGCAGCTCAATTGTGGTGATTTCCCTTGCATCCAAAATAAAACTCAGCGAAAAAGCTTCCACCACCCTGATTTTAGAGTCGGCAATAACCGACATTCTCTGCATCGTTGTCAGTTTAGCCATAATCGGATTCATAGTCACTGGACAAACCAACTACGCTTCTGTTGCGGTAGGCATCGGAGGCAAATTCTTAATCGGCGCCGGCATCGGCGTGTTCGTTGGTCTCATTTGGCTACTGATGATGAGGCGCGTAACCTCCCTTCCCTTCTCCTACATACTGACCTTGGCGGTGGTGCTGTTTGCCTACGCCTTTTCTGAAAGCCTTGGCGGAAGCGGCGCTTTAAGTTCTTTGCTTTTCGGTTTGGTTCTGGGCAACGAACAGCAGATTCTTAATTTCTTTAAGCTGAGCGGTAACGGCGAGGTGGCGGTAAGCGAAGGCTTGCGGCGGTTCGAATCGGAGATTGCTTTCCTCATCCGAACCTTCTTCTTCGTCTTCTTAGGCATAATAGCCTCAACCTCCAGCATTACGCTCTTGTTCGTGGGCATCGTGTTGTCGCTTACCCTGTTTGTTGTGAGGTACGGTGCGGTCTGGCTTGCCACCATCAAAAGCGAGTTGCGGGCTGAATCCAAACTGATAACTTCAATTCTCACCCGCGGTTTAGCCGCCGCTGTGCTGTCCACGCTGCCTGCTCAGTATGGACTTGAGCACTCAGACCTGTTCGTTAACACCGCAGTGGTAGTTATTGTAACAACAGCCATAATCGCAACCGTAGGCGTCATCGTCATCCCCCGCAGGCAGAAAAACCAAATGCAAACCTAAAAAACCAAAACCCCCTTTTCCACAGCTTTTCTCCAACCCCACATTGCTTCCTGAATTGCATCTTTTTTAGAGAGCGCTTTGTATTCACTTGTAAAACAAGAAGGCTAACTGGATGGCAGACCGCCCACGTTTTGGTCCCGCAGGGGTTCCCCACATGTTTAGGTTAAAGGGTGCAAAGCTAGTTGATGTGCCCAAGTTGTTGCGGATAGAGGAGCTGGATGCATTTGAATACGCGGCGGTGCGGTGGGGGCAGGTACCGCAGATGAAGCGGGAAGACGCCCAAGCTCTACGTGAAGAAGCCAAACGAAACGATGTGTTGCTCAGCCTCCACGGGTCATACTTCATTAACCTGCTAGGCGAAAAAGAGGTGTTTGAAGCCAGTAAACGGAGGCTAATTGCCTGTGCCCAAGCCGCAGAATGGATGGGCGCCTACGTGGTAGTTTTCCACGCGGGGTTCTACGGCAAAAACGGCAAAACGGAAGCCCTCAAAAAATGCATATCCGCAGTGAAAGAGGTTTCCGCAGACTTGAAGTCTATAGGCATAGAAAACGTGAAGCTGGGTCCAGAGACGATGGGGCGACACAGCCAGTTCGGCAGCTTAGACGAAATTTTTGCGGTCTGCCAAGAAGTAGAAGACACCCAGTTGGTGATTGACTGGTCGCATCTGCACGCGCGAACTGGAGGCGGACTCCGCTCGGCGGAGGACTTCCGAAAGGTAGTTGTAGCAGCCGAGGAAAAACTGGGCACAGCCGCCGTCAAGGACATGCATTGCCACTTCAGCAAAATCGAATTCACATACAAAAGCGGCGAAAGACGCCACCACATCTTAGACGAGCCCGGATACGGACCTGAATTCGAAAAACTGGCGGAGGTCATAGTAGAATTCAAGCTCAGACCAGTCATGATATGCGAAACCGCCGTGCAGGACGTGGACGCGGCGAAGATGAAGAAGATGCTGGCGAAAGCTCAAAACAAAATGGGCTCTCAGTAAGCGCGATTTGAGGCAAAACCCCTCTTTTTCTTGGACTGTGCTATCAGCTGGTACGCCGCTGAGAACCTGCCACTTCTACTGTGCTAATTTCTGTCTTTTCCATGTTTACTTAACTAAACAAAAATGCGAATTCCACTTCTCAACAATTATTATCTATCAAAAAACTATGTTATGTGTAGCTTAGGGTGCCAAGCTTGAGATCTCTGCCCCAACAGCGACACTTCCCCCAAGTGCAAGCTTTTGCACCCTAACGCTCCCCACCCCTTAAGCTAATTTTTAGCTGGTGATTTGGCTGTTCAGGGTCTAGCGTAGCGGGATTTCCCAGTAGCTGATGATGTCGCCTTTTACCCATCTGCCGCCTAGGCTTCTTACTGTGTCGTTGATGTCGTCCCATTCTGCCTTCAAGAATTTTATGGGTTTTACCACGACGAATTCTCCGTCAACAGAGAAACTAAGCAGTTTACGCTGCTCATCAGTGAATTCTTCCTCCATCAACCCTGTATCCTTTTTAGAGCTAACCTGCTTGGTGACAACAGGCTTCGGCGTTGACGGTTGTGCTGCTGGCTTCATCTCCGCTTTAGGCGCTGGAACAACGGCGGAGGGCGTGTTTGTCTCAGTTTTTGGGGTCGCCGAGTAAGTTAAGTTGAATTCTGGAATCGGATACGCGTCTGCAACGTCTTCGAAGCTGTCGCTTCTAACAACTGCCAGAACTTGACCCGAAAACATGTCGAATTTTATGTCCATAAGCTCAACGTCGCTTGGCAGATTCGCCGGTAAAGACGTAGGTTTTCCCTGCAGCCTCTCCATGAGACATTCAGGGGTCAATTTTATGAGTCTCATCTTCATAACTCGCGCACTCCCGATGCTTCCAGAACAGTCGGCAAAACTTAAAAGCCTTGTTCAAACGCTGCGCATACCCGATGAGTGTTTGTTTTGAGCATGCAACGTTGGCTGGCGGAAAAAGAAAAAAGGTTATAGGCTGAATCTTTTCATAATCCAAGGTACCCACAGTGTGCTGTGAGACTTTGAGAGACCCAAACAAAAACCCGTTGCTGTCAAGCATACTCGCCGCTGGCTTGGTAGCTATACTTTTTTGTAGCGCCTGTTTTTCTGTTCAAGCCCAATCCGTGGCTTCCTTTACGACAGCAGACCCGTTCGCCATCCCCGAGAAAAACAGCGCCATACACTTCGCCGTCAACGGCACCTACACCCAAGCAAGCCTCGAAAACGGCACATGGTTCTTCACAGACCTGCACCTAAACAATGCTGGGCCCGCGGGCACACTGGAAAGCTTCCAAGCCTCAGTTCAAGACTGCAACGTGATGATTTTGATGTGCCAAAGACTGAACTTTTCAAACACGGTGGTTAGACTCCGATATAATGTTACAGGAGCTGGTGTTCAGGCATTCAAGTTTGGGCTTAATCTGACGGGGGGTGACTGGATGGTTACCCTAAACAATGATTTTAAAGCGGAGAACGACGGATGGAGCGTTTTGCCTGACGGGACCTTAACTGTAACTGGCGCAACAGCCAACGTCTCCATATCATACTATGTTTTTCCACACGACTTTGGTGGTCCAGATACTTCCGACCAGTCTTTCTTCCAGCAGCATTCCGTGTCAATCACGATAGGGGTTTCCGTGGCGGTAGCGGTCGTTTTAGCTGTGGGCATCAGAGTTAGGTCAGGAACAAATGAGCAAACAAAAGCTGACAGACAACAAGAAACCCGTTCCCAAGGGGTTTGCCGTTAAAATCGGATAGACTAATAAACCCACAGTCGAATAGGAGTAGCCTTAGGAAAAGAGAAAATGCCTTGGATAGACTCCACAATTCTGATATTGCTGGTCTACGCGGCAGCGGTGGCAGTGGGCATTTTTGTCATTCTCAAGTTTACTAAAAATAAAACCCGAAAAGTCAGCAACCTTCGCCTTTTTGTTCAGTTCGTTGCCGTTATAGCTGTATTTATGGGGCTTTTCATCGGTCCCTTCAACACGCCTCAATCCCCCTGGGCACCTTTGGGTCCAGCGCCTCGCGACAACCTCATCGGAGCCAACTTTTTGGGGAACCAATTCCCCGACGGCCTCTCCGTTCCCATCCTTGCCTGCTATTATCCCTCTGGAAGAACGGTGACCTGCCCCATTTGGCAAATCCAAGCCTACATTTTCCCGTTCTGGGACGCTGGGGTAAGAGGCTACGGCGTTTTCTACACCACCACTGGGCTCGAAAAACTAGGTATCGTTCTCGGTTCCATCATTGTGATGAGTCTTGTTTTGGGACGTTTCTTCTGTGGCTGGCTTTGCCCCTTTGGCTTATACATGGACCTGCTAACCCGCATCCGCAAAGCCTCTCGGCGGCGCCACTTAAGCTTCTCGGCTAAATCTAACGTGCGGCTCAGGCAATTCAGCTATATCATCATCGCAGTTTTCATTATCCTAAGCGTCATATTCGGCTCCCAAGCCATATTCGGCACCCAGATAATCCCCGGAACGGCTGTGGGTGGTCCGCAGGGAACCGAGGCAGGCATCACGGGACGCATAAATGAGCCCTTCTGTTTGGTTTGTCCAGTGCGACCGCTTTGTTCGCTTGCTGAATGCGCGGTGGGCTCCATGAGTTCTTCATACGTTTTCGGTTTAGTTGAGGGTCCTCTTGCAATCTTCGGCTTCTACGTGAACTCCCCCAACTTAGTTGTCTTGGTTCTTGTGACGGTTTTGGCGTTGGCGTATCGGCGGTTTTGGTGCAGAATCTGCCCGTTGGGTGCGTTGACGGCGCTTTTCAGCACATTCAAACCGTTTAAGCAGATAGCAATGATGAAGCTGCAGAAAAACGAGGAAAAATGCACTAAATGCGGCGTCTGCAAACGCGTGTGCCCCACACAGGCTACAGACGTTTACGAGAAGAAAGGCGGAGACGTAACGGAATCCCGATGTATGCTGTGCGCTCGATGCGTAGAAACGTGTCCCTATCCAGGAGCTTTAGAGTTGAAGTTTGCAGGAAAAACCGTGATGAAATCAAGAAACTGGCTTGAGTAAAAAAAGCCCAAACCGCTTAGAAGCAGACGCCTGGCAAGCGCGTAGTTGCTTAATGGCTATGCCGTTGGGTCTGCTTGCTCCTCCTCTTCTACTTCTTCAATGGTTCTGGAGTTTAGCACATTCTTTGCCCCAATCACCTGAAGACACGCGTAACCCACGATGAGGGGAAAATAGAAAGTTACTATTCTTACAATGACTGCAGCTACTCCGCTGGTTGCTGGGGGGATACCGTACAAAATGAAGATGTTGGTCAGAAGAATTTCTAAACCGCCCACTGAAAACGAGGCTGCCCCATCTTGAACCGCGCCCGCCAGAAAGTAGATAACAATAAAAAAATCAAGGGGTAGCATGCCTAATCCGAGGGAGTGGAAAACCAGAATATACACAAGGAAATTCAAACTGAACGATACTGCGCTGAATATGACGGGTGCCACGAGGTAATGGGGGTTGGCGCCGAAAAACTTGAAGCCTTCGTTGAAACGTGATAGAAACCTGAAGACTCTGTTTGACATTTCTTCGAAGTTGTGTTTAAGCCGCAAACCCCGCAGTAATCGCATCAGGGCAGACACAATTTTTCTTGCTGCGTTCTCTTTCACGGATACAAACCACAAAAGCGCAAACAAGGCCAACGCTCCAAACCACACAGCCATCAGAAGACCTGACGCGAAATAGGGAACCGTTTGGGTTACCAGCAGAAACCCTGTGCCTAAAGATAACCCGCCAACCACTACACCGTAGACTATTACGCGGTTGGTGATTCCTGCGGCGGCGATTACTCCGTAGGTGCTTAGTGTGTCTCCGCGGACAAAGAATGCTCTTGTGACTTCGCCAACTACGCCTGGGCTGGGAACGATGCGGTCAACGAAATCTCCCGCCATGTAGTACAGAAAAGTCTTTCTGAAACCCAGATTCATCGATAAAGCTCTCAGAAGAACCAGCCAAGAGGCAGTCCAGAGAATCATAACCAGCAGCATTGTTCCAAAGCTTAGGCTGTAGTAAAGCAGGAAAGACGAAAAGTTTAGGGTTTCAAGCACCGTAGCCAATCTGTCGATGCCAATTGAGAAGTATATGTAAAATGCAAACGCAACCGAGCCAAGAATCATGAAAAAGAGCATGCGCCGCGGAGTTAGATACTTCAATATTGATGACAGCTTGTCTGTGCCTCCGTGAATCTGAACCTTTCTTGTTTCTGAGACATGAAAAATTATCCTGCTGGGCAGTGACTATCTGAATGTTGCTCTTGTTTGGTTTTAAGCGTTTTGCTCCTGTTTAGTTCCTTGCCCCCTCTTTTGTTTTCTGTGCGTTGCGCTGCATGCTTAAGTTACAGTTCTACACACCTTCTTTTGTTTGTTTCCTAAACGAAAAATATTAATATCGTTTATGTAATCAACTATTGCTTAGTCAATTATACAAAAAGGTTAACCAACATGACTAAACGAATTATAGTGCCCGCCGTAGACCAATCGGGCTTAGATGCACAAGTTGCACAGCACTTCGGAAGAGCTCCCTTCTTTGCGGTTGTGGATTTAGATGAAAACGGAAACGTCCTAAACGTCAAAACCGAAGCAAACACAGGCGAACACACAGGCGGCGTTGGAAGCCCCCACGACATCCTTCTCTCGTTGAAACCCGATGCAATCGCAGTTTTCGGGATGGGTCCCCGCGGTTTACTAAGCTTTGAAAATGCAGGCGCAACCGTATTGAAAGCTGAAGGAACCACCGTCAAGGAAGTAATAGCTGCGTTCAAAGCAGGCAAACTGGGAAAGGTTGAAGGCGGCTGCGAACACGCCCACCATCACTAGCTCTGGCAGGCACTCTTAAATCTAAACTTACGCAAAAGGCTACTGATTAAAGACTGCCTAAAGTTAAGGCAATTTGGATAGAAAATATCAAATTGAACGTGGATAACTAAACTCCTATAGAGGTGAAAACCACGAAAACAGCTTTAATCCTTTATTCTTCAAATACGGGTAACACCGAAAAAGTAGCTCAAGCCATACGTTCCGGGCTAGAAGACGCAGGCGTCCAAGTAACCTTCAAGAAACCTGAAGCAGCTGCAGATGTTGATTACTTCAACTTTGACCTTGTGTGTGTTGGGTCACCCGCGATACAGTGGCATCCTACCAAGCAGATGGATGACTTCCTCAAAAGCAAGATGAATGAGTACCGCAAGCAAGGTAAAATCAAGCCGTGTGCTCCAAAAGTTGCAGGCAAAAACTTGCTTGTCTTCGTGACCTACACTGGCCCTCACACGGGACTGGACGAGGCGACACCCGCTGGCAAGTACATGGCGCAGTTTTTTGCACATGTTGGCTTCAACATCATTGATGAATGGTACATTCTGGGCGAGTTCCATGGCAACGAGGCAAACAGCACCCAAGGCAGAATGGGTGATGTCAGGGGAAAACCCACTGCTGAAGAACTGCAGAAAATCAAGGAAGGCGCCAAGGCTTTAGCCTCCACCCTCTAATTTTTTTATTCCATCGTATTTAGAAAAACTGGTTCATCCTGCTTTTCTCTATCGATAACTAGTCTGCCGTTAGCTATCACTTTGTCAACCAAGTTGACGCCGAAATTGTAGCCTAAATGCTTGTGGTTAGGCACATTCAAGATAGCAATGTCCGCTCGTTTGCCCACTTCTAAACTTCCTACCTCGCCTGCACGGCAAATTGCATGTGCCGCGTTTATGGTTGCGGCTGTTATGGCTTCGGCGGGCGTCATGCGCATGAAGTGGCAAGCCATAGCGATGACGAGTTGCTGGTTCAGGACCCAGTTGCCCGCGTTGAAGTCTGTTCCTAACGCCACTGGAACCCCGCTGTTAATCATCATCCGCGCGTCAGGATAATGGTTCATCATTAAACTGAACGTTGCCGCGGGAAGCAGAACTGCCACGACTCCTTTTTTCGCCATAGCCTTCAAACCTTCCGCAGAGGCATAATTCAGATGGTCCGCTGAAACTGCACCTATGTCAGCAGCAATTTCTGCTCCGCCTAGAAGGCTCATGTGGTCCGCGTGTATTTTAGGCTTCAAACCCACGCTTTTGCCCTTCACAAGTATGCGTTTGGCTTGTTCCATGCTGAAGAAGCCTCTTTCGCAGAAAACATCGCAGAACTCCGCCATTCCTGACGCAGCCGCTTTCGGAAGGGTCTCTTCTATGAGTTGATCAACGTATTCGTCAATGTTGTTCTTGAATTCGTAGGGCACCGCGTAGGCTCCCATGAAGGTAGATGCCATGTACATGCAGTGAAGCCGATTGATGCGCCGCGTAACCTGCAGTAGTTTTATTTCATCTTCAGTGGTTAAGCCGTAGCCACTTTTCGCCTCCACCGTTGTGGTTCCGTGGGCAAGCATGATATCCAGCCTTTCCAAGGCGCGTTCAACCAGCTTCTCAGCTTTGGTTCTCTGCGTCTCCCTAGCCGTCTTCAGAACAGCATTACCGCTGTTTAGAATCTCCATAAAAGACGCGCCCTCAACATACCTCTCAAATTCGTCTTCGCGTGAACCAGCAAAAACCAGATGCGTGTGTGGGTCTACAAAGCCGGGAAGAACAGTTTTCCGTTTAGCATTCAAAACGCTTCGGCCACGGAAGGCTTTGGTGATTTCGCGGGTTTTGCCAACCGCTACTATCCTGCCCTCATGCACAGCTATAGCTCCGTCGCGGATGATTCCGAGTTCCCGCATCTGTTTGCCTGTGCGTGGTGTTTGGCTTCCGCCGGCTAACGTCAGCGTTTCTTCGGCGTTTACGATGAGGATGTCAACGATTTCCCGTTTTTTGCTCCGTTGAGGCTTCATATCCTTTGGCCTCTTGGCTTGAGCTGCTGAATTGTCACTGTTGTTTTTTGGCGGTTCGGAGCCGCCGTGGTAGTTGATTGGCTATCTATAACCGTAGATTGGCGGATGCATGCTTCCGAAAACATAAAGTATGCTTTGCTTTCTACTTGGTAATATACGTTACCCAAAGATGCGGCAACGGTAACAAGAAAAACTAAAAGCCAACGTTTAACCATACATTTTCCAACAGCCTCGGCTGGCGGCGCAGAAAATGGTGACACAAAAAATTCTCTATGAAGCCCCAAACTGGAACCAGATATTTAGCATGCTGCTTGAGCTAAGCCATCGTGTGTGCAGCAGCGGCTTCAAACCCGACGTCATCGTTGGCGTCTGCAGAGGCGGCTGGATTCCCGCACGTATCCTTTCGGACCTGATGGAGAACGTAAACCTTACAAGCGTCAAAGTTGAATACTATTTGGGAATTGGTCAGGCGCGTAGCCGCCCAGTTTTGACACAGCAACTCTCAGCGGACATCTCGGGCAAAAAGGTGCTTGTCGTCGACGAAGTGGCGGATTCTGGGGCAAGCCTGACGCTTGTCACTGCTCACGTGCTGGAGCAAGGCGCCCAAGAGTTGAAGACAGCCACACTCTACTGCAAACCCAAATGCTCCTTCAAACCCGACTACTGTGCCAAAACAACCGACAGTTGGGTGGTTTTCCCTTGGGAAATTAAAGAAACCCTCCGCGAAATTTTGGAGGCAAACAAAGCTGACCCCGCACAAACAAAAAGAGAACTAGCGCGGCTCTCCGAGGCTGGTGTGCCGCAAGGTTTGATAGCGGGGTTCCTCAAAGAGTTTTCCGAGTTGAGCACATGCTGAAGGCTTTGGAGGAATACGGGAAATTCGTGGAAATTTGCGGATTCAGAAAACCCCAAATTAATGATGCTAAAGCCTTCTTGGATACGTTAAGCAAAGACTTGCCCGCAGGCGTTGAGGTTCAGTTGTTCAACGCTGATTTAGTGGCGACTTGGCAGCACCTGTACTTTGCCGCCCTAAATGCCCTTGTAGCTTTCAAAACCAACCGTAGCCTATCAAAAAGCCTCGCCGTTGAATCGGCGCTTTATGCTTCGGCGCAGCGGCAAATCAAGAAAGCCATCGAATTAATCGGTATAAAACCTGAAACAGAAAACGTAGCGGTTATGGTGATGGGTTCCGATGCGTTTTCGGTGGAAACGGGCTTTTTAGCGGTTGCAAAACGCATGGGCGTGGAACCCGACGAGGCGGTGCTGGAGCTTTCAGAAGCCAAAACGCAGAAAATCCGAAGCGCCTTTGACGTTTCTGATGTGGAACTCGCGACGGTTTCTTCCCGTAGCGACGTCAGGCAGACGCTGGTGGACCTAGTCGTTGAAAGAGTCGCTTTGCTCTCTACCCAGCTCTGAGGCTTAGAGCATTTTCTCTTTTTGCACGCTTATGATGTCTTGAGGTTTCAGCAGTGACACCCCTGTGAATCCGCCGAGCACCTCAATGAGCAAAACTTTGTCGGGTTTTTCAAGTTCCACCTTGTTTTTCACGTTTGCAGCGACAGCTTCGATGAGGTCGCGGCTGTGGATGTTGGTGAATCGTTTCTCCACGGTCACGCGGAACGTTTCTGTTTCTTCTAGACCCGTGATGAGTTCGGTTGCTGCGTTTTTTATCTCTTCAAGTTCTGTGTGGACGACTTTTTCGATGGGGATTATTCTGAGTGCGTAGCGGAATTCGAAGGGGCGCTCCTGCAGCAGGCTGTGGAGTTTCTCGACTGCTTCCACGGGGGTCAACGCGGTTTTTGCGACGACTAAGCCACGTATGCCTGTCTTGTCCACTTTAGGTTCCGCATCGCCTGCCTCTTTAAGCAGGAAAGAAAGCTCATAGCACATCTGGCGTTCATTTCCACGCATCGTTGACGCTAACACGTTAAAGTCCGACAGCACCTTACTGTAACTCCGCTTAGCATTTGGTGCAGCGAAGCTTATTTCTGTTTGTTTCTATCCCCGAGAGGGATTCTGTAGCTGCTTTTGCGTTGGCGCTGAAATTTTTTCTGCCGTAGTTTAGTCAATTTTTCTTGTCAAAGTTTTTCTTGTCAAAAACACCTATTAACCCTGTGCGGGGCGTTATTTTTGAGGAATGAATTATGCTGAAGCGTACAGCAACGTTCTTCGCGTTTTTGCTGATTTTGTCCACTTTGGCGGCAGTTGTGCTGCCAGCTAACTTTGCTTATTCAACCGTGGAGACCTCCAGTTCAGAGCCGACTGGTTCTGGACCTGTTATTCATTCAGTTAGCCCAATTTCAGCCGTCCGCCTGCAGATTATACGTATCGAAGGTGTTGGATTCGGGAACACCCAACCTGTGACCATGAGCCTCGGAGATGGCTCCATCAACACGGTTGGCGGTGGCAGAAACCTGCCTGGCAGTGCTGGGACTCCTGTCATTCAGGTGCATGACGAGGATAGGAACGCTTGGCAGGCTGGCGTTCAGGATTCGCCTGGTTCCGCGTGGTGTTCAATTGGGATTTTTTTGGTGAGTTGGTCAGATACTGAGATAGTGCTGGGCGGCTTCGGTTCAGCTCTTAGCACTTCAGGTTACGGACAATGGAGCATCATGCCTGGAGACCCGATGCGGATTGTAGTTATCACGTCTCAAGGTACAGCGACATACAATACCGTGGTCAATTCAGATGGCGGTGCCCCATCAACTCAACCGACGCCGACGCCAACGCCAACTCGAACGCCTCCCACAATTTCCGCAGTTAGCCCGATTGCCCCTGTTCGCCTGCAGACTATCTACATTAACGGTAGCGGCTTTGGGGATGTGCCGCCTCAAACAATAGAGTTGGGCAACGGCTCCGTGGACACCATCGACGGCTTAGCTACGCCAGTTATTCAAATCCGCGATAATGCTATGTGGGGCGGCTGGACGGCAGGCTACGCCAGTGCAAGCGACATAAACGGCATTGGGATATTCCTTCAAAGCTGGTCAGATAACCTTGTAGTGCTGGGCGGTTTTGGGTCGCGGCTTGGTACTAACGGCGAAATATCTTGGTGCATAATGTCTGGTGACCCAATCGATATATTGGTGAAAACTACAGAGGGCGTCGCCTTTTTTAGCACTGCAGTTACTGGTTCACCAGCGAGGGTAAATCAAACTTTCAGCGGTCCAGCACCCGTAATTTCTTCGGTTAGCCCAATTGTTGCTTCACAAACGCAGACCATACACATCTTCGGTAGCGGCTTTGGGGATGTGCCGCCCCGCATTGAAAGCCTTGGCGACGGCTCCGTAAATACTGTGGGCGGAGGAAGCACCCCTATAATTCAAATCCACGATGATGGGTGGAAAGGCTGGCAGGCAGGCGTCCGAGATTCTCCACAGTCAGGCGCCTGTGCCATAGGGGTAGTTCTCACGAAATGGTCTGACACTGAAATTGTTTTAGGCGGATTCGGCTCAGCGCTTTCACTCACTGAGCAGGGTCTCTGGAACATAATGGTGGGTGACCCGATGCGAATTGTCATTTGGACATCAGGTGGGATAGCAACCTACAATACAACAGTGGTATCCGACGGCGAACCCCAACCTAAACCTACCCCGACTCCAACGGCTCCCCCTGCTCCTCCCGTGCCCACCGTGGACATATCCTGCCAAAGCTCCACAACCGACTCAACCTCCAAAGTAACAATCGCGGGGAACGTAACCTATAATGGAACAGGCTTGCAGGGGCTTCCAGTTATGCTTTCCTACAGCGTCAACGGCGGCAACTCATGGAGCGACTTGACCCTGGTAAACACCGACAGCAACGGCGGCTTCATCGCGGTTTGGACGCCTCTCGTGACAGGCAACTTCTTAATCAAAGCTATCTGGGCAGGCAACTCCACGTATGGCCGAACAGCCGCGCAGGTGAATCTGGTGGTGACGCCTTTGGGAAGGCAAAGCGTTTTCTCAATAACGTCAAACTCCACCGTTTCAGTGTTCCAGTTTGACGCAGCAGCCCAAGAGATAACCTTAACCGTCAGCGGCGAAACGGGCACCACGGGATTCATTGATTTATGCATCGCCAAATCGCTCGTAGCTGATGTCTCCGATTTCAAAGTGTACCTTGACGGTAACCCGCAAACCTGCAATTATACGTCTCAGGGAGATTCGTGGCTGCTCTCGTTTAGCTACCACCACAGCACCCACCAAGTAACCATCAACATAGACACAACCGAGGCGGACTATGCTCAAAGTCAGGAAGCGAACTGGGTTTCTATTGTGGGCGTAGCCGCAGCTTTTGCAGCCGCGTTGTTTGCATTGTTAGCTGTTTTGGCTTTGCTGAGAAAAAGAAAACCTGCGGTCACCGCGTAACACTTATTTCACAAGCTATTGACTTGACGCCCCAGAGAGGTCTCTCCTCCTCTTCTGCTGCAATGATTGGCTAATAGGCTCCAAATATGACCGTGCCTTCCCCTTGGGTCAGTTTTGGTTTGGCTTATTTCACTGCTCCCTTTCGGGGCTCCTAGCCGTCGCCTCACATCATCCCCACCTGAAAATCGTTGTACAGGGGATTTATCCATTTTGCTTGGGGCACTGTGAAATTTTTTTGGAGAAGAACTTGTGCAGAAAAGCCTTTACTCTCCGTGGATGTCTGCTGGAATCTACGTCAGTTGACGAATAATAATGTTTAAACTGTGGCTGTGCAAGGTAAACTATACCGCCAGAAAACGCGGAGGTGAAAAAGACATGGTGTTCATCGAAGAAGACGAAGAATGGGAAGAAGGCGAAGAGGAAGAGTGGGAAGAAGAGGAATGGTAAACTCCGTAAGTGCACTTTTGTGCCTTAAACGTCTTTTTTATTACATTAGTCTTAATGGTGCGCCTCCATCTCTGCAGGTAAACATTTTTTTCTGTTTCCAAAAAACTTTTACCCCCTAACGTTCACCTTTTTGTGAGGTGAAACCAGAATGGGCATGAAACTGACGGTTGACGGCAAAGAAATCCCGCTGAACGACTTTGTCTCCAACTTCGTCCAAGGCACCGTAATCGGGGGCGTCTCGTCTCTGAAAGGCATAAAGGACAACTGGAAAAAAATCGAAATTGAGGTCACAAAATAAAAGAAAAGACGGGTTAGCTGAAAAACTTGACTTTTGTTTTTATCTCTGTGAACATTTCCTTTTTTGCCTTGCAGATAGGGCACACGTACGGGGGGTCTTCCCTGAAAACCACGTAGCCGCACTGTTTGCAGTACCACAGTTTAGGGATCAACTCCACAAGCTCTTCTCTTTCCTCCGCCGCTGGGGGTTCGTTTTCTTTTTTCTGGGCGGGTTTAGGTGTACTTGCGGCTTGGAACGCCCTTGCCTGTTTCGCTATGGGTCTGCGTTCGGGGACGCTGGGTAACTCCTTTTTGCCTTCGTAGATGTCTTTGTTGACGTAGAGTCTACAGTAGCAGGTGCCGTATTCGGCTACGTCGGGGTCGCGGTAGTCACAGGGACAAATGATGTCGCGGTCAAAGCTGAACTCGCCTGAAGCCAACCTACACGGGCAAGACGGGTAGCCGTAGCGGTCTTCGTTGATTTTTAAGCCCTCCATAAGACCCTGCAAAAGCTCCGCGTCGTTAACCAAAAAGTAGCCGAAGGTTTTTGCGTCTGCCTCCGCCCGCTTCCGAGTCTGCTCTATTGTATGCGTCAAAGCTCCAGTGCCTCCTTCAAAAGGTCCTTGCGGAAGCCCGTGATTACTTTTTTGTCGTCCACTATGGTGGTGGGGTAGCTGAGGCTGCCGCCTTTATCTTGAATGGTCCTGCGGATTTTTTCTTTGTCTTCTTCGGTGCAGAGGTCTACATCCACGTATTCAAACTCGACGCTGTTATCTTTGAGGTACTGCTTGGTCATTTTGCACCAGACGCAAGTGCTGAGCGTGTACAGGAAAACCTTATGATTATTGTACTTTCCAGTAACTTTAGAAATGTTCATAACCCGCTCACAGTAAAAACCATGCTTTTTGGGGAATATAACTTTTTAGTTAACCCTTTCACGGGTAAAACTGTTTGCAGTTTATCTTTTCTTTTCTGGTTTTGAAGGGGTGACTCCCGCTTTGTGAGGCTGTGGAAATAAGTTAATATTTCTTCATGTGACATATGGTTTCATGAAGCTTGTAAAGAAAAAAGGTAACTGCTCATTAGCCGCTTTGGTTATCCTGACAGCGGTACTTTTGAGTGTACCTTTTATTTTAATACCTCAAGCATCAGCACAAACCAACCCAAACACAGACAACTGGCCAATTTACCGCCATGACGCAGCCCACACAGGCTACTCGGAAACCTCTGCGCCTGCTTCTGCGCCGTTGCTATGGAGCAGCACAATCGATGCCACCCCCGCATCCACGCCTGCACCTCCCTCTGTGGTCAACGGCTACGTCTATGTTGGCTCAGGTGACAACAACATTTACTGTTTTGATGCAGCCACGGGCACAAAAGTGTGGACTTATCCAACTGGCAACTATGTAAGCTGCACACCTGCCGTTGTTGACGGACGCGTTTACGCAGGCTCCGCTGACGGAAACATCTACTGTCTGGAAGCCTCCAGCGGAACGATGCTCTGGTCTTTCTCTACGGTTTTACCTGGTCAATCTGGCGGTTCAGGTGTCTCCTCTCCGACCGTTGTGGGCGACCGAGTCTACTTTGGACCCTTAAACGACTATGTCTACTGCCTTAACGCAGTTGACGGCGGCATGGTCTGGAATTTCTCTACTGGTTCCGATACGATAAGCGGTTTTGCTTCTCCTGCGGTTGACGGCGGCTACGTCTACGTCGGCGACAACTCTGACGGCAACGTTTTCTGTCTTAACGCAGCGGACGGCTCAAAAGTTTGGAATTACACCGCTGATGGGGCGGTTCGTTCGCCCACAGTGGCAAACGGCAACGTGTATGTGGGTTCAAAAGACGGCAACGCCTACTGCCTTCGCGCCTCCGACGGCGCTAAAATCTGGAACTACACCACCGAGTACAACAGTGCTGGTCCATCCCACGGCTACCACTGGGGAAACACTGTGTCCGACCCTGCTATTGCTTACGGCAACGTGTATGTGGGCTCCTCTAACTTCCTCCTATACTGCCTTGACGCAGCATCGGGCAGCCACATCTGGGACTTCACTGCAGACGCCCAATTCTACGCTGCATCCACAGTGGCAGATGGATACGTCTTGGCGGGCTCCTACGACGGCTACCTCTACTGCCTGAACGCTTCAGACGGCTCCGAAGTGTGGAGTTACCCCG
Organism: Candidatus Bathyarchaeota archaeon; assembly: GCA_026014485.1. Taxonomy (GTDB): domain Archaea; phylum Thermoproteota; class Bathyarchaeia; order Bathyarchaeales; family Bathycorpusculaceae; genus JADGNF01. The sequence goes on from JAOZIE010000008.1 coordinate 200,234, forward strand.
CAGGCGAATTCTCCCCCGTCAGCGCAGGCGGCAGCGCAGGTTCAGCCGCAGTTGCAGGCGGAGTAGTCTACGTGGTCGGCAACGGCGTACTCTACGCCTTAGGCACACCGACATCAACCACCTCTCCCCCCTCATACGAAAACGTCGTAATCTTTGCGGTGGTGTTCATCGTGGCAGTGGTGCTTCTGGCGGCGGCTTTACTTCGGTGGAAGCGTAAAGTGTAGCCCTAGACGGGTCTGAGGTTCCCGAAGGCGTTCTGAACCACTTCGGGCATGGCTGGGTGAATGTGCATACTGCGGATGATGGATGCGAAGCTGCGGTCTTGGGTGCTCATGGCGTTTATTACTTCCTGAATCAGGATGCTGGCGTCTGGTCCGATGATGTGGGCGCCTAGAATTCTGCCTGTATCCTGTTCCACGATGGCTTTCACAAAGCCCGCGGGTTCACCCATCGCCGCGCCCATGGCCGTATCCTTGTAGAGGGCGGTTCCGACCAGAATTTTGTATCCCTGCCGCTTGGCTTCTGCCTCCTTCAGCCCAACCGACGCGACTTGAGGTTCGCTAAAGACGGCGTGAGGCACCGCAGAGTAATCCACCGCCACCTTATGGTCGTGGGCGAGGTTGTGCCACGCTATGCCCGCTTCGTAGTTGGCAACATGTTTGAACATGTATTTGCCGATGGCGTCGCCTAAAGCCCAAATGTTCTTTTTGCTCGTTTCAAGGTACTCGTTGACTTCGATGAAGCCGCGTTCGTCAACTTTCACGCCTGTCCGTTCAGGCTTAAGCAAATCCGAGTTAGGTGCCCTGCCTGTGGCAACCATAACCGCGTCTGCCGTGAATTCCTTTTGGGAACCATCCGCAAGGTTCTTGGCAACCACCCCCTTCTCGTTTCCCTTCTGCTTGACCTCCACCGCTTCATATCCCGTGTAGATGTCCATGCGTTTCTGCAGCTCCAGCAGGAGCAGGTCGCTGACTTCAGGCTCCTCGTTTTTTAGCAGTGTTTGGGGTCTTTGAATGAGCGTGGTTTTGACGCCTATGCCTGAGAAGAAGTGCCCGTACTCGGCGCCTATGTAACCTCCGCCCAGAATAATAAGGCTTTTAGGCGGCTCTTGCAGTTCCAGCACCGAGTCACTTGTAAGATAAGCTACCGTGTCTAAGCCTTTAACTGGGGGGATTTTGACGCGGGTGCCGCTGACGATGAAAATCCTGTCTGCCCGCAGGGTTTCCCCGTTTACTTGTAGCGTGTAGTCGCCTGTGAATTCGCCTGTTCCCGTGTACCACCGAATTTCAGGTGTGGCTTTGACGGCTCGGGCTTGGGCACCTGTATCCTCGTTCACAAGGGCGTGCATGCGGGTCATTATGCTTTTGAAGTCTACAGAGTCCACGGAGGCGTTCACGCCCACTTTGCCTGCCTGCCGAATCAGGGTTGCCACGTCTGCGGGGTAGATGAGCATTTTGGAGGGGACGCAGCCGCGGTTGATGCAGGTGCCGCCCATTGGACCATTATCGATGATGGCAACTTTCAAGCCGCTGTCTACCGCCGCCGAAGCGATAAGCATACCGCTGCCCGTGCCGATTACAAGTACGTCAAAACGTTCCATAACAAAACCTCAATAGTAGAAATTCGCAGGCGGCGCCAAATAAACCTTTCAATCTCCCGCTACGCCTGTTTTTCAGGTGAGAAAACGTTGAAGGATTGCTTAGACCCCTCTGTCCTTTTTTCCTTTAAATTCTTGTACTGGAGGCGCGGAAATCTTTTATTTTCCACGTTGCATAATGATATCGGGTGATTCTGTGGCAGCTAAAAAGAAGGCGGAAGAAGAGAAAAAGAAAAAGGAATACTACACTAAGAAAGAGAAGAAAGCCTCTGAAGTCACAAAGAAGTAAGTTTTCCTCGTAGGAAAGCGGGGATGCAGCGCGTGTCGGTGACGGGGTTAAACTTCTCTACTTCATTTTTCTGTAGCGGCAATGCAACTCGGGACACCATGCCGTGTAGGCTGTAGGGTAAACGGATAAACCGCATTTCCCCCGCAGTCACCCAAGCGTCCACCTCAAAGCCGCGGTTTTTCACTGTTTCCGCCAGTTCACTTCTCTGCTTGGTCGTTAGGCTGTAGGCTTCTTGGTCTAAGACGTGGATATGAAAGCCCCTGCCTGAATAGACAACTCGTAAATCCGAAAACTGCCGCTCCAAGTACTCGTATAAGCCCCGCGTCTGCTGTTTAGCCAGTTCTAGCTCGATGGTGCAGAAGCTTAAGCCTTGATGCCGCTTCATCTTGTCGGCTAAGGTGCCGTGGATTGGGCAAGTTATGTTTTCTGGGTCAACGTCGAAGGCCAGCTCCTGTCCCTCTGCGCGGTCATCTTCCAAGTAGACGTTGCGGTCGTAGTAGACGGCTTCAGGCAGAAACTCGATTACCTGCGCCCTTATCTCCTCTAAGTTGGTGTATTCGTCGATGATTATGGTGGTGTCTGCGTCTTCGCGGTAGGCTTGCGGGAAAATCTTTGTGTGTATGCCTATGATGACGGCGAACTTGGTTTTGCCTCTGCGCATTTGGAGCCACGAGGCAACTTTTTCGAGGGCAAACTCTGAAGTGTAAAACTCTTTGCGCTCCTCAAGAGTAGCCGGACGCATACCTGCCGGCAAGTAGAATTCTGCCATACAACTCAATACAGTAATAGGTGCGTATCCAAAAAACACTTCGCATGCCTACTCATATTTGACATTCAGCATCAGGCTTTCATAAAGCTTATATGACAATTCCGAAAAGACACTTCTCTTCAAGTGAAATAAAATGAATAACCTGCTCAAAGTTATAATCACGGGCGCAGTAGCCGCAGTAGTCACCTTCTTCGCCTTGATTTTGTCAGGGTTAGGCACAACTGGACTGGCGAATTCTGAAGGCAACTGGGTAAGCCTGACCACTGTGAACCTTGGCGTTAACGAATTTGGGTTTCTGATGGTTTTCGCCGTGTTCGCAGCAGTCGCCATCACAGGCTACGCACTCAACGCCCTAGACAAAAAATAAAAAACGCCGCAAAGCCCTCAAAACCCCTTTTTTGTTAACAAGCCTACTGGCAGAAAGGCTTAATATTCTAGAAATTCCAAAAGTAGAGTGGTGAATTTTTTGCCGATAGACCCTGATTTTCAAACTAAACGAAAAGTTGTAGGCGAACATAACGGACATAAAGTCTGGGGTACACCTGAAGAAGGCACGTTGGGTATCCATGGAACTAACGTTGCCGTAGACTGGGACATATGCGTCGGAGACGGCGTATGCATTGATGTCTGCCCCATGGCCCTTTATGAGTGGGCTGAAACGCCAAGCGGGGATAAACGGTCTGACCCTGTGCGGGAAGCTGACTGCATTCAATGCTTAGCCTGCGAAACCCAGTGCCCCACCCAAGCCATAAAAATCACTCCCCCACCCTGAGCCGTTTTGGGCGTTGCGGCTTTTGCGCCTTCTATTCTTTCTTTTTTAAAAATTGATTATTCGGGTTATCGTTAGAAACTAAAGAAAAAAGATGTGGGTTGTTGTTTTATTTTATCATTGCGCAGACTTTGTTAGCGTAGTCCCAGTTGACGACGTTCCAGAAGCCGTCGACGAATTTGCCGCGGTTGTTTTTGTAGTCCATGTAGTAGGCGTGTTCCCAAACGTCCAGTGCCAGTATGATGCGGAATCCGGGGTAAACGTTGATGTTGTGCTTTTCAATTTGCATAATTAGGGGTCTGGCGACGCATTCCTGCATGGCTAAAACTGCCCAGCCTGAGCCTTCCACGCTGTTGGCTGCCTTTGTGAACTCCATTTTGAACCGTTCGAAGCTGCCGAACTCCTTGTTTATGAGGTCAGCTATTGCTCCGCTTGGGTTACCTCCGCCTTTGCCTGTTGGTGCCATGCAATCCCAGAATGTGCTGTGTAGTATGTGGCCGCCGATGTGGAAAGAAAGCTCCTTCAAAGTGGACTTTATGTCTATTTCCACGTTGTCTTTTCGGGCTTTATCCAGCTTCTCAAAGATGGCGTTAGCGCCGTTTACGTATCCTTGGTGGTGTTTGTCGTGGTGCAGCTTTAGCTGTTCCTCGGACATGTAGGGTGCTAAAGCGTTGTAGTCGTATTGAAGTTTGGGTAGACTAAAAGATTTTACTCCTTCTGCTTTACTCATTAAAATATGCTCCATTTTGCTCACCAGAAGCAATGACTCAAAATGTGATTCTTACCTAATATACTTTTGTTGTCTCCAAATTACCTCTGCCTCGTGACATTTGCTTTAGTTCCAGCGAGAAATTCAATCAAGTGTCCAGTTCAGCAGAGCTTATAACTAACCAGCGAATAATACTTTTCAGGAGAAATTCTGCGATGACTAAAACTGATGAAAACCTGAAATCAGCTTTCGCGGGCGAATCTCAAGCCAACCGGAAATACCTTGCTTTCGCACAGAAAGCGGAAAAAGAAGGCTTCACGCAAGCTGCTAAACTTTTCCGAGCGGCAGCCGAAGCTGAAACCATTCACGCCCTAAACCACCTAGGCATAAGGGATGAAATTGAATCCACCTTGGAAAATTTGGACGCGGCTTTGGGCGGTGAAACCTTCGAGTTCACCAAAATGTACCCTGAGTACTTGGAGGTTGCAAAGCAAGAGGGAAACAAGCAGGCACTGTGGAGTTTTGATGTCGCCAACAAAGTTGAACAGGTACACGCTAATCTCTTCCAGAAAGCAATCGACGCCCTAAAAGCCAAGAAGGAACTGGAGAAAGTCGACTACTACGTGTGCGGCACCTGCGGAAACACCGTTGAAGGGGAACCACCAGAGAAATGCCCCATATGCGGCGCTCCCCAAGAGAAATTCTTCAAGCCCTCTTAACTACCCAACTCTCAACCTTCTACACCCTTTTTGAGAACTACCTTTCCAAGTACGTTTTCTCCAAAAGTTTTTCTAGACTAAAAAGGGTTACAAATAGGTAGCAACGAAAAGAATTTTTGGTCTTAAAGTAAAGGGAAAACGAAAATTTTAGGTGGAAAGAAAGAGCTGATTAGCGGCAGTTGGCTTTGTCTTCTTGCGGAAGCAGTTTTTGTTCGCGCAGGATTTTCTTGAATTCTTCCTCTTTCAAAGAGGCTCTCCTGCCGTTAGCATAAACTTTCTTGACTTGTTCCACTACTGCAGCGCTTTGTTCTTCGGTTGGCTCTTTGCCTGTTAAATCCGCGATTTTGTGGTTTATGCCGCTTTTTCCTGATTGTTTGCCGATTGTTAAGCGTCGTGTGTTGCCTACTAGTTCTGGTGGATAAGGCTCGTAAGTCCAAGAGTTGTTTAACACGCCGTGCATGTGGATGCCTGATTCATGTGCAAATCCGTAGTCGCCAACGATGGCTTTGTTTGGCGGAATCACGTAGCCTGTGGCTTTGCCGATGAAGTCCGCGGTCTCTTTTATCATCTTTGTTTTCCCTTTATACTTCATGACGCCATGATGCATGTACAGGTTCAGCAGAACCTTTTCGGTTTCAGCGTTTCCAGCGCGTTCACCAATGCCCAGATACGTTGTGCTCACGTAGATTTTGTCCCAGACACCTGACGCTGCACGAACCGCCGCCATAGAGTTCTCCACTGCATTTCCGAAGTCGTCATGTGCATGTATCTCCAAAGCTTTAATCCGCGTTTGCCTAAGCGCCTTAACCTTGGCTGGAATCCCATTCGTCACAGGCGCACAAGGGTCTGAAAGCCCAATGCCCACTGTATCGCAGATGCGGTAGCATTCCGCGCCTGCATCAGCAACCGCGTTCACCCACTTCTTCTCAAACTCCCAGTCCGCACGTGTGCTGTCTTCGCCGTGAACAAACACCCGCAAGCCATGATCCTTCGCAGCATACTCCACCACATCCACGACGTTTGCTAAAAGCTCGTCAGCTGTTTTGTCTGGCCACTTTGCCTCGAAATGAATGTGGGACACAGGGTGAGAAATGCCGACTTCGCTGAATCCGAGATCAAGGGCGTTGTCTATGTCTGCTCGAACAGCGCGGCACCAACCAGCAACGCGACAGGGTAACTTTAATTTGTGGATAAGTTTGGCTGCCTTTTTGTCTGGCTCCTGATAATGGAAAACCTCCAGCCGCTCTACACCTAACTCGCAAAGGCGCTCCGCGATTTTGGCGGCGTCTTCAGGACCTACTGCTAAGCCCGGCATCTGGATGCCGTCTCGGAGCGTGGTGTCGTCTATGATTGGCTCCGTTTTTAGATGGGGCATTTTGAAATAAAATTCTTCTAACTGCATTTTTTTACGACTCTGTTTGATTTTTTTATGGTTGCCTGTTATTATGTAATGTTTATTTACTGCAAGTTAGTCGTTGATAAATGTTTCTGCAACTTTTCTGTAAGTTTGTCCAAGAAAACGTGGCCTATGTTATGGGTGGGCTTGTCTTAATTCACCTAAAAACTTTATACAGCAACAAAACAAAAACAAACATTCAACAACAATACCCGCAGAAAACAACAAAAACAAACCACAAACTAACCCTGCACTTTCTTACGCAGAGCCTTAATCGTTCCCGAAACAGCCACAACATGCACCGCAGCTTCCCTGCCCACAAGCGAAGTAACCGTCGCCAAAGCCGCACGCACATTATCCACCACTTTCAAATTAACCCGCAAAACTGCCCTCTTCGCCTCAGCGTCAAAGCTAATCAAAGCTAAACCAGCCAAACTCGCCCCACATTCGCCAAACAACCGCGTCACCGCACCCCAAACGGCATCCAAAAACTCTCGTTCCGTGGGCACAACAGAAACCTCAAGCTGCAAAGCCAAATAACGCCTTTTTATCCGTTTCAACAATCCCCACCCCGCCTAACCAAACGGATTCCCGGAGCAACAAAACCGCTTTCCAGCTTTTTACGGTTGCGCTCAACCAGTCCAACTGGATTTGTGGAAACGGCATCCAACAGCGAACCGGTGGGTGCGCCGAAAAGCAACGCCAAAAGAGCCATCTCACGGGGTCTGCGCAAAAGTAGCATCTGTGAGACACCGCTGGAAATTACAACAGGAACATGAAACTCCAAAGCCAACGCAACTTCCCTACGCAGGCAAGACAAAAACCGTACCCGCGCTGGTCCCTCCAAAACCAACAGGGGCTTGACATCCACCTCCAACCCTGCCACGCCCCCAGTAGCCAACTCCGCTTCCGCTCGGTCAAAAAATCTGTGTCGATAATCCAGTAGCGGAAAGTTTAGTAAGTCAACTCTGCGGTCTTTGGCGGCTTGTCTTGAAACCTCTTTGTTTTCGCACAGCACACAAACCACTTCGAATTTTCTCCGAAGCCTCCGCAGAGAACTCAAAAGGTCATTTTGTGACCTAGGCTGCAAATCTACCCGTGAAGCCAAATCCACGCCAAAATCCGCGAAGACCGCTTTAAGCTGACGAATTTCTTGGGCTTTAGTTTCCGTTGCAAACGGCGCCGCCACCAGTTTATAGCCGAGTTCCGCAGCTTTACAGGCAAACTTTGCCGCTTGATTTGGGTCTTTGCTGTTTAGGCGCAAGTGTAAGTCTGCAAAAGTTCGTTTCATGGCAGAAGACCAGCTTGCCCGCAGAGTTCCATGATTTGCTGGGGGGTCTTGTTTTTGAAGTGGATTTTAAAGTGAATGGGGTCGTTAGAGGAAACCTTCACTTTGCCCAGAGCGGCGCTTTGCTTGTCTAGCCGCAGGTACAGGTTATGCTTTTCTATATGCTGCTTCAACTCATCAGCAAACTGCTCTTTATCTAATGAGTTCAGTGCTGCCCCGATTTTCTCTAAAAACGAAGGCAGCGCTGTTCTATCTGTGAGTTTAGCTTGCGAAAGAACAATGGGGTTGCCATGGTGCCCCATACAGCTTGTTTGGGTAAAGCTGACTTCAGCAGCTAACGCTTCAGGTAGAGTGTTGCGTACAGCAGTTTCCACTTTGGTTTGGTCTTCGGTGGCGTGACTAAAAACCCGAATCTCTATGTAACCGATTGGAGATTTAGAGGAAGAAGAAGGAAACAAATTGGGACACCGCACATTTCGGATAATGGCGGCTTCTAGTTTTTAGATTTTTTCTTACTTCCGCCAGTTACAGCTTTCGCGGGGGCATTTTTCATGTGCGCTTTGAGGCATTCAACGTTTGCTTCGTGGCTGCTTTTCCGTTTGCGGTCAATTGGAATGCTGAGTTTACGTGCGCTGCCCGCGTCTAACCCTGCCTCTTTGATTTCGTCAGGGCTAAAGCCTCTCCCTGGCCGTTTCTTGCCAGTTTGGGCAGTAATTATGGGTTTTATGTGGTGCATTACTGGTGCACTCCCTTATGACCGAATTTGCGGCTTGGTCTTGCTTTCTCTGCGCCTTTACCTCGTTTGTGTAAGCCTCTCACGTTTTTGCCTGCGCTGGTTAAGCTTCTAAATGCGCGCCGCTTGTGCTGCTTCTCCGTTATCCAGCCGATGTCTTTGTCTGACTTGATTGCTGGGTGACTTGTGTCAACAAGTATGACTTCGAACCATTTGCTGCGTCCATCTTCGCCGACCCAATAGCTGTTCAGAACTTCCGTGTTTGGGAACTTGCGTGCTGCCCGTTCCTCTGCGATGAGTTTGAGGCTCTTGGCTGGCTTGAACTGCTTGACACCCATGCGTTTGGGTCTGCGTCCTGAGACTGGTCGAATTTTTCGTAGGTTGCCTCTTCGAACTTTAACGCGTGCAATTACGAAGCCTTGTTTGGCTTTGTATCCGAGTTTTCTGGCTCGGTCAAGCCTGAGAGGTTTTTCAACACGGACTATTGTGTGTTCTTTGCGCCATTGGATTAGACGTTGGCGCATAAGCTCGTCAACGAAGCTTTTTTCAGGGTTTGCCCATTCTGCGGCTATGTATTTGTATGCCATTTCAAGTTATCTCCTAACATGTGTTTGTGTTTGCGGTTTTACGGTTCAGCCCTCAAGGGGCCACATCCCAACGGACACTGTGTTCCGTCAACAAATCGAAGTTTAACACTTCAAGCCAGAAAATAAACCTTTCCAGAGGTGAAGCGGTTTTCAGGTTTAATTATCAACAGTTGATGTGTGATTCAGCGAAAACCTTTCAGGCTTGAGGCTTTTCAGCTATCATGTTCGTTAATTGGGGGCGTAGCTTTTGAGAATGCCGTGTAATAGAAACGTGTGGGTGCGTTTTAGGTGTTGGTAGCCCGTGAGACATGGGCTCTTGGGCATTAATTTATACGAAAACAGGTCTCGGAGATATAGCTCTTTATCTCCCTTTTTTCTTTTTTGCAAGCGCTTTTTGTTAGCAAAGAGTAGTCTAATTTTTTCAGGCAGAATCGGCATAGGGAGGCCTTAGTTTTGGCTGCACAAGAAAAAAGGCAACCTAAGTCTTCGGTAACCAACACGACCAACACGTCTACCAACGCATACTATGTGGTCTTGGATTTCTTGGAGCAGAAACCCTCAAGCGACGCCTACTGGTGCCCCAAACTAATAGCGGAAGAACTCGGCCTCAACTGCAACACCGTCCGCTGGGCACTAAAACAACTGCTCAAAGATAACAAGGTATTCTGGGTCCCAAAAGGCAAGGTACACCTCTATGCCTCGTCACGTCGATTCAGCGATGATTTTAGCCGATTAATGAAGCTCCATCCGCCCAAGAATCGATATGAAATACACGGCTTAACCCTAAAGATTACTGCCGAAAGCTTAGGCAAGAAGGCACTCGCCAACGCGATACCAGTAGGTGGGGTAGTGCGAGATGGCTGGAAGGGCGTCGGCGGAGAGGGAACTGGCGAGACACGTTTCCAGTTGAGTGCTAAGTGTCTTATGGTTTGGGGCAGCTTTACGAATTTGAGTTTGGATTTTGATCGGTTCTTGGTGTGGTTGGCTAGGGTTGATGGTTTTTTAGCGGCTAGGAAGTGGCCTAGAATTGAGGGACAGCTAAAGTTGTGGATTGTGTGCCAGTTTGGCTTGAACAAGGATTATCAGCGCTTTCGTGTTGATGGGCTGGTGAAGGCGTTTAGTTTGCAGAGTTTTGAGGATTGGTTTGCCCGTGTCTATGACAAAGAGTTGCCCGGTGGTGAGCATGTGTTGCGTACGGAGGTTCACAGCAACCATGAAGAGCGTAGTTTAGATCAGATGATTGCATTACTGAATGGAGATTTGAGCGTGGTTGAAGCTAACAACTTGCTGTGCACCGTAACTGAAGCCACTAACAACAACACCAAGGCTCTGGGCGAAGTCATCAAGCGCCTAGGACAATTAAGCGATGCCATTGTTGCTACACGAAAAGAAAACATAGAGTTGGTGAATGCACTGCGTGAGCTTCTAAGTTTTAGGAGCGTTAATTGCCCGGATTATCCTAAGCGCCAGGGAGATAAAAGCTATGTTTACTAGCTTGTTCTGTAAGAATCAGGGTATGTCTTGTTTGGTACTTTATATTTTTCGCAGTGAAAACCTGTTCAAAAGCACTTTTCATACCCCATCGAAGGCATGGAAAAAGTCCATGCTTTTTACAAATCACTTTTCTGCAGTTGCTTAGTCCTGATTACTTAATGCCGAATTTGCTTTTTGTTGATGGGCGAGAAAATATAAAGTGAGCACTTTGATATGGAGCGCACTTAAAAATCTGTTCAAAACTTGAAAAGAGTGCTATTTATTATGCTTTCTTTTCTCGTTCAGCTTGTTTTGTTAAAGCTTAAATGTGCCTTTGTGGTTTAAATCATAACATCACATAAAATATTGCTTTGTGATATGAATGATAAAGTCAAGTATCTTGCTAAAGAAACTTCGAATAGACAAAAAGGAATTCGTAACCGCAGAAGAGCTCAAGCGCTATTGCAAAGCATTGACCCTGAACTATGAGAAGACAATCAAATACTATGTTTCCAGAGGGTACCTTATCCGAATTTTCAAAGGCATCTTCTACGTCAAATCCTTAGACGAAGTCAAGCTTAGCAAAGCTAAACACAACCATCTGGAACTTGTTGCCAAGGGCCTAGAACTTAAAGGCGTTAAGAACTGGTACTTCGGATTGTACACCGCACTGAAATTTAACAACCTAACGCATGAGAGCTTTGCGGTGGACTATGTTGTTAACGATAAACTGTTAAGGACAAAGCCCATCAATGTAGCTGGATACAAGTTCAGATTCCTAAAGCTAGCTCCAAAACTCCTAGACTTTGGCATACTTGAAAATAATCTCAGATATTCAGACCCAGAAAAGACAATACTTGACTTCATTTACACTTGGCGATATAACGGCATCCCAAAAGAGAAAATAGTCCTTGACGTTTCAGAATGGGCTAAGGATACATCAAAAGAAAAAATCAAAAAGTATGCTGCCAACTATCCAAAAACGGTTCAGGAAATCGCTGACATGGTGATCAGATGAGAGGAGACTTTGTAAACGAAGTAGCTAAACTACAAAAAGTCAAAAGAGCGGACCTGATAGAAAAAGACTTAATCCTTCACCAAGTGCTCTTTGACCTATCCAAAAATAAGTTCTTCCACGACAATTTTGCTTTCAAAGGCGGCACCTGCCTAGCTAAATGCTATCTTGATTACTTTAGATTCTCAGAAGACATCGATTTCACATGGAAAGACCAAAGTGTCTTTGACGGGAAATCGCAGAAAGAGGTTAGAAGGTACCTCTCACAGGTCATCGATAGGATTGGAGAAGTCTTTGAAGAAATCGCTAAAGCACATGAGTTAGACTTCAGTTGTCTAAAAGACGATCGGAATTATGTTGAGCTGACTGGTGGCGATAAGACTTGTACCTTTAAGTTGTGGTACCAATCCGAAGTTTTAGGACGCAAAAGCTTTCTTAAGGTTCAACTGAATTTTGTAGAGAAGATATGTTACCCTTTTAAAGGCGCTGAGCTGAAAAGTCTCATAGTCGAAAACCCCGAAGAGCTCATTTTACTGTACCCTGAACACGAAGTTTATGCCAAGAAAATAGCGTTTGATGTTTACGATTGCCATGAGATTTTAGCGGAGAAAATCCGAGCAATACTTACCCGACAAGGCACAAAAGCAAGAGATTACCTCGATGTATACCTAATTGAAAAACAATTCAGAATCCACTTAGATGACATCTATACCTGCGTATTAAAGAAAACCCAGTTTACGCTCAACCTCTATGAAAGATACCGCCAAAACTTAGAGGAGAAAAAGCGAACGCTTTTGTCGACGCCGTTCAACTGGGGTGAAGAGAAAGGACTTCTGCTAAAAGAAATCGACGAGACGGATTTCTACAAATTTATTGAAAGACTGAAAGCTTTCTTAAAGAAAGTCATAGATAACTTGCCTGAAAGAGAAAAAAGCAGGTAAGCTTTTCTGTTGTTGGATTTTGAGCAAAAAGTAGCCAACCAAGAAATACACATATACTCTCTACTTGCGGGTAACTGCCGAAAAATAAGAAAGCATTATTTTTAACAACCCGTAATATTTGCATGTGAGCCAAAACTTAACTTAAATTTCATGGGCCATTTCACATTATTAACGGTCAAGAAGAAAATCTTCTGCTATCTCCACTTGGCGAATTAAAAGGCGTTTATGTTTGGGCCATTCCCTTTCAAAACAAATACTTGTCATATTATGTGGGTGAAACAGGTAAATCATTTGTTTACCGCACTATGGAACACGTCAAGTGTTATTTGAATGGCTTTTATCGAATCTATAACCCTGAAGAGTTTGCTATGGGCAAGAAGAAGCTGGTCTGGGGTGGAATGTGGAAAACCGACAGAAAAAGCCCAAAAATAATGATAGAATACTTACAACTACCAGCAGTTATCAGCTCTTGCATATGCATTTCTAACGCAATTTCGAGTTTTCTTAGTTCCACTTGATAATGATAACCAAAGACTTCGACAAAGAATAGAAGCTGCAATTGCTCAAGACTTACTTCAACAGGATGGGATTATAGGCAGCTTTCAAGATAACGACATAAGATATTATCTTAGGCGACAGAGCGAACCGCCAATCAAAATAAAGCTAAACGGGTATGAACAGTTACTTGGACTAAACTGCGAACTAACCATATAACCGGTACAGCAACAGAATTAGTGTTTTTTTCCTTCGTCTTTCATTTGTGGTTGTTAGGTTCAAATTCTACTTTTCCAGTTGTAGTTATTCTGGCTACTTTCCAGTCATAGCTACCCTTTGATACCGCTGTTTTAATAGAACCAATGACTGTGTGCGTCTGTGGAGTTGTGGGTTTAGCAAGAAAAGTTACACTTTTCACTTGCTTTTCTTGGTTTAGACCATCGAAGACCACAAAGTCCACAGGGTCCATAATCGCTTTTATGTCATAGGGGTCGTACTCCAACTCCTTGAATTCTGGGCACAAGCAGTTTTTGACCATCAGCGGAACCTTGTTTCTGCCACGCTCGATTGCTGTCTCACGCATTTCTGCTTCCTTAGCTTGAAATACTTGCTCTTTATCCTGCAACGTAAGAAGCTTCAATTCGTATTTGTCTAGCCAAGTTTTAGGTGATTTGCCTGAGTATTTCAGGTGCAAATCGCTCATCCGCACGATTTCTCCGCAGCAGGGACAAACGCAAAGAATCCGCCTAAACGACTGAAAAGCATCTAACAACTTCTTCATTAGAGAATCCTCACGTCAACCTTGTTATCTGCGATGGCGTCGCGGATAAGCCGCTGATGCTTATTCAGGTCTGAATTTCCCGATTTAATTTCAAGAAAGGTTATGTGATCAACTTCTCTGTTTAGCAAACCGTTGAACACTATGATGTCAATTGGATCGAATAGTGGTCTGCATTCTGCAAACTGCAGATTGAGGTCCTTGTAAGCTGGAATGAATCGTTCTATGATTTTGCCAAACCCAATTTCGATCGCCTTCTTTTCAGAAGTCACGTCTGCAGATAACTTTCTTTTCTCCAGATCCTTTGTGCGTTCGGCAAGTTCACGCATAAGCTTAAGCTTGGCGAATATGGCCTCTTTGGGAAAATTCTTTGTGCCGTCAAAGAGCATAGAATCAGAGAGGTTGAATTCATTATCGCATTTTGGACATTGAGCTAATAATTTCGAGTTCTTTAGATTTTCAATGAATAAACCCAAATCCAAGGTTTGAACCTGAATATTAGGTTCCCACTGATTAAACTTAAATGATTTATGAATTCATATTAAGTAAGCAACCATTGTATTTCCGTTTGAGGTCACGGTTTAATTTTATGAAAGCACTGCAAAAAAACAATTATTTGCTAACTCTGAAAATGTTAAATACTTATAGAAAATATAAGTAAACTGAAAGCTGGTTGAAAAATTAGGATGCTTGCTTATGAACTTTACTTGAAAAATAAAGAAAACACAGAAGAGTTTGTGCCTAAAGTTCCAATTAAGAAAGTGTTCGTTAAGGTTGGCGATAACGTAACTCTTCAACTGGACCAAAAAACCTTAGAACATTATGGAGACGACCTGAGCGAAAAAGATCACAATTATTATTTTCAAAAATCTCTCTCCATGCCGTCAAAAAACCTTGCATCAATCGGTCTGCCTTACAGAGGAACTGGAACTAACAATAATAACCCATATGTAGAGTTCTTCGGCAAATATGAAAAAGGCGAATTAAAAATCTCCATAAAAGGAAAAAAGAAAATCAGTAAAAAACAAAATGAGGCTTATGAATACTCATATAGCTTTGAAAATGATAAAGAATTTGCCGCCGTTCCAGTTGATTTCTTGGTTTTAAGACTTGATAGGAAAAGCTATTTTTTTGGTGAAAAGCTGCTTTTCGACAGTTACAAAGAAGTCGGAGTCATTAGCGCAGAAGGTGCGTTGCCGTCAAAGGTATTTCTTGCGGTTTGTAGAGCCTTCTCTTCTTTATGGCAAGAGAAAATAAAGAGTGAAGAACTCAAAGAGTACAGTAGATTCTCATTTCAGATAGTCATCTTGCCGTTTTCACTTCTGCCAAATGGAAAGATCACCTACCGTAGTGATGAGGCATCCAATTGTTCGGTTAAGGAGTCCGAAGACAGTTTTGGAAACCAGGTAACGGGTTATACAGCAAAACGTACACAGACGGCAAAATTTTTTTCTTTCAATGATCCAGCTTTTTCTATCAACTGCAGAACCGGCAAAGAGTTCTATCAGAATCTCGATATCGGTGATCAAACTGTACGTAAAATTAATTTGTCCGGATTGAAAACGGGTGTAAATTGGTATTTTTATGATGTAAATAACCCGTCATTCCAGTTTGAGAATACACGTTCAGGTATCTATGACCGGCTTCTCAACAACTATAACCACTTGATAAAACAAGCTGGCGAATTTGCAGCCAAAAAATCCACTATGAAGATTATATTTGTTAAAAAAACGCAGGCTAAACTTGAAGTACTTCTCGATGAGAATTTGACTTTTGATCAACTGAAACAGATGCTAAGTCGTGCTCAAGATAACTTAGCCCATCATCCAATGGCTTTAGAGTCGCTTATAATAAAAAGGAAAAATGACATCGTATGGACTGATTATCTCACTGCAATAAGGCATTTCTTGAATGGCACCTTTGTTGATCGTACCTTTTTGGTTCAGCGGTTTACCCTTATCCTCTGGGAAAATCTCCGAGAATGGATAAAGGGTAATAAGCCAGACAGCAAAGCAGGGGACTTTTTTGAAAAATCCCAGTTTTGCTTGAATCTATTAACTAAAACTGAGGGAGGATTAGCTGTGAATAAAAACGAAAAATATGCATACAAGATTGGCTGTATAGCCGGAAAATACGTGAAATTTAAAAGAGAAAAAGATGAAGCAAACAACTCGACCAAAGACATTCTGACTTATTCTAGATATGATTTGGACCGCCTTAAATGGGTATATCAGCGGGCATGCAACAGTACCTTGCTTTCTAAAGCCGACTATATCGATTTCAGTCAATCTATAAAAAACGACATACCTGAAGATGAAATTGAAGAAGAAAAAGCACACGAAGACTATTCCTACTTTTTCTACAAAGGCGTCTTCCAAAATCTAACTTAAGGTGACAAACATGACTGAAAATCAAAAAACTGGATTAAAAAATCTAAAAAAAGAACTGCTCTTCTACTATGAATCTAGACAGAATCCGAACGGCGACCCAGGCTTTGAAAACCAGCCGCGCCAAATGCCTGATGGCACAATAATAGTTACTGACGTGCGGATTAAGCGAACAATCCGTGACTACGCAAAAAGCAAGTACGACAATACCACCTTGTTTGTCGATTTGGGAGAAAATGGCAAACCTGTAATGGCTGATGACAGGGCTGAAGAAATTATCGGCTCACTTAGCGGTGACGCTATAAAAAGTTTGGCAATCAAAACGTTTGATGTTCCTCTGTTCGGCGCTCTAGTTACTATTAGAAAGGGTAAAGATAAGAAAGGAAAGGACAAGGACAGTGGCTCTCAAAAGTTAACTGGACCCGTTCAGTTTGCTATAGGCCGAAGCGTTAATCAAGTGCAAATTTTGAACCCCCAAATTACGGGAAGGTTTGTGGGCAAAGAAAAAAAGAGCGCATTACAAGATGACGACCAGAAACAAGAGCAGTTTGGCAGTATTGGAAAGTTCTATGCGGTGGATTATGCTTTGATTAAGATACAGGGCGCCGTGAACCCCGCTAACCTTGGGGAATACCTCGAAGACGCCGCCGTCGTGGAGAGTTTTAAGAAAGCAGAGAACAAACTGTTCAATTGCCTTTGGGAGGGAACCAACGCCTTAATTACTCGGTCCAAGTTCCCGCAGAGAAGCATATTCCTCTTGGAGGTAACCTATGATTCTTCAATCTACAATGACCTGCCAGTTCTGGTTGAAGAAGATCAGGCGCTTAAAGGCCGAGCCAACGGCTTAACAGATTCCCCGCTAAAGTTCACCAAGTTGCTTGAAGCACTCAAAACCCGCGAGGGAAAAGTCAAAAAAGTGCGGCTGGCATCCTGCAGAGAACTGCTCAAAGATACGCAAAAGCTCAAAGCCGACATAGAAGCCCTTAGAATTCCAGTTGAATTAGTACCGACTGAAGAGCCTTTGGGGGTGGCAGCGAGTTGAGTATTGTCTCCTTCGATCTTGAAGGAGACTTTGCAGCCTTCAAAGACCCCTCAGTGACAACAAACCAAACGGTAACCGTTATACCATCAAAGAGTGCGCTGATAGGTCTGTTAGGTGCTCTACTTGGAATTAAAAGGTCTAACTCGATATTCGACGATATGTACAGTGAAGGCTATCTTGACCTGCTCAAGAAAACCGCTGTAGGCATCCAAGTTCGGAATCAAGTGACCAAATGCACCTTTTTTACGAACCACCGCTCACTCATAGAACCCAAGACTAAACCCTTCAAAACCGAGTTGCTGGTTAACCCCCAGTACACGGTTTACATAAAATCCACTGATGAGGTAAACCAGGCTTTGCTTGACAGACTCAAAGATAACCGGTTTGTGTTTTCTCCGATGCTTGGGCATGCATATTGTCCAGCGAGAATTTCCCAGTTTAGGGAACTGTCGGGTGTTAAAGAGGTTAAACCAATAAAAAGTCTAGTTTCCTCTGTTTTCTTAGATGAAGTTTCTGAATCAAAAAGCAGTACTCAAGGAGTTATTTTTGAAGCAGGGCTTTCGGCTAAAATTATTGTTGAGCGTCACTTACACCTTTATGTCATGGACAATGTTCTAAAAAGAGCAGTCTTACGTCACTATATCCCCGTTCCTCAAAATGACGAAAGCTCAATCTTAGAAATTACCCATTATGATTCTCGCCTATCATTAACTAAATTCTATTCTGTTGAAGGTTCGGAGCAAGCTCTGTGCCTCTTTTAGAGGCTGGGGGATAACAAATGGACTTTGCTGTTTCGGAAGACTTTTTGGCACGGCCAAGAGATGATCCGAAGGGTCAAAATTCAGGTTTGTTTGAGCACTCTTTAAAGACGGCTTATAAAGCAAAGGAAATAGCGGCGAGTCTATCCGATGAAGAATTGGCGAACACTGCGTTCTATGCAGGCTTACTTCATGATGTGGGGAAACTTAATCCCTATTATCAGATTCTCTTCTCCAGCGGATGGGTTGATGGAGATTATCTTAGGGCGCATGCAATTTTTTCTGCCTTAGCAGTGCATTGGCTTGCAAACACAGCGGCTTTTTCAAAACGCACCCAAAAGCAGATACTTTTTGCAGTGGCTGGGCACCACACAAAACTTACCCAGTTCGCTAAAAGTTTAGCCTTCATTGAAAATGATAAGACGCTGTTTGAAAGAAGCTTTAAAGACACTTACAATAACCTTTACCGTTTTAGCCAAACAGTAAGAGAACTTAAAGAGTTCAAAGATTTAGACTGGGATTATTGCCTATCCAAATTTAAGAACCCAATCCCGAGAATACCTCAAGAGCCAGATTATACTGTTGATGAGGGTAATAGTTTTGTTGAGGATTTTTTGGATTTCTCATCGGTTTTCTCAGCGCTTATTCAGGCAGATCGAGGAAGCTTTTTTGAGAAGTTTCCGCAACCTGCCTTCGGCATCAGCTTAAACACGGGTGTGCTTGTACGGACAGGCAGTGATGCTTCTCTCCCAAAGATTCGAACGAATTTTCAGGAGAGGCTCCTTTTGAATAACAAGTTTGAGGATAATCTGTTAATCCTCAAAGCGCCTACCGGTATAGGCAAAACCAAAATTTTTCTTGACATCGTTAACAAGTTTTTAGCTTCACCCTCCCGGCGTTTTGAGAGGGTTTTTTATTTTTCTCCCCTTCTGGCGCTCACAGATGATTTTGAGGGCAAACTCTATACAGATAATGCCGTATCAGTGCTTAATCAAGCCGATGCAGAAAAAGTGCTAGTTTATAATCATGCATTTAAAGGAAGTCTGCCTAAAAAGAGGTCGTCAAACGACTCTTGCATAAGCCTCGATGAAGAAGCAGAGAACACTGAATTTTTTAAAACCCCCGAGTATTTTGAGCGGGAATCCTTCAACAAGGAATTAATCATCACCACAACCCAGAGACTGCTGATGGTGCTCTACTCAAATGAAGTTTCTGAGAAGAAGAAGCTTCTTTCTTTTAAGAACTCTTTTCTGATAATCGACGAAGTACAGACTATACCTAAAGTTTTGCTTCCAAACTTGATAGCTCTGCTTAAAGTTCTTACTAAAAAGTACCATTCAAAGATACTTCTGGTTAGCGCCACTATACCTGATGAGCTACTGGGTCTACCCATGGTGGCAACCCCTGATGATGTGGAAGAACAGTATCTGCAGATGACTGCTAAAAGGATAGAGTATATGGAAGTTTTGGATGCTAACAGGGAAGTTCCGCTTCTGAGAGTCGACGAGCGTGTGTTATTCATGTTTAACACTAGGCGTAAAGCCTTGTGCTTTTTTGAGAAGGTATCTGAGCTTAAGCCTGATGCTGTTTACTTATCCACAGGAATCAGAAAGCGTGACCGAGAAAAGATTATAGAGAATCTTCACGGGTCGACACCTGCAACAGTGGTTTCGACACAGGTTTTGGAGGCTGGTGTGGATGTGAGTTTTAGCCGCATGTACCGCGAAATGGCGCCGCTAGATAATATTGTGCAGGCTATGGGACGGCTTAACCGGGAATGTGAGCGTAGCGATCCATTGCTAACAGTTTTTCGACTGTTGGATAACAACCATATGCCCTACAGCGAACTTGAGGTAGAAGAGTCTAAAAAGCGGATTCCCCAGTTACACTCCTCAAAAGACCTCTACGATGCCTTGTCCGACTACTACAAGACGGTCTCATCTGAAAACCTAACAAACAAAAACTTAGCGAAAAACTTGGATGACTACATGAAGAGGCTAAACTTTGACGATGTATGGAAGTTCGTCAAAGACCACGCGTTGCCTTTAGAGCTGGGCGATTCACTTCTGGTTCCTGACCCACAAGACTTTGAGAAAATTAAGAAGGATTTTTTGTCTTCGGACTCAAACAAGGGCTTGGGAAAAATCTATACACATTATGCAAAACTCATGGCTCAACTTCCCGGATCAATTGAGAAAATCAATGGTTTGGAGGACCTGCTTGATGAGGAACTGCTTGAGGTAGGGGTTCTTTTTCCTAAAGAGAAAGCTCTGGGCGAGGTATATGATTCCAAGGTGGGGCTGGATAAGTGGGTGAAAAAGACGTGAGTAAAGAGGCAGATCCGCAAAAAGAGGTAGCGGTTAAAATTTGCAGGGTTACACTTAATGTTTCAGACCCAGACCGTGATTATATTTCCTCGGTTAAGCTTCGGGGTTTCCTTGGCAGCCTCTTTGTTGACGACGCCGAGTTCCATCATCACTCAGAGCGGTCTTATCATTACCCGCTTATTCAGTATAAACGGGTAACAGGCGAACTGATGATTCTTGGGCTTCAAGACTACGCCAAAGTCCTCATGAACAAGATGTCAATTGTAGACAGCATTTCAACAAAGCATGGCAGCTTTAAGGTTGATAGTCAAGAGATGAATTTATCGACTTGGCAAATACGTAACATTTCTTGTTGCTACGATTTTGCGACGCCTTGGCTTCCGCTTAACGAGGCTAATTACTCTGCCTTTAAGAATTGCACTCCCGAGAAGCAGAAGGCTTTTTTGGAAAAGATGCTAGTGGGCAACACATTAAGCTGCCTTAAGGGGTTGGGTATCTTTGTAGATTACCGCGTTGAATCATTTCTCGTGTCGTTTCGTTCTTTCTATGTGAGAGCACATGGGAACCCGTTTGAGGCATTTACTGCCCGTTTCTTTCTGAACGTTGATCTTCCTGATTTTATAGGCTTGGGAAAGAGTGTTTCCAAGGGATTTGGCACTATAAGGCGAGCGGTATGATAGTTGAAATAAGTGAACATGGAAGTGTACTGAAAAGAGATCACGAGTGCTTTATCGTCCAGACGCCAACTGAAAAAACAGAGGTTCCCGCCGAAAAGATAGATGCCATAATAGTAACGGCTAATGCTCTGATTAGCACGCAGGCAGTTTCTCTCTGCTTGGAAAAGAACATTCAGCTAGTGCTGGCTAACTGGTCAGGTAAACCCTTTGGAAGGTTCTGGGTAAGCACTCCAGGTAGGGCAACTGAAAATAGACGCAGACAATACCTGAATCAAGATACTGCTGTGGCTTTTGAAGTTTCTAAAGATATAGTCGCACGCAAGCTTAAAGCACAAAGAAAGCTTCTTGTAGACCTGAAAGGCAATCGCAAGACGCCCAACGAAGCAATAAACAATGCCATCAATGCTATCACCAAATCGCTACATAATCTAAACAATCTTGAATACACATCTTCTTTTAAGCAAACACTCTTAGGAATTGAAGGGTTTGCGGCTGCAGAGTATTTTTTGGCAATCTCCGCAGTGCTGCCTAAAAAGTATGTTTTCAAAGAAAGAAGCAGACAACCTGCCCAAGATAAATTTAATGCAGTTCTAAATTATGTCTATGGCTTAACATATTCGACGGTGGAAAAAGTAGTTATTTTAAGCGGTTTGGACCCGAATGCGGGTATATACCATGCTGATTCTTATGGTAAACCAACTTTGGTTTTTGACCTAATAGAACTGTTTAGGGCTAAGGTTGACCGCATCGTTGTAAAGTTGTTTACAAAAAAGTATGTCAAAGATTCTTGGTTTGCTTCATCAGAAGAAGCGCCTTTAGGCGTTTTCTTGTCCAAAGAGGGGCGAAAAGCCGTAATCACCGTTTACATGAATGATGCTTGTGAGAATATCGAGAAGGAAAGCTGGTCTTACTGTAGGAAAATGATGCCCACCTTAGCCAAGGAGGGTCAAGTAACTTGAAGAAGAACATGTACTATGCAGTCTATGATATTTCCGATGACAAAACTAGAACTCATACCATTCAAGCGCTCAAAGACATAGGCTTTATTCGCATACAGAAAAGTGTTTTCTGTGGCTCATTATCCTCTCAGCAGAAAAAGGATTTGATAGAAGCTCTTAAACGGATAACTGGGGAAAATGAATCGGTGTATCTGATTTTAGCTTGCCAGAAATGCTTTGGCAAGGTCATAATCATAGGGCATGGGTTCGATAAAGAATATGTAGCTAATGATTTGGAGAGCATGGTTCTTTGAGTAACTGCCTATCTGTAACAAACGCAGTGGAGCATGCATTTTGCCCAAGATTTACTTACTTTCAGTTGGTCCTTGGTATCGAGCAAAGAGAAGGCAAACGTGGTACTGTCCAATCTGGTCGCGCTTTTCACAGCAGGCACTCAACCACTAACAAGACCTACAAAATAAAACGATTAGACGGCATCAAACAAACAGAGCTTCTCCTTTACTCAAAAAAGTACTCGTTTTCTGGAAAAATAGATGAGGCGATAGAAGGAGAAGACCAGATGCTGATTATAGAGCGCAAATATTCCGATTATATAATTGTAGGTTTAACCCTAAAAACCCAACTGGGGTTGCTGGCTATTTTGGCAGAAGAAAACATCGGGAAAAAAGTCAATCAGGCTATCGTAGTTTTTGATAAAAAGGGACGAGTTGAGGTACAAGTCAATATTACCGAAAAAATTAAGCAAAATGCGCTTCTAATGCTCCAGAAAACAAGTCACATAATAGAGACCGGTAGGATGCCCTACTCAAAGCATGATAATCGATGCCTAAACTGCTGTTATAGAAAAATTTGCCCATAGAGGCGCTACGTTGATGGGCAACACGGAATGGGTGTACTCTTATAAACGATTTAATAAGCAGCCGACAATAAGATTGCTGCAAGAAATCGCCAAAAATCAACGCTCTAGAAGTCAAACAGACCCCGAAAAAGTGGCTGTCCAAAAAGGTAATCCAACACAACAAGGATTGAAACTTTCTTCCTCTCTTGGATCAGGTTTATTATCAATGTCCAAAAAGGTAATCCAACACAACAAGGATTGAAACTTATTACTTGGTTCGGAAAGTTTATTGACGCTATAAGTCCAAAAAGGTAATCCAACACAACAAGGATTGAAACACTTGACTGCTTTGGCGTATTCTCCGAGTACTGAAGGTCCAAAAAGGTAATCCAACACAACAAGGATTGAAACATTTTTGTAGATTCCCCTTGGAACTTGGGCAATTTGAGTCCAAAAAGGTAATCCAACACAACAAGGATTGAAACATGTCTGGCTACTCCAAGACATCCACTTCTTTCGGGTCCAAAAAGGTAATCCAACACAACAAGGATTGAAACTCCATTGACGCTTAAGGGTTCGTGTATCTATGTAGAATGTCCAAAAAGGTAATCCAACACAACAAGGATTGAAACTGGCGGTCACGACCCAGATGGCAACGTGCAGAGTAGGTCCAAAAAGGTAATCCAACACAACAAGGATTGAAACGGCTCGAATTCTGGCAATTCCACAAGTGCCTTAAAGCGTCCAAAAAGGTAATCCAACACAACAAGGATTGAAACTCGGCGAACACAAGAGAAAATACCGAGTTTCAGCAGTCCAAAAAGGTAATCCAACACAACAAGGATTGAAACCCCGGTGAACTAAGCAATTTACCAATTGTCTGACGCAGTCCAAAAAGGTAATCCAACACAACAAGGATTGAAACAATCTGTGGCTGCTTCCTATCATCTGTACTTTGTGTGTCCAAAAAGGTAATCCAACACAACAAGGATTGAAACACTTGACTGCTTTGGCGTATTCTCCGAGTACTGAAGGTCCAAAAAGGTAATCCAACACAACAAGGATTGAAACTCCTGCTCAGAAGGAGTGGTAACAGCCTCCCAAAGTCGTCCAAAAAGGTAATCCAACACAACAAGGATTGAAACTTATTCATTTGTTGATTCTTCTCCTTTGATTCGGTTGTCCAAAAAGGTAATCCAACACAACAAGGATTGAAACTATGCCTCCAACGTCAGGTAGAGTTCCGTTAGCGCAGGTCCAAAAAGGTAATCCAACACAACAAGGATTGAAACAAGCCGTCCTCCGAATCGAGCAGTTGGTCTTTCGGCGTCCAAAAAGGTAATCCAACACAACAAGGATTGAAACAGGCTTCGCGGTCAACCTTAAACCCGTATTCCTCGCATGTCCAAAAAGGTAATCCAACACAACAAGGATTGAAACACCTTAAATCAGCGAAGCCGACGCATCTCTCATTTGACGTCCAAAAAGGTAATCCAACACAACAAGGATTGAAACCTTTACTCTAGGCAAATTAGAAGAGGGGCAAAAAGTGTCCAAAAAGGTAATCCAACACAACAAGGATTGAAACTCCGTCACATTCCACTGATACGACACCACATCACCTGTCCAAAAAGGTAATCCAACACAACAAGGATTGAAACAAGTACCCAGCTAACTTGAAGAAACTCTTAACTTCGTCCAAAAAGGTAATCCAACACAACAAGGATTGAAACATGATGGCCTCTACAAATTCTAAACTCTCGGATGCTCGTCCAAAAAGGTAATCCAACACAACAAGGATTGAAACTTGTTAGGGTTCCAACAATAATCGTCAAATAAACGAGTCCAAAAAGGTAATCCAACACAACAAGGATTGAAACTTCTGCTAAGTCTGCAAAAATGGGCGTAATGGAAACCGTCCAAAAAGGTAATCCAACACAACAAGGATTGAAACCATTCACCTTCTCGGTTTGAAAGGATTCTTCAGCGGTCCAAAAAGGTAATCCAACACAACAAGGATTGAAACTAGTTTGCTCCTGAAACCTTAACTTGTGATTGTGGGGGTCCAAAAAGGTAATCCAACACAACAAGGATTGAAACTCTTAACACCACCAAAACAAAATAAAATATCACACGTCCAAAAAGGTAATCCAACACAACAAGGATTGAAACACACATTTAGGCAGGCTTTTTTATGCAAAAAACATGTCCAAAAAGGTAATCCAACACAACAAGGATTGAAACTCTTTTTGTCTCGTGAAGTATTTCCAGAGTTAAACGTCCAAAAAGGTAATCCAACACAACAAGGATTGAAACAAAATCCAAATCACTATAAATGGTTCATAAATGGAGTCCAAAAAGGTAATCCAACACAACAAGGATTGAAACTGTAGCATTTGGAATTAACGTAACGTTGCTTGGTTGTCCAAAAAGGTAATCCAACACAACAAGGATTGAAACTTTCATCTGGTGTTTTTCCAGTTAACCGCGTCGAAGTCCAAAAAGGTAATCCAACACAACAAGGATTGAAACCTTTCATCCTGGCAAGGCTACCATATTCAAGTGCGCGTCCAAAAAGGTAATCCAACACAACAAGGATTGAAACATTTTTTATTTAAAGAAATGTGGGTGATTTGTTCAACGTCCAAAAAGGTAATCCAACACAACAAGGATTGAAACTTCATTTTTTCTCATTCCTCACTCTTATGTCATTTTTGTCCAAAAAGGTAATCCAACACAACAAGGATTGAAACAGCCTTTGATTTCAATTTTAATTAGTCCGCGTGCGAGTCCAAAAAGGTAATCCAACACAACAAGGATTGAAACCTGGGATACCGCCTCTGCTGGGGTCGATTTCGTAGTAGGTCCAAAAAGGTAATCCAACACAACAAGGATTGAAACAACAATAACGAACTCCGAGGTTGAAACAAAATGGGAGTCCAAAAAGGTAATCCAACACAACAAGGATTGAAACAAAGTCTCAGAAAAACAGAGAGCCGCTTATATCGCCGTCCAAAAAGGTAATCCAACACAACAAGGATTGAAACTAGTATGACAGACGAAGTGGTTTCAGCACTTCTCATGTCCAAAAAGGTAATCCAACACAACAAGGATTGAAACTTAAGTCAGGTTGTTTATGTCGCTTTAGCCATTTGTCCAAAAAGGTAATCCAACACAACAAGGATTGAAACTAATATCAGTGTGCCCAAATCCTCCAGCGGAGAACGCCACAGTCCAAAAAGGTAATCCAACACAACAAGGATTGAAACTAGTATTCAGCGATGATGTCGTGTATATTGGTACCGTCCAAAAAGGTAATCCAACACAACAAGGATTGAAACTATACGCACATGATGGAGCATACGACGAAACTAACTGTCCAAAAAGGTAATCCAACACAACAAGGATTGAAACTACGCTTCCTTAGTCTTAACATTCACCAATAGTCTCGTCCAAAAAGGTAATCCAACACAACAAGGATTGAAACTTCCGAACAGAGAATTTTCGTTTCCGATTTAAATCTGTCCAAAAAGGTAATCCAACACAACAAGGATTGAAACAGTTTGCTGGAACGGGAGTTTCATGGAAAAAAATCGTCCAAAAAGGTAATCCAACACAACAAGGATTGAAACTTGATGGTAACAAAATGCAACCCAGTTTTACCAACCGTCCAAAAAGGTAATCCAACACAACAAGGATTGAAACATGATTTCCTTAAAACCACAAGCCAACGCAACATATGTCCAAAAAGGTAATCCAACACAACAAGGATTGAAACCTTTGGTTTTGGGGGATCGTACGCACCCGACTTCAGTGTCCAAAAAGGTAATCCAACACAACAAGGATTGAAACTGTTGCTCGTTTCACGCTCTTCTTTAGATAGTTGCATAGCTTAAACAGTTAATTTGTTTCAGAAGTAGTCGTCCTAACCATTTCTACGCCGACTACTACCAAAAGGTGAAGGCTTCGACTCAGAAACGGGTAAACGATTTTTATGATGCTTTAGAAGTAGTAGAACATAGAAAAAAATCACGTTCTACTACTTCTATTTAATTAGCTCTAAGGACCACAGAAATCAAGATTGTGCCTCCAAGCAACCAAAGAAGTCGATGCAGACATTCTACGGTAGATTTCATTATAGCAATCAATTTACCGCATAGTAACCGCAGCCAAAGCTAAACATGAGCAAAAACAAAAGAAGAAAAACCATAAAACAACCAATTTTTCTTCTTATAATCTCGATTCTACTTTTCGGCAGAAAATCGGGGGGAGTAGCATTGAAGAAGACATATATGCAACTTGGTTTCCTTCTCCTTTTAAATTACCGATGAAGCGTTAAAAAGAAGAAGAAACAACTTTTCAGCACGCTTCTTCTTCTACTTAAATCAGTGTTAATAAGCCTAAAAGAAGAACAACAACACGCTAATTTTTCGAACTGTTGTTGTTCTTTTGAGCCGTTTAAAGCCAAAATTAAAAGAGGAAGAAGACAATTGGTGTGGTGCAAGCTTGTCTTCTTCTTTTTTCCTTTAATTCCAAAACGCGTTCAATGGAAAAGAAAAACAGGATTTGCCAAGGAAAGCAACCGTTTTTCTTCTACAGAAAAAGAGGCAGTAGCAAAATAAAAAAATATTTTTTCCTGCATGCTGCCTTTTATTGTTTTATCAAGAGACGGGATAACAAAGTCTAATTAGTGGAGCTATTTTGTCTTTGCTTGCTTGCCGAATAACTGTATAGCCAGTTCTAGTATTGATGCTTCATGTTTTTCTTCCTCAAGCTCTTCCTGAGCTAACCGTTGTAACCTAAAATTTACAGTTGCTTTGGCATTATGCTTCATAAAGGGGATGGTTTCAAAGAAAAGTCGGTTAAACTCTCGTCTATAAGCATCTTGCAACCGCTCAATCATCTCCTGATGAGTCGAAGTCTCTCCTTTTTCTCTCGTATTAAGCATGTGACGCCCTCTTCCCATCGCCTTGGCTACTAGAATCAGATTATCATACGGTGGGGGTGGGTCTTCACAAATTATATGAGCAAGAATTGCATATACCGCTGCAATTTTTGGATAACGCTCAACTAGCCACTTGCTTTCTGCAAAAATTGCATATTTAAGTAACTTCCCTTGTCGGGCAAGAAACTCAATAATTTCCTCTTGTGCCTCTTCATCGAAGTGTTTCCAGCGTTCCTCTATCTGGCTATCAGTCAACTCCAAATCTTGCCAATAAAGTGTGCTAGCAACATAGGTTACTGTCCCTACGAAGGTAAGGTAATATTGCTTTTTTGTTTGCTTCTTTTTGTGTTTACTTTGAACGTAGGTTATGGCGCCACGTTCGACCAGCTTGTTTAGGCAATAATGTATTGTTCCATGGCTTAATTTTGGAAATTGCTTGTAGAGGTCGTATTCTGTTTTGGGGCCTTGCTCTGCTAAAAAGTATAGAATAAGCTCTGTTTTTGGGATTTCTTCTTCGCCTGCATTTGCCTCATCAGCAGCCATATCTCAGTAACCAATTGGGATATGCTGAAACATTGCTTAAATAATTATCGACCAATATTATCTCATTCAACCGCTGAGATGAACCAAATGGGTATTCCCAAAATCGTCGAGCATAAAATAATCACAATGCGAAAACGCGACGGCTCAACACAATACACCCTAACTCTGCCAAAAGAGTTCGCTGAAACGCTAAGAAAAGAAGGAATCGACTCCCTATACATCGTCTTCGACAGAGGACTAGGCGCATTCCCAAAGATACCTGGCTTCACAGAAAAAGCACTAACCAAGTTCATGCAAGAACACGAAGAAATCCAAAAACTCTTCATAAACACAACTGAACACACTGGAGGCAACTAAGAGAGCTTATTGTCTGGTGGACCTATTGGGTTGTCAGGCTTTTTCTTTGGGTTCTGCCGTTTACATCCGCTACAAAGACCACGTCCTATTCAGAAACCTTGAGCAGCCCATAGAAGAAGCAATAGAAAGAGAAACCATAGGTTGGCTATCAAAAGAAACAGACGAAATCCTTCTAGTTGAACATGACAGGACAATGCCAAATCTACAAGTGGCAAGCGGTCAATGCAATGGATTGATTATTCTTAAGAGTTGCATACTCGAAATTCAGCCGATACTCTTACAAGAAAGTTCAAAGTGGCTTTTAAATTCCCAGAACGCTAAAGGTAAAGGTGAGTTCGCGCTTCAGCCAAAGAAGCGAAAAACTCCAAAAAACGGGACGGGAGCAAATAGATGAGAACCGTAACCATAACGGAGAGCTCCCGAGGCCACAAACTCCAAACACCACTGACTCTCACTTTGCCAGAAGCAGAAACAGCCGCAGACAAAAAACTCCAGCAATACATAATCGATGCCCTGCTAACAAGAATGCCCAGCCTAATAACCCTAACATTCGATAACACCACAGCTATAGAACTAGCCAAACACCTAC
This sequence comes from Candidatus Bathyarchaeota archaeon, assembly GCA_026014485.1. Lineage (GTDB taxonomy): Archaea > Thermoproteota > Bathyarchaeia > Bathyarchaeales > Bathycorpusculaceae > JADGNF01. The sequence continues at coordinate 229,214 of JAOZIE010000008.1, forward strand.
TAAGACACAGAACAGGCAGCCCACAAACACTCTACCAGTACATCTATGGTGTCCACCGCTTTTGCCTATGGACCAACTCTCAACCAGACCAACTAGTCAAAACCTGCAAAGATGAAGACGGCGACCCCAACCCTAAAGCTCTATCACAAACCAGCCGCATGATAGACGATTTCATAGCAAACCTACAAGCCGAAAACTTAGCTCCCGGAACAATAGGCAACCACGTCAAAGGCGTCAAAGCCCTATTCCGATGCAATAACCTAAAACTCGAACTGCCCTATAGCCTAAGCAAAAGAGTAATCTACGAAGACCGAGCGCCATCACCTGAAGAACTACAGAAAACCTTAGACATCGCCGACCTGCGAGAACGAGTAATAATAACGCTCTTAGCACTCGGTGGATTCCGCATCGGCACTCTATCTAAGCTGCAGTACCGCCATGTCAAGCGAGACCTAGAAAACGGCATAATCCCAATCCACATCCATGTCGAATCAGAAATAACCAAAGGCAAATACCATGACTACGATACTTTCATAGGACAAGAAGCAGCCGAATACCTAAAAGCGTACTTGGATATACGCAGGCAAGGCAGCCCAACTGGCAGAAAACACCCTGAAATAATCAACGACAACTCGCCACTAATCCGAGATGGACAAAGCAACATCGTCAAACCCATAACTACTGGCAGAATCCACTCAATCATCCACAACCTCTACGTCAAAGCAGGATTAGTAACCCAAAACCCCCGAGGAAGACGCTATGATCTAAGAGCACACAGCATACGCAAATACTTCAGAACCCAGCTAGCATCATTAGGCATCCAAACAGATTACAGCGAATATATGATGGGGCACACAATCAGCACCTACCACGACATACGCATGAAAGGCACAGAATTCCTCAGAGGCGTTTACATCTCCTCAGGGCTGAGCATAAGACCAAAAACACGACTAAACAAACTTGACGCACTCAAAGAACTAATACGCGCATGGGGTTTAAACCCTGACCAAGTTCTATCTAAAGAAGCACTACTGCAATCCAACGCAACAGTCATCGACCGAGCACAGCTTGAACAGACACAAATCATGCAGCTTACCGCCGCTCTTAAACAGCAGATGATTAAGGAAATCAAAGAGAGCCAGTTTGAAAAAAGTACAAATCCATGCCGAGGAGGATATAGCCCGTGAGAGATTCGAACTCTCGTCAATGGCTCCAAAGGCCACTATGCTTGACCACTACACCAACGGGCTTCTTTAAGCTCTCCTCAGATAATTTCTCAGCTTCCTAATAAATCTCCCATTACGGAACCTAAAAATCTGGCTTTTAGGGTCGCGCCTTCCAGGTTGGAAGTGGGTGTGTGGCGGTGCGTTTGGGGTGTTTGTTATTGAGAAGGTTTTTAAGGTGCCTGTGTATACTTTTAGTTGTGAGTTCTGACACTGAATCTTCTTCTCTAAACCACAAACCTTTTATATAAGGTCTGTGCCTCTGCTAAGAATGCGCGGGCCGAATATACACTTTTCTCAGCCCCTATATTAAGGGAATGATGATGCTGTAGAGGTTTTGCGCAGGCGAAATGGAGTCGGAAAAATGAGCAAAAAAGAAGCAACCAGCACTCATCAACGGTTAGTTGACAAGTGCCCCGAGTGTGGGAGCCAAAATCTCGTTCATGATTACGACACGGGTGAAACTGTGTGTGGGGACTGTGGTCTTGTTCTTTATGAGCAAATGTTAGACAAAGGTCCAGAATGGCGTGCTTTCACGCAGGAAGAGAAAGCTTCCAGAAGCAGGGTTGGTGTTCCCACATCGTACTCTGTGCACGACAAGGGGTTATCCACTGCAATTAGCCAAGTTGACCGAGATGCTTTTGGGCGGAAACTGCCGCTTTCCACAAGGCTACAGATGTGGCGTCTGCGCAAGTGGCAGATTCGTAGTCGTGTGCATTCTTCCATTGACCGTAACTTGGCTCAAGCGATGGCTGAGTTGGATAGGCTTTCAGATAAGGTTTACATTCCGCCTCCAATTAAGGAAAAAGCCGCTGTGATTTACCGCAAAGCCCTCGACAAAGGTTTAGTTCGGGGCAGGTCAATTGCCGCCATAGCTGCTGCGGCGCTTTATGCAGCTTGCCGCGGAAGTGGCACGCCAAGGACGTTGCGGGAGATTGCCGAGGCCAGTTTGGTTGACAAGAAAGATGTTGCTCGTTGCTATCGGCTTTTGCTGCGTGAACTTGACGTTCATATGCCAATTGCAGATCCACTGACGTATGTGTCCAAGATTGCAGAGAAAACAGGCATTTCCGGTAAGACTCAGGGTGCGGCTATTGCGATTTTACGTGATGCTAGGCGGAGGCGTGCTGCTGCGGGTAAAGACCCGATGGGTTTAGCTGCTGCGGCTTTATACATTGCTTGCTTGCAGAATAATGAGAAGAAGACGCAAAAGGACATTGCTGAGGCAGCTGGCGTAACCGAAGTCACCGTTCGGAACAGGTATAAGACGCTTAAGAAGCAGCTTAATTTAGAGTTGCCCGATTAAGTCGGGTTATTTGTTTTCTTTTCTTCTTGTTCTTTTTCTTCTTCGAGTTCCATGTACAGTTGTCCTTGGTATCCGCATTCGCTGCATATGTATGTCTGTGGCGTAAGCCAGTAATCAAGACTGCTGGATAAATGGAGTTTTGGGCTTGCACATCTGGGGCAAAACTTCTGGGCTGGTTTTTTATGTTTTAGAGTTTTGAGTATGTCACGTATATTCGCTATGGTTCCCATTGTTTTGGCTCTTATTGACGTTGGATGTTTTCTTGTGGGTAGCCGATTTTTATAAGGTATTCTTTTACTCGGTCGCGGTGGTCGCCTTGCAACATAATTAATCCACCTTTAGATGTTCCTCCACATGCACATACTGCTTTGAGTTTATGTGCCATATCTTGGAGGTTGGTGGTTTTTTCGTCCATGCCGTCGATGACGGTGGTGGGTCTGCCGAACTTTCGGGTTTCAAGTCTTATACGGATACGTTGTTGCTCTTTTTCTATTTCGCCACAAACGCAAAGGTCTTTAGGGAGTCCGCATGTTGTACAAACTTCAGCCATGACTTTCTCACCCTAACGATAACTGTTGGCATATATAAGAGTTTCAAGACGGTTGAACCGTTTTTGCGCCTGTTTTTTTCGGCGTTTTGCCGTTTTTAGGCATGGAACTCGTTGCTTGAAGCAGTTTATAGCCCTCCTATTTTGATAACTCACGTTTCTTGGGGTTTCTGCACCGCATTTCCATGTTGGTTTGGCTGCAGAAAACGCCAATAGCGACCCTCCCCCTATAGATTTTTGTATCGGGGGCTGTCAAGTCTGTGTAAGATTGGCGACATGTCAAAAAACGTCTGTTACCTTTCAATTAATGAAAAACTACCTTTTGAGGGACGCACCACAGAAAGGACAGAACTCAAAAGTGCCTTTTGGTAATTCTTTTCCACATTTAGGGCATTTAGGAACAGAGGTAGCCAATTTTTCTAATTCTATAATTAAGTTTTTATATTGACCCGCATAATGCTCCGCCGCATAGATTCCGAATGTGCAAAGAAAGATGCCGACTGCAATTAACGAAATTGCTGCAAGGAAATTAACACCGCCCCCGAGCGCATTGAATACGATGCCAACGCCGACAAAAACGCCCCCCATAACAATTCCTAATGCTCCTGTTCTCTCGTTTCTCTTTACATCGTTAATTTTTTCTTGTAGATAAGCTAACTTCGCTTCTTCAGACAAAACAAGACCTGACTTTTAGGTATGATTCAGGAAATATAAACCTTTTATCCTTTTTCAATTGCCAGTAGCCGAAGAATTGTCAAAACAGCAAAATTCTACTCAACCACACGGTGACTTAGAATCTTGCATCGGGTCAACTTTTGAAGACAATATGTATATGTTCCCATTTTTCTGCGTGATTTCACGCTTTCCTCATTCTTGTTTGTTGCGGTGATTGGTTCTGTCCCTGAAAAATTGGGTGTCATAACTGTTTTATATGGTTGCAGTCTCTTTTTACCTGTAGTGTTGAGTTATGGGTGATGATTCAGGTCGGCGACCAAGAGAGAAGGTTCCGCTGGAGAAAATTGACGATTGCATATGGCGCATCCCCCAGTACAGGCAGGGTATGCGTGTTTCAGGATTAGTTTTTGCTAACGACGCGCTCATGGAGAAGATGAAAACCGACCGCACCTTAGAGCAATGCGCCAACGTTGCGCATCTGCCGGGCATCTACAAGAACGCCATCACGCTACCTGACGGGCATGAGGGCTACGGGTTCCCCATCGGCGGCGTAGCTGCCACCGACTACGAGGAAGGCGTCATCAGCCCAGGCGGTGTCGGATACGACATCAACTGCGGAGTGCGCCTGCTCAGCACGAATCTCACGGAAGCGGATGTGAAACCCAAGCTTGGGCAGTTGGCAGCCAAAATCTTCGAGAACGTGCCCTCGGGGTTGGGCAGCCGCAGAAAAGACTTCAGTGTGAGCTCCCGAGACCTTGACCGCATGGTCACGGAGGGCGTACCGTGGCTAATCAACAAAGGTCTGGGCTGGCCGGAGGATGCGGAGCACTGCGAAGAGCAGGGGCACATGCAGAACGGCGACCCCGACAAGGTTTCCTCAACAGCCAAAAGCCGCGGATTAACGCAGATTGGAACGTTGGGTTCAGGTAACCATTTTCTGGAGATTCAAAAAGTAGACAAGATTTTCCAGCCTGAAACCGCTAAGGTCTTTGGTCTCACCGAGGAAGGGCAAGTTACGGTTATGATTCACTGCGGCAGCCGCGGCTTTGGGCATCAAGTGTGCAGTGACTACCTGCGCGTGATGGAGCGCGCCGTGCAAAAATATGGCATTTCGCTGCCTGACCGGGAACTTGCGTGCGCGCCCGGAAGCAGCCCTGAAGCAAGGGATTACGTGCAGGCTATGGCTTGCGCCGTGAACTACGCGTTCTGCAACCGCCACGCCATCATGCACTGGGTGCGCCAGAGCTTCCAGCAGGTTTACAATCAAGACCCCGAAAAGTTCGGGTTAAAACTCGTCTACGACGTAGCCCACAACATCGCCAAGGTCGAAACCCACAAGGTCAACGGCGGCACCACAAAGGTTTGGGTACACCGCAAAGGCGCCACCCGAGCGTTTCCAGCAGGACGCGAAGAGATTCCGCAGGATTACCGCCAGAAAGGACAGCCAGTGCTAATCCCGGGCAGCATGGGCACAAGCTCGTGGGTGCTGGTCGGCGGCGAGAAATCTATGGACTTAACGTTCGGCAGTACAGCGCATGGCGCGGGCAGAATGATGAGCAGGTCAGCGGCGAAACGCAAGTTTTGGGGCGGCGACATAAAAGCCTCTTTGGAGAAACGCGGTATAGCGGTGCGTTCGGCAAGTGCGATGATTTTAGCTGAGGAAGCTGACTCTGCATACAAGAACGTTGATGTGGTGGCTGAAGTCAGCGACACCGTAGGCATCGCAACCAAGGTTGCACGGCTGGTTCCGTTAGCAGTCGTCAAAGGATAGACCGATATGACCCAAAAAGACAGCGCCCAAAATGACCCATCACGGGGAAGCCGAAGAACCTTAGGAGCCCTCGCCATCGTGCTCATTGTAGCGCTGTTTCTGCTGCTGTTCTTTAGGCTCATCTCGTTTTTGGAGTGGATAATTGGCGTTCTCCTTGTCTGGGTAATTGCCAATTTCCTGCTTCGAAGGATGAAAAAGCAGCATGAAACCCTCTAACTCAGGGTTTTGTTGGGCTGCTTGTTTTTTGGGTTAAGTTAATACCCTGCTAGCTCCTTTTTGTTATTGAAGCGGCTAACCCGCAATGATGCTGAGGACTGTGGCGCCGTGAAGGATGAATGTGGCATCTGCAAAAGAGTTCTCTCATACAGCCGACTGCGCAAGTGTGAACGCTGCAAGAAGCTGTACTGCCGAGACTGCATGGTTCCCGACGTAGCCACAGGCGACCCAACCGTCCTGCTGTGTTTGAACTGCGCCCGCAGAGTCGTCTCGCCCAGACCCCACTCAAAATATGAAGGCCTGACAAGGCACCTAAAATTCCGCGGCGCCTTCACCAGCCAAGTCAAACTAACCTTCGCCCGCATCGACGGCTTAATCGGCACCAACCTACCCATGGCAGCGTACCGCAACCAGACCTGGTGGAGCAACTCCGCCTCCGTTGCCCACGCAAAGGGCTGGCTGGACGCAGGCTGGGAAGTGCAGGAAGTCAACCTCAAAGAAGGCTTTGCCATCTTCAAAAAAGTCCGAGTTCTACCAAAGACGCGGGGAAGCAGAAAAAAAGCAACCAGCGAAATCACCCAACCGTTCACGCCTGTGCCCGTTTGTCCAGTAAAACGAAATGTCCCCTCCAAAACCAAGGCTTCCAAGCTCTACGCACGCATCCTGAACATGGAGCGGCAACGCAAACAGGGACACAGCGGCGCCCGAGGATTCAAACCGAAATCTCCCTACGAGAAACGGCTGTTTGGCTCCGACAAGAAACCGCATTGAGCAACCCAGTCTGGCTGCATCAGGTAGAATCCTAAAAAGACCTAAAACCTCACGCTTAACCCCATAAAACAAAATCGTGCCGCATACGCTTTAGCTTTTGGCGTTTTTGGCGTAATTGATGAAGCCTTGTATGCTGTTTTTGATGAGCGTTTTTTCCTGAACAGGATTCGTCTTGAGCATTGCCACTACGTCTCGAATGGATTTGTCTTCTCTTAGCACCGTTTCCCGTATTGATGCGTCGCTTTCGCCTCGTTTCAGCGCTTCCTGCACGAGGTTGAGCCACAGCTTAATTTGCTCCTGATAGCTGCGTAGCCGATTCACGGCGTCTGTGGCTTTGCCGAAATGGCTGTAAAACAGAAACTTCGGGTTGAGGCTGATGAGTTTGTCCAGCGAAGCCACGGCGATGTCGGGGCGGAAGGGCGGTGGAGTCGTGGGAAAAACCACGTCGAACTCGGCAAGGTAGGCTCCCGCAGAGTCTCCGGGGAAAACTCCCCTGTTGAGTTGCTCGTAGAAGCTTAAGTTGTGGGCGGCATGTCCAGGCGTCGTCAGAGTTGTTAGCGTTAATCCGTCTCCGAGGTCAAAGCTCATGTTTTCATGTGCCACAATCATCCGTTCTTCGGGCACAGGTTCGGGTTCACCGAAAATCTCGGCTGTTTGGTCAAGGGTTTTTTTGGAGGCTTCCCAGAGTACAGCGGGGTTTTTCAGGTGTGGGGCGCCTTTTGGGTGAACGATGATCTTGGCGTTTGGCAGCTTCTTTAGGAGGGTGCCTGCGCCGCCTGCATGGTCTAAATGGATGTGGGTTAAGGCGATGTAGGTGACTGCTTCAGGTTTCACGTTTATTTCTTGTAGACCTGAAAGCAGGTTAGGGATGGAGGAGGTTGGTCCAGTCTCCACGATAAGCGTTTCTTTCCCTTTGAGGATGTAGCTGGATATCAGTTTTCGGAATCCGCCTGTTTGCAGGTCCACCAGAAACAGGTTTGACCCGATTTTCGTTGTGTGCATTTCTCGCCCATCCTGCCTAAACCAACGGCTGTATGACTCTTGCTGGCAGCATATATATTTCCTTGAGATATTCAACTCACACGCATAATACTTAATTACACCCGCTTTTTCTTCATAGAAGGAGAAATTGAGAGGCGGCTCTGCACAAAATGAACGCAGTCATTTTCGGCGCGCCAGGCTCTGGTAAAGGGACCTACTCAACTAGGCTACAGGATAAGCTCGGCGTTGACGTAATTTCCATGGGCGATATTTTCCGAACGATGCTTAAAGAAAACACCATTCTGGGCAGAATAATCAAAAGATACGTGGAAGCAGGGCTTCTCGTGCCCGACCCCATCGTTGTAGAAGTCCTCGCCGACATCATAGCCCACAATCCCAAAGGAAAAGGCTTCATCTTAGACGGCTTTCCACGCACGCTGGCGCAGGCAGAGGCGTTGGAGAACATCGCTAAAATCGACGTTATAATCGAGTTGGCTGTTCCCGACTGGATAATCATCGAGCGGCTGTCTTCACGTAGAATCTGCAAAAGCTGTGGGGCAGCCTACAACTTGCGGTTCATGAAGCCCCAAGTGGAGGGCATCTGCGATAGGTGCGGAGGCTCCCTGTTTCAACGTTCAGACGACAACCCCACCGTCATAAAGATGCGGCTTGAAGTCTACCAAAACGAAACCAGCCCCCTCATATGCTTCTACGACACCAAAAGCGTGCCCATCATAAAACACACCACCGACGCATTGGCGATGCCGCCTGAAAAAGTAGTTGACCACATCGTGAAGGAACTCACGCGGCTCACCCTCATATAGTCTAGATGTCTAAAATAAACATCAAGGTAACTTTTTCCCTTTCTTTAACAATCTCCATCTGATGGTAAGTGGCTGCTTTGACGCCTACCTTCTGAGAATGCTTCTGAGGGTCAAATTTCTCTCCGTAAACCGTGGCTTTCAGTTTGAAGCCGTCTTTGTCTTCCTTGATGCTGTGAACATCAAACTTGGAGTAGAACACACCTTCCAGCTCAAACTTAACCAGCAACGCTTCTAGCCAACTGTAAAGCAGCGCATACTCATCTTCAGCTTCAACCTCAACGTTTTCTTGCTGGGTCGCCGCCACTTTTTCGGTGTCCGTCATGACTTCGAACATGGCAAGCGCCGCGTTTCCCATGGCTTCCTCCAAAGTTGCCCCGTGAGCAGCGATGTAGGCGTCTGCAGTGTGTTCCAGAAACTCGAATTTTCCCTCAACCTTATCCGCCGTATCCAAACTCCGCACCCGTCTACAGTTTGAGAGATAGCGCTATAAACAGTTTCGCCTCATCTCAACCTGCAAAAGAAGAAAAAAGGTTTAGCCTTTTCAGAATCGGTTCTGGATTTTCTGGACCGCCCGGGTCGCCAGTTTCGCAGCGTTCTCGACGTCTTGGAGGTTGACTAGGCCTAATGGGCTGTGTATGTACCGTGCTGGGACGGATATGGCGCCGCTTGGGACTCCCTGCCTAGACAGCGACATGCGAGCCGCATCCGTTGTGCCCGGCAACCCTGTTTCCAGCTGGTAGTTGATTTCGTTTTCGGCTGCCGTGTCTATTAGCCAGCGCAGAACCTTTGGGTGAGTGATTAAACCTGAATCCGAAACCGTCAAGGTAGGTCCTTTTCCCATCTTCACGCCAGTGTCAAATTCCCTCACTCCTGGCGTGTCGCCTGCAACGGTTACGTCTAACGCTATGCCCACATCGGGGTCTACACCGAAAGTGGCAGTTGCCGCGCCCCGTAAGCCAAGTTCCTCTTGGATTGTACCCACCGCGTAGACGGTGCAGTCGGTTTGCTCCAGACACTTGAGAACTTCAACCATGACGGCGCAGCCTGCACGGTTATCAAACGCCTTACCCATAACCACGTTGTCATTTAACTTCACGAACTGAGCATCAAACGCCACGGGGTCACCCACTTTGACGTCCATAGCTTTGGCTTCATCGCGGTCTTTGGCTCCTATGTCCAGAAACATCTCGTCGTAGTGGGTGATTTTTTTGCGTTCATCCTCTTTCTGGATGTGTATCGGCTTGGAGCCGACTACGCCTGGCAACGCAGCTTTTTCGGTTAGTACTTTGACTTTCTGGGCGAGCAGGATGCGGTCGTCGATGCCGCCCATTTTGGCGAACTTTACAAAGCCGTCTTTTGTGATGTTTTTCACCATCAAGCCGACTTCGTCCATGTGCGCGGCAAACATGACTTTGGGCTTGTCTTTGCTGCCTTTTTTTATGGCAATAACATTTTCTAGCCTGTCCAACACAACTTCGTCTGCATACGGCTTAAGCAGGTTAACCATGAGGCTTCTGACTTCGCCCTCTCTACCCGCGACCCCACAGGCATTGGACAATTTCTCAAGGTTCTCAACTAACGACATAAACATCTCTCCCCAATGCAAAGGGAACTGTAGCCTGCCAAATTATTAAACAACTAGGTTCTCAAACCTGAAAACACACTTAACATCCAAGTTGCCTTGAGCGCGTATACCTTTTCTTCTCAACCAACAAAAACGGTGGCGGAAACGACAGCGGAAAACAGGCGGTTGCCTGCTGACTGCTCTGACTTTTAGTTTTGCTGTTTAAACCGCAGAACCGCTGCTATGCCGCCGAACGCGTTCTTTAGCATAAGCCCTTCCTCGGTTTCTGAGGAGATAACCTCTACATCCGTGCTGGAGTACTCGGCAATCTGAGCTAAATCGTCAACTATGTCGGTTTTTTCTTCGATGGTAAGAGATGGCGCGGTGCATTTGGGGCACGGTTTGCCTGAGAGTCCCTGCTCGAAAGCGGGCAGATCCACGTTTTTCACGGTGTGCTGCTCCGTGTAGCCGCAGGCGCTGCATTTGATGGTGACGCGGTAAAGGTCCAGTCCCTCCGACAGCAAAAGCGTTTTGACAGCGCCCGCTTCGAGGGCTCGGCGGACTTCTACTTCGCCGTACGTAATCAAGCCAGTGTCGTGTCCCACTTCGTAGAGGAATTTTTGCATGAGTTCTTTTTCTTCGATGTAGCGGACTTTCCGCATGATTTCAGGCGCTTTCTCCACTACTTCTTTGACGCCTTGCTCCTCCACGTATGCGGTGTCAACCACGTCTAAGATTTTGTTTTTCAACTGGTAATTTATGTAGTCGCCTTTCTGGAAATCGTATTTGGTCGGTCCAGGACCAGCAAGGATTATGCCTTTGAGCGTGTCGATGGGCAAAAAGATGTCGTTGGCGTGTTCGCCTATGCGGTGGAAATACTCGTTTAGCTGCATTTCTCTGAGCCGTTCATAACGCCTCGCTGACTGTCCGCCTGCCCGGGTTTTTCCAGTGACCCCCGAGTACATTTGGCGTACGATGTCGAGTTTTTTGCCCTGTAACGTGGCTATAGTTGCGTCTGAGGCGTCCACGAGGAGTATGCCGTAGGTTTCTTTTTCCCGAAGCATCTCCTGCAGGTGTTCCGTGTGAAAGCGTGAGTCGCATCGGTAGAGGAAAATCTTGATGGGTTCAGGCGGCACAATAACGTAGGTTTCCATGCGTTCAGTTCCTGGTCCGCCGCCTTCTTGAGGTAGAGCACCTGCAAAAATCACTATGCCTTTTTCGCCGGGGTCTTTGAAGAGTTTGAGCTTCTGTTGGACTTTGACGATGGCGTCTAACACGTTTTTGCGTGTCACATTGGATTTGATGTTGCTGGCTGTCCCGTACTCCTCGCGAAGCAGGTTCACGGCGTCGCTGATTTGTTTGCCCGGCGGAACATAAATAGTAATCAGCTCGGTGTGGCTGCCTTCCTTGTTAGCTAACGCATTTAGCGTCTTTCGTAAGCGGAACAGTTCCAAAGAGGATTTTTTTGCGGTGCTCAAATTCCTTCACAATTTTATTGCTTAAGTTATAAACTACGTTGCTTCTGCTCAAATAAAAGTTACGTAGGAAAAGAAAGGGAAAGGCTATGTGGCGCCTATTGCGTCCTTTAGGAACGCCTTGAAGGGACCGAGTTTTCCACCGTAGTTGCCTGAACTGATTTTTACCACGCCAGGCTGACCTGCTGCGGCGGTTACACCTTGCTTGAGACCGTTTTTAACTGCGTCCAAGGTGAGTCCGTTCATGACGATTTCGTAAACGCATTGTACGCCTTCAGGAACCACCGAATCGGGAACGAGGGTACGCAACGTCGGGCAGTAAGGATGATTAGTTGACGCCTTCAATTTGTATTTGAGGCTGCCTGCTTTGCTGCCTGCACGGCAGACGCCGCCTGGAAACTGCATAATTACGTCGGGCGCGTTGGCGCGGATGGCGTCTGCGGCTGCTTCTGCCGCTTTGAGACCTGCCTCCTGAGTTGCAGCGAATATCATGAAGTTGCCGCCTGCAACTGCTTGTGTGGCTCCAAAGCCGTCTTCCACGATGAAGTTGCCTTCCATGACGGGGATTTTCCAGCATTTTCTGCCGCCGACCATGGTTTTCTTTTGGAAGCCGTCGCCGAAGTATCGTAGACTGCTGCCTACGTTTAGGGTTCGTTTGCCTGTTAGTCCGTTGAAGGCTGCGGTTGTTGGGCAAGTCAAGGTACATTGACCGATACGTTGCATTAGTTGTTGCTTGAGTTCGAAGCGGTCACGGTTGTAAATTTGGATGAGTATACCGGGTCGTTTGTCAGGTGTCTGGTCTGCTGGAACGGTTCGTTCGATTGCGGCTTCTGCAGTTGCCTCAATTACGCTTGTGGCAAAACCCGTGGTTAAGCTTGCGGCGATTTGTGCCCATTTCTCGTTTTGGGCGGTTATGAGGACTCTTCCTGCCCAAAGGCCGAACATTTCGGCGAAAGTATCTTGAATTTTCACAGTGTTTCCTGCAGGGGATTTAACGTTGAAAACTTTTTCTTTGTCGTCGTAACTGAGAATTTCCAGCTTGATATTGTCGCTTGACATGAGTGAGACCTTGAAGTGTGTTATGTCTGGTATGATTTAAGAGTTTTCGTGAAAGAATCGGCAGTTTAGTAAGGAATTAAGGACGCTTTTTGTGTTTTCGTAATTTTCTTTTTCAAGGTTTGGGCGCTACTGATGCACAATTCTTCGTTCTGCACCCATTTCTGTACCTAAACCCCGATTTTGAGGGCTGTGCAAAAGCTTTTGTGCAGCAGTATTATATGCAGAAACGCTTTTTGGGTAAACAAAAGGATTGGTGAAAAGTGTTTTTAGTCCATCAGCACTGATGCTAAGGTTTGTCCTTGGTCTTTGCCTTTCTCGACCACAACGGCAAATATGTAGACGCCATGTTTCCATGTGCCCATGTTTGCGGGTGTCACGTTGAGGTAGTAGAAGCCTGGCAGTCTGCCTTTGAAGAAGCTGTTTATTCTCAAGGCTGCTCCTCCCGGCGCGGCAACCATCGGGTCCACTTTGAAGTTGTCTGCGGTTAAGCCCGCTACGGGGGTGCCCTCAGCGTCGGTTACGGAGACGCAGATGTAGTTTGAAAGGCGGTTGCCCGGAGCCGCCACGGTGTCTTCGGATAACGCGGTTACGATTAGTCTTGCCATCTGTTTCACCAAAGTTGCTTTTCAGGAATTTACTCTGGGTCTTCTTAAAAGCTTTCCGAGCCTGAATCTTGGTTTACTTCTTTTTTCTGAGGAAATCGTTAACGTATTTGAAGATGAGGCTTGCCGCGATGAGGAGGAATATGCCGACGGTGAAAAGCGTGCTGGAAATTGCACCCGTCAAGTTCAGGTAAGTCAGCAAAATGCCCACGACTATGTAGAATGCTGCAAAGGCAAAGGTTGTCAGGTCGCGTCTGCGGCTTTCGCTGAGGGAATTCATCGTTTCATCTTCTGTTCATGGAAGGAAAAGGTGTCTAAAGGGTTTTCCGCTTCAACGGACAAAATCGGGTTTACGGTTCAATTTTTCGGCGGAGTTGTTCTTCTATGGCTTTCTGCTGTTGGGGCGTGAACTGCTCGTCTTGGCAGATGGGGCATCGAAGCACTTTAACGTCGCGTAGAATCTGTCCGTCTAACTCAAAATCAACTTCTATTTCCACGTACTCAACGCAGCAGACGGGGCAGAGTAGGGCTCCAGCTTTGAGGGTTTGTTCATGTTTGGGGTTGGTGTGTTGAGGCACGGTTATCGTGCTTCCAAAACGTTTAAGGTGTTATTTTGTCTTTACTTTGCTTTGTGATGCATGGTTTTTCTTTGTTTGTGTGCTTTTTGGTGCGGAAAGCGCTAAATGATTGGTTTAGTGTTGGTTATATGGTTAATTTTGGTACGAAATGCGTGAAATAAGTGATGAAATCGGAAAGCCTTAAATAATCCCCCACACAGAGCTAAACTGCAAGAGGTTTAACAAATGACACTATTCAGCGGTTGTTACACAGCCCTTATCACGCCTTTTCGCGCGAATCGCGAAGTAGACTACGAGGGCTTACAAAGACTCGTCGAGTTCCAAATGGAAAACGGCGTCAGCGGCATCTTAGCCTGCGGTACCACAGGCGAAAGCGCCACGTTAGATTGGAACGAACACAACAAGGTCACCGAACGCATCCACGAATACATCCGTGGCAAGGGCATAACCATAGCGGGCACTGGTAGCAACAGCACCCAGGAAGCCATCGAAGGAACCGTTCACGCCCAGCACACAGGCATACAGGCGGTTCTTCTTGTTGACCCATACTACAATGGGCCCAGCAGCCTAGAAATCCGCCGCGAATACGTAGAGCCCGTTGCCAAGCAGTTCCCCGAAATGCAGGTAATCCCCTACATCATCCCTGGCAGAACAGGCACCCAGCTTCTGCCCCCTGACCTAGCCGTTCTACACGCAGAATACCCCAACGTGCGTTGTGTGAAGGAGGCAACAGGCAACTTAGATAACGTGCGTTTAACCCGCAAGGTTTGCGGAGCGGACTTTGATATTCTTTCAGGAGACGACGACAAGACGTTTGAAATGATGTCTTCGCCAGACATGGCGGCAACTGGAGCCGTCTCTGTAACAAGCAACATCGCACCCCGCGCCGTCAGCGACATGCTCCAACTCCTTTTAGACGGCAAAGTTGACCAAGCAAAGCAGATAGCCGAAGCACTGCAGTCCCTCTTCAACTCAATCACCGTAAAAACCCAAGAGCAGACGCCGTTTGGACCCGTGCTATGTAAAGCAAGGAATCCGCTGGCAACCAAGACCCTCATGAACGTGCTGGGTCTGCCCTCTGGACCCTGCAGGCAACCGCTGGGCAAGATGACCCGCAGCGGGCTTGAAGTTGTGGTGCAGGCTGCAAGAACAGTCTACCAGACACACCCTGAAATCTTCAAGCCAGCGGAGGAATTCTTCGACGTGGACCTGAATGAGCGGCTCAGCAACGCGCGTTACTTGGAGGGTCTCTGCTACGCTTAAGCTCTGTGTCGCTGGCGCCGCAGGTAGGATGGGTCAGGCGATTATTCAAGAAGCCACAGCCAAGGGACACCAAATTGCGGGTGCAGTAGACGCTGCAGGTCACCCAGCCATAGGCAAAAGCCTCAGGGAACTTGGCATCGCCAACTCAGATACCTGCATTATGGGGCCTGATAACCTTTGTGACGCTGTGGCCGATGCTGATGTTTACATAACGTTCACGTCGCCCGACGCGGAAGTGCTTAACTTGCCCGCCGTTGCGAAGCTGGGGAAACGAATTGTTTTGGGAACTACGGGGTTGACTGCGGAGCAGAACCAGATAATCCGCGCTGCCGTCGAAACCAAGGTTCCCGCCGTGTTCTCCCCCAACTACAGCGTTGGCGTAAACATGCTCTTCAAGCTTGCCGAAGTGCTCAAGGCTCTACCCCCCGACTACACTTTCAGCATAAGCGAAATCCACCACACCGCCAAGAAAGACGCCCCCAGCGGAACCGCCGTGAAGCTGGCAGAAATCGTTTCAAACATCCGAGGCTACACCACAACCGTCCACGGCAGAGACGGCATCAGCGTCCGAAAACCCGAAGAACTCGAAGTTGTCACAATGCGTGCAGGCGGCGTCCCAGGCATCCACGACATCATCGTCGCGGGACCCCACGAGATGCTGCGTATTGAGCACACGGCGTTTGACCGTAACGTGCTTGCTCAAGGTGCAGTGATCGCGGCGGAGTGGCTCAGCAAGCAGCAGACCCCAGGAATCTACAGCATGGCAACCGTGCTGGGGTTCTAAGCATCAAAGTTTTTATCCAAGAATCCTACTCAAAAATGCAAAGGAAGCAACAAAAATGCCCTCAAAACGTAAAGTAGCCATCTTGGGCGCCACAGGAGCCATCGGGCAACGATACATCCAGCTCCTACAAGGGCACCCGTGGTTCCAAATCGAAGTGCTCGCAGCCTCTGAGCGGTCAGCAGGCAAAAAATACCGCGATGCCTGTAACTGGACGATGGAATCTGAGTTACCTAAAGAAATCGCAGATATGACCGTAGCAGACGCAAACGTTGAAGCCGTTCAGAAGGCCGGTAACGTTGACCTTGTCTTCAGTTCGCTGCCTGGCGATTTAGCGGGTCCAGTGGAGGAAGAATTCGCCGCTGCGTATCCCGTGTTCAGCAAGGCATCCGCGCACCGAATGGAAACCGATGTGCCACTGCTTATTCCTGAAGTTAACCCCGATCACTTGGCGCTTATACCTGTACAGCAGAAGAACCGTGGCTGGAAGGGCTTCATAACCACTGACCCTAACTGCAGCACCATCCAAATGGCTATGACGTTAAAGCCGCTTATGCAGTTTGGGCTAACGCAAGTTATGGTTACCACTATGCAGGCGCTCAGCGGCGCAGGCTACCCAGGTGTGCCCTCGCTGGATATTCTTGACAACGTGGTGCCCTACATAGGAAAAGAAGAGGATAAAATGGAGTCGGAGTCCAACAAGATACTGGGCTCCTTCGACGGCAAGGCAGTACATGACGCCCGATTTGTTGTGAGTGCAAGCTGCAACCGAGTCCACGTTAAGGACGGACACTTAGAATCTGTCTTTGTCAGCTTAGCCCAGAACCCGTCTGTTGAGGCAGTGGCGGAGGCTTTCCGCAGCTTCAAAGGTGAACCCCAACAGCTCAAGCTTCCGTCTGCCCCAGAGAACCCCATAGTCGTCAGGGAGGAGGCGAACCGCCCGCAGCCCCGATTCGACAGGGACGCAGGCAAAGGCATGAGCGTCTCGGTGGGCAGACTCCGCAAAGACCCCCTCATGTCGCTGAAATACATGTGTTTGGGGCACAACACCATCAGAGGCGGCGCAGGCGCAGGCGTCTTAAGCGCGGAGCTTGCAGTGGCTAAAGGGTTAGCTTAAAAGCTCCCCGCAGCCATAATGTCTGAAGATATACGATACTGGTGAGAATGAGTGAACACTTTAACTGAACCTTTAGAGAACCGAAACGGTCAACTTTTCATCGACGGCGTCTCCGCCCGAGACCTCGCGGAAGAGTTTGACACGCCCCTCTACGTCATAAGCGAGCGGCGCATCCGAAGCAACTACCAACGCCTATACAGTGCACTGACGTGTAACTACGAGAAAGTCAAGCTTAACTACGCGATGAAGGCTAACTCGAACTTTGCAGTGCTCAAGATTCTGGAGACCGAAGGCGCCTACGTGGACGCAGTGAGCCCAGGCGAGGTTTTCACGGCTTTAACCAGCGGCTTCACACCCGACCGCATCCTTTTTACAGGAACCAGCGTGCGAACCGACGAGCTCAAGTTCCTTGTGGACAGCAACGTCACCATAAACATAGACAGCCAATCACAGCTGGATAGGCTTCTGCAAATCAGTGTTCCCAAGACCCTGTCGGTGAGGGTTAACCCCGAAGTCGGCGCGGGGCATCACGACCACTGCATCACCGCGGGAAAGCAGTCCAAGTTCGGCATCTGGGAACCAGACGTCCTAACCGCCTACGAAACAGCTAAGAAGGCAGGAGTCGGAAAATTCGGAATCCACATGCACATAGGCTCAGGCATCTTGGAAGTGAAACCGTTTTTGGGTGCCCTTGAAAAGTTTCTGTCGGTTGCCAAGCGGGTTCATGAGCAGGTCGGCGTTGACTTCGAATTCATTGATGTCGGCGGCGGTTTAGGTGTCCCCTACAAGCCTGAGGACAAGCCGCTGGATTTGCAGGTGTTCTCTGACAAGGTTCTCTCCCTTTTCAAGGCAAGGACCAGCCAGTACGGGCTTGGTGAACCGTTTTTCTGCATGGAGCCAGGCAGGTACTTGGTTGCTGATGCTTGTGTTCTTTTAACCGCTGTTAACACTATAAAGAAGACGCCGTTCAAGAAGTTCGCGGGTGTTGACGCAGGCTTCAACACGTTGCTTCGACCCGCCATGTACGGCAGCTACCACGGTATCCTTGTTGCCAACAAGATGTTTGCTACTGAAGAGGAAAAGTACGATGTTGCAGGTCCAATCTGCGAGTCAGGCGACTTACTAGCCAAAGACAGGCGTCTACCCATCCTTGAGGAAGGCGATTTACTGGCTGTTCTGAACGCGGGTGCCTACGGATATAGCATGAGCAGCCAATACAATACGCGTCCCCGAGCCGCTGAAGTTCTCCTAAATGACGGCAAATGCAAGTTGGTCAGGGAACGCGAGCATCTGGATGATTTAACGCGGGGTCAACGGCAGTCCGCGGAGTGGAGTAAATGATTTTCTGGAAGATGCATGGGTTAGGCAACGACTACGTCGTCATCGACAACCGAGACGGCAAAATAACCGATGCCCAAGCGCCAGCCCTAGCCAAAAAGCTTTGCGAACGTAAATTCAACGTAGGCGCAGACGGGCTGCTGCTTGTTTACGGCTCCGAAACGGCTGATGTGCGGATGCGAATTTTCAATGCAGACGGCAGCGAAGCGGAGATGTGCGGCAACGGCGTTCGATGCTTCGCCAAATACTGCTACGAAAACGGAATCGTACAAAAAACCGAGTACACCGTGGAGACCTTAGCGGGGGTAAAGCCTGTTTGGCTAACCGTCGAAGGCGAGCAGGTTCAGCTGGTTAAGGTTGACATGGGCGCGCCTAACTGGGACAGAAAATCCCTGCCTATGCTGGGCGAAGGCACCTGCATAAACCAAGTCCTCCAAGTTGAGGATGAAGAAACCTATACAGTAACCTGTTTATCCATGGGAAACCCCCACTGCGTCATATTCGTAGAAAACGTCAACGAGTTCCCCGTAGAATACATTGGACCTATGATTGAAAACAACAAGGCTTTCCCAAAGCGGACCAACGTGGGCTTCGTCCAAGTTCTAAGCAAGAAAGAGTTGCAAGTGCGTGTTTGGGAGCGGGGCTGCGGCGAAACCCTTGCGTGCGGTACAGGAACATGCGCTGTCGTTGCAGCGGCAAATAGGCTGGGCAAGGTAGGTAACAAAGTGAACGTTCACTTGTTAGGCGGCGACTTGCAGGTTGAAGTGACGAAAACTCTGTTTCTGAGTGGACCTGCAGAGAAGGTTTTTGAAGGAAGACTGTTTTAACCTAAGAAGTGAACTGAAAATGACTGTTGAGTTTGCTGACCGAATCAAGAGGCTTCCCCCTTACCTTTTTGCGGAAATTGAGAAGCAGATTAAAGCCAAGAAAGATGCAGGCGTTGACCTGATTTCCCTCAGTATAGGTGACCCTGACCTTTCGCCTCCGCAATTCGTCACTGATGCGCTAAAGGAAGAAGCAGCAAACCCCAAGAACCACAACTACAGCTTCAGCCAAGGCGAACCCGACTTCCGTGAGGCTGTAACCGCATGGTACAAGAAACGCTTCAACGTGGATGTCACGCAGGATCAGGTGGTTGCGTTACTTGGCAGTAAAGAAGGCATAGCTAACGTGGCGCGGGCGTTCGTGAATCCAGGCGACAGAGTTCTGTGTCCTGACCCTGCTTACCCCGTTTACGCCAACGGCAGCACAATTCTCTGCGACGGCGTACCCGAGGCGGTGCCGTTGCTGGAGGAGAACGGCTTCAAACCCAATTTCGAAACGCTAAAGCCGCAGGGCGCCAAAATGATGTTCCTCAATTACCCAAACAACCCCACCGCCGCCACAGTCGACATGGCCTTCCTCAAGGAAGCAGTTGACTTCGCCAAGGACAACAACATCATCCTCTGCTATGACAACGCGTACTCAGAAATTACCTATGACGGCTACACGGCACCCAGCATCCTTGAAGTCGACGGAGCCATGGACTGCGCCATCGAATTCCACTCGCTTTCCAAAACCTTCAACGTGACCGGTGACCGCATCGGCTTTGCCGTGGGCAACAAGCAACTCGTCAGCGGATTAGCCAAAGTCAAATCCCAAATAGACTCCGGTCCCCCAGTCTACACTCAAAGAGTAGCCGTGAAAGCACTAGCTTCATACACGAGCGCTGAGCCACCGGAGTTTCTGCGGAAAAATAACCAGATTCTTCAGGAACGCCGCGACCTCTTAGCAGAGACGCTAAGCGATATCGGGTTCCCATGCGAAAAACCAAAGGCAACCTTCTACGTGTGGGTAAACTGCAAGGGTGACAGCATGAAGTTTGCTTCTAAGCTACTCGAAGTGGGAGTTGCAGTTACGCCAGGGGTCGGTTTTGGTAAATGCGGCGAAAGCTACGCGCGGATAACCTTCACCCAGCCCGCCGAACGAATACGAGAAGCCTGCGAACGAATCCGCAAACTCTACAAGTAGCTCACGCTACGCCTTTTTTCCTTCTTTTCTTTTCGTGAACTGAAGATTGCTTCTCTTTGGCGCTGTTTTGTGTCACGTATGCTTCGTAAACTTGGCTCTTTGTTAGGTGTGTTTTACAGGGAATCCGAAAGCTATAAAAGCGGTTTTTGGCGCTGTTCTTCGAGCACTTAGATGACCCAGCCAAAAGAGATTTTCAACCGCGCACCTATCAAGCGCAGAATGAAAAGAGAAAGCCGTAAGTTCAGCTTTCTTTTCTATCAGGCTCTCTATGGTCCCTTCGTTTTTATTCGTGCAATTTACCGTCAGATTATCCTGTTGGGGCTCATGTTTGTGTGGGGTGCTTTGATTTTCTCCTATTTTGATCATCTGCCGTTTATTGGGGCTCTTCTCGCCGCGGTTTCCACCGTTACCACGCTTGGGTTTTATGGTCCAAACAACGGGAACCTCTTCACGATTCATCCTGTTGAGGCAGTGCTCTTAATTATCATGATTGTGATTTCAGTTGGAGCAGGTGCATCCATATTGCAAAGCAGCGTTAACACCATAGCTAAAGGTGACCTTGCCAAAGGGCAGGCGGAGAAGCGTTTGATGAAGAAGCTCAAAGGGCACGTTATCGTTTTAGGTTACACTCATCTGGGCAAGTACGTGACCGACAAGCTGGATGAGATAGGCTTAGACTACGTGGTGGTTACCAAAAACCCGATTAAATATGATGAGTTGCTGAAGAGGAACTGCTTTGCCGTTCTCGAATCTGAAAACCAACCGATGGATGCCATGACAACCGCAGGCATAGAACGCGCTTCCATGATTGTGGTCGCCCACGAGAAAGACCCCGACAACATGCTCTCCATCTTGAGCTCCAGAAAAATGCGCCCCGACATCCGCATAATCAGCGTAGTCCACAACCCAAGCCTAACGGAAACCGCCAAAAACGCAGGCGCAGACATGGTCATACCCTCCTCAGTGACGGTCGGTCATCTGCTGGCTCTCTCGGCAGTGACCAAAAACATAGTCGGCGTGGTTTTCTCAGAGAGAATCGGCGCCCAAGAAATCGCTGAATTCTCGGTTTTCAAATCATCCAAGCTAATCGGGAAAAGCCTGCAGGAAATCGCCAAACACGCCACTGTAATCGGCGTGTTACGCGAGGGCAAAGTGGTGCGGAACCTTTTCGACCCCACTTTCACCGTAAAAGAGGACGATACCCTGCTGGTTTTTGGCGACCCCGCATGCCTCCTGTCACTGGAAGAAGAAGCAAAAGCCCTCTAACAAACGGTCTTTTTGTTTTCAACGAAAAAGTTTCAGGGAACGTACGTAGACAAAGAAAAGAATAGAGAGTTGGGGCTGTCTATGGAGGCAGCCAGTTTTTGGGTTGTTCTTTAGGTGCGGCTGCTTTGTCTTTGGCGAGTTTCTTGAGAATCTGTGCTTTGCCGATTTCGTAGGCTATGGCGTAGTCGAATAGTCCTGAGGCTGCTTCAGTTGCCCGCTTTATCATGTTAGTTTCGATTTTGATTTTCAGCTTGCCGATTGCGAGTGCGCCTATACCGAACACGCCTGCCGCCAGTTCTTTGCTGTCATCGTTTGAGCCTAAGCCTTCCACGCCTAACGGTTTAATGGCGTTTATGTCGGCAACTATCTTGCATTTCGACGCGTTCTTGAGGTCGGCTGCGCTGAGCAGTTGAATGCCTCCTGCGCCTGCGGCAAGGATGATTTCTGCATCTTTAACAGCTTCAGCGGTCTGCTCTGGTTTGCTGACTTCGACGACTTTGACGCGTTCTGCGCCTGCTTCCTTGTTGATTTTGTCAGCTACGGCTTGCCCTTTGGCCATGGTGCGTGAGGTGATGACTACATTGGCTTTTTCCGCCGCGTAGATTCTGGCTGCTGTCTGCCCGACTGGTCCCGTGCCCGCGAGGACAGTCACGTTTTTGCCTTCCAGCGTACCCCAGTCTTTTGCAAGGGATGCGCCGAGGGTTTTTGCGACTGCGGCAGCAGCGGTTGAGTATCCACCTCTGGGGTCAACAATTATGCTGTTTCCCCACGGCGCCGAAGCCATGCATTTTTGGGTGGCTTCAACGACTTTTTCAACCATGTCAAAGTTGCTGCCGTTGATGAAGATTTTTGTGTGCGCCGCGCCCATGGGTCCACGGGGGAAAAGCAGGTCAAAGACAATTTTTGGGGCGTCTACGTCGGTGACGTTTTCGTATTTGAATATCATGGAGTCAGGGAAAGCATCTATGGCTACGAGCATGTCAAAGGGGCTGCAGTACTTGTCGGTGTCTAGGAAAACGAAAACTGTTTTGAAACTTGGTTGTGCCATTTTATGTACACCTTGGATATGCTGTTGACGCAGATGACGCATTTAAGAATTACCACCCGCCGACGCCGCTTAATCGCCCGTAAACTCCCCTTCGGCGGCTCAATTCAATAGGTATATATTTAGCAAAAGAAAAGGTTCTAGTGTTATTTGCTGGTTTTTACATGAAAAAGCTGTTAATTCTAACCGCATGGATAATCATAATCGCCACTGCAATAGTTGTAGCTTCGGTTTTTCTGGATGTTTTCCGAATACCCTTCTTCTATGTAACCTTCCTTGGCGCGACGCATTCGGCTGTTCATTGGATTGGCTGGGCGGGAACTTTGTACATAGCCTTTGTAACCCCCGTTTATCCTATTGTAAAACGCCGATTCCCCAGACATTTGAAGTCAACTCTAGCACTTCATATAGTTGGGAATTTGCTTGCGGTGCTGCTGGTTTCCATCCATTTCGCTCACCAAGTGACAAGACCTTCAGGCTTCTATCCTGACTTGGGAACTGGGATAGTGCTGTACGCCGCCATGATTCTGCTGGTTGCAACAGGTCTATCCACGTATTCTATTGGAGCAACCAAACATGCCAAGCTACTGCGTTTCCTTCACGCATCGTTTGCCCTGACATTCTACACAGTTATAATAGTGCACATTCTGCAAGGAATATACCTCATTTGACCTTGCTTGTTTGGGTCAATCTTTCATCTTAGTAAAGGGCAAGCCGCAATAGACCGATTGACTCTCGTTATTTTTCGCTTAAAAAGCGTTCAACCTCTTCTTTCTTGACGCCCTTTATCAGCAGCCGTTTTTGCCGTGACGTAGCGCCTGAAGCAATCTCCACTGTTGCATGGAAACGTTTTGTTAGCTCTTTCATGATTTCCCTGTTCACTTTGCCTTTCTCGGGCTCTTCAGTGCATCGGACAACGATTTCGTCGTCTTCCACGCTAACTTGGAACTTCTGCGAGTTGGGTTTCACGTAAACTTCGATTACTGCACCGTCTTTTGTCTGGGTCAGTTTCATGCGGTGATGCACTCGGGTTCCGCCGATTTGCCCTGCAGCGCCCAACTGAACTTTTTCTGCAACGTCTTGGGGTAAAACTTTGCGATGTCAAATTTGACTTTTTTAGACCACTTCACGTACGCCGTCGGGTCAATGTACGACTTCAGCGAAGTGCCCAAATTATACTCTCGGGTCTGCTCGGTCAACTCTATATCCAGTTTGGCTTTCGCTATTCTTTTTTCCAGCCCAGCCGTTTTTTTGCCCTCCGCCTTCTTTGTCTCCAACTGCGCTTCTGCATCCTTGAGTTTTTCTTGCTTCTTGGCTAAGCGTTCGTCAAACGTGGCGGGAATCTTGCGTTTGTGGTTTGCTACTTCCGCAACCTTCAGGTTAGCCATCTTCGCCGCGAATTTCTTCACGTATTCAGGGTCGTCTTTTTTGACTCCGCGTTTCTCCAGTTCTTCTTTGAGAGTTTTGGTGCACCGCCAAGTACGGAAAACCTTGGCTGTGAGTTTGGGCATTTTCTCGGAGAGGAAACGTGAGACCTTTTTGCTGTCTATGCCTTCGAAGAGGTATTCTTTGCTGTTTTCGGAGAAATACCTGATGTTTTCGATGACTTCAGCAGGCGCCTGCACTTCTTTTACCCAGCGCACGGAGTCTTTGCCCAAAAAGTCAAAATGAAGCGTGTCACCCAAAATGGTTATGTGCTCTTTCCGAAGCGTTATGGCGCCCACGGTGTCGGCTTCTTCAGGGTCCTTTTCGTCGCCTACCCTCATGTTCGGGTTCAAGATGAGCCAGCAAACTGTAGCGACCTTCCTTCGGCTTTCGTCCTTCGATTTCAGATTTCTGAGGATGTGGGTTTCAACTGTCTTTATGTTCTTGCCCAAGGTTTCGGCTTTTTGGAATTTCTCTTTCTCGCGGTTCTGCTTCAGAAAAGCCGTGTCGCTGAACCAGACGTACTTGATTTTCCCCGTCAGCTTGTCTTCCCACTTCGCCACGTACATTTTGTCTTTTTCCCACGTTACCTTCCAGCCTTCAGGCTTTGGCGCGTCTGGTGACAGGTTAAGAATTATGTCTTCTTTTCGGGGGCCTTCCTTCCATCTGCCCCGCTGCGGATGGTCTCCGCGTCCAGCGAAAAGACAGGACGGCTCAGAGGTCCAGTTGGCTATTTCCAGTTTCTGTCCGTCAACCTCGGCGAAGCCAAAAATTTCTTTGAGTTCTTCCCGTTTAGTCTTCCGTTCTGCAGCTAACTGCTTTTTGATTTCTTTGGGCATGTCTGCTTTCTTCTGCTTCTCCTCCTCAACGAAGCTGGAGATTTCAGAGAACTCTATGTCCTGATGGATTGAGGCGTCAGCGTCGCCTACGTCACCGCCATTGTAGTTTTCTATCTTGTCAAGGTACTCTGCGGTGAAGCCTTCCAGAAACTTGAGCTGCGGGTTTTCCTGTTTTAGCTGGGCAAGAAACTCGCGCATAAAGTTCTTCATGAAAACCTTGTCTGGCGGGGAAGCAGCTGACTGTCTTTTGCGTATCCAAGCGACTGCCATCTGCTCGCTTTTTTGGGTTAGTTTCACGGTTTGGTTTTGGATTTTTACGTTGAATCCTTTGGGTTCGTATTCGGGGACGTATATGCCGTTGTGTACGAGGCTGGTTAAAACGTGCTTCATGGTGTGTGCATCTCAACAATCATGTGCGTGGAAACTTTGCCGTTTTTCGCTGTTTTTATGATTTGGGTGTTTTCCCCCTTAAAAACTTTCACCACCCACTTAACGCTTAACTTATAAAGGCAGCTTGGATTTCCGTTCCGCCCGAGCCTTTTTCAGCTTCGCGTAAACTTCATCCACCATCTTACGCTCCACATAACCTTTGTGGGGTCGAAAACCGCCTGAAAACCCGCCGGGTATGTGCATAAGCTCATGCACCAGCGTCTTCTCTTTGTCTTCGTCAGACATTTTGTCAAAAATCTCCGAGATAACCTCGATGGTGTAGGCTGGCGGCATATTCAGCACACCCTGCCACAGTTTACCCAAGCCGTGAATGCGGGCGATGGTGCGTTTGGCTTTGCTGCCTCTGCTGCGGACGCAGTAGACGAATTGGGGAACAACGTGGAAGAATTCGCATTCCTCTGCAAGCTGGTCAATTTGCTTTTTGATTTCGGGAGCTTCATAGTACTTTATGGGCATGACTTGTTTCCTCAGGGTCGACTGTGTGTTAGGTGTCCCTCAGTTAAAGCTTCTTCCATTTTCCACGCAGCACCATACACGGGTTTTAAGGAATACTTTTTAGAGCTTCACGGGAACTTTTGATTTAAAACTGGGTTGCAAGCCGTGGGCGTCTGGTTTTCTTGGATTATAGTACAATTCTTATACTACCTGCGAAAAAATGGTGTCTACCACCTGTCGTTAGGTGGCGACGTTTGATTCGATTCGCGAGTGCGTGATGAACGTACCATCACGTTGGGGGGGCACGTACGATAACGAAAACAAAAAGGACGATACACGCTGCGTTAGCGTTGCTTGTACTCTTGTTACTTTCTATGACCCTGCAGCTTGGGGTTTCCCACGTAGAGCCTGCTGTCAATGTTTCTGTGGACCAGAAGTTTTCGATAATGCAAATCACCGACACTCAGTTTCTAAGCATGCGTTACCCCAATTATTTTGATAGTTTGGCAGACTGGATTATCCTAAACAGCGCCGGCTATAACTTGAAAATGGTCGTGCACACGGGAGATATAGTTCACTATGGCGATGACACTGGTCAATGGATTAACGCGAACGCTGCGATGAGTCGTCTTCTGAACGCGGGGGTTCCCTACTGTTGGAACGCTGGGAACCATGACCAATCCTCGATTGACCGCAGCTATGATTCAAACCCCAACGGGGGCTGGCTGGGCTCCCAGTTTATAGCATTTAACGCGGTGCATATGCGCGACCTGCCTTATTGGGTGTCAGATATGAACGACGGGAAAAGCACAGCCGCCCAATTCAGCTGCGGAAACTACAGTTTTCTTGTGATAAACATGGAGTTTCATGCAACCCATTCAACCCTTAATTGGATGGTTAACCTGATTGAGCAGTTCCCCGACTACAATGTTATAGTGGCTACCCACAGTTACCTCAACGGGTTAGGCACCTACGGTTACCCTGACTCTCCGGAAACACCCGAATGGGAAAACTCCTTGAAAGCGATACTAGACGAGTATGATAATGTCTTCTTGGTGTTAAGCGGGCACTGCCTCCCAACCAAGCATGCTGCAGATGGAACTGATGAAACCTCCTGCAATATCCGCGTCAACAACCGGGAGGAAACCTTCTTCAACCGGCAAAACGCCCTTGGCAATCTGGGCGCGGCCTCAGTTCGGATATACGAGTTTGACTTAGCTGACCCCCAGTTGACTGCTCAAGCATGTACCTACGACTTGTTCACGGGTGCCTTTCTGGGTGACCGTTTAGACAGCTACGTTTTTCCAAATACGCTGCAGAAGCAGGTGTCTTCTCAGCGGATAGCTTTCCCGTTACCTTCTTTGGCGCCTTCCCCCACGGAAACGCCGTTGCCTCCAGCTTCTGTGGATACTTCACGCACAGCTTCGGTTTCAACGCCTACACAGGCTCCTGCGGCAACCGTTTCTTCTCCTCCAACGCCTGACCCGACAGCTTCTCCTACGCCTGTAACCTCAGCATCTACCCCAACGCACAGCCCGAACCCTACAGATGTTGTTCTTCCAACGGCAACCCATAGCCCCCCGCCAGCATCCCCTACATCGCAATCGTCAACCGAATACCCGAACTCTACCCTCCCAAACACCCCGCAGCCTATCCAAACCCAAAAAACCTCTTCTTCAACTGGTAAATCTCATACTTTCCAAACTGGAGACTATCTTGCCCCCATTGCAGTCGGCGCCGTTGTTGCGGTTGCGTTTTTTGCAGCTTTGTTTGCTTTTAGAAGAAGAAAATAAGGGTGTTACTGCTTTAGCAGTTTTTTGAGTTCCATCCAGAACGTTGCTGTAAACGAGACCGCCAGCACAACCGCCCAGTTAGCCCAGCCGAGGTTTGTTGTCTTGAGGGAATCGTTCAGGACGGGTAGACTGGTTGCTGCAATAATGGTTACCGCAACCACCAGCGCCCACAGCAGCATCAGCTTGTTTGACCGCAGTCCCAGCTTCACCAGAGGCTGCTGCTCAGAGCGGAAGTTCAAGGCGAGGAAGATGTGGCCTACCATCCAAGTGGCGAAAGCCATAGTCTGCGCCAACCCCAGATTTCCCGTTGTGTACCATGCAAAGAGGTAGCTGGTGGAGACGGCGGCAAACAGGCTCAGGGCTCCCAGCGCCATGGTGGTTATCATGGGTTTGTTCATGAATTTCTCCTTCGGGTTCAGCGGCGGCTTATGCATGGTGCCTGCTTCTTGGGGTTCAGCCACAAACGTCGCCGACGCCGCCAAATCCATGAACAGCTCCAGCACGATTATCTGGATGGGAGCAAACGGCAGCGGCACGTCAAGCGCGATGGGCAGCAGGAAGCTGGCTACAAGGGCGATTTTGCAGGCGAGGTAGTAGCGTACGCCTTTGCGCAGGTTAGCAAAGATTTTTCTGCCCTCCTCCACCGCCGTGGTTATAGTGGCGAAGTTGTCATCTGCCAAAACCATATCCGCCGTTTCCCTCGCAACATCGGTTCCTCGGATACCCATAGCTATTCCGATGTGTGCTTCTTTGAGGGCGGGCGCATCGTTTACGCCATCACCCGTGACCGCCACGATTTCGCCGTTCTCCCGCAGCAGCCGCACCAGCCGCAGTTTATCTTCAGGGGTGGTTCGGGCGAATATGGCGGTGTTTTTGAGTTCTGCTTTGAGTTCTTGGTCGTTCATTTTGGCGATTTCGGGTCCGCGCAGAACTTTGTTGCTGTGAATCCCCACTTGGGCGGCTACTGCTCGGGCGGTTTCTGGGTGGTCGCCTGTCACCATGATTACTTTTATGCCTGCTTCTTGGCAGGTGAGGATGGCTTCTCGTACTTCTTTTCTTGGCGGGTCAATGAAGCCGACAACGCCGACGAAGACCAAATTCTGCTCAAGTCCCTGCTTTTCCAGCTGCTGCGCTGGAGTTATTCTGCGGTAGCCGAAAGCCAAAAGCCGCTGCCCGCTGCGAGCCAAATTGACCATGGCGGTTGCTGCTTGCGCTCGGATTTGGTCGGTGAGTTCAGTTTCTTGACCTTGCAGAAGAATTTTTGTGGAGTTGACAAGGATGTTTTCGGGTGCGCCGCTGCTCATCAGGATGAAGCCGCTGCCGAACTGGTAAATGTAGGAGGCAAGTTTGCGTTTGTTGTCAAAGCTGACTTCGTCTTTGAGAACCCACGTTTGCGTCAGCTTCTGGATATCAAAGCCGCTTTCCCTGACGGTTTCCAGAATCGCCTGCGCCATGGGGTTGCTGATAGCCGCGTTCACCGACAGGTTTTCCACGGCTTCAGCTGCCAGCAAAGCAGTTTTCACCGCTTCCTTCTCGTTTGGTCCAAAACCTTCTTTCTGGGTGACTTTGCCGTCGAAGTAGAGGCTTTCCACGCGCATTTTGCTCTCGGTTATGGTGCCTGTTTTGTCGGTTGCAATTACGGTGGTGCTTCCCAAGGTTTCTGCTGCCCGTAGCCGCTTTACCACGGCTTTCTTTCTGGAGAGCGCAAAGGCTCCGACGCCCAGCACCATGGTGATTATAATGGGCATCTCTTCGGGGACGGTGGCAAACGAAAGGGACAGCCCGTAAAGAATCGCCTGCGTCGGCGCCATTCCCCTCAGTAAACTCAGCACGGGAATGAGGATGCTGAAGAACAGCGCAATCCAAATCAGCGTCTTGGAAAGCTGCTTCATGCTCAGCTGCAGAGGCGTTTTTGGCTCTTTAGCCGCTTTGGTTATACCCGCTACCTTGCCTAACTCGGTTCCTGCGCCCGTGGCTGTGACTGCGGCTTTTGCATGTCCTTTGGCGATGACGGTTCCCGCGAAAACCCTGTTCTGCTTCTCCCCGCGCCCTGCCTCGTCTGCGTTTGCGTCTTTGGCTACGGGGAACGACTCACCCGTTAACGTGGATTCATCCACCTGCAGTCTTTGAGCGTCTAAGAGTTTTGCGTCTGCGGGAACGCGTTCACCCACTTTAAGCAGCACAATGTCGCCTACAACGACCTCTTGGGTGGGCACCTGAACTGCCTGCCCGTTTCGGAGAACGGTGGTTGTTGGGGACGCCAGCTTTTTGAGGGCGGTGATGGATTTTTTGGCGCGGTACTCATTCCAGACCTCCACCAAAACCAGAACAGCAACCACCGCGACTATAGTCAACGAGTCGGTGGGGTTGCCTTGGTTGATGACTCCGTAGAGGATTCCGATGGCGAGTAGCAGCAGAATCATAGGCTCGGTGATTTCCTCGCGTAGAATCGCCAAAAAGTGGATTTCATGTTCCTCCACCAGCCTGTTCGGACCGTAAACGGCTAGGCGGCGTGCAGCTTCCCCGCTGGTCAGCCCAGTTTGGGGGTTTGCGTCTGTTTCCACTGGCTGCTTTTCGGGGGGGCGGCTCATGCGAGTGCACCTAAAGTGTGTTATTGAATCGGCGGTTTTAGAGTTTTGCCTAATAACCCCGTTTGCAGCAGCCATGTATTGTGACTTGCAAGTGGCTTTTCTGCTAAGAATCGGCGTTGATTTGTCTTCTGAAGAGTTTTCCGCGGGAAAGTTTGTTCTGAAAGGCTGGGCAACAGATTTTTCTGGTTTTGCTTCATGGAGTACAGTTTTACACAAAACTTTATTATGTCGCCTAGCGTTTTGCATGATAAAAGGTGCAACAAATTGAAACTAGGCACATACGTGTTCCTACCCGAGAAAGCTGAAGGTTTTGACTTTCACCTGTTCCGCGTAAAGCCTGAAGTGGGCAGACGCATGCCCCCGATGGAAGACATGTACAGCAACATCGCCATCTTCGGAGACAACGTCACGGCGCGCAACCACCCCGACTGGATTTCGCAGTCCCCATTGGGTCCAGCTTGGCGTACAAACAACAACTTCAACGTCCGCTGGGACATCCTCTGCCACACGCAGCCTGAACACAGAGCAGAACAGCTAGACTACATTGAAGACGTCGCAAGGCACAGCCCAGGCGTTTGGCTCAACAGCATTCACTTTGCAGAGCACGGACACTGCACTTGCCCCCGATGCAACGAGAAATGGAAGAAAAGCGGCTTAAGCTGGCTAGAATGGAGACGCAAAGAAGTCACTGATTACATGGCGGAAGTAAGCGAACGAGTACGCGACCGCGCCAAGAAGAAATTCGTCATCGGCGTCCTTCCAGACCCCGTCACAAGCTATGAGCGCTTCGGCATAAACTTCGACGACCTTGCCCCATTAACCGACGAGTTCCTTGTGGTCATGTTCAGCAAGAACTACGCTACTCCATGGTACTGGGAAATGCTCACCCGCGCCTTCAAGAAGACATTCAAAGAAGTGCCGCTGAACATTTCACTTTACGTTTTCGGTCCAGGCGACGACCCCAAAGAGGTTCCCACGCCAACCGAGTTGCTCACGGTCTCTACGCGTATGACACGCGCAGGAGTAGACAACATCCTCTACCTGACGGAGAAAGCCAGTCAGATGAAGGACTTCCAGAAGGCAGCCATCGAAAAGGTGGAACTTCGCGAACGCCTCAGAAGCTACGGCGGACAGCGGGTTCAGGAATACCTTGACATGGTTAAGGGCTGGGAGAAAATCGTAAAGTAAACCGACAGCAGCCAAAACCCAACGCAGGCAGTACAGTAACTGCCTTTTTTATTTGTTTAAAACTTTTTTATGTTCCTCAAGTAGGTTTAACACTGCTTCTATGCTCTGGCTTTGAGGGCGATGTGCACGGTTGGGGATGTACCTGTTAATCTGATTTTCACGTTGTTTAGGTAGAGTTCTGGCGTTGGCAGGTTAACGACTGCTTCTTGCCCTCCGATTGCCTTCAGCAGGTATTTGAGTTGGGAGGTTCCGCCATAACCAGCTGTTTGGTAAATATTTGTGCCATTTAAGAGTAGAAATGCGTTTTCGTCGAGTGGGTCAATGATTTGAACTTCCCGTTTGAACTCTGGAAGGACATATCCATGCCAGCCCACAGTGACTTTTACTTCGATGGTGTCGCCAACGTTTGCTGATGTGCTGTTCGTTGTTTTTTCAAAGTAAGCTGCCGTTATGTCCGCCTGTGGGTTGCTGTAGCGCAGATACGTTTGTGCGCCAAAGAATGTGGCGACCACAAGAACAGAAATAGCTGCTATGGTTACGAATGCTTTCAAGTATGGCTTTGACCGCGGTTTTGGCGGTTCATGCGCGCATATGACGCTTGACTCTTTCGGGAGCCAACCTCTAACAAGGCTCTTCAGGTGCCTCTTAGAGTTCATTTTTTGTTCCTCTGTTAGGTTGCGTTTGCTTCTTGGCGTACTCATACAGCAACAGGTTAACCAAAACCAACACAACAGCAAAGCCCCCCCAAAACGCGACGGTTGATGGTGTGCTCCACGCAGTTACATCTGTGAAAACGTGAATGGCAAGGAAAACGCTGAGCATGACGGCATTTGCGGTGGTGGCGGCAATTTTGAAGGCGTTTCTTCCTCTGTCAGTTTGGATTCTTGGTGTGAACCATTTTGATGTTTTGTACAGTGTGCCTTCAGCGTTGAGTCTTAGTCCCCACAAAATGAAAGACACCGAAGAGGACACAATGAGAACTAGACCTGTAATCAGCATAGTCCACCCTTCCAACGTCGCAGGCGCTGTGTACCCCCACCCCGGATTAGCCTTCGGAGTATACCACTGCGGCGAAATATAATAGGGGATAAGTATGAAAAATAGCCCCGCCAAGAGCGTCGTGATTGCTGCTCCGCCATAAACTCGCGTAGGCAAAGCTTTCCGCTTTGGCTTCACCTGAACCATTCGGTTTTTCGGTTGATTTGGAAAGGCTACATCTTTTGGAAGCCAGCCTCGAATACCTGCTTCCCTTTGTTTTTTTCGGTCCTCGTTTTTAACTGGTTTTTTCAAACGGTTCTCCCTCTTTTTTTCGAGATTTTGTTTCCAGCAAATGTGGCCCGCCGTGGATGCGGCTTTGCAGTGAGTCAAGCATTTTCATGCTTCTGTTTCCCTTTGCTGCTTTTCTTTGCGCCTAGCCCAAACAGAAACAGCCCATATCATGGTCCAGGTCATTCCACATACCGCGGTAGGCCAGATATATGCGCCAACCCCTTTGGTTAAACCCCCTATGCTTCCAACAATGAGAAGCAATCCGCTTGCAACCGCTCCCACCATGACAGCTCTTGCCATCCAGCGAACCATAGGTGAAAACCTTTGTTCCGCTGCTTTTTGGGCAATGGGGTACGTTGGCTCTTTCGGAAGCCAACCACGAACTCGGTTTTTTAAGCCATCTAAATACTTGAGCGACTCCACAACATCACCTCTTTTTGCATTTTCCCTTTAGATTTGCTCGGTTATGATTTCTTGAAAGCATAACGCTTGAAAATACAGCAACAAAACCTCCCACCACTCCTGCGGCGAACGATGCATAAGACCCTGCACCTAGAACTTGCAGTGCGCCCATTGTGATGGACACGGCAGCGAATGCAGCAGCAAAAACGCCGATGTAGACTGCCTTTTCTGGTTTTTTGTTTTGTTGATGCACTTTGTTTCTTCTGTTTTGGAGATTCGGAAAAGACGGCTCCTTAGGAAGCCAGCCTCGAATCTGATTCTGCAAGGTCTTCTTAGCGTTCATGTTCTTTCCCCTCGGTTGTTCTATAGTTTTTAGTTCAGTTTCTTGCGTGTTTTTTTGTTAATATAGCCCCGCTTTTTTTCCAACTTTGTCGCCGATGAAGGCTCCTGCCCCGACTAAAGTGACGAAGAGCAGCAGAGAGTATGGAAACAGAAGCGGACGGCCCAAGATGCTGACTGCTATGGCGGGAATCGCGAACCCACACAATAACCCCGAGCATAACACAAAGACCCTTCTGCTCTCCTTTGGGTGCCTCTTGTAGTATTCTCGACCGTAGGCAAGGTAAAAGGCTACGGCAACCCCTGCATATATTACCGTTGCAACTAGGCGGTTGACGACGTTTTCCGCTATAAAAGGCATGTAAACTGTAACAACCAAGACTACTATAAGCGATAACACCGCGATTACGCCTATGTACCGCAGAACTTTCAAAGCCTTAGATGGGGCTTCAGCCGCCTTTACCGTGTTGCTTGGTGGATTACTCTCTTTTGGAAGCACCCCTCGAATGTGCCCTTGGAGGTGTTTTTTGAGGTTCATGTTTTCACTTCTCCATCTGTTGTGTGTGCTTGCTTTTTGAAGTGCCTGTACGAAATGAAGTTGGCTAAAATCATTACAAGTACAAGGGCACTAAATGCGGTGACGGATACTGCGGTGCTCTTGCTGAATGGGTCAACTAAGAAGCGGATGCCCCCGACAACGGCAAAAACAATTGCGTTAATCTTGATTGATGCTTTGAAGAATCTATTTTCCCAATCTTTCGCTTCTTTATGTCTAAGCCTTGACGCTTTGCTTAATGGCAGACGTGGCATAGCCTGCTCTTTGGGTAGCCAACCGCGAATTCGATCCCCAACTTGTTTCTTTACATTCATGGATTTCATGTACCCCTGTTATCTGTAGGGTTCAAAGTTTCTTCGTTTGCCAATCAAGTACCCTATTAATGCGCCTGCCATAATGGGTAAACCTAGCAGAAGAATTACAGTAGGCCAATATCCTACGTAGCTGCTTAATGCTTTCATACGTTCCGCGCCAAAGATGAAAAATACCAAGACAAAGCTAATTGGGAAGGCTATTAATGCAGGACCTATTATGAATGCGGCTCGGTTTGCAATTTGGATAGCCTTTGTTGCACGGTATTTTGTTTGGATATGCCAGATTACGAAGGGCAACGGAAGAAATAGAAGAAGTACAAGAACGCCGCCAAGCAATGTAGTCTCGTTAATGTAGGACAGGAAATACAAAATGACCTGTATGGCTGCCAGAATGATATAAGATATGGCAAGCAGAGTCAAATAGTGTCTCCATGACCTAGACGCTTCCAGCGGCTCGCAATTGTTTTTCAGATTGCTGCTTGCAGGCTTAGGCTCTTTTGGAATCCAGCCTCTGAGACGATTTTCCAACGTTTTTAGAGCGTTCATGTTATGGCGCTCCTTTTCTTGCTCTGCCTCAGAACGGCAACAACTGCGACAACGGATATGCAGACAACCAAAAGCACGACAAAAACGTACAGTCCTATTCCTGAGAGTAGCCCTAAACCTAAAGCCGCGTCTAAACTGCCCAATAATGAGCCTGCAAAACCCATAACAAAAATCAAAATTCCGAAGCGAACGCCTGCTACTGGATTTTGGGGTTTTTTCGTTTGTTGATATTTTGATACCCTTAATTCTTCTGGCGCCCAACCTCTGGTTTGTAGTTCGGTGTTTCTCTTGTTTGTCATGCTTTCAACTCCCGAGTCAGCTTACAAATGGCATGGCTTAACTTTGGTCGAAAGATGCTTGTGACAAACAACTCAAAAAATAGTGTAGTCATAGAATCTTCAGCACCAGGTTTTCTTTATTTAGTCTGTTTTTGAGGTAGGGTGAGATTGATAGTAAGCTAAGAGCCAGTAGCCCTTCAACACCGGCAATGAGCAGATTGCTGGAAGCGACAAACCCCGTTAAGTTTTGTAGGTATGGTACCGCCATAAATATGCCATAACTTAGGAAAAATGACATAACCAAAGTTACTGAACCAAGTCTGGGCGATTTAAGGAATAAACAGCCGATAACCTCTACCAAACCAATTCCGAGCAGTAACAAAATGATAAATTGAAAAATTGAAAGAATATCCGGCAAGAATAGGGTATGATAAATAAACGAGTTAGCTACACCAACAAGCACTAAAACCATTACAATTGTAGCCAGGTACAGTGAATAAAACTGTTGATAGGGTCTTGCCTGTTACGATGTCTTTTAAGGTTATAGACGTAGCTAAATCGCCTTCTAGAGTTGTTTTCAGCCTGTGTGATTGATAGCTTTGGTTCAAGAAAAAGAAGCTTGCTAACAAAAAGAGAGGCAGCGAGAATACCGAGAAAATGCTGTTGAGTTTTGTCTGCATGAAAGCAGCATCAACCGTAATTCCGCTTGTGTTTAAAAGGGCAATTACTCCAAAAATTAAGCCGTAGGCGAAAATGAATATATTCATACGCAGCAGGGAAGATTTTCTTGCTTTCACATCCTGCACTTCCCGCCAGAAAATAGCCTTAGCTTCATTTCGTAACATCAACCGCCGCCTCAACTTTTTTCTTGTCTTCCCTTATTATATCCAAATAGACCTCCTCTAAACTGCTTTGAATAATGCTTGAACTAAACACCTTCACACCTTCTTTGATGAGCACTTCCAGCAAGTCGGGTGCGTTTTCGTAACTTTTCAGGGTAATCAGCAGCCTATTCGCAGTTGCTGCTTTAAAGTCGGATACAAAACCCAGCCTTGACAGTATCTTTTCAGTAACAGCTAATTTATCGACAGATACCTCAAATAAGGGCACATTATGTCTACTTCGCAGGTTACCAAGCGAATCGTTGACTATTATCCTGCCTTTTTTTAGAATAATTATCTGTGTAGCTATCTTCTGGATTTCCTCCAGATCATGGGAGCTTAGAAGGATCGTTTTTTCCAGGTTCTCAAGCTTCATTATGGCCTCTCTAACGATGATTCGGGCTTCAGGGTCTAAACCCGATGTTATTTCATCAAAAATAAGCAGTTCTGGGTCATGCAGTAAGGATTTAGCGATTGCGAGTTTTTGGCGCATACCTTTTGAAAAGGTGCCGACTTTGTCGTTGCGTCTGTCCCAGAGGTTCATGAATTCTAATAGTTCTTTGACTCTGCCCTCTTTATCGCGAATATTGTAAATTCGGCTGTAGTAGCTGAGGTTTACTTCGGCGCTCAGATTATCGTAGAAGCCTGCGTTTTCTAATACGACTCCTACCCTTCGCCGGTCTGCCTCGGATGCCTTCTTATCAAACAAAAATGCGTTGCCCGAAGTCGGTTTTAGTAAATCAAGGATAATTCGTATT
The DNA here is from genome assembly GCA_026014485.1 of Candidatus Bathyarchaeota archaeon. Classification (GTDB taxonomy): domain Archaea; phylum Thermoproteota; class Bathyarchaeia; order Bathyarchaeales; family Bathycorpusculaceae; genus JADGNF01. The sequence goes on from JAOZIE010000008.1 coordinate 265,690, forward strand.
GTTGTGGTTTTTCCTGCGCCATTTGGTCCTAGGTACCCTAAAGTTTCGCCTTTTTTTAGGGTAAAGCTGACATCGGTTAAAATGTTACGTTCACCGATTGATTTGGTGACATTCTTTAAAACCAAGATGTCTTCTACCATGAAGCACCCGCTCTCTTTCTTAGGGGTCTTGTTTGTTTTATGCGAACCAGCAGAATGATGGATGATACTCCGATGATTATGCCTGTGGCAGTGAAATACAGGCTCCAACTGCGTTCTGGTGCATAAGCTGGAGATAGTGCTCCCTGTATTCCCCACACAACCGCCAAAGTAACGCATATACTGACCCACATTTTCAATTTGTATCCGCTCGCTTTATGAGGCGTCGTTTGCTGTTGGGTTGGTAGATTCATGTCTTTTGGCACCCAGCCTAAATCGACTATCTTAAAGCGGTTTTTCTGTTTTCTTTTGATAGAGAGAACGCTGGCAAGGTCAGTTACGACTATTGCAGCAATCACCCTGCTCAGGGGGTAATGGAAGAGGAAATAATTGGCTGCAAGAGAGGCAAGCGTTATTACCAGTGGCGCCATCAAAAGGGGCTTCCAGCTCACTAATTGAGGAAGTTTGCGTTCTTTGAATCCTCTCATGGTGTCACTTGGTACATTTGCTTTTTTAGGAATCCAGCTGTGAAAATGATTTTTTAAGCCCACTTTTTAGTCCCTCCGTGGAGCCAACCAGTTGAGAAGTTTTTTAGAGAGCTCTTTTTTACCACAAACGTAAGCTGCCACCGCAAACAAAAGAGGCACATGAACCGCTGATAGTAATCCAATCATAACGGCTCTCAAAAGAAAACTAGAGGGCACAGAAAAAATAGTCAGTGCAACTAAGATGCCGCCTAAACTGATAACCGCCAGTTGCAGAGCCACCTCAAGCTTAGGATTCAACTCTTTGCCCAGCTGCGCCAAAGCATCCAGCGCCAAAGCACCACCCCAAACGGATGCAGTCCAAAGAAAAAGCACGCCCACAACGTCGTCCCTGAGAAGATTGATGGCAGATAGAATTATCCAGCCCACTGTTATCAGCAGTCTTCTTTTTGGAAGCTGAATTTTTTGTGGGGCTCTAACTTTAGGGTTAACTATAGAATAACTTGGCAGTCTCGGCTCTTTTGGAACCCAACCTCTAATCTGGTCTTTCCAGCTCTTTCTTACATTCATGCTCTCAACTCTGGAATAAGCTTAGAGAATATTTGGTGTGCTAGTCTGGATGGGTGAATGTTGTCTGTGTTTTCTATTTCTATGCCTCTTTCTTTGGCGATGTCTAGAAGGTATTGTTTTATTTGGTTGAGAAATGCGGGGTCGGTGACTTCTTCGGGGTTGTCGTGCCAGTACCACACTTTGATGCCGTGGCTGGTGGTGTAGGTGACGACGGCTTTGCGTTTGAGTGCGGGGTGGTAGCCGAGTAGCACGGCGTTTTTGGCGTTGAGTCGGGTGACTTGGAGTTCGTTGACTTGTGCTACTTCCAGAAGTGCCTTGGAGATTTTTGCCTCTGCTGCCAGCCGCGTCTGGTTGACGTATTGTCTGCTGGTTTTGAGTTTTTCAGCTATGGCTGCGATGGAGTTTCCCGCGGTGGTTAGGGACCAGACTGCCATCTGTTTGGGGCTGAGTGGGGTGGCGAAGGAGCAGTTTGGTTTCATACAGCATCATGTAAACACCTAAGTATTTACAAATATTTAAGCCTTCAAGCTAACCACAAACCCACACCATAACGTTAGAACGCAGATATTGTTCGTTGCAAAAACCTGTAGGGGGTCTACCCTATTGGCATATTCACCGTTCATAAAACAAAGAAAAGAGGGAAAGCAAAGCTGCTAATGCCGTTGTGGGACTCTGGAGTTTTTGGTATGCCTAAAAATCAGGATACCTGCCGCTACCACCGCTGCAACCGCTACGACGATGAGCAGGTAGTTATAGTTCCCTGTTGACGCTGACGGGGTAGCTTCGGGCTCTTCCTGCTGGTTGCTTAAGCCGCTGGGGGCGGGCGTCGGGGTGGTTTGGTTTTGCTGTTGTGGCGAGGGGGGTGCAGTTGGGGGACTTTGTGTATTTGTCGGAGTTGGCTGTGCAGTTTGGGTTGGCTGGACAGAGCGGGTTGTCTGTGGTGTTTCGGTAGCTGTGGGTGCGGGGGTGGGGCTGGGGGTTTGTGTTGGAATTGCGGTCGGCGTGGGGGTAACCGTTGGCTGCAGCGTTGGAGCAGGAGTAGGCGGAGGTGTTGAATGAATTGTCGGTGTCGGTGAGGGCGTTTGGGTTGGTTGCGGAGTAACGATTATTCCAGGCAGGGTCACGTCGATTTCTGTTATCAGCCCAATCCAGTAGCTGCCTGGCCATCCTGGAAGAATCAGCTTTGGAGATTGGAGGGGCGTGTTATCGAATTCGTAGGCGATTATCTGCTGCTTTAGCTCAGGGGTTATGCCGACGTTTACGTGGTACCCGTCGGATGCATAGAAGTCAATGTTTGCCGCTGCATAGTTTACCCCAGCCAAATCCAAGATGTAGTCCAATTTGACGCCCCCCCAATCAGCCACGCCCACAAACCTGCCTTCACAGTACAACTCTGCATTGACAACGGTTTTAGGCATCACCGTCAAATCGCTCATGGAAATGTCGAGGGGTTGCGAAACTGCGCCGACAACTCGAAAGCTCCACTCGCTACCGCTTTGAGCAGAAACAGTAACGGGAACTGCACTAAAAGGTCCAGCGAAGCTGAATGTGATTAGCGCAAACGTCAAGGCGAAAGCAACGGTTGTCTTGAAAGTTTTGTTCATTAGCTTACCTTCAAATAATATAAAATATTACCTATGTCATACTCTTAAATATTGCCTTTAACACAACAAAAATGAAACATTCGCAAAATAACAAACCAAAAACACTGCAACCAAAAAACAGAACTGAGAAAAAACCCAACGCAAAAAACATACCCCTCCAAAGCCATTTTCCCCCAAAAACACCCGTTCCCCACCATTTTTGGACCTATGAAAAGCCCAAAATGTAACCAGAAGCAAAAAAGCAGCTCAAACCAAACCCCGCAGAAAACGAGGGGGCGGGTTTTTTTAGCCGAAAAATCGTCTTAGAGCGTAACAGTGTGTGCGCATCATGGGCGTAACGTGGCGTAAAGTTGCGTGAAACTGCCTGTAGCAGCCTAAACTGCTCAATTTGGCGGCTGTGAAGCTGCTTTTTTTGGTGTGGCAACAGCAGAACATCAACATGGGTTTTCCTGGCTTTTTTGTGCGATATCTTTTATAGTTACTCCACAAATTGCCTCTGTATATCGGGGTTGAAAGCATGAGCGCAAAATGGCGAAGAAGCAGAAAAAACCAGAAATGGCTAGACTTTAGCAACATCAAGATTGCTCGCCCAAAAACTGCCCCGAAAAACGCGCGCATGGAAACCCCGAAAACAACTCGAACAATTCCTCCTCCAAAGTATCGGCTGCCAAAAAAGCTAAACAACGGAAAATACACTGAACCAAAGCCGCTCATCGACATGTTCCAAGACCAAACCTGGGTCACCGTAGTTGCCCAAATTGCGGGGTTCAACCAAGAAAACTTCAAAATCGCCATAAAAGATCAAAAACTTACGCTTTCAGCAAAAGCAAGAGACCGCAAATACTATAAAAGTTTAAATCTGCCGAAGGTAGTCATACCAACGGTCGCACACACAACATTCAAGAATGGCGTGCTTGAAATCAAGCTCAAAAAAGCCATAAAACCCCAAACAATAAAACAACAAACAAGGTATAGCGATGCCACATAAACTCAGAAAACACAGAAAAATGCGAGGCTCCCGAACACAGGGATACGGAAGGATCGGACAGCACCGAGATGCAGGATCCAAAGGGAACCGTAAAGTCGGAAGGCACAAGCACCTCTGGAGCAAAGTTGTTAATGAAAAAGAACACTACTTTGGCAAACACGGTTTCACCTCGCCCAAGGCACTGCACAGCAGAGAGCAAACCATCAATCTCAGGCAACTTGTTGATCTCGCACAAAATCAGACAACCATCGACCTGACAGCTATGGGCTACACCAAACTGTTAGGAACAGGTAAAATCGCCAAACCTCTAAACGTAACAGTCCCAGCCTGCTCAAATGCAGCTCAAGAGAAAATCAAAGCAGCAGGCGGAAAAATCATAACCCAAACAGACGAAGAACAAACAGCGGAACCTGAACAGTAAAGGATAGTTCAAAATGGCCGGTAGATTCCTAAACCTCTTCAAACCTGTTGCGAGAATTCTACCTGAAATCAAGGTTCCTGAAAGAAAAGTCAAATTCAACGAAAAAATCTTCTGGACAGCACTTGTCCTTATTGTTTTCCTTGTGATGTCCGAGGTTCCTCTCTACGGAATCAGTGGCGAAATAAGCGACTACTTTGGCGGGCTCCGTGTCATCTTCGCCTCGAGCCGCGGAACCCTCATGGAACTCGGCATCGGACCCATAGTCACTGCAGGCTTAATTCTTCAGCTCCTCGCAGGGTCTTCGCTTATAAACTGCGACATGAGCAAACCCGAAGACCGAGGACTCTTCACCGTCGCAAGCAAAGTCCTCTCCATACTCCTGACCGCCGTGCAAGGCGGTGCATACATCCTCAGCGGCATGTACGGCACAGACTTGGGCGTAATCGCCGTAGTCATATTCTTCCAGCTTGTAGCCGCAGGCATAGTGGTGATGCTGCTTGACGAACTAGTGCAAAAAGGGTGGGGACTAGGCAGCGGCATAAGCCTCTTCATCATGGCTGGAGTTGCACAGAACGTTCTCTGGTCCACGTTTAACCCAACCACAGGCTTATTCGTCGGTGGCATACAGCAACTTCTGGCTACACCGGCAGCTAACCAGACTGCTTTCACTCTTGTCGACTGGACCATTGGAACCCAAGCCGGAAACTACCCGTCGCTGATAGGGTTCATAGCTACAATAGCCACCTTCCTAATTATCATCTACCTGAACGGCTACCGCATCGAACTGCCCATGTCCTACGCTGGCTACAAAGGCTTCCGCAGCAAATACCCCATCAAACTCCTCTACGTCAGCAACTTGCCCGTGATATTTGCATCTGCACTGTTTGCTAACGTGTACTTCTTTAGCCAACTCATCTGGAGCACCAGCAACAAAAGCAACTCCAACTTCTGGCTTAACCTGTTAGGCACATACGGCGTACTTGACCCCTCAGTCAGCAACAACACTGAACCCACAGGCGGATTAGCATACTTCGTGACGGCGCCACACAACATCCAAAGCGTAGGCGCAGACCCGCTTAGAGCCCTAGTGTACCTGGGTATACTGGTGGTTTTCTGTGCCTTGTTCTCGCTGGTTTGGCTTGAAGTCGGCGGTTTGGGACCTGAAAAAGTGGCCAAGCAGTTAATGGACAGTGGCATGCAGATTCCTGGTTACAGACGGTCAGGAAGACCCATCGAAGCCATCCTGAAAAAGTACATTCCGGTAGTGACGGTCTTGGGCGGCATAATCGTGGCGCTCATCGCGGGCGTTGCAGATTTCTTTGGTGTCTTCGGTTCAGGCACCGGTATCCTGCTAGCCGTAGGCATAATCTACCAGTACTACGAACTGCTCATGCGTGAGCGCGCAGCAGAAATGTATCCCGCCTTCCGAAGAATCATCGGTGAATAACCCAAATAAGCAGACGGCTGAACCAACCAAACATTTTGGGCAGCCTATGCGTTTTCCCCTTTTAGAGAGCTTTGCATCATTTTTTATGTTACCTTGTGATGGGCGTGAGGGTTAAAGGTACGTTTTAAAGGAGAAGGTTTAAAATGTTCTGTTCAGGTAATTTGTTCAATCACAAAGGAAGTTAACTACAGGAGCCAGTTGATTTGAAAAACAAAATGTTAATCCTTGCCGTTTTCATTTTGGTGAGCGGCGCATTTCTCTGTCTGCCTTTTGTCTCGGCTCAGACGCAGCCAACTGGCACAGCTATTACTGCAGTTGACCCTTTGTCGGGACCCGCTGGTAAGGATTTCAACGTAACCGTTTCTGGTACCCTAAGCACCCCCGACGGTTCCTTTGTGGTGTATTTCAGTAATTCACAGGCAAACTACTCTCAATTTGAGGGTAATGCGACTGGTTACAGTGTGACTGCGAATTTTGAGGTGCCTGCGCTTCAGGCTGGTAACTATTCTATAATCTTGAAGGACGTTGCTACTGGCGCTGAAGCTGTTTATGGCGGTTCTCTTTACAGTTACCATCTGGCTGCAGAAGGCATAGCGGTCATTCCTATGGCTACACTGCTGATAATGGGGATTGCCCTTGCCATCTCGTTTGGTAACATGGTCCTTAACCGTTTGCTGATTACCCGCATGATTGGCTGGCATGAATACCGCTCCATGCAGAAGGAGATTTCCGAGTTTAATTCCCAGCGTATGGCTGCTATGCGTGCAAAGAACGACAAAGCACTTGAGAAGCTGAAGAAGAAGGAATCTCAGATTCAGGCTATGCAGACAAAAATGTTTAAGCCACAGCTGCTCCTTTTGCCCATGACAGCGATTTACTTTGTTATTTGGCCCATTTTGTATGGTTTCTTCACTCAGCCCGCTGCGTATCTTCCTGGTTTGGGTGTTCTGCCCTTCTTGTACTGGTACATGATTTGCTCGTTCTTCTTTGGAACGATTGCTTCCCGCATAATCGGTGTGACGCCTATTCAGTAGTGTGTGAGGGGCGAAGGGGCTGATGAATGGGGAAAAGTCAACTCGGTGTGAAACGGAAAGAATCGTTATTTGCATTTCGGGGATGGCTGGAACTGGCAAGAGCACGTTGGCAAAGAAGCTTGCGCAGAAGTACGGTTTGAAGTATTATTCTGGTGGTGATGCCCTGCGAGCGGTGGCTGCTGAGAAAGGCTACGATTCCTTCAACAATGGTTGGTGGGAAAGCGGTGAAGGGCTAAAGTTTTTGGAGCAGCGGAAAGCGGACACGAGTTTTGACAAGGCAGTTGACGAGAAACTGTTAGAGTATGCTGCCAAGGGAAATGTGCTTTTGGACAGTTGGACGATGCCTTGGCTGTTTTCTGGTGGCTTCAAAATTTGGCTTGCAGCTTCCGTGGCAAAGCAAGCAGAACGGATAGCCAACAGAGACCACATGACGGTTGAGGAGGCTTTTTCGGCTCTTGAAGCAAAAGAAGCCCGAACTAAAGCCATCTACAAGCAGCTATACGGTTTTGCGTTGAGCGAAGACTTTTCGCCGTTCGACTTCATTTTAGACACCGATAACTTGAGTGCAGACGAAGTTTTCACTGTCCTATGCAGGGTTATCGACAATGTGGTCATCGCCAAAGGCGAATCTGGCAAAACAGCTCCCTGCCCGTAACCTTTCCTCACAGAAGACCTTACTCTCTGCGGTTTTTCAACATGTTAATGACTCGGAAAAACGCCAATAGTGACCTACCCCTCTATAGGTTTTTGTATCGAATCAATATTTGGCGGCAAATAGGTTTGTGTTTGGGGTCTGCGGTGTTTTGGTGCCGGAAAACGCGGGTGGGTGTTTGATGCGTAAGGCTATTAGGTGTCTTGTGCCATTGGTTGGTATGGCTAATCCGCTTTCTGCTGACTTGGTTGCGCCGTGTGGCATGAACTGCGGAATCTGCAAAGCTTACCTTGCGTACTCGCGGGGTGTGCCCTACAAGAAGGGCGAAGTGTCCCACTGCAATGGCTGCTTGGTGCGCAACAAAAACTGCGCGTTCATCAAAAAAGGATGCGAAAAAATCCGAAAACGGCAGTTCCGCTTCTGCTATGAATGCCCCGACATGCCCTGCAAAGAACTCGCCAAAATAGACCAATACTACATTGCACGCTTCGGCATGAGCATGGTTGAAAACCAAAAAACAATCAGAGAAAAAGGCATGGACGAATTTCTCAGGCAGCAAGCCGAGCGGTATCGGTGTCCAAGCTGCGGCGACCTAATCTCAGTTCACGACGGAAAATGCTACACCTGCGGCTACCAAACAGAAAAACCAAAAGGCACCAACCCAAAGCAGCGGTGGATACCCAACAGAAAATGAACCAACAAAAACGGTTCTTTTGGCTTTTGCATATTGTATGGTGCATAACTGCCCTCAGTTATGGTTTAGTTTTTGTGTTCGGTTAGGAAGTTTTGTATGTCTTTGATGAATTTTAGGGTGCCGTTTTCGATTTGGTTTGTTAGGGCGTGGGGGTTGCTGAAGTCTGGTTTGTCTACTAATATGGAGTCGGTGATGGTGTCGCCTTCTTTTGGGTTTGGTGCAAGGTGGTGTTTGTTCCAGCCGTTTTCTTTGAGTAGCTTCCAGTATTTTGCTTGGGTGTCTTTGTTGTATCCTGCTAGTAAGACTTGGACTGTGAATGTGTCGTGGATGAACAGTATGGCGATTTTTAGGTTTTGCCGTTTTAGCGCTTTCGGAAAGAAATAGAAATATGTGTAGTCCATTTGCCCAAAGTGGACGTTGCCTGACAAGAAATAATCCGGATACTTCTTTTTCAGGTAAACCCTCAAGTCACCAAAGTACTCCATCAACCCTTGATATGCTGCTCTAACGGTGCCCTTTGCCAGTTGCTTTCTGTACTCGCCTAAGTGTTCATGAAACGGCTCCATCACATTTCCCATCCAGCCCGCCTCGCCTTCTTTTGCGGGACGGCAGTGTCCTTTATGGGTTGGCGGTGACTAATAAGCCTTTAACGCCGTGAACATCCCCGAAAAGGCAATTTATGCAAACCCAAACTCTGCAAGGGGGCGCCCTTCCCCGAAAAAGCGTTCAGTTGGCTAATTGGCGCGCGGTTTAGAAAACAAATGATACACAGATATATGGCGTAGGTGAATATGTTGTGGGGAAATTTCAGATGAAAGTGGGACTTTTCGGATTTGGCAGGGCAGGAAAAGCCGTTGCAACCGTATTACTGCAAACTGAGGAAGCGCATCTTTGCTGGGTTATCAGAAAATCTAACGTTCTGAAGCATCGGTCCGTTCCTGAGTTTCTCGGCATTAAACGTGGGGAACAAGGCTTAATTTTCCCCAAGGATGAATGGACCCCCCAACAACTTTTCGATAAACACCCCGTAGATGTTGTTATAGACTTTTCTTCTACACAGGCCATATTGGCTTACGGTGAGGAAGCAGCCAAACGAGACATAGCCATAGTAACTGCGATATCCGCGTACCCTCCCGAAACGGTTGCTTTTCTAAAAAGCTTATCCCGAAAAACAAGAGTCCTCTGGTCGCCTAACATAACCATAGGCATCAACTTCTTGATGTTAACCGCTAAAATCCTCAAAACCATCGCTCCCTACACCGACATCGAGATAATTGAAGAACATTTCAAAAACAAAAAAGACGTTTCCGGCACCGCCAGAAAAATTTCGGAGGTGCTGTGCTTGCGAGACATAGACATCAAATCCATCAGGGCAGGTGGCATCGTGGGTCGTCACGAAATAATCTTCGGTTTCCCCTACCAAACAGTACGCTTAACTCACGAATCAATAACTCGAGAGGCATTTGGCAACGGCGCACTATTTGCCGCCAAAAACATAGTTGATAAAGAAAAAGGCTTCTACTCCATGGAAGACATCCTAATACCCTACTTCAACCTAAAATAACCGCACACGCCCGTCCCGCTAAGCGACCGCGCGGTTGCTGCTTTGCTTTTTTGTCAAGCTGCCGTGGAGCTTATTTCTTGGCGTGCACAAAACTGCGTTAGTTGGCGGTTTTTTCGACAATTAGCAGGTAGTCTACTCTTGATGTGATTCCATAGATTTGTGCGAGGGTCAGTTTCTTTATTTTTGGTATGATGGAAACAACTTCGCCCTCTAAACTGTTCAAAAAATTCTCTAACTCATACAGGGCATTATCGCCGTTAATTTTAAAGACATGCACCTTATAACGCATTATAGTTTTCTCCGAACTAGACTATACCCGCTTCATGTAATATAATTTACGAGTACCTGCAAACCGACAAAGGATTGTGGATGTTTTGCTCATTTAGGCTGTCGGCTGTTTATTTATCCGTAAGGAATAAAAGATTTTTAGGGTGTTTAAGGGGCGGTGGAAAAGTTTGGATTCGGCTAGGGCTGTGGTAATCGTGGGCTGCTGGTTTGCACTGGCGATAATCGCTTCGGTCTACATGATAACGTTCGCGAACATAATAGGCGACATACTCTTTGGCGTTTTAGTCCCGATTGGGCTCCTAGTTCTCGTGGGCATGATAGTCACCTTCGTTATGTCAGAAAAACCAGAAAAATAGTGCCTGCCCTTTTTTCGATGCCCGCATGTTGCGTTAGTCTTTTACGGCTTTCTTGGTTTTTTCGACGCCTTTTTTGCCTAGTTCTACGCCTTCTTCGCCGACCTTCTTTCCGACCGCCACACCCTTCTTTCCCGCAACCTTACCGACCTCCACACCTTTCTCTCCAACCTTCTTGCCCGCCTCCGCAGTCTTCTTAGCCGCTTCCTCAGTCTTATCCTTCAACTTCTTAAACACAAAAACCACCTCAAAACAAAACTAGAATTAACCACATATATAAAAATGAACAATGGGCGCGTTTGGAATCGGCTGGAACGTACGAGGCAGAAGCGCAAGCGACGCCGAGCGATTTAATGTAGGTTGCGTGTTTTTACAGGGTCGTTTGTAGATGAAAAAGCAAAATTCTGCCATAACCCTGTTAATATGTTAATTTGGAATTAGTTCGCAAAAAGCTTATTTCGCGAAAAGAATATTTGTTATATGAGAGTCAGGTTACATGAGCATTAGGCAGATTGATAAAGAAAATTCAGAGTTCTATAACGAAAACGTCACCAATATTGAGAGAGGAAAACTTTCAATAAAGGACATCTTGGGCTTCGAAATTGAAGGTGCGCCAGTGTTTCTTCCTCGTGTACCTTGTGCTCACGTAACCCCAAACAGAGAAATTTGCCATACCGCTGAAGAGGGGATAAAATCTTCTTCAATCTTTTCATTAGCCCCAGTATACGATAGCATAATTTACCCCATAGAAATGGGCTACAATGACCGCCCACTTACTGAAAAGAGTTTTAAAGAATTAAACAGTGTTTCCCTTGACGATTTTCTCGTTTTTGTCGAGAAGAAGCGAGTTATTCCCTATTTTCCATACAAGTATGGTCGATATGAACAAGAATTTGTGAAAAAATTCCTTGAGCCGGGCTTACCGAGAATATCATCTTTACATTTGTTTTTGTTACTTCTAAAAGACAACTGCAGCACAGTTGGTGGAGACTGCAAAGTCTGTGACGGATGCAACGAACGGGCTAAAGCGGATATTAGCAAATTTGTAACAGGAGAACAAAGCGAATCTTGTTTGCATTGTCTAATGAAGATTTACTCTTCAGGGATAAAGAGAGACTTCATTCTTCAACAAGAATCAATAAACACAATTTGCGCTATAAAGGACATCTTGACTGCGAGAAACCTTAATGCTATAGTCAAAACAAATTGCCGAATAGCAAAAGCGGCGCTCGGAGCTTTTACCAGCTCTGTAGAGAGTAGTCACACTATCGATTGCGTGGTAAAGGGTTTGAAAGTCAACTATTCACCGGATATAGACCTTGAGAGTTATTTAGATTTTCTTGATGGGAAAACAACGAGAGCGGTTCGGGAAATCGTTAAAAAATTAATGGAAGACCCTTATACGAGAAAGTATTCCGAGCGTCTAAGTGCTAGGCTCTGTGAATTGAACAAGGAAATAGAGGAGATTGGGAAGACAAAAGCTGCAAAATTCTACAAAGCTGTATCTGATATCGCTGTCTATGGAGGAAGTAAGTATGTGGAAGCGCAATCTGGCTCGATGACTAAAATTCCAAAGAAAGAAGCTCATAGAACGTCAGAGTGGATGGCTTCCAAACTTCTTGACCTTCATGCTAAGGCAACAGGAAAAGATTGGACATTAGCTCAAATTAGCAAAACGAGAAACAAGATTGAGAAATGCAGAGATATGTCTAAGTGATGGAACTGAGCTTCGAATAGCGTTAAGTTTTAATTTCAAACTGGCGCGCGTTAGAACAAGTTCTTTTAAAATTTGGGGAAAAGGTTGAGAAGTACGGTTTAAGCTGGTTTTTTGAAGTACCATGTTCCGTTTTCGTGTCCGACTAAGATGCAGTCGTCTTTGATGGCTTGTTGGATTTCTTCGTCTGTTGTGCATTTTATGGGTATCCATGTTATGTTTGCTTCAGTGTCGATGTATTGAATTGTTGCTCTTAGGTCGTGTTCTTTGTGTCCTAATGTGTGAGCAACTTCTAAGATTTTTCCGCCTGATATGTGGTATGTTCTTGTTCCTTTGAAGCGTCTAAAGTCATAGAGTTGGACTTGTTTTAATTCGGGTCTGTTGGTGACTTTTGCTAAGTTGTTTCGTGCATGTCTGTATTCTTGGCTTAGGTTGTCGGACGTTGTTGGAAAAATTAAATTTTCTGAGTTTAGGTTGTTCCGTTGAATCAGTCTTTTTAGCAGTTCTATTGATTTTTGTTTAAGTTTGCCTTCTCGTCCGATTGTGTGTTTTGCTCCTGTTAGTGATGTTGCTCCTGTGGATAGGTCAATGTCTTTTACTTTTAGCCATGTTAATTCGATAGGTCTGTTTCCTAGGTCTTTGTGCATTGATAATTTGAGGTTTAGTGGAAAGTTGACGTTGTCTATTATGAAGTTTATTAGTTCTTCTTTTGGTGCTCGGCGTTTTTTCCGTTTTCTTTGGTAAAATGGTTTTTTCCAGTTTAGTCCGAGTGATTGTATGACTTTGTCGTATGCTTCGGCTAAATTTTCTTTTCTTCCTGCTTCGCATTTTTTGTTTGATATGAATAGTTTTACTTCTTCGGGTTTTCTGCTGTCACAATGGCGAATGATATGTTTTAATTCTTTCATTACTCGTTTGATTGTGGTTTCTTCATAGGCTTCTTTTTTCATCCAGATTTGGACGTTGGTTAAGTTTATGTTTCCTATATCTTGGGGGTCTTTGGTTTCTTGTTGGAGTTGTTCCAACAACTGTTTGACTAATTCTTTTTTCATTCTTTATCTCTCCTTTTTTTACCAAAGCCCTTTTAGACTGGGATGGTGCAGAATCAATAGGGGATGATGTCGCCGTCCCAGTCTGATCGGGAAAGATGAAGAAACTTGACATTTGACAGACCCCAACGCAGCCCAGACCTGAGGCGGCACTTTTCTGTTGCTGGCTTCTTCGCCACTGTTTTTTCGTTTTTGGTGTAATTCTGAAGGTGGGTAGTAATGCTTATCTTTGTAAGGGTTTCTTTCCTTCAGTTGCATTAAACTCAAACAAGCTTGGATACGCATGTATGTTTACCGCAGTTTACATGAACTGTCAAGGTCGCAGAAACGTTTTGTCCAAACCATAATAGGATACTTTACTGGTTGCAATATGATTCTGGATGCAGGCAGCGGCTCAGGCTGGGTAGGCGATGCACTTAAAGACAGCCTCTCCGCCACCCTCACATCCGTTGACATCAAAAGCGAGTTACTCAAGGGAAACAGCAGCCGCTACACCTACGCCGCCGCCATGGACGTACGGCACCTCGGATTCTCTGAAGCCTTCGACCTCATACTAGCCAAAGACATCATAGAACACATGGTTAACCCCGCAGCCGCCATGGAACAGTTCCGCCAAGCGCTCAAAGAAAACGGCAAAATATTCATCACCGTCCCCTCCCCCCAAGCACCCTACTTCTGGGACGACTACACCCACATCCGCCCCTTCACCAAAGCCTCCCTTAGCCACCTGCTGATGGAGTCCGGCTTTGAGATACTTCACATGCACTACCTTGCAAGACCCACAATAGGCGCCTCGCTGCTAAGACTCAAAGGCGCATTTGACGCGCTGGCAGAACACGGCTTCAGAAGAGGAGACCTCATGGCAATCGCCCAAAAAAACAGCATGTTAAGGCAAAACCTCCACGTGATGTCGCCCATTTCCACCTTATAATCTTCTTTTTCTGGGAAAACAAAAGAAATAAGCAACTAACCCCACTTACACATGTGAATCGTTATGGCAAATTGTAACCGATGCAACGTACCCCTCGATGAAGGCGAAAGCTACAATTTCCACGGCGAAACCCTCTGCGAAGACTGCTACATGAACCTCACCAACCCCCCCAAAGCCTGCGACCCCCTAGCGGTAGCATCCGCACTCTCCGTCCGCAAACAGCTTGGACAGTCAGGCGACGAAGGGTTAACCGAGCAGCAGAAAAAAATCTACCACCAAATCCAAAAAACAGGCAGAATAACCCGACACGAACTCGAAGCCGCACTTAACCTAAAACCTGCAGTGCTCGAAGCCGAATTCGCCGTCCTACGCCACTGCGAACTCATCCGCGCACACAGAGAAGAAAACGGCGCCGTCTACCTCACCCTATGGTAAACCTAACCGCCCCGCAGAAAAACCTGCCAAAGAACACACAAAACCGCCGTTAACAGGACATTAAGCAGCGCTTTTTCCAAACCAAGGACAAAAATCCTGCCCCAAATAAGCTTACACTGCAAATCGGCAACTGCAATAATCGTAAATAGGGGAAAACGGCATAACCTCCCCTTAAATGAAATGCATTTCACACAAACCCTTAGGGTTGTTTCAGGCATTGTGAGCTTACCGAAAAAAGGTGATGAAAAAAATGGTGAAACCAAAAAGAATTGCCCTATTGGGTCTGTTGCTCTTAGCCTCAATCGGCTTTGCCTTTGCTGCACAAGCAACAAGCATCCTGCCAAGCAACGTTGAAGATGCCGAAATCAAAATTCAATCAACGTCAATTACTCTCATACTCTCAGAGCAACAACGACAAACCGCCATAAACCTCGTATTAGCGGTGCCCCAAATCCAGCAGTTGATAAGCGCTGCAGACAGCTACACCGCAGTGGCTTCCGAAATCTTTGACATACAAGAAAACAACGGCTTCATAACCCTTGTTCCCAAAGAAGGCGTCGCGAAAGTAACCATAGACCTCTACACAGACTACGGCGAAGAATTCGGCGAGCAAACAATAACCGCAACCGTAGACCTAACCCAAAACACGATAACCCAAACCGACATAGACCCTCAAATCCGCAAACCCAAAGTCCAAACCAGCCCCCTGCTCCCTCAGGAACTTCTACAAACCCCCGAAGAATACGACGGCGTAGTGGTGACGGTAACAGGCAAAGTGAGCCTGCTAGGGGAAGTCTTCGGCTACTTGTTCATGCTTGACGGCGACTTAACAGTGTTCTACAGCCACCAAGACGCATCCGTGGACGTATCCAACATCCAAAACGGCGACACTGTAATCGTTACAGGAAAATTCGCTGCGCCAAACAACCTATACGCCCTATCTATCCAGAAAACCTAAACGGGGACATGAACGGTGAAACCAAACCCAACGTGGACACCCCACCTTTTCTTTATCCAGCGGAGGCCCCCCAAATGAAGACCCAACAAAAAACCCTGCTCATGACAGTGCTGTTCGCAGTTTCAGCATTCACATTCGCCGCCAAAATCCTCATGCCCACCTCAACCCGCATCATCATCCCCGGAGAAGAACCCATAATCGTAGGCGAAATCCTACGCTACACCCACATCGACGTAGCAATCCTTAGCGTCGCCACCATAATCCTATCCACCAGCAGCTTCTATCTGCTATTCGCAAACAGCTTTGACGCAAAACACGCGCCCGCAAACCCCAACTCCGACTCCTCAGAACTTGACGTGGAATTCGCCCTGCGCCTGCTTGACGGCGACAAACGAAGAATCTTTTCCGAAATCGCCCAAGCCAACGGCGAAATCCTACAAAATGACCTGCACGTAAGAACGGGCTTTCCCAAAGCAAAAATAACCCGAACCCTCGACTACCTCGAAGTCAAAGGACTAATAACCCGACAAAGCCACGGCATGACAAACAGAATCGTCCTCAACAGAAAAAAACCCACCGCAAACACAAAACACCCAACAGAACCCAACTAACCCTGCAAAACCCCCAAACAAAACAAGACAGCAACGCTTCCTCTCAGAGGGGGCATGGTGGGCCGTACCGGATTTGAACCGGTGATCTTCGCCGCGTGAGGGCGACGTCCTAGCCAGCTAGACTAACGGCCCGCAGTTTTTGCTGTGGATTGAAACTACATATTCGCCCTTCATAAAACCTTTCCCCTCCCAAACCCAAACAAAAAGCAGGAGCATACTCAACCATGAAAAACCCCGTCGTTGAAGCAGCAAAGAACCATGAGGGCTTCATGATTTTCCTCTGCTTCGCAACCAGCGGACTCGTCGGCTACTTCCTGACCCCCGTAATCGCGTTTTAGAGTGCTGCCTACGCAGTTGGCTGGCGGCTCAGCAAACTTAGCGCTCTTTTTCTCATTCTTGATTTTGTAAGTATTTCCAGTCTACGTAAATTATTAACTTGCGGGCGTGAAGCCTACCCAAAGGCGGTAAGTTCAATTGAATATAGCAGGATATTTCCCTCGGTGACCTGTTGCTTGACTATACCCCAGAATGGGACATTTGCGCTTACCCAAGTAGATGTGACCTCTGTGTCCATTGTGCTCACTGCTTTATCGCAATCTATGAACATTCCTGCAGGGACAGTGACAGTTTCTATTCCCGTGTATGTTGATACGTAGATTCTTTGGATGGCTGTTTCTGGGTTGTCCACGTTAGAGGTTTCAAAGTCACCGCTAAATGTGTCGTTTACGATCTGTACAACGGTAAGGTGGAGCGCGGAAAGATCAGTCTTGTTCAATTTCCATTCGTTAATGGTCACGTAGGGAACGTTGTCAACAGTTGAATTAGTGACCTCGTCCCATACCCACGCGGGATCACCATCAAAGGTTCCTTCTGTAAGAGTGTATTTCACGTCCAGTTCAAGGTCTAAGCTACCCGTTGTGCTGTTGTATTGTTTAATGTTGTATTCGGCTGTTTTTCCGGCAGCGAAATTCTGGATGAAATTGCCATTTGGAGACGCAGAGGGCAAAGGTGTAAATGTTTGGGCTGATGGATTCGGAGTTGCGGTTGGTGTCTGCGTTGGAGCTGGTGAGTTAGCGGTAGTTGAAGGCAACGTTCCGTAGTACAGCGCTGTGGTGGCCACAAGTATTATGGCGACTGTTGCGATTGCAATAATGATTTTTGAAATTGCTTTTTTGTGGTTTGTGCCTTTGTACATTCTTCCATCTCGAATGGCGTTAGTAAGGCATGTTCAGCTTGTATGATATGAATATTTTCCCAATTCGTCCGTTATTATGGAAATGATAAGGTGTTGATGTTGCCTGAGCAGGAGTTATCTGCCATAACGACAATTTAATATTCCTACGAAAACGTAAATAAAGCCGAATGCTAAACAGCATATAGTTCTCCCTAAATAAGTCCGAGGCTGCCCAAAAAAGTGCCGAGGTAGCTCAGCCTGGGAGAGCGCTCGGCTGAAGACCGAGTTGTCGCATGTTCAAACCCTGCCCTCGGCACCACCAAATTCTCCTGAAATCAGCTTGTTTTAAGCTCTTTTTCGCTATCCAGACGATATAATTACTGTTTCAAAAATGCGGTATTTTTCTATTTCACTTTTGTGTTTATACCGTCGGTTTTATAGCATAGAAGCGCTATACAGGCGCTGGGGATGGAAGTTGTCTCGTGAAGGCTCGACCCAGATAAGGATTCTCACCGTCTTGAGCGACGGCAAGCCAAGGACTTCAAAGGAGCTTAACTGGGAGCTACGGCTCGGCAGCAATGCAGTAGAGAGCGCTCTCGGGCGCATGTGGCGCGGGGGCAGAATTCTCAGGACTGACAAGCCCAGCATTAGCCACGATACGGTATTCAAGGGAAGGGCTGGCAAGGTTTCCAACCAAAGGCAGTATCATTCCTACTTACTTGGTCAAAGAGCAACCGTCTTCCAAGGTCAACGTTTCGTTCCTTACAACAAAGAATTCCTCGACAAGCGTGGCTCCAAGGACGGCAAGAGCAAAGCCGAACTAATCCGTGAGTTCATCGAGAAGAACCGCGAGCGCGCCTTTTACTCGAAGGAGCTGGTCGAGAGGCTCAAGGGCAAGGGCGTGAAGCCGTCTGACATAATGTCCAACGTGAGACGGTTTGAAAAAAAGGGCCTGATCTATGTCCGGGGCTATAGAATGCATGACAAGCAGACGCCCTTCAAGGACGGCTACCTGCTGACATGGATAGACAAAGGCAAACCAAGAGAGCAGGCAATCGAGGAAGCCATCCAAAGGACAAGCGCGGTTCTGGACAGCACCGCTTCCACCAGCCCAATAATAGAGCGAATCCACATGATACGCGACCTGATTATCGAAGCAACAAAGCTGCGCGACCTGCTGAGCTTTGAGTTCATCCAGAACAAGCTCAACTGCTCTCCCTACGAGGCGGAAAGCGCGATCTCACGGGCGCTACAGCTATACCCAGACCTCCAAGCCGTCAAGCTGTTTGGCGCATACAACTACTATTACCACACTTCTCTAGCTGAAGAGGAGCTGAAGGTAGCCACCACCTTCAAGCAGAACTATGTCCGTCAGATGAAGGGCCAGCAGAATCGCATCGGGCACAACTGGGAAGCCGCAGTCGAGTGGTTCATCGACAAGTTCACCGTCGGCGCGGTATTCCAAACCCAAAAGCACAGAACAAAGGCAATGGACCCGCGAAGGATTACTCTGCACTTGATGAAGAGCGTCGGCGACCGGAAGCACAACGCGGAGGTTGACAGGGTCTGGAGCGTCACGCCAGGGATATTCGCCCAGCCAATAACCTACGTACTTGAATGCAAGTGGGGGCTGGTCCAAAAAAGGCAGATTGATGACTTTCTCGAAGTCCTCAGATGGAGCACAGAGTTCGGAGTCAGCACGTCCGAGGGGCGGTCGATAAAGCAGGGCGTGGTAGGCGTGTTCGCGGGCTCGGCATTCGATCCCAAGGAGAGCGTCAAGCTCAAGGATCAGAAGATAAGCCTGGCCGCTTACGCCGCAAGGATAAACATCCAGTTGCTGAGGGCTGCTGACTTCAACCAAAAACTGAGAGAAAAGGGGGTTCCCAAGGACGTCACAGTTCAGAGCGTTTGTCGAGTAGCCAAGAACGAGAAGGAAGTACGCGAGACACTTACTGCCATCTGGGAAAAGCCCGAGAAGAGCGGCAAAATCTTAGCTAAGGTCGTGAACAGGAACGAGGGCGTCTATGAGTTCGAGAAGATGCTTAAGACAAGTTAAAGACAGTGATCAGTGCAAAAAGGTATTCAAGAGATAGACTAAGAGTTATATTCTATGGATTATAGGGAGGAGATTATGATTGTCATTGATATCCTCAGAAAGGGTTTCCAATAATTTGTACATAGCAGATATTGTCCGCAGAAATTGTTTAGATAAAACATCAGTTAACATATCTTGCTTTGTAGAAACGTAAATTTTATCAGGGTTAATTTGTAGGCACAAAGTACAGTACCTTCCGCTCTTAATGGCCAGGATTCGTTCAGCACGTTCAAAGACAAGAAAGTTCAAACGCCTGAGCTTTTTCACCATAAGCCTTCGACCCTCAGTATACTCCCAAATTTTCTTTGTTGTAACGGGGCTTGCTAAGGGAATAATCAATTCCGAATATGATCCTTCACCCATTGCATCTGATGACATAAGAATAATGCACCCCCGCTTTCTTTAAATTTCTCAAATTGGCTACGTAGAGCAGTGATAGAGAGCAAATTTGTTTTTGCATTTCAAGTCAATTCCTTTTATATTTCTAAATTGTATGTGCTAAAGACGCATTAAAAATAGATGGGAATATTAATGAGAAGTATCATTAAGGCAAGTTTTTTAAACATATTTCGCTATTAATATAATGGTTGGCGCAATGGAATATTCCTCTCAGGACATAAGCAAGATCAAAGTATATCAGTCAATAAAAGACGAAAGAAAGCTAAAAATACTTGTTGCCGTTTCAGAAAAACCGTTAACCTCCTATGGCATAAAAAGGAAAACGGGGTTAAGTGAACATAATAAAGGAACCAAAATCCATAATCTTGCCGAAGATTTAATAAAAAATGGTCTTCTCGAAAAGAAAACAATAATACGTAACGGTACAACAAAACCCGCAGATCCCCGAATAGAATATACAATCACCCAGTTAGGAAAAAAGGTTCTTAGAAATATTTTTTCATGGGCTAGTTCATCCATGGTTCAGCCAGAAATAATACAGGATTCAGTGTTATGTGATGTTTTATCGCTTAAATTAGGAGGACGAACTCCACTATCACCCGAAGCGGCGCCCACAAGCGCTCTTCTTAAAAGAGTTGATACAGAGGTGTTTTTAGATATAACGGGCTCTTGTTACTTTAACCAAAATATGGAGCTTCTAATGCTCCGTGAAGTCCAAGAAGTTGTTACGCCCATCTTGGGAATGCCAAAAAACCTCAAGGTTTCATGGAACGGAGAAGACATTACAAAAAATTTGAACCGTTGCGAACCCGACTCGCTCTTCAAATTTACTTCTTCGCAAAATGGTTTAGTTTATTATGCGGGGGAGCTAACACCTAAAAATGTTCCTGAACTGAACAAAGGCACAATTTATAATCTTAATATGAGCTTTAAGGCTAAACTCCCAATTTGTGAACTCCGGAAGAACTGTGACTACGCATTTTGTATCCCCTGTATCTATGCACAGACTGGTAAGATGAAGCTTAAGATCGACTCGGTCAATGGTTGTATTTTACATCCATCATATGGCATATCGAAATTAAGCAGGTCTGTGAATAGCACTGAATGTTGGAACGCAGAATATCTCGCAGACAATATTAAGCGAGAAAATTATTCAGAGACCGTGACTATTCCGAACGGAGGTAACCTTCTTGAGGCTATTGATAAACGCTATATGCCTGACCTTATTCGCATAAGGTTTCAGATAAATAAAGACCAAGATCTAAATGATATTTTGAGAGGAACCCCCATTTTTCAAGGGGATATTGTGAGACCTCTACGGTCTGGCAAGAGCGCTAGTTATTTCTGCGGTAGAAAAAGCTGCCCCGATATACCCCCATAGATGTAGGTGAAAAATTTGGCTGATAAGATCCTAATTAAAGGGTTGGGTGCAAGTTCAGGAATAAGTTCAGGAATAGCGAAGGTGGTTTTTTCGCCAGAGGAAGCCACAAAAAAAATAGGTAACGGCGATATTTTAATCACGATAGCCACAGACCCGGATTTTGCTCCTTTCATGAGCAAGGCTTCTGCAATAGTAACAGACATTGGTGGCATGCTATCACATGCTGCGATAGTGGCGAGGGAACTTGGAATCCCCTGTGTAGTTGGATGTGTAGACGCAACGAAGGTCCTAAAAGACGGCATGAAGGTTACGGTTGACGGCTCTGCAGGATTAGTATTTCAAGAGGTAGAGAAATGACCGTTTTTTCGGAATGTGGAGTTTCGAACAAAGCGGTCAATGATATTCGAAGAAAGGGTTTCTTTGTTCCAAAAAACCACGAGCGTTTCCCACGAGCTTTAAGGTCGATAGGTTTTCCTGAACTTGTTTACGCTTGGGCTGACTCATTTACACCACCTTTAACAAAGCTTGAAAGCTCTCGGTATATTGATCGACCAAGCGCATTCTACTATGACGCTATTAAGAGCGTTCTATACCTTAGGCAAATATCAAAACTACTCCTCAAAGTATTAGACAACATAGAGTCGCTGGGTGATTTAGAAGCTGTTGCAGCATGCCTTGCAATTCTGCGAGTTTACTATGCCGCATTTGACTATGAACTTTACAAATACGACAGACACTTTGAGTTTTATGAGTATCCAGAAAGCCCTGTTGGATATTACTATATATCCCTTAAAGCGCTATGTTTCGAGGCTTCTAAGTCCAATAAAGAAAACGACGAGTGGGCAAGGCAAAAATTCCTATCTTTGCTAAATTGTCCCGCCAAACCTTCACTGTCCTCCCAGTATCAGACTGTCCTTCATAACTTACACGAAGAGATAGTCGCTAGGAATCTTGCAAACGCATCAACTGATGGCAGTAGACTGCGAAAGCTAATCGAAGTTACCGACCCTACATTGTACAAGGAAATTGATCGAAGAGCGAAAAACTATTACAAGCAACCCGATGATTTGCTGAAAGACTGCCTAAGGGCAAAAGGACAAAGTCAGCTGGTGCTAAGAAGCAAAGAAATAGCGAAGACTGATTTCCTCACTATTCAAAAGTTGTTAACGACGCAGCAAAAAAGAGAGTTAGGGAAATGCGTGAATGCGTTAGGCTGGTTCTACAAGGCACAGGAAGAAATCGCATTCGTCATGGGCAGCAAGGTAGGAAAGCATAATTTAAGAGACGCCGAATTCAAAACCTTTGAATATCTAAAAGAAGGTTTAACCACAAAACCTGAAATAATAAAAGAAAGTCAACGTGACGCAGCTTTGGCTATTTTCAACTATTCAGGTTTAGAGGCCTTTGTTGCACCGAGAATCTTTGTCTACAATGCTGAAAATAAACAATATTTTACTCAAGAAGTTAGCGACTTGTATTTTGAAGAACTAGAACGGTGGTTTCCCAGAGCATAGCCTACACATAAAGATTTGGGAATACCAATTTCTCGGATAGAATCCTCAACAATAAATCTGGTGTTTTCAAGTTCCTGATTTGGCAATGCTGTTGCAATCGCTGTTCCTGGAAAGAATGTCAATTCCTGTACTGAGATTTCTTCCGGTTCTAATTCTTGAATAAGTGACAAAGTTTTTCTTAAATCCTCTTCTTTCTCATTAGGCAAGCCATAAATAAAGTTTAACTTTAGCTCAATTCCTAAATCTTTTATTGTTTTGGTAATTGTTTTTATGTTTTCTATAGAAATACTCTTGCCAACTGCGTCTAAAACCCTTTGAGAACCTGATTCGACTCCCATAGCAATTCTCATACACCCAGCGTCACTCATTTTCTTCAAAAGACTTTCATTCAACCGATCAGCTCTTGTCGTGCAGTTCCAAGCAAAATCAAAGTTTTGATTGATAAAAAGACTGCACAATTGGCTAACTCTTTCCATGTCAAAAGTAAAGATATCATCGATGAAAGTGAAGTGATTGACCTTGTAATTATTTCTTGACCAATTTATCTCGCTAATTATGTTCTGAGGGCTCCTGCTTCTCCAAGAGTGATTCCACATTGCGGACACAGAACAAAACATGCATGTATATGGGCAACCTCTGCTAGTGCTGATTGTCAGAGTTCCTGTCTTTGCAAGGTAATCGTCTATATTAAGTAAATGCCTAGCTGGAAAAGAGAGCAAATTCAAGTCAGATATGAATGGTCTGTCTGGAGTCTTTTCTATGATGTACCCTTGACGATAAGTTATTCCTTTAACGATGTTGAGTGGTCTGTTGTGCTTGATACAGCGAGTTAGTTCACAAATTGTTTCTTCTCCCTCGCCTCGTATAACGATATCAACCGCTTTTGAAGTACTCAAGCATTCGCTATCAGCGAATGTCACGTGGGGTCCACCGATAATTATGGTTGATTCAGGGTATTCCCCTTTTGCGATTTCAGCAATTTTCAACGCAAGTGAGTAATTCTGAGTATAACAAGTGAGGCCAATTATTAGCGGTCTCTCTCTTTTAAGTTCTTTTCGTAATGAAGCGTAGTCCATGCTGGTTAGTGGCATGTCAATAATCTTAACTGAAAAGTTAGATGCTTCTAAGGAAGCTGCTAGATAAGCCAAACCTAGAGGAGCAAAACACTCCTCTTTGAGAGTGACCTCCTCATGCAGGGGAGGACTAATTAGGATAACATCGACCATATCCAACGCTTCTTAATTATCTGCAAAGTCTTTTGTACCTGCGGCGTTAATTAGTATTTAGCTGCTGCTTTAACTTAAAACTTGCTATTGCAACTAGTGCGCGGCAAAATTGAATCTATTATTGTATGTTCTGCAGGTTCCCAAGTTGCGCCGCTTTGAGGTCCTGTTCTGTCAGCTTCTCGTTGAACACGCGAAGTGCCTGTATTATAGCATCGGTATAGCTAGTCACTAATCCTCTGCGCTTCCACTCGTTGAGCCATTCAGCAGGCTCACCGATAACCACTGTGTTGATTCTTATCTTTGATTCGTTTGAGCGCTTCATCATTAGGTCACTCCTTCGGGCTGAGGCTCCAAGTCCTCCTCTTGCTCTATCTCGTCAGCAAGTTCGCTCTCTAACTGTTCCCAGAAAGACGGCTCCGTGAATACGGGGTCGTCCATTTTGTCCTCTGCCTCTATCGCCAGTTCCTCTGGGTCTGCTTGCTCTGAAATAGGTTCGATGGGCTCTTGGGTTTCCTCAAGCTCGGAAGAGCCCTCTTGCTCAGCTTCGGGCATATCAACTTCTTCCGTTTCCGATTCTTCGGATATATCCAATGTCTCCTCGGAGGGTTCAATTTCTTTATCCGTCCCTAATACGTCCATTTTTTCAAGGTTGTCTGCGTGGCTTGGCTCTGGGCTGGTTTCGGCGTTGAGTCTCTCAGCTATCTCGTCGATCGTCTTTTTATTCTCAGCAGCCAACTCGCTGAGGAGCTCGCCCGTGTCAACCTCGTACTTTATGACCTTTTCCTGCTTTGGCTTCTGGGGTTCTGTCCAGACCTCCACCTTGCCGTTCCAATGGGACTTTTCTTCCTTTGGTGCAGGTTTTGGCTCTTTTCTGTAGTTATCAATCCGGCGGAGCCTAATGGGGGGCGGCCTTGGCCTGTAACTTGAGCCGCCCCTTACGCCGCCGAGGCGTGGCTTCCTTAGGATAGACCTGCGTTTTCTTCGCCTCTTCTTTTTGTCATCCAATTATTGATTCCTCCCAATTCCGCTTTCATTCCGTGAAAAAGGGCTCGAATCGCACCCTTTAGTATCAATGGGGTTGTTTCCGCTATTATCATCCGTATAATTGGACTTTAGTTCGTGTATGAACTCGCCCACCATGCAAACTCGGACTCGTGCTTGCATCTCTTGCGGAAAGCCTTCCAGCTTGAGTTTTGCATTATCAAGCGCTGTCTCGGTCTTTACAGCGATTATCAGCTTGTCCACATACCTCAGCGCCTTTAGCTCGTCTTCCAAAACAAAGGGCCCAAGCTCTACCTCAACGGCTATCGCTATGTTCTTCTTGGCAAGCACATCGACCCTGCGCTCTGAGGAAATTTCCTTTTCTATGGATATCTGGTACCCGCTTTGCTTGTAGGCATAGGCTATCAGAACGCAGTAGAGCTGGTGCTCAAAGTTCTGGTAGCCCGTCCTTTTCCAAAGCGATGTGTCATAACCCCTCTTGCGGAGAAAGCCTGTGCCAAGCTCTGTCAGCAGTAGGAACTTCGTGAGCCTGTTAGACTTGCCCAGCTTGGTGCTTATCTCCTTGACCAAGCCTTTGATTAGTAGCTCTGCCTTGATTGCCTCGGCTTTTCTCCCAGACACGTTCAGGGATTGGCATCTGGCTACAAAGCCCTTGAACGGGTGGGCGTTCACGTCTATAATCATTGTCAAGGCATTTTCCGATATCGAAGGCATAAAACGCTCGGCTTGCTGCTCAACAGGCTCCTTGTGCTCCTCGATGTGGTGAGTGAGCTTGGCAGTGATGGGCTGCATCAGGCCTTTCAGCTCTTCGTCCGTCACAGTCTTGTCAATGAGCGCCGGAGCTGAGCGCACGATGAAGGGCTTTTCTCCTGCCTTTGCGACCAGCCAGTTACCTGTTTCAAGCTTGGTGATCGCCGCTTGCTCCGCATCGTTTAGGCTCATGGATTTGGATAGCGACTCTATGTCCTCGCCGTCTCCCAGAAAGCCCACTATCTTGAGGTTGGTGTTTGCCATGACGGTCTGGCTCAGGCAGCCTTGTGAGGCGAATATCATGCCCTCACAATAGTCTCGGATAATCTGGGGCACAGTCTCAATGAAGGGCATGCCCAGTTCCACGGTGGTGTCCTTCCACCTTCTCTGCGGATAAAACCACCTGTTTGCTTCGTCGCAAACTATGACGTGCGCAAGCTTAGAGCGCTGTCCATTGACCATCCGATAGTAGAACAAGTATGCAAGGAGGTATTCGACAAGGAAGTTTGCCTCGTCCCGCCTGAGCTGGTCCACCTCGATGACTGCCGAGTGCGCGAATACTTCTTCCAGAGGCATGCCCTGGTGCACGTTGATGACGCCCTTCATGACCGTTAGCATGCTGGCAAGCCTGTTAGTGACCACGGCAAAGTAATCTGCCCTTTTCCGGTTCCTTTCCTCCCGTTTCACTATGAAATCGTAAAGCTCCTTTATGGTCGGGTACTTGCCTCTGGATTTTCCGTATATTTGGCTGAGGAACTCCATGAGGTAGTTCTCGCTGGGGGAGAACCAGTAGAAGCAGTGGGCGAATATGTCGGGAACTATGGTCATCCATACCTCAGGTGATACGCCCGGTGGAGGTTGTAAAGGGTTGATTCTGAGGGCGTCCCATCGGAAGACCCAGACGCCCTCCTTTGCGAATCCACGCAAGTCCCGCTTAAAGTCGAATGCCATCCAATTGATTCCCTCCTTGGATAGCTGCCTGAGGATGTTTGCCAACAAGGAAGTTTTCCCAGAGCCAGTGGCCCCGAAAATGGCAATGTGCTTGTTGATAGTTTGGGGGCTGATGCCAAACGGCGACAGCTCCCGCTCGCCCTGCATCACGTTTCCAATCAGTATCTGGCCGTCTGAATTGAGGGGTGCCTGAAGCACTGGTTTTCTCGAAAAAAGAAGCTGGGGAACATACACCCCCAAGACTGATTCTATGTTGCTCCTGATTAGCGCCTTTTCCTCAGCGTTGTCCTCCATGAGGTAGAGGGCAAAGAGCTTCTCGAAGGCTTCCTGATCAACATAACTGTTGAGACGCGACATCATCTCCTTTGTCTCGTCAACCCATCTTATGTCATCCGTGAGAGGAAACCTCCTAACACCTTGGCAGACAGGATGCCAAAGATAACCAGAGCTACGCCTATCGATATCATAGTGAGTTCTGCTGGCATGTCTGACCTGAGTATTGATGTCACTATGCCAGCTCCTAAAAGGAGAAAGCCGGCCACAATCAGGTACTGGATGAATCCCTCGATCTGCTTGACTTTCATCTATCCACACTCGCTTCCTGTATCTTTGCAATGAAATTGCTGGCGTCGCCTTCCCTTCGGTATATCTGCTCGGCTGTTGCAAGGACTGCCAGACCCTTGTCGGTGACGGAATAGTGTGTGAAAATGAAGATGCCTTCGCTCTCTACAAGGCCACGCTCATAAAGCGCAGACAGCGATTCTTCCAAGGCGTCTGAACTCATCGCTGAGATGCCTTTTATGTCGCTCAGGCTTGTTTCGTGTGCAAGCCCGTAAAGGATGAAAAAGTCTTGCTTTGTGACAGCTATTATCTGCTTTGCGCATTCTCGGCAGTAGGCGCGGTTCTCGTGAATAATAGTGCATGAGGGGCAGATTTTCCTATGGCAGGAGCACAGGGCGGGATTGACTTCTTTAAGCAGTATGCCGCAGCAGTCGCAGAAGGGGGTCTTGACTTCTTTGAGTATAGAGCCGTCAGCACCCATTGAGGTTATCTTGCTGCCAAGGAACCCCTCGCGTTCGGGCAGGTGGCGCTCGTCCAGCAGTATCTTTCGTTCACTCATGGCCGTTTGCTCCGTAGCTGCGGGTCGGCTTCACGTATTTGAGAGAGCCAATCAGGTCACGGACAGTTAGCTTGCGGTTATAGGACAGACATCTGTTTAGCGCATGCTTTACCGCTTTCTTTATGTCTGCTGGTGTGTAGCCATTGGTTCCTTTCGTCAGAAGAATTATGTCGTTTGAGCTTATGTTGAAATCCTTCAGTAGGCAGGTTAAGAGGTCTATTCGTTGGGCGAACGTCGGTCGCTTGAAGTTGACCGCCATGTCAAAGCGTCTTTCTGCCGCGTAATCAACTGACTGGCTTAGTAGGTTGGTTGCGGCGATAACAAGGACTCGGTCTGTGGGGGTTATGCTGTCGATTTCTTCTAGTAGGGTGTTGACGGCTGCCTTGACTTCTTCGTGCATTTGGGAGTTGTCGCGGTTGGGTGCCACCGAGTCGAATTCCTCTATGAACAGCAGCACTGGCGCGTCCTTGGCTTTTTCTTTGGCATAGCGGAACGCCTTTGTCACCTTAAGGCTTGATGAACCGACGTACTTGCTTCTTAGCAGCCCGATTTTTATCAAATAGACCTTCCCAACGGTCTTTGCTAGGGCGTCGGCTAGGCCTTCTGCGAACTGTGTTTTGCCTGTTCCTGAGTCACCGAAGAGGGCTACTTT
The DNA here is from genome assembly GCA_026014485.1 of Candidatus Bathyarchaeota archaeon. GTDB lineage: Archaea > Thermoproteota > Bathyarchaeia > Bathyarchaeales > Bathycorpusculaceae > JADGNF01. Next base: position 293,889 of record JAOZIE010000008.1, read on the forward strand.
GCCTGAAAAGCCCAGCTCGTTTGTCATCCTTGTTAGAAGCCCGTTTGAGTTTGGGTAGTATCGTTTGCACCATGATTCGATTTTTGTCTTGTCAAGGCAGTCGCGCATGTACGAGAGGACCACTCGCTTGTAAGCGTCAATTCCGTAGAGCGAATTCCATTTCATTTCCAGCGATGGGTTCGGTGCCTCTATTACGGCTATTATGTCCTCGGGGATTTCCTCAGCTTTGCTCATCGGCTTTTTCCTCCTTTGCATCGTTAACGGGCACTTCGATGGCTATCTTTTGGTCGCCAAGTCTTGAGGAAAGAGCAAAGCCTATGGCCAGCTGGTCGTAGACTTGTTCAATGTCTTGCATTGACACTGCTTTTTCTTTGCAGGTTTCCCGTATTTTTTGTATGAACTCGTTGATTATGTCGTCAAGTGTCTTTTCTGGCTGCTCTCCGTCGCTTTCCTTGATGAATGCCATTGTTTTTTCTACGGTGGCGATTTCCTGATTGGTTTTGGCGTGAATCAGTATGGCTGTTAGGGTTGCGGTTTTTTCCTCGCTCACTCCTTGCCACCTCCGTATTCCCATTCCGTTATGTCCATGCTGATTAGGGACGTGTTGTGGGTGGTTTTTCGGGTCTGTCTTTTGCCTGGTAATGGTATGCTTCGGTCGTTGACTGAGTCCCATCCTCTTCTTTTGAAGATGTTGTGGGCTTCTTTGGTTTCTGTGCACTCTTCGATTAATATGAGCAGTTCGCGGTTGGTCATCTTGCGTGGAAGCCTCCGTGCGGTTTGTAGTTTATTCGAAAAATGAGGTCTGCTTTGCGGTTGCCTTCGATTGTGTCGCCGAATCCGACGTTTCCGTCTTCGAGGATGGTTACGCGGAGTTTTGTCAGGTTCACTTTCTTTCGTTTAGTGAGAAATATTATGAGGTCTTCCTCGACTTTTTGGGGGTCAAAGGGCATGTTAGTGTTGTATCGTTTGGCGAACGATTTGGTTTCGTTGACTATTCTTGAGGCTGTTTCCGAAATTGAGGTTGCTTCGGACTCGCTGACGGCTATGTCAATGACTTCAGACTCAGACATAAGAGCCTCTCTCCCAATCATAGTGTCTGCACCAGCAGTTTGGATCGTAAAGGAGCAGTGAGGAGCGCGCCATACTTTCAATTCTACGATTTATGGTGCCATAACTATGGCTCAAATTTTTGTTCATCATATTTTCCTCTTCTTTTTTACAAAAAATGAAAATCGGCTATACTGGTTAAATTTTGTAAAACCTTTTGAAAAAATGCAGTATGTTTTTGAAATTATAAGCCTATTAGTTTTCTTCCTTTTTCGCTGATGGCATAAAAGATTGGGGGTTTTCCGCGGTAGGAACCTGATTTTTGGGGGATTTCAGCAATAAGATTATGTTTCTTTAGTTTTCGTAATTCGTAGTAGAAGGTGCCTTGTTTTGCTTTTTCTCCTCTGGATGAGAGCCTTTGATAGAGGTCTTTAGCCGATAAGGTTCTGTTTGATATTTCCAGTTCCAATAATATCTGGATGGCAATTACAGTGTAGTCTGCCTTGGTTGTTTTTAAAGCCGTTTCCAGAAAAGTTCTTGTTATTTTAGGCTTTGAAAAGTAAAATAGATGGATTATTGCCTTGTCGGTCCACTCTTTTAGGTTCTCTGCATTCCATCTTACGAAGAACCTGCGCTCTTTGGTTAGGGACACACCCTTCATTATATTGGCTAGGTAAGGGCAAAACTTGTTGCAGGTGTCACAGTAACAGAAATCTTCTGATCTACTCTTAGTGCTTTGTATTCGGTCATAATCAAACGCTGGGGGTAGGATTACCTGAATATAATACTTCTTTACTTCAGTTATAGTGCCCGTTTTAATGCCTTCTTTTTCAAAGAAGTTAACTCCGCCCACACCCGAGGCGCTATATGGGTATAAGCTTAGCGCCCAAGTGGAATCGTCCTTTTGCGATAGCAGTGAGGTTTTTACGCATATTTTCATGCCGCGATGCTCATTGGCCTTTATCGATGGATTAAAATTTATCCTAAGTATCGACCCAAACTTTGCCGTTGTAGGGGATTTGAAGCTTTTGTGTGTGAAAGTAGCAGTTTTTTGGCTAATGTCTGTTTTAATTTCGTCTATGGACATTGTCAGAGTTTCTTCTGTTTCCATTTTCTTTGTTATCCCTGACTTGTATTGGTCAGTTGCTACACTGCTATCCCAATGTTTTTCCAATAATTGAAAAAAGTAAGATACGTCTAAAACCTTGTCTATTTTACCCAAAGTGGCTAACTTGATGCTCTTAATAGGCGAACTATGTTCACTAACGCTAATAAAAATATCAATAAACGAAATTGCACTACCATCCTCTAGCAGCCAGATATCTTCAGCTGTCTGGTCAACAACAAAACTATTACTTTCTTGAGCTTTCGATACCGCTATAATTGTCAATGCATCTCAACCAAATTTACTGACGCCTTTTATGATCAACATATCCGCATAAGTTACTTTTATAGACGTCCGGAAAATATTTTTTTGTAAGGTTGATGTCGGCATTAACTATTTTACTTTTTATTTCGTTGTACCAATTCCAAATCATTTCCTCGCCTTGGGTATTATAACCAATGATTTGTCTAGCTGCTCTCCAATGAGGCAGTTCACTCCAAACTTCATCATCAATCAAGTTCAGCAATCCTTCCTTCATATACCATAAATTGCTTCCTTTCATTCGATTATTTTTTTGAGGATCCTTATTCATTTTATTGCTATAGAGTCTAAAATTTAAATTCTTATAATCTTTCTAAAAATAGAAAGGTGCGTCACGAAGGCAAAAAAATACTAGAAGCTAAAGCTTTTTTCATGTTTAGAATTCAATTTTTTAGAATATAAAACTTATATTATTTCAGATACCAGTTTGGATCATAACGTTCAAAAGGAACATACCCATATTTCTCCTGAAACTCTTCAATCGGATAGATTCTGCCATAGTCCACTACAAAGACCCTTTCGTTGATAAGAACTTCTGGCCATGAGTGTTGGCTGACTGAATTCTCACCAACAACCTCACGGCACTTGTAACCCATTATTTGAAGTATGGTAATTGTAGCATGAGAAGTTGGAGCACATGTTGTGGTTCTGCCATGTGTAAAGAAGAATGAAGGCTGCCCTGGTGGAATAGTTAAACTTGAGTTATAAATATCTTGATAGTTTTCATCATAACGACCATGTATAGGAGTTCCATCCACAAGCAAAAAACCATCCGTGGAATTGAACATCTTGATTTCAGACTTCTTTGCATAATATTCCAAAAGGGGGTCTCTCTTGGATAGTTCTATATGTTGCTCTTTAGTTCTATACTGTCCACCGTCAGTAGGCTCCCACTGCCTAGCAACCACATTGGGTATCTTCGCCAGAAATTCGTCCACGGCGGTGCCATTGTTGGGGTCAATCCCGTATGTGTATATGGCGTTGAAATCATCGAGGTTCTTTCCAGACGTATAGATATTCGTAGGATCTGTATGATGCGTGTTTATCTCAAGACTGTTTATTATGCCATCCTGATCAATATCGGTTATTTTCCACAGCGCTTCGGCACCGCTGACATTCCCATCACTCATTATGCTCCTGACAACATCCTTTACTACTGGACTGTCTATGTAGCCGTGGTCCTTGAGTAGTTTAAGCTCATTTAACACAGACATCTCGTTTGCGTCTATGATACCATCGTTTCCCATAGGCTTGAGCATATCCTTTATGTCGTCTGGAAATCCGTCCGTGTACTTGTCAACAGAATTGCTGCTATGATCGTCGCTGTGCAACAAGCTGTATGCTCCAAAAACTACGGAAAGCCCGATAACGGCTAACAAGATACCGCCCAACAACACCTTTCCCTTAGATACCAAACGCCCTCAAGCCCTTCAGCAAGCTATTATCCCTGAGAAACGCTAAAGAAACTTTCGCTAACTTTGATGTTTAATTTAATACGTAATTTAGGGAATATCAGAAGATAATTAAATAGCTAATTTTTCATGCCTAAAATTCACTTTTTTAAGATATAAATATGTAGTTATTCGACTTCCATGTCCCCTAGGTATACTGTCGAAGCTATATTGTTCTCGTCTCTGAACAGATCTTGGGCAATTGTATCAACTTGATAGGCCATAGCAGTTTTTATTATCTCCTCAACAGAGACATGATTGTTTCCGTCTATATCATACATGCTAGGTGTTATTTCCCCCCACTTGATGCTAAAACCGTAAGATGCCGGGTCGCCATCTTTCCTCAGATCAGAGAACCAGTGGGGATAGACACCTGCAACAACAACCCTCGGGACAGGACCGTCTTTCAAGTCATCTAAACAGCTTTCGCTATAACAAGCACCAACTGAAACTACTACCTTTCCGTGCTCTACCTTATCCAGAAGGCTATCAATATCTTCATATGAAGCTGAGTATTCCGGTGCATTGTTGACACCTTTTCCGTCATTGAAAGCAAACCTCCCCACAGCACCATGACTGTTTATTACGACATATAAAATGTCGTTGTCCCCAACCTTGCCAGCCATCTCTGATACTGCCCTTTCAAAATTTTCCTTGGTAGCATCCGTATAATTTAGCTTTATTATGTTTTCAGGGTCGAAATTCTCGCTCTTAACCAAAAATTCATATTGGGTATTGCCATCAGTCATAACATTTTGCTCATTGGTATCAAGAATTATTGCATGTCTACCGTCATAAGCAAACGGTGAACTTTTATTCACATTCTGCTCAAAGTCACTATTCATTCCATCTCCGTCTGGATCGAAGTTCGCCACGTTACCGTTATCAATGAAGCTCACAGCCTCTGACTGAGGAATGGAATGGAAGAAATGCATCTGATGATAGTCATCGCTGGACATTTCTCCGTCAGACAGCAATCCGTCTACTATCAAGTGCTGGTGATGAGAATCGTATGATGTCAAACCATCTATGAATTCCTTCTCCTTTGAGGAGAATGCCTTATCGCTATCCATAGCATGTCCGATTTTCACAGCGTCTTCATATTGAATCCCCTGTTGAACCGCATAATCCTCGGTAGGCGTAGAATTATCTTCAGGTACGTCGGTCTGGGCAAATAGGTTAAAGCAGTTGGTTTTTAGTCCAATCGTTATGGCGCCTGCTGCTATGAATGCACCAACAGCCAATCCGCCGATTAACCGTTTATGCTTCTTGGCAAAGTCTAGTGCTCGAACGATGCCGCCTCGCTCTTCTAGGTTTGGGTGGAGATATAACGAAAGAGGTACTGTTGCTATCCCTTGATGGAAGGCTGGGCCTCCTTTGATTATGGCGGCGGCTTGGTTAACGGCTTCCCAGCAATCGCACAATTTGGGGTCGAGGTCAAGCTCCTCTATGGGGAGTTTGAGGATGTCTTTTAGGTTTCTTCCTACGACCTCGGCAAGTGACTCTTTTAGGAGGGAGTTCTCGTTATAGGTGCCGCTTTCTATCATCTTCTTGGCTTTTTTTGCGACAACGTTCAGCGCCTTGACTTGAATAGCCTGATCTATTGGCTGCCGAACAACACAGTTAACGGGCTTACATAGGGACTTCAAACCAAACGCCTACTTCGCCCTACACTTTTACCGGTTATGCCCTTTTCAAACTTTCGCTCGATGTTCTATTTTACTGCAATAGCTAAGGGCAAAAAATAATGAAACAGTCAATTTTTTGGATTAAATTTTCTTTTTTAGAATATAAACGTATCATAAGCTACAATATTCTTTCTGGATGCAGGTCTGAAGCTTGCTTAAAATATTCATCCTTAGGCCAAATTCTATTATAATCTATTACATAATCTTTTCCTTCAATCGTGACTTCAGTCACTGTATGAATTGTACAATCTACAAAATGCGCATCGTATCCAGCTGCCCTTAAAAGAGCTGTATTTGTCGTAGCAGAGGTACCGCAATGTTGTGACAATCTTTCATGGGTAAGATAGTATGCGGGTATAATTATACCAGGGGTACTACTGTGATCGTACCCCAAATGAGACAGTTCCCCATCAACCAAAAATGTTCCATAGGTTTTCGAGTTGTCTGTCCAATTAAACCCTATTTTTGCTGAATAGTATTTCACTACCGGGTCCATGCTGGATATGTCTAGAGCCTTTTGATAAGAGTGATAGGTATTCCCAGCAAGAGGGATAAGTGAGCTAACATTAACGTTAGGTATATTCTTCAATAGCTCCTCGCCTTCTGTCTTGTTTGTAAGGTCTTTCAGCTTGTAAACAAAAAGGGAATTAAGATCTCCAAATCCAAGCCCCATAGTGTCTGGATTAACAGGATTGGGGTCTCCAAAATTCTTAACATAATCTCCATCTATGTCTTGGATTCTCCAGAGATCCTTATAGTCTATGATCCCGTCTTTTGCAACCTCCCTTATGACCTCTCTGACCATAGGAGAATTGGAATAGTTACCTAGGTCGTTTATCTCCTTTATAGCATCCTTTACGTAGTCTAGCGTACCGCTCTGGATAACCGGTGCAAACTCCGCTTTTACGGCGTCCGTCAGGTTTCCCATTGAATCTAGATATCTCTGCACATCATTGAGAGGTGGAAGGGTTTGATTTGGATGTTCATTAGAGTTGTTATGATTGTTAAAAGCGTTGATTCCAAAATAGGCAGACGCTACAACACCGCCTATTATGAGACTCGCCACAAGAATGATGCCCAAGACCCACCTTTTCCTAACCTGACCCACACCCCAGTATAAAATACACTATACAAACCAAGACTTTTTGTAACTTTCGCAAACCCTCCTGAGGGACGCACCTTTCTACTTACTAAAACGGACAAAAGAGGACAAAATGCACACTCACCTTTTTCATCGAACGGAGCCCGTTTAGGGGTTACATATCATAGCACCGAGAAACATTGGCAGGCCTCAGTTACAGTTACGTTGGGAAAACTGTGCTTCTTTAGGTACGCTAAGACGTCTGCAAGCCGCTCGGGCTTAACAACTACTAGGATAACCTTGTCGCATACTTCCGAGGCAAAGGTCAGAGTCTCTTTCCAGTTCGACTGGTACTCCACCTCAACAAAAACAAGCTGCTTGCCCTTTCTATAGGCTACGTCGGCAACTTTACCGTTCACGCGGTACTCCATCTTGGGTTTGAACCCAAGCGTTCTTAGATGATTATGTATCCTGTGTATCCAGTAGCCATGTATGAAGTGGCCTCTTCCGTACATTTTCCTGCTTGTTAGTTTGAGGAAGCGGCTAGGTGCGCCTTTGATGTTTGTTTTGAAGGATATTTCCTCAACTATGCCTCTGCTGATAAGCAGTTTTCGAATCTGGGAGTACTTGGTTTTGCGCCAGCCCAATGAGAGCGCCCTTTCGGTGTTGTTTAGGAAGGGCCGCTTTGTGATGTTTAATATTAGCGCCTGTTCGTCTTCACTGGGTTTTTGTTTAGTTACTTTGACCTTGGGCGAGTACTTTTCAAGTTCCGGGGCGGTTAAGTGGGGCAAATCCACATCGAGCGTCCTAACGACAAAGGGGTTATGGACAAGGGGTGTTTTGACCATGGCGCAGCGCTCTTCCATGCCCGTAAGCATGGTCGAAAGGTAGTTTACTTCGTCAACATGCAAGTAACCGAACATCCCCGAAACCGCTCTGACATCCAAAGGGTCGAGCAGACGGAAAACAAAGAGGTTTTGGGCGTTCTTGCGTATGTCGTCCTCTATGTTGGCGGGCGACTGGGATATTATTACTAATGATTCGCCGCGCTTTCTGAGACGAGTGGCAAAGTCGGTTGTGGCCCAGGTGTCTGTGACAACTGCCTTGTGCAGAATTTTGGGAACCAGAATCTGGGCCTCATCAGCGATAAACATGTTCCCAGCAGTTTGTGTGTCCTCTTTTTTCAGTGCCTCCCGAAGATAGGTGATCGTTAAGATGTTGTATATCAGCCGCAGTTCGCTCTTGTAGGCGGCCTTCATCTCAAGGCTGTGCAAGTTGATAATCAGGTTCCTATCCTTCAGAGAACTCATGTCGATGCTGGATTTTTGGACATAGAATATGCCTCGCAGAACTGGGTTGTCCCTGAAGGGGTTTAGCCGCGTAAGCAGTGCGGTTCTTGTCAGGTCAAGGTTTCTTAGCGGAAACTCTACTTGGGGCTTGTAGGTGATGATGTTGGCAATGAGCTGGGGAATGCTCTTGCTGACCAGTATGCACTTGTCCAGTAGATAGTTCATCTGTGGGCTGATGTCTCGGTATTCGAGCTCTATGCCCTTGAAGATGGTTTCCATGAGCAGCAATTTTGTGAGCCCGGGGTCTTGCAGGTCGAACGGGTTGACCTTGAGGTTGCTATCGATGTCATAATATACTGTTTCTTTCTTGAGCTTGGGAATGATGTTCTTCCATTCGCCCTCAACGTCTATAACTCTGAGGTTTACCCCTTCGTTTTCAGACCTTATGGCAAGGTTCATCGCCGACCTCGTCTTGCCCGTGCCTGTGACGCCGTAGAAGGCAAAGTGCAAGCCATAGTATTTGAGGGGTAGACGGAACAGGTCGCCGTTTTCTATGGATCCCAATGGAACGCCTTCGGCTGTCTTAGGTGGGTCCATGGCTAAGGGCATGTGGCAGTGTATGCAGAACTCCCTCTCGGGCGAAATCTTGCCGCAGTTAAAGCAGACTACATATTGGATGAAATCACCTATCGACAACGCTTGCATAATTTTTGGAAATAATGGTTATTGTCCCGCCATATCTCAGCTTGGCTGATGCAATCGGGACAGGCTATGCGAAGGCAGCGGTCACAGGTCTTTGCGCAGAAAACGCAGGTTTTCTTTCCGCAAACGCTGCACCAGCCCCTGATATCCTCATACTTTATTATGGCGCCGCAGTCACAGCGCAGATAGTTGGGTATCATGCTTTCAGCCTCTCCATGAAGCATGTGGGGCAGAGCATCTCGCTGTCTAGCAGTACTAGGCAGTCTTTGCAGCATAGTTTGCCGCACTTCATGCACTTGCCGCCGAGGTTCTGCAGGGTGATGGCGTGCCCGCAGTCAGCGCTGATGAACCTGAAATCCATTCAACCACATGCTTGCCAATAAATCGTCAGAATAAGCTATCTTGCTTACGGATGAACAAAGAATTACCGATAAGTCTAACTGCTGTCAGGGTAGAAACCGCCAGAAGGATAGAAAGAAATTGTTTGTCAAAGAGTCTATGTACAGCGCCTTGTGCCGCTGTCGTAGTGGCACTCGTAGATTGCTTCGATCTCACCAACGACGTAGATGGACAGGTCAAAGTCGCTCCTTGTAAGGCTCTCTGGCACGTTGACGAACCTTATTGAAAAGTATCCGTCCGCGTCGGTGGTGTTGTAGACGTTCCTATTGTATCCTATCAGATTTGCGGCCACCTCCACGGTGTTGTTGGTTATCGTCGCCATGACTTTCGAGTTTGCCACAGGCTCGCCGTCAGAGTACCTGAGGGTTCCGGAGAATGTCATTGTGTTCTTTGACGGTATCGTGTAGGTAGCAGAAACAGTCGATGCTTCAGAAACTGACCCAGAGCAACCGCTGCTGCACTCGTATGTCCTTCCGCTTCCCCTTCCAACAAGAGTGTCGTCAAAGTCGTAAGCGTTGGAGTCGTGAAGACCTGAGATTATCAGGGAGGTCGTATCCGAAGTGCGCCTCGTTCCTCCGACAGTAACGCCCCATGTCGTCTCTTCTGATATTCCAGATATCTGGAATGTCGCTGAATACGTGCAGTCGCCAGAACAAGTGTCGAATATTTCGTCACCGTTGCAGATGCCGTCACCGCAGAACATGCACCCTGGATCATCTTCATCAGACAAGCCGTCGCAATCATTATCGACTCCGTCGTTGCAGTTGTCGTTCGAGACGGTCTCCGTACCGCTTATAGACTTTGTTCCTTCGGAACCTACAAATATCCAGTCGCCGGGTGTGTAGACCGCCTTCACAATGGTAGCGCTTCCAACACATGACCAAGGATAAGCAAAGTACCCGTTTGTTGACAATGCGGTCGCTGTGCCAAGGGTGTGCCACGAACCGTCAAAGTACGAGACCGTCACCGGCACGTTGTAGTTGAGGGGGTTGCCATCCTCCTTCAGAAGGAAGCCAGATATAGCTGTTCCGTTGAAGTCTATAGAATTCAATGTCCCGCTGGAGTTCTTGAAGTGGGTGAACGCTTTGTAGAGCGCCGTTATGGTCCTTCCGCAGTCTGCAACGCTGAAAGTATATGGATTGGATGAAGTGTCCTTGGGGTCGTTCTGGGTGCAGTCCACATTGCTGTCGTGATCCCAAAAGTGGCTGAAGGGCCTGTTGCTTACCGTGGCTGGAGCAGTCACGCTGTGGGACCCCATTGAAATATCAAAGGAAGCAGAGCCTCCTGAAGTCGTCTTGGTAGTTCCGTCAACCGTTATGGAAACCCCATCAAGATTCTCATTGAGCGCGTCTATACCACTTTCAACGATAAGTTGACTGGACTGGAAAATGGCGGTCTCTGTTACAGGCGAATTCATTGTGACATTTGATGGATTATCCGTTCCTGTGTATTCGATTGTTCCGACACCAACCCACTGGAGGAATGCATACCCCGGGTCCTGGAAAGCCTCTATCTGGACTGCGGTGCCTGTGTCATACCACTGGCTTGAAGGGGTAACAGTGCCTCCAACACCTGCTTGGATGGTGAGATAGTACTGTGTGCTGTACGTAGCAGACTTTGTCGTTGAAGAGGACACCGACCCGGAATATCCAGTCGAGCAGATGTATCTCGTTCCAGTCGAACCTGCAACGTTATAATCAAAAGTATAGAAAACCGTCCCCTGTAAACCGCTTACAGCCTTGCTTGATGTTGTTGAAGTGTATCTTGTACCTCCGACAGTCACGCCCCATGTAGTCCCTGTTGGTATGTTTGACTGGGTGAAGAATACCGAATAAGTGCAGTCAGCAGGGCATGTTGAGGCCGTCTCGCCTGAATCGCATACGCCGTTGCCGCAGCCGCAGGTGCCATAGTATATGTAGGTAGGTGAACATGTGCAGGACTGGCATATTCCGTTGCTGCACGTATTGTAACATGTTTCAGGATAGTCGTACCAATCATTGTCTATGCATTCGTCATCATCACATGCTGATGTGCCACAGGTTCCGCAGTTGAGGGTACCTCCACAGCCGTTGGGCCATGTACCGCAGTTCTTGCCTAAGGATGCACATGTATCAGGAGAACAAACACAAGCATCAGCATCATAGTCTATGTAGGTAGGTGAACATGTGCAGGACTGGCAAACGCCGTTGCTGCATGTTTTCTGGCATGTAGCTGGATAGTCATACCAGTCATTGCCATAGCAACCAGAAGAAAAAGGACATGTCTGGGTGCCACAGGTTCCGCAGTTGAGGGTACCTCCACAGCCGTTGGGCCATGTACCGCAGTTCTTGCCTAAGGATGCACAGGTATCAGGAGAACAAACACAAGCACCATTAGAACAAACATACCCCGAGGGGCAACTGTAAGTTGAGCCTGTGCAATAATTAGGCGTGGACTCGCTTGGATAAAGTTCGTATACTGTAGAGCTGCTTGTGCAAGTATCTGACTGAGAACCGGATATTATGCAGCTTCCACTGCTACAATACTTCCAGTTACACGTACCAGCATGATAAATGTCCTCTCCCCCATCAGAATCGGTGGCAGGACAATCGGAATTGCTAGTGCAACCAGAAGGCTGGCAGGCATAATTGCAACCCATTGTGGGAGGCTGAAGATAATCGCAGTATGAGCTACTTCCACATGATATGGAACAGTACCAGTTATGCTGACAATCAATACCACAGTAGTTAAGTATAGCATCTGCAGTCCCGCCTCCGCACCACGAACTCCCTGGAGCATGACCATCACAACTACCTCCATCACAGACACAGGTTCCGCTTGAGCATCTCTGACCTGATGGACATGTGCAGTCAGCAGGACATGAAGAGCAGGTCTCGCCTGAATCGCATACGCCGTTGCCGCAAAGTGAAGGACAAGTGCAGTCGTTCTGGCATGTTACTCCAGTACCACATGAATCCCCAGGCTGCTTCTCGTCGCAGGCTGCGGCAGCTCCATAATTAGCTTCGCAACTGTATGAAGCGACACATAGAGCATCGCAGCAAACCTCATAGCGATCATACGGACCGCCTCTGAAGCATGAGTTTGGTTCGTGGCCGGCACAGGTACCCTCAGTGCAAATGAAAGGTTCACACGTGCAAGTAATTTGGTCGCATTTGTTGGATGCGCAGTCGTCATTAGAATCGCATTCTGCACCACATAATCCTTTTTGGCAAGTATAGCTACCGCATCCCGAAACGGTGCAACTTGTAGTTCGTTTTGCTCCGCTGCACAAGTAACACCATGAGTAGAAGCCGCAGCTCCAGCCGTTGCTTTCGCAGATAGGTGATCTTGGACTGCCGGCATATTGGCATACGCCGTTGCTTTCGTCTATTGCAGAATCAGGACAAGAAGGCTTCCAACTGGTGTAGTCATATTCACAAGAAAAATCTACACAAAGTGGATTTCCATAATAACAATCATTAGGTGAAAAGGATGGAATACAGCTGTCGGCGCATCCTACAACATAGGGAAAGCAAAAGGCTCCACAGTCATACCACCCCGCGATAGCTAATTTTGGCAGCATTAAAACTATAAGAATAGAAAAAATAAGTATTGCAAAATTTCTCATGTTGACTTGTTATACTTTCTTTTTTCAGAATATAAAGTTGAGTTATGCGTCAACCTCAAAGTCGCCCAGATAGAGATCTGGCGCAATGCCGCTTTTATCTGCGATTGAAAATTGGTCGGGATCAACACTATATTTGTTCGAAGTTTTAAAAAGTTCATTGATTGACACATAACCGTTTCCATCCAAGTCAAAGAGCTTGGCTTCCGGGGTCTTGTCAACCTTTTCATACAACCCTGCTGAATTATTCACCCAGTATTGTGGTATATCAGAAACAACTCTTCTCGGACCGCTTAGAGCAGAAACTGGCGCATCGCCTGCACAGCTAAATGTTGTTATCAGCATCTTTCCTGCCTTGTTTAACGGTTCCAGATAGTCATTAATCTCAGTCCAGAGCAGACCGTTGTCTCTCGATATGCCTTGGTTGTTGCCTTCCCCGTCGTTGAAACAAAACGCGCCACGGCCTCCATGGCCGTCGAATGATATGTAGACCATATCGTTTTCTGTGGCTTTTTGTGAGACTTCTTCTATGGCTTGGATGAAATTATCCTTTGTTGCATTATTTCCGCAGAGTTTTATCACATTTCCTGGCTCGAATTTCTGTTCGTCAACAAGAAAGCTTGCGAGAGTATCACCAGCCCCACGTCCCGGAGTTGTTTCAAGAACTAGGGCATACCTGCCGTTGTAGACGTTGTACGGCGTCTTATTGACAAAGTGCTCAAAGTAGCTGTCCATTCCGTCCCCGTCGATGTCAAGATTCGCCGAGTTTCCGTCCTTTATGATCTGCTCCTGCTCAGCTTGGGGAAGTGATTCTAGAAAGCATACGTGGTGTCCTTCGTTATGTGAAATCGTTCCCTCTGCCAGAAAGTCTTCGACAACCTTATACTGTAACGAGGGTGTCACAGTTGACAAGTAATCCACGAATGCCTTCTCGTCGCCGTCCATTACGCCGTCAGCATCGAGAGGGCTCAAATGTTTAACAACTTCGCTTGTTATGCCTTTTTGGGTTGCATAGTCAAATACTGGTTGGCCACCGTCTTCAGGGTGTTGCGAGCTTGCTTGATTAGTTGAACAGTAATGCGCACCAAAGGCCGCTGCTGTCGCACCAAATGTGATGCAGGTAAGCGCAATCCCGGCTGCTACAGGGTGCTCATGGATGCAGTTGGCCAGCCTTGTGAAAAGGCCTTCCTTGTCCTTATAGTCAGGCCTGAAGTGCTCCGACAGCAGGGGTGTATTTTCCAGTTGATAATTGATAGCCGAAGGCTGCATCGCTTGGTGTACCGCCTCCCATGCGTCATTGAGTTTCGGATTCAGATCAAGTTCTTCAATCGGCAGTTTTCTTATGTCGTCTATGGACTTGCCGACCACATGAGAAAACGCCTTCTCTGCAAGGGCTTCTTCGTTAACGCTGCCGCTCTTTAGCATCTCCTTGGCGTACATGGACACCGCTTGCGAGGCACGCCTTTGGACGTTTTCATCCAAGCGATAGGTAACGATGCGGTTTGACGGCTTTGACAAATGCCTCATGAAAATACCTGTTTGATAATTTGTTCGATAGCAATTTAAGCCAAAGTTGGCAGTAGGCATTTGTCGAATTATATGCCAATCCTGGCTGCCCTGACCTGATGACCTTGGGCTCATGCGCCAGAATATTTGAACAAGAAAGATTTAAATTCTGCCGTAGGAGATGCCATAGTAAGTGTCATAGGACATTTCGTAGTATATGTCATAGCAAGTATCGTAGTGGATGCCGTAGGATGTATGAAAGATGATGGGAACCGCACATATGGACGAGTTGGACAGCAAGATAGTGCGCTTTCTGGCAAAGCAGGACTGGCCAGTCACGACCGAGACAGTGGGCAAGGCTCTAGGAATATCTTGGAACACCGCGCAGGTCCACCTCTACAAGCTAGTGGCCGAGGGGCTGATAAAGGGGAAAAGGGTCGGCAGGCAGAACCAATGGATGCTGACCGAAAAAGGATTGAACTTTCTGAGAGAGTAACGGCAGTCCGCACTTCGGTTACGCTCTTCTCGTGAGCCGCGCATTCTAAGAGCGGTGAGTCCATCCAGCTAAACCGAATCTATTGCGCTGACTGCCTTGACTTCATGGGCAAGCTTCCTGATGAGAGCGTCAATCTGGTCATGACTTCTCCGCCCTACTGGGGGTTGAGAGATTACGGCGTTCAAGGACAGTTCGGTCTTGAGCAGACGTGGCAGGAGTATGTTGCTAATCTGGTGAAGGTCGGGAAGGAAGTTCTGCGCATACTCAAAAAGGACGGCTCTTTCTACCTCAACCTCGGGGACACTTTTCAGGACAAGAGGAAGCTGGGTATCCCTTGGAGAGTTAGGTTTGCTCTGAACGAGATAGGCTGGATAAGCAGGGCTGACATTGTCTGGCACAAACCTAATGCGATGCCCGCCTCGGTCAAGGACCGCTTAAGCTGCACCTACGAGATGATATTTCACTTTGTTAAATCAAAGAAATACTATTTTGACTTGGACGCCATAAGGGAGCCCCACAAGACAAAGCCGGCCAAAGCACCGACAGCCAAGTTTTCGGCGTGGCATAAGAAGACCCGTTACAGGGGCAAGTTCTGCAAGGCGCCTGACCCAGAGAAGTTCGGCAGCCCGCGGGCAAGGCTACTGAGAACGTATCGTAATGTTCCCGTTAGTCCGCCTCACCGCTCGTCTTATGGCGAGTGGGCGATGATGCACCGCAGCCTCATGTATCATCCGAAGGGGAAGAACCCTGGCGACCTGTTCGCTATCCACACAAGGCCTTCGGGCATAGAGCATTTTGCGGTCTATCCTGAAGCACTGTGCATCAAGCCAATGCTTTCCTCTTCCCGACCTGGTGACATAGTATTTGACCCATTCGCTGGCGGAGGAACGACGGCAGTTGTCGCAAAGAGGCTTGAACGGCGATTCCTCGGTTGCGACATCAGCAGCAAGTATGTTCGCTTTGCGAAGAGGAGGCTGACTGCTTATCGGAAATAACGGAACTCTTCGTATCCGTAAATAGCATAAGCCCAAAGAGCCGACTTTCATTGTGGTTTAGTGGTTGACAAGTTCGAAAAAACGCTAAGGCGACTGTTTTCGCCTGTTGTTGCTTACCGTGGCTGGGAGGATGCGGTCACTGATGAGATGAAGAATAACATTCTTACGGAACGGCTGGCGAACTTTTCTTCTAAAACCGCAACTGATATGGAGGCTATGGTCTATCTTCATACGGCAAGTCTGGCGACGCCTCTTGGGGTCGAATTGACGAACGTCTACTCGTATTTGTTCTCGAAGTATTATCCTAAGCAAGCTAAAGAGATAGGGAATTATACAGAGAGGATGGATGAGACGGAGCAGAGAGAGCTTGCGAAGCTGAAGGATTGGATATACAAGAAAACCGACGAAATCATTTAGGTATGGCATTATTTGAAAAGCAGGCTCTTCACTTAGAAATGGTGTTTTGAAGCAATAATTTAAGCAAATCTGTGTATATCTGCTATTGATATATGTGCCAAAAACTGGATCTTCAGACGATGACTTAAGAGCGTTTTTTTAATAGGTCTGACCGGTAGTAGACTTTTTGTCATTGTAGTGTCTTTATTGGCGGCAGTGTTAACTTAAGCATTGTTAATATATCGGAACAAACGGAATCTGTGCATACTCATAAGCCTCTTTTAA
>JAOZIE010000008.1:310390-310848 GCA_026014485.1 Candidatus Bathyarchaeota archaeon
TGTTGATTGCTCTCTTTATCAGACTGCAAACGCCGTTCTAAGAGAAGCACTCATCTCTATCGGGAGCGTGATAGCTAGTAAGAGCAACTATGACATAATGAAGAGGCTTAAAGAGAAGACCAAGAAACTTCGAGTGTTCGTTTTTCTTGATCACTTTGAGAGATTAAAGAATCACGACGTAATTAACATGCTAATAGGGCTCAATTTCTGTGTCTGTTTGGTGGCTGATTCTCCCGAAAGCCACCGGTTAATGAATAATGAACATCGGGTAAAGTTCGCCAACATAGTTCGGATTGAGAGACTGCCCGACGACAAAATTTTTGAACTTCTTATGGAAAGGTCCAGCGCAAATGTAAGCAAGGAGATTCTCCGAGAAATTGTCGAGAAGAGCAAAGGCAATCTGGCGCTTGCGTTGAACACGCTGCGGAGCTTTGAAGCCAATCCGAGAAAAATGAAAC
>JAOZIE010000013.1 GCA_026014485.1 Candidatus Bathyarchaeota archaeon
GGTAGTGGGTCAGTTTGAAAATAGATGATCTTGCATAGCCCATGCTTGAGCGTTAAAGTATGGGTATGGAAAAGAAAAGAAAGAGACCCCGAGACATAAACGAGATGGCCGCAAGCATCGTAGAAGATGCTACCGACCCTGAAGCTCCCACCGATGACGGCAAGAATCCTCACGCCGTGGCTTTGGGTAGGTTAGGCGGTAAAAAGGGCGGGAAAGCCCGCGCCAGCAAACTTTCCCCCGAAAAAAGATCAGAAATAGCAAAAAAAGCCGCCCAGGCCCGATGGGCCAAAAAAGAAGAATAATCCCAAAAGATAAAGTTTAATCGCGCACTTTAGTGTGACTATCCGTCACATAACATGCTGTATTTACATACATATTGACAACAGCATGTCGTAAAAACCATTGACCTGCAAAAAACTGCCCTATATAGTAGGCATACCAAACGACGAAGAGGCAACCCCGTGCCGGAGTCACCTCTTCTAAATTATGCCCCTGTGACCTAATGGATAAGGTGCCACCCTTGCGCAGTGGTCAATCCGGGTTCGATTCCCGGCAGGGGCTATCCACTTTCGGCCTAGTTGGTTTAGGGGACCAACCTAAGCCACGCCGCGTAGATAAGCGCTAAGTCTATGGTAATTGTACTTATCTCTGCGGCATTGTCAAGTCCAAACCCCTGGAAAGGACAAGAAAAATGCCGCCGCCACCATTATTAGTCTAGTTGATTAAAGTATCGCGTTTAGCACTCTAGCTGCTGGGGACTGCCGCGAACGGTCCCCGGCACTTTTATTTTGCATAAACTGACTTTTATGCTTGACCGGTAATGCACAGGTTGCTATTCTAATAACCATGAACAGGTTGTCTACAGAAAAACGCGCCCAAATAATCGGCTGTCTTGTCGAGGGCAATTCTATCCGCGCTACGGTTCGTATGACCGGCGCGGCCAAAAACACCGTGACTAAGCTCCTGGTGGACTTGGGGCAAGCCTGTGCAGAGTATCAAAACAATCACCTTGTAAATCTCACCTGTAAGAGCGTCCAGGTTGATGAGATATGGGCCTACTGCTACGCCAAGCAAAAGAATGTCCCCGAAGATAAGCGGGGGCAGTTCGGCTATGGCGATGTGTGGACTTGGGTTGCGATAGACGCTGATACCAAGCTAGTCCCCTCATACCTCGTAGGCACTCGCGATGCCGAAGCGGCGGCGGTGTTCCTGTCTGATCTACATTCCCGCCTAGCTCCTGGCGCAAGAATACAGCTAACTAGTGACGGCCATGCAGCCTACCCCATAGCGGTTGATTCAGTGTTTGGGGCCGATGTGGATTATGCACAGCTAGTCAAGATGTATGGCGCAGACCCCGAAGCACAGAGGCGCTACAGTCCCCCTAAGTGCATTGGCGCAACCAAGGTAGCGCTTAACGGCAAGCCTGACCCCGCACAAATATCAACTAGCTTTGCCGAACGACAAAACTTGACCATGCGTATGAGCATGAGGCGCTTTACCCGCCTAACTAACGGCTTCTCTAAGAAGTGGGAAAACCTCGCGGCTTCGGTGAGCCTGCATTTCATGCACTACAACTTCGCCCGTATTCATCGGACGCTTAGAGTAACCCCCGCGATGGAAGCGGGTATCAGTGACCACGTTTGG
>JAOZIE010000019.1 GCA_026014485.1 Candidatus Bathyarchaeota archaeon
CTGGTTACGATCTTCCCGACTGGAAACGGAAAGTTTACGATCTGCCCGATTGGCGGTGAATGGTGTGCCTTATGAAGATGATGAAGTGTTGGACCTGATTCAACAAGCCGAAAGGACAGGGGCATACAAAGCCCTTCACTGGCTTAGTTTTGAGTTCACTGACGGCATGACCGTAGACGATATCGTTCAAACTGTGCAATTTGCTCTGTGTTGTGTGGGGGAAAATCTCTGGAAGGACTTTAACAACCAATACGCTCTACTCACTAACATTTCAAAAAGAGTTGAACAACGCAAACAAGAACAGAAGGCATCATGTTGATTCAACTAACTGTTCTAGCTCTCGAAAAACTGCTTAGTGTGTTAGGTTTTCATTTTTCTATTTTCATTGAAGCAAGTGTAACTCCTGTTATAACAGTTACTAGTAGTGTTCTGAAACAATGAAGCCGACTCCTCTTCAAATCATTGAGCAAGTGGTTAACAGTAGCGAGATTCCGTTAAATCCGTGGGCTATTCATAAAGAAGTTAACAAGTTTGCGTCAATAAAGCCGTCTACTGTCCGCGTGTACTGCCGAAGGCTTCTTGAACGATCAAAAATCTATCAGCCCTACAAGGGATATTACTGCAATAAAATCACCCACACCCTGATGAAGGTTCCTTTAAAGTTGCATAATGTTTTGTTTGTTTTGGAAAATCAGAAGTGGATTTTGGAAAGTGATAAGGTTGAGGAGGTGGTGGGGGATTCTACTTTGTGGGTGACTTTTGGTTTTCAGCGAAAAAAGGTTACTTGTCAGGTGGCTTGTGATGTGGGTTTGAATTTGGATGCTTGTTTGTTTGCTGTGAAGCGGTTGCTTGATATTGTTGAGGCTAAGAAGGGCAGTATGGTTGAGGATGTGGTTTTGAAGACTTTTGAGGCTAACCGGGATTATCAAGGGGTTCGTATTGACGGGGCCAAGTGCTATACCCGGAAGGGCTTGTTTGATGTTATTGAGCGGATTTATCAAAAGGATGAGCACACGGTTCGGGTTGAGCAAAAGGTGAGCAAGTCTATGAGTGTTGATGATTTTGTGGCTTTGATTCAGGGGGGTGTTACGTCTTATAATTTGACTCAGGGTCAGTTTATGTTGGTGAAAAAAATTGAGCAGTTGATTGAGGCGGTCAAGTTTAGTAATGGTCAGATGGTTGGTTTAAAACGGCGGGTTGATGATATGGAAAAGGGTAATGATGGGGGTTGTTGATGATGTCTAAGCAAGATGATAGGCCTGTTACTCGTGCAGAGTTTGAGTTTTTGGTTTCGTATGTTAAAGCTTTGGAGCGTGAGTTTGAAGTTTTGGTTAAGAATGTTAACAAGCTCATGGATGCCTCTGAGGTGAACCGGGAAGCTGTTAACTCGATGATTGATACTTTTGAGAAAAACCAACAGGGTATGAAAGAGCTTTCTACGCAGCTTGAAGCGCTAAACGATATGTTTCAGAATTTTAACAAAAAGGCTGCTGA
>JAOZIE010000018.1 GCA_026014485.1 Candidatus Bathyarchaeota archaeon
GAATCATGCCCAGTCTGTTCTTCATGTGTCTGAGCGTCGAGCATGCAAGAGAAGTAATGGGATGGACCCGCCCCTTTGATAAGCTCTTTGGCTTTTCATCGGGGTCAGCCTAGGCTGCCACCAAGCTTGTACATGGAGTGCAAGCTCAAACGTAAGGAACGGGTCCAATGAAAGATATTACCACCATCGGCATTGATCTGGCAAAAAACGTTTTCCAACTCCACGGAGTAAACGCAACGGGCAAAGTCGTTTTGAAAAAGCGACTTACTCGGCGCAATGTTTTGCCATTTCTTGCAAATGTAAAGCCTTGCTTGATCGGCATCGAGGCTTGCTGTGGTTCTCATTACTGGGCCAGAAAGCTTGAACAGCTAGGTCATGAAGTTCGTCAAATGCCACCGCAGTATGTGAAGCCTTACGTCAAAACAAACAAAAACGATGCGAATGATGCTGAAGCTGTTTGCGAAGCGGTTTCTAGGCCCAACATGCGCTTTGTCCCGACCAAAAATGAGGAGCAGCTCAACCTCCAAGCTTTGCATCGTATTCGAGAACGGATGGTCCGGAATAGAACAAGCCTTTGCAATCAGATCAGAGGGCTCTTGTTGGAGTCTGGAATTTCAGTTCCCCAAGGCATATCCAAAATTCGCTCTGCCCTGCCTGTTGTTTTTGAAAATTTGTCGAACCAACTGACGTTGATCGAGCGAGATTTTCTCTCTGACCTCTACACTGAACTTGTCGATCTGGATGGCAAGATCAACAAATACGAAAAGCAACTTGAAGCTCTGGCCAAGCAATCAACCGAATGTCGAAAATTACAATCTATGCCTGGCATCGGGATACTGACTGCGACGGCTTTGGTCTCGGCTATTGGTGATGCTCGGGCCTTCAAAAACGGAAGGCAACTTGCCGCATGGCTCGGTCTCACACCACGTCAGCATTCATCTGGCGGTAAAGACCGACTGATGGGCATTAGCAAAAGAGGCAATTGTTATCTCAGAAAATTACTTGTTCATGGTGCACGAAGTGTCGTCTATCGATATCGAAACAAAGATGACAGTCGCAGCAAATGGCTTGCTGAAATTGAAGAGAGGCGAGGGACTATGAAGGCAACGGTGGCACAAGCGAACAAAACTGCTCGCATTGTCTGGGCTGTGCTTGCGAAAGACATAGCGTATTGCCCAGTTGCATAGCCAACGGCAGAACCAACCCACGTGATGCACAAGAGATAACTGACGGCAAACAGGGCAGACCGGCTTCCGAAAAACCTGTTGGACCCACTGGTTGAACAAACCGAAGAAGTGATGAGGATTGGAAGCGCGGATTCCCATCAAGGCCAGAGCGACAAACTGCTCATAAACAGGCCGGATATATGACTGCATCTGCTTCCTGTTTGTCTGAAAAAATCTCTTGCCATCGGGGCGGGTCCATATATGGGTCCACTTTGTTGGCTCTTTTTGGCTTTGCCGGAAAAACCAGCAACGATCTG